>JANQRZ010000021.1 GCA_028284265.1 Rhodothermales bacterium
AACGAAAACAGGCCCTGCCAGCGTTCGCCGGAGGGCCTGTCGGTTGGTAGCGGGGGCAGGATTCGAACCTGCGGTCTTCGGGTTATGAGCCCGACGAGAACACGCCCGTTTCGCCAAACAGCGGCCTTCTTAGCGCAGTGTCTGCCCGATTATAGCACTATGGTAGCAGTCTAGTGCAGCGCAGTCTGCTATCGTGATCCAGCAACGTCCCGTGACCTCTCATGCAGAACGCGGACTCAGTCCGCGGGAGATCACGGATGGCAAGCCTCACGAAACAGGGCAACCTCTATTACATCGAGTTCTACAACGCCTCGAAGCGACCAAAGCGCAAGCGCGTCCCGCTACGGGTTCGGACTAAGCGAGAGGCTGAGAAGCTCCGGCACAAGCTGGAGTACGAATACGCTGCCGGAGTCTACGACCCCTGGCGGCCGGTGCATCCCGCGACCGAGGCCATAGAGCCAGAGGCACCGCCGCCGTTCGAGACGGTGACAGACGCAGCAGAAGCCTTCTTCGAGACAAGAGCACACCGTACGGCGAGCACGAGGAGAACCTACCACGACATCATAGGCCGTTTTGCCGCCTTCCTGCCCAACGGTTGCCGCGTCGCCGAGGTTACAGCCACCTACATCGAGGGGTGGCTAGACTCTACCCCGACGGGTGATGTGACGAGGAGAACGTATACGAAGCATCTCAGCACGTTCTTCCGGTACTGCGTCGATCAGGGTGTGATAGCAGCAGACCCTACGTGCGATGTCAGGCTCCGCCGTGTGCCCAGGCGATTCCCAAAGGCGCTCAGCGAGGAGGAGGTGATACGTCTCATTACCACTATCGAAGCTGGGCCTGCATCAATACGCTGGTTACGCGATATCGTCATCGTGACTGTCAACACGGGTCTGCGCCGAGCCGAGGCAGTGAACCTCCGCTGGCGAGCCGTAGACATAGACAACCGTGTTCTCACCGTTGCTTGTGATGAGGGCTTCCAGACCAAGAGCGGCACCGAGAGGAAGGTCCCGCTTGCCCCGCCCGCCCTTCTCGTACTGGAGCGTTTGCAACGTCAGTCAGTGGGCATTGCCTCCAGCGGCGAAGCCGTGTTCCAGCACTCGCGGGGAGGCGTCAACCCCGACTATCTATCGCAGCGCTTCGCACTCTACGCACGGAAGGCAGAGATCAACGAAGTCGGATTCCACGGTCTTCGGCACACCGCTATCACCAGACTCATCGAGCGCGGTGTCCCGCTGCCTATCGTTCAGCGGTTTGCAGGGCACGCCGACATTGCAACGACGATGCGCTACTGTTCTATCGCTGACGATATCTATGCAGAGCGTATTAGGTCGGCGTTTGAGGCTAGGTGATGAAGCCGTGCTTCGCTGCTGCGGAGCGCGCGTATAGCGTCGAATACCCGCAGTTCGCCACTCCTTGCGGGGTTAGAACTTATGTCGGTTCGTGTCTCGGATCGCCAGTTCTGGCCCCGTAGAGCAGGGTTTGGCATTCCCGCATCGGCTATTGGCGGTGAGGGACCACACACTTATTCGCAGGCATCAGTCTTACCTGGCCCAGGCTAACTCGGTGATAGAGTACGCTCTGCTGCGGTGTCTGCCGGTCGAAGCTGATTCTCACTGCTGAACCGAGCGAAGAGGGCGGGGACGACGACCATGTTGAGGAACGTCGAGGTGAGGAGGCCGCCGAGGATCACGATTGCCATCGGTGTCTGGATCTCCTTGCCTGGCTCCCCGCCGCCGAGGGCGAGGGGGATGAGCGCCAGCCCGGCGGTCAGCGCCGTCATGAGGATCGGGTTCAGCCGCTCCATCGAGCCGCGCACGAGGGTCTCGCGGAACGACGCGCCCTCGTCCAAGAGGTGCTGGTAGTGGCTGACGAGCAGGATGCCGTTGCGGACGGCGATCCCGAAGAGCGTCACGAACCCGACGAGCGCGGCCACGTTGAGTTCGCCGCCGGTGAGCAGCAGCGCGAAGACGCCGCCGGTGAGGGCAAGCGGGAGGTTGACGAGCAAGAGCAGCGCCGTCCGTCCGCTCCCGAACTGCTGGTAGAGGATGACGAAGATGAGGGCGAGCGAGAGGAGCGAGAGCAGAGCAATCGTCCGCGTCGCGCTCTGAGCGCTCTCGAACTGCCCCCCGTATTCGACGAAGTACCCTTCCGGCATCTCGACGGCTTCGGCGACTGCGGCACGCATCTCGTCTACCACGCCTCCCACGTCGCGCCCGGCCACGTTCGCCGAGACGACGAGCTTGCGCTGGACGTTCTCCCGTGTGATCGTGTTGGGGCCTCGCTCCGAGCGGATATCGGCGAGTTGATCGAGGCGGACCTTCGGGCCGAGCGGGGTGTCTACGAGCGCGGCCCGCACGGACTCGGCATCGCCCCGGGCGCTCTCGTCGAACCGGACGACGAGGTCGTACGCTTCCTGCCCTTCGCGGATCTGCGAGACCGCCTCGCCTGCAAACGCCACGTCCACGGCTTCGCCGAGCGCGGCGGGTGTCACCCCGTAGGAGGCCATCCGCCTCCGGTCGGCGTAGATGCGGAGTTGCGGCACGTCGGCCTGCTGCTCGACGGCGAGGTCTACGACGCCTTCGATGGGTTCGACGGCGGCGCGGACGCCCTCGGCGATTCGGCGCAGTTCGTAGAGGTCGGGGCCGAACACCTTGACGGCGATAGAGGCCCGCGTACCCGAGAGCATATGGTCGATGCGGTGGCCGATGGGTTGCCCGATGGTGATGTTCGTGCCGGGGAGCACGGCGAGGGCGTCCCGCAGGTCGGCGAGTACCTCCTCCATCTCGTGCTCTTCGAGGTCCAGCCGGACATCGATCTCGGCGGCGTTCGCACCCTGGGCGTGTTCGTCGAGTTCGGCCCGGCCCGTCCTACGGCTCGTCCCGGCGACAGCCGGGTGCTGGAGGAGGATCGCCTCGGCCTGCTGCCCGATTCGGTCGCTCTCGTCGATCCCTGTGCCCGGTACCGTGACGGCGCTGATGACGAGCGTGCCCTCCTGGAACTCCGGCAGGAACCCGCGCCCGAGGAACGGGAACGCGATGAGGGCCGTGAGGGCGAAGGCGGCAGCGCCGATGAGGACGGGGCGCGTGTGGCCGAGCACCCAGTCGAGCGTCCGACGGTACCGCGCCTGGAGCCGCTCGACGAGCCAGCTCTCGCGCTCGCGCCCTACCGCCGCCGTGTCGGGGAGGAGGAACGAGCAGAGCACCGGCGTCACCGTCACGGCCACCATCAGCGAGGCCGCGATGGAGACGACGTAGGCGAACCCAAGCGGACGGAGCATCCGGCCCTCGACGCCCGACAGGAAGAAGAGCGGAAGGAAGACGACGGTGATGATGAGCGTCGCGTTCAGGATGGGGGCGCGCACCTCCTTCGACGCTTCGTAGATGACAGCGAGTGCCCGTTGCCGTTCCCCATCAGGCCGCGCCCGGTTCTCCCGCAGCCGCCGGAACACGTTCTCGACATCGATGATGGCGTCGTCCACGAGGGCACCGATGGCAATCGCGAGGCCGCCCAGCGTCATCGTGTTGATCGTCGCCCCGAGCGCCTTCATCACAAGAAGCGCGACGGCGAGCGAGAGCGGGATCGCGAGGACGGAGATGAAGGTGGTGCGGACGTTCCAGAGGAAGAGGAAGAGGATGACGACGACGAGGATCGCCCCGTCGCGGAGTGCCTCGACGACGTTGTCCACGGCGACCTCGATGAAGTCCGCCTGCTGGAAGAGCGCGGGGTTGACCGCCATCCCGTCGGGGAGTTGCGCTTGGATCGCTGCCAGTTCGCCCGTGATCCGCTCTGTCAGCTCCAGCGTGTTGGCACCGGGCTGCTTCTGGACCGAGAGGATGACGGCGGGCTGACTGTCAACAGAGGCCGTACCGAACCGGGGTTGCTCACCGATCCGAACGTCGGCCACGTCGCCGAGGAGGACGGGAACCCCGCCGCGCGTGGCGACGACGGTGCGGGCGATGTCGTCTACGTCGCGGGCACGACCGATGCCCCGGATGAGCACCTCGCGACCGCTCGCTTGGTAGACGCCGCCCGCCGCGTTGAGGTTGGACGCCTCAGCGGCCTCGACGACTTCGTGCAGCGACACGTCGTAGCCCCGAAGTGCCGACGGGTTCACGAGCACCTGATACGCCTTGACGGCACCGCCGATGGGGACCACCTGCGCGACGCCGGGCACGGCGAGGAGACGGCGGCGGACCTGCCAGTCGGCGGCAGCACGGACCTCCATCGGGGAGTGGGTGCCGCTCGTCAGCCCGACGAGGAGGATCTCACCCATGATCGACGTGACGGGCGCGAGGACCGGTGGCTCGACGCCCGGCGGCAGGCCCGCCCCGACGAGTTGCAGCTTCTCGCTCACGACCTGCCGGGCGCGGAAGATATCGGTGCCCCAGTCGAACTCGACCCACACGATGGAGATGCCCTGGCTGGAGGCCGAGCGGACGCGGCGCACGCCGGAGGCTCCGTTCACCGCCGTCTCGACGGGGAACGTCACCAAGCTTTCGACCTCCTCGGCAGCCATCCCGTGCGCTTCGGTGAGAACGGTGACAGTCGGGGCCGTGAGGTCGGGGAAGACATCCACGGGCGTCGAGAGCGCGGCCCACGCGCCGAGCGCAAGCAGGACCGCCGCGCCGAAGAGGGTAGCGACGCGGTTGTCGAGCGACCAACGGATGATGCGGTCAAGCATGGTCAGTGGGCGTGGCCGTGGCCGATCTCGGAGGTGTTGAGTGAGGCGAGGTGGACGGCATAGGCCCCTTCGGTCACGACCATCTCGCCCGCTTCGATGCCGGATTCGACGATGACGAACTCGCCGTCGGAGGGGCCGAGGCGGAGCGGTCGCCGGGCGAACGACTCACCGCCGGTCTGCACGTAGGCGACGGGCTGGCCGTCCTCTTCCTGCACGGCAGCGACGGGGATCGTCATCCCGCGCTCGCGCCCGCCGAGAAAGACAAGCGCATCGGCGAGCATACCGGCACGGAGCGTACCGTCCTCGCTTGGCACAGCGAGATGGACGGGGAGCGTCCGGGTGTTGGGATCGATCACGGGCGCAGCCCCAACGCGACCCTCGGCTCGGTACCGACGGTCCCCGCCCTCAACGGTAAACACGGCGTCTTCGGCGTCGAGTCCTTCGGCGGCATAGCGCGCCGGGATATCCAGACGAAGCCGGAGGTTGCGGGGGTTGACGATCCGGTAGAGCGGCTGCCCGGCCACGACGCGGGCACCGGGCGAGAGCATCCGCTCGGCGACAACGCCCGAGATCGGTGCGGTAACGGGTATGGCATCGCCTGCTGCACCGCCGCCCCGGAGCGCCGCGAGTTCGGCCTGAGCCGTCTCCAGGGCGTGCCGGGACTCCAGCAGCCGGGTTTGCGGTACGGCCTCGACGGCGTAGAGCCGCTCGACGCGGGCGGTCTCGCGTTCTAGCTCCTCGATCCGCGCCCGCACCGATACGAGGTCGGCAGCCGTCACCCCGCCGCCACCGGCACCGGGAAGCTGTACCGCCGCGAGCGTCTGTCCAGCGCGGACACTCTGCCCTTCGCCGGGCGGTCGGCTCGCCCGGACGATCCCGTCCACAGGGGCCGTCACGACGGCTTCGGCTCCCGCCGCCGGGATAACCTCGCCCCGCGCCTCGATGGAGCGTTCGACCTCGCGGATTTCGGCCTCCTCGACCATGAAGGCGATGGGCCATTGTTGCTCCTTGAGGAAGGTGATCTCGCCCACCGGGTCGGGCGGGTGCGGGGCCTCGTCCTCGCTCGTGAACACCTGCACAGCCCCAGCGACGATGCGGTCGGTGAGCTGCGGTCCGTTGACCTCGACCACGAGGCGGTAGATGCCGGGCTCGGGGATCGTCGGTGTCGGCGTGAAGATGCCGGGCCGAGCGGGCGGTAGCGGTTCCGTCACGAACGCCCCGCCGTCGCGTCGCTCGAAGCGAAGGCGGAGATTGCCCTCCGTCATCGGCGCGAAGTCCGAGAGCCGCGTGACGTGGACGGCCCACGGCTCGCTCGTCTGCCCGGCCACCAGCGTGGGGTACTCGAAGAAGAGTTCGCTGGCGTCAGTCCAGACCGTGACGGCAGTGCCGCCGTGCTCGTGGCCGTGGTCGTCCTCGGCAGCGGTGCCGCCCGTGCAGCCGACGGCGAGGGTTGCCAGCACGAAGCAGGATAGAGAGAGGAGAGACCGCATCGGCTTAGGGAGTCTGGTCGTCCTCGTGGGCGTGCGTCGTGCCATCGTCGTGCGTGTGGGTGCCCGCCTCCTCGGCGGCGGCCTCGGCCTCGTCGAAGAAGCCGGTGGTGTCGGGTGCCGCGCCGGTCGTGTCGAGCATAGTCTGGGTGGTCGGGGCGGGAGCAGCGGCCTCGTCTTCGTGCATGTGCGTGTCGGGGCCGTGGGCGTGATCGTCGCTGCCGCAGCCCGCGAGTGGCGCGAAGGCGACGAGGGCAAAGGCGAGGAGCGTGCGGGTCATGGCGTGTCTGGGGTACGTGAGGAGGTCGTGAGGGTGCCGCCCGCCGACCGGATGAGGTCGTAGTAGGCAGCGGTGTAGTCGGCGAGAAGGTCGGCAGAGACTACGCGGGCCTCGCGGTAAGCATCAGCGGCATCGAGAAGCTCGACGAGCGAGAGCGCGCCCTCGCCGTAGGCCACGCGGGCGGTGGCGAGGAGGCCTTCGGTGCCGTCGAGGAGGTTGTCCCGAACGAGCGCGGTGCGACGACCGAGCGAGGCGTACGTCTCGTAGGCACGGCGCACATCGGCCTCTACCTGACGCTCGGCGAGGGTGAGCCGGGTTTCGGCCTGGGCGAGGCGAGCCTGCTCGGCGACGATCCGCCCGGTGTTGCGGTCGAAGACAGGGAGCGGGAGCGACAGGGCTACCGTGGGACCGTACAGGCCGCCCTGCTGGCGCTGTACGCCCGCCGACACCGTCGGGCTGGGTCGGCGCTCCAGCCTGCTCGCTTCCAGCGCGGCGCGGGCTGCCACGACTTCGGCGCGGGCGGCATCCACCTCGGGGCGGTTCCGTTCCGCCGCGGCGAGCACGTCGGCGAGGAGCACCTCGGGCGGGAGCGCCTCTAGCCCCGAGGCCGGAGCCACTTCGATCCCGTCTTCGATAGCATCGTCGGGCAAGATCAAGAGAGCGAGTCGGCGTCGAGCCGCCGCCGCATCGAGCACGGCGATCTCGGAGGCGGTTTCGTAGCGTGCTTGCTCCACGCGGAGCCTACGGAGGTCGAACCCGGCGAGGTCGCCCTCGTCGTAGCGCGCCGAGGCAGCGTTCGTTGCTGCACGCACAACAGCGGTCACGTCGCCGAGCCGGTCTACCCGCTCTTGGGCAGCGGCAGCGTCCACATACGCACGGACGACCTCGAAGGCGAGGCGGAGGCTGTCGGCCCGCGCCCGTGCCCGCGCCGCCGTGACGAGGCCCTCAGCGGCCTCCATCCGGGCACTGCGGAGACCGCCCCACTCGATTCGCTGGCTGACGGTGGCTCCCGTCTCGTACTGGAGCCCGTCGGCATCGTCCCCGCCGAAGAGCGGATCGAACGACGCGCCAAACGAAGGGTTGGGGTAGGCGCGGGCCTGCACGACGCGGCCTTCGGCTTCAGCCGTCTCAGCACGAGCGAGGCGAAGCCCCAGGTTATGCTCGGCAAAGAGCGCGAGCGCCTCGTCGAGCGTGACGCTCCGGGGTTCGGGCATGAGGGCAGGCGCGCTCGCTTCCTGTGCCCACGCAGGGCCGACGGTGGTGGTGAGGGCAGCGAGGACGACGAGGGAGAGAGTACGTCGGCGTCGAGCAGGCTCGGCGTGACCGGGTAGGGTCTGGCCGAGACTGCGGCCCACAGCCCACCATGCGCCGAGGAGGGCGAGCCAGAGCACGAAGAGGGCAGCGAGCATGGGAGAGGACGGGGTGAAGGCTGTAACTTGCACACGGTCGCCTGTACCGGCCCTTTCCTGCACCTTTACGATCTCACAGGTTCTACCGCCGTGCCTCCTTCGGCCCCGACCTCTCCGTACCGGCTCCTCATCGTCGAAGACGAGGAGGCCATCGCTGCGCCCGTCCGTCGCGGGTTGGAGGAGGAAGGCTACACCGTCACCGTCGAGGGTGACGGGCAGCGGGGGCTGGCTGAGGCCCTCGTGGGCGAGTACGACGCGCTCGTCGTTGACTGGCGGCTCCCGCGCCTTGACGGGCGAACGCTCGTCGAGCGCCTCCGCGCAGGCGGCATCGGTGCGCCCGTCCTCATGCTCACCGCCCTCGGTGATGTCGAGTACCGCGTGGCTGGCCTCGACGCCGGTGCCGATGACTACCTCTCCAAGCCGTTCGCCTTCGACGAGCTACTCGCCCGGCTGCGCGCCCTCCTGCGCCGGTCGCAGTCGGCACCCGAAGCCGCCCCTGGCCTTCAGCCCATCCACCTTCGTCTCGGACGCGTCCACCTCGACACGGCCCGCCGCACAGCACACGCCGAGAACGACGACCTCGGCCTTCGCGACAAAGAGTTCCGCCTCCTCGAACTGCTCCTCCGGCACGCCGATGAGATCGTGTCACGGACGCGGATCGCCGAGCGCGTGTGGGGGTCCGCGTTCGAGGTCACCGACAACGCTATCGACATTACCGCGTCGGGTCTCCGGCAGCGTCTGGCCGAGGCTGAACCGACGGGCGTGTGCCTGGAGACGGTGCGCGGCGTCGGGTATCGCCTCGTCGAAGACGAGCGTATCGAGAACGAGCGTATCGAGCGCGTACGGGACGAACACGGAGGGTAGGATGCGTCGGCTCTCGATCTCGACCCGGCTGGCCCTCTGGTACGGGCTGAGCCTCACGCTCCTCCTCGGCGTCGTCGTGGCCTTTCTCTACACGGGGTTCCATCTCACGCTCCACCGCGACTTCGACGCCGACCTCGGGCGGGAGGCCGAACGCCTCGCGTCGGTGCTGACCGGAGCAGACATCTCTGCCTCCACATCGCCCCCGCAACGCTTCGCCCAGGCCGCCGAGGCATCCCCCTACGCCGTCCGGCTCCTCACGGCTTCCGGCGTGGTGCGCTTCGCCAACGGTCGCCTTCCAGACGCCGAGTTCCATCCACCTTCGGACGAGGAGGATGAGTACCATACGCATGGCGATGTGCGTGCTCGGTACGAGCCGGTGCTGAGCGAACGCGGCGAGGTGACGGCGTGGATCGGGGTGGCAGGCGTAGAGTCCACGCTTCACCGCGAGATGCACCGGCTGGGGTGGCTCCTCGCTCTCGGCGTCGTGCTCGGCGTGGTCGTGGCCGCCCTCAGCGGGTATGCCCTGGCACGGAGGGCGCTCCGGCCCGTAGCGGCGCTCACCGATGCCGCCGGGCGGATCGGTCCGGGAGATCGGGGAACGCGGCTCCCAACGACTGCCGGACCCAGCGACGAACTCGGTGATCTCGCCGCCGCCTTCAACGCCCTTCTCTCACGCCTCGACGATGCGTTCGAGCGAGAGCGCCGGTTCCGAGCCGACGCCGCGCACGAACTCCTCACGCCTGTCACGGCAGCCCGAAGCGAGGTGGACGTCGCACTCCGGCGCGACCGTGACCCCGACGGCTACCGGGCGGCCCTCCATGCTGTCGGCACCCACATCGACCGGATGACCGGTCTCGTATCCAGCCTGCTCGCTCTGTCTCGGGCAGAGTCGGCTGACGCTTCGACCGCCGAGGCCGTAGACCTAGCGGTCATCTCGCATGAACTAGTAGACCGCGTCGCCCCAGTCGCTGCCGACAGGGGCATCAAGGTCACCTGCTGTATTGGGGAGGCCGTCGTCGTCCTGGCCTCACCGGCCCACGTAGCTACGGCGCTTGAGAACCTCCTCGACAACGCGATCAAGTACACCCCGCCGGGCGGGACCGTCGAGCTAAACGTTCGGATCAAGGATGGACCGTCCGGCACAAGAGAAGGCGTCGCCAGCGTCACCGACACCGGCGTGGGCTTCGCAGCGGAGGAGGGAGAACGCCTCTTCAGTCGGTTCTACCGAGCCGACACTCCCGAGGTGCGCCGCGAGCAGGGGAGCGGCCTCGGCCTCGCCATCGCCCAGCGGCTCGTAGAGCAGCACGGAGGCCGGATTTCGGCTAGCAGTTCAGGGCTAGGAGAGGGGAGCGTGTTCGAGTTGCGGCTCCCTGGCGCGCTCTGATATATAGCACGGGGCATCGGCAGAACGTTATATTTGCGGCCTATACGGGAGGGTGCAAACTTGTGGTGACGTCCGAACCCCCACTATGCTACCTGACGATTTGGAAGGCGACGTTCCGAGGTGCCCCCGGTCACGTAACCGTGCCCGTCCGCACTGCACGCCATCTCGGCGAGCCGACTGAACCAGACCTAGCCTCTCCGTTCCCTGTCTGAGCGCAGGGGAGCAGATTAACGACAACGCCCCGCTTCCCTACGAAGGAGGCGGGGCGCGGTGTATTCGGTCACGCCCAACAGGTGGGCAGCGACCGGCTCAAGTCCGGGATGGTCCCGGCACCGGCTGTGTGTCCGCACAGCCGATCCATCAAACCACGGCTAGAGGGCCGAGGTCATGAACACCCTCAAACTACGGGGCGACGTGCGCCCTGTCCACACCCTTATCCAACTCGCCAGCGCGAGCATTGTCTCAGAGCCGAGTCGGAGCTACTCGGCACGCCAAGATGCAGCGGGTGCCTACGCCCGGCGGCTGGCTTCCGAGGCGAAGCGTTGGGCGGATCACACACGCCAGCGCTGCTCCGTTGAGCCGGACGCGCTGACCAGCGATGTGCTCGACAGCCTCGCGCTCAGTCTCCGGTTCCGGCTCCATCACTTCGCCGTCTTCGCTGACTTGCAGAGCGAATCGGTACAGCCTGCCCTATGGAGGTGTGCTCGTGCGCGTCTGCCCTTCGGGACTACGCTCGGCGTGCATGAGGAGAGCGAGCGCCTCGTCGTCTCATACGGCGGCGACGAGATCGGCGAGGTCGGTGACTATGCGCCGTCGCTGCGTCCGCTCACCCGGTTTGGAGTGAGCGCCCACCTCGTCGGCATCGAAGGTGTCGCTGGCGACCAGTACCGCCTCCTATGCCGCGTCCTCTACGCGCGCGCTGGTGAGGCCACAGCGGCGCTTCAGCACGCACTCGGCATAGATGTCGGCGGCGACGGCTACGGTGGCGAGGAAGCCACGCAGGTAGCGCTACGGATGCGTCCCGGCGCAGTCTGACACAGCAAGCACAACCGATCCCATTCTACTACTACCGGCAGAGGTCGGCGCTCCCCGAGAGCGTCGGCCTCTTGCTGTTTACACCGACTACATCATGACCAAGAACCAACGCTCCACCCGCAACCAACGCTCCACCCGCAACCAACTCTCCCTGTTTACCTCGTCGATGACTGTCAACAAGACAGTCGATTCTGCTAGCCATGTTGAGCCGTGGCGACCACCGAATCCGCACCTCACCCCGGTCTTCGAGATCGCCATGCGCAAGGTCCGAGACTACGCCGGACCAACGATGAACTGCCCCGACTACCTCGGTCGTCTCTTCGCTGACTACCTCCGCGATAAGGACCGCGAGCACTTCGCCGTGGCGCTCCTCGCAACGAACCTCCGCGTGATCGGGCTACACACCGTCTCGGTTGGGACGATCAGCGCCGCGCTCGTCTCTGCCCGTGACGTATTCAAGCCCGCATTGCTTGCCAACGCGGCGCGCATCGCCGTCAGCCACAACCACCCCTCGAACAACCCCGAGCCGAGCCGGGAAGATGTACAGGTGACGAAACGTCTCGTCGAAGCTGGGAAGCTGCTCGACGTGCCGGTGCTCGACCACCTCATCGTCACCCCAGATGGGGCGTGGACCAGTCTGAGCGAGCGCGGCTTGATGTGACCGGCTCAGGACTAACCGGCCCGTACGACAACCGGACCAGCAGGCCCTAACCAGCAACCACCGCCCTTGACCGTTAGCGCCGCGCGGTGCATCTTACCGCGCGGCGCGTATCCTCTACCTGACTATGACCGACAAACCAACTGTCAACAGACCATCCCCGGAAGGCTCTTCTGCTCTCGACGAAACAGTCGCTGCGTTCGTCAAGCGCTGGCAGGCATCGGGGGCGTCTGAGCGCGCCAACGCCCAAGCCTTCCTCATCGAGCTTTGCGACGTGCTCGGCGTGGAGCATCCCGACCCCGCGACCGATGTCGCGACAGCCGACGCCTACGCCTTCGAGCGGCCCGTCACCTTCGACGATGGCGAGACCTCGTCTACCGGCTTCATCGACCTCTATAAGCGCGCACACTTCGTGCTGGAGGCGAAGCAGGGCGCTGATGCACCGGAGCAGACCGAGGAGACCGCGCTCGGGCTGAAGGCACCGAAGCGCAAAGGCGGCACCGCTCGCCGCGAGACCCGCGCATGGGAGCGCGCCATGACGAAGGCGAAGGAGCAGGCCCGGCGCTACGCCCGCGCCCTCCCCGCCACCGACGGCTGGCCGCCCTTCCTCGTCGTGGCCGACATCGGGTTCTGCTTCGATCTCTTTGCCGACTTCTCCGGCCAGGGCAAGGCGTACCAACCCTTCCCCGACCCGCAGCGCTACCGCATCCACCTTGCCGACCTCGCAGCCCCCGGCGGCGGGGAACTGGCCGAGCGGCTGCGCCAAGTCTGGACCGACCCCGAAGCGCTTGACCCACAGCGGCGACAGGCACGGGTCACGCGGGAGCTAGCGGCGAAGCTCGCCAAGCTCGCCGCCTCGCTCGAAGCCGAAGGGCACGAACCGAGCAGCGTCGCGGGCTTCCTGCTGCGTTCGCTCTTCTCGATGTTCGCCGAAGACGTGGAGCTGCTTCCGGGTCGGGCGTTCACCGAACTGCTGCTCCGGCACAAAGACCGAGAGGACGGGCGCGGGCTAGAGCTGCTGCCCGACGCGCTCTCTGATCTGTGGCAGGCGATGGACCGGGGCGGCTACTCCGGTGCCCTCGGCGACCGTGTGACGCAGTTCAACGGCGGTCTCTTCCGCGAGCACGAGGCGCTTCCGCTCTCGGAGGCTCAACTCGCGCTCATGATCGAGGCGGCAGCGGCGGACTGGTCCGAGGTCGAGCCTGCCATCTTCGGGACGCTCTTGGAGCGTGCGCTCGACCCCGAGGAGCGGCACCGGCTGGGCGCACACTTCACGCCCCGCGCCTACGTCGAGCGCCTTGTCGTCCCGACGCTCGTTGAACCGCTCCGGGAGGAGTGGGCGGCGGTGCAGGCCGCAGCGACCCAGCGGGAGATTGAAGCCGAGGGCGAGGGCAGGTCGGCGGAGGAAGCCGAGGGTGCCGCGCGCGAGGAGATCGCGCAGTTCCACCGGCGGCTGTGCGCGGTGCGGGTATTGGACCCGGCCTGCGGGTCGGGCAACTTCCTCTATGTCGCGCTGGAGGCGATGAAGCGACTGGAGGCCGAGGTGGTCGGGGTGATGGCGGACTACGGCGGGCAACTCGCGCTCGACATGACGGGCGGGCATACCGTCACGCCCCAGCAGTTCTTGGGGCTGGAGATCAACCCGCGTGCAGCGGCGATAGCGGAGATCGTCTTGTGGATCGGGTACTTACAGTGGCACGTTAGGACGACGGGTGACGCCCGGCGGCTTGACCCGCCGATCCTGCGGGACTACGGCAACATCCGGCACCGGGACGCCCTGCTTGACGAGATGATGGGGGAGGCCGTGCCTGCACCGTGGCCCGAGGCCGAGTTCATCGTCGGCAACCCGCCCTTCCTCGGCGGGAAGGACATCCGGGGCACGCTCGGCGACGACTACACGGAAGCGCTGTGGAAGGCGTACCCGGACGTGCCGAACAGCGCTGACCTCGTAATGTACTTCTGGCACAGGGCAGCAGAGGCGGTGAGAGAAGGCCGCAGCGAACGCTTGGGCTACATCACGACCAACTCGATGCGGCAGACCTTCAACCGGAGAGTGGTTGAGCACCATATGAGCGCGAAGCCGCCGCTCTCGCTCATCTTCGCTGTGCCGGATCATCCGTGGGTGGACGAATCGGGGAGCGCCGATGTCCGTATCGCGATGACGGTCGGGTCGGTCGAGGACGAGACAATCGAGGGTGTGCTTGCCCTTGTGACGCAAGAGACAAAGTCCGACGAGATCGGCCGCGATGTCGAGGTAGCAGAAGAGACGGGCTTGATCCGTGCCGACCTCCGGCTCGGAGCAGATGTAGCGGGAGCGATGCCGCTCAAGGCGAACGAAGACATGAGCAGTCCCGGGGTGAAGCTCCACGGCTCCGGCTTCATCGTGAAGCCGGAGCAGGCCGCGAAGCTTGGCCTCGGTCGTATAGACGGAGTGGAGCAGCACATCCGTCCGTATCTCAATGGCAGGGATCTGGTACAGAAGTCTCGCGGGGTTATGGTGATCGACTTGTTCGGGCTGATGTCTGACGAGGTGCGCGACCGCTTCCCTGCTGTCTACCAGCACGTCCACGACGAGGTGAAGCCGGATCGGGATAAGAACAGGCGGAAGACCTACCGCGAGAACTGGTGGATACATGGGGAACCGCGCACCGATCTACGCAAGGCACTTGCTGGTCTAGACCGATACATCGCGACAGTCGAGACGGCGAAGCACCGCGTCCTCGTCTTCCTCGATGCCGCGATACTGCCCGACAACAAGCTCGTAGCGATAGCCTCCGATGACGCCTTCCACCTCGGCGTACTCTCGTCACGGTTCCACGTCGCATGGGCACTCACGGCAGGCAGTCGTCTCGGCGTCGGTAACGATCCCGTCTACGTCAAGACGAAGTGCTTCGAGCCGTTCCCCTTCCCGGCAGCAATGCCTGAGCAGCAGGCCACTATCCGCGCCCTCGCAGAGCGCCTTGACGGCCACCGTAAGGCCGTCCAAGCCGAGCACCCGGACCTCACCCTCACCGGTCTGTACAACACGTTAGAGCGCGTCCGAGAGATCGGCCCACAGAAGCTCACCGATGCCGAGCGTGACACCTACGAGCGCGGTCTCGTCGGCGTCCTCCGCGACCTGCACGACGACCTCGACCGGGCCGTCGCCGATGCCTATGGATGGCCCGCTGACATAGACGAAGCCGACGTGCTCCGCCGCCTCGTTGACCTCAACGCCGAACGCGCGGCGGAAGAAGAGCAGGGCCGGGTTCGGTACCTTCGCCCGTCGTACCAGAACCCGGATGGTGGCGATCAAGGTGCTCTCGGCGTCGAGGTCGCACCCAGGCCGCGCAAGGGCAAGACCGCGAAAGCCCCGTGGCCGAAAGCCCTAGCCGAACGTGCCCGCGCCGTACAGCGCATCCTCGCCGCCGAAGACCGACCCGCCACGCCATCCGAGGTTGCCAGCCGGTTCCAGCGCGCCCGGAAGACAGACGTGGCATCCATCCTCGACACGCTCGTCGCACTCGGTCAGGCGCGGCAGAGCGAGGACGGGCGCTACGCTGCGTGACGGCATCTTCAACTGTCAACAAACTCTCCGTGCTGCAACCAACGAAGGCCGCTTGCACGGTTCTCTGGAGCTATGGGCGATACCAACATCGAGTGGACCGATAAGACGTGGAATCCTGTCACCGGATGCACCCGCGTTTCGCCCGGATGCGACAACTGCTACGCCGTCATTCAGACGGTGCGGGCAGCGGGCAACAGCGAACGTTACAAAGACCTCGTCAACGAACGTAGACCGGGGGCGCGTCGGCACTTCAACGGCACCGTGAAAACGCACGCCGATCTGCTCGACGTGCCGAAGAAGTGGCGCAAGCCTCGCCGCATCTTCGTCCCGTCGATGAGCGACCTGTTCCACCAGAACGTTCCGCTGGACTTCATACAGCGAGTCTTCGACGTGATCTGGGACACGCCCCGGCACACCTACCAGATGCTCACGAAACGGCCCGAAAGGGCGGTAGAACTCGCGGGTGAACTGCGGTGGCCCGCCAACCTCGTATTCGGCACGAGCGTTGAAGACGACCGCGTGACGGACCGTATAGACGCCCTGCGTCAGGTACCGGCGTTCGTGCGCTTCCTCTCACTCGAACCGCTCCTCGGCCCGCTCGACAACCTTAACCTAACGAGCATCCATTGGGTGATCGGCGGCGGCGAGTCTGGCCCCCGCGCGCGGCAGATGAAGGCGGAGTGGGCGCGTAGCATCCGCGATCAGTGCGTAGCTGCGGGCGTTCCCTACTTCCACAAGCAGTGGGGCCGTTGGGGTGAAGACGGCACGAAGTACAGAAGTAAGAAGGCTGCGGGCTCCAAGCTCGACGGGCGATTATGGCGCGAGTACCCAGCCGTTGCGGGCTTCAAGGACAAGAAGGCCATCGGCGAAGCGACACCGCCGCCGCTCACCGATGAACAGTGGGAGCGCGTGGCCCCGGTACTACCCGGTCGGGAGGAAACCCCCGGCGGGACAGGACTCGATAACCGCGCCTTCATCAACGGAGTCCGGTGGAAAGCATGGACGCTGAAGCCGTGGCGTGATCTACCAGACGAGTTCGGCAACTGGAACACCTATGCCGTCCGGGTGAAGCGGTGGAAAGAAGGCGGTCACTGGCCGGGTGTCTGTGAACGTCTCAACGACCCGTTCGTCGCACGGTTCGTCGGGGTCAGCTAGTGGGTATTGTTGACAGTCAACAGAAGAGAGGAAGCGGGAGGGAACTTGCAGCTTTGTGGCGTGTTGCTCTCTTGGAAACGCTTCCATTATGCACCCTTCCCACTACATCCCCGTCAAGCCTGCTGAGGTTACTCAACTTGCGCTAGAACTGCGCGAGCGAGCGGGCCTTTCGCTGCGGGAGGTGGCTCGTCGTATCGACTGTGCTCCATCGAGCCTGTCGCGTGCGGAGAACGGTGACGAGCGCTACGCCAGCATCGCCGCCCGTGCGGTAGACGTGCTCCTTGAAGAGGAGGCCCGCGAGTCTGCCCAAGACACTGCGCCGGTCATCTCTCGGTATCTCGTTCCCGATACACTCCGGGAAGCCGTAGGTGGCCTACGCGCACCGGAGCGAGCACGGAAGCTGGCGCTCGCCCAAAGTGTCTTCGCCGAGTTCGGTCTTGCCGTGGAGCAGGGCGACGAGCCGGACCTCGCCGTCATTGAGCGCGGCGGAGAGAGGGTAGGGCGTATCGACCTCGACTCACTCACCACTGCCCTTGAAGGCAAGAGGCACCCGCGCACCCTGTTCCCGAAGTCCCCCGAGGAGGAGCACCTTCACCGTGTAGCCAAGCGCATAGCCGACATGAAGTAGACCCGAACCAGAAGGGTCAACGGGTGGCAGCCCGTTGACCCTGAAACGACAGCCCCGTAGACACAGAACGTC
The DNA here is from genome assembly GCA_028284265.1 of Rhodothermales bacterium. Lineage (GTDB taxonomy): Bacteria > Bacteroidota > Rhodothermia > Rhodothermales > JANQRZ01 > JANQRZ01. The sequence goes on from JANQRZ010000021.1 coordinate 17,204, forward strand.
CCGCCCTTCGGCGGGAGGAGGATATCGCTATACCTAGTAAGACCCAACCCCAACCCCGAGGGTTCCGCCAAACAGCAGCCAACGGCAGCGACCAAGAGGCCCCAGCCGAAGGCGAGACAAGCTCGAACGGGCAAGAGCGAGCCGAACGACCCGAACACACCCAGCGGAACGAGCACAGCGCGCGGGCGGCAGCCGAACCCAGCCAGCCCGGAGCGGCCCAGCAACCCAAGACCGAACACAACCCCGGGCGAGGAAACGCCCAGCCCCGCCGGGACCGCCCGCCACAACCCACGACGCCACACCACAGGGGCACGGCGGGGAAGACCAGCCCCGGCCACCACCAGGCGGAGCACCCGTGTAGTCCACTGGTGGAGGAGGGGGAAGAGACTCCCGATGTAGCCCCTACGCTACCGTCAGGACCGATTGCACCTGACGAGGAGACTGCCGAAAACGGTCGTTATCAGGCAGACGCCGAGGCTGAAGAGGCGAACGGCGACGGTTGCCACGAGGACAGCAGTGATGAAGAGAACTGCTGCTCCGATGGTAACGGTTGGGCCGGAGACGACAGCCGGGAGCGTCACGAGCCGAAAGGCTTCCTTCAGACACGATACCGCGTTTGGCGCGAGCAGTACGACTTTGTCCGCAGCTTGCTCTCCAGCGCGCTCGGTGCGGACTACTCGCCGGGTCGCCACCGGTTCTGGTCGCACGTTCTCGCCTCGCAACTCGGCGACCCGTGGAAGTGGGTTCCGGTCTATCACGCGCTCATCGAGCAGCTCGACGACTACCTCGCCGAAGGTGCGGACTGGCCGTGCTCGGAACAGGTGTGGCGCGGACTGGCGGACGCAGGGCTGCTGCTCGTCCGCGGGCACAGCCGCCACCGTGGACTCTCGCGCGAGTTCCGCATCCCGGACGAGGTCTCTGAACTGTTCCTCGCTCACGGCGCGCAGACCATCGAGGAAGCGTCAGGCCCGGTAGTCAACCTCTTCTCGGGGCGGGCAGCAAACCCCGTCCCTACAACGAAGCAGCACGACGAGAACGGCAATAAGCATCCCGAACTTTACCGCGAAGGGATGGCCGAGCTTCGCTACGGGCGCGTCAACCAGCAGGCGGTGCTGCGCTACCTCGCAGACGCACAGGCTGATGTGGATGAGGCACAGGCGGAGTGGGAGGATGCGGGTGGCGAGCGCTTCGCCGCCCTAGAGGTGCGGGAGTGGATGGCGCGTCACGTCGCCCGTGGTGGTAAGGAGCATGACCGCCGCGCCGCAGACTATCTCGGGGCGTGGGAAGCCGAGCACGGCAACCCACACACGCCGGAGTACCTCGCCTACCGCAAGCTCCGCAATGGGCTGGTGAACGACCGCAGTTGCTGGACGGGCATCCTCGCCCAGCATCCTGAACCGACCGAGACGCCGGGCATCTCCCGCTACAAGCTCAACTACGAGTTCCAGGCTTCGGGCCGAGCCGGACACGTGAAAGGCGGCGCGCAGTCGTGCCGCAAGGAGATGAAGGTGGCGATCTACGAAGGCGTGCCGGACGTGCGGAACTATGATCTGGTCGGAAGCCAGCCGAACTTCCTCATCGAGCTGTTCGAGGAGGCGAACGAGATGGGCGGTGGCGGCCTCAGCGAGCGCCCGCTCGATGCGGCATGGATGGAGTGCTACGTCAACGACCCAGATGGCAAGCACCGACTCGCCGAGCAGATCGGAATCGAGGTCGGTACGTGGAAGTCTGTGCTGTGTGCGCTCATGATGGGCGCGACGTTGCCCGTCAACCCCGCCGACTCGAAAGGGGACCTCGTGAAGACGCTGAGAGAGGACCCGGCGTGTCAGACGGTCGCAGAGTTCCGCGCAGTGTGGGAACGTCTCTGCGCTGAGATGAGGCCCTTCTACGGCGAACTACGACGCTGGCACGAGTGGCTCGACGAGGTCTTCGCCCCGCGCCGCGCCAGTGGTGGCAACGGCAACGGCGGGCACTACGTGCTGAACGCTGTCGGCGGCAAGTTCTATCCGAAGGAGCATCGTAAGCCGCACGAGCGGCAGGCGAAGCTCGCGGCGTTCATGCTCCAGGGCAAGGAACGGGCCTTTGTCCTGAGCCTGCTCCGACTCGCACCCAAGTTCGGGTTCGAGCCGATCAGTGATGAGCACGACGGTCTTGTCGTAATCGGCGAGATACCTGAAGCAGCGGTAGAGGAGGCGAAGCAGAACAGCGGCGTGCAGCGCGCTCGCCTCATCGAGAAGCCGTTCAGCGCGTAGCGGTACACGCTCCTTTGTTGACAGTCACTAGATGGCACCAACGTGAGGTAGGGCAGGACGGAAGTAACCCTACCTTACCCCGACGCGCCGTTGTCACACGTGTTCTGTATCCTGTGTATTGGAACCAGAGCGGTTCCCACGGGACGTTTCGGATCGTAGCAATACCGTAGCAGTCATGCACTTCAGGAGGCGCAACAAGCAACTGGTAACCTACTGCGGGGTGGAGAAGTGGTATCTGGTCGGGCGAGCGTTAGGTTGCCATATAGAGGCCGCACGCAACGAAAACAGGCCCTGCCAGCGTTCGCCGGAGGGCCTGTCGGTTGGTAGCGGGGGCAGGATTCGAACCTGCGGTCTTCGGGTTATGAGCCCGACGAG
>JANQRZ010000022.1 GCA_028284265.1 Rhodothermales bacterium
AGTTTCCTCCATTGCGCAAGATTCCTCACTGCTGCCTCCCGTAGGAGTCTGGCCCGTGTCTCAGTGCCAGTGTGGCTGATCATCCTCTCAGACCAGCTACGGATCGTTGCCTTGGTGAGCCGTTACCTCACCAACAAGCTAATCCGACGCAGGCCCATCCCTAGGTGGCCGAAGCCTTTAATCCAGTCCCCATGTGAGGTCTGGACAATTATGCGGTATTAGCCACGGTTTCCCGTGGTTATTCCCCGCCTAGGGGTAGGTTGCCTACGCGTTACTCACCCGTGCGCCACTGTACTCAAGTCCCGAAGGACTCTTTCTCGTTCGACTTGCATGTGTTAAGCCCGCCGCCAGCGTTCGTCCTGAGCCAGGATCAAACTCTCCGTAGTAGAGAATTTGCGACCTCCAAAGGAAGGAGGTCAATGACCATCGAACAGCGAACTGTTCATGGTCGGGTAGGTTGAGCTCAGAACCATGACCCGAAGGTCATGTATCTGACTATTTGCTACTCTCGTTCAACCGGCGCATCCGCCGCCCAAAGGGCGTCGAGTGCGCGGGCCAACGAGGGCTCGCTATGCTTCCAATCTCATCAAAGAACAGGGGTAAAAAATCGCGCCGGGTCGTAACCCGAGCGCGGCCTGCCAATCTACGAAGTTGCAGATGTTGATGTCAAGCGCTTCATCATCTCTTTGCCAGAAACCTGACTCCTCAATTGAGGCGGTGATGCTGCGCCCTCCACCGTCGGGCAGGACAGCCATGATACGGTAGCGGATCGGGGCGAGTCAACAGCGCCGAGCGCTTTCGAGCCGCCTTCACAGAAGCCCCCATCACCGCATCAGAGCAAAGAACAATCGCCGTGGACGAGGCCGTCCAAGCGGCGCTCTCCTACCGGACCACTGGCGGCTGGTTCCGCCTCATTGTGTGAAGGATTGATGGGATGAACCGAGGGTCTGGAACGGGTATATTTCGGAGTGCGCTGATCCCGCTGCTTCTGCACTCCCAACACCTCTATATATGGCTTCGCAAACCGGCTCCTTCTGGTCCCGTTTCACATCGCGCGCTGCAGGGGCAGGTCGTTGGCTTCGTCCCGTCCTCACGCACCGCACGTTCTGGCTCGGGATGCTGACGCTCGTCGGGGCGTTCTTGGGCCTGTTCCTGCTGATGAACTACGTCGTGATGCCGATCTACACGCGGCAAGGGGCGGCGGTGACGGTGCCGGAGGTGCGGCAGCTTTCGTTCGATCAGGCCTACAATATGATTGAGGACCGTGACCTCAGGCCGGAGCGTCGGGACCAACCGTTCAACCCAAGTCTGCCCCGCGATGTGGTGATCGACCAGAATCCGCCGCCGAGTGCGTCGGTGAAGCCGGGCCGCCGCATCTATCTCTACGTCAACAGCGGTGTACAGCGCGTCGTGACAATGCCGGACGTTCTGACGCTTTCGCAGAGCCTCGCCCGGTCTACCCTCGCCGATCTCGGCCTATCGGAGGTTCGCGTGGAAGAGGACGATGCGCCCTCGCCCTACGAGGGGACTGTGACGCGGCAGGACCCAGAGCCGGGTGAGACGGTCAGGATCGAAGACGTGGTCACGCTGTGGGTCAGTCCGGGGCTAGGGTCGGGCGAAGTGACGGTGCCCGATGTGCGCGGCCTCGCGCCAGTGGATGCCCGCCGCGAACTGGCGGAAGCGGGGGTGTGGGTAGACCCCACGCGCTCGGTTGGCGGGACGGTCACGCGGCAGGAGCCGGAAGCGGGGGACGAGGTGCGGCGCGGCACCGAGGTGCGGATCTACTCAGACCCGCTTGACGAGATCGCCCCCATCGATCCGGAAGAGGCCGAGGCGGCGGAGTCGGAAGAGGAGGGCTAGGTCTACTCCTCGAGGAAGACGGTCACCTGGCCGTTGACTTCTACGGTGACGCGCTCACGGTGCTTGGTCGGAATCACGCGCCCGACGAAGTCTGGCTGGATCGGATACTCGCGGTGGCCCCGGTCGATGAGCACGGCGAGTTGGATCGACATGGGCCGACCGTAGAACAAGACAGCGTCGAGAGCGGCGCGGGCCGTACGGCCGGTGAAGAGCACGTCGTCCACGAGAATCACATCACGCCCCTCGACGTTCGGGCGTGGGTCAAGGGGCGTGGGCAACGGAGCGTCCGGCAGATCGTCGCGGAAGGGCGTTACGTCAAGCGGGTGGACCGGCACCGGCTGGCCCTCGATGGTACTGATGATCTCGGCAAGGGTCTCGGCGAGGGCGATGCCACGCTTCCTAATGCCGAACACTTCGAGCGATGCGCCACCGCGATTCCGCTCGACGATTTCGTAGGCGAGCCGGGTGAGGGTGCGGCGAACGCGGGTAGGAGAGAGCAGGGCGGTGCGTGCCATATATAACGTGGGCTGGAGTCGGCCTCAGAAGATACGCGGGTGCCGCGTCTATCTTATGGTCATGCGTGAGCCGTCGGGCGCTCGTTTTCGGCTTTTCTCTAGGGACTCCTTTTTATCCATTCGCACGCACTATGACCTCGGAGCGCTGGCTTCAGGTAAAGGCCCTGTTCGAGGCAGCGCTCGCGCAGCCTTTAGAGGCGCGGCTGGCCTTCCTCGAGACGGCCTCGGAGGACGAGGCCGTCCGGCAGGAGGTGGCTTCGCTGCTAGATGCGGCGGGTGAGGTCGGGCCAGTGGATCGACTGGAGGAGGCGTGGGCGCGGCCGCTGGCGGCCGCGCGCGATGGAGCCGCGGTGCCGCAGCCGACCGCCGAGCCAAAGGCAGGGCAGCGGGTCGGGCCGTATCAGGTCGTGCAGGTGCTCGGGCGCGGCGGGATGGGGACGGTCTACCTTGCCGAGCGCGCCGACGGACAGTTTGAGCAGCGCGTGGCGCTCAAGCTCGTGCGCGACGGGCTGGACTCTCCCTCGCTCCGGGACCGATTCTTCGCCGAGCGCCGCGCCCTCGCCCGGCTCCAGCACCCCGGCATCGCCCGGCTCCTCGATGGTGGTCTCACGGACGATGGCCGGCCCTACTTCGCGATGGAACTCGTTGAGGGCGAGCGGATCGACGACTACTGCGATACTCGTCGCCTCCCTATCGCAGAGCGGCTTCGGCTCTTCGGGCAGGTCTGTGAGGCCGTCCACCACGCGCACCAGCACCTCGTCATCCACCGCGACCTCAAGCCCTCGAACATCCTCGTCACGGAAAACGGTGAGCCGCACGTCAAGCTCCTCGACTTCGGCATCGCCAAGCTGCTCGAAGAGACGGGGAGCGAGGCTCCGACCCAGACCACGCAGCGGATGCTGACCCCGGAGTATGCCGCCCCCGAGCAAGTCCGGGGGATGACGGTTTCGACAGCCACCGATGTGTATAGCCTCGGCGTCGTGCTCTACGAACTGCTCACGGGGCACCGCCCCTACGAGATACGCACGCTCTCGCCGGGTGAGATGGAGCGGGTGATCTGCGACACCGCGCCGCCGCGACCAAGCACTATCGTGACGTCCCCGACCGACGTGAACGGCAAGGTGACACCGGGTGCTATTAGTCGCGCCCGGTCCACGGTCCCCGATACGCTCGTCCGGCGGCTCGCGGGCGACCTTGACACCATCGTGCTCAAGGCACTGGCGAAGGAGCCGGATCGTCGCTACGCCTCCGCCGAGGCCTTCCTCGACGATATCCAGCGTCACCTTGACGGGTTGCCTGTCAAGGCGCGCCCGCCCTCGGTGGGGTATCGTGCCCAGAAGTTCGTGCAGCGCAACACGCTGGTCGTCGCCCTCGTCGCCTTGGTCATGCTTGCGCTCGGGGCAGGCCTCGCCGGAACGGCGTGGCAAGCGCACGTCGCGGCCACCGAGCGGGACACGGCGCGCCGCGAGGCGGCGACGGCAGAGCAGGTGAAGGACTATCTCATTGAGGTGTTTGGGGCATCGGATCCGTGGGAGAACCCGGAGGGGGGAGGCGGCACCGAGGTGACGGCGCGCGAGCTACTCGCCTACGGGGTCGAGCGCGTGGAAGCGCTGGAGAGCGAACCGGCCGTTCAAGCCGAGGTGCTCGCTGCGCTCGGCAGCGTGTACTACCGGCTGGGTCAGTACGAAAAGGCGCAGCCCCTCTTGGAGCAAGCCCTCGCCGAGCGGCGGGCGCTGTGGGGCGATGAGCACGAGGAGGTCGTCGAGAGCCTGACCAGTTTGTCCGACTTGTTCTACGAGACCGGAGCCTACGATAAGGTCGAAGCCCTCGACCGCGAAGCCCTCGCGGTGCGGCGTCGGCTGCTCGGCAACGACCACCCCGATGTGGCGATGAACCTGAACAACCTCGCGGCGCTGCTGCATGCTAAGGGCGAGTATGAGGAGGCGGAGACGCTCTTGCGCGAGGCGCTCGCGCTGCGGCGGCAGGCGCTTGGCGAGGCGCACCCCGACCTAGCGGAGACGCTGGGCAACCTCGCCGTGATGCTCCGCGCCCGAGGGGCCTACGATGAGTCCGAGGCGCTCCAGCGTGAGGCGCTCGCTATGTACCGAAGCCTCCACGGCGACGCGCACCCGACCGTGGCGACAAGCCTGACCAACGTGGCTGCCGTGCTTCGCGATAAAGGCGAGTATGAGGAGGCCAAGACCCTGCAGCGCGAGGCGCTCGCCATGAACCGGCAGATTCTTGGCGACGAGCATCCCCATGTGGCGACGAGTCTGAACAATCTCGCCGGGTTGCTCTACGAGGCTGGGGCCTACGACGAGTCTGAACCCCTCCACCGGGAGGCCCTCGCGCTGCGCCGACAGGTGCTCGGCGATGCGCACCCCGATGTGGCCCAGAGCTTGAGCAACCTCGCCGGGTCGCTTCGTGCGCTGAGGCGTTATGACGAGGCTGAAGCGAACTACCGCGAGGCCCTGTCCATGCGCCGCCAACTCCTCGGCGACACGCACCCTGACGTGGCATCCAGCCTGAATAACCTCGCTGGGCTACTGCACATTACTGGCGAGGTTGCTGAGGCCGAGACCCTCTTCCGCACGGCGCTCTCGATGTATGCGGAGCGCTTCGGCGACGACCATCTCTTAACCGCACGAGTGCAGCACGGGCTGGGCCTCCTCTTGGTCGATACCGAAGGTGCCGTCGAAGCCGAGCCAATGCTTCGCACAGCTCTCGCTACCCAGCACGCGGCGTTCGGCGAGCAGCACGCGAACACCGCGGAGGCACAAGTCGCGCTCGGACGTTCGCTCACGGCGCTCGGTCGGTACGAGGAGGCTGCGCTTCACTTGGGGGCCGCGCTCATGTTCTACCAGCGTGAGGATGCCGGTGCGCGGACTCGGGATGAGGAGGCCGCCCGCGAGGCGCTCCGGGAACTCCATGAGGCAGAGGCGTCGGAGACGGCGCGCTAGCGAAAAGAATCGGCGATGCTATCCGGGCACTGCCGCCGAACGCACGCGGTCTGCAATCCTCAGCATGGTGTCGAGACTCTGCTCTACGTCGTCCTCGGTCGTCGCCCACGACGAGACGCTGATCCGCATGGCGGTGTGGCCTTGCCAGACGGTTCCGCCGCACCAGCAGGGGCCGTCCTCCTGAATCCCGGCGATTACCCGCTCGGTCGTTTCCGCGTCGCCGAAGGAGACCAGCACCTGATTCAGCACGACATCGTTGAGCACGGTGTAGCCTGCGGCCTCCAGTCCCTCGGCGAAGCGCGTCGCGTGGCGACAGCACCGCTCGATGAGGTCGGCGAGGCCGGAGCGCCCGAGCGACCGGAGCCCGGCCCACACCTCGACGCCTCGTGCGCGGCGCGACATCTCGGGCGTGTGGGCATACGGCTCGCGCAATTCGCTCAGGATGAGGTACGACGCGCTGACCGACATCGCGGCGCGGAGCGGAAGCGGATCACGGCAGATCACGAGGCCGCTGTCGTAGGGGACGTTGAGCCATTTGTGCGCGTCGGTCGCCCACGAGTCTGCCTCCGCATAGCCTGCCATGAGGTGCTTACGGTTGGGAGCCGCGGCGGCCCAGAGGCCGAACGCGCCGTCTACGTGAATCCACCCCACGCCTGCTTCGCGGGCAGCGGGGATGATCTCGGCGGCCGGGTCGAACGCGCCAGTATCGACGTTGCCCGCTTGGAGGCACAGCAGCGTGGGGCCGTCGATAGGCGGGAGGGCATCGGCGCGCATCCGGCCCTGATCATCTACGGGGATACGGACGATGCGCTCGCGTCCGAGACCGAGGAGGCTGAGGCCTTTGAGGAGGCTGACGTGTACCTCGTCGCCGGTGAGGACGGTGATGGGCGGTGCACCGAACAGACCCTGCGTCTCTACGTCCCAGCCGACGCTGCGAAGCAAGGCATGACGTGCTGCTGCGAGGGCCGAGAAGTTCGCCGCTGTCGCGCCTGTCACAAAGCCGATACCTGACTCGGCAGGCAGGCCGAGCACATCGAGCAGCCAGCCGGTGGCGACCTCCTCGATCTTCGCTGCACTCGGCGCGAGCGACCGTGCTCCGGCATTCTGGTCCCATGCTCCGGCTAACCAACTCGCCGCCACCGTCGCAGGCAGCGCACCCCCGACGACAAAACCGAAGTAGCGCCCGCCCGCGCTCGTGACCGTCGCTGGGGAGCCGACTTCATCGAGGAGGTGCAGCGACTCGGCAGGGTCTGTCGGTTCTGCCGGGAGCGGCTCGTCGAAGCGGCTGAGTGCAGCAAGTGCTTCAGGCGGAGGCGAGACAGGGCGGTCGTCGAGACCGCTGAGGTAGGCAGCGGCACGCCGGGCTGCGTCGTCGAGAAGAGAGGGCATGGCTCGGTGATGAATCAGGGGTTACATCTGTCGAGACGTAATCCGGTGTTGATCTCCCCAAAGGAAGAGGCGTGTGGCTACGCAGGCTCTGCGAGTAGCTCGCCCCGGAAGAGGGTGATCGCTTGGCCGCCGAGCAGCACCCGGTCGCCGCGCACGCTGACGCGGACGGTGCCGCCGCGCTTCGACGCCTGATAGCCGACGAGGTCATCGCGCCCGAGCCGGTTGGCCCAGTAGGGCGCAAGGAGGCAGTGCGCCGAGCCGGTCACTGGATCTTCGTCCACACCTGCCGCCGGAGCGAAGAATCGAGAAACGAAGTCGGTCCCGTTCGTGCCTCGGGCTGTCACCACGATTCCGCGCACGACGTCGATCTCGCCGAGTGCTCGGAAGTCGGGTGCGAGGCGTCGCACGTCGGCCTCGCTGTCCACCTCCACGAGATAGTCGAACGCGCCCCGGACGATTCGCTCTGGGTCGATGCCGAGCGCCTCAGCCAATCCGTCCGGCGGGTCAGTCGCTTCGGTCGGACTCGCGGGGAAGTCAAGCTCGATCCGGCCTTCGCGCTGGGTGGCGGTGAGGAGGCCGCTCCGGGTGTGGAAGCGCGCCGTGTCGCTGGGCTGGAGACGACCGGTCTCCCAGAGGATGTGCGCGCTGGCGAGGGTGGCGTGCCCGCAGAGGTCCACCTCGACGGCAGGTGTGAACCAGCGGAGGTGGTACCCGTCATCGTGCGGCATCAGGAAGGCCGTCTCCGAGAGGTTCATCTCCGCCGCGACGCACTGCATCCAGTCGGCTGGTGCATCATCGAGCAAGCAGACCGCAGCGGGGTTGCCCCGGAAGGCTTCATCGCTGAAAGCATCGACTTGGTACAGCGGGACTGGCATCAGGCAGCCTCCTTTCGGTTGGGGCAGATATCGCGGCGGCAGTGGCCGTAGAGCGTGAGGGCGTGGTGGCTGATCTCGAAACCGTAGATATCGCCGACAGTGTCCTGGATGCTCTGGAGGCGCGGGTCGCAAAACTCCAGAATCTCGCCGCAGTCGAGGCAGATCAGGTGGTCATGCTGCCAGTAGGCGTAGGCCCGCTCGTACTTCGCTTGGTTGTGCCCAAACTGGTGCTTCACGACGAGGTCGCACTCCAGCAGCAGTTCGAGGGTGTTGTAGACCGTGGCTCGGCTGATCCGGCTACCCTTCTGCTTGAGGCGGAGGAACAGCTCGTCGGCGTCGAAGTGGTCGGCGGTGGCGTAGACCTCGTCGAGGATGGCGAAGCGCTCCGGGGTCTGGCGCTGGCCGCGCTCCTTCAGGAATGCGCTGAAGGTGCGGGTGACTTCGTCGAGTTGGGTCTGGGGGAGAGCGGACACGGGCATGGCGGATAGGTCTGAGATCAACCGGACGCCGCCGTCCCAGTTCCGACCGAGGCCTCGGCGAGGAGGCGCTCCACGTCGCGCACAATGTCGGTGTGCAGCACCTCCGGCGGACGGGTACCATCGAGCCGGACGATCCGGCCTGCTTCGGCGTCGGCGAGGCGGAGGTAGGTCGCCCGGACGTGCTCGAAAAACTCGTCTCCGGCCCCTTCCATCCGGTCGCGCTCTGTGCTGCCACGCCGCTCCGCGGCGACCATGAGCGGCACGTCCACGAGATAGGTGCGGCGCGGGCGGAGATTGCTCGTCACGAACTGGTGAAAGGAGCGGAGCCACGACGCCTCGGCGATTCCGCGTCCGCCTCCTTGATAGGCCGTCGTCGAGTCGTAGAACCGATCCGCGATCACGAGGCGCCCTTCGCTGAGAGCTGGACGGATGACCTCGTGGACGAGTTGGGCGCGTGCGGCAGCGAAGAGTAGTAACTCGGCACGTGGGTCGATGTGGGCCTCGGGGTCGAGGAGGATCGTGCGGACGCGCTCCGAGAGGTCGGTGCCGCCGGGTTCGCGGACGAGGAGGGGCCGCCAGCCGTGTTCCTCGGCGTGCGCGTGGAGGAGTCGCGCCTGCGTGCTCTTGCCGCTGCCGTCGATGCCCTCGAAGGTGATTAGCATGGGGTGGTGAAGGGGAGGGGGAAAAGGAAGGGGACCGCTCGGTGTGGGGGAACTTACGAGCCGCCGAAAGGAAGAAGGCGAGGCAACCCAGCGGCGTCGGCGGCGTAGATGTTGCATGTGGGTGAGGCTCGCGTACCTTACCCGCGCCCGGAGGCCGCTCCACGGCTCGTCAGGGACGGCGCGCTGACTCTGCATCGCAACGCACTATGAGCATGTTCGAGTTCGAAGACTACGATGAAGGACGAGGCGACGAGGCCCTGCGCGACCTCGTCTCGGCCTATGAAAACGACTTGCGGCAAGGGGGGAATCGGTATTTCGATTCCGAGGCGCTGGAAGAAATTGCCACCCACTATTTCGAACGGGGACGGTTCGACTCGGCGCTGGAGGTTATCGACCGGCTGATCGATACGCACCCGTACTCGTCTGATGCGTGGCTGCGGCGCGGCGTCCTGCTGAACAACCTCGACCGTCACGAGGAGGCGCTCGACGCCTACGACGAAGCCCTCGCGCTGAACCCAGTCGATCCCGAGACGCTCCTCAACCGGGGCATCACGCTCGACAACCTCGACCGCGCCGCCGAGGCGATGGATGCCTACGCGCAGGTGCTCGACGTAGACCCGACGAACGAGGAGGCGCTCTTCAATCAGGGCATCACGCTCGAAAAACTCAGCCGGTTTGATGAGGCCGTGGAGGCCTTGCAACGCTGTGCCGAGCTTCACCCCGAGCACCCCGAAATCTGGTATGAACTCGGTTACTGCCTCGACCACGCCGAGCGCTTCGAGGAGAGCATCGCTGCCTACGACCGGCAGATCGAAATCGACCCATACTCGCAGAATGCGTGGTACAACCGTGGCATCGTCCTCAACCGGATGGAGCGCTACGCCGACGCGGTCGATAGCTACGACTTTGCCCTCGCCATCGACGACACGTTTGCCTCGGCGCACTATAACAAAGGCAATGCCCTCGCCAACATGGGTGAGCTTCAGGAGGCTGTGGCGAGCTACCTGAAAGTGCTCGAATACGAGGAAGGCGATGCGTCGACCTACTACAACGTCGGCCTCGCCTACGAGGAGCTGGGCGACTTCACGACGGCGGTGACGTACTTCCGCCGCGCCGTGCAGGACGACCCCGAGTATCCCGAGGCGTGGTACGGGATGGGCTGCTGCTACGACGCGCTCGAACGCCACACCGACGCGCTCCGCTGCTTCGCCCGTGCTCTCACCCTTCGCCCCGAAGTCGGCGAGTTCTGGTATGCCCGCGCCGACAGCGAGTACAACGCCGGTCTCCTCGCCGAGTCGCTGCGTTCTTACGGTCGCGTTGTCGAGTTGGAGCCGGACAACGAGGAGGCATGGCTCGATCTCGGCGAGACGCTGTTCGAGGCGAACCACTTGCCGGAGGCGCTCGACGCCTACCGGCGGGCCGCCGAGGTGAATCCGAGATTGAGCGAGGCGCACGTCCATCAGGCCAAGGTCCTCTTCGCACTCGAGCGCCATGATGAGGCAACGACCGCGCTCCGGCGCGCCTTTGAACTCGACCCCTCGGTCCGCGATGAGATTCGCCACCACTACCCGGACCTCGCTGCGGATGCCCGCCTGCGCCCGCTCTTCGGGTCCGACGAGCGACCTCGCCGTACCCGGTAGTCTCGCTTTCCTGTTTGATTAAAGTAGGGGCGCGCCGCTGGTGTGCCCCTATGTGTTTACCCCGCCGATGGAAACGCCGACCACGCCCGCCCTCATCCGCCCGTCCATCTTCGCCGACCTGCCGGGTGTGATCGCCGGGTTCAGCACGCGGGCGGGTGGCGTGAGCAAGTCTCCGTTCGACACCCTCAACCTCGGCTTCTCGACGGGCGATGACGAGGCCGCCGTGCAGGAAAACCGACGCCGCTTTCTGGCCGCGCTTGGCTTCGCCCCGGAGCACCTCGCCACGGTCGGCCAAGTCCACGGCGTGGACGTGGCGACTCGAACTGAACCGGGCCATGTCGAGCGCACCGACGGGCACGTCACGGACCGGCGCGGCCTCGCGCTCGGTATCCTCGTTGCCGATTGTGGGGCTGTGCTCTTGGCCGATGCCGAAGCGGGTGTCGTCGCCGCGTGTCATGCAGGGTGGCGCGGGACCGTTGGCGGCATTCCGATTATGACGGTCGAGGCGATGCGGAAACTCGGCGCGGAGCCGGAGCGGATGCGAGCGTGGGTCAGCCCCTGCATCGGGCCGGACGACTTCGAGGTCGGAGCCGAGGTCGCACAGCAGTTCGACGACGCGCAGGTGCTCCACCGCGACGGGTGGGCCAAGTCGCACATCGACCTCTCCGGTGCCATCGTGACGCAGCTTCTCAAAATGGGGCTGGACGAGGCGCACATTGAGGTGGAGGCTTGTAGCACATTCGATACGGAGCGCTTCTTCTCCTACCGCGCCGACGGCGGGACGACGGGCCGCATGATGGGAGTGATTGGCCTAGCGTCATGAGGGACTTCTCGCTCGGACTGATCGCCGTGCTGTTTGTGGGGGCGGGCATCCTGCATTTCGTGATACCGGACCTCTACGTTCAGATTGTCCCGCCGTACCTCCCGTTTCCGCTCGCGCTTGTCTACATCAGCGGCGCTGCCGAAATCCTCGGTGGCATCGGGGTGCTCATACCCAAAGCGCGGACATGGGCTGGGTGGGGTCTCATCGCGCTCCTCATCGCCGTCTTTCCTGCGAACCTGTACATGGCGCTTGAGCCAGAAGGCATCGGGCTGGAGCGTGCTGCGCTCGGCTTGTGGCTCCGACTCCCGCTTCAGTTTGTTCTGATCGCTTGGGTGTGGTGGGCTACGCGATTGGGAGAATAAGTCGCCTTCTTGCAAAGAATCTGTTTGATTTAAATTTTTTAACCGATCAAGATTGCTGCGTGGCAAAATGAATGATATTTTGCTTGTGTGTTTAAAATAATAGTAGTCGCTGCCGATGGAAAAGATTGATGAGATCGACGCGCAAATACTGGGCCTCCTCCAGTGTCGCGGACGTATCAAGCGAAGCGAAGTCGCCGAGACGGTCGGGCTGTCCGTCCCGGCGGCGTCCGAGCGGATGCGTAAGCTCGAAGAGCGGGGTGTCGTGACCGGCTACCACGCCCGGCTCGACGCGCGGCGGCTCGGCTTCGACGTGACAGCGTTCATCCGTGTCCTGTCGGTTGGCTCCGACCACTATACCGAGTTCATCGAGCGCGTCACCGCGATGCCTGCTGTGCAGGAATTGCATTCGATCACTGGCGAAGGCTCGCACCTCCTCAAAGTGCGCGTCCGCAACACCGCCGCCCTCGAACGACTCTTGGCCGATGTGCAGGCGCTCCCTGGCGTGCGCGGCACCCAGACCTCCATCGTCTTGTCCAGCATGAAAGAGTCAAGTGTGCTTCCCGCCGAGCCAATGATTCTAGAGAGTCGACAGATCGAGTGATGGGGTGTGAGAGGGTGAGTGTATGAGAGTCGCTCACGCATAAAACCAACACTCATACCCTTGCGCACTCTGATACACCCCCGTACTCCCATACCCGCAGACCTTCCAACCCTCAACCTACCCGCATCATGGCAGTCCTCAGCGCTTCCCGCCCCCACACGAACGGCAACGGCCACGCCCGCAAGACGCCGTTCGACATCCAGAAAATCTTCGGCGAGAAGGTGTTCTGGTACGACGAGATGAAGGCTCGCCTCCCGAAGGCGAGCTACAAGAAGCTCCGTGCCACGATCGAAAAGAGCGAGCCGCTTCCCAGCGATGTGGCCGACGCCGTGGCGATGGCGATGAAGGAGTGGGCCGTCGAGCACGGCGCGACCCACTACACCCACTGGTTCCAGCCGCTCACCGGGCGCACTGCCGAGAAGCACGACTCGTTCATCACGCCGAACGACGGTGGTGGTGCGGTCGCTGAGTTCTCCGGCGCGAACCTGATTCAGGGCGAGCCGGATGCCTCTAGCTTCCCGAGTGGCGGCCTGCGCGCCACCTTCGAGGCGCGGGGCTACACGGCCTACGACCCAACCAGCCCGGCGTTCATCATTGAGAATGACAACGGCTCGACGCTTTGCATCCCGACGGCCTTCGCGTCGTGGACCGGCGAGGCACTCGACCACAAGACGCCGATCCTGCGCTCGATGGAGGCGCTCAACAAGGAGGCCAAGCGTGCCCTCCACCTCCTCGGCCACACCGACGTGAACCGCGTCTACGCCACGCTCGGAACGGAGCAGGAATACTTCCTCGTCGATGCGGCCTACTACAACGATCGCCCCGACCTAGGGACCGCCGGGCGGACGCTCCTCGGTGCTGCCCCGCCGCGCGGCCAAGAGATGGACGACCATTACTTCGGCTCAATCCCCGACCGCGTGCTTTCCTACATGCAGGAGGTCGAAATGGAACTCTACCGACTCGGTGTGCCGATCAAGACGCGGCACAACGAGGTCGCACCGGGGCAGTATGAGATCGCGCCGATCTTCGAGAACGCCAACGTGGCGGCAGACCACCAGCAGCTCATCATGATGACGCTCCAGCGCGTCGCCCGCCGCTATGGCATGGTCTGTCTGCTCCACGAGAAGCCCTTCTCGGGCCTGAACGGCTCGGGCAAGCACTGCAACTTCTCGATGGCTACCGACACCGGGATGAACCTCTTGGAACCGGGCGAGACACCGCACGACAACCTCCTCTTCCTGTTCTTCTGCACGGCGGTTCTCAAGGCGGTTCACGAGTATCAGGGCCTGCTCCGCGCCTCGATTGCGAGCGCGGCCAACGACCACCGCCTCGGCGCGAACGAAGCGCCGCCCGCGATCCTCTCGGTTTTCCTCGGCGATCAGCTCACCGATGTCTACGACCAGTTGCTCGATCAGGGCAAGGCGACCTCCAGCAAGGAGAGTGGCTTCCTCGGCCTCGGGACACCCGTGCTGCCGCGCATCCCGCGCCACGCCGGGGACCGCAACCGGACCAGCCCGTTCGCCTTCACCGGCAACAAGTTCGAGTTCCGCGCGGTCGGCTCCAGCCAGTCGGTGAGCTTCCCGGTCACGATTCTCAACACGATCACCGCCGAGGCGATTGCTGATCTCGCCGCCGCTGTCGAGAAGAAGCTCGGCAAGAAGCGGAACAAGAAGGCTCTCGAAGCCGCCGTCTCGGAGGTCATCGTTGAGGTCATGCAGTCGGCCCGGCCGATCATCTTCAACGGCGACGGCTACTCGGATGCGTGGCACAAAGAGGCGGAGGAACGCGGCCTGCTGAATCTCAAGACGACGGTCGATGCCCTCGCCTCGCTCTGCGACGAGAAGAACGTCGCGGTTTTCGAGAAGCACGAGGTGCTCACAAAGCACGAACTGGAGAGCCGCCACGAGATCTTTACCGAGCAGTACGTGATGACGCTCAACATTGAGGCTGCCACGACCGAGCACATGGCCCGGACGATGGTGCTCCCGGCATCGATCCAGTACCTCTCTGACCTCGCTACGACGGCCAGTCTCGGTGTCGACCTGAAACTCGGCTTCGGCGGCGTCAAGGAGACGGCGAAGGAAGTCAGCGCGCTCGTGGACGATCTCCGTGCGACGCTCGGCAAGCTCGACAAAGCGCGGACGGCGGCCCACAAAGCAAAGGACGAAGCGAAGGCGATGAAGAC
Organism: Rhodothermales bacterium; assembly: GCA_028284265.1. Lineage (GTDB taxonomy): Bacteria > Bacteroidota > Rhodothermia > Rhodothermales > JANQRZ01 > JANQRZ01. Next base: position 14,352 of record JANQRZ010000022.1, read on the forward strand.
CAAGGTCATCCCCGCGATGAACACCGTCCGCGCCGCCTGCGACGCCCTCGAAGGCGTGGTCCCCGCCGACCTCTGGCCGCTGCCGAGTTACCGCGAGATGCTGTTCATGAAGTAGATCCGTCTCGGCGACAATGGAGCGCCCGCCCCGGCACCTGGCTGGAGCGGGCGCTTCTGTGTTTTGGCAGACCGGTTAGCGCACCAGCGTCAGTCGCTGGGTCTGTTCCACCTCGCCCACTACGAGTCGCACGAGGTACACCCCGCTCGGCAGGTCCGACCCGTCGAGCACTGCTTCATGACGCCCCGCCTCCATCTGCTCATCGGCGAGCCGCGCTACCTCGCGGCCTAGCACATCGTGGACTGCCAGACGCACGCGCTGCGCCTCCAGCAGCGAGATCGAGACGGTGGTCTGTACCGAAAACGGGTTCGGGTACGCCGATGCTGTGATACGCGGTGCGTTTGTCGTTGGTAACTCCGTATCCGTCGTGGCAGCGGTGTAGCTGAAGAGGTACGTGTTGCCGCCGTTGCTGAGACCGTCTCGATCCTCAAAAGAAGCCCCCACGACCAAGTTGCCGCGTCCGTCGCCGTCCGTGTCGGGTATGCCCGCCACCGCACGGCCGAAGGTACCGGCTGTCTGCTCGTCCGGCGAGGCGAGCGTGGTGAGAAGGGCACCACTAGCACCACTGAAGAGATAGGCCCGCCCGGCTCGGAACGGAGCATCGTCCGGCGACTCGTTCAGCGCGCCGACGAGGAGGTCGCCACGCCCATCTCCGTCGGCATCGGGCACCCCGGAGACGGACCACCCGAAGGAGCCGTCTTCCTGTGCGTTTGGGGAGGTGAGGGTGTGGATCAGGTTGCCCGTCGCGCTGCTGAAGAGGTGCGCCCGGCCCATGTCGAAGGCCGTGCCGTTCTCGTACCGCGCGCCGACGAGGAGGTCGGGCCGTCCATCTCCGTCGGCATCGGGAACGCTTGCCACCGCCGAACCGAAGAAGCCGACGAAGGCGGGGTTGGGGGACTCCAGTGTGTGCAGGAGTGCTCCGGTGGCTCCACTGAAGAGGTAGGCCCGGCCCACATCGTCGAAGGGATCGTCTTCGCCGTAGGCTCCGATGAGGAGGTCGCCGCGCTCGTCGCCGTTCACATCCGATACCCCCGCCACGGCGGTGCCGAAATTGCTCCGCGCCTGAATGTTGGGCGAGACGAGCGAGTAGAGCAGAGCGCCCGTCGCGCCGCTGAACACGTAGGCCCGTCCACTGATGAACACGTCGTTCGCATTCTCGAACGATCCGATGAGGAGGTCGCCGCGGCCGTCGCCGTCGAGGTCCGGCACGCCCGCCACGGCCGTTCCGAAAAACCGCTGGGATTGCCCGTCCGGCGAGGCGAGCGTATAGAGCAGCGCACCGGTGGCTCCGCTGAAAAGGTGTGCTCGGCCCGCATCGAGCGGGCTTCCGTCAGGTTGCTCTCTGGGAGCCCCGATAAGGAGGTCCGGGGTTCCGTCGCCATCGGCGTCGGGGACGGCAGCGACCACCTCGCCGAAGCTGCCCTGCGCCTCGCCCCTCGGCGAGGCGAGGATATGGATCAGCACACCAGTGTCTCCGCTGTAAAGGAATGCCCGCCCGTCGTTGGTAGGGGGAATACTCGCGCCTGGAGCACCAACGAGGAGATCACCGCGTCCATCCCCGTCCACATCGGGGACACCAACAACGGCATCTCCGAAGCGCACCGTGGAGATGGGAGCCGGAGGCGGTTCGAGGGTGTGGAGGAGAGTTTGTGCCTGAGCCGGTGGAATGAGAAGGAGCAGAATGATTAAGATCAGGAAGACGCGGTTCATGGCAGCGAAGGATCGAGGTGGAATAGGTGCGGGAAAGCAGGGCAACAGCCCTGTGATTTTCTCTTTCTACCCCTCATGGCGGATTCGCCCTGCCTCGCTGATCACAGCCTGCCAACATAATGCGGAGCGTCCGCTCCAGCCGTGTGCCGGAGCGGACGCTTGCCTTGGAAATAGACGAGGAGCTAGCGCAGAAGCGTCAGCCGCTGCGTCTGCACCGTCCCGCCCGCTTCGAGCCGGACGATGTAGGTCCCACTCGGCAGGTGCGCTGCATCGAGCATGGACTCATGCGGACCGGCTTCGAGTTCGCCATCAACCAGCCGGGCCACCTCGCGTCCGAGTATGTCGTAGGCACGGAGCGTTACTCGTTGCGTTTCGGGCAGGGCAAAGGCGAGGGTTGTGCTGTGGGTGAACGGGTTCGGGTACGCGGACTCCAACACCGCCTCCGTCGGCAGTGCCTCACTGTGGCTGGCTGCGATGGCGGTGGGGGCTTCTTCGACTGGGTGCCACGGTGTGGCGTTTGACACGGACCAGGTCTGTGTGCCATCGCCTCCGCGTGCCGAGCCGGTGACAGTAGCCGTGAAGGCGACCGCGTCCACAGTCGTATTCGGGAATTGTCCGATCCGCAGCGTGTAGGTGTAGGACTCTGCGGGTGCATTCCCCGGCACCTGCTGCACGAAGCTCCCGCTCACCGTCTGCCCCGCCAACACGGTTCCACTCGTAACGATTCCCGAGAATCCACCCGGCGAGACGGTGAAGAACAGGTCGCCTGTAGCCGCCGATGCGGTGGTGTTCATCACCGAGAAGTCGAAACTCACGCTCCCGCCGGGTGCGACGGTCAGGGGCGATGTGTTGGTCGCTGTGAGAAAGAGGCCCGGCTCTACGCTCATGTCTTCGACCTCAACGGCGGCACTGAACTCGCTCGTTCGGCCGTAGCCTGCCGGGAGCGCGCCCTCCACCTCGGTCGCGTTGACCGTCACGAACGATCCGGCTGGGTAGGCCGAGGCTCCGAGCGTCCGCGTACCCGAAGCATTGCCTGCCCCGTTGGTCGTTGTCGTCGCCAGCGCGTTCGGAAAGGCGCACTCGCCGTAGCCCGAGGGGTCGGGGGTGGTGTTGCGGCAGAACAGGAGTTCGTAGGTCGTGTTCGGCTCCGCCGAGAGGGTCCATCCGATCACCGCGTTGGTGCCGTCGTTCTCGGCGCTCGTAATGACGGGGACCTCGCTCGTGTTAGGTCCGTTGGGCACGTGGTCCACGGCGAGGCCGCCGTTGCTTGAGATGATGTTGCCGACGCTGGCGATGTCCTGGCAACCAGGCCCGACGAAGAGGCCATCGGCATCGTTAAACCGGATCGTGTTGGGCGAGAAGTTCTGCCCGATGCGGACGTTTGAGGCGTTCTGGCAGTAGATGCCTGCCCGCCCAGCCCCGCCGGGTAGCCCGTTGCCGAGGTCAGCCCCGAAGCCGTTGGTGCCGATGAAATTATCCTCGGCGATGACATCGGAGGCCCCGTCGAGGAAGAGGCCGGTGTCGGTGTTGCCGGAGATCACGTTGCCGGTGACGGTAATGTAGACCGCGTCGGCGAGGACGATGCCGGAGAGGCCGTTGGGGCGCGCGGCAGTCCCGGCAGCGTTGGTTCCGATCCGGTTGTCCTCGATCAGCACATTCACCGAGGGGCCGGATTCGGAAGCGATGTCGATCAGGCTGATACCGGAGCCGGTGTTGCCGCTAATCGTGTTGCCGCGGATGGTAACCGTGTCGCTTCCGTCGAGGAAGATGCCCTCCTCTACGTTGGGTCGCGTGGCTCCGGAGGCACTGAGGCCGATGGTGTTGCCTTCGATACGAACGTTGGTTGCTTCGATGAGATAGATACCCCGCCGAACACTACTCGCGATGATGTTCCCCGCGCCGGGGGCGGAGCCTCCGATGACGGTGCCGTTCGGTGTGCCGCTGGCGGACGAAAGCGAATGCTGCACACCGTTATTGTTTGGCGCGGCGTTGCCGCTGGCGGTGAGGCCAATGATGTTGCCCCGAATCCGATTGTCGTCAGTCCCCTCTCCGTCGAGACGGATGGCAGCAGGTCCAACGCCAGCGGCATTTTCATTGGCGTGGTTGGCGATGAAGTTGCCGTTGCCGGGCAACCCAATGTCGTTGTCGTGCGCTCCGCCGCGAAGCCAGATGCCGACGCGAGCGTTGCCCATATCACCCGCCCCGTTGCCACGGGTCCGCGTCAGCCCGACCGTGTTGTTAGTGAGCACGTTGCCGCTGGCGACGATGCCGGAGTCGAAGAGGGGTTCCTCGTCGAGGGTGATACCTTCGCCGACGGAGATGCTCGACGTCGCTGCGACGAGGTTGGTCGTGATCACATTGTCGGTGCTCGCGATGTAGAAACCGTAGCGTCCGTTGCCGAGCGGCTCGTTGCCGTCATCATCTGAGCCGACGAGATTACGCGAGAATGTGCTGCCGCTGGTGAAGGGGCGCGGGAAGATGCCGTAGTAGAAGTTGCCTGAGACGAGGTTGTTGCGGACAGTGCCTCCGGCGTAGATGCCGTCGCCGTTGCCCGCAGCCACCTCGCCGGTGTAGTCCGTCCCGACGTAGTTGCACTCGATGAGGGCGTCGCTCGCCGTCAGGTAGATTCCGAACCCCCAGGCGAAGTGCTGCACGACGAGACCGCGCACGACGATGTCCCTGTTACTCCGAAGTCCTGAGCCGGGCGCAGGATTGTTAATGTTGCCGGTGGTTTGGCTTCCATCGAGGACGACCCGAAGGTCGTGCGGGGTGCCTGCGACGAGGTCGCCGCAGCTCGCTCCTGACTGGGTCAGAGCGTCTACTGTAACCTGGGGGTGGCTGATCACGGGTAGTGGATCGACATCCGTATCAGCGTCCGCACCGTCGTAGGCGAGAGTGATGCGCCAGACGCCCGGCGCGACCTCCGATCCGCCCGGCCCGGCGAAGACCCTGAACCGGATCAGAATTGGGTCGGTGCTCACCGTAGCGTTCGCCTCTTCGATGGCCGCGCGGAGCGTGCATTCGTCGGCGAAGAGGGTGCCATCGGTGACGAGGATGCCGGTGTAGCAGACCCCGTCGCCGGGGTTGGTGTCGGGCCGGTCGCCCGCGCCGTTGACGGTGAACACCGCGCCACCGCGTGCAAGGTCCGGTGCGGGAGGCGCGACCGAAGCCGGACCCGGCATCAGACGCTCTGCCCCGACGATGGTCTTGGGCTTCGAGGCCGCAAAGGCGCGCGCCTGGGCCATGCCTGCGGGCGTGAGCACAAGTTGCTCGGTGCCGGGGATAGCACGGTAGCGAGGTGGTTCCTCCAGTGCTTGTGTGCCGTCATCTAACGAGGGAGGCGCAGGGAAAGCAGGGCGCTGCTGCGCCAATGCGCTTGGGACGATGAGTAGAGCAGTCAGCGTTAGGAGGATGCGGTTCATGACAGCGAAGGATTGAGATGGTAGGATCACGGGGGAGGCAGGCGGAGGTCCACCCCTTTTCTTTTCTCACCCCTCATGGCGTAGGCTCACGGTCCTGTTGATCACACCCACGACATAGCTACTGCTGAACCGTCTCCGCAGATGTCTCGGGAACGCAATGGGAAGCCGTACCTTGCGGATTCCTGTCCCCCGTCTTCCCGCTCGTCCCATGGCGACTGACCCCGACCTGACCCCGTTGCTGCTGCGGCTACACGAGGCCGAGGGCGAAGCGTCGGTCGAAGTGCTGGACGAGATCGTGCCGCTGCTCTATGATGAGCTTCGCACGCTGGCCCATGCCCAGCTTCGGAACGAGCGCTCGGACCATACACTTGGCACGACGGCCCTCGTCAACGAGGCGTATCTCCGCCTTGTGAAGCACAACCGGCTTGGAGCTGAGACCCGCGCCCAGTTCTTCCGCGTGGCCGTCACTACGATGCGCCGCATCCTCGTGGACTATGCGCGCGCACGCAACCAACTCAAGCGCGGCGGCGGTCAGCAACAGCGCGTCTCGCTCGAACAGGCCGCCCTCATGTCGGATCGCACAGCGGATGAAGTGCTCGCCATCGACGCCGCGCTTGACCGACTCGAAGCCATCAACCCGCGCGGGAGCCAGGTGGTTCAGCATCGCTTCTTCGGCGGTCTGACGCTGGAAGAGACTGCCGACGTGATGGACCTCTCTGTACCGACCGTCCACCGGGCGTGGCGAGCGGCACGCAACTGGCTCCGCAAGGAAATCGCGCAGGAGGTGACCGGCCTGTGAGAGACCGTCTCTGATCAGTTTGGGCACCGTTCTCCGCCATGAGGACTAACCCCCACGAACGCACGAGCGCGCATGGATACGTCGCTGTGGGAACAAGTCGAAGCGATCTTCTCCGAGGCGGTGGAACTACCGCCCGGCCAACGTGCGGCTTTTCTGGATCGTGCCTGTGGCGACGACGAGGCCCTGCGCACCGAGGTTGACGGACTGTTGACGGCAGACACAGCCGACTTTGCGCTGGAAATGGAGGGCGAGTTGCTGCGCGACGAAGGCGCCGGTCCCGTTCAGGGGCTGCCGCTGGGTACCCTCGTCGGTCCGTACCGGCTCGAGGCCGAGGTCGGCCGCGGCGGCATGGGCACCGTCTACCGTGCCTCCCGCGCCGACGGCGTCTTCGACAAGACCGTCGCCCTCAAACTCGTCAAGCGCGGC
>JANQRZ010000002.1 GCA_028284265.1 Rhodothermales bacterium
GGTAGGTCTCGGGTTGGTCGCATTGGGCGAGCGAGTCGAGGGTGCGAGCTAGGAGGGTGGCGCGCCCGTGCGTCGGGATCAGTACCGTCAAGGGATGAGCCATGAGCCCTCCGCTTCAATGCGTGTCCGTACGGCTTCGTAGAGACGCGTGTTTGGGACACACAGCGCCTGTACTTTCTCCATGATCTCCGGTGTCATTTCATCTTGCTGCTCGCTTCGGGAGCGCGGGCTCCGGTTATGATGCCCAAGGTCTAGCGAAACGCCGAACCGGCGCTCAAAATCGGAGCGGAAAATATTCAGTTGGTCCAACATCCCCACTATCGAGAAGCGCTGCAGATTCTCTATAGCCCGCTGAATATTTTCTTCGCTGTATGCGCTTTCTATATCTAGGTTGTCAACCAGATTTCTCACATAGATGACGCCGCCACGTCGAGCTTTCCGTGTCTCGATGAACTCTTCCAACGGGATGTCAAGGTTGAAGTCTTGGCTCTGTGTCTTGTACTTGTTATAGAAGTACTCTGAAAACCAGCGAGAGACAGGCTCTCTCAATAGGGCAATAAAATTCCACTCATCCTCGAACTGATCCCTTGCCGCCGCTGTGTATCCGAAGTGGCCGGAGAGATATCGAATGGTTGGCTGCTCCATCATGTAGAGCATGAGCCGTCTCCGGTAGGGCGCGCCAGGTTGCGAGGCTCCCTCATAGGGCCTCGCTGCCTTTGACGCTCGTGACCATGCCCCAATGTCTAGGTGTGCCACTCCTGCTCCCTTGCTGCTGTACATACGCCGCAGGGCGAGATCCACGGAGGTGCCACCGCACTTGGGAAAGTGAAGGAAGAATACCTTCTCCAAATCCCTCGGATCAGGCTGCTGTACATAATGCTGTGCCTTCCGCTGGAGTGCGCGTAGGATCGACGTAGGGGACCGCATCACTAGTGGATCAATGTCATATGGAGTCGCCAACACGGTTGGCAGGTAGCCATGATCCCTGCGCTTCGATGCGTGTCCGCGCGGCGTCGTAGACCTTGGTGTTAGGGGCGCACAGCGTCTGTACCCGAGCGAGAACCTCTTCTGTCACCTCGCTGCGTTGTTCAGTCTCTGAGGTAGGGTTTTTGTTCTGATGCCCGACTGGCAGGCTAACGCCGAAGGCTGTTTCGCAGTCGCGGATAAAGGTACTGAGGAGCTCGAGTAGACCTACCACGGCAAAGCGGTTGAGGTTACCGATAGCCTGCTGGACAGCCTCTTCTGAGTCGGCTTCTTCTACAGGGATTCCATCGGTCAGACTGCGTATGTAGTTTAGTCCATACGACCGTGCCCGCTCCGTTTCCACGAATTCGTCAATGGGCATGTCGATTCTAAAGTGGTCACTCTTCGTCTTGTACTTGTTGTAGAAGTAGTTCGAGAACCACCGGGCGACGGGTTCGCGCAGCACGGTTACGTAGTGCCAGTCTGCTCCGAAGTGCTCCCAGGCTGTATCACTGTAGGTGAAGTGGCCGGAGATGTAACGTGTCTTTCGACCGGCCATGTGATATAGCAGAATATGTCTTCGAAACGCAGACATGTCTTGGCCCAGCAACTCCGCAGCGCGGGTTGAGGCATGGGGGTCGAGGTAGGCCGTATTCGCTCCCGCTGCTTGGTATGTCTCTCGCAGCGCGCGGTCGATAGATGTACCGCCACACTTAGGCAGGTGCAGAAAGAACAATCGGTCGAGCGCCTGTGGGCTAGGAGACGACCGGTGGCCTCTGGTTTTGTGATAGGCCGAACGCAGGAGTGACTTGAACGAAGACATGGGTACCATCAGAAGATCGACACGGAGCTAGGACTGAAGCGATATGCTACCCTGCCACTCCTTGAGAATGGCTCCCAGAGGTCCTACACACCGATCCCAGTCATATTTTGCAGCCTCAGCATGGGCAGCCTCCAAGCGGTCCTCATAGGGTACCTCAAGATAGGCGCGGACAGCCTCGGCTAAGGACTCCGGATCGTCTGTCTCGAAGTGAAGGCCAGCGGCTGATTTCTCGGGGATGATCTCGCGGAAGAACGCAAGGTCCGAGGCGACGACGCCGCATCCATGGCTCCACGCCAGAAGCAGTGTGCCGCTACCGGTGATCTGCCGGTAGGGCAGAAGCGTAGCCTCGCTTGCCGCCAGTATGTCTACCAGTTCCTGGTCCGAGATCAGCCGCGTCATGAGCGTCAGGGCCGGCAGCCTCTCTGCGTAGGCCTCGAGCATCCCTACATCATAACCTGGGTGCGGCTTTCCAGCGATGACGAGGGCAATGTTATCATCGAGACGGGCTAGGGCCTCGCAAGCGACATCGAGCGCCTTGTAGTCTCTGATTCTGCCGAGACAGCAGAGCAGCGTCTTACCCTCGTCAATTCCGAGGTCATGCATGATCTCGCTGCGAGGCCGAGGCTCTGGATAGTAGCCTTTGTAGTTACCGTGTGGCATGACAACGATCGGCGCATCCGACTTGAAGCGGTCTTTCACCCACTCCACCATCGTTGCCCGGTGGACAATCAGCAGGTCACTGTGACGGGCTAGGATCTTCAGGGCAAGCCGGTCCAGCCAACTGTCTTCTTCGAAAAGGTCGAAGTTGTGGACGGTCCAGATCACTTTCACGTTACGCTGCCGTGCAGCCCGGAGCATCCGCCGTAGCTTGAGAACGGCAAACAGCTTTGGTTTGCTCTCCGTCCATTTCTCCGAGGTCCACAGAATCTCGGGCCAGTGGAAATGGAGGACATCGCCCTCTCCAAGAGCCGCCTCCACCCACCGCGGCGAAAACTCAAAGCCGTCATTGTGCTCTACATCATGAGGTTCCAGTGCGTCGTAGAACAGCTTGATGTATGGGTTCTTGCTCTTTGCGGGAAAGCTGAAGAGTCGGAGAGACATGGAAAAAAGAGTGGGGGTGATGGGGCCTTTCGCGTCAGGCTCTTGCCACTTTGCGTTTCAGCCGGGTTCCTACTTCTCGCAGGAGCGACCGGGGTTCCACGCGCAACAGCATGTTCATGATGGCGAGGTAAGTAGTGGTTGACTTCGGGCGCGCTCGCTTCGCCAGCCAGAGGAGCTTGTCTGCCGCATCTCGGCGCACGAAGGGCACCGACTCAGCATCAAGAGCAAAGCGCCGGGTATAGGTTTCGTAGAGGTCCCGTATGAGTCGCGCTGCCGCTTCGAGGTGCTCCGCTGACTCGTCTGGCGGTTTAATGCCGGGTACGATTCCGCGTCGCACGATTTGCCGCACGAGGGCGACCGCGTTGATGGGCACGGAGCGCCCCAGCAATCGTTCGTGGGCCTTCTGCATCGTCTCGATAACGGTACGCTCTTGGCGCTCGGCGTGCTGCGCCCCGATCGTACCGTCGTGCTTGCGGCGCGTCAGCAGCGGTTCGGGGAGATTGGCGAGGTGGGTGACGAAGAGTGCCCGCGTCCACAACTCGTAGTCCTCGGCGTGGAGAGCTTCGGCGCGGTACAGGCCTTTGTCAGAATCGAGGGTGTCCAGCACCTCACGTCGCATGAGGACGGTCGGGTGGCAGAGGTTGGTCTTGAAGAGGTGCGCCCAGCCGTTCATGCCCGGCGGTGCCCAGCGCGGCCACGCCCCGCCCGTCAACTCTCCATCAGCGTCAATGTAGGCCGCGACAGTGCCAAGGACGCCGACATCTGGATGGGCTTCCAAGAAGGCGAGTTGGTGCTCGAAGCGCTCGGGGTGGCTCACGTCATCGTCGTCCATCCGAGCGATCAGCCGCCCCCGCGCCTCCCGACACCCCCGGTTCAGCGAGGCGATCAGCCCCCGGTTCTCCTGCGACAGGACCCGCACCCGCGCATCGGCCTCGGCATACTCGGCCAGAATCTGCGGCGTGGCATCGCTCGACCCGTCGTCGATGCAGAGGAACTCGAAGTCCTCAAAGGTCTGTCGGAGGATGCTGTCGAGGGCTTCGCGGAGGTAGGTCTCGCCGTTGTAGACCGACATCACCACGCTGATCGTCGGAGTCGAAGACATGGGGCTATCGGTTGAGGGCGCGACGCGATAGCCTCTTGAGAATCGACGGCATGCGCTTGGGGTCCCAGCGTGCGGCGCGTGCGAGCACGGCGCGCGCCTCGCGTGAGCGGAGCGGAAGCTTGAAGGCCCACTTGGTATAGCGGTCGGCGATGCGCTGCTTCAGTCGGCGTACAGCGTCGGGCGTGAGGGCTTGTCCTTCCGGGGTCTTCAGGTAGGCCTCCATCATCCACCGTAGGTTCGCGTCGAGCGTGCCGAGTGCACCGACCTCGGGGAATTTGAAGCTTTGCGCGTTGCCGTCCAGCCAGAAGTGCTGAAGTGCTTCGATCTCGTTGAGGGGAGGTGCCTTGCCGAGCATGTGTTCGATGTGGCGCTGGGCAACGACAGCGGTGTAGTACATCTGCTCGGCCCGGTTCTTCCGAGAGACGCTCCCGGAGTGAAACCGATAGCTCTGAAGCGCCTGAGGCAGGATGCGGACCGTGCCGCGCTGGGCGAGGCGGCACCAGAGCGCGTAGTCCTCTGCTTGCTGGCCGTACTCTGCTTTGTCCGGGTCGGCGGGGGCGTAGAATCCGGCTTCGAGGGCTTCACTGCGGCGGAACATAGTCTGACTGTGCCCGCCCACATAGTTGTAGAACATCAGGAACCAGCTTGCGAGGTCGGCATCCGTGGCGGCATCGTAGATCTTGCCGTGCTCGCCTTCTGCGTTGATGATCTGTAGGTTGCACGATACCAGTACAGTCTCGGCCTCGCGCTCGAACACCTCCACCTGCTGTTGGAAGCGTTCGGGGTGGCTGAGGTCGTCGTCGTCCATGCGTGCGATCAGGGGGGCGCGTGCTTCCTGACATCCCCGGTTGAGCGAGGCCACGAGGCCCCGATTTTCCTGATCGAGCACGCGCACCCGGGGGTCGCGCTCGGCGGCCTCGTGCAGAATCGCCGAGGAGCCATCGGTTGAGCCATCGTTCACGGCGAGCACCTCAAAGTCGGTGTAGGTCTGCGTCAGGATGCTATCGAGGGCTTCGCGGAGGTAGGTCTCGCCGTTGTAGACCGGCATGACGACGCTGATGTGCGGCGTGTCGTTTGCCTTCTGTTGAGGGTCCATGACGTTGGGGCGGTGAGCAGGTGACGCTAGGCTAGGAGCCGTTTATGCCTAGCTAGACGTCGCGCTCCGAGTGGAGGATTCGGAAGTGGACAGCGTGTATCGTGGAAGGTGATCGTACTGCTCGGCGAGCTTGTGGAGAAACTGGTAGTCCTCGGCGTACCAAGCAATGAGGTTGGCTTGCGCCTCATCGCTTAGTGTGGCGTCCATGTGTTTGGGACGCCGGTGAGCCTCTTTGGGATTGCTTGGCAACTGAAGGTCTGCGGGCAGTCCCAAAATGTTTTTGAGACGCTGAAAGTCCTCGCGCAGGTGCTCTTGTGAACCGACGAACAGGAGATCGTCCATCCGCGAACGAAAGTGCTTGGCGTCGCCAAACCACAGGCTGTACGGATCACGGACATGCTGGATGCTACGCATAGCCTTTTCAGCCGCAGTGCGGTGTTTCTCGTTAGGGGCGCTGAGGGCTCGAGCCAGTTTGTCGGGTGTCTCGAAGAGTCCGAAGGCTTCGAACTCTGAGCGGCTCCACGGGTAAAAGTAGCGAGGCTGTCCTTGGCGCTGCCGACTGTAGAACCCGCTGGCGAATCGGCGGATAGGATCGCGGACGAAGAAGATGAAGCCGTCGCCCACCGGAATGTCCGAGAGTGTAACATGGTGGTCATGTAGGAAAATCCGGTAGCCATCGCCGCGCGCGCCGTCAAGTGTAGACTTCAGGGCCGTGCCTCCGGTTTTTCCTATATGCAAGAGGTGGGCGTGCCGCACACCGCGCCACCGGTCCAGCCGGAGCGCTAGGCGTTTGAGGTGCGGGCGTAAGGAAGCCATCAGATGCTTGGGGCGTTGGGGTCTTGATGTGTTGCTGGAGGAGCGAGGACTAAAACCAGCCGGTTCGCTCCCATGTGTAGCCGTAGCGTTGCATGGACTCCAGAACTTGTCGCCGCACTTCTCGCTTCTGCTTGGAAGACAGGTCATGTCCGCCTCCCGGCTTGGCCCGGCGCACGAAGCCCTCCGGCTCTTTGGCGACTTCTTTGGTTCGCTCGCTGTGCTGCCCGAAGACTGGGAGCGGGGTCGCTTCTCCCTTGCGTGTCTTGTCGGCGCTGTTTCGGTCGATGGCCTCGTGGATAGCTGCCTCGTCCCACTCTAGCTCCGCGAACGTCGCCAGCTTTTGGAGATGTTCAGCGGTGTTGCTGTGGAGGTCTTCGTAGCGGAGTTCGATAAACTGATCGGGGCGCATGAGCGCCTTGGCGTCCTCCACCGCATCGACATGCTTCTTCCAGATGAGCGCGGCGTCGTTGGCCGTCTTGGGTGCCCACCCTTTGCCCCACGACGTGGAGGCTGCCAACAGCGAGGCCGTCACGTCGCGCGGGTCGCGGACGAGGTGGATCACCCGGCAGTCGGGGAGGAGTTCGAGGATTTCCTTGAGAAAGAGGGCGTGACTGGGGGTCTTCTCAAGGAATAGGTCGCCCGGCTGCACCTGCGCCATCGTCAGGGTCTCGCTCACGAAGGCGCGGAGCAGGTGCTGGAACTGCTCCGTAGTGAGATAGGCCGCCAAGCCGACGGCGGAGCGCTTGGAAGCGTCGTCTTCATAGAGCTTCAGCAGGCGGTGCCACTTCCGCAGCATCGGCCCGAGAAACCACTCAAACAGATGCGACTCCTGCCCCGAACTAACGTTCGGGTGTGACGCCATCAGACGCTGAAGCCATGTGGTCCCGCTCCGGGGGCTACCCACGATGAAGATTACCTCGCGGCCTGTGTAGGCTGAGGCGTCACTCCACGGGAGTATTCCAGCTTGCGTGTTGATGGGTGTCTCCATAGCTAGTGTAGGTGGAAGGCTTTCTACCCGATTTGCGGTCGTATGCTCATCATCGGCTGTTCGATGGCTAGGACGGGGAAACCGAGGCATCGATATGCTCTTCGTGCGTCCATCCGTGCTCCATGAGTACGGTCGAGTGGTTGATGTCCGGTGTATAGTCTGATCCGAAGAACGTGCTCGCACTAACCTCGAACTCAAGCGCTGACTCCAGAGCATCCAGCATGTGCCCTTGGACGTAGTCTTTCGCCTTGATTTTGATCTGATAGGCCCCGTTGGGGAGGGGAAGATTAGGGATGCGGCAGCGTACGCGCCCCGTCCCCTTCTGAATGTCGTAGTAGGTTTCGTGCGAGCGCATATGCAAGACCGACACGGGGACATTCAGGTGATTGTCGATGCGGAGCCAGAACATGACGCGCGGCAGGTCCTCCTGGGCCTCGTATTCCAGCACGACTTCGACAGGCTCTCCGGCGGTCGGTGCATGCGTGTGGCGTCCACGACGGTCCACGAGGTAGGCAGAGGTGAAGCGCAGGCGACCGTCCCCGCCCCGCTCGTTTTCGTCCACCTCATCGAGACGCAGGTTATCCCGGTCGAGGACCTCCATGTCATCGAGGTACCATTCTACGGCTTCTTGCACCGGGCCTTGATGCACGATCTGACCGCCGCTCAGGACGTAGGCTCGCTGGCACAGGTTTGTCACGGTGCTCATCTCGTGGCTCACATACAGCACGGTCCGGCCAGACTTCGAGACTTCGTCCATCTTGCCGAGGCACTTCTTCTTGAAGGCGATGTCACCGACGGCCAGTACCTCGTCCACGATGAGGATATCCGGTTCGAGGTGGGCAGCCACGGCGAAGCCGAGGCGGACTTTCATACCCGATGAGTAGCGCTTGACCGGGGTGTCGATGAACTTGCCGACCCCGGAGAACTCCACGATCTCATCAAACTTGCTGGCGACTTCAGCCTTCGTCATGCCGAGGATCGTTCCGTTGAGGAACACATTCTCCCGCCCTGTCAGCTCTTGGTGGAATCCGGTGCCGACTTCCAGTAGGCTCGACACGCGCCCGACGAGTTCGATGTGGCCCGTCGTAGGGTAGGCGATGCGTGAGAGGAGTTTGAGTAGGGTGGACTTCCCGGCCCCATTGCGACCGATAAATCCGACTACCTCGCCGGGGTGGATCTCGAAGGAGACATCGCGCAACGCCCAGAGCACATCATCGCGATTCTCGTCGTCCTCGAAGTGGCTGAGGTCCCGGAGGCGGCGGTAGTTGGAGATGGGGGCTGTGAACCACGAACCCATCGCGCCGAGGAGCGTCTCGTGCTGCTCCTCCTCTACGCCGATTCGGTACCGTTTGCCAAGGTTCTCTACTCGTATTGCGGGGCGGGCCATAATGGGATGGTGTGCTGATGCAAAAAGATGAACGCTCTTCTACCAGAGTGCCTCCGTCGACCAAGGGTCGAAGTTCGGATAAAATGGAAGGTCGAAAGGTTCGACATAGCGACGGCAAGCGTCTATGTCTTCTTCTGAAACCTCGGCCTTCCACTTGTCGATTTGTTTCTCGGACCTTCGAGTGAGGGAGTACGGTTGGTCGGAGTGTTCGTCGGTGTTTTCTTCGAGGAAGTCATCCACTTCCTGCGTCCACTCGAGATCAAGGCGGTCAAAGAGCGCACGGAACCGCTCGGTGGGAGCCTGGCAGAGCCACTCGAATGGCACAAGCGCCCGGTCGGCTCCCTGCTGGTGCTGATGGTATACCACATAGTTGATGGCTGCCCACTGAGCGCCCGCTCGCTCCCAGAAGGTTTCGGCGGAACGGATCAACTCCTCAAACGGGTGCAGGTAGTCTTCCACCAGCGCATCACTCCAGAGCAGCCGGTGGGGCTTCGGCTCCCAGCCGAGGCGCTTGACACTTGCAAACTGACCACACGGGTGGCGCAGAAGGTAGACGACACCGGCAGAGGGATACTGAACTTGGAGCCAGTTGAGTGCCAGACTTGAGTTGACCAGCTTGACCAGCGTGTTCGGCTTGCGACGGTAGAGTACCGGGAAGTGCGTTCCGAGTTTGCGCCATCGCCGAGGCATCCGGTCCATAATTGGACCGGCATCGTCGCGCATGGTGAACGGGGTAGCGATTTTTCCGGTGAGTGCCCGCGTCATGTGACGCCGGTACTGGGCATCACTCCCGTTGCTTGGGAGGTAGAGATACGCGAAGTAACGCTCTGCCCCTTCAACAAGGTTGAAGTTGTCCGGCTCGCGGTAGTACGTATAGCCCGGCGCGAGACCGAGCACGCGGCCTGTCCAGCTTGTACCGGTCCGGGGCATCCCTGCTACGATGACTTGTTTCATCACGTCTCAGAGTGCGTCAGGCAACGTCGGCGAAGAGGTGCTCAGTGCGCCGGAAGTAGAACGCTCCGGTTATGGTGAGGACGAGCGCCGTAATCGTGCCCATCCCAATCAGATCCCACGGCATGGGTACGGTACCGAGGAGCGCGGCACGGAAGCCTTCGATGACCCCGGCCATCGGGTAGAGGCCGTAGAAGATGCGAATGGTCTCGTAGTGCTCAGGGAGTTTCTCCGCAATGAGCGAAACGGGCCATACCACCGGAGCAGCATACATGAGGAGCCGCGAGGCCATGCCTACGATCCGACCGACATCACGGTATTGAAGGGCGAGAGACGACAGCCAGAGTCCTGAGCCGAGGGCGGTCAGCATCAGGATGAAAATGAGCACTGGCAGGAAAACGACCCAGACGGTTGGGACGACCGCGTACCATATCATCAGAACGACAAGGACGCCGAAGGAGATGCCGAACCCGACAAGTCCGGTTCCGAGTGGCACCAGCGGCAGGATGAGCCGAGGGAAATAGACCTTCGTAAAGATGTTTCGGTTGCTTACGAGGCTATTCGTCGTTCCTGATAGCGCTCCCGAAAAGTATTGCCACGGCAGCAGCGCCGTGTAGGAGAACAGCGCGTAGGGGACCCCGTCCGACGGGACGTTAGCTAGATTGCCGAAGATGACCGTGAAGACGATCATACTGAAGACCGGGCCGATGATAGCCCATCCAAACCCTAGCACCGTTTGCTTGTATGCCACCGTCACGCCCCGGTGAACTTGAGTCTGGAGTAGGTCTTTATACTCAAGGACCTCGCGCCAGTTGACAAACTGCCAGCCGGTCGGTGGTTCAATACGGACGAGGCGGCGTGCTTCAGGCGATGAGGCATGCCCGTTGGCGCTGGGCAGGACGGTTGCTGTGGCCTCTCGTTGTTCTGCTTGCATAAGAGTGGGGTCAGACTCGCTCGTGTGGCCTACGCTTCCACTGGGCGGGGGGAGGCTCGGGAGGGTTCGGAGTGGGGTGTCTAAACAGCGTTCGTCGGTTGAAGGGCGGTATCCCGTTCAAGGTTTGCCAAGGCATGAAGGATGTCGTGTACTCGCCGTGAAAAGTTCTTGTATGAGAAACGGTCGAGGTGCTCCGGTACCGCTCTGGGTTTTTGGAGCGAGACCCGGATTGCTTGCTTAAGCTCCTCCGGCTTATCGGGGTCCACCGTGATGCCGAAGGTCTCGTCCGGGATGGCATCCAGGCTGCCATCAGCATTGCTGCCAATGACCGGTACGCCGCAGCCCATTGCTTCGAGATAGACGATGCCGAATCCCTCCATCTTGCTTGGCATCGCATACACATCGGCGAGCCGGTAGTGATCCACCTTCTCTTCCTCAGGAACGAAGCCTGCGAACACGACGCGATCATCGAGACCAAGGCTTTGGACCTTTGCTTCGAGTCGGCCCCGATCTGGTCCGTCTCCCGCAATCAAGTAGATGAGGTCAGGAATCTCCTCCGAGAGCGCGCCGAGCACTTCCAACACCTCGTCGAATCCTTTGGCGCGCTCTTCGGAGTCGAGGCGTCCCAAGGTTAGGAGGACCGTTTTGTCGTGCAGGTCGTAGCGGTCGAGAAGGGCGGGATTCTTCGGTCCGGGTTGGAAGCGTTTGAGGTCAATAGAGTTCGGCAGGACGAAGCCAACCTCGGGGGGCAAGCTCGTCCACTGGGTGAATCGTCCTTTGGTGACTTCGCTCACCGTGATGAATGCATCCATGCTGCGGATGGACCGGTCGATGAGGGCGTCGCCTGAGGGTTGCCAAGCTTCGTACCCATGGACAATCTGGACGAGGCTGGCCCCGGTGCGGAGACGGCATAACCATCCAAGGGGGGACAGGTTGATGTGCGCGCAGAGGATGAGGTCGTAGTCTGCGTTGAGCATGAGGTGGCGTCCCAGAGTCGCGATATATCGCGACTTGCTGTTAATCCCATCCGTCAAGTACGTCAGCTTCTCGAAGGGTCCGTCGATCGGGATCTCGGCGCCAAGGGCCATCAGGCGCGGCACGGCGGTGACGTGTTCGGTGTCAGGATAGGTACAGAGCGCTTCCAGCAGGTCCCGGTTGAACTTGCCAATTCCGCCAGACATACCAAAGCCATCAGTGATGAGTGCGAGGACTCTCATACAGTCGGGGTGAAGATGGCTTGCAGCGTGTGGAGTACGATGGGCTTGCCTATGCTCAGGGGAAGCGATGTGCTTTGGCTCTCACATAGTAAATCGCTCGCCAAGAGCCAAAATTAAACCTCAAAAATGCAGCCAGAACGAATAATTGCGGAACCTCATGAGTCGGTGAGGTCCACCTAGGAGCTTGCTAAAACACTCGGCCCAGCCCCTAACCTAGGGGCTGGGCCGAGCTTGCGCCCCCGTAATTAGTTGCTAGTCTGTCGTCTCGTGTGAACAGGCCGGGGACGAGCCGTGAGAAAGAAATACCCTGCTCAACTGAGAATCGTCATCTTGCGAGTCGCCGTGAAATCCCCGGCACGGATGCAGTAGATATAGATACCGCTAGAGAGGTTGCCCTCGGTTGCAAAGGCAATCTCGTGTGCGCCTGCCGATTGAACCTCATCGACCAGTACGGCAACCCGGCGTCCCACCGTATCGAATACTTCGAGCGTGACCGGGCTTTCGTAAGGAAGCTCATATTGGATGGTGGTTCGCGCCGCGAACGGGTTCGGAAAGTTGGAACCGAGGGTGAAGGTGCCGGGTGCCGTGGCCTCGTTCGATACGACACTAGTAGCCGTCATCTCTGACACCACGTAGATGGCATCGCTCTGGAACGCCTCGCTCTCCGCGACGATCACGTTGTACGTCACATACACGCCACCGAAGTCGCGGCCGTACTCCACGTTTGCGGAGGCGTCCCAGATAGCGTAGGTCAATGCCTGCCCTTCTGCGAAGCCATCCGTCACGGTCGTCAGGGGACTGTCTTCCCACGCTACCAAGACGGCGTGGTCATTATCCCATACAGTGTAACCGGCGCACAGACCATCCGGGGTGAAGACTGCCATCTCATCGCCTGCCTCTATGTCCGCACCATTGATATTCGCGGTAGAGATCGGGATGACGATGGTTGCGTTGCTCCCCGTACGTGTGCTGCACGTATCAAAATGCGATTCGGCCTGTACAGTATTACCCAAGGAGATAAGAAGCGATATGCTGAGGAAAAGAGAGAGGGGCGTTTGCATGGCAGGGTCTGTGTGCATGATGGCGTTTCGTATCACACAGACTGACAATCGATATACCGCGCAGATGCAGTATTCCTCCCTACTTCGTTTACCTCCCCATTAGCGAAACCCATTTGTACCAAGCGTGATGTTGGGCTTACAAATCGTGCGACTCTGCTAGCGAGACACGTTCCGATGTGGGAAAGACATAGGGTAAATAGGACCATTCTGCGGGGGCGTTCTGAAATCCATGAACCTTTTGAAATGGGGACGAGCAGAATCGGAACGGCTCTTGCCTGCATTGAAGGCATCCGCGAGAGGGTCGATATCCTTACAGCGGTATTCCTGAGCTGTCATTGCGCCAGAAGCCCATCCACTCTGCGCCTGATGGTAGTAGATCACGCCTTCCAGCAGTTGTACCTTATCTATTTCCCCTACACTGCTGCGTTGACGTTCTTGAATCTGGGGATCCATGTGGAGCGCCAGAAGGTTTCCACGCCGCCGACCTCAATATCCAGTCGATTAGACGCCTACTAGGCTTTCATAGCATATGCAGACTCCTGAGACAGACCGCGAGCGCGGCGCTTCCTCCGGGGGGTACTCCTACACACCCTCGCAGACCAAGAACAAGCAGCTTGAGCAGTTGCTCGATATGCTCTACCGGCGACGGATGATCATCATCGCGGCGCTTGTCTTGGTGACCTCCGGCTCGCTGATCTACAGCTTTACGCTGGAGCCGGAGTACAAGACCGGTGCTTTGATTATGCTGGAGCTGAACCGCGCGCCCAGTGGTGGTGGTGGTGCTGAGGCGGAAACGCCGTTCATCCGCAGCGACCGCACTATCCTGACAGAGCTTTTCATTCTCCAGAATGATCAGGACATTCACCGACGGGTCTATCGGCGGCTGAAAGAGATGAGCGAGTCTGATCCGAAGATTAGCTACCCGCCCGATGGGCAGGTCGTATTCACGCCAGCCAGTCGCTCCTTGGACAATGCGCTTCAGGTAACCTCGGTCAGCACAAGTCCGTCGGAAGCAGCTCGCTTGGCCAATATTTATGCAGAGGAGTACGTCCGCCAGACGCAGGACGTGAGCCGGACCTATCTCGATCAGACGTATGTCTTCCTAGAGGAGCAGGCAGAGCAGCGCCGAGAGGAGCTTCAGGTAGCCGAGGAAGCCGTGCAGCGCTTCATGGAAGTCAACCAAGCTGCGGGCCTCACGCAGTCCGGTGAAGCGATGGTATCTCAGATCGCTGGTCTGGAAGCGCAGCGCGAAGCCGCCGAACTCGATAGACAGATGCGTCGGGCGCAGATGTCGACGACCGAGGAGGCGTTGAATGAGATCAGCCCGCAGTTGACAGAATTGATGGTGTCGGAAACCGATCGCGAGCTATCGTCGCTTCAGCAGCAGATCACGGGATTAGAGAGCCAGCGGCAGACGATTCTTGGTTTCGAAACGGGACAAGGAACCGGCACTGCAGAGGCTCAAGAAAAGCGTGCGGAAGAACTTGCTGTCATTGACCGGCAACTGGAGGCTGCTAGGGCGCGGGTTCGGGAGCTTTCGGAGGAGTATGTAGAAGAGGTTCTGGGAGCTGGAGGCATCGGTCAAGGGGAAGCTGCGGTGGGCTATGTAGCCGAGTTGCGGCGTCAGATGATAACTGACAATATCGCCCTCGAAGGCATCGACGCCCGGATCAGCTTGATGAACCGTCGGATTCGAGAGATGGAAGGAGACCTGAGCCAGATTCCCGGTCAGTCGTTGGAACTGGCTCGGCTGCAGCGAGAGCGCCAGCAGGCAGAGCAGATGTATCAGTTCGTCATCCAGAACCTTCAGGAAACCGAGATCGCACAGCAGTCTGAGCCAGGCTATGCGCGGATCCTTCGCCAAGCGCCGGTTCCTAGCTTGCCTGACGGGCCGAGCCGCTGGAATACGATGGCGATAGGGCTGCTTATGGGCCTCGCGCTGGGCATCGGCCTTGCCTTTGTCCGAGACAAGCTGGACAACCGGATCTACAAGCCGGATCAGCTCCGCGACCGTGACCAGAACGTTATCGGGGTTATTCCCAACATGGAACCCCACATCAAGCAGGTCTACGGGGGCGAGCAGTTCACCGAGTTCAACGGAAATGAGGTGTCGACGAGCCTGACGACCGTCCTCGACCCACTGTCCGCGGCCTCTGAGTCCTATCGTCACCTCCGGACGGCGGTCCAGTTTAGTCGGCCCGGTGTGATGATTCAGACGTTGCTTGTGACGAGTGCAGCTCCCTCGGAGGGCAAGTCTACGACGGCAGCCAATCTTGCACTGACGATGGCGCAAGCCAAGCGGCGCACACTGCTCATTGACGCTGACCTCCGGCGGCCCAAGCAGCACACCCTTCTCGGGCGTGCGCTTGAGCCGGGTCTCGTGCAGGTTCTGCTCGATGGCGAGCAGTCGCTCCAAGCGTTCCAGACCTCGCTCGATGAAAACCTGTACGTCATGCCTGCGGGCGGCCTCCTCGATAACGGGTTTGAGGACGAGGAGTTTACAGGAGGCATTGAGCCCACGCTCGTGGAAAGCCCGTCAGAACTGCTTGGGTCGAAGCGGATGCGCGATGTGCTTGAGATGCTGCGCGGCCAGTTCGACATGATCATCATTGATACACCACCTGTTCTTGCAGCCACAGAGGCGGTGCTTCTCTCGACGCAAGCCGATGCTACCATCATCGTCGCTGCGGCTGGTAAGACGAAAGAAGGCGATCTTGATCACAGCCTTGAGCGTCTCTCGGACGTGGGTGCCCACGTCATCGGGACGATGCTCAACCGGTTTGATCTGTCCTTGGCCTATGGCTACAAGTACAGCTACGGGGTCTACGGTCCGTACTCCAAGTACAGCTACGGTCCCGGAGAGCAGACCATCGAGCCGTGGTGGAAGCCCTCGCGTTGGTCCCACAAAGCCTAGCGTGTTATATTGCTAGCTCTCGGACCTGCGGTCCCTTCCGCTGTGCGCCGTGCGTAACGCCTTCATGGCTGATACGCACGGCGCACCGTGTATACTTCATCTCCTCAGCCCGGCTTCTATCTACTAAGCGCATGAGACGCCTCGCCCTCCTTTGCATGGCCTTGGTCGCCCTGACTGCTGTTCCTGCAGAGGCCCAGCAGAACCCCGTGACTTCTGGTGGTGTGCGGTATACCATTTTCCACCAGCCCGGAGAGGCGACGAAGGAGATCGTGCTGATGGGAGATCAGCAGAGCGGGGTCTACGTCATCGGGGAGACCATCACCTTGGATAAATTTCTTGCCTTGGCTGGCATCTCCTTCTTTGAGCGTGAAACGGATAGAGTGGAGATTAAAAAGACAGTCCGCGTGTTCCGCGAACAGGGCGGGGAACGGGTGATTGTGTACGAAGC
The DNA here is from genome assembly GCA_028284265.1 of Rhodothermales bacterium. Taxonomy (GTDB): domain Bacteria; phylum Bacteroidota; class Rhodothermia; order Rhodothermales; family JANQRZ01; genus JANQRZ01. The sequence goes on from JANQRZ010000002.1 coordinate 15,802, forward strand.
ACGGACGACAGAAATGCTCGTTCAGTCCGATGCGTACCCGACGCTCCAAGACAAGGATATCGTTGCAATCGAAACCCAATCTTTCAGAGCATTTGACATACGGCAAGCTCTTCAGCTAGCTTCCCAGCTAGGCACCCTGACATTGCTCGGGCTACGTCTCTACGATGCGTTTAATCGATAGAGTGTAGGCAGGGTGTTCCTCGGCGCACGCTGCGTGTGTCAGTTGGGTGGCTATCCACGAGATTTCATGCGATGATAATGACCCGCTTGTGGCGATAACCACGTATATAGCTTTAAGCTCAGATGCGCCGCGCCTAGAGCATACCATCGCAAGGTCTCAAAGGAGCACTCCCGCTTCGCCGGAGATCGATAGACTATAACCGGGCAGGCTAAGGCCTTGCCGCATCTGGGAACAGAGCGTGAATATGGGCCGCGATGGTTACAGGCCCTTACGTCCATCCGCAAAAGGCACGATTCCGGTACTACTCCACACCGATTCACTTCAGCCCAATGCGGGAGCTACTCGTCACCGAGGTGATGGACGCTCTCAGAAGAAACTCACCCACGCGGTATTATGGAGTATTCGGTACTAATCATCCTGATCACTGGCTTCTTCGTTGCCTTCGGGACGACAGGATTGCTCACACCGATTGTGCGCCGGCTCGCTATCGAGCGAGACTGGGTTGACCACCCGGATGGACAGCGGAAGCTTCACGCGACCATCATCCCAGCCGTTGGGGGCATTGCTATCGCTATTGGCTTTGCGGTTGGACTTGCCTACCTGCACGCGGTGCGGGACCTACTGAGCTTTGATGTCCAGTTCCCATCAATCGCTCTGTGGATAGGAGCGCTCGTAATCGTCGCATCTGGCTTTTACGATGACACGCGAGGACTCGGCTTCAAAGGCAAGTTCGCGGTTCAGTTGTTGGTAGCCTATGCCCTGCTTCATGCAGGCTACCGGATCGACGTAACCGGACTGCCGTTCATCGGCGACGATCCGTACAGTCAGGCGCTGATCTCAATGCCGCTGACGCTGCTCTGGATTGTAGGCGTTATCAATGCGGTGAACCTGCTTGACGGCCTCGACGGTCTTGCTGCGGGGGTTTCGTTGATCGCCTTCGCGTCTCTGGGCCTCATCTTCGGGCTGAATGGTGAACTTGGCTTGGTCCTGATCGCGCTCATTATCACCGGGGCGCTCGCTGGTTTCCTGCTGTTCAACTTCAACCCGGCGTCCATCTTCATGGGAGACTCCGGGAGCCTGTTCTTGGGCTATCTACTGGCGACGTACACGCTCTCTGGCTCGGGGCACGCCAACCCTTGGCTGGCGTTGATCATCCCTGCCATCGTGCTCGGTCTTCCGCTGATCGACACGGCGCTCTCGATTGCTCGCCGCTTTATCGGGCGACAGGCGATCTTCGCGCCGGACCGGGACCATATCCACCACCGCCTCACGCGGACGTTTACGCACCGCCAAGCCGTGCTTGTGCTCTACGCCGTGGCCCTGTCATTCGGTGTGGCTGCTGTGATGATGAGCATGATGGCGGCGGTCTACAGCATCGGTATTATTGCTGCGGTGCTCATTCTGACGGGTGTGGGTCTGAACAGGCTCAAATACCTTCGCCGCAGCTATGTCGAGCCGGATGTCCATGCCATTGGAGGGTTCATGAAGAGCGAGGGCGTGGTAGAATCTCCCTCGTATGCCGCGACGCTCGAAAGCAGAAACGGGCAGCATGATGATGCCGCGGTAGAACCTGTTGCAGCAGGTACGAGTCAAGAAAGTGCGCGCGACGGGCATGGAACCGAACGGCTCAGTTCGAGGTCAGGTTTTAACATGTCTGGTGCGGCGTCCTAAGAGCAGTTTCATGCTCGATGGGTAGTGCCCGCAGGCAGTCCGGCATCAAAATGGCGTGTTTTGCTGATGAATGTCGTGCAAGCGTAGGCACTTCTGCTCAATCGTTCCTATACTCTCCCCCTAAATCTCGCTAGAGGTACCACACTTGAACCTGCTCATGATTACAGAGCAATCGACCATCGTAGTGACTCCGGGCTTGACGGCTGCCGACCTCGGTGGAGAGGCCGTCGTTCTGGACCCGAACTCGGGACGCTACTATGGCCTCAACGAGCTAGGGGCTCGGATCTTCGATCTCGCGAGGAAGCCTCGCTCCGTAGAGTGGATCATGGAAGCGCTGCTTCAGGAGTATGATGTGGAAGCGCATAAGCTGAAGGAAGACCTTCTGGCCTTTTTGCACGAGATGGAGCAGCGTCAGCTCATTGAGACCAAAGATGGCACTCCTTCGTAAGTTTATCGACCGCTCGTGGGCAGATAAGATGCTTCTGCTGCGCTCGCTGGGTCTCGTGCTGGCCGTGCGGGCCGGACTCTGGGTGCTGCCGTATCGGACGGTGCGGCGTCTCGTCGAGGCAAAGGAAACCGCGGTGCCTCCTATGACGACACAGGAAGGAGCGCCGTATCAGCGACGGGTGGTCGCATCCGTGGAATCTGTCGGGCGGCGGCTGCTCGGCGATAAGCCGTGCTTGGTTCAGGCACTCGTTGCGCAGCGGCTGCTTCAGCAGGGCGGGTACGAGACCTCGCTGCACCTCGGCGTCGCCAAGGACGGACGGGAGCTTCTGGCGCACGCTTGGTTAGAGCGCGACGGATACGTGGTCATCGGTGGCGGGCGTTCGCAGTTTCACTACACCCCGCTTAATCCGGTCCGACCAGACGCCGCGTGAGCGCACTTACCGGGCTATACCACCTAGACGGTCACGACGTGGGCCGGGCTGTGCTGCGCCGCATGGTAGACGCGATGCCGCACTGCGGGCCGGATGGCTCCGGTGTGTGGAGCCGGGGACCGATAGGGCTAGGGCATCGGATGCTCCACACGACGCCTGAGTCACTGCACGAGGTTCTGCCGACGGAGAATGAAGCCGGTACCCTCGCCATCACGGCCGATGCTCGGATCGACAACCGAGACGAATTGGTCGAGCAGTTGCACCTTGAGGTCTCGTCTACACCGATCACCGATAGCGAGTTGATCCTCGCGGCCTACGAGGCATGGGGCGAACAGTGTCTCGATCACCTGATCGGCGATTTTGCCTTCGCCATTTGGGACGAGGCGGCACAGCGGTTGTTCTGCGCACGCGATCACTTTGGCATCCGGCCGTTCTATTATCACTATCGGAACGGTGGGCATTTCGCCTTCGGAACGGAGATTAAGGCGTTGCTCGAAGTGCCTAGCGTGCCGGAGCAGCTCAACGAGGTGCGCCTCGCTGACTTCCTCGCCACGATGCGGGAGGACCCGGAGAACACGATCTACGAGGAGATTCTCCGTCTTCCTGCCTCGCACGCCCTTGTCGCCTCCCCCGATGGCCTCCGGATCTGGCAGTATTACACTCTCGCTCCGGCGACGGACGTTTCACCAGATGCGACCGACGCGGAATACGAAGCGCGCTTCCGGGAGCTATTCACTCAGTCCGTTCGTGCCCGTCTCCGTAGTGCCTTCCCCGTCGGGTCCGAGTTGAGTGGCGGGATGGACTCTTCGTCCATCACGGCGGTAGCGGGTCAGATTATAGAGGAAGGCAAGCCGCTCCACACGGTCTCGCTCATTTATGACGACATCGAGGCGTGCGACGAGAGTCCGTTTATCAACGCCGTGCTGAAGCAGGAGGGCGACTTCATCCCGCACTTCGTCAAGGGTGACCAACTTGGCCCGCTCTCCAACCTCGACGATGTCTACTCGTATCTCGACGATGGTCTCGCCAGTGGCAACCAGCACTTGGTATGGGCTGCGAAAGTCGCGGCTAGCAAGGCCGGGGTTCGCGTGCTGCTCGACGGGCTGGACGGCGATAACGTGGTCGGGCACGGGCTGCTCTATCTCAAGGAGCTTGCCGAGGCGGGCGATTGGGAGGCCTTTGCCCACGAGAGCAAAGCCGCGGCGCGCCAGTTTCGGCAGACCGAGCAGCGTCACAACTTCGAGGACAGCTTCGCCAGCCTCGACACGGCGTTCAGTCGATTCGGCCTCGCTCGGCTCCAGACCCTCGCCGATGAGAGCAGGTGGTGGTCCTTCTTTAAGGAGCTATCGGCGGCCCAGCGGCTCTTCGGCGTGAAGCGCTCCGATGTGCTGCGCGTCACTTGGCGGCGGCTCATCCAACCGGCAGCGCTGCTGCGCGCCCGCGATGCTCGCCGAAACGAAGGCAAGGAGTCAACTCGGTCCCAACCACTCCTGCCCCTGCTAAATGACACGTTCGCCGAGCGCATCGGCATCGCGCAGCGTCTTCAGAAGTTTGAGGCCAAGAAGCCCAAACTGACGACGGTGCGGGACGTGCAGCGCCAGTTGCTCAACGGCTCGCGCATCCAGACCGCGCTCGAACTCACGACCCACGCCAGCGCGGCGCATGGCATCGAGATCCGTCATCCGTTCTTCGACAAGCGGCTCGTGGAGTTCTGCCTCGCGCTTCCTCCGGGTCAGAGCTTGAAAGACGGCTGGACCCGCTCCATCCTCCGCCGGGCGCTCGATGGCATCCTGCCCGAGAAAGTGCAGTGGCGCGTCGGCAAGGCGTGGCTCGCCCCGAACTTCGAGCGCGGCCTCTACGAGCAGGACCGCGACCTTCTCGATGAGCACATCACAGACCTCGGGCCGCTGCGTCCCTTCGTCGATGAGAAAGTGGTCGATGGCCTCTATCGCAAGGGGAAAGACGTTCCTAACATTGAGCAGGCACAGCTTGCCCGCATCGCCACGCTCTCGTTCTGGCTGAAGAAACGCTTCCCGGCTTACACCGGAGTGACTTCTGCAGAGGCTTTAGAAGAGACGGAGAGTGGTGATAATCATGATGCACCGTCGCTTCAGGCGCAGACGCACGTCTCGACCTGAGGTGTTGTGCGTCGTGTTGTTCGGGTTGAGCGATGCCTCGCATCGTCTGCGGAGCCTTGCTTCGTAGATCTTCACAATCACAATCAACCAATCGGTACTTCGCTATGAAGACCTACATCGCACCCACGCTCACCAGCTATGGTAACGTGGCAGAGATTACGGCGACGCTCGGCGACCCCTTCACGGGTGACCAGTCGTTCGACGTGGACGGCAACGTGATCGAGGAAGGACTTAACTCGATCAACCAGTGCCCGACCACTGAGTTCGAGCTTTGCGAGTTCAACGAGAACCCGTAGGCCTCCTACAGTACGCGCTGGTAGTGTACAGCGCCGCGAAGGCTCCGGGATCATTCCTCGGAGCCTTCGCTAGAATGAGGCGTTCGCGCTCTGCGCCGCCGACAATTTCCACCAAGGTTCCGCCGCCTGAAGCCCACCCACCCCATGTACAGCTACAAGGCTTTCGGACTTTCGATTCACTCGGACCTCGAGCTATCAGGCTTCGCGTCGAGCGATGCCCCGCCGGACATCACCATCCAGAAGGGGAACCTCCGGGTGCGGAAAACCAGCCCCGGCACTCGCTACGGGAACGTGGTCTCCGGGCACATCAAGGAAGACGAGTGGGACCTTGACCTGCTCTTCCACATTCAGAGCGGCGAGGTGGTCACGTATGACATGCTGAAGCCTATCTCCGATGACCTGCTGCGGAGCTTCGTGCAGGGCGCGCTGCTGGCGGCTGCGCTGCGACAGCGTCACCTCCTCGTGCTACACGGCTCGGCGGTCTCCGACGGAGAGCGGGCCATCGCATTCTTGGGCAACTCCGGCTGGGGGAAATCCACCCTCGCCGAGTATTTCTGCCAGCACGGGTACGAACTCATCACGGACGATGTGATGGTTGTGACTCCCGGCACGGAGACGGAACCGGCGCGCATCCCGCCGGGCGTCAAGCAAGTTCGCCTCCGCCCCGCCTCTGCCGAACGGCTCGTAGAGGACTACGAGAACTTGCCGCTCGTCACCGAGGTCTCGCCCAAGCGCCTGCGCGTTCTAAAGGGCGAGGACGTGCGGTCGATACCTCTTTCGAAGCTCTACGTTCTTCAGCGGCAGACAGCCGACGAGAACCGCATCACGCCGCTGGACCCGCAGCACGTACCGCTGCACTTTGTAGCCCACACGCACTCCACCAACTGGATCACCGATCCCAACTACATTTCGGAGCACTTCAGCCAGTGCGCGCAACTCGCCAAGCACACACCGGTTGCTCTCTTGGAGCGCGTTCTCTCGCTCGACTCACTCCCGGACATCTTCGACCTCGTCAAAGCAGACGTTGATGCGCTCTCCGCGAGTGAGCAGCCCACCTAAGCACTCTCCCGATGATGGCAACGCAGACGTGGCGGCACAAGGCTGACGACCTCCGGCTGCGGGCGTCCTACGTGGGGATGGCCCTCCGGTTGATCTGGTCGGCGGCGAGCAAGTGGACCGTGCTATGGTTTGTGTTGCTGGCGGTGCAGGGTACGCTGCCTGCCGCCATCGTCTACCTCACGAAGTGGCTCGTGGACAGCCTCGCCGCTGCAGTGGCGGGCGAGGTCGGGCTGGCCGCCGTGGTTGCGCCAGCGGGGCTGATGGGCGGCATCATGATTCTCCAGCGTGTCCTCGGTGGCATCAACGAATGGGTCTCGACGGCGCAGGCAGAACTGGTGGGGGACAAGGTCAAAGAAATTGTCCACCAGAAGGCAACCGAGGTAGATTTCGGCTTCTACGAGTCGGCGGACTACCACGACAAGCTGGAGCAGGTCAACTCGCAGGCCAACAGCCGAGTGCTCCAACTCCTCCGAAACATCGGCGGGTTGTTGAGTGCCGCGGTGACGCTCCTCTCGATCTCGGCGATCCTGTTAAGCTATAGCCTGTGGCTTCCGCTGGTCCTCATCGTGAGCACGCTGCCTGCCTTCTTTGTCGTCGTCCGGCACAACAAGAAGTACCATGCTTGGTGGAAGACCTCGACGGCCCGTCGCCGCCTCGCGCAGTACTTCGACCTCATGGTGACGTTCGACGCGTCAGCGGCGGAGGTGCGGATCAACAACACGGGCGAGTATTTCCGCAGCCGCTACATGGCGCTCCGCAAAGCGCTCCGCGAAGAGCGGCTCGACCTCCTCAAGAAGCAGGTGCTGGCGCGGCTCTTCGCTACCTTCCTCGGCCTTCTCGCCACCGCCGGAGCGATGCTCTGGGTGGTGCTCCGGGCGACGCGCGGCGCGGCCACACTCGGCGACCTCGCGCTTTTCTACCAAGCGTTCAATCAGGGACAGGCGCTCGTCGGCGGGCTGCTCCAGAACATGGGGCAGATCTACACCAACACCCTCTTCCTCGAACACCTCTTCGATTTCCTCGATCAAGAAAACAGCCTCAAAGAGCCTGACCAGCCTAAGCCGTTCCCGGCACGCATCAAAGAGGGCGTCCGGTTCGAGGATGTCTCTTTCTCCTATCCCGGTTTTGAGCGCCGGGCACTCGAAGGCTTCAACCTCACGATCCCTGCGGGCAAGATCGTAGCGATAGTCGGCGAGAACGGGGCAGGCAAGAGTACGTTCATCAAGCTCCTCTGCCGGTTCTATGACCCTGTTGCTGGACGCATCACGGTGGACGGCACCGACCTCCGTGACTTCGCGCAGGCCGATCTCCGCCGTCACGTCTCGGTCATGTTCCAGGTCCCGATGAAGTACCAGATGACCGCTGAGCAGAACATCCGCCTCGGCGATCTGAGCCGCGAGGCCAACCTCGACGCAGTGCAGGAAGCCGCCGTCGGCGGTGGCGCGCATGAGGTCATCTCGAAGCTGCCCCAGAAGTACGATCAGGTGCTCGGACGGTGGTTCGAGACGGGGAGCGAACTCAGCGGCGGCGAGTGGCAGCGCGTGGCGCTCTCGCGGGCGTTCTTCCGCGAGGCCCCCATCGTCATCCTCGACGAGCCGACGAGTTCGATGGACTCATGGGCCGAGAACGAATGGCTGGCGCGCTTCCGCCGGATGGTCGAGGGACGGACGGCGCTTCTCATCACCCACCGCTTCACGACCGCGATGCAAGCGGACATTATCCACGTCATGGACGCTGGGCAGGTTATCGAGACCGGCACGCACGATGAACTGCTCGCGCTCGGCGGGCGGTATGCGTCGTCATGGCGGGCGCAGATGCGGCAAGAGGAAGGCACCGTCGAGTCTATCGAGGGCGATGGTCTGGCCGGAGACGAGGCCGCCGATGTGAAACCAGCAGCCGACCCTGATCCATTTTCGACTGAGCCCCGATGAGACTGCCGCAGTGGCTCGCCTACGGACTTGCTCCCGCCGTGCTCGTGCTCGGCGTCATGTTTCAGCGCTACAATGTGGAGGTCCACAACCAGACCAAGTGGACCGGCGGTGGCTTTGGGATGTTCTCGACGGTGGACGTGCCGGGTGCCCGCGTCATCCGCGCCTACGTTCTTACAGATCAGGGCGAGGCGCTCGTCGTCGAGCCGAGCTTTGGGATGGAGAAACGGCTGGTCTATACGCAGCCGAAGCAGGAACGCCTTGACGCGGCAGCGCGCCACGTCGCCGCGCAGGACTGGCGTGTCTATGATGCTTCAACCTACCAGACCATCTGGCCGTCGCTGCCCGACTTCCTCCAGCAGTATTTCCGCCGCTCCGAGGCGTGGCAGGCCGCGTGGACTGATTCGACCTCTACCGATGCCGTGCAAGGACTCTATCCTGGGCACCTCGCCTTCAACTCGCGCCGGTCGCCCTACAATGGGCTACCGGCAGACGTGGAGATTCAAGGCGCACGGGTGGAAGTCTGGAAGCCCATCTTCGATCCTGACGCCGAGCAGTTGCGTTGGGAGCAACTGGCCGAGGCCACAGCTCAGACTGGGGAGTAGCGCCGCATGAACTCTACTTCCGAATCCGCCTCCGCGCAGCCTCGGCCTTCGGGCTGGGTGCAGAAGTTCGTCCGTCGCCCGGTGGACTTTCTGCTTGGCGCGGACCTGTTCGAGTTGGGTGCGGCGATGACGCTCTTGATGATCGTCCTGTCGCTCCACGAACCGGCGTGGTACATCCAACTCGGCCTCGTCACGCTGACGGTGACAGCACTCGTGCTCCGTCCGCTGATGCGGAATCCACTGCTCTGGCTTGGTCTCGTCGGCGTGCTCGCGCTGGCCTACACCGAGAGCTGGGCGCAGCAGAACAACCACGACTTCCTCAAGCTCTACTGGTGCCTCGGCGTCGGCGTTTCGCTTCTCGCGCTGGATGCGATGAAGGCGGTGCGGGTAAATGCCCGCCTCCTAATCGGGCTTTGCTTTTTGTTTGCGACGCTGTGGAAGGTGCTCTCGCCGGACTACATGAGCGGGGCCTTTTTCAATTACTTCCTCCTTCAGGACACGCGCTTCTGGATGCTCTCCGAGTACGTGGTCGGCCTCGATGCAAGCGCGTTGATGCAAGACCGCATCGAGCGTGTGGTCTATACCGAGTTCGGCGATCCGACGGGTTCGCTGGTGGTGCCGTTCGCAGCGGACGTCCTCTGGCTGTCCCCGCTGATGACGTGGTGGACGGTGCTTATCGAAGGAGCCGTCGCCCTCGCCTTTCTCCTCCCGACCCGATTCCGCTTCGCGAAGTGGCGAGACGCCGTGCTCCTGGTGTTCATTTTCTCAACGTACTTCGTCGCGCCGATTCTCTATTTCGCGTGGCTCATCACAGCGATGGGGCTCATTCAGTGTGAGCGGGAGACGTTCCGCTATGCGCCGGTGCTCTATGTTGCTGCCTTCGTCTTGGTGCTGATGCGGTTCTACATTCCGGCATGACGACGAGTGCGGAGGTGGCTTCGGCTGCACAACCCAAACGCAGGGCAAGGCATGCACTACGCATCGTGCTGCGGGCGGCGGAGGTGTTGCTCGTTGTACTCCTCATCGCCGCGCACGCTGCTTTTTACCTCTCGCCGGATGCGCTCTGGTGGTTGCAGTTCGTCGCCATCTTCAGCGGAGCACTCCTCGTCGCGGTCGCGGTCGTTGCCATCGGCACGGCACTGGCACGGCGATGGCGGCGAGCGACATGCTATACCTTGCTCTGCCTTGCTGCCCTACTCATGCCTGCGTTGAGAGCCAGTCCCGCGCCAGTAGACGTTCCAGCCGACGTGCCCAGTCTCACGGTGATGACGTTCAACGCGAGCGTGCGACACGCGGGCAGCAAGCAGGAAGCCCTCGCCGATCTGCTGGAGCGCGACCGACCCCATCTCATTGCGCTTCAGGAGTTCACCATCCGGCTGGTCCGCGAAACGGGCGTCACGATGGGCGCGCCTCTGCTCGGGCCTTTGTTGAAAGACAGAGCCTACCAAGCATCGTGGCCCGACACCGAGGGCAAGCACTTTCTGTTCAGCCGCCCCATCTTTTCTCGTATTGAGCCGATGGCACCGGGAGAACTGCTGGCAGGCGATCCGCCGACAGGCCCTCGGTCAGGCGGACTCTGGGCATCCGGCGGCATCACGCGCCGACTGTTCCAGTGGGAGGGGCGAACCATTGCGTTTTACAACGTGCATCTCCATTCCTTCAGCAGCCAGCGCCCGTGGCGAGACGGTGAGCAGCGCTTCTCGCTGGGCGCGTGGCGCGATGCACTCCGCGCCTACCGTCACGACTTCGAGGTGCGGGCCGAGCAGGCGCGGGAGCTTCGCCGCCTCCTCGATGCCGAGACGCACCCCTTCATTGTCGGCGGTGACCTCAACAGCACGTCGAACAACTGGGTCTATGCGTACCTCACGCGCGGATTACGGGATGCGTTTCGGGAGGCAGGAACCGGCTGGGGTGCTACCTTCCACGCCCGCCTCCCACTCATCCGAATCGACCATGTGTTCGTCAGCGACGAGTGGGTGGTCCGACGTGCCCGTGTAGATGCCGACCTGTTCTCTGATCACCGACCCGTCATCGCCGAGCTTGTACTGCGGCCTTCGTCGGCACCGCCCGAACCATAAAACTAGGCAGGGGCAACGAACGGTGCATAGGCGATACGGAGACGCGGTGATATCTTTCCTCTCAGTACCTTCGTGTAGCAGCACGCGGCGTAGGGTTGCTCATTCTGCGTCGCAACTGCTTGGGAAAGACAGCATCAATGGCATTACCAGAACTGGTCATGCCGGAGTGTCTTGCTCGAACGGTTTGCTGATGTATTCCTCTCTTACGAAGACGGCCTGATGGCGATCATACACCCCGACGAAGCTGGAGCGCGTCCAGAATACAAGGTGTTGACCCTCTGTTGCCGGACAGAGCTAACTCCCACGCACACCGAACAGATTGTGCGGCACCTCAGCGATGAGGACTTGCAGTGGAACTATCTGGTCACGCTCGCCGGGTATCACGGCGTGCAACCCCTGCTTTATTGCCATCTGCGGACCATGGAGGACCGGCTTCTCTCTGAGCAGCACATGACGTGGCTGCGCGGGATGGTCGGGGCGCGTTCGGCGCATAGCCTGATTCTGATGCAGGAACTGGGCCGACTGTCCGATGTCTTCAAGGATGAGGGCATTCCCATGATGGCGGTGAAAGGGTCTGTCTTGGCCGAGACGGTCTACGGGGGGGTGGCGCTACGACCGTTCGTAGACATCGACCTTCTGATTCACCGCGAGGACTTTGCACAGCTAGAGGACCTGCTGCACAGGCAGGGGTATGGGTCGAGGGAACTGAGTCCCTTTCAGAAGACGAGCTACCTCTATATCAACGGGCAGTACACGTTCTGGCGGCGCATCCAGAGCCTCGGAGCAGCAGCAGCGTTTATAGATGTACACACGGCCATCATGCCGCCTGGCTATGCCTACTCGGAAGACTTCGACTCGTTGATGGCACGCTCCATGACGGTGCCCATCGCCGGACGGCAGGTTCCTACGCTGGGCCGCGAAGACTTGCTGCAGGTGATCTGCTATCACGGGTTCAAGAATCGGTGGGACCGCTTCAAGTACATCTGCGACTTGGCCGAACTGATCCGGGCCTACCCAGACCTAGACTGGGAAGCAGTCTATCACCGCATGCACGCGATGCACAGTCGGCGCATCCTCCGGCTCGGTCTCTTCCTTGCCTCCGAACTGCTGGAAGCCCCACTGCCTGATCAGGTCCGAGAGGATGTGTTGAAGGACAAGCGGGTGCGGGAGCTAGGACAGGATGTGATCGACCGAATGCCTCGGCAAGCACACATCAAAGTCGAGCCGTATTGGGACCGGGTGCGGCTCAACGTGCTGGCGCAGGACACGATTGGGGGAGGCCTGCGCTACGGAGCCTATTCCGCCGCGCGTAGGGTCACGGACCTATACCTACCGGAGAGCGAGTGACGCTGTGCGGCGGTCTGAGGCCTTTAGCTAGGTCCGGCCCCCGTCTGGCTCTGTTCCCACCGGATGGCGAACTGTAGGAGTTCGGTCACCGTCTCGAACCCCAGCTTCTCCTTCGCCCGCCGCCGGTACGTCTCCACCGTCTTCCGCGACAGGTT
>JANQRZ010000003.1 GCA_028284265.1 Rhodothermales bacterium
CTGATCGTGCCGGTGGCGATGGAGCAGGGGTTGCGGTTCGCGATCCGAGAAGGCGGTCGGACGGTGGGCGCGGGTGTCGTCTCCAAAATCCTCGACTAAACATAGTAGGTAACCGCCGGGGCGCACACTGCTGCGCCCCGGCTTTTCACTAAGCCATATGGCGAGCCAGAAAATCCGCATCAAGCTCAAGTCCTACGACCACAACCTCGTGGACAAGAGCGCCGAGAAGATCATCCGCACGGTCAAGCAGACCGGTGCCGTCGTGAGCGGCCCGATCCCGCTGCCGACCAAGAAGTCGGTTTACACCGTGCTTAGTAGCCCGCACGTCGACAAGAAGGCGCGCGACCAGTTCGAACACCGCTCGCACAAGCGGCTGATCGACATCCTCTCGACCTCGTCCAAGACCGTCGATGCCCTGATGAAGCTTGAGCTTCCGAGCGGCGTTGATGTCGAGATCAAAGTCTGACCTTGAATCGTTTCGCGCACATAGCCCTCCTGCCGCTGCTCGCGCTGAGTCTCGCCTTCGCAGGCTGTGACTCGGACAGCGACGATGGTGGTCTCACAATAGAGGAGCGTCTTCTCGGTATGTGGGAGGTGTCGGAGGCCAGCGTGCGAGTAAGCACGCTGCTCGGCACGATTCCCGTGCCGGTTTTGGATGCGAGCGACAGCGAGGCGGTGTCGATCTCGTTTATGTCGGGCAGTCGCTTCGCCTTCACGCTCACAGGCCCCGTCGAGGCCGAAGTCGCAGGGCAGAACTTTGTGATCCTCGAGGCGGGGCAGTCCACGACGAACAGCGGCACCTTCGAGGTCGTCGAGAACGGCGAGCAGATTCGCTTTACGACGACCGAGATTGATGGGCAGACCGTTCCTGTTCCAGGCTCGGCAGAGGCCACGTTTGAGCTTCGGAGCGGCGACAACACGCTGGCTCTCATCGCGGACAACACGCCGGAGGGGCAGGAGATCATCGCCTTCCTATTCGGCGATGCACTGCCAGAAGAACTCCTCAACACGATCGAGGGTGGCGAGGCCACCTTCAGTCGAGCTAACTAACCCACCTTCACGCTTAACTTAATCAGGAGATTACAATGAGCGGAATCCTCGGCCGGAAGATCGGCATGACGAGCATCTTCGATGACAACGGACGCAACGTCGTCTGTACCGTCATCGAAGCCGGACCTTGCGTCGTGACGCAGGTCAAGACCGATGAGACGGACGGCTACCGTGCCGTTCAGCTTGCGTTCGGCGACCGTACAGAGAAAAGCACGACGAAGGCCCTGCAAGGCCACTTCGATGCTGCCAAGACCTCGCCCAAACGCCACCTCATCGAGTTCCGTCGCTTCGACGGCATGGACGATCTCGGTCTCGGCGATGAAGTCAGCGTCGGCGATGTGTTCGCAGATGGTGATGCCGTCCACGTCATCGGCACGTCGAAGGGCAAAGGCTTCCAGGGTGTCGTCAAGCGCCACAACTTCGGCGGCGTTAACGACGCAACCCACGGTCAGCACAACCGCCAGCGTGCGCCGGGTTCTATCGGCCAAGCCTCGGACCCGAGCCGCGTGTTCAAGGGGACCAAGATGGCGGGCCGCACCGGCGGCGACCGCGTGACAGTCAAGAACCTCCGCGTCGTCCGCGTCTTCCCCGACAAGAACATGCTGCTCGTGAAGGGTGCCGTGCCCGGTGCCCGGAAGGGGATCGTCGAAATCCGCAAAGCCTAAGCGATTGGTCGCTCGCGCGACCGACCTAAGAGAGACAACCGATGAAACTGACCGTTTATACCCGCGAAGGCAGCGACGCTGGTCGCACCGTCGAACTCGACGAGACCATCTTCGGCATTGAGCCGAACGACCACGCGATCTGGCTCGACGTACGTGCCGCACAGGCACACGCTCGCCAAGGGACGCACAAAACGAAGGAGCGTGGCGAAGTCCGTGGCTCCACGCGCAAGCTCTACCGGCAGAAAGGGACGGGCCACGCTCGCGTCGGCGATGCCAAAAGCCCGACTCGTCGCGGCGGAGGCACCATCTTCGGTCCGCGCCCGCACAGCTACTCTGTCGGTGTCAACCGCAAGACGAAGCAGCTCGCCCGCCGGAGTGCCCTCGCCTACAAAGCCCAGCAGGAGGGACTTCGTATTGTCGAGAACTTCCAGTTTGACGCCCCGAAAACGCGCGATCTTGCAAGTCTGCTTTCGAGCCACGACCTCGACGGGCGCAAGGTGCTCCTCCTCACGAGTGAGCACGATGATGTGCTCTACCGCTCCGGGCGCAACATCCCGAAGCTGACCGTCCGCCCCGCTGCTGGTGCCTCGACGCTTGACCTGATGAACGCGCAGGTGATCCTTCTCCAAGAGGGTGCCCTTGACGCGCTGACCGCTGCCCTCGGCAAGACCGCTGAGCCTGCTCCGGTCGAGACGGTCGAAGCCGAGCCTGCCGAAGTCGCTGCCGAGTAGTTCACCCTTTTAGCCAAGTCCGATCATGGCCCGCTCCATTCTCATCGAACCCATTGTCACCGAGAAGATGACCCGTCTCACGGAGGAGGGTCGGCACTACGCTTTCAAGGTGGCGAAGAACGCCAACAAGATCCAGATTCGCAACGCAATCCAGGCCCGCTATCCCGACGTGGATATCAAAGAGGTGCGAACGATGGTGGTGCGCGGCAAGCGCCGCCGCCAGTTCACCCGCCGGGGCCTGATTGAAGGGCGCAAGCCTTCCTACAAGAAGGCCATCGTAACCCTCAAGAGCGGCGAGATCGACTTCTTCGAAAGCATCTAGTTTCACCGGGCGCAAAGCCGCTCGCTTCGGCGAGTCGGCAGCTATGCCTAGACCCACAGATTCATGGCAATCCGCAAACTCAAGCCGAACACACCGGGCCAGCGCCAGCGCTCGGTCTCGCAGTTCGAGACGATCACCAAGTCGACGCCGGAGAAGAGCCTGCTTGCTCCGGTCAAGCGCAAGGGGGGCCGGAACAACAACGGCCGAATCACGACGCGCCACCAAGGCGGTGGTCACAAGCGCCGCTACCGGATCATCGACTTCAAGCGCAACGACAAGGACGGTATCCCCGCCAAGGTCGCCTCGATTGAGTACGATCCGAACCGCACGGCCCGCATCGCGCTCCTCGCCTACGTCGATGGCACGAAGCGCTACATCATCGCCCCGGACAAGCTGACCGTCGGGACGATGGTGCAAGCTGGGGAAGACGCCCCGCCGGAAGTCGGCAACTGCCTCCCGCTCGCCAACATCCCGCTCGGTACGTTCGTCCACTCTATCGAGATGAAGCCCGGCAAGGGCGCGCAGATGGCCCGCAGCGCGGGTACGTTCGCGCAGCTTCAAGCGCGCGAAGGCAAGTATGCCACCCTCAAGCTCCCCTCGGGCGAGATCCGCATGGTGCCGGTCCAGTGCCGCGCCACGATTGGGCAGACCTCGAACCCGGACCACATGAACATCGAGTGGGGCAAAGCCGGTCGCAAGCGCTGGCTCGGCATCCGCCCGAAGACGCGCGGTGTCGCCATGAACCCGATCGATCACCCGATGGGTGGTGGGGAAGGCAAGGCGTCCGGCGGGCATCCGAAAAGCCCGACCGGGGTGCCGGCCAAGGGCTACAAGACCCGCAAAAAGGGCAAAGCCTCCAACAAGTTCATCGTCCGCCGCCGCAAGCAGAAGAAATAGCTCTTAGCTCCTGGCTGTTGGCTTTTGGCCCGGCAGCCTGAGAACTAAAAGCCAACAGCTAAAAGCAAATAGCCAATCCTTATGGCACGTTCGCTCAAGAAAGGCCCCTACATCTACTACAAGCTCCAGCGCAAGGTGGACGCGATGAACGAGAGCAGCCGGAAGAAGGTCATCAAGACCTGGAGCCGAGGCTCGATGATCACGCCTGAGTTCGTGGGGCACACGTTCGCCGTACACAACGGCAAGCAGTTCATCCCCGTCTACGTCACCGAGAATATGGTCGGTCACAAGCTCGGCGAGTTCTCGCCGACGCGCCTCTTCCGCGGCCACGCCGGTACGAAGGCCGACAAGCGCCGCTAGACGAAACGACCACAACGCACGTCCTAACAGCAACTCCTGAGATGGAAGCCAGAGCCAAGCTGCGGTTTATCCGCTCCTCGCCCCGCAAGATGCGCATTGTCGCGGACCAGGTCCGTGGCAAAGGCGTCACCGAGGCCCTCAACACGCTGCACTTCCTGCCGCAGAAAGCGGCGGCCCCGATCGAGAAGACGATCCAATCGGCGGTGCATAACCTCTTCGATCAGGCCGACGACGAGCGCGTGGACGAAGAAGGCCTCATCGTGAGCGAGATTTTCGTGGATGAGGCCCCGGTCTTCAAGCGGTTCCGCCCCGTCTCGCGTGGTCGCGCCCACCGGATTAAGAAGCGCAACAGCCACCTCACTGTCGTCGTCGCCTCGCGCGATGAGGTCGAAGACGACGCCTAGCACACCCCTTTCAGAGAAGCAACGCAGAGGATACTACTTTGGGTCAGAAGATCAATCCTATCGGGTTTCGCCTCGGAGTCATCCGTGGTTGGGATTCCAACTGGTACACCGACGGGTCCTACGCTGACAAGCTCGTCGAGGACGAGGAGATCCGCCGCTACCTCGACGCCCGCCTCAAGCGCGCGGGTCTGAGCCGCGTCGTGATCGAGCGGACGCCGAAGCGGGTCATCCTGACGCTTCACACGAGCCGTCCCGGCGTCGTGATCGGACGTGGCGGGACCGAGGTCGAGAAGCTGCGCGAAGAGCTGAAGCAGCTTACCGAGAAGGATATCCAGATCAACATTAACGAGATCAAGCGGCCCGAAGTCGACGCCTCGCTCGTGGCGCAGAACATCGCCCAGCAGCTCGAAGGTCGCGTTTCGTTCCGCCGCGCGATGAAGCAGTCGCTCTCCGCTGCGATGCGGATGGGCGCTGAAGGCATTCGCGTTAAGCTCTCCGGCCGCCTCGGCGGTGCCGAGATGAGCCGGACCGAGCAGTACCTCGAAGGCCGCGTCCCGCTCCACACGATGCGCGCCGACATCGACTACGCCGAGGCGACGGCCTTCACGATCCAAGGCACGACCGGCGTCAAGGTCTGGATCTACCGGGGCGAGATCCTCGGCAAGCCCGACCTCAGCCCGAATGCCCAGGTCCAGCGCCAGCAGCAGATGGCGGCTCCGCCGCCGGAGCGCCGCCGTCGCGGTGAGCGCGGCGAGCGTGGTGAACGCGGCGGGCGGGGCGGTCGCGGAGGCCGAGGCGGTGAAGGCGGCGGTGGCCGTCGCCCGCGCCGCGGCTAAGCCTCTTTTTCTGAATCCACTTGCACACGCACTAAACCGAGTCTACTGTCATGTTGATGCCCAAGCGCACCAAGTTCCGCAAGATGCAGAAGGGGCGCATCAAAGGGAACGCGCAGCGCGGCTCCCGGATCAACTTCGGCGACTTCGCTATCAAGACCCTCGAGCCGGGCTGGATCACCTCCCGCCAGATCGAAGCCTGCCGTATTGCGATCACCCGTCGGATCAAGCGAACGGGTAAGGTCTGGATCCGCATCTTCCCGGACAAGCCGATCACGAAGAAGCCTGCCGAGACCCGCATGGGTAAAGGCAAAGGCTCGCCGGAGTACTTCGTTGCGGTCGTCAAGCCGGGCCGCATTCTTTTCGAGTTGGCCGGTGTGCCGGAAGACCTCGCCCGTGAGGCGATGGCGCTGGCCCAGTACAAGCTGCCGGTCAAAACCAAGTTCGTCGTCCGCCCGGACTACGTCGCTCCTGTCGCTACGCGCAAGTAAGCGGCGACGGTCAAACGCACCTGAACCATGAAAGCCAAAGAAGTCCGCGAACTCTCCGCCGAGGAGATCACGCAGCGCATCAAAGACGAGGAGCACGACCTCGACGTGCTGACCTTCCAGCACGCCATCGCGCAGCTCGAAGACCCGATGGTCCTCCGCCGCAAGCGCCGCGAAGTCGCCCGCCTCAAAACCATCCTCAAGCAGAAGCAGACCGCAGCAGCGTAGCTACCGCCTGAGCTATTCCTGAACCCGTAGTTGGTGAGGTGTCGGCTCACCAAGCGACCTGACAACAGATATGGAACCCACTACCGAAGAGCAGAAACCCGAAACCGTCGAGCCGAAGGGCCGCAATGCCCGTAAGGAGCGCGTTGGCCTCGTCGTCTCGGACAAGATGGACAAGACGATCTCCGTCGCCATCGAGCGCCAGGTCAAGCACCCGATCTACGGCAAGTTCATCAAGCAGACGACCAAGCTGATGGCCCACGATGAGACGAACGACGCAGGCGCTGGCGACACGGTCCGCATCATGGAGATGCGCCCGATGAGCAAGCACAAGCGCTGGCGGTTGGTCGAGATCATCGAGCGCGCCAAGTAACCCGTTTCTGGAACCGAACGCGGGGGTGCGCCCTCGCGCTGAATACCACGTACCCATGATCCAGCAAGAATCCAGACTCGCGGTGGCGGACAACTCAGGGGCCAAAGAGGTTCTCTGCATCCGCGTCCTCGGCGGCAGCGGCCGTCGCTATGCCCGCATCGGCGACAAGATCGTCGTCTCGGTCAAGAGCGCGGTCCCCGGTGGCAACGTCAAGAAAGGCGAGGTCTCCCACGCCGTCGTCGTCCGCACGAAGAAGGAGTACCGCCGCAAGGACGGTTCGTACATCCGCTTCGACGAGAACGCCGCTGTCCTCCTGAACGACGCCGACGAGCCGCGCGGGACCCGCATCTTCGGCCCCGTCGCCCGCGAGCTGCGCGAGAAGCAGTTCATGCGCATCGTCTCCCTCGCCCCCGAAGTCCTCTAAGCATTCCAGCCATGAAGAAGCTCCACATCAAAAAGGGCGATACCGTCGCGCTGACGAAGTCGATCACCGGCATCAATCCGCGTGAGAAGGGATTCGCCGGGCGTGTGTTGAAGGTGTATCCGAAGACCGATCGCGTGGTCGTCGAAGGCGTCAACGTCCGTATCCGCCACACCAAGCCGAACCAGACCAACCCCAACGGCGGTCGTATCGAGCGCGAGTTCCCAATCCACATCTCGAACGTGATGCCGGTCGACGCCGACGGCAACCCGACGCGCGTCGGGCGCAAGCGGATCGAAGACCCCGAAACCGGCAAGGGCCACTGGGTCCGCGTCGCCAAGACGACCGGCGAAGAACTCGACCGCTAGGTTCTAGTCAACCCTTCACGAACACGCACCGCCTCCTACAGTTTTTACTGTCTGCCTCGGGCTGAACGGCCCCACGCGAACAAAGAAGATCATGGAAGACAAGTACGTCCCCCGGCTGAAGCAGCGCTACCACGACGAAGTCGTTGACGCGCTCACAAAGCAGTTCGGCTACGACAACACGATGCAGGTCCCGCGCCTCGTCAAGATCTCCGTCAACAAGGGAGTCGGCGAAGCGGCAGTGACGAAGAAAGTCCTCGACGATGCCGTAGAGGAGCTTCGGACCATCACGGGCCAGCAGCCCGTCGTTCGCCGCGCCCGCAAGAGCATCTCGAACTTCAAACTCCGCGAAGGGATGCCGGTCGGCGTCAGCGTGACGCTCCGAGACGCCCGGATGTGGGAGTTCTTCGACCGCCTCGTGACGCTCGCCCTTCCCGGCGTGCGCGACTTCCGCGGCGTGCCGGATCGCTCGTTCGACGGACGCGGCAACTACACCCTCGGCATCAAGGAGCAGATCATCTTCCCCGAGATCAACATTGACGAGGTGGACTCAGTCAGCGGTCTCGATGTGACGTTCGTCACGACCGCCGAGACCGACGCCGAGGCGCTCGCGCTCCTCAAAGCGCTCGGAATGCCGTTCGTCCGCCGCGAAGAAGCCGAAGCGGCCTAAAGACATTTAGAACCACACGAGACCATGGCAAAGAAAAGCTGGATCGCCCGCGAGACGAAGCGCCGCAAGCTGGTAGCGAAGTACGCCGAGAAGCGCCGCAAGCTCAAAGCTGCTGGCGACTACGAAGGCCTGCAGAAGCTACCGCGCAACGCAAGCCCCGTCCGCCTCAACAACCGGTGCGCCCTGACGGGTCGCTCCCGCGCCTACATGCGGAAATTCGGCATTTCGCGCATCGTGTTCCGCGAGATGGCGCTCGCGGGCAAGATCCCCGGCGTCAAGAAAGCAAGCTGGTAGCGCCAGAGGCGCATCCGATCACGACATCCTCTAGCGGCTAAGTGTGGGCACGCACTCGCAAACTGGCCGAAGACAACGACTCACATGAGCGGTATCACCGATCCTATTTCGGACTACCTGACGCGGATTCGCAACGCGCAGAAAGCCCGACACCCCTACACCGACATCCCTGCCTCCAAAGTCAAGCGGGCGATGACACAGATCCTGATGGACAAGGGGTACGTCAAGAACTACCTCAACGTCGATGACGGCAAGCAGGGCTTGCTCCGCGTCTACCTCAAGTATCAGCGCGGCGGTGTCCCCGTCATCCACACGATGAAGCGTGTCTCGAAGCCGGGTCTTCGCCGCTACGTCGGTGCTGCCGACCTGCCCCGTGTCCGTAACGGCCTGGGCATCGCCATTATCTCGACCTCCCGTGGTGTGATGACCGACAAAGAAGCCCGCCGCGCCGGTATCGGCGGTGAAGTCCTCGCCGAAGTGTTTTAGCCCCGGTCCATCGCCCGAGTGCGGTGGACCCCTGACAACAGCATTATGTCTCGTATTGGACAACAGCCTATCCCTGTCGGTGACGGTGTCACCGTGACTGTGGCGGCGAATAACGTCGTGACGGCCAAAGGCCCGAAAGGCGAACTCATGGTTCCCGTCGACCCTGACCTCACGGTCAAGGTCGAAGACGGCGAGGTGCTCGTGGAGCGCCCGACCGAGCAGCAGCGCCACCGCTCGATGCACGGCCTCTACCGGTCGCTGATCGACAACGCTGTCATCGGCGTCACCGAAGGCTACAAGAAGCAACTCGAGGTCATCGGCGTCGGGTACCGCGCCGAGGTCAACAACGGCGTGCTCGAACTTGCCCTCGGCTTCTCGCACCCGATCTACTTCCTCCCGCCGGACGACATTTCGATCACAACGGAATCTGCTCGTGGCAAGAACCCCATCATCACGATTGAGGGGATCGACAAGCAGATGGTCGGACAGGTGGCGGCGAAGATCCGCGCCCTCCGTCCGCCGGAGCCTTACAAGGGCAAGGGTGTCCGCTACGTCGGTGAGTACGTCCGCCGGAAAGCTGGCAAGACGGCTGCTCGCTAACTCCATATCAGATGAGCGGGAAGGTCGGAAATCTTCCCGCCGAGACCTGAACCAACATGGCACGACCAAGCAAAAAGGTGCAGAACCGGATGCGTATCAAGCGCCGGGTTCGCGCCAAAATCCACGGGACGGGCGAGCGCCCGCGCCTGAGCGTCTTCCGCTCGAACAACAACATCTACGCCCAACTCATCAACGACCTCGACGGGCACACGCTCGCCGCGGCGTCGAGCCTCGAAGACGGCGTCTCCGGTGGCAACCCGACCGAGGTCGGGAAGGCCGTCGGGCAGCGCCTCGCCGAGAAGGCGAAGGAAGCGGGTGTCGAGACGGCGGTTTTCGACCGGAACGGTTACCGTTACCACGGCCGCGTCAAGGCGCTCGCCGATGGCGCACGCGAAGGCGGACTGAAGTTCTAATCAACGCACGCCCAGCGTGCAGCACACACCGATATGGCAAAGGATAGCAGACGCGGCCGCAAGGCCAAAGCCTCCGAGCAGCAGAACCTGATCGAACGGCTCGTCCACATCAACCGCGTAGCGAAAGTCGTCAAGGGCGGTCGTCGCTTCTCGTTCAGCGCCGTCGTCGTCGTTGGCGATGGGGCAGGCACGGTCGGCCACGGCCTCGGCAAGGCCAACGAAGTCGCCGACGCCATTGCGAAGGGCACCGATGCGGCCAAGAAGAACATGTTCAAGGTCCCGATGAAGAAGGGTACGATCCCGCATGCCGTGATCGGCGTGCAGGATGCCGGGCGTGTGCTCGTCAAGCCTGCAAGCGAGGGTACGGGCGTAATCGCTGGTGGCGGCGTTCGTGCCGTGCTCGAATGCGCGGGCTACACCGACGTGCTCACCAAGAGCCAAGGATCGAACAACCCGAACAACGTCGTCGGTGCCACGATCAACGCGCTCCAGAGTCTCGAAGACCCGGGCGAGGTAGCGAAGCGCCGCGACGTCTCCGTCACCCGCGTCTTTAACGGATAATTGGCTCCCGCCTCGACCGTTTGGTCGTTGCTTGGGGAGCACCAGATCACGTACAGATGGCAACGCTGAAAATCACGCAGACCAAGAGCACGATCGGCCAGCAGGGCGTACAGAAGCGCACCATTGAGGCGCTCGGCCTCGGCAAGATCGGCAAGACCAACGAACTCAACGACACCCCGCAGATTCGTGGGATGGTCGAGAAGGTTCGGCACCTCGTTTCCGTTGAGGAAGCGTAGGCCCTCTTTTTCTCACGCGAGTCCGTCTCCGATAGACGGGCGTCTAGCCAACACACACGATGGACCTCAGCAACCTGAAGCCTGCCAAAGGCTCAACGAAGTCGAAGAAGCGAATCGGTCGGGGCGAAGGCTCCGGCAAGGGCGGTACCGCCACGAAGGGGCACAAGGGCCAAAAGAGCCGCGCCGGGGCCAGCATTCCGGCTTGGTTCGAGGGCGGTCAGATGCCGCTCCAGCGCCGCATCCCGAAAGGCGGCTTCAAGAACCCCAACCGCGTCGAGTACGCGCCGGTCAATATCTCGCGCCTGAGCCGCCTGCTCGAAGAGGGCCGGATCGAGAGCGGAGCCGATGTGACGCCGGAGACGCTCGTCTCGCTTGGCCTCACCGACAAGCGTGACCGGGTCAAAATCCTCGGCGACGGCGAACTCACGGCGAAGCTCGCGGTGGCGGCCCACGCCTTCAGCGCCTCGGCCAAGGAGAAAATCGAAGCGGCTGGCGGCTCTGTCCGCGTGGTCGAGTAACCGGAACGACGAACCCATTCTGCTCCGGTACTCAAGACTCTACTGAGACATGTCCTCATTTGCTGAAAGCGTCCGCAACATCTGGAAGATCGAAGAGCTGCGCCGCCGCATCCTCTTCACGCTCGGAATCCTCGTCGTCTACCGCATCGGGGCGTATGTGACGCTTCCCGGCGTTGACGCCCGCATTCTCGCCGATGTCAGCGACCAAACCCGCGACGGCCTCTTTGGGCTGTTCGATATGTTTGTCGGTGGCGCGTTCTTCCAAGCCGGGATATTCGCGCTCGGCATCATGCCGTACATCACGGCGTCGATTATCATCCAGCTCCTCGGGGCGGTAGTGCCCTACTTCCAGAAGCTCCAGCGCGAAGGCGAGGACGGGCGACGCAAGATCACCCAGCTTACGCGCTACGGAACGGTCGGCATCACGGCGCTCCAGTCGATTGGTTACGCGATCAACCTCCTGAGCGGCGCGACCGGCCAAGCCATCGTCGTCAACTCGACCTTCTTCATGATCACGACGGTGATCGTGCTGACGGCGGGAACGGTCTTCGTGATGTGGCTCGGCGAGCGGATCACCGAGAAGGGCATCGGCAACGGCATCTCGCTCCTCATCATGATCGGGATCATCGCCTTCTTGCCGACCTCCCTGCTCAACGAGTTCCAGCTCAAGAGCAACTTCTTCATCTTCCTGATCGAGATCGGCGCGCTCGTGCTCGTCACGGCAGGCATCGTGCTCGTCACCCAAGGGACGCGACGGATTCCGGTCCAGTACGCCAAGCGCGTCGTCGGGCGGCGGGTCTACGGCGGGACGACGCAGTACCTCCCGCTCCGCGTCAACGCGGCAGGCGTCATGCCGATCATCTTCGCGCAGTCGATCATGTTCATCCCGAGCACGATTGCCGCCTTCTTCCCCGAGAGCAGCTTCTGGCTCGCCGTCGGGACCTGGACGGGCGACATCTTCGGGTGGGGCTACTCGCTCATCTTCTTCTTTGTCTGCGTCTTCTTTACCTACTTCTATACCGCCATCGCGGTCAACCCGCAGGAGATGGCCGACACGATGAAGCGGCAGGGCGGCTTCATCCCCGGCATCCGCCCCGGCAAGCAGACCTCCGAGTTCATCGACAACATTCTGACGCGGATCACGCTTCCCGGCTCGATCTTCCTCGGCCTCGTTGCCATCCTGCCTGCGTTCGCTGCGCAGGCGGGGATCACGCCGGGCTTCGCCAGTTTCTACGGCGGGACGAGCCTGCTCATCCTCGTCGGTGTCACGCTCGACACGTTGCAGCAGATTGAGAGCCACCTGTTGATGCGCCACTACGACGGGTTCATGAAGAGTGGCCGCGTCCGCGGTCGTCGCTAACCGAGTCCTCAATGGTTCATCTCAAGTCCGAACGCGATGTGGAAGCCATGCGCCGGAGCGCCGCCCTTGTCGGGCAGGTGCTGACGGAGATGGCACGCCGCGTCGAGCCAGGTGCGCTGACGAGTGAGATGAACCGTGTCGCCGAAGAGATGATCGCCGACGCCGGGGCGCGCCCTGCGTTCAAAGGCTACCGGATCGCACGCAATGACATGCCGTTCCCAGCGGCACTCTGCGTCTCGGTCAACGATGTCGTGGTCCACGGTTTCCCGAGCGAAGAGCCGCTGAAAGAGGGCGACATCGTCTCCATAGATTGCGGCGTCGAGTTGGACGGCTATTTCGGCGACTACGCCTACACCTTCGCAGTCGGTGAAATATCGGCTGAGAAGGCTGCCTTGCTGCGCGATACGAAACAGTCGCTCTACGAAGGCATACGGAATGGGCTGCACGGTCGGCGAATTGGCGATATCGGGCACGCGGTGCAGTCGTACTGCGAAGCCCGAGGCTACGGCGTCGTCCGCGACCTCGTCGGCCACGGTGTCGGCAAGCGCTTGCACGAAGACCCGCAGGTGCCGAATGTGGGACGCCGGGGTGTCGGCAAGAAGCTCAAAGCAGGCATGACGCTCTGCGTTGAGCCGATGATAACCGGCGGTACGTCGGACATCGTCGTTGATGCCGATGGCTGGACTGTCCGCACCGCCGACGGGTCGCCCGCGGCCCACTACGAACACATGATCCTGATCAACCGAGGCGAGCCGACCGTGCTCTCCTCGTTTGACTCCATAGAGTCCGTCCTCGCCGAGAAGGGAGCCTTCATCCCGAGCGCCGAGACCGTACTCGCTGAAACCTGAGCTATGAAAGTCCGAGCCAGCGTCAAGAAGCGCTCCGCCGACGACAAGATTGTCCGTCGCAAGGGGCGCATCTACGTCATCAACAAGAAGAATCCCAAGCACAAGCAGCGCCAAGGCTAAGCCTCTCTGACCTATGCCCCGAATTGCAGGAGTCGACGTTCCGAACAACAAGCGCGGCGAAGTTGCGCTGACCGACATCTACGGCATCGGCCGCTCACGCGCCAACGAGATCCTCGAGCGTGCCGAGATCGACCCGAATATCCACCCGTCGGAGTGGACCGAAGATCAGACCCGGACTGTCCGGCGCATGATCGAGGATACCTACACGGTCGAAGGCTCGCTTCGCACCGAGACGCAGCTCAACATCAAGCGCCTGATGGACATCGGCTGCTACCGTGGGCTTCGTCACCGACGCGGCCTGCCCGTTCGCGGCCAGCGCACGCAGACCAACGCGCGTACCCGGAAGGGCCGCAAGCGTACCGTCGCGGGCAAGAAGAAGGCACCGCGCAAGTAAGCCGGTTGCCGCTCGTCGGCTCATCTATCCGTCCCCGGTCCGCCTCCTCTCGCGGAGCACTTGCTCCTCGTCACGGGAGGCACGCCGGGACTGACAACCTCACACAACCCTACGCATGGCAAAGCAGCAAGCACGCGGCGGACGCCGCCAGCAGAAAAAGAAAATACAGGTCGAGTCCAACGGCACGGCCTATATCAAGGCGACGTTCAACAACGTCATGGTCACCATCACGGACTCCTACGGCAACACGATCTCGTGGGCTAGCTCCGGCAAGATGGGCTTCCGTGGCAGCCGGAAGAACACGCCATATGCTGCCGGTGTCGCTGCCGGTGCAGCGGCGAAGGAAGCCTACGACCTCGGTCTTCGCCGCGTCGATGTTTACGTGAAAGGCCCCGGCTCCGGGCGCGAAGGCGCGATCCGCGCCCTCTCGACGGCTGGCCTCGAACTGCTCACGATCCGCGACATCACTCCTATCCCTCACAACGGCTGTCGGCCCCCGAAACGCCGCCGCGTCTGACACACGGCATCGAGGCATCCAGCCTCGGCATTCGGCATAAGTCCGACGGGACGTGTCTACAGGGCGCGTTCCACGTCTGTCCACCCTAAGACATACAGAGCATCCTATGGCCCGATACAGAGGCCCCAAGCAGAAGCTAGCCCGCCGCTTCAACGACCCCATCTTCGGCCCCTCCAAATCGCTTGAGCGGAAGGCGTATCCGCCCGGACAGCATGGGCAGAGCCGCCGCCGCAAGGAGAGCGAGTACGCTGTGCAGCTCAAGGAGAAGCAGAAGGCCAAGTACACCTACGGTCTGCTGGAGCGGCAATTCCGCAACCTCTTCGAGAAGGCGTCCCGCAAGAAAGGCGTCACCGGTGAGAACCTCCTCAAGTTTCTGGAAGCCCGGCTCGACAACGTCGTCTTCCGCCTCGGCTTCGCCCGGACGCGCCGCCAAGCGCGGCAGCTTGTGAACCACGGACACGTCATGGTCAACGACCGCGTGTCGTCGATCCCGTCGCACATGCTTCGCCCCGGCGACATCGTCGAGATCCGGCCCAAGAGCAAGAACCTTGAGGCGATCCGCGAGGCCACCGAGCGCAGCCGTCGGGCGTTCCCGCACCTCGAAGTGGACCGCGAGAAGCTCCGCGGCAAGTTCATCGACTTCCCTGAGCGTGAGGACATCCCAGAGAATATCCGCGAGCAGCTCATCGTCGAACTCTACTCCAAGTAGGCCACCTCGACGCAGCCCTCTGCGGAGACCTGACCGGGTCCCCCGCGCTTCCGCCACCCTTTAGTCCGAATAGCTAATGACCACGACGATGACGAATATCCAGCTTCAGATGCCGGACGGCGTGCAGGTCGAGGAGATGAACGAGACCTACGGCCGCTTCACCGTCCAGCCGCTCGAGCGCGGCTACGGCGTGACGATCGGCAACGCGTTCCGCCGCGTACTCCTTTCCTCGCTCGAAGGCACCGCCATCACGGCCCTCAAAGTCGATGGCGTCCAGCACGAGTTCTCGACCATCCCCGGCGTCACCGAGGATGTAGCCGACATCATCCTCAACCTCAAAGGCGTACGCTTCCGTGCGGGCGAAGAGGACGAAGGCACCATCACCGTCCAACTCGATGGACCGGCTGAACTCACCGCCGGAACACTCGCCGAGGCCACCGCCGAGTTCGAGATTCTCAACCCCGACCACCACATCGCCACGCTCTCCGACGAGGCGGACGTGCTGATGGAGTTCCGCGTCGGGCGCGGGCGCGGCTACGTGCCAGCCGACGAGAACAAGCGGGCTGACGACCCCATCGGCGTCGTTGCTGTGGACTCGATCTTTACGCCGATCCTCAACGTGAAGTACACCGTCAACCCGGCCCGCGTCGGGGAGAAGATCGACTACGAGCGGCTCACGCTTGAAGTCGAGACCGACGGCTCGATCACGCCGGAGGACGCCCTCACTGCCGCCGCCTCGATTCTCCGTGACCACGTCGGCCTCTTTATCTCGGTCGAGCAGGAGCCGGAGCAGCCGGAAGAGGAGAAGGAAGTCGACGCCGAGGTTCAGCGCGTCCGCTCCCTCCTCAACCAGAGCGTCGACGACCTCGACCTCTCGGTGCGCGCCCAGAACTGCCTCAAGGCCGCCTCGATCAAGACGATCGGCGACCTCGTTGGGCGCGAGGAGAGCGAGATGCTGAAGTTCCGCAACTTCGGTCGCAAGAGCCTTCAGGAGCTTGTTGCCGTGCTCGAAGACCGCAACCTGCGCTTCGGGATGGACGTGGACAAGTACGTCGAAGAAACCGCCTGACCAGCTTTTGGCTGTTAGTCCTTGGCTGTTGGCCGAGGGCGACGACTAAAAGCCAATAGCCAAAAGCCAATAGCAATACGATGAGACACCAGAAGAAAATCAAGAAGCTCGGGCGCACCGCAGCACACCGCAAAGCCACGCTCGCCGCGATGGGCTCGGCGCTGATCGAGCACAAGCGCATCGAGACGACGCTGCCGAAGGCGAAGGCCCTCCGCTCCTTCATCGAACCGCTCATCAACCGGGCTAAGGATGACTCGACGGCCAGTCGTCGCCAAGTCTTCCGTCACCTCCGCAACAAGGAGGCCGTCAAAGAGCTGTTCGGCGATATCGCCAGCCGCGTCGGCGACCGGCCCGGTGGCTATACGCGCGTCGTCAAGCTAGGCCTCCGGCAGGGTGATGCGGCAGAGCTTGCTATCATCGAACTCGTTGATTACAACGACGTGCAGCCGGAAGGT
The DNA here is from genome assembly GCA_028284265.1 of Rhodothermales bacterium. Classification (GTDB taxonomy): domain Bacteria; phylum Bacteroidota; class Rhodothermia; order Rhodothermales; family JANQRZ01; genus JANQRZ01. The sequence goes on from JANQRZ010000003.1 coordinate 16,385, forward strand.
GGCTCCAAGCGCACGCGCCGGACGCGCCGCAGCAGTGGTCGGAGCCGGAGCAAGGGTGCCAGCCAGCAGGCTGCCGCCGCTGCCGCTGTGGAGACCGCAGAGGTTGCAGAGGAGGTTGTCGAGACCGTGGAGGCTGAAGCCCCCGCCGTTGAGGACGCACCTGCTGCTGAAACGGTAGAAGAGGCTGCTGCTGAGAGCGTGGAGGTCGAAGCGCCCGCTGATGAAACTCCTGAGGCCGAAGCCGCTGCTGAGGCTCCCGCCGAGGAAGCTCCCGAAGCCGAAGCGGCAACGGAGGCAGCCGACGACCTCACGACGGTTTGGGGCATCGGTCCTGTCTTCGCCGGCGCACTCAATGACGCAGGCATCACGACCTTCGCCCAACTCGCCGAAGCCGACCTCGACACGCTCCGCAACGCGATTGCTGAGGGTAGCAACATGTCTGACGCTGCGGCCAACGAAGAGTCGTGGGCCGAGCAAGCGGGCTTCCTCGCCGCCGGTGATGCGGACGCGCACGCGAGCTACGTCGAGAAGCTGAAGGAGGCGGCGGCAGCGGCCAAACAGGCGGCTGAAGAAGGCGCTGCCGATGATGACTCGGACGATGCTGACAAGAAAGAGGACAAACCGGAGTAACAGATCGGTTCGCTCGCTTTGATTCAAGCGGCCCCACCTGTTCATCAGGTGGGGCCGCTTCCGTATGTACGCGGTTGCACGACAGCACGGATCGCCGTATCGTAGGAATTTCCTCGTCGCCTTTTTAGCGCATGCTCCAAGCCTCTACCTACTTCAGCGCCCAGCTTCGGGATATCCACGTTGAGCCTGCCTTCGAGCGACGGTTCCGGGTGCTCCTCGAATACTGCCGCCGCAATCTGCCCATCGTGGATGAGGATTACATCCGCCGGGCCTTCGGGGTTGCCTACTGGGCGCACCGCGACGACCGCCGCGCTTCGGGCGAGCGCTACATCTCGCACCCGCTCGAAGTCGCCACCATCGTCGCCCGCGATGTCCCGTTCGACGATGTGTCCGTCGTCGCCGCACTCTTGCACGACACGGTGGAGGACACCGACATCTCGCTCGAACTGATCGAGGCCGAGTTCGGGCAGGGGATGGCCCGGATCATCGACGGGCTGACCAAGATCGACCACGTCTTCGCCAGCCGCGACCTCGGTCAGGCCGAGAACGTCCGCAAGCTGATGCTCTCGATGGCCTCCGACATCCGGGTCATCATCGTCAAGTTCGCCGACCGGCTGCACAACATGCGGACGCTCGACTCGCTGAACCAGCGTCGGCAACTGAAGATTGCCACCGAAACGCACGATCTCTTCGTGCCGCTCGCCCACCGCTTCGGGCTGAACAAGGTCAAGACCGAGTTGGAAGACCTCTGCCTGAAGTACCTCCAACCTGATGCCTACCGCGCCATCGCAAACGGGCTAGACAAGACCCGGAAGCAGCGCGAGTCGCACGTCGAGCAGTTCATCGAGCCGGTCAAGGCAGAGCTAGAAGACGCGGGATTTGAGTTCTCAATCTACGGTCGGCCCAAGAGCATCTCCTCGATCCATCGGAAGATGCAGGTCCAGCAGAAGGGCCTCGACGAGATTTACGACCTGTTCGCCGTCCGCGTCGTGCTTAAGAGCGAGGGCAAGAAGGGCCGCGAGGATTGCTGGCGCGTCTACTCGATTCTGACCGATCTCTACAAGCCCATTCCGGAGCGCTTCCGCGATTTTATCTCTGTCCCGAAGTCCAACGGCTACCAGAGTCTGCACACGACGGTCATCGGTCCCGATGGGCGGCCTGTCGAGATCCAGATTCGGACCGAAGAGATGCACGCCGTCGCCGAGCAGGGCGTGGCGGCTCACTGGAAATACAAAGAGGGGGGGGGCGGTGGAGACGGCGTGGCGGCGAAGGTACGCAGCGACGAGGCGCTAGAACAGATCTATACGTGGGTCCGAGAGCTACTGGAGACGCCTGCCTCGGATCGGGCTAGCGACTTCGTCAAGGACTTCCAACTCAGCCTCTATGACGAGGAGATCTATGTCTTCACACCACAGGGCGACGTGATGACGCTGCCACGCGGCGCGACGCCTGTAGACTTCGCCTTCCAGGTTCACTCGGAGGTCGGGTTTCACTGCATCGGGGCCAAGGTGAACGGGCGAATGGTGCCGCTCTCGTCGCACCTCACAAGTGGCGATCAGGTGCAAATCCTAACCTCGAACAAGCAGAAGCCGAACCCGGACTGGATGCAGTTTGTGGTGACGCACAAAGCACGGACGCGCATCCGGCATTGGATCAAAGAGAAGCGCCGCAAGACTGCCGAACACGGGCGTGAACTGCTGGAGCGTAAGCTGAAGCGGGCCAAGCTGGAGATCGAAGAGGACGATCTGAATCGGCTGTCGTCCAAGCTCAAGTTTCCTAACACGCAGCAACTGTTCTACGAAATCGGGTCGGGCCTGTACGATCCAGCTGACTTCGTTCGCTTCGTCAAGGAGGGACGCCGTGTCGAAGACGAAGGAGAGACGGAGACTGACGAGACGCCACTGCGGCTTCAGGTCACCGAGTTCACGGAGACCGCCCGCGAGGAAGGCCGTGCCACCCTCGTGATTGACGGCGAGCACCACGCTGACCTCGCCACGCAGTACGCAACGTGTTGCAACCCGATTCCCGGTGACGATGTCTTCGGGTTCGTCTCCAAGACGGGCACCATCAACATCCACCGCAACAACTGCCGCAACGCCCCGCATCTGCTCATGGACCACGCCGACCGCGTTATCCCGGTTGAATGGAGCAGGCAGAAAGACGTACAGTTCATCTCGGCGCTTCGGCTTGTGGGGGAAGACCGGGTGGGGATGGTCTCGGACCTGACTACTGTTATCTCGAAAAACCTCAAAACCAACATCCGCTCCATCACCATCGAGAGCGAAGACGGCGTGTTCGAGGGAACCATTGTGCTTCTTGTGTCCGACCTCAAGCATCTCCAGCGGCTGATGCAGCGCCTCGGGCGGGTTGAGGGCATCTTTGGGGTCTATCGATTTGAAAATGAAGGCCATTCATGAAGGTTCTGCGCAATTGATTTTTATGGGACGATAATCATAGTATGAACGTTGTTCATTGGAACATGTGCATATACGCATAGTTGAGCGCTCTTGGCGATTCTGGCTGCTACTGAGCAGCAGGCGCTCTACGCATCGAATTGAAAAAATGGCAAACGGTAAGTAGCTTGTCGATTGTATATAGCAGAATCAGGCCGGATTCTGAGAGTGCTTCAAGCTGAACTATCCGTTTCGTTTCGTTCGTCAAACCTTCGTATGTGTAGCACCACCACCATCTACTCACCACCACGGAGAAAATCATGGCTCATAAGCGTGTCCCAACGCTGACAAAGAAAGATGTAGCGCGCCGCGTCGCCGAGTTGCGAGGCGAGCCGATCTACAAGTCGGAACCCTGGGTGACGGACGTCATCACCGCGCTACGCGAACTGATGCTTGCCGCGGACCCCGAGGTCCGGATCGAGCTACGTGACTTTGGCGTGTTCGAGGTAAAGAAGACCAAGGCCAAGCCGAAGGCGCGGAATCCCAAGACCAACGAGACGGTCTTCATCCCCAGCCGCCGCAAGACGCACTTCAAGCCGAGCAAGCGAGTCAAGCAGGAACTACAGCAGCCCCTCGCCGAACTTGGCTACTCGATTCCCGAAGGCAGCGCCGACTATGCGCTGACCAACGGCACGTCCAAGAACGGTGCGAAGAAGACCAACGGGACGGCTCGCCAGAAGGAACTGAGCAACGCCTAGCTGTCCGCCTCAGTCTCTCGTTGTACATTCAGGGCCGGTTCTGCCGGCCCTGTCTTTTACCTCTGACCGCAATGCTTCCCACTCGGTCCCGGATCGTTGGCGTGGATTATGGCACCAAGCGAGTTGGCCTCGCGGTGGCTGATCCGCTCCGGCTGTTCGCCCAACCGCTGGAGACCCACGCGCCGGACGAGGCCGTGACAGCGCTCCGGGTGTTGCACGACCGTGAGGGAATCGAAACGCTGGTCGTCGGCTGGCCGCTCACGCCGGACGGCGAGGAGGGCGCAGCGACGCAGCGTGTGCAGCCTTTCGTAAACAGGCTGCGCAACGCCTTTCCCGGCGTTGCCATTGTGACGTGGGACGAGCGATTCTCCTCGGCGCGGGCGCAGGATGCGATTCGTGCTGCCGGTGCAGGGCGTAAAGCCCGCCGCGACCGTGCCCGCGTAGACCGCGCTGCTGCTGCCGTTATCCTCCAAGAATACCTCGACGAGATGGCTGACGGGCTCCCAACCTCTGACTCCTGACACATCGCATGATTCTCCCCATCTACCCTTACGGCAGCCCAGTGCTTCGCACGGAAACGATGCCCATCGAGGCCAACAGCCCTGAGCTCCAGCAGTTGCTCGATGACATGGTTGAGACGATGCACGGGGCGAGTGGGATTGGTTTGGCCGCGCCCCAAGTGGGGCGGACCGAGCGCCTCTTTGTTGTGGATCTCAGTGCGATGGCTGAGGACATCCAAGAGGAGTTGGGCGAGATACCAGACTGGGCGCAGGGGCCGATTGCGTTCATCAACCCAGACATTGTGGAGGCGGACGAAGATGACCTCTGCGACTACGAGGAGGGATGTCTCTCCATTCCCGACATCCGCGAGAATGTGATCCGGCCGGATCACATCCGCGTCCGCTTTCTGGACCGCTCGTTCGAGCAGCAGGAGATCGAGGCATCGGGGATGCTAGCCCGTGTGGTGCAGCACGAGTTCGATCACCTCAATGGCGTGCTGTTCGTCGACCACATCAGTCCACTTCGGCGGCGGCTCCTAAAGCGACGGCTCCGCGAGATGGCCCAAGGCCGCGTCGAGGCAGACTATCTACTCGCTGATCCGAAGCAGGCAGGCCAACTGGCCTGAGTATCGCACTACGGGATCACCCGGTCCGGTATTCTGAGCGAAGGGTTTGAAACCTATGGGCTGTGATGCGTACCCTTAGGTACACACCCAGACCCTACTGCTCATGGACGCCCTGTTTGCCACGGGTGGCGTGCTGGTCATCTTCCTGATCGTCGCGCTCCTGATCGTCTTTTTTTATTTCATTCCGCTTGGCCTGTGGGTCTCGGCGATCACCGCGGGCGTCCGGGTCCGGCTGACGGAGCTAATCGGGATGCGACTGCGGAAGGTGCCGCCATCGGCCATCATCGGCCCGCTCATCACGGCACGTAAGGCAGGCATTGATGTGACGGCCAGTCAACTGGAAACGCACTTCTTGGCCCGAGGAAACGTCCGCAACACGGTCCAAGCCTTGATTTCCGCTGACAAGGCTAACATCGACCTTCCGTTCCAGCAGGCGACGGCCATCGACCTCGCGGGACGCGATGTGTTCGAGGCCGTGCAGGTATCGGTCAATCCCAAGGTCATCGAGACGCCGCCGATTTCGGCCATCGCGAAGGACGGTATTCAGGTCCGCGCCATCGCCCGCGTGACGGTCCGCGCCAACATCAACCAACTCGTCGGTGGGGCGGGGGAGGAGACGATTATCGCCCGCGTCGGTGAGGGGATCGTCTCGACGATTGGATCGTCGGATACGCACCTGATGGTGCTCGAAAACCCAGACAACATCTCGAAGACGGTGCTCGCGAAGGGTCTCGACAGCGGGACGGCGTTCGAGATTCTCTCTATTGATATCGCTGATGTGGATGTGGGCGAGAACATTGGGGCGAAGCTCCAGACTGACCAAGCCGAGGCTGACCTCCAAGTGGCCCGTGCCAAGGCTGAGGAACGTCGCGCCGCAGCCGTTGCCGCCGAGCAGGAACAGCGCGCCGCGGTACAGGAGCAGCGTGCCCGACTCGTCGCTGCTGAAGCCGAAATCCCGCAGGCGATGGCGGAGGCGTTCCGCAAGGGCAACCTCGGCGTGATGGACTACTACAACCTTCGCAACGTTGAGGCCGACACGCAGATGCGTCGCTCGATTGGTGGCGATGAAGACCCTGCTGCCGGGGCCTAGCAGCTACTCGATTTCATTAGCATCGTAGGGGCGACCAGTCGGTTGCCCCTACGCTTTTCTTGACTCTATGTCTTTCGATTCTCGTGTCACTCGCGTCACCGCTTTCGCCTCGCTTGGTATCCTCAGTGCTACGCAAGACCTCGTCCGATCCGTTTTGCCGTCGCTGACGGATGCAGCCAGCCCGGAACTCGTCGCCGAGGAGACGCTCGCCCTCGTAGCGACGGTGACGGCGCGGGCTGCCGAGGTTGGGCTGCAGGGTACGCTAGCCGAGGTTGTGGGAGCGGCGCTCTTGGAGACGCCGTTCCTCTACCACGACTATTTGCTCGGCGGTCAACTCGTCGCCGAAGGTAGCGAAGGTGAGGTGGAGGTGGACCAGAGCGTCTACGAGCGACTTGGGCGGAAGATGGAGTTCTACGGTGTCCACTTCCCGGTCGGTCAGTTTCCCGGCCCGCGCGCGCTGGCCGATAAGCTGCCGCTTTGGATGGGGCGCATCTCGCCGCCGAAGCTTCCGACCACACCCGGCGAGCGCCTCGGCGAGACCGGCCTCGTAGACCTCCTCACGACACATCTCCGCCTCGTGCTTGCCTTCGCCCAACGTGTTGCCAGCGAGTAGTGCTAGAGTGCTCCGGTTTCCAGTCGCCCCGGCGCGTCGCGGATGATCCGGACGGTCTCGACACGATTGGCCGATGCCTTCAAGATCATCACCCGGTAGCCGTCGATCTCAAACTCCTCACGCTCCTCGGGGATAGAAGAGAGGCGATCGAGTACGAGGCCAGCGATGGTCTCATAATCGCCTTCGGGGAGACTGAGGCCGTAGTTGGCATTGAGTGCCTCGACCTCGGCGCGGCCGCTGACAAGGAAGGTGTGGTCGTTGACTTGGCGGATCACTTCGTCCTCCGCGTCGAACTCGTCGCGGATGTCACCGAACAACTCTTCGAGCAAATCTTCCACGGTGATGAGTCCTGCCGTGCCGCCATACTCGTCGATCACGATGACCATCCCTATGCCGGTTTCGAGGAACTCATAGAGCAGGTCTTTGGCGCGCTTCGCCTCGGGCACGAACGTCACCTCGCGGACGATGTCGCTGAGTTGCTTCGGCTGCTGGAACAGGTCGTGCGCCACGACGATGCCAACGATGTGGTCTACGTTCTCCCGGTAGACCGGCAGTCGGGAGAAGCCCGTCTCGACGAACCGTGCGCGAGCCTCGGCGAGTGTCGCGCCTTCGTCCACAGCCTCGACATCCGTGCGCGGGACCATCGAGTCCTTGACCCGGAGATTCCGTAGCTCGAACACGTTGGAGAGGATCTCGCTCTCCTCCTCGTCGAGGTCGAGCGTCCCTGCCTCGCGACTTTCGCGGACAATGGCTTCATAGTCGCTGCGGAGGAACTGCTGGAAGCTCTGCGCCTCCACGCCCGTCAGCTTGACGAGCAGCGAACTCGCCCACCCGGCGACTTTGATGACCGGTAGAAAAAGGTAGTACGTAAGCTTGAGCGGGAGTGCCGCGGCGAAGACCACCTGATCGGCAGGTTCGCGGAAGAGCGACTTCGGGATGATCTCGCCGAAGATGAGGACGATGGTCGAGGCGATAATCGTCTGGAGGACGAGAACGAGGCCCTCCACCGCTGCGTCCGGTCCGAGGAGGCTATGCGAGAAGGCACGCAGCGGCTCGTCGAGGGCGAGCGTCATCAGCGCCGAGTAGAGCACGAGCGCGATGTTGTTGCCGACGAGCGTGGTCGTCAGAAACTTAGCCGGTTCGCGGATGAACTCGCGCACGAGCCGCCCAATGAATCCCTCGCGATGGGCACGTACCTCAGCCTTGAGCCGATTCGCCGTCACGAACGCGATCTCCGAGCCGGAGAAGAACGCGCTCAGGACGAGCATCAGGGCGATGAGGGCGATCTCCATGGGGGTAATTGGGTGAATCGCTGATTGACTGATTCTGGTGTCATACTCACCCAACCAGTAGATCAGCCAGTCGCTCAATAAAATTAGCGTCCGCTGAACTCAGGCTTTTGCTTGTTGAGGAAGGCGTGGACGCCTTCTTGGAAATCCTCCGTCCCGCACGCTTGCCCGAAAAGCGCAGCCTCCATCTGCAAGCCCTGCGCCTGCGGCAAGTCTACGGAGCGCAGCGCGTTCAGCGCCATCGCCACGGCCAGCGGTGCCTTCGAGACAATCGTCCCGACGATTTCTTGCGCTTTGGCAAGGAGGTCGCTGCTTGGTGTGACGTGGTTGACGAGGCCGATGGCGTGGGCGCGCTCCGCCGTGATGCGGTCACCAGTCAGAATCATCTCGGTGGCGAGGCCCTGACCGACAAGGCGCGGGAGGCGCTGCGTGCCGCCATAGCCGGGGATCAGCCCGAGGCCGACTTCCGGCAAGCCGAACTGCGCGTTCTCGCTTGCTACCCGAAGGTGGCAGGCGAGGGCCAGCTCGCACCCGCCGCCGAGCGCGTAGCCATTGACCGCCGCCACGACAGGTTTGGGTGAGTTCTCGATGCTGGTGAGGATGGCCTGCCCGCGTAGCGCAAACCGGTGGCCTTCGAGTGCGTCGAGGTCGGTGAACTCGGCGATGTCGGCTCCGGCGGCGAAGGCTTTCTCGCCGCTGCCCGTCAGGACTACGCCGCGCACGCGCTCGTCAGACCGGGTCTGGCGGAAGGCGCGCTGGAGGTCGGCGAGGACTTGTGTGTTGATCGCGTTCAGCTTGTCGGGCCGGTTGAGTGTGATGACAGCGATGCCATCGGCGTCCACGTTGTAGAGGAGCGTATCGAAGGGGCTAGCGGGAGCTTCCATGGGGACGAGAGAAAAAGGATAGGGGCAACCAAGATGGTCGCCCCTACAAGAATAGGCGTGGCAGGATCAGTTACGCAATCGATCTCGCTTGGCAACGGTGTCGGTGGACGTCGGGTCCTCGAACATGTCTAGATCGTCCAACAAGCTCGTCGTCGGCGCGAACACATCTTCGATCTGCTCGATGGACGCTTGCGTCTCCTCAACTTCGCTGACGAGAGTGTCGAGCTGGAAGGATATCTCCTCGGGGTTGCGCATCGTGAGCGACTGCTCATGGATGTACTTCGTCACGTCCTCGATGGTCTCTAGCTGGGCCTCGATGACGGCGAGGTTCTCGTGTGCCTTCTTGAACTTGACGAGCCGCTTTTCGAGGATGTCGAGCCGCTTCTGCTTGATCTGCTGGACCTTCGGCGGGTCGTCTGTCATCTCGCCACGCAACTGCGCCATTGCGTTGACGACCTCGTTCTCGGTTGCCTGCTGGGCGAAGCGCTCGTACCGTTCTTTCTGCTGGAGCATGTTGAGGTATGAGTCGAGCAGGTCGTCGATCTTCTTGAGGTGCGATTCGAGCAGCCCCTGCGAGGCGTAGGACATCTTCTCGTAGTTCTCCCGGACCGCCTTTTCGATGTTGCGGAAGCGAATGTAGCGCTTCTGGCTGCTCTTGGTGAGTTGGCGGAAGACCTCCTTCTCCGTCGGCGGCTTGTTGCGCTCGGCCATCTTGCGCGACCGGACGACACGGCGGAAGCGCTCCTGACGCGGCATCATGCCGAGGTAGAGCAATTCGAGCGCAGCGGCGAAGAGAAGCACGAAGTTGGCGATTCCGGTTCCCGTGAGGACGAACGCCGTCACCATCGCCATGATGAGGAACACGAGGTTCCACGGGCTGAGAAACGCTTCTTTGGTGTAGTTAATCGGCTCGCTCATGGGCCGCGTCAGTCCCTCGTCTGTTGGTCACGCCCGAAGCGGCCAATCGAGCGGGCGGGCGGAGCATCCGGCTCGTCGGCTTGATCGGTGTCGGTGTCTTGGCTTTCTCGGGTGCCGGGGCCGATGGTTTTGGCCGAAGGCGGTGCAGGCGCTTCATCCGGGGTGGTGTCCTGCTGCTTTGTCTCGGCGACAGGTTCCTGCACATCGCCGAGCATCTGGGTCTTCATCTGCTGGACGAGGTCGGCAGCGGCATTCTTCTGGCGCTCGGCTTCGAGGCGGGTCATCTCCTCACGATCTGCCTCTTGCTTGGCGGCTTCGTCGAGGGCTTCCATCGCAAGCTCATAACGCGCCTCGGAGGTGATGTTCTTCTCCGTGATCTTGCGTAGTGCTTCCTCGTGGGTTGCATCAAGCGCGGACGTGTCGAGACTCTGGAGTGCCCCTAGGAGGCCTTGCTTGCGCTTGGCCTCGCGGAGCTGCTGCTTGAGTGCGCGGACCTTGCGGAGGTGAGCTTTTTCCTCCTCCTTGATCCGGTTGAATTCGTCGCGGTCCATAGGGAAAGCTCCTTACACCGAGTCGCCAGAGGAGGTCCGCTCACGGCCTGCCTGCCCAGCGGTCTTCTCGATCTCTTCCGGCTCGGGGATCGAAAGCTCCGGCTCGGCGGTAGCGGCGGCAGGTTCGGCCATGCCCATTTCGAGCTTGAACTGCTTGACAAGTTCGGCAGCCTGAATCTCCTGCGCGTCCTCCTCAATCTGCATCGACTCGGTGTCGATGGAGTCGAGGGCGAGTTCCATGCGCGCTTCTTGCTTGGCCGTCTGCTCATTGATGCGGTTGAGCATCTCGTCGTGCGTCTGGTCGACGCCCGCAACCTCGAACTGCTCCAGCGTGTCGGCGATTTTGGCCTGCCACTTGGCGCGCTCGTGGGCGCGGAGGGCTTCCTTGGCCTCGCTGATCTTCTTCTCGCGCTCGCGCATGAACGCCTTCTTGACTTGGAGCGCTTTCTCGTAGGCCTGTTCGGCGTAGCTCAGTTGCTCGGCGGTGCGGGCTTGGGCCTCCTTGGTTTGCTGAAGCTGAAGGGCATAGCGCTGGGCGATGTCGTCGCGTCCCGCCTGGATGGCAGCCTTGATTTTCGCCGTGAGGTTCTGCAGTTCCGCCGTGTACTTCTTATGCTCTTTCTGGAGCAGCATCGCGTTGGCCTTCACCGTGGCGATGTTCTCGTTCATCTTCGGCACCTGATCGTTCAACTCGCGCATATTCTGCTCGAGGATCAGGCGTGGATCTTCCATCGCGGAGATGGCACCGCCGAAGAGGGATTTAATGAGTCGCGTAAATCGCTTCCACATGGTCAGAGGGGGGCAGGACGAAAAGTGCGTAAGTCAGTCTGAAACTACGAAAAAGGGGCGTCCGGGAGCGTGGATTCGCTATGCATCGGGCGCACAGAGAAGACGCAGCGGAGCCGCTATTGTTGCATAGGGTCGCTCTTGTCGGTCGCGGAGGGGGCACCAGTAGCTAGGTGAAACCGGAAGCCTGCCGTGAACCGAGCGAGCGAGACGGAAAACAGGGCAAGCGGCTGGCCGGACGCTATGACACTCGTCGCCTCCAAGGCAGGCTGGACAAGGGTAACGGCTCCCTCGCCCGTCACTTTGGCAACGCCGTTCCCATCCACTGCGAGCGCTGTTCGTTCGTCGATCCCGATGCCCTGCACCCACCGGCCGGTTTGGGCGTGATAGTTTGCCAGCAGCGCGAGGAGCCGCCCGAGCCGACCCCGTTCGGTGAAGTGTGTATCGACGAGTGCGTTTTCGACGAGGCCGAGAAAGTCATCCGTGAGCGAGAGCACCGGGGCGAGTGGATCGCGTAGGCCCTCCTCCGATGAGAACGAGCCGTGCTTGGCGTCGAAGACGACTGCGCTGAGAATCATGGCTCCGGCGCTCGTACCGCCTATGACGCCACCTCGGGCATAGACCTCACGGATCGCTTCGGCGACGAGGGAACCGTGCCACTGCGTGACGTACTTCGCCTGATCGCCACCCGGCAGGAAGAGGCCGCTGGCAGCCCTTATCGCTTCGGCGTTCGACGGGAGGTTGGCTGCTTCTTCCGAGGTGATTGGGAGGTAAGTCACTGCCGCACCTGCGTCTTCTAGGGTCGCGATGGCGGATTGTCCCGGTGCCTTCTCATAGTCGAGCACGAGCACCGACGAATCGGCGTGGGCGACGAACCAGGCGGTCGCTTCGGGCACCGCACCGCCGCCGCCTAGGAGGAGCAGGTTGCCCTGTGCCCAAGCGGAACCGCTGAGGACAAGAACGACAAGTAGCCAGAAAACACGCATCGCAGCTTCGGTTAGCTCGCCGTACTCGCCCACCCGTCGCGGTCGTACCGGTCGAGCAAGAGGGCGCGTGGCTCCGGCGCTTCATCGGTGAACGTGAACGCATCGCGGACAGCGGCCTCGTCCACGCGGCTGCTATCCGAAGCAAAGATGTGAGCGATAGGCTCACCCGGCTCGACGGCCTCGCCAGGCTTCTTGAGGAGGACGAACCCGGCAGTCGGATCGACATTGTCTTCCTTCTTGGCCCGTCCGGCCCCGAGGCGGACGGCCCCGAGGCCGAGCGCGAGCGAGTCGATGTCGGCGACGAACCCGCTGGTGGGTGCCTCAACGGTGGCGACAGGCTGGGCACCCTCGCGGACATCGGGATCGTCGAGGACGGAGGTGTCGCCGCCCTGGGCTTCGACGAGTTCGCCGAGTTTCTCGAAGGCGCTGCCGTCGGCGAGGGTGATAGTCGCTTGGGCACGACCATCCTCGAAGGAGTCGGCTACGCCGCCGAGGTGGAGCATCTCGCCTGCGAGCGTGAGGGTGATGTCGAGCAGGTCATCGACCGTGCCGCCTGCCGGTGTTTCACCCCGGAGGATGCGGATGCACTCCGCCATTTCGGGCCAGTTGCCGATGGCGCGACCCAGCGGCACATCCATCGCCGTCAGTCGCGCGACGGTCGGTTTGCCGAACTCCAAGCCGATCCCGACGAGCGTCTCGGCGAGGCGTCGAGCATCGGCCTCGTCTTTCATAAAGGCCCCGCGCCCGCTCTTCACATCGAGCACGAGTGCGTCGATCCCCTCGGCGAGCTTCTTGGACATGATGCTTGCCGCGATGAATGGAATCGATTCGACGGTCGCCGTTACGTCGCGTAGGGCGTAGAGCTTTTTGTCTGCCGGAGCGATCTCTGCCGTCTGCCCGATCATCACCACACCGAGGTTGGCGAGCTGCTTGCGGTAGGCTGGAATCGCAAGATCGGTACGGAAGCCGGGGAGGCTTTCGAGCTTGTCGAGTGTGCCTCCCGTATGCCCGAGGCCACGCCCGGAGATCATCGGGACCGGCACGCCGCACGCCGCTACGAGCGGAGCAAGGATGATCGACACCTTGTCACCCACGCCGCCCGTCGAGTGCTTGTCAACCTTCGTGCCGGGGAGGTCCGAGAGGTCGAGCACGTCGCCGGAGTAAAGCATGGCGCGGGTGAGCGCGGCAGCCTCGGTCGCGCTGAGGCCATTCAGGAAGCCCGCCATGAGGAAGGCGCTCATCTGATAGTCCGGCACATCGCCCGCCGTGTAGGCGTCGATGAGATTAGTGATTTGCTCGGCAGTGAGGGAGCCGCCATCGCGCTTCGTACGGAGGAGATCATTGATTGAGGACAAGGGGCGTGGAGGGAAAGTGAGGATAGGGAGAGAACTCGGAATGAGGAATAAGGATACCAACGAGCGCGGGAACGAGAATCTTCTCCGTTCCTTCCTCACCTTCCACGCTCTCTTTCTTCCATGAACCAAGTCTGGATCACCAAGGCAGGTCCTCCCGAGGTACTCGATGTCCGCGAGGCTCCGACGCCGACACCCGGCCCCGGTGAAGTCCTCGTCCACGTTGAGGCGAGCGGGATAAACTTCGCTGACATCCTTGCCCGGCAGGGCCTCTATCCCGATGCGCCGCCGCTCCCGGCGGTCGTTGGCTACGAGGTGGCAGGTACCATCGAGGCTGTCGGCGAGGGGGTGACCAAGATCAGCGAAGGCGATGCCGTGCTAGCGCTCACGCGGTTCGGCGGGTACACGTCACATATCGTCCTGCGAGCCGAGCAGGTCTTCGCCCGACCGGACGGGATGCCTGCCGCGACCGGGGCGGCCATTCCGGTGAACTACCTCACGGCGTTCCAGGCGATGATCGTGATGGGTGGAGTCCGGCACGCGCAAGAGTTAGCCGGCCAACGGATGCGCGTGCTCGTCCACGGGGCCTCTGGCGGCGTCGGCACAGCGGCGAGCGATTTGGGTCAAGTGTACGGGGTCGAGCTATTCGGCACGGCCTCGCCGGGTAAGCACGACTACGTCCGGGAGCGCGGCTACGATCACGCGATCAACTACCGGAACGACGGCTGGGTCGCTGAAGTCCGCGACCTGACGGACGGGCGTGGCGTTGACCTCGTCCTCGATCCTATCGGCGGCGACCATTGGAGCAAGAGCCTCGACGTGCTAGCTCCGACCGGGCGGCTTGTGGTCTTCGGCTTCTCGGCAGCGACAGGCGGGGGCAAGCTCGGAATGCTGAAGGCGGCGTCCAAAGTGCCGTGGCTGCGGTTCAGTCCGATCTCGCTGATGAATGCCAACCACGGCGTGCTCGGCGTCAACCTCGGCCACCTGTGGGGTATGCAGGACGAGGTGAGCGGCTGGATGCGAAAGCTGCTGCGCTACTATGAGAAGGGGCAGATTCGCCCCCACGTAGACCGAGTCTTCCCGCTCCACGATACCGTTGCCGCGCACCGCTACATCGAAGAGCGACAGAACATTGGGAAGGTCGTGCTGGCTCCGTAGCTCTAAAGCACAACGAGGCGGCCTGCTGCGTGAGCAGACCGCCTCGAAAGAATCGGCAGACCGCCTCGAAAGAATCGAAGGAGGCGAGCTAGGCGTTCTCTTCGCCTGCGTTCTCGGTGTTTCCGGCGTTCTTGTTGCCGTACCGGCGGCGGAACTTCTCGACGCGGCCCGTGGTGTCCACGAACTGGCGCTTGCCAGTGTAGAACGGGTGGTTGGTCGAGTCCACCTCAGAATTGTAGGTGTCGCCGCTCATCGTGGAGCGGGTCTGGAATGTGGTCCCGTCGGCGAGCTTGACGGTGACAAAGTGGTAATCGGGATGAATCTCGGGCTTCATGGCTCTCTGGAATGTCGCTGCGATACGGGCAGACGCGAAAAATACGCATAGGTCGGCCTCGGGCCAACGGGCTGTGCTGAGTTCCTTTCGTCTTCGCAAAAGTAACATGGGGCCTCATGAGCCATCGAGCCAGCCGCCGGTAAACCCACAGCGCCGCAGGCCGTGGGTGATGTACTCGCAGTCCCGCATCAGCCGCCAGAGCAAGCCGTTCCGGTAGTTCTCGATCATCAGCACGACCGGCCCTTGGTCGATCCCGTAGTAGTCCGTCGAGGTCCAAGGCGAGTTGCCGTTCGGAAACGTGGCATTGAACGAGGCGAAGAACCCGTAGTCGCCTTGGCAGTGCGGCACATTAGCATCGAAGTGGCGCAGCGTCGGGAGGACGATGTCTGGCGCGAAGGGAAGGGAGGCGGCGACAGACCATGGGGCGAGCGTGCCGTCGTCGGGGCCCCACGGGACGCTGCGGGCGCAGTAGTGGTAGAAATCGATGGCCTTGCCGTTCACGACGTGCTGGGCGGGGCCGGGGCCGTCCGAGGCCGTAATGCCCCAGCAGCGGTCGCCATAGCCATGCCGCCCGCGTGCGTTGCGCACGGCATACGCCTGCTGGACATACGTCGCCCGCCGCGAGTTCTCGAAATAGTCGATGCCTTTAGCTCGCATGTAGGCATCTTGGATACCCCGGAAATCGACCCATGCATGAGAGAACTGGTGAACGAAGAGCGGGCCGCACCAGAGGTGCTCGATGCCGTAGAGCTTCTTCCAGCGGTAGGTGCCCAGCCAGAAGTCGTAGTGCTCGGGGCCGATGGGAAAGGTTGGCGAGCCGAGGGCGAGGATGTAGAGGAGCAGCGACTCGTTATAGCCCTGCCAGTGAGCCTTGAGGAAGCCTTTCTCGGGGGTCCATCCGTGCGATACACCTGCTTTGTTTCCGTTCGTGGCCCATTGCCAGTCGGCGCGGCAGTAGAGGGTGTCAGCGAGGGTACGGATGTCGGTCTCAACCGGATCGACACGGTCGAAATACTGCGCCGCGAGGAGGGCACCAGCGAGTAGGAAGGTCGTGTCGATGGTGGACAGCTCGCACTCCATCGCACGCTGCCCCGTTTCCATGTCGAGGAAGTGGTAGTAGAACCCTCGGTAGCCCGTCGCGTCGGGCGCGTTGCTCTGCTCGCTGTCGTGGAAGAACTGGAGCGTGGTACGCACGCGCTCCGCCGCTTCGTCTCGGGTGATGTAGCCGTTCTCGACGCCGACGGCGAGGCAGGCCAGCCCCATCCCGGTGGCCGCGATGCTGGAGGCGGCCCCGTCGCGCGTGCTGTCCGGGACCAGCCCGTTCGCAGGGTTCGACCGCTCGGCGAAGAATCGGAAGGTGGCTGCTTGGAGCCGGTCCAGCAAGTCGGTGTCGGTCACGTTGTCGGTGCGGGGCGAGGCGGGCAAAGCAGCGCGGCTCGTGTGGATGAAGGCGGCGGAAAATACCGCGCCCGACCCACCGTATTCGGCACAGCCGTTACGAACGCGACCACTGGTTGGCCCGCTCGTTTCGCTGGGCGAGCCGGGCCGTCTCCTCGATTCGCCTCGCCCGCGTGGCCTCGCGCTTCGCCGTTGCTATCCACTCTAGGATGCCACGCTTCACCGAGCGCGGGAATGCCTCCCAGTGGTTCGCCGAGCCGGGGTACGCCTCGAATGCCGCCGCGAGGTCGTCCGGCACGACGAGGTTCTCAATGTCGTCGAGCGCGCTCCACGAACCGTCGGCTTTCGCCGCGTCGATCTTGGCCTGCCCAGCGGGCGTCATCTTGCCTGCTTTCACCATTCGGGCGATGCGCTGCTTGTTCGGGCGACTCCACCCGCTGCCCGGCCTACGCGGCGCGACATAGAGCATCGTCCGCTCCTCATCCAGCGAGCGCGGCAGGCTATCGATCCACCCGAAGCAGAGGGCTTCCTCGACCGCTTCATCGTAGCTCACCGTTGGGGTACCTGCCGCTTTCTTGTTGCGGACGAGCCACACGCCGTCATCGCGCTCGTGGTGCGCCTCCAGCCACGCACGCCACGCGGCACGGTCGGCGGGGTAGGTCGAGTTATCGGGCGGTTCAGGCATCGGTCGGGAGGGAGCGTGCGGTTCAGACGGTTTGCCTGTCACCGCGTTCCTCACCCGCCGTAGAGCTGCGCGATGCCGACGATGTCATCGCCTCCGAACCCACGTCCGCTTGCCTCGGCAAAGGCCTCGCGGGTCGCCGCGACGACCATGGCTTCGACGCCGAATGCTTGGGCGACCTCGACCGCGTAGCCGAGGTCTTTCTCGACGAGGTCGATGGGGAAGTTCGGTGTGAAGGCCCGCTCGGTCATCAGCGTCGCTACTCGGGCAGCAGCGGGACTTGCGGTGGGGAGCGCGTTGAGAATGCCGACCGCTTCAGACTCATTGAGGCCTGCGCCGCGCAGCATCGCCAGGAGTTCGGCGAGGGCGGCGGCCTGTACCGCGAAGACAGCATTGACCGCCAGCTTCATCGTTGCCCCGGCCCCGACCGCTCCGACGTGATGGACCACTCCACCGAGCACATCCAGCACGGGCCGGACGTTCTCCAGCGCCGAGGATTCACCGCCGACGAGGAACGTCAGGTTTCCGGCCTCGGCGTGGGGCCGCGACCCGACGACGGGCGCATCGAGGAATCCTGCGCCGCGCCCTGCCACTGCTTCGCCGAGCCGCCGTGTCCAGTCCGGCGTGACCGTGCTTAACTCGATAGCGATGGCGTTGGCACGAAGGCCGTGGAGGGCTCCCCCGTCGCCGAGCCAGATGACTTCTGCTGCCTCGTCGTCGCGGACGATAGAGAGGACGAGGTCGTTGCGTTCGGCAGCCTCGCGGGGTGTGGCAGCGATGTTGGCTCCACGCTCAATCAGCGGTTCCGCTCGCTCGGGTGAGCGGTTCCAGACAGTGACCGTGTGGCCGTGATCGAGCAGTCGGGCGGCGATCCGCGCGCCCATCGCGCCGAGGCCGAGAATCGAAATGTGCATCGTGGTCTCCAGGTTGGTGAGGTCCGAAGATGCACAGGGCAGCTAGGCTGTCGCCTTAACCTTTATTCAGAACCAACGCCTTCCGCCAACTCGCGGCGGATGCGCGAGAGGTGGACGTCGGTGATGCCGAGGAGCGAGGCGATGTGGTAGAGCGGGACGCGCTGCACGAGGCCGGGGTGCTGCCGGACGAAGTCGAGGTAGCGCTCCGTCGCGCTCTGGAGCAGGAGCGACCGGGTGCGAAGCTCCTTCCGCGTCAGGATCAACTCCGCCAGTTTCCGTCCGAGCCGCTCGAACGCCGGGTCGCGGTCCATCAGCGCGACGAAGTCGGTGTACGGCGCGACCAGCACCGTCGTCGGCTCCAGCGCCTCGACGCCGTAGAGGAGCGGCAGCCCGAGGTTCGCCGCCGCGAGTGCCCCCGCAAACTCGCCCCCGGCGACGAACGCCTTGTTCGACTCGCGCCCGTCGTCCGAGGGGTAGTAGAACCGCAGCAGGCCCTCGGCGACGAACAGCACCTCGTGCCGGTCGGAGCCCGGCAGCACGAGCATCTCGTGCTCATCAAGCGTCTGCTCGCTGAACGCTGCGGCGAGCGCGTCGCGCTGCGTGTCGTCCAGTGTTACCCATTGTTCAGTAGCGCGGATAAGAGGTTCGTGGTGCTCAGTCATGGCGAAATGAACCGCTTCTCGAGCCAATCGGCCAGCTTGTCGAAGAGCAGCAAGCTACGGGTAGTAGAGCAGAATATGGCTTACCCACGCAGGGCGAACCGGCGATGGGTCAGGGTAAGATAGCCGAGCCCAGCGTCGGAGTGCAGCCGCGGGTTATACCGCCGACCATCCTGATATCTCGAATTTGGGTTGTTGAGCCAGCCAGCGAAAGCGAACTGGGTCGGCATAGTAATCGTGCTCTCCTCCAAATTCCACATCATATAGCTGCCCCGGTGCTTCTGCTGAGTTAGGATGTTTGTCCAATGCGATCAAGCCGCCAAGCCGTTCAGCCGTTTCACAGGCGATCGTGCTAAGAATGCGAACCGTTCGAGGCATATCAGCGGACTTGAACCCGTGGAGATCAACTACACCCTTCGGTATCCACCCGAACGCTGCAGTGAACGCCGGATCATCGTCCCACCATATCGAAAACGACACGTCGAACTCCATTGCTTCCGCTCTGTCCCCGAATACGAGTCTCCACCCTTGTCGGGGTTTCAATCGCGGAAGCTCCGGGAGGTCTGATACATGAGTGGCTAGTTCTGCGAACCGTGCTCGGAGTGCCGGGAGTTGAGGGGGAGGCCACTCTGGAAGTGCGACTTCTATGCCTGGACCCATTATATCTCGGCGTGTGGCGGTATAAATCGTATAGTGTGCGATTGTGGTGGGCAGCCGCGTAAACCCTGTCCGTTCTACGGCTGATCTGACACATCGTTATCCGAGGGTCTCGACACGGGTGATGGCTCATTGGCATTCTGTGCGCCGTTTGTCGCTACACCCGTCCCGCCGAGGGTGACGGTGACGTTGTGCGTTCCGCCGTCGTCCACGCGGGGGATGCGGGCCGCGCCTTCAACGACGGCTCCGTTCGCCCCGTCCACCGCCACCACGCCGTGCTCGACGCCCCGGTTCTCGACGGTGAACACGTAGGTCGTCTTGTCGCTTGGGAGGCGGTAGCTGATCTTGAAGCCCGGCCAGTCGGCAGGGATGCGTGGGTCGAGCCAGATCGCGTCGGCCTCGACCTTCAGCCCGAGAATCGACTCGACGGCGACGCGGTACGTCCAGCCTGCCGAGCCGGTATACCACGTCCAGCCGCCACGCCCCTCGTGCGGCGGCACGCTGTACACGTCGGCGGCAATCGCGTAGGGTTCGGTCTTGTAGTGGTCGGCTTTGGCCTGCGTGCGGGCGTGGTTGACGGGCGAGATCATCCGCAGCAGGTTCAACGCCTTCGTGCCGTGGCCTTGCTCGGCGAAGGCGCGGATCGCCCAGAGGACGCCGTGGGTGTACTGTCCGCCGTTCTCGCGGACGCCCGGCAGGTAGCCCTTGATGTAGCCGGGGTCGTGCTCCGTCTTGTCAAAGGGCGGGGTGAGGAGGCGAATGATCCCAGCCTCTTCGTCCACGAGGTGCTCCTCAACGGAGCGGAGCGCCTGCTCCGCGTGCTCCGGCGTGGCGACGCCCGAGATGATGCTCCAGCCCTGCGCGATGGCGTCGATTCGGCACTCGTCGTTCTGCGCCGAGCCGAGGGGGAAGCCGTCGTCGTAGTAGGCCCGACGGAACCATGCCCCGTCCCACCCGGTGTCGTTGAGCGCGACTTCGAGGTCGGCGAGGTAGGTGCGGTAGCGCTCGGCGCGTTCGGTCTCGCCGCGCTGGTCGCAGATCGGGATGAACCCCTTGAGGATGTGGGCGAGGAAGAACCCGAGCCAGACGCTCTCGCCCGTGCCATCGTTGCCGACGCGGTTCATGCCGTCGTTCCAGTCGCCCGATCCCATGAGCGGGATGCCGTGCGCGCCCTTCGTGAGCGAGCGGTCGATGGTCCGCGCCGCGTGCTCGAAGACGGTGCCGGTCTCGTCGGCGACGCTCGGCGTGAGGAATGCCTCGTCCTCGCCCGCTTCGAGGGGTCGTGCCGTGAGGAACGGCTCGATCTCGTCCAGAATACTCGCATCGCCCGTCGTTTTGACGTAGAACGCGACCGCGTAGGGGAGCCAGAGCAGATCGTCCGAGAAGCGGCTGCGGATGCCCGCCTCGGTGATCGGGTGCCACCAGTGCAGCACGTCGCCCTCGACGAACTGGTGGGCGGCGTTGCGGCGGATCTGCTGGCGTGTCAGGTCGGGCCGCGTGTAGATCAGCGCGGTCGAGTCCTGCAACTGGTCCCGGTAGCCGAACGCGCCGCCGGACTGGTAGAACGCGCTCCGGCCCCAGAACCGGCACGAAAGGTTCTGGTACAGTAGCCAGCCGTTGGTGAGCACATCGATCTCCGGCGCGGGCGTCTCGATGTGCGTTGCCGACAGCAACTCGCGCCAGAACGTTGTGACCTCGTCCAAGGCTTCTTGGACGGCTTCGGCGGTGGCATAGCGCTTGACGATGGTGCGGGCCGCGTGCGAGTGTTCCGCCTGCCCGATGAGGAAGCGCAGTTCCACTGTCTCGCCCGGCGCGATCTCGACCGGAAGCTGGAACGCGGCGCACGGGTCGAGGCCTGCGCCAACCGTTCCATTGAGCGTAGCATCGGTCGCAACGCCAGCCGGGAGCACCGTGCTCCCGCCGCGCCCGAGGAAGGCCGTTCGATCCGAGGTGAAGCCTGCAACGGGAGCACCATGTGCTGCGGCGAAGGCGACGCGGCGAGCGAAGGTGCCGTTGTAGTAGTTACGGGCGAGGAGTGCGCCCGTCTCGTCGTCGTGGTGCGTCGTGACGTAGGGCACGTTCGGCGGGCGGCGCTCGCCGAGCACCCACTCGTGGTAGCGGAAGACGGAGAGCCGCCGCACCTTCTTGCCGGTGTTGGTCAGGCGGAGGCGGGCGATCTTGACCGGGTCCTCGCGCGGGACGAACAGACACACCTCCTGCTCGATGCCGTGGCTCGCGTGGTGGTGGGTCGTATAGCCCCAACCGTGGCGAGTCTCATACGCCTCGCCGTCGGGGACAGGGCGCGGGGTCGGGCTCCAGAAGACACCCTCATCCTCGTCGCGGAGGTAGAACGCTTCGCCCGCCGGGTCCATCACCGGATCGTTGCTCCACGGGGTCAGCTTGTTCTGCTGCGAGTTGATAGACCACGTATAGCCCTCGCCACTCTCAGAGGCTGTGAACCCGGCGTTCTCGTTGGCGACGACGTTGATCCACGGCAGCGGTGTCCGGTCGAGGCCGCGCCCGGCGCGGTTTTGCTGGCGGATGATGTACTCGGTGCCGTCCTTCGAGAAGCCGCCGTAGCCGTTGAAGAACTGCAGGTCTGTCCCGTCCTGCTCGCTGAATGTCTCATCGGACTCGGGCGCGTGTGCGGCTCGTTGGTACACGCGAGCGGGTTGGCCGTTGGCCGCGATTTGGGCGGCTTCGACCTGCTCGCCTTCCTCTTCTTCGTCGAACCTAGGCAGTTGTCCGTCGATGACGACGCGGGCCACGGTCAGGATGAGCGTCAGGTCCTCTTCGGCGAGTTGGTCGGTGCGGCGGACGAAGATGCCTGCGCGCTGGTTGAGAAGACCTCGCTGCGGTGAGGTCTGGATAGCCTGAAGGATCGCGTTTTGCAACTCACTCGCGTAGCTCGGCGGGTGGTCGTTGAGGATGACGAGGTCGGTCTCCAGTCCGCGCAGCCGCCAGTACTCGTGGGCTTTGAGGAGGAGCCGGAAGTGGGGCATATCCTCGGCGCGGGCGATTCGGTAGACGAGAATCGGGAGGTCGCCGGAGATGCCGTGCGCCCAAAGACCGGACTGGGGACGTTTGTTGCGGAGGAGTACGTCCTTGGGAGCACGAAGGTCGGAGCCGCCGTAGAGCATGTACGAGGCGAGGCGCTGGAAGTAGAGCGCCCGCTCGCCCGGCAACCCGAGGTGCTTGAGTTCCACGAGTCCGTAGACGGAGGCCAGCTCGAAGGCGCGCTGCGCGGCGTAGGGGTGGTCGTAGCGCTCGGCGATGCGCTCGGCGTCCTCCCGTGATTCGGCGGTGCCGAGCGAGAACGTGACCGTTACGTTCTCCTTCGGCATTAGCACCACGATGCGGCGGAGCGAAACCACCGGGTCAAGCACGGCCCCGTCGGTGCCGGAGAGCCGCGTGCTTGGGTCCATCGCTGCCGGGCGGTCGAGGGTCCGCCCGCGTCCGATGAACTTCGCCCGGTCGGTCTCGAACTGCAACTCCTCGAAGACGGGGCCGAGGGCTTTGTCGGCGACCGCATGGACGAGCCACGGACGGTGCTCGCCCTCTTTTCGCGGGCGGCGCGTGGCGATGATGGCGTTGTGGTCGGGGACGTACTCGGTCTCGACAAATAGCTTGGAGAACGCCGGGTGCGCCGCGTCGGCGACGGGCGGGAAGAGCACGACCTCGGCGTAGCTCGTGAGTTCGATGATGCGCGGGCGGTCGGAGTAGTTCGTCAGCGTCACACGCCGCACCTCGACATCGTCCTCGGGTGTGACGACGATCTCGGTGAACGTCTCGATCCAGTCGTCCACGCGGGCCATCTCGACCTTGTTGGCGTGGAACCACGTCTCGTAGCGGTCCGGCGGTAGGGCTGACTGGACGGGTTGTTGTCCGGCGGACCAGAACCGGTTGCTCTCTAGGTCGCGGACGTAGATGAAGAAGCCCTGCGCGTCGCGCGTGCGGTCCGGTTGCCAGCGCGTGACGCCCATGCCGTCCTTGCGCGAGTAGCCCGCACCTGCGCTTGTGAGGTAGGTCGTGTAGCGCCCGTTCGAGAGGAGGATGCCGCGCGGCACCGGATCGGCGAGTGAGTCGCCGGTGAGGTGCTCGACATAAGCCGTAACCGCTTGCACCTCGACCGGTTCTAGCTCGCCCTCGTCGAACGGAGTCGCGTCGATCTTCTCGACCACGCGGGGGACGCGCTCCTGAAGCAAAAGCTCGCCTGACTGCACGAACGGCTCGCGGTGGAACCGGTTCTGCACCCGGTTGTCGAGGAGCACGTTTGCCACCGAGAGTAGGCTCATCCCTTGGTGGTGCGCGAAGTACGACCGGACAACCTGGTAGGTCTCCTCGTCTGCCGCGTCGCCTGCGGTGGCAACGCGGGCCGGGGTAAAGTCGACGGCCTCGTAGTAGCCGTAGGGTCCGTAGGCACCGAGTTCGTCGATCTTGTTGAGGTTGGAGAGCGCTCGGTCTGGGCGGACCATGAGCGCGAGGATCGTGGCGTAGGGGGCGAGCACGTAGTCTTCGCCAAGGCCGCGCTTGAGGCCGAGCCACGGCACCCCGAAGGCGCGGTACTGGTATGTCAGGTGGAGGTCGAGCGTGTAGTAGGCACTCTCCGAAATGCCCCACGGTCGGCCCTTCGAGCGCCCGTAGAAGCGCTGCGTCGAGACGGCGTTGTAGAGCGTTTCGTCAAGGAGCGTCCGGGGGTAGGTCCGCATGAACAGCAGCGGCATTAGGTACTCGAACATCGTCCCGCTCCACGAGAGGAGAGTCTTGCGCCCGCGCGTGCTCCGGGTCGGACGGCTGAGGCGGAACCAGTGCTCCGGCGGCACCTCGCCCTTGCCGATGGCGAGGTAGGAAGCGAGGCGGGCTTCGGAGGCCAGCAGGTCGTAGGTGCTCTGGTCGAAGGTGCCCCGGTCCACGTCGTAGCCAATCGAGAAGAGGTCGCGGTCCACGTTGTAGAGCATGGTGAAGTCCATGCCGCGGACGAGCGCATCGGCGCGGGCGGCAAGGTCATCGGCATCGTGGAGCAGCGCGCCCACGGCGTCGGCGGAGGCGCGGAGGTGCGCCTCGTCCATCGCGCCGTCTTGGTTTTCGAGGAGTGTGGTGGTTCGGTCGAAGAGGGCACCGAGCGTGGTGACCGCGTTGAGCGCTTCATTGACGGGGCCTCGTTCCACGAGCCACGGAGCGAGGGTGAGTAACTCCTCGCGGGTGTGTTGCAGTTGGACGAGAGGCTGGCCGGCCCATGCGCGAAGCTCGTCTACGTCCTGGTCACGCCAGACAGCAGACGGCTCAAACTGGGCGGCAGCGTCGAGTTCGGTGGCAGCGGCTAGGAGAGCGTCGAGCCGGTCCCGCCATTCGGTGAGGGTCGTCGGGGCCGGTCGGTCGAGGGCGGCTCCGAGGCGAGAGCGGACAGCGACGATTTCTTCGGCGTCGAAGTCGTCAGGCGGGCATTTCTTGAGCGTTTCGTCGAGTGCGAGGAGCGTATCGCGCAGCCCAGCCGCAAGGGTCGGGTTCGGCCAAGGGGCATCGGCAATCTCGCCTAGGCCCTGCTTGACCACGATGAGCGACCCGGCGAGGTTGCCCGAGTCAACGGTCGAGACGTAGCGCGGGTGCATCGTCGCGCCAGTCTCGGTGGCATACCAGTTGTAGAGGTGGCCGCGATGTTTCTCTAGGCCCTCGATGGCGTCGAGCATCGCGCCGAGACGGCGCACCTCTTCCCGGCGCGGGAGATATCCAAAGTCGTGCGCCACCTGCACGGCGTTGAGGGCGAGGCCGATGTTGGTCGGCGAGGTGCGGCGGGCGAGGCCTTGGGCGGGCTTGACCTGGTAGTTGTCCGGAATCAGCCAGCGATCCTCCTCG
Source organism: Rhodothermales bacterium (assembly GCA_028284265.1). Lineage (GTDB taxonomy): Bacteria > Bacteroidota > Rhodothermia > Rhodothermales > JANQRZ01 > JANQRZ01. The sequence continues at coordinate 41,416 of JANQRZ010000003.1, forward strand.
CTGAGAAACTCGTCGAAGTAGCGCCACGTCCGGCGTGCGAGGATGCGAAGTCGCTGCTGCTCGTCGTAGGAGAGGACGTAGCGGTCGGGCCGGGTCGGGGTGCTGACGGCCTTCGCTATCCACGGTGCGGCGATCCACGCGACCGTAAACGGCAGCGCGACGAGCCACGAGATCGGCTCGGCAATCGAGATCAGCACGAGGGTCAGGATGCCGATGCCCATGGAAAGCCAGAGCGAGTGCGGGATATCTTTCGCACCCTGCTCGGCTTGGTACGCCGTGACCCATTCGAGCCGGTTCTTCTTGGAGACGAACAGCCGCCACAGCGTCCGCCCGATAGCATCGAGCATGACGACGGCTTGGTGCGCGAGGAAGACGACCGAGAGGCCCGTCTGGAGCGCATTCAGCTTGAGGTCTTCCCATGCATGCCGGAAGTAGCTCGATGAAACCGTGTCCGCTGGTCGTCGCAAGAAGGCGTCGATGAACGGCGCGTAAATCGGGAAGGCGAGGACGAGGAGGGCAATCGCCGTCCACACAAACGGCGAGCCGGGCAGGATCGAGGTCCACGCGAGGACGAGGAAGAGTACAAGCGAGGGCGGCGTGAGCGACCGCCGCATATTGTCGAAAATCTTCCAGCGCCCGACCACCGAGAGCGGGGTGCGCCGCCACCGGCCGCGCGCGTCGCGGACGCGGGGCAGGAGCCACGGCAGGAGTTGCCAGTCGCCGCGCACCCAGCGGTGAAGCCGCATCGCAAACGTGCTGTAGCGGCTCGGGTAGTCGTCGAACACCTCGATCTCCGTCACGAGGGCAGCGCGGGCGTGGTTGCCTTCGAGGAGGTCGTGCGAGAGGACCGAGTTTTCCGAGACGGAGTGGGCGAGCGTCCGGCGGAAGGCGTCGATGTCGTACAGCCCTTTGCCGGTGTAGATGCCCTCGCCGAAGAGGTCTTGGTAGGTGTCGGAGACCGCCGTCGTGTAGGGATCCACGCCGATGTTGCCCGAGTAGATACGCGAGAACGGCGAGCGGAGGCTGCCCTCGGGAACAATCGAGACACGGGGCTGAAGGATGCCATAGCCCTCGACTACGCGGCCTGTGCTCGGATCGTAGCGCGGCACGTTGAGCGGGTGCGCCGCCGTGGCGATCAGGTCCACGGCCCCATCGGGCGGAAGCCGCGTGTCGGCGTCGAGCGTGACGACGTAGCGGACGGTGTCGCCTGCTACGGTCTCGCGGAAGTCGCCCTCAATGACGGTATAGGTCGTCTCAGCGTCGGGGTCACGCAGGAGTTCGTTGAACTCTTCGAGCTTGCCGCGCTTGCGTTCCCAGCCCATCCATACGCCCTGCCGCTCGTTCCAACGGCGCTCGCGGTGCAGAAGAAAGTATTTGTCAGTGCCGGGCGCGCCATCGCCTCCGGCTCGGCCTGTGCGGGCGTTGAGGGCACGTACCGTCTCCACGGCGGCCTCGACAATCGCATCGTCGGTGGGTTTGTGCTGCTCGTCGGCGTCGCGGAAGTCGGAGAGCAGTGCAAAGCGGAGCGCCGGGTCTGGGTTGGCGGCGGCGTGAACTTCGAGAGCCTCAACCTGTGCGCGTGCATTCTCCGGGGATGAGATCAGCGTCGGGACGACGACGAACGTCAGGTTCTCGGCAGGCACGCCGTCGCTGAAGTCCATCTTGGGGACCTGCGACGGAGGCAGCAGGCGCGCCGCGTTGAAGTTGGTAAAGGTGACGGCGAAGTCGAGGAGCGGCAGGAATGCTGCCGCTGCCGTGAGGCCGAGTAAGCCGCCTCTGGCCCCGGCCTCGAACGCGACCCATAGCACCCCCGCGAGGGTGACGAGCGTGACGGTGGTGATAAACCCGAGGTAGACGGCTGTCGGGTGGCGGTGGGCGATGCGGACGAGTCGGTCACGGAGCGGGGCATGGAAGCCGACCTCTTTGCCGAGCGTCCGCTGCCCCGGTCCGACGAGCCAGTACCCGACGTGCCCAGCCGGGTCGGGTTCACCGGCTTCCTTCGCGGCAGTGGCAAGGGCTATCGCTCGCTCGGCCACGCCGAACTCGGTGTCCGACGAGTAGCGGGCCAGCGTCTCGACCCGGTGCCGGTAGTGGTCGCGGGTGCCGGGGTCCATCAGCGGGTACACCGCGTCGGGGTCGCCGCGAAGTGTCGTCTCCACAGCGGCGAGGTCTTCGACGAAGTCCGTCCAGTCGGTCTCGCCGGTGTGGCGGAGCGAGAGGATGGCGTTGGCCATCGAGACCTGCCACTGGGTCTCGCGCTGGGTGACGCGGCGGGCCACGTCTTCGAGCGTGACGCGGCGCGAGCGGAGACGTTGCTCCAGCCATTCGAGTGCGGGCACGGCACTCGGTCCCTGTGCCTGCAATCGGCTGGAGAACGTCGTCACGAACGGCCCCGAGAGGGGCGAGTGCTCCTTCGCCATCTCGGCGAGGATGCTCACCACCTCGGACGGGTCTTGGTCGCCGTGCTCGGCGATGCGCGTCGCCCACGTCGTGGCGGCTTTGCGCTCCTTGCGCGCCTCGATGATCTGCACCGTCAGCGCCACCACCTTCTCGACGAGCACGAGCCGGAGCATGATCGGGATGGCCCACAGTTCGGCGAGGGTCAGTAGGTCGACCTCTTGATAGGCCTCGGTGAACGCCGTCAGGTTTTCTTGGTTGAGGGTGTTGTCCGTGTGCGAGGCGAGGGTGTGGACGAGTTCAAAGACGCGCGGCATCCCGGCGAATGGGCCGGTCCGCAGCTTCGGCAGCAGCTTGTAATAGCTCTTCGGCAGGCTCTCCCCGATATCGCGCACCTGATCCCGGACGACGTGGAAGTTGTCGAGCAGCCATTCGGCGGCGGGCGTGACCACCTCGCCCTCGGCTCCGGCAACGGCGAGGGTGCGGTAGGCGTCTGTGAGGTCGCGGTACGCGCCCCGAAGCAGCGGGCGCAGCGGCTTCGAGACCCGCTTCTCTTCCATGAGCGACTGGTCCCGTGCAAGGCGGCGGGCGTGCTCGGCGAGTTGGGCGGGCTTGAAGAGATTGGCGACGGCGGGGCCGTCAGGGAGCGTCGTGTCGTCGGCCATCGGGGCGGTAGGCGAGGGCGGGAAGGAGCCGCGTCAGTCCGGGGCAAATCACCCGAACGATACGACTAGAAGCTACGGCGGGGCGGGGGATGCGTGAGGAGGAATACGTGCCTTCAGATTCATCGCCTTACGCTGCGTTGCAGACAAGGCCACCGCGTTCACGATTCTTTCCCGGCACGCGGCGTCTACAGGTAGTACGTTTACCGGACCTCCGTTCTAGCCTTCGCCGATCCCATGCTCCTTCTTAAGACCCTCCTCGTGATTCTGCACATCATCACCGCTGCGGCGTGGTTCGGCCTCGCGCTGCCCATCACCCGACGCGCCCGCACGGTGGCGGCGGGTGGGCCGGGAGCCGAAGCGCTCGCGGAGGAGGGCGCGCGTATCGTCAAGCTCCTCGGCGTGTTCAGCGTGCTGACCCTCGTCTTCGCGTTCGGTGCCTTCTCGATGGGTATCTCGGCAGGCGGGAGCGGGACCTATGGCTGGCCCTACCACACGGCGCTGTTGCTCATCGTCGTGCTCATTGGTGTCCACTTCGTCATCGTCCGGCCCGCGTGGTCGGCGCTGCCCAGCGAAGCGGCGGTCAAGCGCGTGGCGATGGGCGTCGGGATCGGGCACACGCTGTGGCTTGTAATCCTCGTGCTGATGTTCTGGGTCCAGATCGAAGTCGCCCTCGCCATGCTGTGAGCAGGGTATAAACGAACCGCGTGCGCCAGCGGCGACGCACGCGGTTCGAGTCAAGCGAGGAACAAGGCCTAGCGCAGCACGGTCACGCGCTGGGTGGCGACGCCCGACGCCGCTTCGACGCGGATGAGGTATGTCCCGTCGGCGAGGCCCGTGGGCGTGAAGCCGAAAGTCGTCTCGCCTACCGGAAGCTCACCGCTGTGCAGCACCGCCACCCGGCGTCCGAGCAGGTCGTAGACCGACACGGTGGCGACCTCCGCCCGGTCGAGGTAGACGCGCACGACGGCGCGGTCTCGCATCGGATTGGGGTAGACCGCCGCGACAGCGAAGCCGTCGGGCGAGGTCGTTGCGAGTGCCTCGATGGCTTCGTGTTCGGCCCAGCGGTCGCCGACTTCGACGAGCGAGCCGGTGTCGGCGTAGCGAGCCGTCCACGACTGCATTGCCTCGGAGGCGTCCGTGCCGCGCGGAGGCGGCGACTTGAGGACGGCGAACTCGTCGCTCGCCACGGCACCGTCGGGGTAGTCGCCGACGTAGCCGATGTAGCGGTAGTCTCCGTTCGGGGCATTCCCCGGTACGTCTTGCGCGAGGGCGCGGGTGACGCTGTTCCCCGCGCCGAGTGTCACGCCGACCGGGCCAAGCACTGGGCCGAACATACTCCCGTCGGGAAGCTCCGCCATCGCCCATGCCTCGAAGCTCTCAGGAGCCGCGCCGTTGTTGGTGAGTGTCGCCTCGAAGCCGATGGTGCCGCCGCCGGGACCGACGATGACCGGCGGGTTATCGGGCGTCAGTGCGAGGGTGAGGTCGGCGGGCGTGTTCGGGGTGAAGAACAGGAGCGACCATTGCACGAGGTTGCCGGTGTCGATCCCGGCATCGTCGCAGATCGAGAGCGTCCAAGTGCCTTGCGGGTCATCGCCGTTGAAGGTGCTGAGGGGCGCGGTGCCACTGCCTTGCGTCTGGCCCTCGACCTCGTAGTCCGGCGGGCTAAGGTCATGGCTGCCAGAGCCGAACGCGCCGGACGGGCCTTCGTCGCTGAAGAGCGCATCGAGGTTGTTGGCGGTGCCGCCGATACGCTGGAGCAATTCGACCGTCGTGCCTGCGGGGCTTTCGAGTTCGAGGCGGAGGTCGCCCCGGTAGGTGTGGTTAATCATCACACCCACCTTGAGTTGGTTCCACGCGAACGAGTCCGGCACGTTGATCGCGCTCGTCACATTGGACGGGCAGGCGTTGTCCGGGATTGTGATGCTCTGGGAGTTCGTGAAGATGAGGTCGGCCTCAACGAACACGTCAATCGTTGCGGCGACTGACACCGGGTTGTCGAGCGACGGGTGGTCATAGGTGGCAAGGTTGGTGATGTCGCCGTCCACGTTCGAGCCAATCGTGACGTCGTAAGAGACGGTCTCCGTCGCACCGTCGGCGATGTTGAAGGTCCAGGTGACGGTGCCGCCGCTCTGAGAGACACTGCCCGTGGAGCTAGATGGACTGCCCGCATACGTCAGGCCCGAGGCGAGGTCGTCCTCGAAGCTGACGCCGTTGAGTGCCGCGCCCGTAGCGTTCGTGAACGTCGCCGTCAGACGGACCGTCGTGCCGGGCGTCGTGCTGGCCGGGTTAGAGGAAAAGGTTCCGAATGCGCCCGTCCCGGCCTCTTGCCCATCAATGAACGGAGCGCCGGTGTTGGCCGGATCAAGGAACGCCTCGGCCCCCGTCGTCATGTTGCGTGCCATGCGTCCATACCAGTCTGCGGTCTGGCTCGTGCACGAGGCGAAGCCGCCCGATAGCTGGCCGATGACGCGCTTCTCGGGGCTATAGAGTGGCGAGCCGGAGGAGCCGCCTTCGGTCGTGCCGAGGTCCCAGTCCTCGACGCGGATGTGGGTGCCGTTCGGGTTCGGCGTGGCGCTGAGGTACGAGGTGATGCTCGTCGGGTCGTTCTCGAACGAGATCCGCTTCTCCTCCACGCGGGGGTGGTGGATGGCGATGGCGCTCGCTGTGGCTTGGTCGCGGCGGTCCCAGCCGTTGAGGAAGACGTTGTACTCCGGCGGAATCGGATCGTCGGTCTCGACGACAGTCCAGTCCGGGCCGCCGGAGGTGCCACCGCCGGAGGTGTCGAGGAAGTTGACCCCGGAGGAGAACTGGCTGAGCGAGCCGTCGCCATTGCCGCCGCTGGCAGGCGAGCCGGGCGGGCGGCAGGTCGAGTTCTCGTAGTTCCAGTAGATCACCATGCTGGCCGCGTTGCCCGCGCCGACGCCGCAGTGGTCGGCGGTGAGGAAGAGCGGACGCCCATCGCCCAGCGTGTTGTTCATCGCCGAGCCGGAGCAGGTGTCGAAGCCGTTGAGGGTGTAGGCTCCGACCGACCGGATGATGTCGCGGTAGGGATCGCCTTCGGGGCAGACCACGTCCACGTTGCACGAACCGGAGCGGGCGAGGTCTTCTTCATTCCACGTCGCTCGGTCGATCCCGAAGGGTCGGTAGGCGTGGTTGACGCGGAGTACCTCCAACGCGAAGGCAGGCTCGTCGCCCGGCTTCGCAGCGGGCAGGTTGAGTTCGATGACCAGCTCATCGCCCGGTACGATAGGCGTCCAGAGTTGCCCGTGCTCTTCGTTGTCAGCAGCCGTGAAGGCACGGAACGACGGTTCGGCCCCAGCGGGGTAGAGCCACAGCGCCGCTCCCTCCGGTAGCCAGAAGCGGCTGAACCCAACGTTGAGCGAATACGCTCCCGGCGAGCCGACGCGCAGCCGCCAGACGCGGCGTCCGTCTTTCAGCGTTTCCCATGTCCCATGCGTCTCAGGCGCGAGCGTGATCTCGGTCGGTTCGGCGAAGCGAAGCGGGCGCGGTGTGTCGGCGCGCAGTAGCGCTTGGTCGCGAGCGACGAGCGCGTCGTTGTCCACGGCAGGAAGCTGGACACGCTCGACCCCAGCGAGGGGAGCGGCAGACAGATCGAGGGTAGCAGGACGGGCAGACTGTGCGTGTGCGGTGGCAACGCAGCAGACTATCGCGCCCAGAAGCAGGACGGACTGGAAGAGACGCATGGGATCGAAGAAGGCGAAGGGAAGGAGAAACGACCCGGCGAATATCGCCTTTCCACCTGCTTGGCGCAACGCGCCTATCCCTCAAACCACATAGCACCTCTGGCGCACGCGCGGTGCGCCCTATCCAACCAACAGTAAATGAACGAAAAAAGCCACTCGCAGAAACGAGTGGCTTGGCTGCCCGGGAAGGACTCGAACCTTCAACCCCCAGACCCAGAAACTGGTGCTCTGCCAATTGAGCTACCGGGCAATAGGAGCGCGAAAATACATGTTCGTCTATGCCGCGCTCAACCGCGCTGGGGTGTTTTAGCCGTTTCTTCCACGCCACTGGATAGGGTAGAGGAAGGCTCGTCAGCGGAAGCCGACAGGGCGTCCACGTCTGCTGTACTCGTCCCCCGCCAGTCGGCGATCTGAGAAATAATGCGGTCCCGCACTTGGGCAGCAAGTTCGTCGGCATCGCTTGGGTTGAGGCCGTCGGTGGGGATGGGCGGAAGCACCTTGAGGTACGCGTCGATGGCGTTGCCGAATTTCCAGCCGTTCTTCGGGAGCGCGTCCCGCGTCCCATCGATGGCGAGCGGGAGGATGGGTACTCCGGCTTCAATGGCGAGGCGGAAGGCGCCGGTTTGGAAGCGTCGCACCCGGCCATCGCGGGAGCGCGTGCCTTCGGGAAAGAACATCACCGAGCAGCGATGCTTGAGAACTTGCTTTGCCGTAGTCAGCACTCGGGTCCGGCTCGCCCGGTCATTCCGGTTCACGGGTATGTCGCCCGCGAGGCGCATCATCCAGCCCGCGACGGGTAGCTTGAATAGCTCGGCCTTCGCCACCCACTTCATCTCCCACGGCAGCCGACATACCACGGGAATGTCGGCGTTCGACTGGTGGTTCGACACGACGACATACGGAAGGCGCGGGTCGTCCGGGAAGGCCCCTTCGATGTGGACGCGCCAGAGCGGGTTGACGCGCGTCATCGCGTTGCCGAGAAGCCGGAAGAGGCGGCCCGTCGTGTAGTGCGCTGGGTCGCGGTCGAACAGACGGACCACGGCCAAAAGCGGGAGCCAGAGGAGGATCAGGCCCACCTCGGCAGCCCAGATCAGGGCGGACTGAATGGCTTTCATGCAAGCGGGATTCGGAGCGGCGGGCAAACTACGCCGGAACCCCGCTGAAGTGCCGGACAGCGAGAAGTGTCGAGTAAAACCACCAACGCTACTGAGACCGTTAATTTCTGCCCTCTGCCCTCTGCCCTCTGCCCGATGGACCCAACGCTCATCGCTATCCTGCTCGTCCTCGCGGTTGCCACCGTCGTGGGGGTGCTCCAAGCGCGTCGCCGGGACAAGTGCCTCCGCCACTTCGACGGCTACCGCGTCACGCTCGGCGAAGCGGGCGGCGATCTGACGTGGGGCGACCTTGACGCCTACGCGACGGGGCTGGAGATTCGCTACGTCACGCCTGTCCACACCGACCAAGGCCACCTCGAACAGTCGTTCCTGATCTACAAGGATCAGTACCCGAGCATCCATGCGATCTACCGCTATCCGCTCGGCCTGCCATCGGACCAGCGGACCCGCCGCGCCGACGACCTCCGCAACACGGTGCATCCTTCCGTCTGGCGCCGGATGGGACGGACGCTCCGCAACTGGCTCAGTATGGTCCGCGACTCGGTGCTTCAAGCCCTCAGTCTCGTGATCGGCATGGCGAAGGCACGCACAGGCGGAGCCGTAATTGCCGGGCAGGAAGAAGGACTCAAGTCGCTCTCGAATGAGATCATCGGGTACACCGGCAATGCGTTCGACCCGCTTTTGGAGCGCCACCTCTCGAAGCGCGTCGTGGTGGAGGTCGGACGCGAGGGGCAGCGACGGAACTACTGCGGCTGGCTCAAGGACTACTCGGCGAACTTCATCGAAATCCTCGATGCCATCGTGAACGACCGGGAGGCTGTGCCGGTCGCGCCATTTCGGGCGGGTGATGAGCCGGTATCCGGCGTGCTGATCCGCGCCGCGGGCCAGCAGATTGAGGTGTCGAATGCAGGCGCGCCGATGGTCTTCGTCCGCGAGGTCCGTCACGGCGACTGGCACCGGGCGATGGACGTCGTCGTCCCCTCCGGCTCCACCGCCGACGTGACGCTCCCGCCTGACATTCCTGCCGACGAGACCGAGGTCTGGGTCGGAACCGTGCAGCGCATCGACATGGTACTCCCGCGCTCGCACGCGCTCGTCCGGCACGCTGCACTCCTGCTACCGCGGCCCGAGCGCCCCGAGCAACTCACCACTGAAGAGGCTGCGCTCACGGTCGCTGCCGTTGCGCCCGAAGCCGACCCCGCCGTGGCCGGGCTGCCGACCGATGGCGTCCAGGTCGAGCAGGCCACGCTGCCAACCTCCCCGACGACCTGAACGCCTGTGCCAACCAGCATCATCAAATACTTCTACGAGGAGCCGGTCCACCTCGAAGCCCTCTCCGCTGAGACCGACCCCGATGCCCGTCGCCGCGCCGCGCCGGAGCTCTCGCTCGATGCGCTCCTGAACCCGACGAGCTACTACCGAGGCTACCTCGCCGGAAGTGTCCGCAACCACGTCGGGCTGACGGCAATCACGGAAACAGAAGCCTTTGTCGTTCCCTTACTCGATGTGTTCGGGGAAGTGCGATGGACGACCGTGCAGTCGAGCGGTGAGATCAAGGAGGCCGATCCTGCAACCGTACTATGCGATCCGTTTGATGTCTCGGTGCTCGTCGGGGCGGTAGCGGAGGCGGATGCAGCGGACCTGAGGACGGTGGCAACGGAGGAGCGACGCTACGCCGTTTCAGCGCTCACGCGGCTGCTCGACGCAGGTGTGACTGTGCTCTTTCCCGAGCCAGCCCACGACGGGTATGACTGGAGTCTGTTTTCCTCCACCCCGATGAAAGACCGACTCGTCACTGCGTTTCTGTCGCATCCGGTCGAAGACGTGCGTCGGTTTGTCTTGCCCTACCAGCAGGCCCGGTCCGAGCACAAGTTCTACTTCGAGCGATGGGCACTGGACGCGTTGCCTGATTATGTCGAGGAGGTCGAATGAGCGGGCACGAAACATGGATGCGGCGTGCCCTCGTCCTCGCTCAGCGTGGGGCTGGATCGGTCAGCCCAAATCCACTCGTCGGGTGCGTGATTGTCGGATCGAGTGGGAAGGTGCTCGGTGAGGGGTGGCATGGTGCCTATGGCGGGCCGCACGCCGAGGTATGGGCCATTCGCGACGCCGAGCGAAAGCATGGCACGGAGGCATTGCGCAATTGCACGCTGTACGTCAACCTCGAACCGTGCAGCCACCACGGTAAGACGCCGCCGTGTGCCGACCTCATCATGGAGAAAGGCATTCCGCGCGTCGTCGTCGGGATGGAGGACCCGTTTCCGAGGGTGTCGGGCAGTGGCATCGAGCGGCTGCGGGCGCACGGGGTAGAGGTGACGGTCGGCGTGCTGGAGCACGAGGCGAAGCGGCTCAACGAGGCGTTCACCCACCACATCTCGACAGGTCGCCCGCTCGTCACGCTCAAAATCGCCCAGTCGCTCGACGGGTCGGTGGCGACGGCGAGCGGCGACAGTCGGTGGGTCTCGGGCGAGGCGGCCCGCACCCTCGTTCACCGGTGGCGGGCGGAGCAGGATGCGGTACTTGTCGGCAGCGGCACGGCGCGAGCCGATGATCCGGCGCTTACGGTGCGTCACGTCGAAGGCAGGCAACCCATTCGTGTCGTGCTTGACCGCGAGGGGATGTTGCCCTCAACTCTTAAGCTGTTCACCGATGAGCAGGCGGGCGAAACCATTGCTGTCGTCGGCGAGGGCGTGAGTCCTGATTACGCCGGGGCGCTCAGCGAGCGTGGTGGCCTCGTCCTGCCGATTCCCGAGCGGAACGGGCACCTCGATCTCGACACGCTCCTCGACCGACTCGGGGCAGGACTGGGGATGTATCGCCCGATGCAGTCGCTCCTCGTCGAAGCCGGACCGGGGTTGGCGACGGCGCTGCTGCGCGCTGATCCTTCGGCAGGCTCAGGACAGGCTCTCGTGGATCGGCTCGCGCTGTTCATCGCCCCCAAACTCGTCGGTGGGCAGCGGTCGGTCGGTGATCTCAGTATCAAGCGGATGGCCGAGGCGCTTACGTTTGCCGAGCACCGATGGGAGCCGGTCGGGGACGATATCTTGTTCTTCGGCTATCGGCACTCGGTCTAGCCAGATTTCCTCAGCGTTACCCGTGTGTTACCGCAACGTTAGTGTACACCGGGTTATCCACAGTGTGCGTACTAACACTATGTTTACAGGCATCATCGAAGAGGTCGGACGGATCGCAACGGTCGAGGCGCTGGAAGGCGGAAAGCGCCTCACCATCGAGGCGTCGTTCGCAGCGGAGCTGCGGGTGGATCAGAGCGTAGCGGTCAACGGAGCCTGTCAAACCGTTATTGCAAATGATAAAAAGACCTTCTCCGTCGTCGCGGTCGAGGAGACCCTCGCCAAGACCAATTTCAGCGACCTCCGCGATGGGAGCCGCGTCAACCTCGAACGGGCGATGCGCCCCGACGGGCGGCTCGACGGGCACTTCGTCCAGGGCCACGTCGACGTCACGGGCGAGGTCGCGAGCATTGAGGCCCTTGCTGACAGTTGGCTGGTCCGCGTGCGCTATCCGTCGCGGTTCGGGTCGTACCTCATCCCCGTCGGCTCGATCACGCTCGACGGCATCTCGCTGACCGTCGCCCGGCTCGACGACGATGCGCTGACGGTCGCTATCATCCCGCATACCTGGACGCACACGACGATTTCGGATTGGGAAGTAGGCCGCGCCGTCAATCTGGAGTTCGATCTGATCGGGAAGTACGTCGTCCGGGCGCTCCAGCGCGGGGTCGGGGACGCGCAGCCGGACCGTCGCTTCCTCTCAGGCTGATCGAAAAACCGGCAAACCGGCGAGGTAGGGTAGGGTAGGCCGTAGATTCTGCGCTCACCGACCCCTCGCTCCATGCAGCCGATTCCTGACCTCGACATTTTGCAGCCCACCTCGTCCGCGCCGGATTTGGCCGAGGGCATCGACGCGCCGCGCACGCTCGGGCAGGAGACCGACGCCCGCGACGGGCAGCGCCGGGTCTACATCGAGACGTACGGCTGCCAGATGAACGTCGCCGACTCTGAACTTGTCGCCTCGATTCTCGGGGCCGAAGGCTATGGGCTGACGCAGCAGGAGGACGAGGCCGACGTAGTGCTCATCAACACCTGCGCCATCCGCGAGAAGGCCGAGGACCGAGTGCGGGGCCGCCTCGCCAAGTTCCGGGCGAAGAAGGTCCAGACCAAGCCCGACCTCACGATCGGTGTCCTCGGCTGTATGGCCGAGCGGCTGCGGACGAAGTTGCTCGATCAGGAAAAGCTCGTCGATGTGGTCGTCGGGCCGGACGCCTACCGCGACCTGCCGCGCCTCCTCGCTGAGACCGCCGAGACCGGGCAGGCGGCGGTCAACGTCCACCTCTCGCGCGAGGAGACCTACGCCGACCTCGCGCCCGTCCGCTACGACTCGAACGGCATCAGCGCCTTCGTCTCGATCATGCGCGGGTGCGACAATATGTGTGCCTTCTGCGTCGTCCCCTTTACGCGGGGCCGCGAGCGCAGCCGCCCCGTGACGAGCATCCTCGCCGAGTGCAGCCAGCTCGTCGATCTCGGCTACAAAGAGGTCACCGTTCTCGGCCAGAACGTCAACTCGTATCGCGTCGACGCCGACGGACACGCGGTCGATTTCGCCGAACTGCTCTACCGGATCAGCCTGCTCTCGCCCGAGCTTCGCATCCGCTACTCGACGAGCCACCCCAAAGACTGCTCCGACGCGCTGCTCCACGTCCACCGCGAGCGCCCGACCGTCTGCGACTTCATCCACCTCCCCGTCCAGCACGGCTCGACCGAGGTGCTCCGCCGGATGCGCCGGACCTACACCCGCGAGCAGTACCTCGACCTCATCGAGCGCGCCCGGTCCATCGTCCCCGGCATCGCGTTCTCGACGGACATCATCGCGGGCTTCTGCGGCGAGACCGACGAAGAACACGCCGAGACGCTCTCGCTCATGGAGCAGGTACGCTACGACCATGCTTTCATGTTCGCTTACTCCGAGCGGCCCCACACTTACGCCGCCCGCAAGTTCGAGGACAACGTGCCCGAGGCCGTGAAGAAGCGCCGCCTCGCCGAGATCATCACGCTCCAGAACCAAACCTCGCTGGACTTGAACCGGCAGCGCATCGGGCAGCGCTACACCGTCCTCGTCGAAGGCCTGAGCCGGAAGAGCGACGCCCAACTCTGCGGGCGCACCGACACCAACCACATGGTCGTCTTCGACCGCGAGGACTACGCGCCGGGCGAGTACGTCGAGGTTGAGGTCACCGGCTGCACCTCCGCCACGCTCCTCGGCCACGCGATTCGCCAGACGACGCTGGTTGAGGAAGCTGTCTAAATGCAACGGGTGGAGTTCAATGGCTGGGTGCTCGAAGTAGATAAGACTGCGACTGAGGACGCCTACGCAGAGATTGAGTTTGGTGGTGCAGTTGGTTGTGGGTGCAATGACTGTGTACGCTTTGACATCATTCGCATGGAGCTATTGCCGCCCTCAGTTCTGAATCTGTTTAGCGAACTGAGGATTGAGCCGTCGAAAGAAGCTGAGACCGCGAGCTTCGGGCCAGACGAAGAGGGACGCGATATTTGGAGTTGGTGGTATCATTTCGTCGGTCGGATTGTGGAAGTGCCTGAGTCGGCTAAGTCGGAGGGAGATGCCTCTTCCATTGCGTTGTCTACTGACTTCGCAATAGGGTTTGTCGAGTCAGCGTTTTGTGCCTCCGAGTCCCTCTTCAGTCGTGGTAGCCTAGTTCAAGTAGAGTGCTTCTACTACAAAGGGAAAGCCGTTGTCTAATCACAATCTGAGACATGATTATCTACGAAGTCAACCTCACTGTGGACCACAACATCGCGGATGAGTACGCCGAGTGGCTCGCCGAGCACGTCCGCGAGATGCTGACGCTGCCGGGGTTCGTCTCCGCCGAGTGGCTCGTGGACACGCACTACAACGAAGAGGAGGGAGCCGACACGCGCTGGTCGATCCAGTATCGCCTCGGCTCGCACGATGACTTGCAGCGCTACTTCGACGAGCACGCCGAGCGGATGCGCGCCGAGGGGCTGGAGCGCTTCGGCGATCGGTTCTCTGCGACCCGTCGCATACTGCGAGCAAGGCAGAGTGAGGAAGCAATAGAGTAGATCGACATGACCCACATTATTGCCTCGCTTTATATCTTGGCCATCGTTGGTGTGATTGGATTCCAGATTGCCCTGATCGCGGGCGCGCCTTGGGGTCATATAACGCAGGGTGGTCGGAACTCAGGGGCACTGCCGACGTCCGGGCGTGTTGCCGCCGGTGTGTCGATCCTGGTGCTGGCTTTCATGGGGGCGAGTGTTGCGTCTGCTGCAGGACTGCCGCCGCACTGGCCTGCTTGGACCGGATGGGTGACGCTGGGCGTGCAGGCCCTGAGCGCGCTGGCAAACTGGATCACGCCGTCTCGCCCTGAGCGGCGGCTATGGGGGCCGATCGTCACGCTCATGCTGGCGTTGGCAGCCTACGTGGTCCTGACGAGTCCATAACCTCCGCGAGTGGGCAACGTCAGGGTTCCACGCCTCGAACCTCCACTCGGGAGCCGACGCGCTGGTGCCGCGTATGTCCGGGGCATCATTCAGTCAGACTCCCAGCAATGGACAGGCAGGCCCTACAGGAACGCTTCGGCATCATCGGCACCTCGGACGCGCTGCGGCGCGTGATCGACCGGGTGCGGCAGGTCGCACGGACGGACATCACCGTGCTTCTCGAAGGCGAGAGCGGCGTCGGCAAGGAACTCTTCGCGCAGGCCATCCACGGCATCGGCGACCGGAAGCACAAGAAGCTCGTCGTGGTCAACTGCGGGGCGATTCCCGAAGGGCTGATCGAGGCCGAACTGTTCGGGGCTGAGAAGGGTGCCTACACCGGATCGGTCGAGCGCCGCACCGGCTACTTCGAGGAGGCCGACGGCGGAACCATCTTTCTCGACGAAATCGGTGAGCTGCCGGTGCAGGCGCAGGTGCGGTTGCTGCGTGTGTTAGAGAACGGCACCTTCAGCCGCGTAGGGTCGAGCACGCAGCAGCAGGTCGATGTCCGGGTCGTCGCGGCGACCAATAAAGACCTCGGACGCGAGGTTGGGGCGGGGCGCTTCCGTGAAGACCTCTACTACCGCCTCTCAACGGTTGTGGTCCGCATCCCGCCGATTCGCCGCCGCGCCGAGGACATCGTCCCGATCTTCGAGACACTCCTCTATCGCGCCGCGCAGCGCTACGACGCGCCGCTCCGCAAGCTCGACGCTGAGGCGCGCGACCTGCTGACGCGCTACAACTGGCCCGGCAACGTCCGCGAGATCCGCAACGTCGCCGAGCAGGCCGCCGTGCTCGTCCGGGGCGAGACAGTCACCGCCGACGATCTCCGCCCCTTCCTGCGCGGCGTCAGCGCGGGCAGCCTAGTGGTGCTCCCGAAAGCCGACACCGAGGCACAGGAGCGGCAGATGCTCTACCGCGCCCTGCTGGAGCTTCGCACCGAGGTCAATGACATCAAAGATGTGCTCCGCCGTCTCCTCGGATCGGGGGAGGCCATCCCGCTGCCCGCCTCGTTCTCGATGCCCGACGCCGAACCGTCCATCACCGATGTGGACCTGTTCGATGAGCGGCGCGACGACTTCGCGTTCGCCACGCCATCGGAAGGGGCGGACTACGACCGCAACGTGGAAGACGTGCCCTATGTACTGGAAGAAGACGAGGTCGTGGATACTGCACCCGACACCGAGCCAGAGGAGGTTGCGGCCACCGAATTGCTAACCGAGGGCAGCGCCCTCCGCCTCGGCCCCGGCCCGCTCCCGACGATGGAGGAGACCGAGCAAGCCCTCATCGCCGAGGCGCTCCGCCGCTTCGACGGCAACCGCCGCGAGACCGCCAAGGCGCTCGGCATTTCGGAGCGGACGCTCTACCGCAAGATCAAGGACCTCGAAGCGATGGGGGTGGAGGTTTGAAGGTGCGAAGAGGAAAGAGAAGAGCAGGAAGAGATAGAAGAGAGAGACGCTCTCTCCTCCCTCTCCTCTCTCTTTTCCTTCTCTTCTCCCAAACGGGCTGCTGGTTCTACAGCTTCAGCGGAGCCTCCATCCCAGGGCATCTCGACACCATAGCAATCCCCATCGTGGAGGACCGGAGTCTGGGCGGGACGCCGGGGCTGGATCAGACGTTGACGGATCTGTTGGTCGAGCGCTTCGCCCAGCAGACGCGCCTCGCGCTGGAGCCGGACGAGAACGCCGCCGACGCCGTGCTGACCGTTGCCATCGAGAGCTACCGCAACGAACCGGTCGCTGTGACCGGCGACGAGGTCGCCGCGCTCAACCGCGTCACGATCAGCGTGCAGGTCTTGTATGTCGATCAGGTAGAGGATGACGAGGTGCTGGCGCGCAGCTTCAGCCAGTCCGACCAGTACGATGCCGCCGACATCGACCGCGAGACCGAGACCGCCGCTGACATTCTTCGCCAGATCGCCGACGATATCTTTACCGCCTCCACGTCCGACTGGTAACTGTTACCAATTAGTGATTCACCGATTGGCTGATTGAGTGATTGTGTCTCCCAATCGCCCAACCAGTGACTCACCCAATCAGCCCATGCTTTTCCTCGCTATCGTCTACGCCGCCGCTATGGTGGTGCTGCTCGTCTTCGGGCTGAACCAGTTCTGGCTGGCGTGGCGCTGGGCGCGCGCCGACGGGCTTCGGTCCGGCCCGGTCCCCGAGCCAGACCATCTACCCGGCGACGACGAGACGGCATGGCCGATGCTCACGCTCCAACTCCCGCTCTACAACGAGCGTTGGGTCGCCGCTCGCCTCATCGACACCTGTGCGACGCTCGACTACCCGGCGGGCCGCCTCGAAATTCAGGTGCTCGACGACTCGACCGACGAGACGACCGCCGTCGTCGCCGAGCGCGTGGCGTACTGGCAGAAGCGCGGGCTAGACATCGTCCACGTCTGCCGCACCGCGCGGACGGGCTACAAAGCGGGGGCGCTCGCCAACGGGCTGACCTTCGCCCGTGGCGACCTCATCGCCATCTTCGACGCTGACTTCGTGCCGCCACAGGATTTCCTCTTACAGACCGTGCCGCACTTCGCCGACGAAGGCATCGGGCTAGTGCAGGCGCGGTGGGGGCACCTCAACGCAGACACCTCGATGCTGACCACGGCGCAGTCGGCGCTGCTCGACGCCCACTTCGTGATCGAGCAGGGGGTCCGCAACGAGACTGGGTGCTTTATGAACTTCAACGGCACGGCGGGCGTGTGGCGTCGCGCCTGCATCGACGACGCGGGCGGCTGGAAGGCAGACACACTGACGGAAGACCTCGACCTCTCGTACCGTGCCCAGCTTCGCGGCTGGCGCTTTCAGTTTCTGCCCGACCTCGGCGTTCCGGCGGAGTTGCCGGTGAGCATCGCCGCGTGGCGGCAGCAGCAGTTTCGCTGGACGAAAGGCACCGCCGAGACGGCTCGCAAAACGCTCCGCCGCCTCTGGACCACGAAGCTCCCGCTCCGGGTCCGGCTCGAAGGCACACTTCATCTCACCGGTTGGCTCGTCTTCCCAGCCATCCTGCTGGCGGCGCTCGTCCACGCCCCGCTCCTGACGGCGCACGCGCTCGGGTTCGGCGTGCCGGATGCCTACCTCGGCGTGATGGGTTTCGGCCTGTTCGCCTTTACCGGGATGACACTGGCGCACCTCTTTGCGCAGCGCGCCCTCTACGCTGACTGGCCGCGCCGGATGCTGCTCTTTCCGTGGTTCCTCACCGCGTCGATGGGCCTTGCGCTCTCCAATACGAAAGGCATGGCCGAGGCGCTCATGCAGCGACGCTCCCCGTTCGTCCGCACGCCGAAGTTGAGCGTGGCCCCGCAGGGCGCGTGGTGGCGGCGGAGCAGCGTTACGTGGCTGACCGTGCTGGAGGTCGTCATGGCGCTCTACTGCGCGGCGGGCCTCGTCGCGCTCGCGTGGAGCGGCGAGTGGGTGGCGGCCCCATTCCAACTCATGTTCACCATCGGATTTGGATTCGTCTGTTTCCATGATGCGGTGCAGCGCCGCCGGGCAGCGAACCGTCGTACCTTCTCTGCCGACCCCGTGTTGAGCCAGGACGCGCCCCACTCATGACCGATACGCCCCCTGCTGGGATTCAGGATGCCGCCCGCCACCTCGCCGAGAACCGGGCAGGCGAAGCCGTCGCCGTGCTCGAACGGCTGGTCGAGGAGTTCCCGGCGTATGTGACCGCGCACGTTCTGCTGGCGAAGGCCTACGAGGCGCACGGTCGAACGGCAGACGCCCTCAGCGCGTGGCACCACGCCTACTTCCTGATGCCCGGAAGCCCGCTCGTGCTCCGCGAGCGTGCCCGCCTGCTCCGGGCCGAGCCGCAAACGCTCGCGTCGCCGGTCTCCAATGGCACTGCCGCTCTTTCTGTTGAGGAAGCACCTTCTGTTTCGGAGATGCTGCCTTCCGAAGAACAGACGGTTGATTCCCCGGACACAGACCGTTCGCTGATTGATGAGGTGGACGATCTTGACGGTCTCATCGAGCGGCTCGAAAACGCACCGCGCATCCGGCCCGATGCAGACTTTGAAGACGACAGTGTGGGCTTCGATTGGGTGGATGAGGAGGAGGACAATATGGTCTCCGAAACCCTCGCCCGCATCTATGAATCGCAGGGTGAGCACGAGGCTGCCGCCCGCGCCTATGAGCAACTCGCTGAGTTGAATCCCGAGCGAGCCGACGAGATGCGAGCCAAAGCGACCGCGCTCCGTCGCCTCGCTGAAGACCCTAAGAGGTGACGCTAGCGCATGGACACCTTGCGGCGGTTGCTGGACCAGCCGGAACGCCTTGTCGCCGGGGTGATGAGTGGCACCTCGCTCGACGGGATTGATGTGGCGATTGCCCGAATCGTAGGCACTGGGCGGAACATCAAGATGGAGACACTAGCTTTCGCCTCGACGCCCTATCCGGCGGCGCTGCGCGAGGTGCTCCACCGCAACACCGAAGCCGCTACCTCGAACGTCCGCGACCTCTCTCAACTCAACGCGCTGCTCGGTCGGCTTTTCGCTGAGGCTGTCGCCACCACAGCCGAAGCAGTGGGTGTGACGCTCGACCTCATCGGCTCGCACGGGCATACGGTGCATCACGTCCCCGTGCCGGAGCACTTCGCCGGACAGGAAGGCGTGGCTTCGACATTTCAACTTGGCGATCCGGTAGTGATGGCGGTCCGACTCGGCGTGCCGGTCGTGGGCGACTTTCGGACGCCGGATGTCGCGCTCGGCGGGCAGGGCGCGCCGCTCGTGCCGTACTTCGACTATGCTCTTTTCGCCGATGCCGACGAGCATCGGGCGCTCCTCAACCTCGGCGGGATCGCCAACGTGACGATCCTTCCAGCGGGGTGCGAGCCGGGGAACGTGACGGCTTTTGACACCGGCCCAGCCAACATGGTCCTCGACGCGCTCGCCGCCCGACTCTTCGGCGAGCCGTTCGACCGCGACGGGCAGCACGCTGCCGCCGGGACGGTCGATGAGACGCTACTCGGTGAGCTACTCGCCGACGATTATTTCCATCGCCCGCCGCCGAAATCGACGGGCCGCGAGGCGTTCGGGACCGACTATGTGGATGCGCTCCTTGCCCGCGACCTCGCACCGAACGATCTGCTTGCCACGGCCTCGGCTCTGACGGCTCGCTCTATCGCTGATGCCCTCACCCGGTTTGCGCCGGTGCGGCCCGATGTCGTCATCGCCTCCGGCGGAGGCGTCCACAACCGCGACCTCATGCGCCGCCTCGCCGACGCCCTCGCCCCGGTTCGCGTTCGCACGACAGCCGAGTTCGGCGTAGACCCCGACGCCAAAGAAGCCCTCTGCTTCGCCCTCCTCGCCCACGAGTTCGTCAACGGCGTCCCAACGAATTTGCCCTCCGTCACGGGTGCGGCGCGTCCGGTGCTGCTTGGTACTCTCTGTATCAGCTAAAAGCGATAAGTCACATTCTTCTCAGAAGAGACCGTATTCAGTTCTCTGTTTGATCCAGTCCCAAGCCTCTTGAGGAAGCCATCCGTTGTAATCTTTGCCTATAACTGTGATGAGAACAAAGTCGTTCTTGTCAATGTGAGGGGACAAATGCTTGAATATTGCTTCGGCGTTTGCTTGGCTGTATACCAGCCATGTAGAATCTAGGTAGTGCCACCAGTCGCCAATCTGTTTGATGGCTTCGTATAAACCAGTATAGTCACGTCCTGGTGTCTTTAGGTCGTATGAGATAGAATAGACGTTCATGAGCCGTCTTTCGTCAGATCAGTCGGCGGTTCGCGTGGTGGAAGAGCATCGATTTCGTCCTCGCTGCGAGGATTTATACTGCTGCCGAATTCAGGGCGGTGTAGAGATTCCTCTAGGTGGGAGCTTTCGCTATAAGTCAGATTTCTTGGCTTGTGCCAAGAGAAGAATGTTACTATAAATATGTCTAGTATAAATAATAAAATGCCAATGATGGTAAGAGTAAACTTCTGATCGATACTAAAGCCTCCCATGATTATTACTGTTGCGATAAAGGCTTCCACAACCAGAAGCGCTAGGACATAGAATCCAATCGGCGTGTTCGCTTTAGCGAGGATGTCCGAGCGTTTCTCCTTCACTTGTGATTGCTGATCGGTATACACTTGGACGTTGGGTGGCAGTCATACAGTTGCAATGTACGCTCGGCAGAGGGGATATCCTGCGAGATGTGCCTATGCCCGGTTTGTGCGTGCGCGCTATATTCGGCGGACGCTTGGACACGCTGCCCTCATTCGCTAACGCACCGCCCGCCCCATGGAAACCTTTGAGCATATCGTCGAACGACTCGAATACTTCGTCTGGTCGTGGCCGGAAATCGGAGGCGAACTGTCGTTCATCGTTCTCGCGCTCCTCGGAACGGGCGTCTTTCTGACGCTTCGCCTCGCATTCGTCCAGCTTCGCTACCTCGGGCACGGCATTGCCGTCACGACGGGCAAGTACGACGACCCCGACGAGCCGGGCGACGTGCCGCACTTCCAGGCGCTCACGACGGCCCTCTCGGCGACAGTCGGGATCGGCAACATCGCAGGCGTGGCGATTGCGATTCACTGGGGTGGGCCGGGCGCGCTCTTCTGGATGTGGGTCACCGCGCTCCTCGGCATGGCGGTGAAGTATTCCGAGGTCACGCTCGCGCAGCACTACCGCGTCGTCGAGTTTCCCGACGGCGATGGCAAAGCGTGGGAAGGCTCGGTCTCGGGCGGGCCGATGTACTACATCGAGAAGGGCCTCGGCCCAGCGTGGAAGCCGCTCGCCGTGTTCTTCGCCGGGGCGCTCATGATTACGAGCTTCCTGACCGGCAACGCCGTCCAGGCCAACACCGTCGCCGACATCGTCAACACCGAGTTTGGCATCGCCACCTGGATCACGGGTCTCATCACGGCGGCGGTCGTCGGCATGGTCATCATCGGCGGGATCGGGCGGATCGGTAAAGTGACCGGCGTGCTCGCGCCCGCGATGGCGCTGATCTACGTGCTGGGTGCGCTCGTCATCATCTTCGCCAACATCACTGAGGTCCCGGCAGCGTTCGCTCTCATTCTCACCGAAGCGTTCAACCCGTCGGCAGGCGTGGCGGGCACGGGGACCGGTGTTTTCCTTCTCACGATGATGTGGGGCGTTCGGCGCGGGTTGTTCTCGAACGAGGCAGGGCAGGGGTCGGCCCCGATTGCTCACGCCGCGGCCAAGACCGACGAGCCGGTCAGCGAGGGCGTCGTCGCGCTCCTCGAACCGCTCATCGACACGATCATCATCTGCACGATGACCGGCCTCGTCATCCTCACGACCGGCGTCTGGAACACCCCGATCCCGACGGCGATGGACTTGGGTTCGGGCGACATTACTTACGTGGCTCCCGACGAGCGCGGAGTCTTTGCGGGCGGCGAGCCGGAGGCTGAGATTTTCGTCGAGGGCGGCATCCCGCGCTACGAAGAGGGTGAGCGCGCCTTTGCGTGGCACGATGTGGCGGTCGAGCAACTCTGGATCGACGAGGACCGGACGACGCCGTTCTCGGGCCGGATTCTGACCGGCGAGGGACAGGCTGTGGACGCCGAGGGTAATGCCTACACGATGCTCTTCGGTGATGCGGTCGAGACCGCTGCACCGCTGACGAGTGCAGCCTTTGAACTCGGCCTCGGGCAGTTCGGCCTCGGCGGCCTCGGTAAACTCATCGTGCTCGTTTCGGTCCTGCTGTTCGCCATCTCGACGAGCATCTCGTGGAGCTACTACGGCGACCGCTGCGCCAACTACCTCTTCGGCTCGAAGGGCATCCTGCCGTTCAAGGCGGTCTTCGTGGTGATGCACTTCGTCGGTGCGGTGGCGAGCCTCGCGACGATCTGGATCATCGGCGACATCGCGCTCGGCATGGTGACGTTCCCGAACCTGATCGCGCTCATCATGCTCTCGGGCGTCGTGGCGAAGCTCACCAAGAGCTACTTCGAGCGCAAGCCATGGATCGAGAACGCTGAGGTCCACAAGCGCGTCGTGGCCGAGAAGAAGGCCGGGAAACAGAAATAAACCTCGTAGCAGGGGCACGGTGCACCATGCCCCTGCCTCCGCTTATGCTCACCGTCGTCGATCACCCGCTGCTCCGGCGCGACCTCACGATTCTCCGGGACCGGACCACGCCGCACGGCCAGTTCCGCCGGACGGTCAATGACGCCGCCGCCATCCTCGCCTACGAAGCGCTGCGCGACCTGCCGCTCGTCGAGCGGTCCATCGAGACGCCGCTGGAGGAGACGACGGGCTACTATTTCCAAGACGAGTTCGTCGTGGTGCCGGTGCTGCGCGCCGGGCTGGGACTAGTGGATGGGTTCGTCCGGTTCGTGCCCGAGGCGCGGGTGGGGCACGTCGGGATGGAGCGCGACGAGGCGACCCACGAGCCGCGCGACTACTACGCCAAGATTCCGCCGCTTGACGAGCGGACCATCGTGTTTGTCGTGGACCCGATGCTGGCGACGGGCGGCAGTGCCGATGCAGCAATCTCTTTCCTCAAGGAACGGGGCGCGACACGCCTCCGGTTCGTCTGCCTGGTAGCTGCACCCGAGGGGGTCCGGCACCTCGAAGCGCGGCACCCGGAGATCGACATTTTCGCCGCCACGCTCGACCGGGAACTGGACCAGAACGCCTACATCCGTCCCGGCCTCGGCGATGCGGGCGACCGGATTTTCGGAACCTAGCCGTCGTCTGCGGCAAGGGGGAGGCAGATGTGGAACGTGCTGCCTTGGTCGAGGCCGTCGCTCTCCGCCCACAGGTCGCCTCGGTGGAGACGCACGAAGGCACGGGCAATGGTTAGGCCCATGCCCATGCCTTCGTGTCCGCGTGTGAGAGGGTCATCTACTTGGTAGAACGCCTTGAAGATCTTCCGGCAGTCCGTCTCGGTGAGGCCTGCACCCGAGTCTTGCACGCGCACATGGGCATGGCCTTGCTCCTCGTAGAGCGTGACGCGCACGGCTCCGTCGGCGGGTGTGAAGGCGAGGGCGTTCTTGAAGAGGCTGACCAAGGCCAGTTGGAGGCGGCGCGGATCAGCCGCCACCCAGAGCGACCGCTCTGGCATATCGAGCACAGCGTTCAGGTTTGTGCTTGTCGCTCCGGCTTTGGCCCATGCCTCGTGGACCATGTCCTGAAGCGCGGTCGGGACGAGGAGCAGTTCAGCCGTCTCTTCCTGAAGAAAGCTCATTTCTTCGAGTGTTTCGACGATCTCTTGCATCCGCTCGCCTGCGTCCATGATGTCGTCCACAAAAGGAACCATTTGCGAACGGGCCTCTTCCCGGAGGACAGCGCCGGACCCGAGGATGATCGCAAGTGGGGTGCGAAGCTCATGAGAGGCGAGCGACATGAAGTCGCTTTTTAACTGGTCTAGCTTGGCAAGGCGGTCGTGGGCCTCGCGGAGTTCGCGGCGCTGCCGGACATTTTCAATCGCCACCGCAGCTTGAGCGGCGATGAGCAGCAGGGTTTCCACATCGTCCTCGGTGAACGCACCTGATGCCGGGTTGAGTACCTCAAACACGCCGATAGGCTCTCCGCCGATACACATCGGGACACCGAGCAGGGCCTCGGTCTGGACGCCGGTCTTCTCCGCTACACCATCGAAGTGCCGATGGTCTTCTGCGGTGTTGGAGACCACGACCGGTCGGTTCTCGCGGAAGATGGTGCCCGCAATACTGCCGTCTAGGGGCACAGGGATTTCGGCGAGGATGTCTGCCTTCGCGCCCGTCGCAGCCACGAAGCGGAGGCGCTGCTCGGTCTCATCGTAGAGCAGGAGGGAGGCGGCGGTGCAGCCCAGCACCTCCGTCGCCGTGTCTATGATGTAGAGGAGCAATTCCTCGGGGTCGCGCAAGGTGTTGAGCGCGATGCTGATGTCTAGTAGTCGTCGGGCGCGGTGCAGGGTCGGGCGCGACGGACGGCTCAGGATGGTGTTGAGCGGCGTGTTAAGCATGGGGTTCATGCGGGGTGAGAAGAGCGCGGGTGCGGCGCTTAAGGTCGGTGGCGGCGCTCGTATAGCCGCCGCCTGCCCCATCGACGAAGTGGACCTGCTGGCCCATGCGCTCGTGGACGAGGCAGGTCATCACGGCGCGATCCGAGACATGGAGGCCGTAGGCAAGCTCACCGTGGCGGTAGAGCCGGTCAAGGAAGTCTTCCAAGCGGCGGCGCTGCGTGGGCGTTCCGGCGAGCACCATCCGCAGCGTATCGTCGAACTTGCGGTAGTCCGTGGCGTCGCGGAGCAGGATAGGGTACTGCCCCCAGTCCGTCTCGCTCGTTTTGAGCTGGAGCCGGATGAGCGCCATGCCGAGGAGGTTGAGTGTCCAGAGGGTGGCCCGTTGCTGCCACTGCCTCGGGCGCGGTGTGCGAAGCCGGACCTCGGGGGCGAACCGGCGCGGGTTCCAACTCAGCCGGAGCCGGTCGAGCGAGATCGGATGCGGCGTTGCGTCGGTTCCATAGATACGCTCGATGGCCTCGACGGCCTCACGGTATACAGCGTGGTGAGTCGAGGTCTCTTCCCCTACAGCGGAGATGAGGATGGTCACGGTCTCGCTGCGTCCTCGGATATCCTGCCAGCGGCATTCCAGCCCTTCATAGAGGTCGGTGTCTGGCTCGGGGAAGGTACCAGTCACGGTATAGCACGGCCCGGTCTCCGGCGACTTGACGAGGCGATCAGCATGAGTGAGGCCGCCGCCGGTGAACATCGCCTGCGTATAGTTCTCGGACACCGCCAGTCGTGCTACTCGCACTGCATAGCCCTCGGCCCGCACGTCAGCGACCGGCACGATCCCGACGCGGAGCGTCAGGTTGAGCGTCTCGCGTGCGTGGGTGCGAAGCGTCGAGAGGGCGGCCTGCGTCCGGTCCAGCAGTGAGGGTGGGATGACGAGCGTAGCCCCGTCGCCGCCGAAGACGAAGGGCACCTTTGTTTCACCTGCGAGGTTCAGTACGGCTGCAATCGAGGCCGCGCCGACGTAGTTCACGTCGCGGTAGCGCCCCGCCTGCACCGCCGCCGTCGAACCTTCCACATCGGTCACCACTACGAGCCAGTCGTCAGGTAACGGTGTGTAGTGGTTCGGGTTGGTGATGTCAGCGAAGTGCTGGAGAGCAGGCAGGCGCGCATAAAAATCGTCGCTCACCGTGGTGCGGAACCGTCGCAGTTTGTTTGCAAGAATGCGGTCCTATTGAGATCGGCATTCCCGCGACAGTCTTAAGGTGCGGTTCCGCCCACAACACCGGCTTGCGTCGGGGGTAGCAGTCCTGCCATCTCAGGCAGGCCGAGGACGAGATTGAGGTTCTGCACGGCTTGCCCCGGCCCGCCTTTCAGCAGATGGTCCAGCGCGAATCCGACCACCAAGCGCTCGTTGCGGAAGACCCAGCCGAGGTCGCAGAAGGGCGTGTGGATCGTGTAGCGCATATCTGGGAGCGAGCCGGGCCAGCATCGCACCGAGGGTGTGTCAGCGTAAGCCGCCTCAAACCAGTCGTTCACGTCGCGCCACCCGAGGCTGTCCGGTAGTGTGACATGCACCGTGCCCCACAGCCCCCGTGACCACGGTGCCACACACGGCACAAGGGCGATGTGGACGTGCTCGCCGAGCACAGCGACGGCTTCCGGCACTTCCGCGTGCTCCAAGGCCTCAAACGGAACAAGGGTGTCGTTGTGCTGGGCGGTTGCTTCGTCCGTGCCTGCGGTGCCGATCATCGCGGTGGCGGTAGCGTCCACGGCATCGAGATGGCGGGCGAGCGGCCAGAGCGCGAGCGCGAGGCCCGTCGCAAAAGCACCGGGGTTGGCGATGAAGCGGACCGACTCGGGGTATGGGCCGGTGATCTCTGGTAACCCGTAGTGAAAGGACGGTATCAGGTCAGGGGCCGGGTGGTGATACTGGTGCCACGCGGGGTAGACGACCTCTGACTGGGCGCGAAAGTCCGGGCTGAGATCGACGAGAGGACCGTCGAAGCCTTGGTCGATGAGGTCGGCGACCGTGTGGGCGGCTTTGCCGTGCCCCGCCGTGCAGAAGATCGCGTCGAGGTCTTCCCATGTCGTCGAGAAGTGGAGGTCGGTCTGGTCCCGAAGCGTGGGATGGGCCGCCCAGAGCGGCTGCCCGTCGAGGACCCGGCTCGTGACGCGGGTGAGTTTGATGGACGGGTGGCCGAGGAGCAGGCGGATCAACTCGCCGCCGACCGGCCCGGAGCCGTGGAGGATGCCAACCCGGTAGCTGGCGCGGGGGATACGGAGGGTGGTAGGTTCCATGCAGGCGAAGGGCAGAGGCACCGGACGATAGCCCGCCGTTCCCTTCGTGTCAAGGCGTTGGGGAAGCTGTTTGAAAAGAAAGCGCTTCCGAGGGAAACACGGCGTCGGGTATATGGTCTTCCCGACTCCCAAGGCGCTTCATTCCAACCTTGTGGCGACGGTGATCTCGCGTTTGCCGGGCGGCCCGGCGCGCTTCTCGACGACGAACCCTGCCTCCGCGAGCGCCCGCCGCACCGACCCCTTCGCCGAGTACGTTGCCAGCCGACCACCGGGGCGGAGCGCTTCGTGCAAGCGGTGCAAGAAAAGTGCGGTCCACAGCTCCGGGTTGGCGTCGGGACTGAAGGCGTCGAGGTAGACAGCGTCGAAGCCACCAGGTAGCGCCACCTCCGTCGCGTCACCAATGAGCAGGACGAGTTTCACGGGGCCGAATTGTGCTTCATACTCACCCTCCTGTACGCCATCAGATAGTGTGCGCCGCCATGCGATCAAGCTTGCTGCCGGTGCCCTGCCGAGATACTCTCTGTGGTTGAGTGTGGCGAGGGTGGAGGCCGGAAGCACGTCGCGTTCGAGGGCGACGAACGTAAGCGGCGTATCTGTGGTGATTGCCTGCTTCGCTGTCAGCAAAAAGTTTAGCCCCGTCCCGAAGCCGACCTCTAGCACCCGCGTGGGCTCTCCGGCACCGAGTCGCTCCGCCGTGCCCGTCGCGTCTAGGAAGACATGCTGGGCCTCGACGCCTGCGCCGTGCATCGAGTGATACGTCTGCCCGTAGCGCAGGCTGAACAAGGTGTCGAACCCGTCGCCCGTTCGTCTCGGTCCGGCTTCATCCGCTGTCGCCATACGCGGCCTCGTCCACGAACCAGAGCAGCCGCTCCTGTGCGCCGACCCGCTCGGCGGGCGGCGATCGATCCGGGTCGCGGAAGACGGAGTGTACGGCGTCGGCCTTGCTCTCGCCCGAGACGAGGAAGAGGACGGTGCGAGCGGCGTTGAGGATCGGAAAGGTGAGCGAAATGCGCTCGCGCACCGGACTGGTCGGCGGGGCATCGGTCGCTACTACCCAGCGCTCGGTTTCGTTCAGTGCGTCGCGCTCGGGGAAGAGGGAGGCGATGTGGCCGTCGCCACCCATACCGAGCAGGACGAGGTCGAAGGCAGGTGGTCCATCGCCGAAGTAGTCGCGGAGCATCTGTTCGTAGGCGCGAGCGTCAGCCTCGGGCGTGTCGCTGGTCGGGATCGGATAGATCTGTGTGTCGGGGATGGGGAGGTCGTCCAGCAGGGTTTCGTGGGCGAAGCGGGTGTTGCTGTCGTCGTCGTCGGGTGGGACGTATCGTTCGTCGCCCCAGAAAATGTGGACGCGCTGCCAGTCGAGCGCATCGTGGTAGTGCGTGGCGAGGCGTTGGTAGAGCGCCTTTGGCGTGGAGCCACCCGTGAGCACGAATGAGGCTCTGCCCCGCTCGGCTACCGCCGTCCGCAGGGTCTCCGTCACAGTCTCCGCTGCGGCGCGTGCGAGGTGGACTGGGCTGGCAAAGGTGAAGACCTCGGGCGGGATCATGGGTCAGAAAAAAGAGGGAAGAGAAAGGGAAGATAGAAGAGAGAGTCGAGAGGAACGAGACGATGCGATGACGAGGCGCTATCTCTTCTTTCTTCTCCCTCTGCTCTTTCTCTTCTCCATTCAAACGGCGAACTCCTCTTCGGGCGTCGCTTTCCGGCGGTCGGCAACGAACATTGGAGCGACGTTCGTCGGTCCCCACGTCCCCGACTTGTAATCCTGAACCGGGATGTCGGCGTCGAGGAGTGGCTCGAAGAGTGCCCACGCGGCCTCGGTCTCATCGGCGTGGACGAAGAGGGTCTGGTCGCCCGTGGCGACATCGGCGAGCAGCGTCTCGTAGGCCGTCGGGAGCGGCCCGAAGGCGTTTTCGTAGTCGAAGTGGAACTGCTGGCTCGACAGGTCGAACCCGTCGCCGGGTGTCTTGACCTCAACGCCGAGCGTGAAGCCTTCGTGCGGCTGAAGCTGGATGCGGAGCACGTTGCGGCTGATCGAGCAGTGGCCCGGCCCGCCGAAGAGTTGGACCGGCGGCGAGCGGAAATAGACATCTATCTGGGTCAGACGCTTCGGGAGGCGTTTGCCGGTGCGAAGCACGAACGGCACGCCCTGCCAGCGCCAGTTCTCCACGTAGAGTCGGAGCGCGGCGAACGTCTCGGTCGTCGAGTCGGGCGGCGTGTCCTCGTGGTCCTTGTAACCCTCGTGCTCTTCGCCCTCCCCGTCGCCCGCTGTGTACTGCCCGAAGATCACATCGCGGACATCGATAGGGGCAATCGAGTGCAGCACCTTCACCTTCTCGCGGCGGATCGATTCGGCGTCGAAGCGGGCAGGAGGCTCCATCGCGGCGAGCGTCACGAGTTGGGTCAGGTGGTTCTGCACCATGTCGCGGAGCGTGCCCGATTTATCGAAGTACCCGGCACGGCCTTCGACGCCAATCGACTCGGCGACGGTGATCTCGACACGGTCAATGTGCATCCGGTCCCAGACCGATTCGAAGATGGCGTTGGCGAACCGGAAGACGAGGAGGTTCTGGACGGTCTCTTTCCCGAGGTAGTGGTCGATGCGGTAGATCTGCTCCTCGTCGAAGTAGGTGTGGACGAGCGCGTTGAGCTGCTGCGCCGATTCGAGGTCATGCCCGAACGGCTTCTCGACGACGAGACGGGTCCAGCCGTCGCGCTGCTCGGCCTCGTCCTGCTCGCCGATTTCTTGGATCGATTTCTCGAAGGCCGAGGGCGGGATGGCGAGGTAGTAGATGCGGTTGCCAGATAGATCCAACTCGTGCTCTAGCTTGGTCGCCCGCTCGAAGATGGGGTCGAGTTCGCCGTCTTTGCCGACCTGACAGTAGGCGATGCACTCGTCGCACCACACGTCGGCGGCTTCGCCGCCGAGGCCTTCGTCTTCGAGCGCTTCGCGGAAGGTGTCGCGGAGCTTCTGGTCGTCCCAGTTCGACCGGCCCACGCCGAGGACGGCTACGCGGCCTGCGTCTTCGCGGTCTACGATGCCCCGGTAGACCGCCGGGATGAGCTTGCGCTTGGCGAGGTCACCGGTCGCGCCGAGGAGGATGAAGAGGCAGGAGTCCATGGTCGAGGGTCGGGAGGTCAAGGGTCGGGAGCCAGGGTTACGGTATCACTCATGTGCTGTGATCGACAAATCGGACGAGATACCATCTTCCCTCTCGTTTCTCGAAGTAAAATGCCACCGATACCCCGGTCTCGTTTCCCGTGAAGTGAAGCACACGCTGACCTGTATCGCGCAGCGTGCGATCAAAGTTGTCGTAGATCTGGCTCGTGGTGTTACCGTCGAAGCACTGTTCATAAGAGAGCCTCAGCCATTTAGCTCCCTCATCAACGTCAAGCTGTTCTGTCACGACAGCGAGATCATTGTCATAATCAAGGTACTCTACCTCAACTGGCCACACCACGCGCTCTAGCCGGAACTCTTCGTCAGTGCAGAAGAGCGAAAGGAAGTGAGTGAATGACTCGGGCTGTGCCGAGGTAGGTGGAGGTATCATGGCGGATATCAGTAATAGAAATCCGAGACCGTGCAGGCTCATGCTACGTGACACGGTAGACATCCTTACCCCTCGCCAGTTTCGGAGTTGGCACCAGAGACGGCGGTCTTCAGTGCATGGCCGCCGAACTGGTTGCGGAGCGCGGCGAGGAGCCGGTTGTAGAACGCCCGGTCGTCGCGCGACTGGATGCGCTCGATGAGCGAGTGCGTCAGCACCGGCGCGGGGATGTTGAGGTCCATCGCCTCCTGCACCGTCCACCGGCCCATGCCCGAGTCGGCGACGTAGGGGGCGATGTCGTTGAGACCGGGGCCGTCTTCCCGAAGCGCATTCTCGACGAGTTCGAGCAGCCATGAGCGGATCACGCTGCCGTGCTGCCAGATGTTGGAAATCTGCACCGTGTCGAGGTCGAACTCCTCCTTGGCTGTCATCAGCGCGAAGCCTTCGGCGTAGGCCTGCATCAGGCCGTACTCAATGCCGTTATGGATCATCTTGACGAAGTGCCCGGAGCCGCTCGGTCCCATGTGGCCCCAGCCTTTGTTCTTGGCTGGAGCGAGCGTTTCGAAGACCGGGCGCAGGTGCTCGACGGGTGCGTCCGCGCCGCCGACCATCAGGCAGTAGCCACCTTCTAGCCCCCACACGCCGCCGCTCACGCCGCAGTCGATGTAGTGCGCGCCGACGTTTTCCTGTAGCTCCTTCGCTCGGCGCATCGAGTCTTGGTAGTACGAGTTGCCGCCGTCCACGACGATACTGTTTTCGCTCAGGTGTGGCTTGAGGTCGGCGAGCACCTTGTCCACGATGTGGCCTGCCGGGACCATCAGCCAGAAGATGCGCGGCGATTCCAGCTTGTCTACCAGTTCATCGAGCGAGGCCGCGGTGCCGACGCCGTCGCTGGCGAGTTGGGTGCGCTCTTCTGGGTCGAGGTCGAAGCCGATGGGGGTGTGGCCGTCGCGGTGGAGGCGGCGCGCGATGCCGCCGCCCATCTTCCCGAGGCCGATGATGCCGAGGTTCATGGGGTGAAGGATGAGGTGAGAGAAGCCGAAAGATGCGACACCGCGTGCTCTCGTGTGTCACGGGTCCATCACCTTCTCAACGCCGCCGGTCCCGCAGTGGTCCCTGTTCTGGCTGGCTGTTCAGAATGTGACGGCGAGGCCGTTGCGGAGGCTGAGGTCGAAGCGGTCGAGGTCGCCGGGCGGTTCGCTGTCGTAGCGCAGGTTCATCGCGATGCGGAGGGCGACGAACCGGGTGAGTTGCACGTTCAGCCCGGCCTCGTTGAGCACCCGGTAGTCCGCGAACCGGTCGAAGCGCGGCTGCACATAGACCGTGTTGACGAGCGTGACGAGGTCGGTCACTTCGACCTTGAGGACGAAATAGTTGCTCCATCGCCCGACGGTTGTTTCTGGATCGACGAGCACTTCTTTTCGGTCGAGTAGTTCGTATTCGAGCATTGGCGTCGTGCCGACGAAGGCGGCGGCGGTGCTGTCGCGGTAGAGCTTGAGGCGGACGCCCGCGCCCGCGAGGTAGCGCCGCGTGAGGAGCTGTGACTCGTCGCGCTCGGTCTGGACGAACGCCTCGGGACGAATCCACTCCTGTCCCGGAATGCGGAGGACGGTCCGAAGATGGGCAAAGCCGCTGTTGAGGAATACGCGGTCCTCGGCCTCGCTGAACTCGATGTTGCCGATCAGGAACGAGGCGAGGTTGCCGGTACGGAGGTCCACCCGCCCGCGCAGCCCGAGGTCGACCACATCGACGTTGCCGGTGCGGAAGAGAGCATTCGCCGCTGCCGTTGCGCTCAGGCCGTCCACGTCCTCGGCGATCCGCATTTTCTCCGTGTTGACTTGGGCGAGAGCAGCCGGGGCGAGGAGCAACAGGAACGTGAGAAACCGCATGGCGATCTATGCTTCGGCTTGAGGTTGCGCGCTGGACCCGCTGCCGGGTTTCATGAACGGTGCATCCTGAAACGCCTGCGCCTCGTCGATGAACAGTTGGAGGTGCGGGAACGGAATCTCGATGTCGGCCTCGCGCAGGGCCTCGCGCACCTTCTCGATGTATTCGAGCCGGACAGCCACCTCGAGCTTCGGGTCTTTGAGGAACAGCCGAAGCTCCATGTCCACGCTGGATGCGTTCATCGCCGTCACCACGACTTGCGGTGGATAGTCCGGGTGTAACCGCCCGTCGCTCTCGGTCAGTTTCAGCACCACCTCGCGCGCTTCCTGTGGATACTCCTTGTACGCGATGCCGAAGGGGACGGTGATTCGCAGCACGCCGAGCAGCGTGTGGTTGATGAGCTTTTGCTGGATCATGTGCGCGTTTGGGAGCACCGCCACTTCGTTGTTGAGCGTGCGGATGCGCGTCGAGCGGAGCGTGATCTCCTGCACCGCCCCGAAGGTGCCCTCGACCTCGACGTTGTCGCCGACGCGGAAGGGTTGGTCGAGTAGGATCGTGATGCCGGAGATGAAGTTCTCCAGCGTGTCCCTGGCCGCAAAGCCGAGCGCGATGCCCGCGATCCCGAGGCCCGCGATCAACGCGCCGACGTTCATCCCGAGTTGGTCGAGGACGACGATCGCAGCGAAGGAGTACATAACCAGCCGGAACGACTTGATCACAAGCTGCCGGACACCGAGGCCGACCCGGCGGCTGCGGCGGAGGCCACGCTCCAGCAAACTCGCCACCACCCGGTAGACCAGCACGAACAGCAGAAGTGTGATCAGTGCCGGAATCAGTCCATCGACGACGAAGTGGATGAGGGCCGTCGAGAGCTGCTCGTAGACATCCTCGAACCGTCCCTCGCGTAGCGCGCGCCCGGTCTCTTGCAGGTTCTCCGTAATCAGACTGATCGCGTTGGTCGTGTCCGCAACGGCGGAGTCAGCTACAGCGGGTGCCTCGAGGGTCGCGTTGGTGGAGTCTTGCATCGGCACGGGAGGGCTAGGCTTCCACGGCAGTATGCTCGTGCCGACGGCGGGCCGCGTCGAGCGTGTTCTTGAGCAGCATCGCAATCGTCATCGGGCCGACGCCGCCGGGGACCGGCGTGATCCAGCCCGCGATCTCCTTCGCCGCCTCGAAGTCCACGTCCCCCACGAGTCGGTAGCCGCGCTCGCGTGAGGCGTCCTCCACGCGGTTGATCCCGACGTCAATCACCGCTGCGCCAGGCTTGACCATGTCCGCCGTCACAAAGTGGGGGCGACCAATCGCGGCGACGAGAATGTCGGCCTGCCGGGCGATCTCGGCGAGGTTCTTCGTCCGGCTGTGGCAGACGGTGACGGTGGCATCGGTGCCGCGTTTCAGGAAGAGATTCGCCATCGGCTTGCCAACGATGTTGCTTCGCCCGATTACGACCGCGTGCGCGCCGCTCGTCTCGATCCCGCTTCGCTCCAGCATTTCGATGATACCGGCAGGCGTGCAGGGCACGAACCCGGCCTCGCCGATCACAAGCCGACCAGCGTTCTCCGGGTGGAAGCCGTCCACGTCCTTGTCTGGGTCCAGCGCGTGGATCACCTTCGAGTCGTCGATGTGGTC
Source organism: Rhodothermales bacterium (assembly GCA_028284265.1). Classification (GTDB taxonomy): domain Bacteria; phylum Bacteroidota; class Rhodothermia; order Rhodothermales; family JANQRZ01; genus JANQRZ01. The sequence continues at coordinate 75,097 of JANQRZ010000003.1, forward strand.
CGGCAGCGGAAGCTGGACGAGGATGCCATCCACGGTCGGGCTGGTGTTCAGTTCGTCGATGAGGGCGAGCAGGTCGAGCTCCGAGATGTCCGCGGGGAGATGGATCGTCTCGCTATCGACCCCTGCTTCGGACGCGGCGCGGATTTTGGCGCGGACGTAGGACGCGGAGGCGGGGTGGTCGCCGACGAGGACGACGCGGAGGGCCGGAGGCGCGTGACCGGCTTGCGTCCAATCCTCGACACCGGCGCGCACGTCGGCGCGCACGGCAGCGGCGATAGCTTTTCCGTCGATCAGTTGGGCGGACATAGGGGTAGGGGGCAGAGAGCAAAGGGCAGAGAGCAGAAACTACTTCCGATTGGGGTGCCCGAACAGACCGGTAGGTGTGGCGTTTCGTATTCTCAGTCAGCCCATCACCCAATCAGCGAGTCACTCAATGAAAGTCGGAATCCTTGGCGCGACGGGTGCCGTCGGCCAGAAGTTCGTCGAACTCCTCGACGGGCATCCCCATTTTGAGATCGAAGCCCTCGCCGCGTCAGAACGCTCGGCGGGCCGGCCCTACCGCGAGGCGTCGAACTGGATCGGTGCCCGCGAGATGCCTGCGGCGGTCGCCGACCGCGAGGTCGTCCTCGCCGAACCGGACGCGCTTGCCGACTGCGACTTTGTGTTCTCCGGCCTCGACGCCTCGGCAGCCGAGGTCCTCGAACACCGCTTCGCCGAGGCAGGCATTCCGGTGATCTCGAACGCCCGCACGCACCGGATGGACCCCGACGTGCCGCTCCTCATCCCCGAGGTCAACCCCGACCACACGGCCCTCATCGACCGGCAGACCACGCCGGGCTGGATCGTCACGAACCCGAACTGCTCGACGGTTGGCCTCGTGATGGCGCTCAAGCCGCTCGTCGATGCGTTCGGGGTGGAGGCAGTGAGCGTGGTGACGATGCAGGCGCTCTCCGGGGCGGGCTACCCCGGCGTCTCATCGCTTGATGTGCTTGGCAACGTCGTCCCATTCATCGGGGGGGAGGAGGACAAGCTAGTTCACGAGCCGCGTAAGCTTCTTGGCTCGCTCGAAGACGGTGCGATCCGCCCCTACGAGATGACGGTCTCGGCGCAGTGTAACCGCGTCCCCGTGCTCGACGGGCACCTCGAATGCGTCTCGGTCAAACTCGGCACGGCGGCCTCGCCCGAGGAGGTGGCGGAGGTGATGGCCTCCTTCGAGTCGCCGCTGGCGGGCATGGACCTGCCGACGGCTCCGGCTCGCCCCGTCCGGGTGTTCGAGGACGAGCGTTTTCCGCAGCCGCGTCGTCACGTCGAAGCCGAGGGCGGGATGCAGGTCAGCGTCGGGCGCGTCCGGGCGTGCGCCTTGCTTGATGTCAAGTTCGTCGTGCTGTCGCACAACACGATCCGGGGCGCTGCCGGGGGAGCCATCCTCAACGCCGAGCTATTACAGGCGCAGGGGCGACTCATGCCGCGTGCCGTCGCTGCCGCGTGAGCGCGGCGTTTACCATCCGCCGTGCCCGCACCGAGGATGTCGACGAGGCGGTCGCGCTCTGGAGCCAGCTTCAGGGCGAGCACCGCGCCCTCGACGCTCGCCACCGTCCGAGCGCCTCGGCCCGCGACCGCTGGCGCAACGACTTCCGTGTCTGGGTAGCGGGTGACGAGCACCGGGTTTTCGTAGCGGAGCGCGATGGGGAGGTGGTAGGCCTCGTGACGGCGCACCCGTTCTGGCCCCCGCCGGTCTACGAGCAGGAGATGGAGGTCTACGTCACCGAACTCATCGTGCGGTCGGACCAACGGAGCCGCAGCATCGGGGCCGCGTTGCTGGAAGCCGTGCGGGCGTGGGCGTGGAGTCAGGGTGTGACCCAGATTCGGGCAGGCGTCCTCAGTCGGAACACGCGAGGCCGGGCGTTCTGGGCACGCGAAGGCGCGGACGACCTGTTCACAACGGTCACGCTGGCTATCGAGCCATCGAACGAAAGGTGACCCTTTCGTGAAGCTGTGGTTTGTTGTGTGGGCATAGCATCCGAAGCAAGGAACGCCACCCCTCATCGCTCGTGTGAAGGCCCGATCTGTCCTTTCCACCCTCCGCCAAATCCATTATGCCTTTCCGCCTTTTCCTCCTTTTTGGCGTCGCGCTTCTCCTCGCGGTGCCTGCCTCCGCGCAGCAACGCGCCAACGACGAAGCACGCACTAGCCCGAACGCCATGATCGGTCAGACCATCGGCACGACCAATGTCAAGGTGACCTACGGCCGTCCGAGTGTCCGGGGCCGCGCCATCTTCGGCGACCTCGTGCCCTACGGTGCCATCTGGCGCACCGGTGCCAACGAAGCCACCACCATCACCTTCTCCAACGATGTCATGATCGAGGGTGAGGCCCTTGCTGCAGGCACCTACGGTCTCTTCACGGTCCCCGGCGAAGACGAGTGGGCTATCGTCTTCAACAGCGTGTCCGAGCAGTGGGGGGGCTATAACTACAGCGCAGACAGCGACGTGCTCCGCGTGATGGTTGCGCCGAGCATGGGCGCGATGGACGAGATGATGACCTTCTCCTTCGACGCAGTGACTGAAACGGAGGCTACCCTCACGCTGCACTGGGACGAGGTCGAGGTACCGATCATGATTTCGACCGGCTCGTGATCCGTTCGTCATCCATTGCAGTCGGTGCGCTTGTCGTACTGATTCTCGCGGGCTGTGCCGAGTCGGATACGACCGATCCGGTGCAGCCCGCTGCTGTTGATGCCGCTACCGATACGGCTGCCGTAGCTGTGATCGAGCGCGCACGAGCAGCGCACGGGTCTGATCTGCTTGATGCTGCCGAGGTCACGTTCAGCTTTCGCGGCGTGCCCTTCCGCATCGAGCGTGAGGGCGGGCGCTTTACCTATACCCGGACGTGGCAGGATTCCACCGGAAGCGTCCGCGACGTGCTCGACAACGACGGGGTCCGTCGCACGGTTGACGGGGTGCCTGTCGCGCTCGATGAGCAAGCTGCGCTACCCGCCGAGGAGAACGTCAACTCGGTCGTCTACTTTGCGCTGTTGCCCCACGGCCTCGCTGATGCCGCTGTGCAGCCCCGGTATCTCGGCGTCGATTCGCTCGGTGGCGAGGTGTATGACCTCGTTGAAGTCACATTCCAACAGGAGGGGGGCGGGCGCGATTATCAGGACCGTTTCCTCTATTGGGTCCACCACGAGCAGGACACAGTCGATTACCTCGCCTACTCCTATGAAGTCAACGGCGGCGGGGCGCGTTTCCGTCGAGCCATAAACGCTCGTACCGTCGGTGGCATCCATTTCGCCGACTACGAGAATTATTCTGCCGAGCCGCTGGAGCCGTCGCTTGAGGCCCTCGGTCGTATGTGGGAAGCCGACTCGCTGGTGCTCCTCTCCGAGATCGTGTTGGCGGACGTGGAGGTGCGGCGTCTAAGGCGGTAGTGCTGTTCGTACAGTGTTTCGCGCATCGGTGCCGGGGAAACCCTGTGGGGCGAACACATAGTCTCACCGCTAGGTCGGTATGTGCGAGGATACCTACGTTGCGGCTGCATCTCTATGTGCAGGAGGTCTGACCGGTCCCCGCTGGTTCCCCTCTCAGGTGCTTCCGCTGCACCCCTTCTGCTGTTACCATCAGAGGCCGGTCCCTTTCCCCGCGGGCTGGCCTCTGGTTATAGAGCGATACGGTCTGTCCGTGACGGTGGGCCACAAAAAAGCCTGAGCCGGACGCGCCGACTCGGGTCGAAACCTCCAACTCCTTACTCCTGGTTGTATCGGTTCATGACCGTCGTCATGTCCTCACGGACAAAGATGATTGCTACTTGCAGCTTTGCCATGAATAGTATATACTGTTCCTCAATACAACCCTTTCAACACTCACAACGCGAGAATAAGTTATGCTGAATAGAACACTGAGGATATGTCATATTGCGCGGCTTTTGCCAATTGTTTTTCTTGTATTGATTTTCTTCGTATCGAAAAACGCAGTTGGACAAACAACGCTTCCAGAATACTTGTTCGATGATTTTGATTATGGCGCGAGTGCTGGAGATGATCTACTAGGAGCTAGAGCGACCTCAAATACTTGCGACCTCAGCAGCAGCCCGCTACTTAGAGAGAGCGAGTGGCGTATCAAAACCGGGTCTACAGCGTTTGACTCTACGATGAGGATGTGGTACTTGGACTCTTGGTTTGATGGTAAAGCTAGCCTCCCCATATCTAACCCGCCGGACGGGGGGGCAGCGGGGGTAGTTAAGTTCGTAGATAGCCTCGACGTGCCGACAGGGTATAGCAACTATACGACAGATACCACGTCAGGCATACGCATTTTCCTTTCTCCGGGCGAGTATCCAACCACGCAAAATTGGGCGACGAGAATTTTGTCAGGCTTTACTGCCGAATACGGGACGTGGGCAGCGCGAGTTAAATTCGTGGATATTCATACATTCAATCCATCGAATCCGTCCAACGAGCCACGCACCCATCACGGATTCTGGTTACAGTCTGAAAATAGCACAGGGTCCAACCCAAATGAACCCGAATCTACTAGGTCAGGGAGGTGGGATGAGTTAGATCACGAGTTCAGCAACTGGTTCGGCACCTACGATACGGGCACCGAAACAATACCTGGCCTTGCCACGGGCATTTATCCTAACGCCAATACATTGAGTGGGAGTCCCGGTTTCGGCAATGCACATGTAGGTATGACGGCTCCGTATGCAGACTACCAACCTCCGGGCGGCTGCGACGAAAGCGTTGAAGACTGCCGGTCATGTTTTCTCTCCTACTACGATGGGATTGATGCATCTTCCGAGCTAAATCCTGCTAGAGGACAGATCATACCTGAGGATAGCACACTCTCCTACCCTCTATGTCTCGATTATTTTCTCGGAGAGGGCACGGGACAAGTTGACAAATATGCATACTTGTGGATTCGCTCCACCCCTGAGGAGGTATCATTCAGGATTGTTATTTACTTTGAGGCTCAAGGGGGACATCCTCATGCAGGGCAGGTAACGGCCATGAGAGCGTATACAAGAAACCCGCAGAGCTGGAACAACGAGGTCAATGTGTCTGGTGAACCACCATACAAGTTTAAGGGTATGCCGTCGCGTCCTTTGTCAGTAAAGTTTAGCAATACGCTAGCAGCGGGGGTAGATAGTTCTTTTGAATTTATTGACCTAGGTAGTCCTCTAAACTTTGATATTGATTGGGTTTACTATACACCAGAGTATGATCCCCAGGTAGTGTCTCTAGGTGTGATAAAGGATGATGTTAACACTATTAAATCTTCTGCTATTGACGATGTGAATAGGGAGTTGAGAGTCTCTTTACCACTTAGCAATAGTGCTTTTAATTCGGTCAATTTCACGCTTACCCCAGAGGAGTACGATTTCGATCCCAGTACCATGTACAACTGCATGGAACTGAAGAACGATTCCATCTTCCCAATCTCAATAGAGAAGGTGGATTCTAATGTCCATGCACCTAATACAGATAGTAGGTACGTATGGGAATTAGACCTTCCCTTGGAAAGGGGAGGGTTTTTGGTAAAGTGGAACGTATACAAGAGGCTCTTCAGTGGCGGTGCGTGGAAGCCTGCGCTCTCGGACTCGACATCAGGAGCCGTGCTAGTCACTGGCGGTGACGCTAGCTATCCTCATGGTATCTTAGTCAAGGCTACTGTTCAGGCAACGATACCAGACAAGTTTGTTACTTCGAGTGATAGTATTGCTGGGTATACATATCCAGTGAGTGACACGACGTCTTACTTTCCTAATGCATCTAGGATTCAGGATCAGGGCAAGGGTGGGTCGTCAAGTGGCTATGTCACAGAGATGCAGATCTTCCCGACGATTGCTGCATCTGACGCAACGATCGCACTGGCGCTGGCTACATCAAGCGATATCGTCCTCCGAGCTTATGATGTCCTAGGACGCCGGGTCATCGACCAAAGCCACGCGGGCCTAGCGTTGGGAGAACACGACTTACAACTCAATGTGAGCGCGCTTGCCAGCGGAGTGTACTTCGTAAATGTTGATATCAAGCCCTTGGAGAATGGGCAGGCCACAACGCTTAGGCGGCGGGTGGTCGTTGTGAGGTAGCCAAGCCAGATTGGTCCGTCCTCTACCTTGCCATTCGGCCTAGCCTAGCAACACACAGATGATAGAAAAAGCCCTCGCAGGTATACCTGCGAGGGCTTGGTCGTGGAGCGGAACACGGGACTCGAACCCGCGACCTCAACCTTGGCAAGGTTGCGCTCTACCAGCTGAGCTAGTTCCGCTTGCGAACACCCAAACTACGATTTCCACGGCCCTGCTGTCAAGCAGCCGAGTCCCCGTCGGCGTCATAGATCGTCAGCATTCGACGGATCTCCATCTGGATGCGGCGTCGGTATGCTGGCGGCCCCACAACCTCCACGTTGTGCCCTCGGGAAAGCACGTAGGTCAGGAACTCGTCGAGGCTGTGCGGGGCAAAGTGGGCGTCCACTGTCCCGTCTGGGTTCATCGCCTCATCGTCGATCTGACCGCCGCGTTTGCGGTAGGACTGAATAACGTCTGCCGAGAACCGGACGTGCACAGGGGTGCCCTCGCTCGCGTTGGGTTGGCCGTTGAGCAGAACCGGTGCAAGGCTCGGAAAGGCCAGAAACGGAAGCGCGGCGTGCTCGTCGTCGAGTACATAGGATCGCTGCACCGGGTCGTACTCCACGCGGAGACTCAGTACCTCGCGCAGATGCGTGAGGTCGCGGGCGATGGTGCGGCGTGAGACGCCTAGTGCCTCTGCGGCGAGGTTGGTCGTCAGGCGCTCGCCGGAGCGGAGCCATTCGACGAGGCGGTGAAGGCGCTCCGCAGTCGGGTAGCCGTCGCGCGTTGGGCGGCGGGGAGCAGGAGGCATGGGGAGCAGGAGAAGGCCAAGCGGGAAACGCCTCGGCCAGGTGAAGACATATGTGAGGAACGCTAGCGAATCTACGCAACGCCCTTGGTCTTGCTCAACCATTTCGCCGTTCGTGCGTGGGACCGCGCCGGGGCAGAAATAGGTGCCCTGTTGCCACCTCGGTTGGCGGTACCTTTAGAGCGATTGCCACGCTCAATTCCGCCATGTCGCACCTCGTCATCCCACGCCCCGCATCGGGGGAGTACGCCTCGTATTACGCCACGTATCTCGACGCTGTCCCGAACGGCGACCTGCTCCGGTTGCTCGAAGAGCAGGGAGCCGAGATGCTCGACCTGCTGCGCGCTTTCGGTGAGGCGCGGGGCGGTCACCGCTACGCCCCCGGCAAGTGGAGCGTCAAGGAGGTGGTCGGCCACGTCACGGATACCGAGCGCATCTTTGCCTGCCGTGCCCTACGCATCGCACGCGCCGATACCACGCCGATCCCCGGCTTCGAGCAGAACGGCTACGTCGCCGCCGCCGGGTTCGACCGTCGCTCGCTCGCCGACCTCGCCGAGGAGTTTGCCGACGTGCGGAAGGCGACGCTGAAGCTGTTCACCGGCCTCGATGCGCCTGCCCTCCAGCGCGCCGGGGTGGCCAGTGGACACGGCGTGACCGTCCGGGCTATGGCGTGGATCATTGCCGGGCACGAGCAGCACCACGCCCAGATTCTGCGCGAGCGCTACCTGCCGGAATAGCTCTAGCCGGTAGAGCGCCACCTTGCCAAGGTTGAGGTCGCGGTGACGGGCAGAAGCCAGCGCTGACAGAACCTCCGCCCGTCCTATCGGTAGAGGAGGAACACCGACCGGTCTGCTTATGCTTCAGCGCGTGCTCACCGCCTATCGCCACCGCCGCCGCGAGCGGCAGGTACTCTCCGTCACCCTCGACGCAGCCCGCCTCCGGGCCGGTCGCGGTGCCTCCTACCTCGATGCCGCCGACCCCGGTTGGCACGCGCGCCTCGACGCGGCCTCGCTGGAACTGAGCGACGGGTCGCACTGCGTCCTCGGCCAACTGCACGGCGAGTTCCGGCAGGGCCTATTCCGCGCGCGCATCCTCGACCTGTCGAGTGCCCCGCTCGCCAGCCTCTCGCCCGTGGACCTCGGCTTTCAGGCCCGGCGCGACCTCGGCGACGAGATCGAAGCGCTCGACTACGCCTACCTCACGCGGGCGTGGCGCGAGGAGATCGCCAGCCGGACAGAGTCAAAGCGCTTGGCATCGCGGGTTCCGTCTCAGCCAGTCGCGGCCTGATGCGCGGGGTACTCCTGCTGCTCCTCGCGCTGGTGGCGAGCGGGTGCTCGCTGGTTTACAGTCTCGGCATTGGGCTGGTCTACGAAGGCCCTGAGCTACCCGACGCACAGGTCGTCCACGACATCCGCTACCTCGACGGCTCAGACGACCCGAAGCACCGGCTCGACCTGTTTCTGCCGACGCCCGACAGCGTCCGCACCGAGCCGTGGCCGACGGTGATCTTCGTCCACGGCGGCGGCTGGACCGAGGGCGACAAAGACCTCGCGTTCGGTGGGGTCGAGATTTACGGCAACATCGGGCGCTACTTCGCCAGCCGAGGCATCGGCGCGGTGACGGTCAACTACCGGCTGCTGCACGGCGTGACGTGGCCGGAGCAGATCGAGGACGTAGCGGCGGCGGTTGAATGGGTCGGCGAGCACATCGCGCTCTACGGCGGCGACCCCGAGGCGCTGTTTCTGATGGGCCACTCCGCCGGGGGCCAACTCGCCACCCGCGTCGCGCTCGATCCCGAGGCGCTGCCAAGGACCGATGCCTTCGACGTGTGCGGCGTCATCGCCGTCAGCGGCGCGGCCTACGACCTCACTGACGAGGAGACCTACGCCCTCAGCAACGATCCCGCCTACTACGGTCGCCGCTTCAACCCGACCGGCACCGACGCCGACTGGCAGGCCGACGCTTCCCCGATCCGCTTCGCCTCCTCCGACGCGCCGGCGTTCTTGATTATCTATGCCGGAGGTGAGAGCAGAGCCTTGCAGCGCCAGTCACAGTTGCTCGATACGGCGCTCACCGAGGCCGGAGCCGAGAGCACCGTCATCATCGTCCCCGGCCAGAGCCACGAGCGCATCCTCCTCGCCCTCAGCCGCGACGACGAGACCGCTGGTCCGGCGATGCTCGGCTTTGTAAGGGAGAAGGAATGCCTTTGATGAGGACGCGGTATTTTGTCGTCCACTCTGCCTGCCCTGAAAACGATGGGGCATAGTGGTAGCTCACTATAATCAATCGTTCTGCTACCCCTCTGGTGTGCGTAATCGTACGTCCTTAATTGTTGCCTTTTGCGCTGCTGCATCCGTGATAGCCGCTACGCTCGGATGGGCCAATGCGGACTTCCTTCCCTATGACCTCAGTGTACTTTCCGATGTCTCCCCCAGCCTCATACGTGTCGTTTCGGCATTTGCTTCTTTCTGGGCTGCGTTTGGGCTAGTGTCGACTCTTTACTCGCTAAGGCAGGTCTCCGTATTCACATCGGATCGCAAAGGCTACTTGAGAGCCTCGTTCAGCCTCATTTGGGTTGGGGTCTGGTTTTGCTCTGTCTTTATCGGTTCTCGTCTCCAAGACACCCGCATATCAGCCGAGTTAGAGGCGAACGGCGTAGTAACAGAGGCCCTCGTGACGGAGCGGCGGGTTGAGAGACGTATGAGGCGAAGAAGGCGCGAGCTTCGTGTGTACTACCGCTACTCTACGCCTCAGGGCTTCGTAAATGAGTCGGAGTGGGAGCGAGAAGCCCAGACGGGTGGGCGAAATCTCATCCGCGTTCGATACTCCACTCGCTACCCTAAAGTCAACCGGGTTGAGCAGTGAGCGTCACTTTCGGCTTCAAGCATGGGAAGCTACTACGTCTACATCGTGTCCAACCGCTACCGGACTGTGTTGTACACGGGCATGACCAGCGACCTCCAGCGCTGGCTCGTCGAGCATAAGAGCGGCACAGGCAGCCGATTCACTTCGCAATACCGCGTTCGTGATCTGCTCTACTCCGAGGAGCACCGCCAAGCAACCGATGCCATCGCACGCGAGAAAGAAATCAAACGGTGGCGGCGCGAGAAAAAGCTGGCCCTGATCCGTACCCAGAACCCGGACTTGATCGATCTCGCGGCTGACCTCAACCGCTAATCATTCCCCCTGTCATTTCGAACGAAGTGAGAAATCCCCTTCGGTGAGGTGAATTGCAAGGTAGGAGATTTCTCCTCGCTGCGCTCGTCGAAATGACAGGTGTTTAGGTTGGCGTCTGGCGTCTGGCGTCTGCTCTCACTCGGCGAAGGCGAGGTCGATCTTGCGGGTCTCGACGTTGGCCGCGGCGACTTGGACTTTGACGGGGTCACCCAATCGGATGGTGCGGCGGGTGTGGACGCCGACGAGGGTGTAGCTCCGTTCGTCGTACTCGTAGTGGTCGTCGTCCATGTCGCGGACGTGGACCAAGCCTTCCGCCAGCAGCCGCGTCATCTCGACGAACACGCCGAACTTCGTCACGCCGGTCACCACGCCCTCGAACACATCGCCGACGTGTTCGCTGACGTACTCGACGACCTTCAGCTTGGTCGACTCGCGCTCGGCCTCGACGGCCTGCCGCTCCATCTGCGAGCAGTGGTCGCACGCCTCCTCCAGCGCGTCCTCGCCGATGCTCTGGCCGCCCGCGCCGTAGTGCTTGAGCAGGCGGTGCGCGATCAGGTCGGGGTAGCGGCGGATGGGCGAGGTGAAGTGCGAGTAGTGGCCGAACCCGAGGCCATAGTGCCCGATGTTCTGCGGCGAGTAGACCGCCTTCGACATCGCCCGAAGTGCGGCAACTTGCACGACCGCGCCTTCGGGCGACCCCTTGACGTGTTCGAGGAGCGCGTTGAGGTCTTTGCGGTCTACGCTGCCGTCCTTGCCCGTCGGAAGCTGGTAGCCGAAGGCCTTGACGTAGTCGCGGAGGGCCTGGATTTTCTCGGCGTCGGGGCGGTCGTGGATGCGGTAGACGAACGGCTTGGCGTTGCGTCCCTTCCCGATGTGCTCCGCAACGGTGCGGTTGGCGAGCAGCATCAGCTCCTCGATCAGCCGGTTGGCCTCCTTCCGGTCCTTGCGGACGATCTCGACGGGCGTGCCTTTGTCGTCGAGGATGATCTTCACCTCGGCGGTGTCGAAGTCGATGGAGCCTTGCCGCTTGCGCTTCTTGGTGAGCGTCCGGGCGAGCTTAGCGGCGAGAAGCACGTCGTCCTTCAGCGGGTGCTCCTGCGTGCCGCCGTCGATGATCGCCTGCGCCTCGTCGTAGGTGAAGCGCTGCTTCGAGTGGATGACCGTCTCGCGGACTTCGTAGCTCTTGACCGCGCCGTGCGGCGAGACCTCCATGATGCACGAGTAGGCGAGCTTGTCCTCGTGGGGGCGAAGCGAGCAGACGCCGTTCGAGAGCTTTTCGGGGAGCATCGGGATGACGCGGTCCACGAGGTAGGTGCTCGTCGCGCGCTCATAGGCTTCGGCATCGAGGAGCGTGCCCTGCTTGACGTAGTAGGCCACATCGGCGATGTGGACGCCGAGTTCGAGGTTGCCGTTTTCTAGGCGCTCGATGTGGACGGCGTCGTCGAAGTCCTTGGCGTCGTCGGGGTCGATGGTGAAGATGGCCTTGTCGCGAAGGTCGAGGCGGCGTTCGATCTCGGAGGCCGGAATCTCCAGCGGGATATCCGCCGCTTCTTTTTCGACCTCCTTCGGGAAGTCCGACTTGATGCCTTGGCTCAGGGCGACAGCGAGGACCGCGACGCCCGGATCGTCGGCTTTGCCCAGAACCTCCAGCACCTTGCCTTCGGGCGAGGCTTTCGGGTCGGTGTAGGTGTCGATGGAGACGACCACCTTGTCGCCCTCCGTCGCGCCGTTGAAGTTTTCCTCGGCGATATAGATGTCCTTCGTCAGCTTCTGGTCGTCGGGCTTGACGAAGGCGAAGTGGCCCATCTTGTCGAACGTCCCGACGGTCCGGGTACGCCCGCGTTGGAGCACCTCGACGATCTCGGCTTCGCGGTGGCGGTCGCTCCGCTTGCCGCGCACCGAGGCCGCGAGCGAGACCCGGACGCGGTCGCCGTCGAGTGCGGTGCCGATGCGCGTCGCCGGGATGAACACGTCGTTGCTCTGGCCTTCGACGGTGACGAACCCGTAGCCCTGTGGGTGCATCTGCAAGATACCCTCGGCCCCGTGCAGTTCGCGCTTCGACTGGTGCTGGAAGCGCCCGCCTTTGACTTTGCGGACGAGGCCCGCGTCGTCGAGTTCGGAGAGGACGTTGCGGAAGAGGTAGTAGCGCTTGTTGTCTTTGATGCTGAGGCGCTTGCCGATCTCCTTTGGGCGGAAGGCGGTTTTGCCATTGTTGCGGAGGAGGTCGAGGATTTGTCGCTTGAGGTGGGCGCGGGTGTCGGGCATAGGGGTGAGGCAATCAGAAAAGGGCGAACACGCGGGGTACGGGCAGCCCGTCCGCGTGTTCGCCCTTCGCAGAGGGTTCGCGTGGGAGAAAAGAGAGAGGAGACGGAAAAGAAGGAGGAGAGAGCGGCTCTCTTTTCTATCTCTTCTCGCTCCTCCCTCTTTTCTCTACGATCCTTAGTTTTGTATCCGAAGCGTTGCCACGACGCCTGCGTGGTCGCTCGGCCACAGCATCGTGCCGTTGGCATCCACGCGGTCGCCTGCTTCTTCGCCGAGCACCTCAGCCGCCGTGGCTTCCACATCACCCCGGTAGAGGATCAGGTCGATGCGGGAGGCGAGGGAGGAGGTGGCGTTCGTAAGGTCGTCGGCTTGGCAGCAGGTGTTGCCGGTGGCTCCGGCCTCGGCGGCGGCGTCCGTGTAGGAGTTCGTGAGGAGGCCGTAGGTGGTGCCTGTGAACGGGAGCGGGTCGGGGAGGGTGATGACCGTGCCCGACCCGTCTGCCGCGCTGTTGAAGTCACCGACGAGGACCACGGGCTGCGTTGCGGTGAGCAGCGCACCGATCAGTTCGCCCGCTTGGGCGGCTTGGGCAAGCGCCGCGCCCTGCGGGTTGCCGTCGTCCACTTCGAGGTGGGTGTTGACGAACGTGAACGTTGCACCGTCGACCGTCGCCTGCACGGAGTTGTAGCCGCGCGTGAACGGAACATCATCGCCGCCAATCGGCACGGGGGCAGCGATGGCGAAGTTGGCTTCCACGGCTCCGGTGGTCTGCACGTCGGAGCGAGCGAGGATCACGTCGTAGTCGGTGAGGCGGATGTCGGTGAACGTCTGCCCATCCACCGTGGAAGGAAGCTCCACGTCGGCGTTCTCGGTTTGGGCCGCGACGTTGTAATTCAGGCCGCGGCTGGTGAGCGCAGCTTGGAGGATGGCGAGGAAGTCGAAGGCGACATCAGTAGCCGGTGTCGCCGCTCCGCCGGGGAGGTTGTCGCCCGGTGTCTGGGTCCGGTAGAGCGAGACCTCTTGCAGCCCGATGAGGTCGGGGTTATTGGCTTGGATGAAGTCGGCGATGGCTTCGGCACGGGCGGGGAAATTGGTGGCCTGTACGCTCCCGAAGAGTTGGGCCGCCACGACGGGTACTTGCGTGGGGTCGATCCCGATGAGGTCGAAGAGGTTGGCTCCGAGGTAGAGGTTATAGGTCATCACCTTGACGTCGGCGGCGTCGCCATCGTCCCCGTCGCTGTCACAGGCAGGAAGGATGAAGAGAAAGGACAGCAGGAGCGTGGCGAGGCCGAGGGGCCGCGCATAGCGTTGAATGTTTTCCATGTTGATGGGCTGTGGGTGGGAGAATCACGAGGAAACGGCATGCTGTTTCCGCAACCAAGATAGGCACACCACGAAGCTCCGAACCGCTCGTATTCTCGGGTGCAGTTCGTGCAGGCTGCTCCTCGCCGAGTGCATTGTGGAATGCAGCCTCATCGTGCGCGGCAGCAGAGAGCCTTGCACTCCGGCGGCGGGCTACAAGCTCGTCTCGAACGAGCCGCTCAAAAGGTTCTGCTATGACCAGTACCCCGGCCCGATGGCCGAGGCTCCGTGAGCTAGCGGGTCAGACCTTCCCGCCAAACATCCCCATGAACTTGGTGGCAAAGGGCACCGAGCCTTTCAGCTTCACCTTGCCCGATATCATCGCCATCATCGGGTTCGTCTGCCCGTTCTCCACACTGAGCCAGACGTCGGCGGGCGCATCGAGCGTCAGCGTGGGATCGTCGGCGGTGCCTTCGGTGACATCCACTTGGCCGTCGTGGACGTGGATGATATAGTGGCCGCCGCCCTCGCCGCTGAGGTTCATCTGGACTTGCTCGTCCACGCCCTCGGCTTTCTCCGGAACGAAACGGGCGGGATAGGAGGCGAGGACGTCGTCGATGGAGCTATAGCGGGCCATGGAGAGAAGGGGCGAGAGTGAGATGAACGCGGGCGGGCAAGATACGGCTCGCTGCTAGGCAGGCGGATGCTCGGTGCGAAGCTGGCGGAGGAGCCGTAGCGCCATCCAGCCGAGCAGCGCGACGCCGAGTACAAGCACACCCCAGAGGAGAATACGCCGAACCGGAACTTCCGTCGGCGCGAGCAAGGCAGAGGGGCCGGCTACCTCCACGCGCTCGCCGGTGCGGGCGGGGGCGATGAGGGAGCGGCCTTCCACGCGGGGCACGCCCCCGAGCACCGTCGCAGGCGGCAGCGCGACCGACTCGGCGGCATGGTGTCCGAAGACGAGGCGGAACGGTCCCTCGCCACGGGCCACGAAAAGAACGGTTTCCGGCACGTAGCCGATTTCCAGCGCAGGCGGCTCGGGGCCGAGCGCGCCCTCCGGCTCCACACGCAGCCGCCATGCTTGGGCAGCGGTCGGATCGAACGAAAAGTCAGGGGTCGTCAGTTCAGTGCCGTCGATGCGAAGGCGGTAGACAGGGCCGGACGCGCGGAATCGCCACGGGCCATCGTCCTGCATGGAGGCGTGGAGGTCGGCCTCGGCGAGCGTGTTGACTTCGGGCAGGCTGATGCGTGCGCCGTCCGCGGGCACGCGGGCATCGAGGCGAAAGGTGTAGGTGGAGCCGCTCGTGTCGAGTCGCTCGGCGGGGAGCCATGTCCGCGCCATCGGCTGCTCGGCTTCCGTGACCTCAGCCTCGATGCGCATGAGGGAAGGGAGGGTCTCGTCTTCGGGCCACGTCAGGCGCAGGAACCGAGGCTTGGTCAGGGCATCGGGTGTGACGGTGCGGCGGATGAGCCGCTGGTCGCCCTGCTGGAGATCGGCGAGGGTGGCATTGCGCACCCACGGCGTCCACTGGGCGAGATCGGTGCTCGTCGCAATCGACACCGAGGTGACGAAGTCCGGCGCGTCGTCGGCCCACGAGAAGGTGAGGCGTCGGATCGGGTAGTCGAGCGCTCGGGCGTCGAGGAGGTAGGCCGTCCGCGGTCGGCCCGGTCGGTCGGATCGCGGGGCGAGCTCGATGACGGTGCCCGAGGCATCGCGCCGGATGGAGAGGGCCGGGTCGTCGGTGGCGCGCGTCGTATCGCTCAGGGCGAAGAACGGGAGCGCGACGGTTCGCGTGGCCGCTGCTCCTCGCGGCGTGTGCTCGATGGCGTGCGGCACGGCATCGCCGCTGCCGTTGACGACACGGAGGTCGCCGAGGTCGTGCCGTGTGACGGCGCGGTAGACGAACGGCGGCACCGGCACCCGGTAGATCGGCCCGTCGCCGTCCAGCGCGAGGTCGGTCTGGTAGGCAAACTCTGACGGTGTTGGCTGGGCCACCGCTGGTGCAGCGAGAAGAAGCAGAGCGACAGCTAGGAAGCAGAACATCAAGGGAGAGAAGGGAAGAGACGCTGTCAGAACCTGAAGCAAATCTTTGGGAGGCTGACTCCGAGCCTTTACACCCGTCATCCCCGCGCAGGCGGGGACCCACAGGATGCGCTGAACGATGGGTCCCGGATCGTGGTCCGGGATGACGGTTTGATGGGAAATAATATCCATCGACATCGGAGTCAATCATCAAGGGGAAGTAGGGGAGCAGCGCCGGTCTCCTCTGGTTCATCACCGTTTGGCTTATCCTCCTCCGGTTCGTCGAGGCGGGGTGGGGCGGGCGAGAAATACCCGATCAGCAGCACCAGCACACCGACGCCCACGAATGAGACGATCCGGGCCAGCGTCCCCGCGTTCGAGAGGTCGATGACGAACAGCTTGACGCCGACGAGCGCGAGGAGCGCAGCCCCGACGAACCACGGCGTCCGCAGCCGGAACCGCGTCGCCGCGAGCATCACCGCCATCGCCAAGAGCGCCCACGTAATCGAGAGCGCCGTCTGGAATAGGGTCGAGTCGAAGAGGCCCTGCTCGGTAAACGGCACGTCCGCAAGGTGGTGGACCGTCCGCGCCACGAGGCCGCTGACAGCGACGAAGATGCCGAGGCTGAGAGCGCTGTAGAGAATCGTGCGAACCGAAGAATCCGGCGGCGGCTCGGCCTGCACCATACGGCGGACGTAGACCGTGAGTACGAGGAGCGCACCGATCTGCGCGAGGTCGAATGGGTTGAGGAGCGGGAGGTACGGCAGCGGGTCGGGGTCGCCTGTGCTGTACAGGTTCGTCAGCACCGACCAGAAGAGGAGGGCGATGGCGAGGCCGCCCGCACCGAGCCGGAGGTAGGCCGCACGGTGCGTCTCCATCCACCGAGCAAACAGAACTGGTGGGTTCAACACCAGTGCGAGGAATCCCGCGAGCACCACGCCGACGCCCGCTTCGGACCAGCCCACCTCGCCGACCCATCGGTCCAGCGCCCACGCTACCTCAGTCGCGACGACGAGCGCGACGAGCCAGAGCGACAGCGCGTGGGCGATGCCCAACCTTCGCGGCTCCGACACGCCTTCGCGTCGCCACAGGATGTAGCCGAGGGCCGCAATCGCAGCGGGCCACGCGAGCCAGCCGAGGTGAGAGAATAGGTGGTTGTTGAACAACATGGCTGTCGGGACGAGAAACCATCCTGCCCCGAGCAGCAGGGGGAGCGAGATAGCTCCCGCCGTCTTCCACCGCAGCGCACGTCCGATCTCTACCAACGCCACCGCCGAGGCCGAGAAGAACGTCAGCCACGCGCTCGGCATGAAGTCATCTGGCAACAGGTCGGCGATGAGCGTGATGCCGGTCATGCTCCAGAGGAAGACGGCACCCAGCAGGAGCGGCGTGCTCACCCCGTGCTCCAGCGGACGCACAACATCGGCGCGGGCGTGGAGCCAGTAGGCCGACGCGCCGAGCGCGAGTGCAGCCAGCCAGCCCGAGAGTCGGACACCGAGCGGCACCGCCTCGAAGACATCCACATTCTCGTTAAAGAGAATAGCCACGGCGATGAGTTGCAGGGCAAGGCCGGAGAGCCGGAGCCACAGCCGCCGCTGCCGCACGCCGGTCCACACCAGCGCCGCTCCTTCGAGCGCCCACAGCGCTCCGCTCCACACTGCGTCGAGTGCAAATGGGATCGTGAGCGTAGCGAAGGTCAGCCCGATGGCGACGAAGGCTTCGACGAGGGGTCGTGCTTCTTCTCGCCGTGCCCGGAACAGGAGGGTCGCCGTGCCTAGGTAGACCAGCGCGAGCGCGAACGAACTCCACGCTCGCCCGAACTCGAACGGATCGACGAGCACCGCCTGCAGGGCGAACGCGACGGTCGGCAGGCCAAAGACGAGCGGGCCGTCGATGGGGCCGGCGAGGCGCGTCGGGCGGCGGCGTGTGGCGAGGACTGGGATGGCGAAGTAGAGCGCGAAGAACAGAATCAGGAACGGCTCGGTCGAGGCGAAGAGGCCCGGCTCGTACCGCAACCCGCCCCAGATGCCGCCGATCAGGAAGGTGCAGACGAACCCGACGAGGTAGAGCGAGCGCCACGCCTTGAAATACGCGATACCAAAGACACCGAGGTTGAGCACGGTGTAGTACGAGAACAGCATGACGTGGTCGCCCTGCCCGGTCGAGGCGAGAATGGGTGCGGCGAACCCGCCAAGCACACCGACGACTGCCAGCACGGGCGCGTTCTGCACAATCGCCAGCACCGCCGAGAAGGTCGCAATCGCCACCAGCACGATGAACGCAGGAAGAGGCGGGATGACGTCGTAGAGTTGGAAGGCCGCGAAGACGGTCAGGTACATCACCGCCACGCCGCCGCCTTGGAGCGTCATTGCGTAGACCTCGGCGCGCCGCCGGAGGAACCAGCCCGCGCCGACGAGGCCCAGCCCGGCGAGCGTCGTACCCAGCAGCCGCACCTCAATCGGGAAATAGCCCTGCTCCGAGACGTAGCGGATCAGAAAGAACAGCCCGACGAACAGGATGCCGATGCCGATGCGGGCCAGCGGGTTGCCACCCGTCAGCAGCGCCCAGGCCTGTGCCGGGAGCGATGGCTCGCTCGGTGCCGATGGCGTGGGGACGGCGGGTGCTTCGTCGGCAGTGACCCGACGGGCGCGGCGACGCATCGCCGCCCGGCGTGCCCGCTCCTCGGGCGTACTGTCGTCTGTGTCTGGCTCGTCAGCCGCGATGCCCTCCGGCTCCGATAGTGCTACCTCTTCCACCTCGCCGAGCGCTGGAGCGACCCTATCGGCTTCTGTTTCGCTCGCGGTCGGTGTGGCCTTCGCTGCCTCAGGCCGTGGGTGAGCGACGCGGCGCTCTAAGTCGTCGACGCGCTCGGTCAGGGTCTGGACGGCCCCGCGCGCGTCGAGGTAGAGCGCGACGATGAGGCCGATCACCGCCCCGATGAACATCAGGGGGACGAGGCCATCGTAGGGGTCGTAGGCGGCTACTCCGATGGCAGCCCCCAGCAGGGTCAGCAGGATACGGCGAATCATAGGCGTAGCGGCAGAGGTCGTCCGTCGTAAGAAGATAGACCCTGTGTCTCTTTCTCTTCCTATCGCGGTTTCTTGGTATCGCGCCAGACGACGTAGATTCTGATCATCCTCACTCCATCGCAAACTCAACGGGATGTCATCTCGACCGAGCGCAGACACCATGTGTCGGAGCGAGTGGAGAGATCTTTTCGGGCACAGTCTCGGCATACCTCAGAAACTTTGCCTGAAGAGATCCCTCGACTTCGCTCGGGATGACGAGACTCAAGGAGGTTTGCGGGGGAGCACCCTACACATTCCCTTGACTCTCAGTCCATGCGCTCGCTCGCCTTCCTGCTTCTCCTCATTGCCGCCCCCCTCGTCGCCCAGCCTGCGCTCGACATCGAGCCGTACCGCGTTGCCGCCGACCGCATCATCGAAGCCGCCCTCGCCGACAGCGCGGCCTTCGAGCGACTCGCCGAGATGGTGGACGCCTACCCCCGCCGCCTCAGCGGCAGTGTGATGCTGGAGGAATCCATCGACTGGATGCTCGCCGAAATGAGCGCCGATGGGTTCGAGAACGTGCGCGGTGAGGAGGTGATGGTGCCGCACTGGGTGCGCGGCGAGGAGTCGGTGACGCTCATCGAGCCTCGGCGGGAGGAACTGGCGATGCTTGGGATTGGCAACAGCGTCGGGACGCCGCCGGAGGGGATCACTGCCGAGGTGCTGGTCGTCGGTTCGTTCGAGGAACTGGAGGCGCGGCGGACCGAGGCTGAGGGCAAGATCGTCCTGTTCAACGTGCCGTTCACGACCTACGGCGAGACCGTGCAATACCGCACCCGAGGCGCGAACGAGGCGGCACGCTACGGAGCCGTCGCGTCGATGCTGCGCTCGGTCGGGCCGGTCTCGCTCCAGACGCCCCACACGGGGATGCTCCGCTATGAGGAAGGCCTAGCGCAGATTCCCCACGCTGCGCTCACCATCGAGGGGGCTGAATTTCTACAGCGTCTCGCTGACCGGGGCGAGCGAATCGTGGTCACGCTCAAGATGGAAGCTCAGATGTTACCCGATGCCGTCAGTCGCAACGCCATCGGCGAACTGGTCGGGCGCGAACACCCTGACGAGATCGTCGTCATCGGCGGGCACATCGACTCGTGGGACGTGGGGCAGGGCGCGATGGACGATGCGGGCGGCGTGGTGGTGACGTGGGAGGCGGTGCGGCTGCTGAAAGCGCTAGGGTTACGGCCCCGGCGGACGATCCGCGTCGTCGGCTGGACCAACGAGGAGAACGGCTTGGCGGGCGGCAACGCCTACCGCGATGCCTACGCCGACGACCTCGACAACCACATCCTCGCCGCCGAGATCGACGGTGGTGTGTTCGCCCCACTCGGTCTCGGCGTGACGGCGAGTGACGCCGCGTTCGCGCTCGTCGAACCCATCGGCGAGTTGATGCGGCCCGTGCTGGAAGAGGGTGCCCCCGGCATCACGCGTGGCGGCGGGGGGGCCGACATCGGCCCGCTGATGCGCGAGGGCGTCCCCGGTGCAGGCTTCCGCGTCGTCGGCGACACCTATTTCTGGTATCACCACACAGAGGCGGACACGCTCGACAAGCTCGACGCCAACGAGGTGCAGCGGTGCGTGGCGGCGATGGCGATCTTCGCCTACGTCGTCGCCGAGATGCCGGAGCGCCTGCCGCGCTGAGGTGGAGGGATCGGGCAGTAGTGCTTGACTTTGGAGGGTCAGGGCCTTTACTTGTGGAGAGATATGCCACACAATGCGTGGCCTGCTTCGCACCAAGCCGCCTGTCTATGACCCTTCGCTACTGTTACCTCATACTTCTCTTCTTCGCTCCGGCGCTTGTCCTCGCGCAGGACAGCGTCAACGTCGTCATCGGTGATGTGGTCGCTGGTGGGTGGGAAGCCAACTTCGGTGCCCAATTCACCTTCGGCGAAGACATCGGGCCGCTGCCGCTGGTCCCGGTCGAAGGCGACGGCACCACCGCGCCTCCCGATCAGGGCTGCGATCCGCTCGTCAACGGCGACGAGATCGAAGGCAACATCGCCTGGATCTCGCGCGGCTCGTGTGCCTTCGTCCTGAAGGTGCAGAACGCTGCCGCGGCCGGGGCTGTAGCCGTCCTCGTGCATAACGACGAACGCAACCCGGATGACTTCCCGATCTTCATTCCACCCGGTTTCTGCACGGAAGACGGTGAGCCGCCGGAAGGTGGCTGTTCTGCCCCCGCCGCGTTCGTCACCTACCAGAGCCACCTCGCCATCGAGGCGGAGATGAAGCTCGGCGAACTCGCTACGATCTCCTGTCCGCTAGAGGACCGATGTCTCGTGCCGCCAGAGCCGCCGGCAGCCGCAGACATCACGAGTAGCACGGTAGCCTCGACGATCTTTGCAGACGGCTTCATCGGCAAGGACTTCTCCTTCGGCAACGGGCAGGGCTTCGCCTTCAACGGCGAGCAGGGGCTTTTCGTCAGCACGTTGCTCGTTAGTATCGGCGGCGACGTGACGGGAAATCCGTATGACGGTGCCTCCGAATACGAAGAGGGAACCGCTGCTCCGTTGTCGGCTCCGTTCCCGGCTCCGTTTACTACTGCCGAGGCGGGTGCTCAGACGACGTTCTCGTCTGACAACGTGGATGTCACGCTGTCGGGCTATGGGTATGATGGTTTCGTCATCTACGATGTGAAGGTCACCAACGCCTCTGGTGGTTCGCTCGATGACGTGTACCTCGGCCTCTTCGCCGACTTCGACGCAGGCACGACGACCTCGGTCGACGACAACGCGGGTTTCAACGAGAACCTCAACCTCGCCTACGTCTACGACCCGGTGGAGGCGGCTCCGTATTTCGGTGTTCTGAGCTTGGGCGACGAAGACGTATCCGGCTATAGCCTCGACGCGACGACGGCGGACGATGCCCAACTGTTCGATGTACTGACGACGGCGAATCCGCCTGCTTCCGATCCGGCGGAGCGAGCGGCTGTCGTCGGCGTCGGGCCGTACGACGTGGCCGCTGGGAAGATGATGACGGTGCGCTTCGCGCTCGTGGCCGGGGAGGACGAGGCGGACCTGTTCGAGAATGCGATGCTCGCGAAGCTCAGTGCCGGTTGCGGGATTTGCCCTTCGGTCGAGAAGACGACAGAGGCCGGTCGGTTCGTGCTGGAGACACCGTACCCGAACCCTGCCGAGCAGCGGGCGACCGTGCGCTTTATCCTGCCCGAGGCCGCAGCGGTGCAAGTGGTGGTCTACGACGTGCTCGGGCGCGAGGTGACTGTGCTCGCCGAGGGTGTCCGTCTGGCAGGCGAGCAGGCGGTGACGCTCGACACGGCGGGCCTGCCGAGCGGGGTCTACGTCGTGCGCCTCGACGCTGGAGTCGTCCAACTCACGCAGCGGCTTACGATCATTCGATAACGGAGTGCTTTATGAAGCGGATTCGCTACCTCGCATTTCTCTTAGCTCTTGTTCCGACGCTTGTTCTCGCGCAGGACAGTCTTATCGTCGTCATCGATGGCGCTGAGTACGGTGCTTGGGAGGCCAACTTCGGTGCCCAGTTCGATGAAGACAGTGATATTGGCCCGCTCCCGCTGATTGCGGTCGTAAGCGACGGCACTACCGCGCCTGCTGACCAAGGCTGCGACCCGCTTGTCAATGGCGACGATGTCAAAGGCAACATCGCGTGGATCGCGCGTGGGTCGTGCGCCTTCGTCGTGAAGGTGCAGAACGCTGTCGCTGCCGGTGCTGTGGCCGTCCTCGTCCACAACGACGACCGTAACGAGCCGCCGGAGGACTTCTCGCTCGTCTTCATGGGCGGTGACTGCACGGTAGACGGTGAACCGCCGGACGGTGGCTGCTCCATTCCGGCAGCCTTTGTCTCGTACCGCAGCCACCTCGCCATCGAGACTCCGCTCGAGTTCGGAGATGAAGCCACGATCGAATGTGTCGTGTGCACCACGCCGCCGCCGCCGCCGATTCCTGCCAACATCATCGGCAGCACGGTGGCCTCGACGATCTACTCGGACGGCTTCATCGGCAACTCCTTCGGCAACGGCCTCGGTTTCACCTTCTACGGTGAACAGGGGCTGTTCATCGGCACCGTCCTCGTCGGGATCGACGGTGAGGTGATGGGGAATCCGTATGATGGAGCCTCCGAGTTTGAACACGGAGATGCTATCCAATTCACGCCTCCGTTCCCGGCTCCGTTCGGCAGTGCTGAGGCGGGTGCTCAGGCGATGTTCTCGTCTGATGAGGTAGCCATCACGCTGTCGGGCTATGCGTACGATGCTGCTATCGTCTATGACATGAACGTCGCCAACATCTCCGGTGGCGATCTCGATGACGTGTACCTCGGCCTCTTTGCCGACTTCGATACAGGCACGAACGCTACGAATGATGACGATGCTGGCTTCAGTAAATTCCAGAACTTGGTCTATGTCTACGACGAAGCTGAGGGGTCTGCGTACTTCGGGATCGCATCGCTCACCGAGGACCTCTCGGGCTATAGCACCGACGCGACGACAGCCGACGACGCCGAACTGTTCGAGGCGATGACGACAGAGATCGAACCCGAAGATGATCCTGCGGAGCGTGCCGCGGTCATCGGTGTTGGGCCGTTTGACATAGCCGCCGGTGAAACGAAGATTGTCCGGTTTGCTATGGTAGCTGGTGTCGATGAACTAGACATCATCGCCAACACACAAGGGCTTATCTGCGTCAGTTGTCCCCCCAGCGTCGAGGGCGAGACCCCGGAAGGCACCTACGTGCTGGAGTCCGTCTACCCGAACCCGCTCTCGTCGGAGACGACGGTTGGGTTCACGCTGCCAGTTGCGCAGTCGGTGCGGGTGGCGGTCTACGTCGTGCGGTTGGAGGCGGGCACTATCCAACTCACGCAGAGGATCACGGTGATTCGGTAGCGCGGGCGTATTTTGGGCCATGTGCCGCCGACTCCTTCCCGTCCTCCTCTTCGCTCTTCTCTTCGCCGCCTGCCAGCGCGAGGCCGACCGGGTACGTCCCGACGAACCCGCTCCCGCCGCTGACACACTCGCTGCCGATTCCTCACAGGCTGTCGCCATCGACACGACCGAGGTTGCGCCGCTCGAACAGGACCCGGCGAAGCTCGCCGCGCTCAACACGGCGCTCGACACGCTCGAAGCCTTCATCGTGGTGCTCGAACGGGTCGAGGGGCCGATCAATGCGTGGAACCAAGCGGCGGAGGCCGCCCGGCTGCTGCGCTACCTCGAACGGAACCAAGCGGCGTTCATGATGGAGGAGCCGGAAGCAGAGGCTGCCCGTCGCTACCCGGAACAGGTTGCCCGGCTGAACCGGTTGGAGGCGCGCCGCGAGACCGAGTTGAAGCGGATCGGCGAGGACCGGATTGCGGCGCAGGTGCTCGTCGAGGAGATGGCGAAGGCAGACGCCGAAGCGGCAGGCCGCTAACGCTGTTCTATCGCACGCGGTGGGGCGACCAGCGCGCCCGCACCCGCTGCTGTGGCAGCGGTGCCCGGTCGCAGCGATGCGGCGACGGGGGAACGGTCGGCAAGGGCGATTCCGGCTCGGGCGGCGGCGGCGGGTCCTCGGGACCGTCCTCGCCACGCCGCCGGACGAAGTGCCATGCGTAGATCCCTACGAGGAAGGGCATCACGCCGAAGAAAAGGAAGAGAGCGCCTAGCATGAGAGCGGCTGCCCGGTTCAGGTACATACGGATCAGAGAGGAACCAAAATACGTCATCGCTTCACAGAATGTTCTCAGGTCGGATAGATTTTGCCGGACCCCGCGATGCGTCGCCGTAGGCCCTGCACCGATTGATACCTAGACCGTAGTTTCAGCCTCGACCGCTCGCTAGCGGTCAGCCCCTTCGGACACCAGACCCCGCCTGCTATGAACCTCCGTTCCTACCTCGCCGAATTCATCGGCACGTTCTTCCTCGTCTTCTCGGGCACCGCCGCAATCCTCGGCTCTGTCCTCACGGGCTACGATGGCACCGTCGCTATCCCGTTCGCCTTTGGCCTCGCGCTCGTGGTTGGCATTTTCGCGGTCGGGCACATCAGCGGGGCGCACTTCAACCCGGCGGTGACGATTGCCTTTGCCGTCGGGCGGCACTTCCCGTGGAGCCAGGTCGGGCCGTACCTCGGTGCCCAGTTGCTCGGCGGCGTTGCCGCGAGCGGTGTACTCGCCCTCGCCTTTGGCGGAGCCGACGGGTTCACGGCGGGGCCGACGGTGCCGGGCGAAGCGGCTATAGCCCTCGGTACCGTCATGCCGGTGCTCATCGCCGAGTTCTTCGCCACGTTCCTGCTGATGTTCGTCATCACCGCCGTTGCCACGGACACGCGGATCGTGGGCGTCCCGGCGGGTCTCGCGATTGGCTTCACCGTTGCCACGATGGCCTTTGCTGTAGGATGGGTCGGCGGCGGCTCATTCAACCCGGCCCGCTCGTTTGGCCCCGCGCTCGTGGACGGGACCTGGACGATGCACTGGCTCTACTGGGTCGGCCCGATCCTCGGAGCCATCGCTGCGGTGACCACCTACAACTTCATTCGCGGCAGCGACTCCGACGGTCCTGCTGTATGACGACGGAAGCTGAGTCGGGGTCGGGAGCCAAAGAGTCCGACCCCGACTCAGAGCATATTCTTCGCCCGGAGCGCGTTGGTGACCGGGGCGACGACGAGCGGATGGAGGCGGTACCGGGCTTCCTCCTGCACCGTTTTTACCGGAGGGGTTGCCGACCCGTTGCGGCGGGCCGAGAGTGTGGCATCTGGTCCGTCGGTACGCTGGATGAGGCGGAGGTTGTGGAGCGACTCGAAGATGAGGAAGCTCTCCTCGCGGCTGGTGCGGAAGATGCGGTCGTGCTCGGCGAGGCTGAGGCTGCCGTGCTGGAGGAGCGCTTTGAGCGCGAACGAGCGCGGAAGGTCGAACCCGCTGACGAAGCTGAAGTCGAGCGGACGGACAGAGCCTAGGGAGAGCGTCTCGGTGGCGGCCTCATCGGTGTCGCGTTGGACATCGGCGGCGCGGAGCCAGTAGAGGAGGGCGAGGCGGAGGTTGGGACCGCTGGCCCGGTAGAGGCTGTCGAAGAAGTCGCTGCGGAGGATGGCTTGCTTGGCTTCGGTCGTCTCGGCCTTGTTCAGTCGCCGGGCCAAGAGCGGAGTCGGTTCCGTCGGTTCGGCGAAGGTGAGCGGGAGACCGCTTCGGGCGTGGCGCTTCGTGAGTGCCGTCTCAACCTCGTCGCGCGTGAGCGGAGGGAGCGTCACCGTATCCACGAGGCCGGTGATCTGCGGAGCCGTCCGCTCCACAAACTGCCACCCCGGTAGCACGGCGGTGCCCACCCACATCACGCGGGTGTCGGTGCGGGAGAGGAAGATCAGCGTCCGCTCGATCAGGTCCAGTCCGTCGGGGGCGCGGAGGATGAGGTGTTGCAGGCCTTCGAGCAGGCAGACGTACCGCCGGTCGGCGTAGGCGCTGGAGAGCAGGAGCGATTCCAGCATCTCGAAGGTGCGGATCGTGTCCCCCAGGCCGAGGGCTTCGGCGATCCGTGAGGCCATCGCTTCCTCGGACTCGATGCGCTCGGTGAGGACAAGCCGCGCCGGGTTGTCATCCTGAAAAATGGTGGACTCGATGACGTTGAGGAACGAGGTGCGCCCGCCGCCCGGCTCGGCGGTGACGACGAGGGTGCTCGTGTCGCGGCCCGCGCGCCAGCGCTCGACTTGCTCGGCGATGCGAGTTAGCTCTGCTGCCCGGCCCACAAAGAGGGTGGGGTCGGTGACCGGCTTGAACGAGAAGAGGCGGCGGTAGACGAGTGGGAGGCCGGTGTGGAGGGTCGCAGACTCGGCGAGGGCATCGAGCGTGCGGCGTCGGTCGGAGGCGCTCTGCTCGGCCAGTCCCGCCGCCTGCTGCCCCATCTCAACGAGCCGCTTGGCTTTGCCGCGTCCGAAGCGGAACCACTTCTGGAGCGCGGTGCGCGACTGCTCGCCGAGGGCCGCCGCCTGAGCTTTCAGGCGCTCAATCGTCTGACTCGTCCGTGCTTTGAGGTCAAGGAGTCCGGCGGCGACGAGGTTCTCAGCGTTCGAGCGGTTGTGCAGCGTGGTCCAGCTTCCTTCGAAGATTTCGGTAGCCCGGCGCACGAACGCCTGCCACGGCTCAGCCAGCGGTGCGGCGACCCCAACCAGCCGCTCCTCGGCGCGGGCGAGGCCGTCCACTGTCAGTTCGCGGGCGTTGGCGAGAACGTCGGTCTCTTCCTCCTCGGGATCGTCAGGCTCCAGAGGGGCCTCGGTACCCTCCAGTTCTTCAATCGCCGTTTCGATGTTGAAGCGGACGATGTCGCGGACGTTCTCGGCCTCGACGAGGGCGGTGAGGATGGGCTGTCGCAGCGACTCGGCACTCTTGACAAGGCGGGCTGCGAACTCCTCGCTCAACGTGGAGCCGACGATCTTGCGAAGCTCGACCTCGGCAGCAGCACCGGGATGGCCGGCATGGTCCGGCCCGAGGCGGGCGTGCAGCGTGACGCGCTCGGGCAGTGGGCGGACCATCTCGGTGAGGCGTGTCCGCGTGGCGGCGACGGCCTCCTCGACGGCGCGCTCCAGCGAGATCGGCTGGAGCGCCGGGAGCATGGTGCGGTCGAGGTGGGTGAGGGCGCGGCGGAGTAGGTCGCGCAGGGCCTCGGCGAGAGGAGTGGGGGCGTTATGCTGGTCGCAGGCGGTAGCTGCTTCGGCTCGTAACGCCTTTAGTTCTTCGGCGGCGCGCTCCACAGTAGTCTGCACCGGTAGCACGACGGCTTCGGCGACGCGGTCCACGAGCACGTTCACCTCGTCGATGAGTTGGCCGCGCAGGTTGAGTAGCAGGCCGTCCACCCCGAGCCGCCGGATGATGTTGCGGTGCCAGCCGCTCCAGCGCTCCACGGCGGCGCGAAGCTCGCCAATCGGATCGCCATCGCCGGGTCGCACCGGGCGGTCGCTGTCGTAGCCACTGCGGCGGACCCGCTCGGCGAGGCGGTCTCGGGCCGCATCGAGGCCTGCTTCATCTACCGGAGGCAGCGTAAACACCGCTTCGTGCAGCGCCACATCGAGGTCCTGCACGACCTCGCGCACGCGCCGCACCTTCGCCATGAGTTCGGCCTCTTCGGGCGAAACGGTCTCCTCGGGCGGGACCTCCTCAACCGGAGCAATTTCAGCCTC
The DNA here is from genome assembly GCA_028284265.1 of Rhodothermales bacterium. Classification (GTDB taxonomy): domain Bacteria; phylum Bacteroidota; class Rhodothermia; order Rhodothermales; family JANQRZ01; genus JANQRZ01. The sequence continues at coordinate 102,910 of JANQRZ010000003.1, forward strand.
CCCGTCTATCGTCTCACCGTCCACCGCCTCGCCGCCCTCTGCCTGCTGTTCGCTGTCTGCTGCCTGTTGCGCTTCCGGCCACGCGATGGCTTCTGCTGTGTGGAAGCGCGGTCGGTCGAGGCCGGACTCCAGTCGGAGCAGGTCGCCCGCCCACGCGGCGAAGGCGGCTTCGATCTGGGCTACGCACTTCCCGATCTCGGTCTGCACCAGTTCGTGGTCGGTGAGCAGGAGACGCGGGATGCGGAGCTGTGCCTGCTCGGTCAGGAGGGCGCGGATCGGGACGGTTTGCGCGTGCGCCGGTGCCGCGCGCGGCGTTTTTCCGATGACCCGACGGAGGCCGTTGGTGATGCCGAGGCCGACGGTGCGGGTGCGCCGCCGCGATCGCTCGCCCAGCTTACGAGCAATCAGCGCGAGGCTGTCGCCTGCTTCTGTCTCGACCAGCCCCGCCGGTTCGGGGCGGACCAACGCCTCGGGTGCGTCCTCGGCTTCGAGAACGAGGGCGTCGGCGTGGGTCTCATAGAGGCCGCCGAGTTCGTTGCCGAGGTCGAGGTCCCGAAGGCGCTCGCGGAAGGTCGTGTAGATGTCCTTCATCGCTGCCCGGTACGTCGTCAGGGCGTCCCACAATATTTCGGGCGGTCGGGGCGGATCGTCGAGCGGTCGGTCGAAGCCGTGGGTCGTCATCTCACGGCGATGCGCCTCGGCGGTCTCGGCGATCAGCCGTTGCAGCGGCTCGCTGGCTTCGCTCCCGACGGCCTCACGCAGCGTGCCGACGGCTTCGCGTGCGCTCCGGTCGAACGCATCGAGGCGGTCGTGTAGCTCGGCCTCGGCGTCGAGCCAAGCGTTAGGGGGGAGCGGCTCGGTCATGCGTCGGCAGGCGGGTCGGCGGCGGCTTCGGAGGGCGTGACGATGGGGCTGGGCGGCTCGCCGTCAGCCGGAGTCGTGGCTTTCGCCCGTGCCTCTTGGTCGGCTTCAACGACCTCGTCGAGGTAGTCGTGCAGCGTGGACATCGGGGTGAGCAGGCCGTGCCGGATGAACTCGGCCTTGGCGGCCTCGGTCACGTCGCTCATCAGCAGGAACTCGTAGCGCGTGTCGAGGACGTAGGCTTTCACCTTGAGGAGGAGCAAAAAAGTCTCCTTGAACTCGTCCTTGGCGATGACTACGATGGGCTTGTTGAGGTAGACGTACTTCGAGTTGGCGGCGGCTTCGTAGGCGATCCGCTTGGCGAGCGCCACGTCCACCCACCCCGGCAGGTACAGTTCAGTCACGACCTGCAGGTTCAGCTCGCCCGCATTCGCGTTCGACACCTGCCCGTCCACGATCTGGGCATTCGGCACCGAGACGAGGTTATCGTCCGGCGTCACGATGCGGGTCGAGCGGAGGCCAATCGAGACCACCTCGCCGTAGGTGCCGCCGACGGCGATTTTGTCGCCGACTTGGAACGGTTGGTCGAGGATAATGACGATACCGCCGAAGATGTTCTTGAGCACCTCCTGCGCTGCGAAGCCGACGGCCACACCGATAGCGGCGGCGGCGGCGAGCAGGCTGTTGGCGGGAATCTGGAAGATCGCCGCGATGACGAGATAGACCGCGAGCGCCCAGACGAGCAGCCGGACGATCGGGACGAGGCGTTTGTAGAACAGCCGCCGTTCGGCAGTGCGGGCCGCGAGCGCTTCGAGCAACCAGACCAGTCCTCGCAGCAGGTAGAGTGCCGCGATGAGCAACAGGATCGAGACCAGCAGCTTCGGCACGAAGTTCTGGATGGCGTCCTTCGCTTCCTGCCCGACCCGCTCGACGGTTTCTTGGGCCGTGTTCCGTCGGGCGGTCGTGTCGCGGACGACGATGGTATCGACCCGCGCCGGGCGCTCGGCGAGGGCGCGGGCGAGGCTGTCGTTCTGCGCCGCGAGGCCGACGATGGCGGCGCGCAGCATGGCAAGTTCGCCCGTCAGGCTGTCTTCGGGGACCACCTCCACTGGCGGCGGTGGGTTCGCAGGAGCCGTCGTGTCAGCCGGAGCTTGGGCCGCAACGGGACCTGCCGCCCCGAGGAGGGCGGCGAGCAGGACGAGGCAGGCGAACCGAGAAATCATAGCGGGACGCCTCAAGGATACGCTGCGTCGGAGGCAGGCCGTTCGCCCTCGCTCTCGATCTGCACGGCCAGCGGCGTGCCGCCGAGTGGGGCCAGTTGGATCGTCTCGAACGGCATATCGACCCCCGCCTCGGTGAGTACCTTGTAGACCCGCTCGCGCAGCCGAAATCGTTCCGCTTTGTGGGCACGCTCGTCGCGGAGCCACGCCTGAAGCTCGACCTCCACGTTGTAGTCGTTCAGCGCGGTCACCACCACGCGCGGCGGTGGCTCGTCGAGGAACGCGGGGTCCTCCTGAACCAGACCGAGGAGAAGGCTTCGCGCCCGCTCGATGGGTTCGTTGACGCCAATCGTGACGGGGATGTCGAGGCGGAGGTGGGGGAAGTTGGTGTACGAGGCGACGGTCGTGTTGATGATGACCGAGTTGGGGACAGCCAGCATCCTGCCGTCAACGGTCACGACGCGCGTCGAGCGGAGGGTGATCGTATCGACCCGCCCGTAGCTGTCCTCGACCTCGACGAGGTCGCCGATGACGAAGGGGCGGTCCCAGAAGATGAGCAGGCCCGAGATCAGGTTCGAGAGCGCGTCGCGGGCGGCGAACCCGACGGTGAGACCGGCGATGCCGAGGCTGGCGATGACGGCTCCCGTATCGATCCCGACCGCCGCCAGCGCCTGCACCACGCCGAAGGTGAGCAGGAGAAACTTGAACACCGTCTTGAGGAAGCTCTCGGAGGTCGCGTCCACGTTCGAGCGGCGGAGCACGAGGCGGAGGCCCCGGTCCAGCACGCGCCACAGCAGGTAGAAGGCGGCGAGGACCAGCAGACCGACGACGAGGTCTGCTAGGAAGGAGGCAATGGAGGCTCCGAGCAGCTCCGGGTCGAACTCATCCCGAAGGCGGTCGAGGACGCCGCTGATAAAGCGTTGCATAGGCGGGCAGGCGGCAGGGCACGAACCCTGCTAGGATAAACCGGCGCTCCAACACCGTCAAGTAACGCGGGATCCCGACGCTGTTCGCTGCTCTCACATTTCCTATCGCAGAAGCAGCACCTTCATCGCTTGCCGCCACCCGTCGGCCTCCAGCACGACGAGGTAGACGCCGCTTGCCAGTCGCGCCCCGTTGAGGGTAGCACGGTGCGTCCCTGCTACCATCTCACCGTCTTCGAGCACCGCCACCTCACGGCCTAGCACATCGATGACCGAGAGACGCACACGGCCCGCTTGCCCGACCTCAAACGGTACCGTCGTGCTCGACCGGAACGGATTGGGGTAGGCTGCGCCGAGTGAAAAGCCCGTTGGCTGTCCCGGCCCTTGGTCTTCGGCACTAACAGGCAGCAGGCGCTCGTTGGCGTCGAAGCGGATTACGGTGCCGACGGGCGGCGTAGCGCCGTCGCCCGCGAGGTCGGCTAGTTGGATACCGTCGAGGCCGCCGACGGGGGCAACGAAGCGGGCATCGGCACCCCGGTAGCAGAAGTCGATGTAGTACCCTTGGCTTCGTGCGTTGCACATCGGGTCGTCCTGCGTGTCGCCGTCGTTCTCCGGGTCGTAGGTCGCGCCCGCGCCGCCGAAGCCGTTGGCGGCGGCCTCGAACAGGGCATAGCCATTTGGGCGGTCCGGCATCGTCCAGAGGACGCGATGCGTGGCGTTCAGCGTGAGGGTGTCGTCGCCCGCGATGACGGCTTGCTCGGCCGTGTAGGCATTGGCCCAGTTGGCTATCGGGTCCTGACCGCTCGGGGCGCGGAGAACCGGAATCATACGGACTTCATCGGTGTCGTCGTCTTTAGCTCCGGTGTTCCACAGCTCGAAGGGGACGCTCGTGATGAGGTTGGTGCCGCCGGGGACCGCGACCGAGTAGACGCCGAGGCAGGCACCGGGCGAGGCGCAGGTATCGGTGAAGCGCATCTCGAAGTCGTCGCCCTCAATCGTGTTCTCGTTGCGGAGGAGGTCGTCGAGATCGGTGTCGGGGTTGGTGAGGACGTAGTCGGCGGTCGCGTTGGGGTCGAGCCAGACCGTGTTGCCGCCGTAGCGGTCGCAGCCGGGGTCGCCCGCGTCGGGGCAGACTGCACCGCTGGGGTTGGCGACCTCGACGATCCCGCTGCCGCTGCCGAAGCCGTCGGCCTCGTAGCGGTAGAACGTGAACGAGCGCACGTCGGAGAAGTCGCCCGTCAGCAGGCCACGCGCGGTCGCCTGCACGCGCCACGAGTAGGTCGCCAGTTCGTTGATCTCGCCCTCGAAGACGAAGCTGGTCTCGGCGGAATAGAAGACCTCGCGCTCGGCGAAGTCCGCATCGCTGGCGACCTCGATGCGGTAGCTATCTGTCTCCGGCGCCGCCGTCCACGAAAGCGGCACCTCCACGTCTACGAACGTCGCACCCTCGTCGGGCGTGAGCAGGGTCGGTGTGCCGAGGAAGCCGGGGCCGGGCGGCGTCGGACCGGGGACGAAGAGGGTGCCCGCGTCGTAGCGCGTCTGCACGGCGTCGGACGCTGCTTGCAGCAGGGCGACCGAGGCGAGGCGGTCGTCACCCTGCCGGAAGAGGAGGGCGAGGTCGAACGTCTTTGCTTCGCCGGGAGCCAGCGTGAAAGCAGGCGACGAGATGATGTTGCGCCGGTCGCCGGATGGATTCGGGACGCCCGTGCCGTCTGGATTCTCTTCGCTCCAGAACTGCCCGGTCACAGGGTCGCCGGGGAAAACCCACACGGTGGTATCGCCATCGGTCATGTACCCGTCGCCGCCTTCGGTAACTGGCGTCCCGTCGCCCCACCTACCTTGCATGAAGTTGTATTTGAGTGTGCCGGTGTCTGGGTCGCCGATTGCAGGATCAGCCGCTCCTTGGAAGTAGGTTGCGGTGTCGCCACCGGTGAGGAGGTCGTAGCCTATCGCCGGTGGTGTGGGATAGACGCCATCTTCCTCCGCTTCGTTATAGGAAAAGGCCATCGAGCGTGTCGAATCGCTCCCGATGAAGTCGTCGGCGGCATCGCCGAGATCAGAGTCTGCGAAGAAGGTGAAGCGAGCCTCTTCGAACGGGACGCTGTTCCGGTTCACCAACTCGTAGCGGTAGAACGTGTGTCGGTCCAGCGCTAACTCGCCCGAGGCAAACGCCGTCACCCGCACTTCCAGTCCAAGCGGCTCGGTCCTGCTCTCTCGGTGCTCGTTGCCGACATCGTTCATCACCCAGAACGCCGTCTGGTGCCCGTAGACCAGCGGACGGTCGCCTGCCGCGAGGTCGTAGTTGTCCGGGGTCCCGTCGCCGTCCACGACCGCCGCGCCTAGCTCGACGGGCCACTCGGCGAGGTCGGCTGTGGCGATGCCTGTGTCGTCGTACTGCTGGAGGTCGAAGACGCTGACGTTCCAGATGCGGTCGTAGGCCGAACAGTCGTTGGGATTCGGCAGCGTGCCGTCCTCGTTCAGCGGTCCCGGCCAGAACTCGAAGTCATCATACCGCGAGCCTGCCGCCCGGAGATCGCCGTTGACGAGGCCCGCGACCCAGAGGCCGGAAGCGAAGATGGGCGGTGTGCGGTCACCCTTGGGGACGAGATAGCCGAGGCCATTCGTGGTGGAGCCGCCATAGAAGAGACTGCCCGTGTTGAAGAGCTTGGCCTGCACGTCGCCGATGTTGAGGTCGGTCTCAGCGGTGCCGAGGTCGCAGTCGCCCGGCGTCTGGGCAAGGGCAGCGGGTGAGAGGGCGACAGCGGCGAGGAGGAGCGGCAGAAGGCGCATGACCGTGGACCATCGGGTGAGCAGGATACAGGCATCATAGGGGATAGCGGCACCAAGGTCAATCCCGTATTCCTTGCCCTGCGTCTGTCACCATACTCTATCGGGGAGCACGGCGCGATACAAAAAGGCCTCCGGTGCGTGGTGTACACCGGAGGCCGGGTGCGAACGTAGACAGCCAAGGAGGCCGGGCGCTGGCTCGCACGATGGTGGGGAGCGCCTGTCTGGGGGCTGCTCAGGTATCCTCGGTAGTGGCGAGAGGATGCCAGAGGCCCGGAGCTTACATGCCGCTTGCTCGGGAGCGGCTCGCCATCGCGTGGACTGTGCTGCGTAGCATATCGGGCATCACGGGAATGGAGAGGACCACGTCCGGCATCGCCGACGGTGAGCATTTAAGTTGGGCGTTCGGGTCCTGCGACAGGAGCAGGAACGGGACGCCCGCCAGAGGTCCGTTGGGTTCACGCAGCTTGAGCAGCGAAAAGCGGGTGCGCTCCAACGTGACGAGGTCGGCGATCACAAGGTCGGGGCGCGAGAAAGAAGGCTGCCCGATGTGGTGGTGTACGTCGGCGGTGTCGTCGAGGGTGTAGGAGGCGCTGAGGCAGGCGCAGAGGTAGAGGCGCAGCGTCGGCGCGTTCGAGTAGAGCAGCAGGCGCGGCGTTCCGGTGGTGCTGGTGTTGGCTCGTGTTTCTTGGGGCGTCGCCGGAGGGCGGATGGGGTCTGGTGCGTCCGACCCCAAGTCGGAGTGCAGGTGGCGCAGGGCTACGCGCAGCCGGGGCGACGGCGCGTAGGCTCCGTGGGAGGCCTCAATCACAGCAAGGCCGAGTTGATCGAGTTGTGCGTTGGACATGCAGCGAACAATGGGAGAGCGGTGGGGGGAGAGAGCCGTGCCGTGGGAGGAGCCAATAATCCGATATTCCTCGCCGCTTGCTCTACCACAGAACGTTCTGACTACACCACGATCCGCTCATGATCGGATTGTGCAAGCGATGGAGCGCTACGTACGGGAAGGCAGAAAATCGCCCATTCCGGCGTGCTACGCACTCCTCATGCGCGAGCTAACCAATCCAGCCGGAGCATCCGATCCGGTCGGGCCTTTTACGTGCTCTCGTCGTCTTGGGCGGACGAGGGCACGAGCATCTCGCCCTCATAGGCCGACGGTACGACGCCGTACACGTCGCGGAAGGCGCGCGTGAAATACGACACGCTGTTGAACCCCACCGAGTAGGCTATCTCGGCGACGGTGCCCGTCTCGCGCTCCAGCAGCCCCGCCGCTTGGCGCAGGCGGTAGCGGCGGATTAGCTCCGTCGGGGATAGGCCGAACAGCTCTTGCGTTTTGCGGCGGAGGTGGGCCGGACTCAGCCCGACCGCCTCGGCCAGCGGGCCAGCGGAAAAGTCTCCGTCCGCAAACTGTCCGTGGACGATCTCGTGGAGTTGCGACCGGAGCGCGTCGTCGGCAGCGGGGAGGTCGGCAAAGGCGTCTTCGAAGGGCAGCTCGGGCGGTGCCGGTGCGTCAAGGCGCTCCCGCCACGCGCGGCGCGAGGCGAGGAGGTTGTCGATCCGCGCCCGCAACTCCGGCGCGTAGAACGGCTTCACCACGAAGTCGTCGGCCCCGGTTTCGAGGCCCTGTACCTTGCTCACCGCCGCGCCATCGGCGGTCAGAAGGATTACCGAGACGAACTGGAGGGCGGGGTCCTCCTTGATGGCTGTGGACAGTTCATAGCCATCGAGCCCCGGCATCCGCACATCGGAGATCACGAGGTCGGGCACAATGGCGCGGGCTTTCGCCAAGCCTTCCGTGCCATTGGCGGCTTGGACCACATGGAAGGACGGGGCGAGGAGGTCGTGGATGTAGCCGCGCACGTCGTCGTTATCGTCCACGACGAGGATGGTGGTACTGTCTTCGGGCGACGTGTCCGGCGCGGGGGCTTCGAGGCTACGGAAGAGAAGCTCCGGGTTGTCGCCGAGCGCGAACTCTGCGAGGGGCGCGGCTTCGCCGCTGAGGGCTTGGCGCGGCCACTCCATCGTGAAGGTGGTGCCTGCGCCGAGGGTGCTTTCGACGTGGATCTCGCCGCCGTGAGCGCGGGCGATCTCGCGCACGAGGGCCAGCCCAATGCCCGTGCCCGGCTCCTCCATCGTCGCCCGCTCGAAGCGGTCGAAGACGTGCTCTAGGTGCTCCGGGGCGATGCCGGTGCCGGTGTCCTCCACCGAGAGCGTCACGTTCTGCTCCGACGCTGACAGAGCGACGTGAACCCGCCCGCCTTCCGGCGTGAACTTGAGTGCGTTGCCGAGCAGGTTGAACAGCACGACCTCCAGCATCGCCGGGTCGGCGGTGACATCGAGCGGTGCGTCCGGCACGGTCACGGTGAGCGTCTGCTCCCGGTCGCGGGCGAGGTCCTGAAAGGCGTGTACCACCCCCTCAACGAACTCGGCGAGGTCGAACCGGCGCGGTTGGAGCGGCGCGCCGCCGCTCTCCAGTCGGGCAAGGTCGAGGATCTGGTTGAAGAAGAACAGCAGGCGGTGCGCGTTGCGCCGTACGAGTGTCAGCGCGCGCCGCGTACTAGGGTCGAGGTCGGTTTCGAGCAGTTGTTCGACGGGGCTGAGGATGAGCGTCAGCGGGGTGCGCGTCTCGTGGCTGAGGTCGGCGAAGAGGCGGCGTTGCTGCGCACTCTGGGTGAGGAGCGCGTTCGCCTGCTGCTCGGTCAATTCCTTCTCGGCCTGAAGAGCCGCGGTGCGCTCTCGGACGAGGTGGCGCAACTCAGCCTCGCGCCGACGGATCGCTTGGGAGCGGTAAAACAGCGCCACGCCGAGGGCGGTCACGGCAAATACGAGCGCGAGCAGGCGGAACCACCATGTCGCCCACAGCGGCGGGCGGATCGAGAAGGCGAGCAGAGCCGCATCCTCGCTCCACACCCCGAATGGATTGGCGGCCCGGAGGTAGAACGTGTAGTCGCCGGGGGGCAAGTTGGTGTAGCGGACCTGAGGCCGGGCGATGATGTCGCTCCAGCCCGTGTCATATCCTTGCAGTCGGTACTGGAAGCGGTTGAGCGCTGGGTTGCTGAAGTGCAGCGCGGTATACCGGAACGTGAGCGTGTTCTGGTCCGGGTCGAGCGGTTCGCTGAACGTCTCGCCGTTGATGTGGGTGGGCAGTCCGTTGATGAGAAAGCCGGAGAGGGCAAGGCGTGGCGGCATCTGGTTGTCCACGAGCGCCGCCGGGGCGAACACATTGAGGCCTTGGATACCGCCAAAGAGAAGCACCCCGCTCGCCGAGCGGGCGTAGGCCCCCCGGTTGAACTCGTGGGATTGCAGACCCCGGTCCACCGCGTAGGTGATAAACGTTTCCGTCTCCGGGTCGAAGCGCGTCAGCCCTTGGTTGGTACTGAGCCAGAGATGCCCCCGGGCGTCACCGAGGACGCCATTGATGAAGTTGTCCGGCAGGCCGCTGTTCTGCGAAGTGTAGCGTACTACGGTACCGGTCTCGGGGTCGAAGCGGTTTAGACCGGCGAGCGTCCCAAGCCAGAGGATGCCGTCACGGTCGGCCCAGATGCTCTGCACATTGTCGGACGAGACCGACGTGGCGTCGCCGGGGAGGGGACGGTAGGCCGTCGTGTCGCCCGTGCCGAGGTCGTACCGAACAAGGCCCTGTCCGCTGGTCGCCAGCCAGAAAGCATCATCCTCAGTATGCAGGCGGTGGACAGGGAACGGAGCGTCCGGCGTGCCGAGGACGGGCGTGAAGCGTCCGCTCTCCGGGTCGAGTCTGCCGAAGGTCGGGTGGCCCACCCAGCGTCGCTCCTGCGGGTCCTCGAAGAGAAACGTGGGTGCGGGCGTGGCCGCATAGTCTTCTGGTATCGGGTAGCGTCGCAGGAGGCGGCCCGTCTGTGCATCGCGACGCTCATACCGATCTTGGAAAGATGCCCATAGCGTGCCCGATCGGTCGAGGCTGAGGCCCCACGCCGTCTGCTCCGCGCCGAAGAGGTTTTGGGTGGTCGCATCGAAGGGCGGGTCGGGGAGCCGCTCGATGGCGCGGGTGCGAAGGTCCATCCGAGCGATGCCTCCGCGCGCAGTCCCAATCCAAGCGGTCGTCGCGTCTGCCACGATGGAGCGGACAAACGGGTTAGCCAAGGTACTTGGGTCGTCCTGAACGAAGGAGTACAGCGGGAAGCGACTCGTAAGAAGGTCGGCATAGATGATCCCGGTGCCGTTCGTGCCGAGCCAGAGTACCCCATCAGAACTGGTGAAGATCGAGACGAAGGGCAGGAGGCCGGGCAGGCTCGGGAGGTCCACGTAGGTATCGAGCAGGAGCGTTCCCGTCCCGGTGTCGGGATCGAAGAAGGTCATGCCGTCCCGCGAGAGCACCAGCAGCGACCGCTCGCCGTAGGTCACGAAGCTCTGGATCAACCCATCCACCACCGAGCGGAAATCATCGAACTGCTGCGTGATGGGGTCGTAGCGCAGCAGGCCCTCCGTCGTGCCCACCCAGAGGTGACCGCTTTGGGCCAGCAGAAATCGGGTCGGGGCGTAGGCACTGGGGTCAGAACGCGCTGGGGGCAATGGAATCGACTCCCACGTTTCTGCCTCGGCATCGATGCGGAGGAGCGTGCCTTCCGCGCCGGTCCAGACCGTCGAGCCGATGGCGAGGACGGTGCTCTGCACCGCGTGGGGGCCGAGCGGTACGCGGCGAGCCTCGCCCGTGGCAGGGTCTAGACGGGTCAGGCGTTCAGCCCCGACCGTCCAGAGCGCCCCATCGTCGGTCTCAGCGATGCCCTGTATGCGGTGGGGTACTCCTTCGTCTTCGGGCGAGGCCGCGAACGGATAGTGGTGGAAGGTGCCGTCCGGGCGGAAGCGTGCCAAGCCAAGATTCTGGGTCCCTGCCCAGAGGGTGCCGTCTCGGGTCACCGTGAGGGCGAGCACCGTCATCTCAGGGAGCGAAGCGGGGTCGTTCGGGTCTGGCTGGAAAACCGTCACCTCGTGCCCGTCAAAGCGTGCCAGCCCACCGACTGTCCCGAACCACATGTAGCCCGTGCTGTCTTGGGCCATGCTGGTTACGAAGTTCTGGGGCAGTCCGTCTTCGTTCGTGAGGTGGTGGAACCACAACCCTTCCGGCGCTTCGTCAAGCGGGGCTTGGGCGAGCACACCTCCCCCAGCAAGCACGACAGCAAGGACCAATGCCGCCATCGGTCGTACAGAGCAGGCGAGTCGTGGGTGGGGTGAACAGGGCACAACGAAGGAGCCGCGAGGGGTGAACCATGCCACGATCAGTAAAACAAACGTACAACATAAGGGTGCACAGGACAAGAGGTATTTCTGATGCCTTGGTGGCTTGTGGAACGCGGCGCTCTGCTTGTGCTACAACGGTCGGTCTATCTTTTGCACTATGCCTTCTTTGTCCTCACCACATCGTGCCACCCGCTATGCCGTGCCGCTCCGCGAGGGTGGCTCGCTCCCGGCTATCGTCGAGACCGAGGGCGGCAATCTGTTCGTCGTCAAGTTTCGCGGGGCGGGGCAGGGGGCACCCGCACTCATCGCCGAGCTGATCGTCGGGCAACTGGCGCAGCACCTTGGGCTACCCGTACCGGAACTGGCGGTTGTCGAACTGGATGAGGGCTTCGGGCGGACGGAGCCGGACCCGGAGATTCAGGACATCCTGCGCGGCAGCCGGGGCGCGAACGTCGGCCTGCGTTATCTCGACGGGGCGTTCACCTACGACCCCGTCGCGGCTGCCGACCTCCTCACGCCGGACCGCGCCGCCGACATCGTCTGGCTCGACGCGCTCTCGACCAACATCGACCGGACGGCGCGCAACCCGAACCTCCTCGTGTGGCAGGACGAGGTCTGGCTGATCGACCACGGCGCGGCACTCTACTTCCACCACGACTGGCCGAGCATGACCGAGGCCCGCGCCCGCGCCGCCTTCGCACCGATCAAGGACCACGTCTTGCTTCCGCGCGCTGCGAGCATCGCAGAGGCTGATGCCCGCCTCGCCCCGCACCTCACGGAGGAGGTGGTGCATGATGTGCTCGCCGCTATCCCGGATGCGCTGCTGATGGACGCGCCACCCGGCCGGACGCCGCCTTTCGAGACCGCCGAGTCCAACCGGCAGGCATACGTCGATTATTTCCGCACCCGGCTTGCTGCGCCCCGTTCCTTTGCCGAGGAGGCCGAGCGAGCGCGCCAAACCGTGCAGTCTGCCACCCCGGAATCGCTGCCGTACCGACGATGAGCGTGCCCACCGAAAACCGGCTACACGACTACGACTACGCCACAGTGCGCGTCGTGCCGTGCGTGCACCGGGGCGACTTCGTGACGGTGGGCGTGGTGCTTCACGCCCGGACGGCAGGCTTCCTCGCCGCTCGTCTCCGACGCGATGCCGACTGGCTCACGGCTCGCTGCCCCAGCCTCGACATGGATTTGCTCGATCGCTACCTTGCGGCCTACGAGCGCGTCGCCGAGGGCGGGGTCGGGGCGGGGCCGGTTGGCCTCTACCCGCCGAGCGAGCGGTTCCACTGGCTTACGGCTCCTCGCAGCGCAGCGCTCCAGACTTCGCCCGTCCACACAGGGCGCTCGCCCGACCCCGCCGCCGTGCTGGAGCGATTGTTCGAGCAGCACGCCGGATAGGCTAGTCTCGCGACCGCTCGATGAGTACGAGGTCGCTCTCGATCCGCTCAGTGCGGGCGACGACGAGGGTGCGCCCGTCCGGCGTCGCCGTTAGTCCAACCTCGCGCAGCGGAACGTTTGAAGCGTCGAAGGCGACAGAGAGGGTCTCGGTTTCAGGGTCAAGACGGAGCACGCGGGCCTCGGCTTCGGTTCGGTCTACCCAGAACAGGCCCGCCTCAGTGGCGGCCCAGTTTCCCCAGTCGAGGGCCGAGAGGCGGTCGGTCACGAGGCGCACTGGACCGCCTTCGACCGGCCTCGCCCACAGGCCTGGCTCAAAGTAGCGCGTGAAATAGAGTGTCGCGCCGTCGGGCGATTCCATCGCGGCGAAGCCTTTGTCGGTCGTGACCTGAACCGGCGGCCCGCCCTCGGTTGGCACCTTCCAGACCTGCCACGTCCCAGTGCGGTCGGAGCCGAAATAGACCCAGTACCCGTCGCGTGAGGGACGCGGGGCCACGTCGTAGCCCTCGGCATCGGTCAGCGGTTGCAGCGTGCCCCCCTCGGACTCGACGGTGTAGATGGCGGCGTGTCCGTCGCGCTGCACCTCGAAGGCGATCCGTCGCCCATCGGGGAACCACGCTGGGGCACCGAGGCCCGCCCCGCCGAAGTCCGTCAGGCGTAGCGGCTCTGATCCATCGCGCCGGGTCACCCACAGTTCGTTCGTCCCGGACCGATCCGAGATAAACGCGAGGCGCGAGCCGTCCGGCGAAAGCGCAGGCTCGCGGTCGGCAGCGGTGGAGACGACGAGCGGTCGTGTGCCGAAGTCCCCGCTGTCTATTGGCGTCGCTTCCCACAGATTAACCTCTAGCGTCCACGACTCGATCACGGCTCGGTCGGTGTGGGTAGTGAGCGAACCCGGATCACGGAGCGCAGGCAGGGCGGCACGTTCGATGGGGTCTCCGTCACGCGGCACGCGCCAGAGGTTGATCGCCCCCTCGCGGCGCGCTGAGAAGAGGAGGCTTTGGTGGTCGCCTGCCCACCCGAAGCCCCGAATCCGCCCTTCCTCATCGGTCAGTTGAAACGATGTTGTACGGTCAGGCGGCAGCAGATAGAGGTTCTCGACGCCGCTCTGGCTGTGGCGGACGAACGCGAGGCTACCGTCCGGAGCCGCCGCCGGGATGAGGTCGCCGAGCGCGCCGTCGGGGGGTGTCGTGAGGACCTGACGTTCGCCGGTAGCGAGGTTGAGGCGGAGGAGTTGGTAGGGAGCCGTTACGGTGTCGCGGTCCACCACGATCACGGCGTCGGCGTCCGGTGCCCACGCGAGGCCATAGGGTGAGACGGTGGTCTCGGTCCGTCGGCGCGGTGTGCCACCGGGCACCGGCAGCGTGTAGACGCCGCAGCGGAGATCGACACACCGCAGGAAGGCCAGCGCTTGCCCGTCCGGTCGCCACACCGGCAGGATGTCGTTGGCGCGAGCATCGGTGAGTTGGAGGGGCGATTCAGCGTCGAGGTGCTGGACGAACAGGTGGTAGAACATGCTGTCGCGGTCGCGGGCCGCGAAGGCGAGGCGCTGCCCGGACGGGTCGAGCGCGGGGTAGCGTTCGATACCCGCCGCGCGCGTGATCGGTCGGACCGAGGCAGTTGGTTCGGGCGTTGGCGCTCGCTGGAGGAAGAGGACGAGCGCCACCATCACCGCGAGCGCACTGAGACCGAACGCGAGAACGAGGAAGCCACGGGACACCGTCGGCGGAGTAGCGATGGGGTGGGGTGTCGGCGTGGCTTCAGTCACGGGCGCGACGAGGCGGTAGCCGGTACGCGGGATCGTCTCGATATAGGCCGGGTTGCGCGAGTCGTCGCCGAGGACGCGGCGGAGCTTCGACACGGTCCCGCTGAGGGCGTCGTCGGTGACGACGGTGCCGGGCCAGATGCGCTCCAACAGGTCGTCGCGCGAGACAGCCTCGCCCGGACGCTCGGCCAGTGCGACGAGCACCTCCATCATCTTCGGCTCAACGCGCACCGCCTCGCCGTCGCGCACGAGTTCGTTGGCCGCCGTGTCGGCGAGCCAGGCACCAATCTTCAGTCGGGGTGACGGCATGGGGACGGGTACGATGAGCAGCGCGAAAAGCTACACCGCCCCGTCGTGCCGAACAGGGCAAAAATGAGCCACAGGCCGCGTCGGTAGGGTTTCATCAGTGAATCGTCAGGTGTCCGACAGGCGGCAGCAAGCACAGGAAGGATAGTCTTGCGACTCCGTTTCATCAATCTCCCGACCTATCCATGTCCCGACGCTGCTGCACTCTGTTCGTCCTTCTTTTCGTCGCTCCGCTTCCCGCGCTCGCTCAGGTACGCTACGTCGATGCCGACGCGGCGGGGGCCGCCACCGGCACGTCGTGGGCCGACGCTTTTGCCGATCTGCAAAGCGCCCTCGCCGCTGCCGAAGCCGGGGATGATATCTGGGTCGCCGAGGGCACCTACACGCCCACCGATGGCACCGACCGGCTGGCGACGTTCCTGCTGAAGTCGGGCGTGGCGCTCTACGGCGGGTTCGACGGCACCGAGACCACCCGCGTTGAGCGCGACTGGGTCGCCCACGAGACGATTCTTTCTGGCGATATCGGGACGCCCGGCGAGAAGACCGACAATAGCTACCACGTTGTCACGGGTAACGGGACCGACGCCACGGCCGTTCTCGACGGCTTCACGGTGACGGCGGCCTATGCCGATGGCGCGTTCCCGCGCAACCGGGGCGGTGGAATGCGGAACGTCAACGGCAGCCCGACTGTCCGGCACGTCACCCTCCGCGAGAATGAGGCCCGGACCAGCAACTTCGCCTCCATCGGTGCCGGGATGTTCAACGACCAGGGCAGCAGCCCGCTGCTCGAAGACGTGCACTTCGAGCGGAACGTGGCCGAGCGGCAGTCGGGCGGTCTCGGCAACCGCAACGGCAGCAACCCGACGCTTCGCCGCGTCGTCTTTTTCGAGAACGAGGCCGGGGTGCTCGGCGGCGGCATGACGAACGAGTCGGGCAGCGCGCCCGTGCTGATCGACGTGCAGTTCATCCGCAACCGTTCGGGCGGGTGGACCGGTGGGCTCGACAACTACCAGGCCAGCCCGTCGCTCTACAATGTCATTTTCCACGGCAACGAGTGCGCGAACTACGGCTGCGGCATGACGAATGACACGGGAGCCAACGCGCTCATCGTGAACGCGCTCTTCGTCGGCAACCGCAAGCTCGACGGGGGCGAGACCGGGGCTGCGGGATTGCAGAACAACAGCAGTTCGCCCACGCTGGTCGGGGTGACGTTCGCGGGCAACGAGGCTCCGGACGGACTGGCAGGCGGCCTCGGGCATCGGGGTACCGGCACGGTCACGCTCCGCAACGTTGTCTTCTGGGGGAACGGGACTGAACTGGTCGATGAGGCAGGCGGGGCGCTCGACGTGAGCCACGCGCTCGTCGAGGGCGGCTTCGCTGGGGGCACGGCTGTGCTCGACGCCGATCCACTCTTCGTCCGCCCGCCCTCGCCCGGTACCGATGCGACGTGGGGCACACCCGACGACGATTACGGCGACCTCCGCCTCAGCATTGGCTCGCCCGCTCTCGATGCGGGCGATGCCGCCCATCTTCCCGCCGACCTCGTTGACCTCGATGAGGACGATGACACCGATGAAGTCATCCCTCTAGACCTCGACGGTGAAGCGCGTGTCGTCGATGCAGCGCTCGATCTCGGGCCATATGAAGGCGGCGTCACGGTATCCACCGAGTCCGGCAGCGCAGCGCCCGAGCTGAGGCTCGATGTGCCTTATCCCAATCCGACCCGAGGCGAGGTAGTTGTCGGATTCACGCTGGCCTCGGCGGGGCACGTTCGCCTCGCTGTCTACGACACGCTCGGTCGGCGCGTGGCGTTGCTCTCCGACGGACCCTACGCAGCCGGGGACCACACCGTCTTTTCCTCCCTGAGCACGCTCGCGTCCGGTTCATATGTCGCCGTACTCCATGCGGACGGGCACCAGCAGGTCCGGCCCTTCGCCCTCCTACGCCCCTAACTCCGCGCCACGTCTCTTCCTTACCAGAACCCTACGTACTATGCCTCGCATGACTTTCTTTGGGCTGGCTTTCTCAATAACCCTCATGCTGACCGCTTGCTCGGAGAGCGAGCCGGTCGATCCGCCAGCGAAGATCTTTTCCGTGACGGTGGAGGAGGACACAGCGGAACCGGCGCTGCGGCCTACCTCGATCAATCAAGCCGCCACCCTCACGCTTCGGCTTTCCAATGACGACCAGTCGAGCGTCGTGGTGATGCTGGGCTGTGGTGTGGTCCGGGCCGTTGTCGAGAGGCAGGAAGGCGATATGTGGCGCGAGGTCGGTGAAACGGGGTGCGACGACCCCGGCGAACAGACCATCGCGCCGAGCGACACCGTCACCGCCGCGACATGGTTCAGCGTCGGGATGCTCGATGTGGAGGCGCTTGCAGGCACCTATCGCCTTCGCGTACTCGCCGCCGAGAATGACAACGCACTACCCGCCGACCTCGTGACGTCGGATGCGTTCGAGATGATCGACACCCCGCTCTACCTATCGCCCGAATCGTTTGCCCCCGGTGTCATCTCGACGGACGATGAAGAGTGGCGCGTCATCTTCACGCCGGACGGCTCGCGGGCCTACTTCGCCCGGAGTGATCAGTTCTTCCCCTTCTCGCGGCAGGCCACGATCTACGAGTCGAACCTCACCGATGGCGTCTGGTCCGCGCCAACGGTCGCTTCGTTCTCGGGTACCTATCCCGACATCGACCCGTTCATCACGCCCGACGGTGCACGGCTCTATTTCTCCTCGATCCGGCCTGTTGACGGCGAGGATCGCACCGACCTCGATCTCTGGTTCGTCGAGTGGACCGGGAGCGGGTGGGGCAGCCCGATCCACACGGGCGCGGTCAACAGCCCGGCGGATGAGTTGTACGCTTCCATCGACGAGGACGGTGTGCTCTACGTGGCGAGCGATCGGACAGGTGGGGTAGGCGGCTTCGATATTTATCGCGCCGATCCGCTGGGTGACGGGCGCTACAGCGAGGCCGAGAACGTGGGCGCACCCGTCAACACGACCCGGTGGGAGTTCAACCCGGCCATCTCGCGCGACGGTGAGACGCTCGCGTTCACGGGCCTGAACTATCCGGGCGGCGCGGGCTTCGGCGATATCTACGTGACCGAGCGGGAGGGCACGGTCTGGGCGACGCCATCTGGTCTCGGTGGGCTCGTCAATACGTCGGCGGACGAGTACCATCCCAGCTTCTCGCCGGACGAGCGTCTCCTCTTTTTCATCCGCTACGGGGCGGACGGCGACTTCAACGTGGTCTCGTGGCCGCTGCCGTAAGGCGTGGCTTTCTCCATTGCGCTAACCTCTCTCTCGATGCGTGCGTGGTTGTTGTTCACCGTTGTGCTTGGCCTAGCCTGTGGGCAGGCTCCGGCGTCGCCCGAAGCCTCGTCCTCGGCAGGCGAAGCGTGCATACTCTTCCTCCTCAAGGAGGAGGCGGGTGACCTGTCCATTGAGCGCCTCGTACTCGGCGAAGGTGAGGTGCAGGTCGTGCAGATCGACAGTACGTCTGAAGCGATCACGCTGTTGACTCCGGTCAGCGTAGGCCGATCCGGCGAGGTGGTGCAGCGGTCTGCCAACCGTTACCTCGTCGTGTCCCGATGCCAGCATGGTACGGTTCGCACGACGGTGCGTGTCAACGCGGGCGAAGAGCGCACCTTGCCCCCAACGGTCGACTGGACGCAGCACGACGTACGGGTCAACGTGACGGGCGGCGAAGGTATGCAGCGGGTGTTTCGGATGCGCGGCGGTGCGCCTGCGGAGATCGCGGACGGTCCCGTGCTTGACCTGTTCGGTGGTCAGCTTCCGCTCCAACCGCGTGACTATGCGATCACGACCGAAGTGACGGCCCGCGAGGTCCAGCGCAACGTGCAGGGTAGTGCCCCGCTCCACTTCGACGGTCGCCACCTCTTCGTGCAGGCACGACTGGAGCACGGCGTGGACGGCTGGATGGTGGTAGACTTCGCCGCCTCCGGTACTGTGGTTTCTCGGTCTGCGCTTGCGCCCGACGCACCGGTTGATCCGCTGGTGATGGTGGAGCATTCGGCAGCAGGAACCCGGCAGGGCGAGGGGAGCATCGACGGAGCAGGGGGGAGGGTGGAGTCCTTTCTCGGCCAGTCGGTGCTCCCGCGCCTGACAGTGGGTGAGGTGGTGTTTGAGAATGTGCGCGTCGGAGTGCTTGACACGATGCCCGATGTGGGCGGACGTCAGCCTATCGGCATCCTCGGGCTGGATGTGCTGCGCCGGGCCGACCGCGTGGCGTTCGATATCACCACGGGAGACGTAGGGCGACTGGTGTGGGGTAGTGCGCCGCCGCCGTCGGACGCCGCTAGCGTTCCGTTTTCGGTGGCCTACGACCATCTTTTCCTACCGGGTCGGGTCGGGACTATCCCGGTCTCGTTTCTGTTCGATACGGGATCGTGGATTTCCTTCATTACGCCGGGCCTCGCGGAATCTGCCCACCTCCGCATTCTGCGTGATACGTCGGTCGAGATTCGCGGCCTCGACGGTGTTCCCGCGACCGTCCGCCCGACCGAAGGCGTTGAGATTCACCTCGGCGAAGTCACATTCCCGAATACGACGCTGCATGTGGGCGACCCCGGCGTCTTGCAGCGCTACGGGTTGGGCGAGGACGGTGGCTTACTAGGCAACGATGTCTGGCAGCGCTTCGGCACCGTCTGGGTAGACTTTGCTGATCGTCATATCTACCTCCCGATAGCCTTGGACGAATGAACTCGGTCCCTAGTGCCGTGCCTCGACTCTTGATTCTCGTCGTACTATTGTGTTATACGGGTTGTTCACGGGTGGACTCTGCGCCGGACGGGTCGCTGCGTGTGCTATTCGTCGGCAACAGCTTGACCTACACGAACGATCTGCCCGGTGTGGTTGCCGCGTTCGGTGAGGCGGGTGAGCGGCCCGTCTCGGTGAGCGTCATCGCCTATCCGAACTTCTCGCTCGAAGACCACTGGGTGCGGGGCGAGGTGCAGACCGCGCTCGCGTCGGGCGCGTGGGATGTGCTCGTGATGCAGCAGGGGTCGTCGTCGCTGCCGGAGAATCAGGAACACCTCCGGGTCTGGTCGGAGCGATTCGCAGAGGAAGCCCGAGCGCATGGCACGGCGTCAGCGCTCTATCAGGTCTGGCCGTCCGATGGGCGACGGAGTGCCTTCCCGGCGGTCGTCGAAGCGTATACAAACGCTGCGGAGGCATCAGGGTCGATGCTGCTTCCTGCCGGGGAGGCATGGCTTGCGGCCTGGGCGCGCAACCCGTCCCTCGACCTCTACGGCCCAGATGGTTTCCACCCGAGCGAGGCCGGGACGTACCTCGCTGCGCTCGTCGTCTACGGTGGCCTGACCGGCGCTTTGCTCAACGGTCTACCCGCCCGGCTTGACCTAGAGGGTGGCGGTCGGGTCGAGGTGACAAACGCACAGGCGCGGCTGATGCAATTGGTAGCGACTGACGTGCTCGCCGGTGCGACACACTAACAAACAGGTGCTGCTTATCCTCGTGCTGGAGGCCGTCGCCTAGGCGGTTTGTCGTCAGTGCCCCAGGGTGTCGTTATCGCACGACCGTGACGGTCTTTGTGACGACGCTTGCCCCGTTTCGGAGACGGACCACGTATGATCCGGCGGCTAAGCCATCCGTGTCCCATTGCACCGAGACCTCGCCTGACTGGACACCGTCTAGCAACGTCGCGACCCGGCGGCCCGTCGCCGAGAATACCTCCAACTGGATCTCAGTCGATGTGTCGAGGCGGAGGCGGAAGGCGGTCGTTCCTCGTGTCGGATTAGGGCCGACTAGCTCGAATGAGGTATTGATGCCGGGGTCGGGCGCGGCGGTAGTACCTGTGATGGAGAATGGGTCCGACCAGCGCGGGTCCGTCGCCAGCGTTTCGTCGGTGAGGGTTTCCAGAAAGGCGATCAGCGCAGCCCGTTCCTGTGGGGAGAAATTGCGGCGGATAGGTTGCCCGCCTGCTCCGCGAAGGCGGATGTCGAGGTTAGGGTTATCCTGGACCCCGGTGGAGTAGTGGTCGATTACGTCACCAAGCGTGGCGAAGCGACCGTCGTGCATATAGGGTGCGGTGAGCGCGATGTTACGGAGCGAGTTTGTCTTGAAGCGCCCGCCGCCTGCGCCCTCGTCGGTGACCTCCGCATCAAGCCCGTTGTTACGGGGTTCGTCGCCGACGAAGAGGTCCGTGCGGTGGCACAAGGTGCATCGGCCCGGGCCGAAGAAGAGCTGGAGTCCGTGGTTTTCCTGTGCGGACAGTCCGTCGAGTGCCTGGCCTAGCGGCGTGGACGGTTCCGCTGCGCGGGCTTGGTCGTACCGCGAATTGGGAGCCACGATGGAGCGGATGAATTGCGACAGCGCCCGGCTCATGCGGTCGCTTGTGATGTCCGGCGTCCCGAAGGCGTCCTCGAAGAGGTCCGGGTAGAAGTCGGTAGCCGCGAGCCGAGCCTGAACCTCTGGCAACGTCATGCCCATCTCGATAGGGTCCTGAATGGGTAGCAGCGTTTGGTGCTCCAGCGTCTCGGCACGCTCGTCCCAAAAAAATCGGCCACTCCGGTAGAACCGGGCAAAGGCGAGGCCCATCGAGTTGCGCGCCGTCTCGTTGCCCTCGAACCCGAGGCTAAAGCTCACCGGGTCCGAGAAACCACGATCTTGCAGGTGACACGAGCCACAGGAGACCGTCTCGTTCTGCGAGAGACGGACATCGTAGAACAGCACACGCCCGAGTGTAGCCCCCGCGTCCGTCACGGGGTTATCGTCGGGGGTATTGTCCTCGATGCTGACGGCTATCGCCTCAAGGTGGGCCGGTAGCGCAATGCCGTCGTAGTCGTACGGTGTTGCGGGGAGTGTCGGTGTCTTGTCGAGTCGGGTCGAGAAGGCACCGAGCACGACGATGAGTGATCCGAGAAAGAGGACAGCGAGACGAGGCATGGTATCGGGGAGATGGGAGGAATGTAGGTTTTTGGCAGACAGAGGGCAACCCACTGCATGCGGAAGTGCCCGATAGCCCTCTCGGTTTATCTTCCGATACGCCGCGTCTTGACAAACAAAGTCGCGGCGGAGCGCGTCTAACACGCATCCTCGTTTCTGATCGACCAGCCCCTCCTCTGATGAACAACGACCCCTTCGGCGCACGCGACACCTTCGACACCGGCTCCGGCTCGGCCTACTACTACCGGCTCGATGCCGTCAAGGACATCAGCCCGCACTTCGACCGGCTGCCGTTCTCGATCAAGATTCTGCTCGAAGGCGCGCTGCGCGGCCTCGACGGGCGGCTCATCACCGAAGAGGATGTCAAGACCCTCGCGGGCTACGACCCGTCGGCCCCGGCCCAGACCGAGGTGCCATACAATCCGGGCCGCGTGCTCTTGCAGGACTTTACCGGGGTTCCAGCGGTCGTGGACCTCGCCGCGCTCCGCAGCGCGATGGCCCGGCAGGGCGGCGATCCCGAGGCGATCAACCCGCGCGTCCCGGTCAACCTCGTCATCGATCACTCGGTGCAGGTTGACGCCTTCGCGCTGCCGCAGGCGTTCCAGATCAACGCCCAGATCGAGTACGAGCGCAACCGCGAGCGCTACGAGTTTTTGCGCTGGGGTGCGGACGCCTTCGAGAACTTCAGCGTCGTCCCGCCGGAGCGCGGCATCTGCCATCAGGTCAACCTCGAATACCTCGCGACGGGCGTCCTCACCGACGAGACCGACGAGGGCCTGCCGCTGGCCTACCCCGACACGCTCGTCGGGACCGACAGCCACACGACGATGATCAA
This sequence comes from Rhodothermales bacterium, assembly GCA_028284265.1. Classification (GTDB taxonomy): domain Bacteria; phylum Bacteroidota; class Rhodothermia; order Rhodothermales; family JANQRZ01; genus JANQRZ01. Next base: position 125,143 of record JANQRZ010000003.1, read on the forward strand.
CGGCCTCGGCGTGCTCGGCTGGGGCGTCGGCGGGATCGAGGCCGAGGCGGCGATGCTCGGCCAGCCGATCTTCATGCTCATGCCCGAGGTGGTCGGGTTCAAGCTGACCGGCAAGCTCAAGGAGGGCGTGACCGCGACTGACCTCACGCTGACCGTCACCCAGATGCTCCGCAAGCACGGCGTCGTCGGCAAGTTCGTCGAGTTCTACGGCACCGGCCTCTCGTCGATGTCGCTGCCCGACCGCGCGACGATCGCCAACATGGCCCCGGAGTACGGCGCAACGATGGGCTTTTTCCCGATCGACCGGGAGACGCTCGACTACCTCCGCCGCACCAACCGGAGCGAGGAAACCGTCCAACTCGTCGAGCGCTACATGAAGGCGCAGGGCCTCTTCCGCATGGATGACACGCCCGACCCGCAGTTCGTCGCCACGCTCGAACTCGACCTCGACGAGGTGGAGCCCTCACTCTCCGGGCCGAAGCGCCCGCAGGACCGGCTCACGCTCGGCGAGATGCAGCCGCAGTTCCATGAAGCGCTCCGTCGCCCCGCCTCGCCGCAGGGCTTCGGGCTGAAAGACGACGCGCTCGACAACACGGGCCGCTACGCCGACGACGAAGGGAACGAACTCGACATGACGCACGGCGATGTAGTCATCGCCGCCATCACGAGCTGCACCAACACCTCGAACCCGAGCGTGATGCTCGCTGCCGGACTCCTCGCCCGCAATGCCGTTGCGAAGGGGATGACCGTGCCGCCCTACGTCAAGACGAGCCTCGCGCCCGGCTCCCGCGTCGTGACCGAGTACCTCGAATCGGCAGGCTTGCAGGACGACCTCGACGCGCTTGGCTTCTCGCTCGTCGGCTACGGCTGCACGACCTGCATCGGCAACTCGGGTCCGCTCCCCGAGCCGGTCTCGAAGGCGATCAAGGACGGCGATCTCGTGGTGGCAGGCGTGCTCTCGGGCAATCGCAACTTCGAGGGTCGCATCCACGCGCTCGTTAAGGCCAACTACCTTGCCTCGCCGCCGCTCGTCGTCGCCTACGCCCTCGCCGGGACGGTCGATATCGACCTGCGGAACGACCCCATCGGGCAGGACCGCGACGGCAACGATGTCTACATGAAGGACATCTGGCCGAGTGCGCAGGAGATTCTCGGCGCGATCAACGAGCACGTCAAACCCTCGCAGTTCGCCGAGATGTACGACGGTATCGAGGACTCGAACGAGCGCTGGAACGAGATGCCCGTCTCCGGCGGCGCGATCTACGAGTGGAGCGACGAGTCGACGTACATCCAAGAGCCGCCGTTCTTCCTCGACGTGACGCCGACCGTGCCGAGCATCCAGCCCATCGATGGCGCGAAGCTCCTCGCCAAAGTCGGCGACTCGACGACGACCGACCACATCTCGCCCGCCGGGGCGATTCCGCCGAACGAACCGGCCGGGAAATACCTCCAGTCGCGGGGTGTCGAGCCGAAAGACTTTAACTCGTTCGGCAGTCGGCGCGGCAACGACCGCGTGATGACGCGCGGCACGTTCGGCAACATCCGCCTCCGCAACCAACTCGCGCCGGGCACCGAGGGCGGCTGGACCACCTACCCGCCCGGTGGCGAGAAGACGTTCATCTACGACGCCGCGATGCAGTACAAGGAGAGCGGCACCCCGCTCATCGTCGTCGCAGGCAACGACTACGGGATGGGATCGAGCCGCGACTGGGCAGCGAAGGGGACGATTCTCCTCGGCGTCAAGGCCGTGATCGCCGAGAGCTTCGAGCGCATCCACCGCTCGAACCTCGTCGGCATGGGCGTTCTCCCGCTCGTGTTCAAGGACGGCGAGAAGCTGGACACCTTCGGCCTCGACGGGACGGAGACCTACTCAATTCCCGTCTCCGACAACCTCACGCCGGGACAGGACGTGACGGTGAACGTGACGAAAGGCGACGGGTCCGAGACGAGCTTCACCGTCCAGTGCGCGCTCAACACGCCGATTGAGGTCGAGTACTACCGCCACGGTGGCATCCTCAACTACGTCCTCCGCGACTTCCTCAATACCTCGCTAGAGATGGCGTGAGTCCGCTCAGGCAGTTGATCTCAGGTCGTGGGTTCGACCGGTACCAGTCTGGCTTGCATTCTCGATTCCGTGCCTATCGGCTCGGATACGAGTTGACGTACTGCCAGCCTTCCCCGGACCCGGCTATGCGACTCGACTTCGAAAGCCCGCGTCATCTCGGGCGGCTTACAGCTTGGGAGTCAGGTTCTTGCGATCTCGAAGTCATTGAGTCCAAAACGGATGTAAGAGTTCTGTATGAGCGCAGGCAGTTATGTAGTGAGAGTGAGTTCCATGAAGCACTTGCCTACTTGGCTTGCTTCATGAGAGACAACGCATCGGTATAGGTCATCCCGAGCGTAGTCGAGGGATCTCTTCGGGCACAGCAGTGACAGCTTGCAAAGCGTTTCCCCGCAGAGATCTCTCCACTCGCTCTGCTCGGTCGAGATGACAAAGTGTGAGCGTGGCGTTAATCTTCGACCTGTCATTGCGAGGAGCCGAAGGCGACGCGGCAATCTCGTGATTTAATCTCATTCCTCAGGAGATTGCTTCGCTGCGCTTGCAATGACAGACAGAAGCGATGAGAGGCGGTTAGCCAGAAGTGGATGGCAAGACGGGTCGATCTCTTCGCTCAATTCATCCTCGCGCTGACGGCGCAGGGCGAGGACGAGGGTATGTTTAGAGTCTATTCTCGATTCTGACTCCGCACGCTGATGTCCTCCGCTCTCCGTTTCCTCGCCGTCGCCAGCCTCCTCGTCCTCGGTGCGCTGCCTGTCTCCGCGCAGACGGTCCTCTATCCCGGTCTCGAAGGGCAGCCGCTCCTCGACGCCATCCAGGCCGACTACAGCCCGACCGGCACGCTCGGCTACGGTCCGGCCCGCGACGAACTCTATGGGTGGGAACAGAACCGCAACGGCAACCTCCGCGCGGTTTATTCCGGCTTCACCATTGTTCTCTCCGGCGACCCGTCGAATAGCGCGCTCGCGCAGGGGGTCAACACCGAGCATACGTGGCCGCAGTCGCTCGGGATGGGGGACGAGCCGCAGCGGAGCGACATGCACAACCTGTACCCGGTGCGCGAGGAGATCAACAGCGCACGCGGCAACAGCCCGCTCCTCGACATCCCCGATGCCGAGACCGATACGTGGTTCCGCCTCGACCAGCAGCAGTCGAGCATTCCGACGACCAACCTCGACGAGTGGAGCGAGGTGGATGACGACAACCCGCCGTCGGGCTACTTCGGGGTGTTCGAGCCGCGTGAGGACCACAAGGGCAACGCGGCGCGGGCGCTCTTCTACGTCTACGCCATCTGGGAGTCCGAACTCACCTCGGGCTTTATCGACATCCAACTCGACAACTTGCTCGCGTGGCACGTCCAAGACCCGGTCGATACGTTCGAGGCCGACCGGAGCACGTTCATCGCCTCCGAGCAGGGCAACCAGAACCCGTTCATCCTCGACTCAACGCTCGCTCGCCGCGCCTTCGACCCCGACGACGGTGGCGGCGGACCGGGCGGCGAGGCCGCCGACCTACTGATCACCGAGTACGTCGAAGGCTCCTCGTTCAACAAGGCCATCGAGATTTTCAACGGCACCGACGAGGCGGTGAACCTCGCGGGCTACACGCTGGAGGTCTACTTCAACGGCAACAGCTTCGCCGGGACCACGATCAACTTGTCGGGGACGATTGCACCGGGCGATGTGTTCGTCCTTGCTGAGAACAGCGCCGATCCGGCCATCCTCGCCGAGGCGGACCAGACGACCAATGACTTCCTCTGGAACGGCAACGATGCCATCGTACTGGCTCGGGGCAGCGATGTGATCGACACCATCGGGCAGATCGGGTTCGACCCCGGCGATGAGTGGGGGAGCGGCTTCACCTCGACCAAGGACAACACCCTCCGCCGCCTCGCGGGGGACTGCACCGCCGACACCGACCCGAACGACGCCTTCGATCCGGCGACGCACTACCTCGGCTTTGCCAACAATAGCTTCGACGATCTTGGCAGCACGAGCCTCGTTTGCGAGACCACGCCCGTCGTCACCGCCGACATCGAACCGGTCGGGGCACCGATTGTCATTGCTGCCTCGGGTGGATCGCTTTCCTACACCGTGACGCTCACGAACACGACTGCGATGACGCAGGTAATCACTGCCGAGATCAACGCGACGCTACCCAACGGCAATCCGTTTGGCCCGATTCAGGGACCGCAGACATTGCCAGTTGCGGCGAACAGTTCGATTGGGCCGGTCACGTTTACGGAGAACGTGCCGGGCGTGGCCCCGGCGGGCACCTACACCGTGACGCTCACGCTCACAAGCGGCGGCGAGGAGATCGACGCGGACAGCTTTACGTTCGACAAGGTAGCCGCGGTGGCCTCGCGTGCTAACCCTGACTTCGCCCTCTCGTCGGTCTACCCGAACCCGATGCGCGACGCCGCGACAGTCGCCTTCGCACTGCCCGAAGCAGACGCGGTTCGGCTGGTGGTGTACGATGTGCTCGGGCGTGAGGTCGCGGTGCTGGCTGACGGCGTGCTCGACGCAGGCGAACACGAGGTGCGCTTCGATGGGGCGGACTTGCCGAGCGGGGTGTACGTCGTCCGGCTCAACGCGGGCGGGCAGGTGCAGACGCAGCGCGTGACGGTCGTCCGGTAGCACAGAGCGGTAGCGAGGAGGCGGGGTGATGTCGTAGGTTCTGCGGCACACTAACCCCGCCTGCCGTGAACGTCGCCTGCATCGGTGGAGGCCCCGCCGGTCTCTTCCTCTCGATTCTCCTCAAGAAGCACCGCCCCGACTGGCCCGTCGCCGTCTACGAACAGAACCCGCGCGGCAACACGTTCGGCTGGGGCATCGTCTTCTCCGACGGGACGATGGAAAACCTCGAAGCCGCCGACGCCGAGGTGGCGCGCCAGACCCAGGCTGAACTCGCGCACTGGGATGATATCGAGGTGCGGTTCAAAGGCGAAGTCCTGCGGTCGTCCGGGCACGGGTTCATCGGTGTCGGGCGGCATCGATTCCTAGAGATTCTGAGCGCCCGTGCCGAGGCGGTCGGCGTCGCACTGCACTACGGCGCCCGTGTCGAAGACCTCGATGCGCTCGGAGCCGACCTCGTCGTCGGGTGCGACGGCGTCAACAGCGCCATCCGGTCGGAGGGTGCCGAACATTTCGGGCCCACCGTCGAGCCACAGGCTAATCGGTTTACGTGGCTCGGGACGCACCGCCCGTTCGAGGCGTTCACGTTCGACTTCCGCGAGACCGAGCACGGCTGGTTTCAGGCGCACTGCTACCAGTTCTCCGAGGACACGAGCACGTTCATCGTCGAATGTACCGACGCGACGTGGCGCGCCGCCGGGCTAGACCGAATGACGAAGCCCGAGAGCCTCGCCTTCTGCGAGAGCCTCTTCGCCGATACGCTCGACGGGCACCGGCTTCTCGACAACAGCCCGCACCTCGACGGCCCGGCGATGTGGATCCGCTTCCCGAGGGTGACGAACGAGCACTGGCACCACGGGAGCACGGTGCTCCTCGGCGATGCTGCCGCGACGGCCCACTTCTCGATTGGCTCGGGGACGAAGCTCGCCCTAGAGAGCGCCATTGACCTTGCCGAGAAGCTGATCGAACGAGAGGGCGATGACCTGTGCGCGGTCCTCGACGCCTATGAGGACGACCGGCGGATCGAGACCCTGCGCCTCCAGAACGCGGCGCGCAACTCGACCGAGTGGTTCGAGTCGGTCGAACTGCGGGGGCACCTCGCGCCGGAGCAGTTCGCCTACAGCCTCCTCACCCGTAGCCAGCGTGTGAGTCACGAGAACCTTCGCCTCCGCGACGCCGACTGGCTCGAAGGCTATGAGCAGTGGTGGGCAGGTTCTGAGAACGGGGGAGAGGGAGAACGAGAGAAAGGGGGAGAGGCGGTGCCGCCTATGTTCGTGCCGTACCGGGTGCGCGGCCTCACACTTCCGAACCGCGTCGTCGTTTCGCCGATGGCGATGTACTCCGCCGAAGGTGGCGTTGTGAACGACTTCCACCTCGTCCACCTCGGGCAGCGGGCGCTCGGTGGGGCGGGGCTGGTGTTCACCGAGATGACGTGTCCCTCGCCGGAGGCCCGCATCACGCCGGGCTGCGCCGGACTATGGACCGACGAGCAGCAAGACGCTTACGCCCGCATCGTCCGGTTCATCCACGGGCACAGCCCTGCGAATGTGGCTCTTCAACTCGGCCATGCGGGGCGGAAGGGATCGGTCAAGAAACCGTGGGAGGCCGGGGGCGACGACAACACGCCGCTCGATGAGGGCAACTGGCCGCTCGTCGCCCCGTCGCCGCTGCCGTACCTCTCGCACAACCAGACGCCGCGTGCGATGGACCGCGCCGACATGGACCGTGTCAAGGGTGAGTTTGTCGCCGCAGCGAAGCGCGGGGCCGAGGCCGGATTCGACTGGCTCGAACTCCACTGCGCCCACGGCTACCTGCTCTCGTCGTTCCTCTCACCCCTCACCAACCAGCGCACCGACGACTACGGCGGCTCCGTCGAGAACCGGCTCCGGTATCCGCTCGAAGTCTGGGATGCCGTGCGCGCCGTCTGGCCGGAAGACCGACCGATGAGCGTTCGGTTCTCCGCCGTGGACTGGGTTGAGGGCGGGACGGTGATCGATGACACGGTCGAGATGGCGCGGGCCTTCTACGAGCATGGGGCCGACCTGATCGACGTGTCGAGCGGGCAGGTCCACCCGGAGCAGGCTCCGGTCTACGGGCGGATGTGGCAGACGCCGTTCGCCGAGCGCATCCGGCTGGAGACGGGCGCGCCGGTGATGGCCGTCGGGAATATCTACGAGCCGGACCACGTCAACTCGATTCTCGCCGCCGGGCGGGCCGACCTGTGTCTCCTTGCCCGTCCTCACCTCGGGGTGCCGCATTGGACGCTCCGCGCCGCCGCCGAACTCGGCCACACCGACCAGTGGTGGCCGCCCCAATACCTCTCCGGCAAGCGCCAACTCGAACGCTACTTCGAGCGGCAGCGCGAGATGGCCGAGTAGCATCGCCGGTCGGGCACTGTTGGAGGGCTAGGATAGAGCGCGCCAAGTCTAGGGTAGGAGAGACGCCAAAGGTGTATGCGATCCCCTCGGCATGATGGTATTATCGCATCTCTTCTTCCTCAACCCCCTGATCCGCATGCGTCTCTTTACACCTACCCTTCGTCCAGCTTGTTATCCGATCGGGTTTCTGATCGCTTGCGTCTGCTTGCTGGCTATGCCGGTCCAGGCCCAAGACACCGCCCCGCGCACCGTTTCCGCGAGCCGTGTCAACACGTCCGAGCCGCTTCGCACCTTGCCAAACCGACCGGGGCTGGCTCGCACGGGTATTCCGGCAGTCGTGCCCAACAAGCTCCACAGCTTCGCGGACAAGGGGCAGCGCCCTGAGGTCACCGACCTCGCTGATCCCGTCATCGACACCGGAGCGGCGAGCCGGAGCAGCAGCGCGACCGGCACGGTCGTTCAGAGCTTCGCGGGCATCCCGCAGTCGCAGTCGCCATTCATCTTTCCGCCGGACACGAACGGCGATGTGGGGCCGAACCACTACGTGCAGTGGATCAACGGGACCGTGCAGTTCTATGACAAGCAAGGCTCCACCCTGCTCGGACCCGTCAGCGGCAATTTCTTTTGGCAGGGCCTCGGTGGCCTGTGCGACGCGCGTAATGATGGCGATCCCATCATCCTCTACGACGAGATGGCCGACCGCTGGGTGGCGATGCAGTTCATGCTCTCCCAACTGCTCAACGGGTTCGGTGGGTACGCACTCTGCTTTGCCGTCTCGACGACGCCCGATCCGACCGGGGCGTATCACCAGTACGAGTTTCCGTTTAGCTACTTCCCGGACTATCCCAAGGTGGGGGTGTGGTCGGATGCATACTACGCGACGGCCAACATCTTCTTCGACGGCGATTTCCGTCAGGAGGCGATGGCGTTTGAGCGCGAGGCGATGCTTCAGGGCCTGCCGGCAGATGCTGTGGTCTTCACCATCCCGAGCGCTACGCGCGGTAGCTTCCTCCCCGCCGATGCGGATGGCTCGGCCCCGCCCGCAGGAACCCCGGGTCTCTTCCCCGGCCGGCCCGATGGGACGGCGCTTGAGATTTTCGCCCTCGATGTGAATTGGACGACCCCGTCGGCTTCGACGTTCTCGCTCCTCGACGCGCCGACGGTGGCGTCCCACAATCCGTATTCCGGCACCGTGCCCCAGCCCTCGCCGGGGGCCGGGTTGGAGGTGCTCGGTGACCGGCTGATGCATCGGGCGCAGTACCGGAACTTCGGCGACCGGCAGACGCTCGTGCTTAACCACACCGTGGACGTGCAGCCCGGATTCAGTGACCGGGCGGGCATTCGGTGGTATGAGTTACGCAATGGGGCCGGCAACAGCGGCTCCGGCTGGGGCCTCTACCAGCAGGGCACCTACGCCCCGGACGACGGGTTGTATCGCTGGATGGGCTCGGTGGCGATGAATGGGGCGGGCGACATCGCGGTCGGCTATTCCGTGTCGGGGCCGTCGCTCTTCCCCGCGATCCGCTTTGCCGCACAGACGGCAGACCAGAGTGGGACGGGCGTGCTGAATGTGCCCGAGACAGAAATCCAGACCGGCGGCGGCGTACAGACCGGCACGTTCGGCGGACGCTCGCGCTGGGGCGACTACAGCATGATGTCGGTCGATCCCTCGGACGACCAGACGTTCTGGTACACGACCGAGTACATGCCGTTCACCTCGACGAACGAGTACAGCACACGCATCGCGGAGCTTGCGGTGGACTCGGGTATCTCGCCTAACTTCGATCTGACGGCGGTGAACACCTCGCCGGGCGGTTCCCCGATCATCGTGGCAGCGGGGGGATCGGTGACGTTCGACTACTCGGTCTCCAACAACACCGGGAGTGCCGCCTCTGGGGACCTCTGGTATACCGCCTCGCTTGGCGGAAGCACGGTCGCGCAGATGCTCGTTCAGAGCGGTATGGTGGCTGGTGGTGCGACGGTCAGTCAGTCGTTCGTACAGCCGGTCCCTGCCGGTGCCCCGGCGGGGAGCTACACGTACACCCTGAGCATGGGTCAATTCCCGAGCACGGCGGTGGACACGGAGACGTTCGACCTGCAGATCACGACAAGCGAACGCCCAGATGGTGCTGCATCATGGGCTGTCGTCGATGCCGAAGCGTGGGGCGATGCCGAGCAGGTGGGCCCCGCACTGTCGTCGAGCCTGCCGGGTACGTTTGCGCTCGGGGCTGCATATCCGAACCCGTTCACACAGGCCGCCATCTTGCCCGTCGTGCTGCCCGACGCGGCAGAGGTTCGGGTGGTCGTCTTCGATGTCTTGGGGCGTGAAGTGGCGGTGCTGGCCGAGGGCCGACTGGAAGCGGGCAAACACCGTCTCGTCTTCGATGCGACCGGGTTGCCGAGCGGAGCCTACGTCGCTCGCCTGACCACGGAGGCCGGGCTTTCGCAGACGCAGCGTCTGACGCTACTCCGCTAGTCTGGTAGCCGGAGCGGTAATACAAAGGGCCTCCACCGCCGACGTACTCGGACGGTGGAGGCCCTGCTTGATGAGGCCCGGGTGTCCTAGCGGCTTGGCACGTAGAACGTTCCGAATGGGTTCAGGCCGACCTCGATCACCTCGGAGGTGACGAGGTCCGGGTTCATCGGCTCATTCTCGTCAAGGGTGTAGATCGTTACTTGGCTGGCGGTGTCGCCGGAGTGGGTGACGTAGATCTTGCTGGCCCCCGGCGTTGAGGCGATGTTGTGCGGGACCGGGATGAGGCCCTCCGGTGTCGTGTCGATGGAGCCAGCGGTGCTGTTCGTCGCGGTGTCGATGGCGAACAGGCCGCTGGCTCCGCCACCGGGGAGGTTCGTCGTGAAGAACGTCCGGCCGCCGCGCGTCATCCACGCGCCGTGCGCGCCGGGGACGGCGATCATCGTCACCATGTCGAGCGAGGCGCGGTTGAGGACGAAGACGGCGTTGCTGTTCTGGCACGGGACGTAGAGTTGGTCGTCGATGTCGTTGATGCCGAGGTGCGGGTCCTCGCCGACATCGGCGCGGTCGACTTCCGTGAACGTGCCGGTGTCGTACTTCACCACCTGATCGGGGCCGTCCGCGACGAAGAGGGTGACGTAGGCCGCCGAGCCGTCGGGTTCGACGATGGTGTCGTGCGGGGTGCCGCCCGTGACAGGCACGGTTGCCAGCACGTCCAGCGTAGCCGGGTCGATGACCGTCATCTCGTTGTCGATATCGTTCACCACCCAGAGCTGGTTGCCCGAGGCGGAGACCCACATGTGGAAGATGCCGCCTGCGGGGGCGGTGCCGATGACGCTCGCGTCGCGCGCATCGTAGGCCACGACCCGGTTGTTGGCGCGGTCGCCGATGAAGACGCGGTCGGTGGCGTCGTCGTAGGCGACATACATCGGCTCGGGGAGTGGTTCGCCTTCTGCTTGCGGGAGGTTGACGGTAAGGATGACGTTGTCGGTACGGGTGCTGATGACCGAGGCCGTGCCCGCGTTGCGGTTGGCGACGATGACGCGCCCGCGCATCGTCATGCGGAGCTCGCCATCAACCGTTTTGGCGGTGGCTGCGGTGTCAGATGAGGGAGCGTCGGCTTCCTGAAGCGCGTCGCAGCCTGCGATGAAGGCGGCGAGCAGAAGAAGAGCACCGGCGAAGCGGAGGGCTTGGGAGAGAGGTTGGGAACGCATAGCGGATTCCTCCATGATGGGGTTGAGAGAAGGCAGGGAGCAGGTGACGTGACTTCAATATGGGAAGCCCGAAAGCATGGAGTAATAACGAGATTGTAACATTACAGCCTGCGTCTCTTTAGCGTGTGTCATGAACCTGAATGTATAGGATTGGTCCCCACGCCTCGGGATCACGTCCCTCCCCCTAGCAGAGCCTGTCCCCGCGAAGGTGGGGAGGGAGGACAGGAGGGGGGCGAGGGAAGCGCTTTGCTTGCTCGACCCCCGCTCGCCCGCAGCTTCGCCGCCCCCCTGCTAGGGGGGCGAGTGCAGGACGCCTTCTCGAATCCATCCCCTAGGTGGCTGTCAGGGTGAGGAGCGCCCCGCCTGCGTCTCTCCTCGCAGCAAAACGAAGTCGCCCCCGAACTTGATGGTCCGAGGGCGGCGTCTCGTTAGTCTGGCGTCGGCGGCTAGTGCAGGAGCGTGAGGCGCTGCGTCTGCACGGTGCCTGCTGTTTCGAGCCGGACGAGGTACGACCCCGACGGCAGCGTGCGCCCGTCGAGCACCGCTGTGTGGCGGCCCGCCTCGACCTCGCCATCGAGCAGCACGGCGACGGTGCGCCCGAGCACGTCGTACACCGTCAGCGTGACATGACCTGCTTCGGGCACGACGAAGCCGAGCGTGGTTTGCTCGGCGAACGGGTTGGGGTAGGCTGCGTCCAAGGCGACCGATGCTGGTAGCCCGCTCGTGCTCGATACCTCCGGCGCGTTCTCGGTGCGGGCGTTTGTCCACGGCGTCACGTCCTGCACCGACCACGCCGCCGGACCCGATGGGCGCGCTGTGCCCTGCACGGTGAGAATGAAGCACGACTCGTCGACCACCGTGTTGGGGAAGACCCCGAGACGGAGGCAGTAGGTGTATTGCCCGGCGGGGGCGTTGCCCGGCACCGCCTGCGTGTAGGTGCCATTCTGAGAGAAACCGGCCGGGAGTGTGCCCGCGAGGATCACGGCCTGCGCCACCGTTGCCCCGCCGCTCGTGCGGGCGTTGAACCAGAGCTGACCCGAGGCTGGGGCGGCGGTGTTGTTGTCGACGGTGTAGGCGAAACTGACGCCTATGGTGGGGAGGACAATGCGCGGGGTCGTGTTCCGGGCCGAGAGGTCGAGCGGGGGAGTGGGGCCGAAGATGTAGGCCGTACCGCAAGCACTGAGATTATCGGCACAAAGGCCATCGGCGGCTCCGACGAGGGCGCGCTCGCCTGAGAGTGCCACGGAGTAGCCGACGGAGGAGTCCAGTCCGTCGCCAGCGATGAGCCTCTGCTCTTCGCTCCACAGTCCCGTACCCGCATCCAGAGCGAACACGTAGGCTGCGCCTTCACCGGAGGTACTGTTTTCGGCCCCGGTCGCCCCAATGAGAGCACGCTCGCCTTCGAGCGCCACGGACCAGCCGAACTCTGCACCCACGCCGCCATCGGAGGGAATGACTTTCTGCTCCTCGACCCACTGCTGCCCCAGCGGTTGTGAGCCATCAAAGCCAAAGTAATAGGCCGCGGAGAAGCCTGGTGCCCCGAAGAGCGCACGCTCGCTTGAGAGTGCGACAGAGAAGCCAAATCCAGCTAACTCAGCGAAGTCAGAAGCGTTGATTTTCTGCTCCTCGACCCACTGCTGACCCGGCGGTTGCGAGCCATCGAAGCTGAAGAAATAAGCCGAACCGCATCTCGTAATGTTGATTGCGCCACCGCAGTTATCATCGAAGGGAGCCGCGACGAAAGCGTGGTCGCCGTCGAGTGCCACGGAGAATCCGAACTGGGCTAACACAGAGACAGTAGGTGTGTTGACTTTGGCCTCTTCCACCCAAGAAGTCCCGTCGTAGCGGAAGAAATAGGCCGCGCCCGAAGGGGAGGAGCCCGGTGCACCGATGAGGACGCGGTCGCCCGAGAGCGCGAGCGAGGAGCCGAACACAGCGAATCCATCCTCGTCGGAAGCGGCGAGCTTCTGCCGCTCTACCCACTGCGTGCCATCGAACTCGAAGAAGTAAACCGCACCGCAGGCCTGGTCTCCGCCGGAAGCGCAGTCGTCATCATCGGCCCCGATGAGGGCATGGTCGCCTTCAAGCGCGACGGAGTAGCCAAATTGGTCGAACGTCTCAGCGTCGGGAGCGGAGGCTGTGAGCTTCTGCTCTTCGCTCCAAGTGCCCGTGGTAGAGTCAAAGGCGAACATGTAGGCCGCGCCACATCGGAGTGAACCGTCTGCACAGGCGTGGTCGCGCGCTCCGATGAGAGCACGGTCTCCTGAGAGTGCCACCGACCAGGCGAATGCGTCACTCCCTGCACCATCGGAGGCGTTGAGCTTGGTCTCTTGGCTCAGCGTTTCGGTCATGGAGCGGGCCAGCCCTGCCGGGACCGCGTCGCCGTGGGCTTCGGACAGCGCCGCCGCCACGCGGGCTTCGAGGTCGGGAGCCGGTTGCGCCGCCGCCGGGAGGACGGTCGCGGCGAGCAGCGCGAGGAAGAGGAGGGGGCGGGTCAGCAGAGCGCGAGAACGTGTCATGGCGGTGCAGGAAGAGTAAGAAAGAAGGCCGGAAGATAGGGCAAGCGTTGCAGAGTTAATCGGTTACGTCTGGCGCATACGGTAAGCGCTTTTGGATCAGCACGTCTGACACATGCACCCATCGGCGAAGCGTTGCGGGCAGTACCTTGAGTGAGCAACCGCACCTCAGCCTCCCGCCCGATGCCCGACGCCCAACGCCCCCTCGCCGACCGCCACGCCATCGTCACCGGCGGAGGCCGCGGGATCGGAGCCGCCATCGTCCGCCGACTGGCCGACCTCGGTGCCTCCATCTCGCTCATGGGCCGCACGCCCTCGCCGCTCTACGCTCTCGCCGACGAACTCACCGAGGCTCACCCGCAATCCTTCGCCGCCGTCCCGGTAGACGTGACCGATGGTGCCCGCGTCGAGGCTGCCTTCGCCGAGGCCCGCGCCGCGCTCGGCCCGGTCGCCCTCCTCGTCAACAACGCGGGGGCGGTCGACAGCGTGCCGTTCGGGAAGATGGCGGCGGACCAGTGGGACCGGATGCTCGACGTGAACCTGACGAGCGCCTATCGCTGCACCCGTCACGCGCTGCCCGACATGGTCAAGGCCGGGTGGGGGCGGATCGTCAACATCGCCAGCACCGCCGGGGTGACGGGCTATCCCTACGTCACGGCTTATTGTGCCGCCAAGCACGGCATGATCGGGCTGACGCGGGCGCTCGCGCTCGAAGTGGTCAAGACCGGCGTCACCGTCAACGCCGTCTGCCCCGGCTACACCGACACGGACCTCGTCACGGGATCGGTCGAGACGCTCGCCGAGAAGACCGGTCGCTCGGCGGACGAGTTGCGGCAGGGCCTCGAACGGCAGAGTCCGCTCGGGCGGATGCTCACGCCGGACGAGGTGGCGAGCGCCGTCGCGTGGTTGTGTCATCCGGAGCAGGCGGCTATCACGGGGCAGCGCCTGATTATCTCGGGCGGAGAAGTGCTCTAGGCGATAGCTTCCGGGGACATTGCCACTCCTTCCTTCGCACCGATCGCACCGATGAATCCCGATACCTTCGCCCCTGAGCATTTCCGCTGGTCCTTCGCCGACCGCGTCGCCACCGTCACGCTCAACCGGCCCGAGCGCAAGAACCCACTCACATTTGAGTCCTACGCCGAGTTGCGTGACACCTTCCGCGCGTTGGTCTACACCGACGAGGTCAAGGCCGTCGTGCTCGTCGGGGCAGGTGGCAACTTCTCTTCCGGCGGCGACGTGCACGAGATCATCGGGCCGCTGACCAAGATGGACATGCCCGAACTCCTCCGGTTTACCCGGATGACGGGCGACCTTGTCAAGGCGATCAAGGGCTGCCCGCAGCCGGTCATCGCGGCGGTGGATGGCGTGTGCGTCGGGGCCGGAGCGATCATGGCGATGGCATCGGACCTACGGATCGGGACGCCGGAGAGCAAGGTAGCCTTTTTGTTCACCCGCGTCGGCCTCGCCGGGTGCGACATGGGCGCGTGCGCGATTCTTCCTCGGATCATCGGTCAAGGTCGCGCCGCCGAACTGCTCTACACCGGACGGTCGATGGGGGGCGACGAGGCCCATGCGTGGGGCTTCTACAACCAGCTCGCCGGGTCGGACGATGTGCTGGAACAGGCGCAGCACCTCGCCCACACCCTCGCCCACGGCCCGACCTTCGCCCACATGATGACCAAGACGATGCTCGACCAAGAGTGGAGCATGGGCATCGAGCAGGCCATCGAAGCCGAGGCACAGGCGCAGGCGATCTGCATGCAGACAAACGACTTCGAGCGGGCCTACCGCGCCTTCGTCGCCAAAGAGCGCCCGACCTTCGAGGGCGACTGATGCGCCCGCCGTCCCATCTCGCCCTGCCCTTCTTCGAGGCACACCACCGCGACCTCGCGCATGAACTTGGCGTGTGGGCGGCGGAGCACGTCGAAGAGGAGCCAGAAGACGAAACCGAAGCGTGTCGGTCGCTCGTTCGGGCGATGGGGGAAGTGGGGTGGCTGACGTTGTGCGTACCCTCGCCCGCCGGTCGGTTTGAGCAGCTCGACGTGCGGAGCCTCTGCCTCGCCCGCGAGACGCTCGGCTACCGCTCGGCCCTCGCCGACTTCGCCTTTGCGATGCAGGGTCTCGGGGCTGGACCGATCTCGTTGTTCGGAAACGAGGAGCAGCGCGAGGCCTATCTGCCCGCCGTCGCCCGAGGCGAGAAGGTCGCGGCCTTCGCGCTCTCCGAGGCTGAAGCCGGGTCCGACGTAGCTGCCCTCGCTACGACCGCCACGCCCGATGGCGAAGGCTTCGTACTCAACGGCGAGAAGACGTGGATCTCAAATGCGGGCATCGCCGACTTCTACGTCGTCTTCGCCCGTACCGGCGAGGGGTCGCGCGGCCTCAGCGCCTTCATCGTGGACGCTGGTACGCCAGGCCTCGACGACACTGCATCGATTCCGCTCATCGCGCCACACCCGCTCGGCACGCTCACGTTCACCGACTGCCGGGTGCCGCGCTCGGCGCTGATCGGCGAGCCGGGGCACGGGATGCGAATCGCCCTCTCGACGCTTGACGTGTTTCGCACGACGGTCGGGGCTGCCGCGCTCGGCTTTGCCCTGCGGGCACTCGATGAAACGCTTCGCCACGTCCGCTGCCGCGAACTCTTCGGCGGGACCCTCGCCGACCTGCCGGTCGTCCAGAGCAAGCTGGCCGTGATGGCGACCGAGATCGACGCGAGCGCGGGGCTGGTCTACCGCGCTGCCTGGACCAAAGACGCCGGGGCCGAGCGCGTCACCAAGGAGGCCGCGATGGCGAAAGCCTACGCGACCGAAGCCGCGCAGCGCGTGATCGACGCAGCGGTGCAGCTTTTTGGCGGGCACGGCGTCACAACAGGCTCGGTCGTCGAGCGACTCTATCGCGATATCCGTCCGCTTCGTATCTATGAGGGCGCGACCGAAATCCAGCACCTCGTCATCGCCCGCCAACTGCTGAATGAGGCGGAGTCCAACTAAACTCTCTGTGTCATGTCATCTTGAGCGGAGGCCCCAAGGGCCGAAGTCGAAAGATCTCTCTAGGCAGTCTCGTTAGAGATCCCTCGACTTCGCTCGGGATGACGAGAAAAAGAACTATGACGATTCTCCAACCGCCGGACTGGGCACGACCGAAAGGCTACGCGAACGGTATCCTCGCCGAAGGTCGGCTGCTGTTCGCGGCCGGACAGATCGGGTGGGACGCCGAGCAGCGACTCGTCGCGGGCGGCCTCGTCGCGCAGACCGAGCAGGCGCTTCGCAACATCGTCGCCGTGCTGCGAGAGGGTGGGGCCGGGCCGGAGCACATCGCCCGAATGACGTGGTACGTCACAGACAAGCACGCCTACAACGCCGCACTCGCCGAGATCGGGCAGGCGTACCGCGCTGTGATCGGCAAACACTATCCGACCATGACGCTCGTCGAGGTGGCCGATCTGCTCGAACCCGGCGCACAGGTGGAAATTGAGGCCACGGCGGTCGTACCCTGAGGAGTAACAGCGTGTGAGGGACAGCGCGTGTGAGTGTGGCTCGACCCTGACCCGGAGATGCACCCTCATACGCCCATACTCTCTCACTCCCTCACCTCCACATCGATGGAACCCTCCGCCCACCGCGACACCTTCGCCCGCGATCATCTTCCGCCGCAGGACCTCTGGCCCGACCTGATCCTCGAAGGCGACTTCGCCTACCCGCCGCGCCTCAACTGTGCTGTCGAACTCCTCGATAAGAACGTAGAGCAGGGCGAAGGAGACCGCGTGCTCTTCCACACCCCCGACGGGACGCAGACCTATGTCGAGTTTTTGTTCGAAGTCAACCGGATCGCGCACGTCCTCGTGGATGACCTCGGCCTCGTACCCGGCAACCGGGTGCTGCTGCGCGGGCCGAACACGCCGCGCCTCGCTGCGTGCTGGTTTGCCGTCGTCAAGGCGGGCGGCATCTGCGTCACGACGATGCCGCTGCTCCGGGCCTACGAGTTGACCTACACCGTCGAGAAGGCCCGCGTCAGCCACGCGCTCTGCGACGCCCACTTCCGCGACGAACTAGACAAGACGCTCGCTGAGACCGACCGCCTCGAATCGGTCGCCTATTTCCATTCCGACGCCGACGATGGTCTCGAAGCCCGAATGGCTGCGAAGCCCGACACGTTCGCCGCCGTGGATACCGCCGCTGACGATGTGGTGCTGATCGGGTTTACGTCGGGCACGACGGGCAAGGCGAAGGCGACGATGCACTTCCACCGCGACGTGCTCGCCATCTGCGATGCCTTCCCGAAATCCTGCCTCGACATCGGGCCGGACGACGTGGTGATCGGCTCGCCGCCGCTCGCGTTCACCTTCGGCCTCGGCGGCGATTTGCTGTTCCCGATGCGCGTCGGGGCGTCGTGTGCCTTCATCCCGAAGCCGAGCGTCGATACGATCCTCCAGACGATCCACGATTACGGCGCGACCGTCTGCTTTACCTCGCCGACAGCCTACCGCGCTATGCTCGGTCGCTTGGATGAGTTCGACGTGTCGAGTCTCCGACAGTGCGTCTCCGCAGGCGAGCCGCTCCCGGCTCCGACGTTCTATGCATGGCACGAGGCGACCGGCATCAAAATCGTCGATGGCATCGGCTCGACCGAGATGCTGCACATCTTCATCTCGGCTCCCGAAGACGCCATCAAGCCCGGCACGACCGGCAAGCCGATTCCCGGCTACGAGGCGAAGGTCGTGGACGACGACTTCGGCACCGAAGCCGCCCCCGGCACGGTCGGCTTCCTTGCCGTGCGCGGCCCGACAGGATGCCGCTACCTCGATGACCCGGAGCGGCAGCAATCGTATGTCAAGGATGGCTGGAACTATCCCGGCGACGCCTACCTCATGGACGAGGATGGCTACTTTCACTACCAGTCTCGCACCGACGACATGATCATCACCTCGGGCTACAACGTCTCCGGCCTTCAGGTCGAGAGCGTGCTCCTGAAGCACGAAGCGGTCGGGGAGTGCGGCGTGGTCGGCGTGCCGGACGAGGCGCGGGGGCACCTCGTCAAGGCGTTCATCGTGCTCCGCGAAGGGTTCGATGGGAGCGAGGCTCTCGTCAAGGAATTGCAGGACTTCGTCAAGGCGGAGATCGCACCGTACAAATACCCACGCGCCATCGCGTTCATGGACGCCCTGCCGCGCACGCAGACCGGCAAGCTCCAGCGCTTCCGGTTGCGGGAACAGGAGGGGTAGAGGTTACACCGTGACGCTCTCCGTCTTGGTGCCGTCTGACCCCTCGACCTCGACGTTGACCGTCAAGTCGCCGGGTCGCTCCGTGGTACTAACCCGCTTGGTGTATCTGGCCTTGCCAAGATTATCTCCCTCTGTGCCAGTCGTGAGCTTGATTGCATCCCCGATCCAGGGCGTGAACTTCAGCTCCGCACCTCCTAGAGGTTCGCCGTTGCAGGTGATCGTCACATCAACGCGCACGTTCCAGTTGCTGGCCGATCCGCCAACGGTCTTGGATGCACTGATGCCGATTTGATCCTTGGGGCAGTCTGTGGCGGTGAGGGTAATGGTTGGCGTAGACGGACCGGGGCAGCCGGCCCAGACAATCATCAGGATCGCCGCGATGAGCGTTGGGGCGATGAGTTGGTATCGGGTCATGTCTCCTCCGCGTCTGGTGAACGTTGGAACAGGCGGTGCACCGTCAGAGCAGGTCCACTTGGGCGTTCGCTTTCAGGTCGGCAGAGGTGTCCGCCGTGCCGTTGGCTGTGATCTCGAACTCAAGCGTGTAGGTGCCGGGCGTCAGCATGAAGGTGCCACTCGTGTCGGCGCGCTGGATGGTGTCTCCGCTGGGCATCGTACCATCGGCCTGCCCCCAGCGCTTGATGTCGAGAGTCGTCGGCGTCGCGCCGTTCTGGGCGAACTCGTACTTGGCTTGCGTGTCCGACCCCTGCACGGGTGGACCGGTCTGTCCCGGCGTGGCCGGGGCCGAGCGGATACGGGCCACGACGAGGTAGTCCGCGAGGCCGCTGTCGAGCGCGACGGTCGCCGCGCTCTGGACCACGAGGCGACAGGTCGTGTCCGCCGCGACGGTAAAAGTGCTCGTCGCCTTCGTGTTGCCGAATGCGATGGCGAGGTCGGTCGGGTTGGCTCCCGGCTCGGCGTGGACATCGACCGCGATGTCGCGGTAGGTCGTCGGTGTGGAGGTTGCGGTCGTCAATTGGTCGGACGATGACGCCGTGGTGGTGGACCGGTAGTTGGTGGCCGGGCCGTTGCCGTTGTCCTTGTCGTCGGTGCTCCCGTGAACTTGGAACGCTTCGTTGGCCCCGAGTGTCGGCTTCGCCGTGCCCTGACCTCCGCCCCCGCCGTTGTCATCGTCGCCGCACCTCGCCAAGAACAGAATCGCCCCGATGCCGAGGAGGCAGGTGAGCAAGACCCGCTGTGTGTATCTCATGGTACCTCGCAGGTGAGATGGATAGGGTCAAGGCCCATAGTAATAAAAATCTTGGACAATTGCATGGTGCTCTGTCCAGAAACGCTAGAACAACGCCCCGGCTGCGTCGTACTCGCCTGTCTTCTCACCCCACCGCCCGATGGACCTCTGGCTCTACGCGCTCGGCAGCGTACTCCTCGTCAGCCTCGTCTCGCTCGTCGGCGTCTTCACGCTGTCGCTGAACGCAGCCCGGCTGGAGCGGATCGTCTTCCTCCTCGTCTCGTTCGCTGTCGGGGCGATGCTCGGCGGAGCGATCATCCACCTCATCCCGCGGGCCTTCGCCGCACTCGGCGACCATACGGCGAGCCTCCTCGTCCTCGCAGGCGTCTTCACCTTCTTCGTACTGGAGAAGTTTCTCCACTGGCGGCATGATCACGGGGTGGCTGGTGTCGTCGCCGATGCCGAGGTGGCCGAGGCGCTGGAGATCGAGCGCGAGCCGGTCAAACCATTCGCTACGATGAACCTCGTCGGCGATGCGGCGCACAACCTGATCGACGGCGCGGTGATCGCAGCGGCGTACCTCGTCTCGATCCCGGCAGGTATGGTGACGACGGTGGCGGTGATGCTCCATGAGATCCCGCAGGAGATCGGCGACTTCGGGGTGCTCGTCTACGGCGGGATGGAGCCAAAGAAGGCGTTGAAGTACAACTTCGTCTCGGCCCTCGCCGCTGTGGTCGGCGCGCTCCTGTCGCTCATTATCGGCACGCAGGTCGAAGGCTACGCCGACTACCTGCTCCCGATCACCGCTGGGTCGTTTATCTACATCGCCGGGAGCGACCTCATCCCCGAGCTAAACCACCACCACAGCTACCCCGCAACGAAGTCGGTGTGGCAACTCGTGATGATCCTGCTCGGCGTCGGGGTGATGCTGCTCCCAGCCATTCTCGGCTTCGACGCCCGGCACTAAGGCTATTTCATCTGCGAGCGGATGACGGCGTCGAACAGGCGGTCGGGGAGCAGGGCACGGGCGATGAGGGAGGTGCGGGCCTGCTCGCCCGCGACGTAGCGCGTCTTGGGCTTCTTCGCCGTGGCGGCCTCGAAGATCACGTTGCCGATGAGGCTCGGTGGCGAGCCGGAGCCTTCCTTGTAGCTGTTCTCGAAGAGGCGCTTCGTCTGGGCGGCGAACTCGGCGTACGGGCCGCTGCCCGAGGTCTCCATCATGTTGTCGATGGCGATGCCGCCCCACTCGGTCTTGATGGCCCCCGGCTCGACGATCACGACGTTGATGCCGAAGTCGTGGAGTTCGAGGCGGAGGGCGTCGGAGAAGCCTTCGAGGGCGTGCTTGGTGGCGTGGTACCACGCGCCGAGCGGCGTGTAAATCTTGCCGCCCATCGACGAGATGTTGATGATGGTGCCGGAGCGCTGACTCCGCATCGTCGGGAGGACGAGTTGGATGAGTCGGGCGAGGCCAAACAGGTTGACATCGAACTGCCGTCTGGCTTCGTCGAGCGGGACATCTTCGACCGCCCCGTAGGAGCCGTAGCCCGCGTTGTTGACGAGGGCATCGATGCGGCCTTCGGCGTCGAGGATGGTCTGGACGCCAGCGGTAAGTGAGTCTTCGTCGGTCACATCGAGGCCGAGGGCGTGGCCGCCGCGTGCTTCGAGGTTCTGCATCCGCTCGACGCGGCGGGCCGCGCCGTAGACCGTCCAGCCTGCGTCGAGGAAACGTTCGGCAGCGGCCTTGCCGATGCCCGAGGATGCGCCGGTGATAAGTGCAACGGGTTTCATAGTAGCGTTGGATTCAGGTTGGTGGTAGTGCCTTTACCAGTTCGGACATTGGATGTTTCAATTATTGAAACGTACAATAAGGAAACATAGTGAAGAGGGAGAGGGTAGAGGCTTGGCGACCCCAACTACCGCTCTCATGCCGATAGCCGCGAAGCAGATCGACGCCTTTTCCCAAGCGCTCCAGCACTGGGCGATGCGCTACATGCGCGTCGTCGGCCAGCAGTCGTCCGCCCACGACGCGTTCAGCAAGCAGGAGCTATTGGCGCTCAACGTGCTGGATGTGCGCGGCCCGAGCCGGATGGGCGAACTCGCCGCGCACCTCGGCGTCGGGCAGAGCGCGGTCACGCCCCTCGTGGACCGACTGGAGGAGGGCGGCATGGTCCGCCGCCGCCGCAGCGACACCGACCGCCGCGTTTGGCTGGTCGAGTTGACCGCCGAAGGCGCGCAGACCGTCGCCGCCGAGAACGACGTATTTCGCAGAATGGCCGAGGAGATGCTGGGCGCGCTGAGTAAAGAGGAGCGAACGACCCTCATCGCCCTGTTCGAGCGGATCGCAGCCCCGCCTTTAGCCTAGTGCGGCGTTGGCGTGTTGCTATTGTCCGCCGTCTTTGGCTGCGACTTGTGCTATCGAAACAATATGAGCAATAGTGTTTCATCGGAGTAGCTCTTCGCAATCTTCCAGTAGACCCTTCTTTCGTTGCTTTATCAAAAGATCGTCAACGTCTTGGCACCATCTAATCATTGTCCTAGTGGATTTTTGCGTCAACTCCGCGAGTTCCTTCATAGTATTGCGACCGACTCTATGCAGTAGCCATACGCGTTTTCTTTTAGGAGAGACATCTCTTAGAGCTTCCATTAGCGCTGTATAGCAGTTGTGGCTAATGACTTGAGGGTCAATTATTTCTAATGTGTCTTGTGTTTCTTGAATTGTTTCTCTGTCTTCATCAAGAGAACTGAAGGTGGAGTTGTATTTAGCCAACCCGCGCATCTCTTCTTTCCAAATATAAATCAAGAACCTAACAGTATTTCCAAACAGATGAGCTCCATCTCCATAGTGTGATCGTCCCTCAACTCGCCGACTACGCATCAATCGGTAGCACATCTCACTATAGACTCCACTCTCTGCCTGATCTACTAAGCGCTTATTCTTAGTGATGCTATATCCGAGTGCTAAGGTGGTCTGCTTGATTCTCCCGCCGAAAGATATTAGGTATTGTTCCATAGCCTCGCCAACGCGATCACTATCGTTGAAGAGCACTGCGATCCTATCCGCTGCCATTTTTTCCTCTTCTCCAAGTTCATTATATCTGAGGCTTGTGCTCATAGAATGAGGAAAAGAAAAAATTTCAGGCTACTTATGTCACCCTTGAGGGAAGATAATTCATTTCGTCCCGAAACCCGCCAACAACCATTGGAGGAACATCCGATGAACCGCAAACGCTTCGGGATTACCCTACTGCTCACGGTTTCCCTTTTCGGGATTGCTCTGCTGTTCAAAGCTTACAACAACCCTACCTCCCCCATTAACAACTCGCCTCACATTGTAAGGACTCAAGTTATGAACGAAGACTCTCTTTTGGTGGACGTTGAGTTCTCTGCGTTCAACGAAGAGAAGATTCAGGAATTTCAGAACGCTGCAAATGGGATTGCTGATGATATGAATCATCGAGTCAACTCGCTAGCACAGCCCAACTCAAGTGGTGTTGATGCAAGCTTGAGTCTAGAATGCGACGTGTGGTGGGATGAAACCACCCTGAAAGTGCCTTACCTAGTGAAAGGCACGACAACGATTGCTAAGATGGATGTGCCCAAAATCAGGAAACACCGACTAGAGCTGAAATTTGACTTTCCGAGCGTCCGTTGGGCAGTAAAGCATATTGGGTATTACCCCAAGTGCGATTGGCTTAAGTGTCGAAAAGCAGAGATTAAGACCAAGATTCCGATTTTCTATAAGAAGCGTGTGGAGTTGAAATTTGATGTCCCTGAGGTCTATTTCGAGTACGAAGAGATTGAGATGGACCTCCCCAAAACCTACACAACAGAATGGAAGTTTGGGGTTCCCAAGCTCAAATGCAGCGACCTCAAGGGTGAGTTTGCAGAGTATGAGGAACAGGTGGATGAGATTGTTGCGGAGGGAGAAGCTGAACTCAGTAGGCTAGAAATTCAACTGGTAAAAGAGTTGACATCTGGCACAGCGGATCAGATCAGTACAAAGCTTGACGCTGCGAAGAGGCAGATTGAGTCTGCAATCGCCAGTGCAAAAGCCACATTCGATGAAGCACTTGCTGACATGAACGAGGATGTCGAAGCCGCACGGGCTTTCGGGCGTGAAGGCCTTCTTCTGTCGGCTCGCGGTGAGCTCGAACGGCGACGGGACGAAACGATGCAATCCTTCCGAATTCAACTCGAAGAGATAGATGAACAGAGAGAGCTACTTCTCGCACACTCTAACGATTCGTAGACTGAAAGTCATTAGGTTGTAGATTATCTGAGTACGGAGTCCTCTTGTTCACCAAGAGGACTCCGTACCGTTGCTGCTATATAGACGAGGAAATGAAATGAGCAAACCTGAGCGTGGTGCCGTAGAGCAGTTCAAACATGATCTGGCCTCTCTTCCACCTATCCCCGACCCCCGGTACCTCAAAGCGGTTCTTTGGATTGCCGTATTGCTAGCGCTGGCTTCGTTTCTGCTAGCAACGGTTACATCCAGCGACACTTATTCGCTTCTCACTTTTTGTCTCTTGTCGGCCTCTACACTAGCGCTAGCGACAGTCTCATTCATTTCCCTCAAACGTCTCAGTGTTCTAGCAACTGCAACGAGGGAGTATGCCGAATCGCAATACGATAGAAATACGTCTCTGAGTCTTTCGATTAGCTCAATTAGCTCAGACCTACATGACGTGGTTGAGGAGTCTGATTGGTCTTCGCAATCGCTAGAAAGAACCTTGCCTACTATGCGTGTCTACGAGCGGCTGCTTCCAGACGTGCAAAGCACTCTATCAGCATGGGGTGCCTTAGAGCAAGAATTGAAGGCAGACTTGACACCTGAGCAAAGACAAGTCTTGGAAAGTGTGCCCAACGTAAACAGCTATCCGACTGCCGAAACAGCGCTTATGATCACTCTTCGTCAAATCAAGAGTGACTTGAGACTCATGAAGCAAGATATCGGCTCTCTCGCTACGGGTGTCGAGCAGGTCAATGCAGAGACAGAAAATCAAGCCGAGACCATCAGTAATCTCACACTCGTTCTTGAGATGTTTCGTGACGCTTGGGATCGATTAGTTCGGCCAGATAGAGAAGAGCAGGATGAACGAGATATCGGCGCGAGTGAAGCCAACAATGAGACCGATGGTCCTTAAAACTCAACCACCGTAGCTTGCCGCGATGCGCTCGGCGGTGGCGCGGAAGGGGCGGAAGGTGATGCCTAGCTCCTCG
This sequence comes from Rhodothermales bacterium, assembly GCA_028284265.1. Taxonomy (GTDB): domain Bacteria; phylum Bacteroidota; class Rhodothermia; order Rhodothermales; family JANQRZ01; genus JANQRZ01. The sequence continues at coordinate 150,049 of JANQRZ010000003.1, forward strand.
CGCGCCTTGCGGTTGCTGTAGCGGTAGAACCGGCCCGAGATGCGAGCGGTCTCCCGCGTCAGCGTCGGACGCGACCGCGTCAGGCTGGCGACGATCTCTGAGGCGAACCCGGCCATGAGCGCGAGCGGCGGCGGCAGGACGATCTTCGGTCCCGACACGCCGAATGCGTCAGCGAGGGTGTCGAAGATAGCCTTCCAGCGGAGGTCTTCCGATCCGAGGAAGTAGCGCTCGCCGGTCTCGCCGCGTGCCATCGCGGCCCGGTGTCCAGCGGCCACGTCCTCCACGTCCACCACGCTCGTCCCACCCGCCGGAGCCGCCGGGATGCCCTTCCGCACCTTCGCCACGATCTCCATCGTGTTCTCGCCCTCGCGCCCCGGCCCGAAGATCACCGCCGGGTTGACGATCACCGCATCCAGCCCCTCGGCGATGGCGCGGTGGGCCTCCAACTCCGACTCGTGCTTGCTCCGGGCGTAGGCCGTGTCCATCTTCGAGCCGGTCCACTCCGCCGTCTCGTCGATCACGCCTGCGGGCTTCTCCGGGCGACCGAGTGCAGCCTGACTCGACGTAAGCACCAGCCGCCGCACACTCGCCTCTCGCGCCGCATCGACGACGTTCGCCGTGCCGACCACGTTGACGGCGTGCAGCCGCTCGGCATCCTTCGCCCCGCCGAACCCGACGAAGGCAGCGGTGTGGTAGACGTACTCGATCCCGTCCATCGCCGCGCGGACACTCTCGAAGTCGGTCACATCGCCGATGGCATGCTCGACATGGTCAGCGCTCTCGCCGAGAAGGTCGAGCGCGGAGGTCTCGCGGCGGAGGATGCGGACGGTCTCGCCTTCGTCCAGCAGTTGACGAACGAGAACCGAGCCGAGAAAGCCGGTCGCGCCGGTAACGAGGATCATTGGGTGATTGCGTGAATGGGGGACTGGCTGATTGGACAACTCACCCAACCAGCAACTCGGTCAATCGGCGAATGAAACCAAGAGGTCGTTCTTGCCGACGGGCTGGCCGGGTTCGACGTGGACGGTGGCGATGGTCCCGGCAGCGGCGGCGCGTAGCTCGTTCTCCATCTTCATCGCCTCCAACACCACGAGGCCCGCGCCTTCGGCGACTTCCTGCCCCGGCTCGGCGAGGACGGAGAGGACGAGGCCCGGCATCGGGGCGCGGAGTTCGCGCTCTGCAGCCGAGTCGGCGGCCTCCATCCCGAACTGTTCGAGCAAGAGGTCACGCTCGTTCTTCAGTTTGACCTTCAGGTTCTGTCCAGCGTGCGTCAGGTGCAGCGTGCCGTCGGCTTGCGGCTCGACGGTGAATGTGTAGCTCCGGCCGTCAAGCACGAGCAGTACCTCGCGCTCGGCGATGCGCTCGAAGTGGGCATCGACCGGCGCGCCGTCTACGATGAGGTCGGTGCCGTCGAGCGAGAGGTCGAACGTGCGGTCGTGGACGAGGGCTTGGAACTTCATGTCGGTTGCTAGTTTGTCGTTTCTAGTTTCTCGTTGAGCGAGCACGATCCGGTGCGTCCAACGAGAAACGAGGAACCAGTAACGATAAACTACGCCCGGTGACCGATCCACCGCTCACGCCTGACCTGTTGCTCTACGCCTACCGGCGCGGCATCTTCCCAATGGCTGACCCCGACGAGGGCGATGCGGTCTACTGGTACGCTCCCGACCCACGCGGCGTGCTGCCGCTCGACGGGTTCCACGTCTCGAAGAACCTCGCGAAGTTGGTTCGCCGCGCCCCGTTCGAGGTGACGGTGGACCGGGCATTCGAGGCGGTGATGCGGGCGTGTGCCGCGCCCGCGCCGGACCGGGAGACGACGTGGATTTCGGAGGAGGTCGTCGCGGCCTACACCGAACTGCACCGGCTCGGGTTCGGGCACTCGGTCGAGTGCTGGGACGACGGGCAACTGGTCGGCGGGCTGTATGGCGTCGCGCTCGGCGGGGCGTTCTTCGGCGAGTCGATGTTTCACCGCGCCCGCGACGCCTCGAAGGTGGCGCTCGTCCACCTCGTCGAGCGGCTGCGGCGCGGCGGGTTCACGCTGCTCGACGTGCAGTTCATCACCCCGCACCTCGCCCGGTTCGGGGCTGTCGAGATTGCACGGGTCGAGTATGAAGTGCGGTTAGCCGAAGCGCTGGCGACAGAGGCGAGGTGGGAGGTCAGGTTTGCTGGTTGAATTGAGAGCGCTGAAGAATGAGTCATCCCAGCCCCCGAGCCGGGATCCATCGGCCAGAAATTCCTGTGGATCCCCGCCTACGCGGGGATGACGAGTAAAAAGCCTGGGCTTGAAATCGCAACTGGACTGAACGAAGATTTTACGGGCGGGATGGAAAACCCGCCGAGGTCGTGCGTAGCACCGATTCCATTCGTCCGCGATGCCGCTATGAAACGCACCCTGTCTTTCTTCATCCTGCTCCTGCTTCTGGGTGCCTGTGCTTCGGAGCCGACCGAGGAGCCGGTCGCCGCACCTGTCACGCAGGCGCAGGCGGTGGATGCTCCCGCCGCGCCGGACTCCTCGACAGCGCAGCTATTCGATGCCGTCATGGCGCACGCCCGTGCGCAGAACCTCGATGCCCGTCCCATAGGTGAGATCGTGCAGGCCATCGGGCTTCAGCTTGTCGGGCAGCCCTACGTCGAGGGCGCGCTTGATCGAACCGTAGAAGAGACCCTCATCGTGGACCTCACCGGGTTCGACTGTGTGACCTTCGTCGAGAACGTGCTCGCGCTTGCGCAGGCCGTGGAAGCTGGGACGCCGAGTTACGACGCCTACATCGCGAACCTCGAAGCGCTCCGCTACCGCGACGGTGAACGCAACGGCTATTGCAGCCGCCTCCACTACTTCACCGACTGGATGCGCGACAACGAGCGGCGCGGGGCCGTCCGCCTCGTCACCCGCGACTTCGGCCAGCCGTTCGACAAGACCATCGACTTCATGAGCGGGCACCGCGACGCCTACCCCAAGCTGGTAGGCAACGACAGCCTGTTCGCGTGTATCGAAGACATGGAAACTGGACTAGCCGGGCACAACCTCTACTATGTGCCTCAAGACGACATTCGCAGCGTCTACGACCAACTCGAAGCGGGCGACATCATCGCCACCGCGACGGGCATCGAAGGACTCGACGTGACGCACACCGGATTCATCTTCAAAGACGCCAACCGGACCGGCTTCCTCCACGCCTCCAGCACGGGCGAGGTGAAGGTCTCCGACGACCTCGCGGACTACATCGCGGGCAACAGCGTCCAGACTGGTATCATCGTCGCCCGCCCCCTCGCTCATACCACCAGTCCTTGAGCACCCGACGGTTGAACACAGCGCGGTATCTTCGCTCGCTCTGACCACCCCGCCTTCCTGCCTACGCACCATGTCTGACATCACCCGAATCGGCGTACTCACCTCCGGCGGCGATGCGCCCGGAATGAACGCCTGTCTCCGCGCCGTCGTCCGCCGCGCCGTTGCCGAAGAGTTGGAGGTCGTCGGCATCCGGCAGGGCTATGCCGGGCTGATCGAGGGCGACTTCGTCGAGATGGACCGGCAGAGTGTCTCGAACATCCTCGGCAAGGGCGGGACGATCCTCAAGACGGCGCGCTCCAACACCTTCCGTCAGCCCGAAGGCCGGGCGCGGTCGGCAGAGAACCTCCGCTCGGCAGGTATTGATGCCCTCGTCGCCATCGGCGGGAACGGGACGCTGCGCGGGGCCGCGATGCTCCACGAGGAGCACGGCATCGCCGTCATTGGCTGTCCGGGGACCATCGACAACGACCTCTTCGGGACCGACGAAACCGTTGGCTATGACACGGCGCTCAACACCGCCATCGAGAATATCGACCGCATCCGCGACACGGCGGATGCCCACAACCGGCTGTTCCTGATCGAGGTGATGGGGCAGGACGCGGGCTTCATCGCCCTCAACTGTGGCATCGGCGGTGGCGCTGAGTTGGTGCTCATACCCGAGACGCTGACCCAGATGTCGTCCATCAAGGAGCATATCCTGTCGCTCATGGTGAGCCAACTGCGCTCATCGATTGTGGTCGTCGCCGAGGGCGAAGAGATGGGCGGAGCGGTGAAAATCGCCGAAGCGCTGAAAGAGGACGAAGCCTTTGCGCCCATCGACCTCCGGGTGTGCATCCTCGGTCACGTCCAGCGCGGCGGCTCGCCGACCGCCCGCGACCGCGTGCTTGCCAGCCGTCTCGGTTCGGCGGCAGTCGATGCACTCCTCGAAGGGCACGACAGCGTGATGGTCGGCGTCGTCAACGGCGACATCAAGCTGACGCCGATCCGCCAGGTCTGCGACCGTAAGAAGCAGATCGACTACGACCTCCTCAATCTGAGCAACCTGTTGAGCTAATGCCCGACACCCACAAGCCGCCCATCGGCGAAGTCGAAGGCAAGAAGCAGGAGGTCGAGTCGATGTTCGACGCGATTGCGCCGCGCTATGACCTGCTCAACCGGGTGCTTTCGCTCGGTATCGATCAGGTGTGGCGGAAGCAGGCGATCAAGGTAGCCGGGGCCGCACTCGACCGCCCGCCGCGCCGCATCCTCGACGTGGCGACGGGCACCGCCGACCTCGCCATCGAATCACTCAAGCTGGGGCCGCAGGAGGTGATCGGGGTGGACATCGCGGAGGAGATGCTGGAGGTCGGCCGCGGCAAGCTCCGCGAGCGCAAGCTCGACCATCGGATCACGCTCCAGCGCGGCGATGCCGAAAACCTCAACTTCGACGACGGCGCGTTCGACCTCGCACTCGTCGCCTTCGGGGTACGCAACTTCGAGGACCTCGGGCGCGGGTTGCAGGAGCTAGGCCGCGTCCTCCGGCCCGGCGGGGCGCTCGTCGTCCTAGAGTTCAGCCGCCCGCGTGCCTTCCCGATGAGGCAGCTCTACGGATTCTATTCGAGCCACATCCTGCCGCGTGTGGGCCGCGCCGTGAGTGGCGACAGCGGGGCCTACGACTACCTCCCCGAGTCCATCCAAGTTTTCCCCGATGGGACCGACTTCCTGCGTGAAATGGAGCAGGCAGGCTTTGGCGAATTGATGGAGCAGCGGCTCACCTTCGGCGTGGCCTCGCTCTATCGAGGCATCGTGCCCCCTGCGTAGGCAGAGAACCCGGCGTCCGCAGGGACGTATCTCCGGCTCTATTCCTCGACTCCCACGCTATGATCGTCGTTATGAAGGAACGGGCCACCGAGGCCCAGATCGCTGCCGTCACCGAGCGGCTCGAAGCCTACGGGTTCGAGGTACAACCCGTCATCGGGGCGCGCCAGACCGTGCTCGGGGCCGCCGGGGTTCAGCCCGACTTCGACGTGCGCCACATACAAGTCCTCGACGGGGTTTCAAACGTCGTCCGTGTCACGAGTTCGTACAAGTACGTGGGGCGCTCGTGGCAGGAGGAAGACACAGTCATCGACATCAAGGGAGTCCGCGTCGGGGGCGATGAGGTGGTGATGATGGCTGGGCCGTGCTCGGTCGAGAGCGAGGAGCAGCTTGATGCCGCCGCCGCCGCCGTGGCCGCCGAGGGCGCGACGTTTCTCCGAGGCGGGGCCTTCAAGCCACGTAGCTCGCCCTACTCGTTTCAAGGGCTTGGCGAAGAGGGGCTTCGCCTCCTTCGCACCGTCGCCGACCGCCACGATCTGCGCGTCATCACCGAGGTCATGACGCCGTCGCAGGTGGACCTCGTCGGGCAGTACGCCGACGTGTTTCAGATCGGCGCGCGCAATATGCAGAACTTCGATTTGCTCCGGGCTGTGGGGCGCACCGAGACGCCGGTTTTTCTCAAGCGAGGACTCAGTGCCACCATTAAGGAATGGCTTATGAGTGCCGAATATGTAATGGCAAGCGGTAACCCACACGTCATTCTCTGCGAGCGGGGTATCCGCACCTTCGAGTCCTCCACCCGCAACACGCTCGACCTCTCCGCCGTGCCCGTCGTCAAGAACCGCAGCCACCTGCCCGTGTTTGTCGATCCGAGTCACGCGGTCGGGTTCCGCGACAAAGTGGTGCCGTTGGCGCGCGCGGCCGTCGCGGTCGGAGCCGACGGCCTGATGGTCGAGGTCCACCCGGACCCACCGCGTGCGCTGTCGGATGGCCCTCAGTCGCTCTTCTTCGACCAGTTCTCCGACATGATGCGGCAACTCCGCCTCGTGGCTGAGGCGGTTGGGCGGCCCATGCGGGCGGCCCACGAAACCTCTGTGTAGATGACGCGCGAGCCTACGTCTTGCGTTATGCTTGCGCCTCCTATCCCTTTTATCCCTTAGAAAGACACGTTTATGTGCGGCATTGTTGGCTACATCGGCGCGCGCGAGGCGAGTGACATCCTCGTCACCGGCCTGAAGCGGCTCGAATACCGCGGGTATGACTCCGCGGGGATCGCCGTCCTCAACGGCAGCGTCAAGGTTCGCAAGAAGGAAGGCAAGGTGAGCGAACTGGAAACCGTCCTCAACGGGCAGCCGGTCGATGGCTCCGTCGGGATGGGGCACACGCGCTGGGCGACGCACGGCGTCCCGAACGACGTCAACGCTCACCCGCACACCGCCGACAACGGGCGCTTTGCGATCATCCACAACGGCATCATCGAGAACTACGCCGTCCTCAAGAAGCAACTCGCCGAGAAGGGCTACACCTTCACCAGCGACACCGACACCGAGGTGTTGGCGCACTTCATCGACGACGTGCAGAAGGAAGCCAACCTCTCGTTCGCCGAAGCCGTCCGGCAGGCGCTGACGCAGGTGGATGGGGCCTACGGCCTCGTCGCGGTCTCGCAGGACGAGCCGGATATGCTCGTCGTGGCGCGCAACGGCAGCCCGCTGCTCCTCGGCATCGGCGAAGGCGAGCACTTTATCGGTTCCGACGCCAGCCCGTTCATCGAGTACACGCGCAACGTGGTCTACCTCAACGATGGCGAGATGGCTGTCGTCCGGCGCAACAGCTATGAGGTGTTCAAGATCGATGGCGCGCCGGTAGCGAAGGAGGTCCACGCGCTCGAATGGGACCTGGAAGAGATCGAGAAAGGCGGCTACGAGCACTTCATGCTCAAGGAGATCATGGAGCAACCCGAGGTCTTGGAGAACGCGATGCGCGGGCGCGTCCGCCTCGACGACAATCAGATTCGGCTCGGTGGCTTGGCCGACGTCATGCCACAACTCGTCAATGCCGAACGCATCATCATCTGCGCGTGCGGCACAAGCTGGCACGCCGCTCTCGTCGGCGAGTACCTCATCGAGAAGCACACCCGCATCCCGGTTGAGGTTGAGTACGCCTCCGAGTTCCGCTACCGTGACCCGATCCTCAAAGACGGCGATGTCGTCCTCGTGATCTCGCAGAGCGGCGAGACCGCCGACACCCTCGCCGCCGTCCGGCAGGCGCAGCAGGCCGGTATCCTCACCCTTGGCGTCGTAAACACGGTCGGCAGCACGATTGCTCGCGAGACCGACGCAGGGGTGTACCTCCACGCCGGGCCGGAGATCGGCGTGGCAAGCACCAAGGCCTTCACGGCGCAGGTCGTCGTCCTCACGATGATCGCCCTCGCCATCGGCAAAGAGCGCGGCACCATCGACGAGGGGACGCTCCACACCTTCCTCCAAGGCCTCACGGCGATCCCGGACCAGATCCGTAGCGTCCTCGCCCAGAGCGAGCAGATCAAGGAGCTGTCGCACGACTACAAGACGGCGGACAACTTCCTCTACCTCGGGCGTGGGTGCAACTTCCCCGTTGCGCTCGAAGGGGCGCTCAAGCTCAAAGAGATCTCTTACATCCACGCCGAGGGCTACCCGGCGGCCGAGATGAAGCACGGCCCCATCGCCCTCATCGACCGGTTCATGCCGGTCGTGGTGATCGCGATGAAGGATGCGATCTACGACAAGGTGGTCTCGGGTATCGAAGAGGTCGCGGCCCGTGAAGGCGCGGTCATCGCCATCACCGAGGAGGGCAACGACGAACTCGACGACCTGTGCAAGGTCGTGCTCCACGTCCCGCGTTCGCTCGAGTGCTTGGAGCCGCTCCTGACGGTGATTCCGCTGCAACTGCTGTCGTACTACGTCGCCGTCCTGCGCGACTGCAACGTGGACCAGCCGCGCAACCTCGCCAAGAGCGTGACCGTGGAGTAGGGGACCCGCTTCCGTATCTTCAGGGCAGGGACGCCGCCGTGCGTCCCTGCCTTCTTTTTGCCGCTGCCGCTCATGATACCTGAAGAGACACTGAACGACATCAAGGCTCGCCACGCTGAGGTCGAACGCCTGATGGCGACGCCGGAAGTCGCCACTGACCCGACGCAGCTTGCTGATCTCGGACGCGAGCACTCCGAGTTGACGGACCTCAAAGCCAAAATCGAAACCGTCGAGGCGTTGCGGCAGGAAGCCGAGGACCTCCGCGAGATGGCCGAGATCGAAGAAGGGGAGATGGCGGACCTCGTCGCTGCCGACCTCGAACGGGTCGAGGCGAAGCTGCCAAAGGCGGAAGAAGCGCTCCGTCTCGCGCTCATCCCGAAAGACCCCGCCGATGCCAAGGATGCGATCCTCGAAATCCGCGCAGGCACCGGTGGCGACGAGGCCAGCCTCTTCACCGGCGACCTGCTCCGGCTCTACACCCGCTTCGCCGAGCAGCGCGGCTGGAAGATCGAGATGATGGACGCCACCGAGGGCGCGCAGGGCGGGTTCAAGGAGATCACCCTCTCCGTCAAAGGCCCGGAGGTGTTCGGGACGATGAAGTACGAGAGCGGCGTCCACCGCGTCCAGCGTGTCCCCGCCACCGAGAGCCAGGGTCGCATTCACACGTCTGCTGCGACGGTCGCCGTCCTACCCGAGGCCGAAGAGGTGGACATCGATATCCACCCGAACGATTTGGAGATCGACGTATACCGCTCATCCGGCCCCGGCGGGCAGTCGGTCAACACGACCGACTCTGCCGTGCGGATCACCCACAAGCCGACGGGCCTCGTGGTGACGTGCCAGGACGAGAAGAGCCAGCACAAGAACAAGGACAAGGCCCTCCGCGTCCTCCGCAGCCGACTCTATCAGGCCGAACTCGACAAGATCAACGCCGAGCGGTCCGAGCAGCGCCGCGCTCTCGTCGGCTCCGGCGACCGCTCGGAGAAGATTCGGACCTACAACTACCCCCAGAGCCGCGTCACCGACCACCGCCTCACGGGCGATGACAAGAACCACGCGCTCCAAGACGTGCTCAACGGCGACCTCGACGCCATCATCACCGCCCTCCGCATGGCCGAGAACGCCGAGCGGTTGAGTGGATAGTCTCGATAAAATAGGGAGCCGAGTAGCGTTGATTGATGACAGAGCTATTTGTCGATATTGAGGAAATGATAGCTTCGGGCTATGAGTCCGTGACTGTCGAGGCGGCAACGCAGCGTAATGACCTGATTCGTGCCCTCCTCACGTCTCCACTCGGTGCTCACCTCAGGTCTACCTCAGGTCAAGACGGTAAGCCTGCAAGTGGGGGGTGGCTTCTTGGCGCTGCGGCAATCAAGGACGATATAGAGGAGTATGCTCCGGGAGCAGTACTTTTCCCTTTTGGCTATTTGCCAGTTTGGTCTTCGGGAGGTGGAAATCTGGTCGTTTATGGGCTGAAAGAAGATGCTTTCTTCTGGGCGGCGCACGATAGCTGGGATCCTGCTTCTGGCAGTATCACAATTCCGGGTACCTACGAGGAGATTGAGTTCTCACCGACGAACATATCGAGGGCACTCATTCTGATATCCAGTGATCCTCCTGATCGCTTCATCAGCGATCTGCTGAGTGGCTGCTACGAAGCTGTACTTGAGGAGTTGGATTAGAGTCTTATCGCCGAGGGTGTCATCCCGGACCCCGATCCGGGATCTACCGGCTGACGCCTCACTGTGGGGCCCCGCCTGTGCGGGGATGACGAGTGTAAAGGTTGGAGACAGAAATTGAAGCCGCTGCGCTAACTTCCAACTGCCAACCGGACTCCTGACCTTATGCAAAAGCGCACGCTGTTTGTCCTCTTTCTCTGCCTTGCGGGACTCGTTATGCTCGGGGTGCAGGTCGAGCCGCAGGACGTGCCGCCGGTGGCGGAGCCGGACGCGCCGGTATTGCTGGAAACGCCGCCCGCCGATGAACCGGCAGAGTCGGCCCCGACGTGGCTCTCGATCATCCCGGCGTTTGTGGCCATCGTGGCCGCGCTCGCGTTCCGACAGGTCGTGGCGGCGCTCTTTCTCGGCATCTGGATCGGAGCATGGATCACCTACGGCTCGCTCGCGGGCGCGTGGTTCGGCCTCCTCGACACGGTGCAGGTCTACGTCCTCGAAGCGCTCGCCGATGCCGATCACGCGGCGATCATCATCTTCACCCTCATGATCGGCGGGGTCGTCGGGATCATCCAGAAGAATGGCGGGACGAAAGGGATTGTCGCAGCGGTCGTGGCGTGGGCCAACTCGGCGCGGCGGGGGCAGCTTGCGACGAGCTTCCTCGGCATGGCGATTTTCTTCGACGACTACGCCAACACGCTGATCGTCGGCGGGACGATGCGGCCCATCACGGACCGGCTCCGCATCTCGCGCGAGAAGCTCGCCTACATCGTCGACTCGACCGCCGCGCCGGTCGCCAGTCTCGCGCTCGTGACGACGTGGATCGGGTACGAGGTCGGGCTGATCGGGACAGCGGTAGAGAACCTCGCGGGCTACGACGAGGCGGCGTACTCGGTCTTCCTCAACTCGATCCCGTACAGCTTCTACCCAATCCTGGCCCTCGGCTTCGTGCTCGCTGTCGCGGGCTGGCAGCGCGACTTCGGGCCGATGCTCGCCGCCGAGCGCCGTGCCCGCACGACAGGCCAGCTTTTCCGCCCCGGCTCCGACATCGAGCAGGCCGAGGCCGAGTCGAGCGTCCTCGTTCCCGACGCCTCGACCCCGCCGCGTGCCTTCAACGCCATCATCCCGATCCTCGTGCTCATCGTCGGCGTCGTCGGTGGGCTGTTTGCGACGGGCGAGGGCGATTCGATCCGCGATATCATCTCCAGCGCCGACTCGTACAAGGCAATGATGTGGGCCTCGCTTCTCGCGGTGATCGTTGCCGTTGTGCTCTCGGTGGGGCAGCGGATTCTGACGCTCACCGAGACGCTCGATGCGTGGTATGCCGGGATGAAGGCGATGCTGCTGGCGATCATCATCCTCGTCCTCGCGTGGTCGCTCTCCGGCGTCAACGATGCCCTCGGCACCGCCGACTGGTTGGTCTCGACGCTTTCGGGTAGCCTTGCGGTTGGCCTCGTTCCGGCGCTCGTCTTTTTACTCGCTGCCGCCACCGCGTTCTCGACAGGGTCGAGCTGGGGGACGATGGGGATTCTGATGCCGCTCGTCGTCCCGCTGGCATGGGGTGTGCTCGCTGCCGAAGGGCTGACCGACCCCGCGCACTACCACATCCTCTACTCGTCGGTCAGCGCCGTCCTCGCAGGGGCGGTCTGGGGCGATCACTGCTCGCCGATCTCGGACACGACAATCCTCTCGTCGTTGGCGTCGGGGTGCGATCACATCGACCACGTCCGCACGCAGCTTCCCTACGCGCTCCTCGTCGGCACCGTCGCGATCTTCCTCGGGACGCTTCCGGCAGGCTTCGGCGTACCGTGGTGGGTCTGCCTGCCGATTGCCGCCGCCGTGCTGCTCGGCACGCTCCGGTACTTCGGCCAGCGCGTGGAAGATGGTGTTTCGGCGTAGGGACGAACCTGTGTGTTCGGACGGCGTGGGGAACTGGGCAGACACTCAGAGGGCAGACCCGCGTGTCTGCCCCTACGCGAGACGGTGATCTATGCAATTCGACGTTCTCTATCTCGACAATCACCTGCTCGTCGTCCACAAACCGGCGGGGCTGCTAGTTCAGGAGGACCACACGGGCGACCCCGACCTGTTGACGCTTGGCAAGGCGTATCTCAAGGAGGAGTTCGACAAACCGGGCAATGTCTTCCTCGGCCTCGTCCACCGGCTCGACCGGCCTGTGTCGGGCGTCGTCGTGCTCGCGCGGACCTCGAAGGCTGCGTCTCGCCTCTCCGATCAGTTTCGCCGCCGCTCGCCCGACAAGCGCTACCTCGCGCTCGTCGAAGGGCGGCTCACCGGGCAAGGCACACGCGAGGACTGGCTCGCCAAAATCGATCGACACGTCCGCATCGTGAAGCCGGACCACCCGCAGGGCAAGCGGGCCGAACTGCGCTGGCAGGCGCTGGCGAGTGACCGGACAAAGTCGGGGAGCGTCAGCCTTGTTGAAGTCGAACTACTGACTGGGCGAGCGCACCAGATTCGCGTCCAACTCGCGGCACTCGGCCACCCCATCCTCGGCGACCTCCGCTACGGGGCCGAATGTGCCTTCGACGGGCGCAACCTCGCACTCCACAGCTACCGTCTCCAAATCGAGCACCCGACGAAGCGCGAGTCGATGTCGTTTTCTGCCCTGCCGCCTTCGACGTGGCACGGGTATTTTGACGCCATCATTCGCTCTACGGTCGAAACCTGATGGATACTCCGCTCGATGCTGTCGAAGTCCGCGTTGTCAGTGCGCTCGCCGAGAAGGCGCTCGCCACGCCGGACTATTACCCGATGACGCTCAACAGCCTCATCGCCGCGTGCAATCAGAAGACCGGGCGCGACCCGGTGATGGACCTCGACGAGCACGCCGTAGCCGCCGCGCTCGATAGTCTGATGCGGCGCGGGCTGGCCGGGACGAGCGAGGGGGTCGGGAGCCGCGTGACGAAATACCGCCACCTCCTCAATCACCACCTCGGTCTCGACGAGGCGAGTGGTGCTGCGCTCGCCGTGCTGATGCTGCGCGGACCGCAGACCGTCGGCGAGGTGCGGGGGCGGACGGGACGGATGCACGAGTTTGCGTCGCTCGAAGTCGCCGAGACTGTGTTGCACAACCTCGCCGAACGCGATGAGCCGCTGGTGATGGAACTGCCGGTACAGCCGGGCCGGAAGGAGGCACGCTGGGCGCATCTTCTGGCAGGTGCTCCAGAGGTCGAAGAAGGGGAGGCATCGTCGCCAGCGTTCTCTCCGGCTATGCAGTCGGCGCGGGCGAAAGGGGACAGAGTGGCAGCGCTCGAGGAGCGTGTCGAAACGCTTGAAGTTGAGCTTCAGGCATTGCGCGAGGCGTTCAGTAATTTCCGGCTTCAGTTTGAATAGGGCTAGGTTTTGCTGGATTGAGGAGGTGTGACATAACGGTGGCATTGGGGTGTGGTATCCTGTGGCGTTAACCAGCCGGAGGATCCCATGGAAAACACCACCCACACGGCCATCGAGCCGACGAACGAGCAGATTGCCGAGGTACTCGGCCAGATGGCAGACGTGCTCGAAGAACGAGGTGCCAACCCGTACCGTATCGGAGCTTATCACGCCGCGGCGAAGACGATCCGCGAGCATGATGAATCGCTCGCCGAGGTCTACGCCGAGCATGGCGTCAACGCGCTCATGGACTTGCCCGGCGTCGGCGAGAGCCTGAGCGCTCACATCGCTCGCTACATCGAAACGGGTCAGCTTGGTCGTCGCACCCGTGACGATGATGCCTTTGACCCCGTCGTGCTCTTCGCCTCGGTGCCCGGCATCAGCCGGAAGCTGGCACGGCAGGTCGTTGACGACCTCGGCGTGACCACGCTCGATGCGCTCGAGCGGGCGGCCTACGACGGTCGCCTTGCGGGTGTCAAAGGCGTCGGGCAGCAGACCATCGCGGCGCTGCGGCTCCAACTGAATAGCTTGCTCCAGTGGACCGCGCTCGACCGGCGGCAGCGCGTCCGCCGCAACGCCTATCGCTTGGCTCCGTTGTCTGAGTCCGAGCCAGCACCGCGCCCGACCTTTTCGCTGCGGCGGGCAGCGTGAGGAGCCGGGCAGAGACCTAGGTCTGCCCCTACGATCAGCAACGTATCGTAGGGGCGACCCCATGTGGTCGCCCTGATCGGTTTGCCCCTTGCTCAAGAATCACGCGCCGCGCTGTCCGGCGAAGTCGAGGAAGCGGGCGGCGACAGCTTGCGCGAGGGCAGGGGAGTTGCCCCACGCCCGGTTGCTAGCGATCACGTTGAGCGTCCGGCCCGACTCGATGGTGCGGTAGGCGAGCGCCGTCGCTTCGTCGATCATCTGGCGAGCCTGCTTCGTCTCTGCCAGTTCCGGCGCTGGGCCCTCGAATGGATACGCGGCTGCGAACGACTCAGCATAGGGCATCCCGCGTGGACTGAGAAGCCGGAGCACTACGTTGCCGTCCGCTGCCGTGAGTCGCCCGCCAGTGCGCTCCCACTGCTCCTTGATCGACGGGAGGTACTGCCAGTGGCTGAACACGAAGCCGAGGCCGCGTGCTTCGAGCCAGTCTACGTAGGCCGGGACGATCAGGTGCGGCGAGCGCACTTCGAGGTGGGTCTGCACCTCATCGGGCACATCGCGGAAGAACCCATCGAGATTGGCGACGAACGCTTCGGGGTCGGGGCTTTCGGCGACGCGGGTGTATTCCTGCTCGAAGAGGATACCGCGCAGCCGGTCGCCGAGAAGCTCGACCGCCGGATCTAGGAACTGTTGGGTGTAGCTGCCCGCGTCGAGGTAGGTCGGGTTTTCCTCATAGCGCGGGCCGCCCTTGCCGCCGCGCCGCAGCGTCCGGGCCGCGAACGCCTGCGGGGCTTTCAGGAGGAAACGGGCGTTGGCGGGCGTGTGCTCGGCGTATTGCTGGAGGACGAAGTAGTTGCTGCCCGGTTCGCCATCGCCTTCAAGCAAGGGGCGGTAGAACGTGAAGTCGATTTCGAGCACTGAGAAGTGCGCGAAGTAATCGACCACTGACGCAATCGGAAGCTGACGATCCTCGAAGGTCTGGCCGCCGAGTTTTTTCTTCTTGGTCTGCACCTCAGTTCGCCACCGCTCGGGATAGACCTGCCCGATCCATCCGGCATAGCGGTCTGAGGCCGTGCCGAAGGCGAGGCGGGGATGGACGTGCCGGAAGTCGTAGCGAGCGAGGTCGGTGCGGCGTTCGTCCGGGGTACGCGGAGCGTCGGCTGAGGCGTCAGGCATGGGGGGGCGTCGTGGGCGGAGTTGCCTCGACGCCGTTCGACCCGCCACCGTTCCGGTTGGCGAACCGGCGCTTGACGGCCAAGGCGGTCATGATGAATCCGACCGCGATGAAGAAGTGGTAGGCCATCAGCCGCCACGTCAGGAGCGTCGGCCCGACGATGGCCTTCGGGATAAGTGGGGCGAGGAAGAGGACGTACAGCCCTTCGATACCGCCCGAGCCGCCGGGCGTCGGGACCGCCATCGCTGTCAGCATCATCGCGCCGGTGCGGACGAGGAACGTAAAGCTGTCGAGCAGGGGATAGACACTCAGCACGATCAGCAGTAGGGTGCAGTAGCGCGTCAGCCAGATGCCCGCCGACCAGAAGAACCCGGCGATGAAGAAGGTCGGCGGCTGCCCGCGCAGCACGGCGGCCCGCTTGCGTAGCTCGACGAGTTCGCGCCGGACTCGGCCCTCGAACCGGCGCAGCCACTTCCGCCGCACGATCCAGGTCGCCACGCTCTCCAGAATCTGCGGGCGGATGACGGTGGCGTAGGCGAAGAAGCACGCCCACAGCATCATCACGATGAAATAGGCCGTGAGGGTTCCGGTGCCAGCGATCCCAAGTGCTGGGGGAAACACGTCGATGAACGCCGAGGAGATCAGGATGAGCGGGATCGAGACAGCGAACCAGATCTGGTCCATCAGCATCGAGAACAGCATGATCGCCGTCGCCTCGCCGACCGGGATGCGGTTGTCCTTCGCCACGAAGTACGCCGCGAGTGGGGCACCGCCCACCGCCGAGGGCGTCACCGCCGACATAAAGTCCCACGCAATCGCCCCGCGCATCCCGCCGACGAGCGAGATCGTGCCGTGCGAGATGTAGCGTAGCCGACTGCCGCCCAGCAGAATCCGCACGCCCACGGTGCCGAATGCGAGCCAGAGCAGCCCCGCGTTCAATCCCCGCGCCATCTGCCCCAGCGTGTCCGGCTCCCAAGTGAAATAGAGCACCAGCCCGAGCACGGAGACGCTCAGCAGCACGGGCACCACCAAGCCGCGCAGCGAAGGCGAACGGCTTTCCTCAGTCTCCGGCTCGGCAGGGAGCACCGGGGTATCGGTCGTGTTCGGGGGGGAGGACATAGGCAGAGCGAAATCGGCCCCGAAAGGTAGGCGGGAGCGCTGTTTCATGGGGAGAAGAGGCGCGGAAGAGTAGCGATCACCGATTCGTTGCCCGTGATGACGATGCGGTGTCAGTCGAGAAGGTGTACTTTTAGCACACGCCGACTTTCCCACCTATGTCTCGCGCCGACCTCCATACGCACACGACGGCTTCCGACGGGCGTTTGTCCCCGCCGGGTCTCGTCGAGAAGGCGCACCTGCGGGGCCTATCGGTGCTCTCGATCACGGACCACGACACACTCGCGGCCTACCCTACAGCCTCCTTCGCCGCCGAACGCTACGGCATCGAACTGATTCCCGGCGTCGAGTTGAGCGCCAACGTGCGCGGGACGGACGTTCACTTACTCGGCTACGGGTTTGACCTCGACGATGCCGGGTTGCGGGCGCACCTCGCGCAGTACCGGGAGGAGCGGCAGGAGCGTGCCGAGGAGATCGTAGATCGACTGACAGAGATTGGTCGGCCTATCGAACTCGACCGCGTGCTAGACTTTGCGGCTGGTGGGACGGTGGGACGTCCCCACATCGCCCGAGCGCTCGTTGAGGCCGGATACGCCGGGACCGTGCAGGGCGCGTTTGTGCAGTACATCGGCGACGGGGCACCCGCGTTCGTGCCGAAGGGTAAGGCGTCAGCGGAAGAGTTGATCGAACTCGTCCACACGGCAGGCGGCGTCTGCGTGCTCGCACATCCCGGAACATGGGTGCAGGTCCGCTTCGCCGAACACCTCGCGTCGGTCGGCCTCGACGGGATCGAGACGGTCCACCCGTCGCATGACGACGACGTAAGGGAGCACTGGCGTGCCGTTACCCGGCGTCTCGGCTTGTTCGAGACGGGCGGGTCCGACTATCACGGGTTCAATCCGCGAGACGACGAGCGTTTCGGGCAGTACACAGTGCCCGTCGAGCGGGCGATCCCGCTGCGCCGAGCGGCCTGAGGGCACAGCCTACCGACTTGCGGGACGGTGCATTGTGCGTATACTCCCGGCTCCAGAAATCTAAGGTCCAACTTCTCCATGCCGAACATCATCGAAGGATCGCTTGTCGCTTCGGACGCCCGGTTTGCCATCGTGGCCGGGCGCTTCAATGAGTTCATCACGCACGCGTTGGTGGATGGGGCGCTCGACGCGCTGGGTCGCCACGGGGCGGACCTCGATACGGTGGACGTGGCGTGGTGTCCGGGGGCCTTCGAGATTCCACTGGTCGCCAAGAAGATGGCTGGTTCTGGTACCTATGACGCCGTGATCTGCCTCGGGGCTGTGATTCGCGGCGCGACCTCGCACTACGACTTCGTTGCTGGCGGTGTCGCCTCGGGCATCGCCGACGCTTCGCTCAGTACCGGCGTGCCCGTCCTCTTCGGCGTCCTCACAGTCGATTCCATCGAGCAGGCCATCGAGCGTGCCGGAACGAAGGCGGGCAACAAGGGAGCCGAGGCCGCTGCCGGGGCTATTGAGATGGTCAACCTGCTGCGCCAACTGTAAACATCGGTCTAGGTCTGGGCCTCGCCTGTTCGTAGATTCTATTTCCACTCAACACGCGCTGCATCGGACCATTCGTTACGCCCCAGCCAACCGCACGCAGCCTCGGTGCCCGTCGCGGTTCAATGTTAACCCTGGAGCCTTTCCGATGCGCTTGTTCGCTTTCCTCCTGCCCCTCTTCCTCGTTGCGGCAGCCTCCCCTGCCTCTGCTCAGAACGACCGCTGGCAGGCATTCCCCTCGCTCCGAAACGCCCAAGCCGTGACGGCCTCAGACGAGGCCCTCTGGGTCGGTACCGACGGTGGAGTGTACCGCTATGCACCCGACACGGGTGAGGTCGAGCGGTTTACGCCCGTCGAGGGGTTGAGCGGCGTGGACGTAGAGGCCATCACCTACGATGCTGCCCGAGACGTGGTGTGGGTCGGTTATCCAGATGGGGCGCTAGACCGGGTGGATACAGCCTCGGGCGAGGTGCAGTCCTTTTTCGAGATCGCCCAGGCCGACCGCTTCAACGCCCGCGGCATCAATCGCATCGATGTGGAAGCCGACTCGCTCTTGATCTCGACTGAGTTCGGCGTGGTCGTCTTCGACGCGATACGCGGCGAAGTGCGAGATACCTATGAGCGCTTCGGTACACTCCCCGGTGGGACCGAGGTGGGCGACGCGCTTGTTGCGCCGCTACCGGACGGTCAACCGGGTCTCTGGGTCGGGACGAGAGAAGGCATCGCTTATGCGTCGCTCAGTGCACCTAACCTGCGCGAGCCTTCGGCATGGACAGTGGATGTTGGCAGCCCAGCGAATGTGCTCAGTCTTGCAATATTCGGTGGAAGGGTCTTCGCTGGTACAGAGCAAATTGATAGCGATCAAACCGGCGGGGCGTTTAGACAGCGGTACGATGGTACATGGGAGGCACTTATTGCCCAAGGGACGATCCCTAGCCTCTTTACCGCTCAGGACCGGCTTGTCATTGTTGCTAGTTTTAGATTGCTTCTCATCAATCAGGATCAAGTGGTTGAGCAGGTCCGAGTTGACCAGCTTGCTGCGATGCAGGGTGGTGCTCTTGGGCCAGACGGTCATGTCTGGTTAGGGGATCAGTTTGAGGGACTAATTGCGCTATCCGACTTGGGCGGTGTGGAGGATGGTGCTATTTCTTCTGTGCTCCAACTTATTCCTGACGGTCCTTTGACGAACACTCTCCTGTCGCTCGACGTGGCGCCGACGGGTACGGTATGGACGGGTTTCGACTTGACGAACCAGCAGGTCAATGGGTTTGGTCGTTTCGATGGGGCGACGTGGGACAACTTCTCGCTCGGCAACGGGGCCTTGCCTGACCGTGCCGCGATCACCGTCACCCATGTTGGCAGTCTCGGCAATGTGTGGTTTGGTTCCGGCGACACACGGCGGGGTGTAGGCGTGTTTCAAGTCACGCCCGATGAGAGAATCGTGCAGTATGTCTCCGAGAACTCAAGCCTGCTCCAGTCGAGCTCGAATGATCCGAACTACATCGTGACGGCGGGGCTGGACACAGATGAAGATGGTCAGCTCTGGGTGTCCAACCGCTTTGCCTCTCTGCCGCTGCACGTTCGCGCACCCGATGGGACGTGGGTCGGCCTGGACCGTCCCAGCAATGTGCCGACCGCGATCAGCTATGACAAGGTGTACGTCGATTCCTTCGGGCAGAAGTGGATCACGGGGCATCGGGGTGATGGCTTTCTCGTGCTGGATACCGGGGCTGATCCACTCGATGCCAGCGATGACCGTGCAGCGCTTGTTCGGAGTACAGGGTCCGTCGGGACCGGGCTGCCAAGCGATGAGGTGAATGCGATCATCGAAGACCGGAGTGGGCGCATCTGGCTCGGAACAGATCGCGGCCTCGCCACGGTTTTCTCGCCCGGCTCGATCTTCGTCGGCGATCCGGTGCAGCAGGTGACGTGGGCACGGACCCCAGATGGGGCCTCGTTCTTCCTCCGCGACCTCCGCATCTTAGACATCGCTGTAGACCCGGCGGACAGGAAGTGGTTGGCCTCCGATGCCGGGGTCTGGCTTCTCAACGCCGAAGGCAACGAGGTCATCGCCAACTTCACCGTCGAGAACTCACCGCTGCCCTCGAATGTGATCGTCGCTGTGGAGGTAGACGAGGCCAGTGGGGCGGTCTACTTCGCCACGAGCGGCGGTTTGTACCGTTACGAAGGTGATTCTATCGCGCCTTCGCCGACGGCGGAGGACCTGTTCATCTATCCCAACCCGGTTCGAGCCGACGGTGGAGCCTTGCCAGAGGTCGCCATCACTGGCCTCGTGGACGATGCCGATGTCCGCGTACTCACCATTGACGGGCAGGTGGTGGCCTCATTCCAGACGCGGGGTGGCAGCGTTCGCTGGGACGGGCGCGATCAGCGAACGGGTAACCTTGTGCCGTCGGGTGTCTACATCGTGGCAGCCGCTGGGCAGAATGGCGAGGGGACAGCCTACGGCAAGATCGCGGTGATCCGCTAGTGTCGGACACCGGGGCACTTTGAACGAATTTTCGCGTGACCATGTCCCGGAACAGTTGAACCAGCGAAGGCAGTTCGCGTATCTTGCTCACTCTACGCCATGCGCGTGGAGCGCATGGTGGCTGTAGCTCAGTTGGTTAGAGCGCCGGATTGTGGTTCCGGAGGTCGCGGGTTCAATTCCCGTCAGCCACCCCACTCGGTCGGACGGGCTCGCCCAAGCGATCTCTGCTCCGCTGAGTCCATGCCGCGTTCGTCTAGGGGTTTAGGACGCCGCCCTTTCACGGCGGTAACACGGGTTCAAATCCCGTACGCGGTACAGGCCCCGAGCTGCTCCGGTAGCTCGGGGCCTTCTGTATTTAGCGCAGGCCGGGAATGTGCTTGATGAGGCGGAATGCCGTGTCGACAACACCGGCGAACGCCTCCTGCGTGAAGCCGAGTGCGGCAGGCACCATTGGGGCGAAGAGTTGGGTGGCGACGTTCTGCGGCTCGGTGTACTTGAGCAGGCCCTCGGGGCCATTGCGCCGCCCGAAGCCGCTTGCCTTGAACCCGCCCATCGGAGCGTCGATGGAGCCCCACGCTGCGAAGAAGCCGTCGTTGACGCCGACCATGCCGCACTCAAGGCACTCGGCGAGTCGGCGTCCCGTGCTGAGGTCGCGGGTCCACACACTTGCGCTGAGGCCGTAGGCGCTATCGTTGGCGAGCGCGAGCGCCTCGTCGTCCGTCTTGAACGGATAGATCGCCACGACCGGCCCGAACGTCTCCTCGCGGAAGAGGTCCATGCCTGCCCGCACCCCGGTTAGCAGGGTTGGTGCGTAGAACAGCGGGCCGATGTGAGGCAGCGCTTGGCCGCCTGTGACGACGGTGGCTCCTTTCTCGACGGCGTCGTCTACATGGGCTGTGACCTTGTCCAACTGCTCTTGCGAGGCGAGCGACCCCATGTGCGCGGAGAAGTCATACCGGGCGTTGATCAGCATGGCCTCGGTCAGCGCCGCAAACCGGGTCACGAACTCGTCGAAGAGGGATTCGTGGACGTAGATTCGCTCGGTTGAGACGCAGGTCTGGCCGGCGATCAGGAAGCAGGTGTCCTGCATTCCCTTGACGGTCTTCTCGAGGTCGGCGTCGTGGCGGATGATGGCGGGGTTCTTTCCGCCTAGCTCGAGCGAGAACTCTTTCAGTCCGGCGGCGGCCTGCTGCCCGACCGTCCGGCCTACCTCCGTGCTCCCAGTAAAGTGGACGTAGTCCACGGCCTCGGTGAGGGCAGCACCGGCGTCTGCGCCATAGCCGGGTACAATGTGAAGCAGCTCGGGTGGAAGTCCCGCCTCGTACATGAGCTGGGCACCCCACAGGGCTGAGAACGGCGTTTGCTCCGCTGGTTTCACGACAATCGCGTTGCCTGCGAGCAGGGCGGGCATAGCGTCCGTGTAGACGAGCAGCAGCGGGTAGTTCCACGGTGCGATGATCCCCACAACGCCCTTCGGCTGGTGATGCACCTCGGTTTGCGTCAGAAGCGGGAGGAACCCCGTGCGGAACTGGGAGCGGAGGTGCTTCGGCCCGTGGTAGGCGTAGTAGCGGGCAGTGGCAACCAACGCGTAGTACTCCACAAACGCATGGTAGCGCGCCTTGCCGGTCTCTAGCTGGATGAGGTCGAGGCCCTCGGCCTGCCGTTCGAGGAGGAGATCGTGGAACCGGAGGAGGGTGGCCGCCCGCTCGGCGACGGGTAGCTTGGCCCATGACTGCTGCGCCCGTCGTGCCCGCTCGACAGCATAGTCCACGTCGGCGGACGTGCCCATGAGCACAGAGCCGAACGCTTGGCGCGTAAACGGCGTCTCGACCGCAAACGATTCGTGCTCGCCCCCGCAGAGGGTGGCTCCGGCGGCGAGGCGAGGGAAGAGGTCCGGCGACAGATGCGGTGGGAGCGTCGGCTCGGAGTCAGACGCCAGCGCTTGTGCGAGGACAGGGTCTTGGACTTGCATTGGAATCAGGAAATAGGAGACAGTTCAGGCTTCGAGGCGATGGTGCGAACACCGGCGCGGAGTGCGAGCAGCAAGCCAAGGGGAAGCACCATCGGATGGAAATCTTGCGGCAGGAGCGGCTCTATCAGTACGATGGCGAGTGTGACGAGGGCCGCCAGCATCCAGTACACCCGCAGCCACCCCGGTCGGTTGCGTCGCATGAGCAGAATGGAGGCTACGAGATGCGTCGGCCAGGCCCATGCGAGGTTCCAGTTCGGCCCGGTCACCGCGTGCTCCGTCCCGAACCACAACCACGCGAGCACCAGCCCCGCCAGCCCGACGATCCCGAACAGCGCCCCATCGAACCGCTGTGCCACACGTTGCCATGATTCCTTCGAGTAGGCTGCGACCGTCAGGGCTGCGCCGAGCACGAGGAGCAGCCACCCCAAGAGCGTCGGCCAGTCGAAGGAGTCCTCCAGTGTTCCCGCTCCGGCGACCCAGAATAACGTGTCCGTCGAAGCAACAAGCGGTTGACCGTCGTGCGTTGCCACATCGAAGGCTCGCATCAGTTCGAGCGGGAGGAACATCGCCTCGCGTGGTGTGGCGATACGGTCTGTCGGAGCCGCCAGTCCGATATTGATGCCGAGATCAAGGAGTGGCATGGCCTCGTCGTAAGGCGCGACCAACTCGCGGAAGGTGCCAGCCCCGGGCGCGTAGTCGCCGTAGTTGAGGGGCTGTCCGAGGGCCGTTTCGAGGATATCGCGGGGGCGGGTCGAGCAGTTGTCGAAGAAGAAGTCGTAGCGGTAGGCGCGGTTCTCGGGGAGGTAGTTCGTCTCCAGAAGCTGGAAGAGGCTTTGCTTGGCCTCAGGGGAGAGTGCGAGCCGCTGCTCGATGATGGGGCGTTCCAGAAAATGGTAGACGGCGAGCGTCTGCTCCATGGGAGCGATGCCGAGTTCGTAGTCGAGCAGGCCGCGCGCGAAGCGGGCGATGAAAAACGGCTGGTCGAAGTCGAACGTGCCGTAGTTGTACGTCCGGTCCAGTCCGAGCGCGGGGTCGGCGACACGGAAGGCGGTGTGACCGTAGAGCGAATAGACCTGGTCGCCTGGCAGCATCGTCAGCAGTGACACCTCGGCGATGGGCGAGAGCGTTGGCACGGGAGCTTCGGTCTGCGCCGTGGCAACCGGAGTGAGCAGTAGGATCAGGAAGGCAAGACGCATGGACCGAAGATAGGAGTTCAAAGAGAAGAGATAGAAAAGAGGGAAGAGAATGAGGAGAGAGGGGCTCTCTTTTCTATCTTTTCCCTCTCTTCTACCTCTTCTTGTCCTGTGACCCGCACCGAACGCGCCCGCCTCACCCTCGACCGCCTCCGCGATGCCATCGAGCGGCCAGAGACCGAGTTGCAGTACCGCACCGAGTTTGAACTCCTCGTGGCCGTCATCCTCTCGGCACAGTGCACCGATGCTCGCGTCAACCTCGTCACCCCGGACTTGTTCGCGGCCTATCCGACGCCCGAAGCCATGGCTAAGGTCGAGGCCGATGAGATATTTCCCTACATCCGCTCGGTGTCATACCCGAACAACAAGGCCAAAGCGCTCGCCGCGACGGCGCGGATGCTGGTCGAAGACTTCGGCGGCGAAGTGCCCCGGACGCACAAGGAACTGACGACGCTGCGCGGGGTGGGGCGCAAGACGGCCAACGTGATTGTCGCCGTCGCTTTCGACGAACCGGCGATTGCGGTCGATACGCACGTCTTCCGTGTGGCGAACCGGATCGGGCTGGTGGACGATGCACCGACGCCGCTCGCTGTGGAGGATGGTCTGCGCCGGGTGATCCCGCGAGAGGACTGGGGCGAGGCGCACCATCTCCTCATCCTCCACGGGCGCTACACCTGCACCGCCCGCAGCCCGAAGTGCGAGGCGTGCTTGCTGACCGACCTGTGTCAGTACTATGCCCGTCTCCAGAAGCTACCCATCCCGCTCACCGGCCTCGATCCAAAAAAAGGCACGTACTTCTGCAAAACCAACGGGCGCTACTTCGACGAGCCAACGACAAAAACTGACCGCTACGGCGTTGAGCAACTCGCCGATCCGGTCTCTGGCTCAATGAATGTTTTTCTCACCAAGACCGGCGAGACCACGAAGCGGATCAAGGACTACCGGATTGGTTAGCGCGACGGATACCATGAGATGCCGACGCCGAACTGCACTGTCGTCGCGCCGAACGACTCATCGTTGACGCCTTCGATGTCGCCACTGAGACTCGTGAAGATGCCGGTCACCGCAGCATTAACTGCGAAGGCAGGATTGAAGAAATAGAGCAGTCCGCCCTCGATTTCGCCGCCGCCGCCGCTGAAGTCTACAGAGAAGCCTTCGATCTCGATGGATGCCTGTTGCAGCACAGCTGCGGCTCCGACGTAGGGCACGAAGTTTCGGTTGCCGCCCCCGAGATAGAAGCGTCCTCCGAGGCCAACGTTCGTGAGGGTGACGTCGTCTTCCAGTGTCGAGCCGTCAAGGATGAGTGCCACAGTGACAGAGGGGGTGACGCCGTAGCCAACGGTGAGTGTGCCCCCGCCGCCTGCGAGGCTGCCGCCGTCATCGTTATAGCGAGTACCTTGTCCACGGAAGCCGACTGAGATACCGCGCAGGGTGGAGGCGCGTGTCGCAGAAGGGTTTGAGCGTGGTGGTGTTTGCTGGGTCTCATACTCGTCGCGCATTTCGTCCACGAGAGCCACGAACGGCGGCGGGTCGAGGACCGGGTCTGCCTGATAGCCGGGGGCCACTTCGAGCAGCGCCCGGACGGCCTCGCGTGCGCCCTCCTCGCGGTCCTTGCCGATGTAGCTCAGGCCGATCAGCCGGTACGCCTGCCGACGTTCCTCCGACGAAAAGGCATTCTGATCCAAGCAGGTGTTGAGCAGCTCGATGGTCTCATCGAAGAGGCCATTACGATAGGACTCCTCTGCGTCCGTAAACGCGGTGCGGCAGTCGATATCCTGAGCGGTGGTCGCGGGGACGAGTATGAGGCCGAGCACTAGGGCACAGACGGCACAGCGAAGAGAGCGCATCGGGTTCGGCATGGAGAACACGGGTTATTGACGAGTTAAAGTAAAAAATACGCGATCTGGACGACCGGCGGTGACGGTGACGGTGCGCTCGGCTGCTGTGTGACCACGCAGGCGGAGTCCGACTGTGTGGTTACCGGGCGTCAGGCGGACCGTAGCAGGGGTATAGCGACCGGTCCGCTCGCCATCCACCAGAATTTCGGCGTTGACTGGGTCGGAGAGGACGGTGATCTCTACGGGCGCTTGCGCTCGGGCATCAAACTCAAGGAGCACCTCGCGGGTCTGGTCCGGTTCGATGGTGATTTGCCGTTCGAGGGAGCCGAGCGTCGGATGGACGGCGCGGACGCGGTGCGGTCCCGGTGGCAGGGTCGCTGTCACGGGCGCGTTCGTGCCACTGGCGAGGCGTCGCCCGTCCACGTAGACATCGCCATAGGGCCGGACGAGGACGCGCACGGTACCCGGAGGTGGCGGGGGACGGTCGCCGGGCGGAGGCCTTCTTTCGGCTTCCCGATCTCGCGCAGGCGGCGGCCGCTCAACCGGCGTCTGGGTTTCGGTAGGCTGTTGTGAGGAGGGTCTAGGATCGGGTGGAGGCGGGGTGGCGGTTTCCTCTGTCGGCGACTCCACCTCGTCCTTCGTCTCAGGCTGAATGGCGGGCGGAGGCAGGTCGGAGGGAGGGGGCGCTTCGAGAGTGGTCGGCTGTTCCGTCGGGGCGCGCTCGGCGATGGACGGTGTATCGTCGAGTTGTGATAGTATGAGAGCTAGTAACGCGAAGACGAGGAGGAGGGCGGCGAGTCCGGCGAGGAGCCGACGGTAGTCCTGCA
Organism: Rhodothermales bacterium; assembly: GCA_028284265.1. Lineage (GTDB taxonomy): Bacteria > Bacteroidota > Rhodothermia > Rhodothermales > JANQRZ01 > JANQRZ01. Next base: position 175,982 of record JANQRZ010000003.1, read on the forward strand.
CGCGGTCCCATGCCGTTGGGCTGTTGCGAGCGGCACGCGGAGTCGAGGCGATGGTCGTAGCGGCGAGCGGCTCGGCAGCTTTAGGCGTGTACTCCGAGAGGAGAACGGTCTTGTCAAGGTCCTGCGGAACGTAGGGAGTCGACGTCACCGCCGTCGCCTCGGGATCAACCGGGGCCGGTTCTGATGTGGGCAGCGGGATCGGTGCGGGGTCGGCGATGCGGGTTTGTTCGGGCGGCGGGGTTGGTGCTGCAGTCTCAGACGGCGGGGTCGGTGCCGCTGCCTCGGGCGGTGGAGTTGGTGTGTCCGCGTTTGTGACCTTCTCGGTGGGCACCGGGGCTTCGACGAGCGTCGGCGCGGTGAGGTCGTAGGGCGGGTCCGGCAGGTCGAGTGCGTCGAGGGCTTCGTGGAGCGCAGCGGCCGAGGGGAAGCGGTCGTCGGGTTTCTTCGCCAGCGTGCGGAGGATAATCTGCTCTAGGTCATCGGGCAGATCGGGGACGAACTCCGAGGGCGGCGGGGGTGGCGTCTGGAGATGCGCCTGCATCACCTCGAAGGAGCTTTCACTCTTGAATGGGACACGGCCCGTGAGGAGTTCGTAGAGGAGCACACCGATGGCGTACACATCGGCCCGCGCATCAAGGTCGAGGCTGCGGATTTGCTCCGGGGCCATGTAGGCGGCGGTCCCGATGGTGAAGTGCGTCCGGGTCATACGCTGCGAGCCGCGCAGCCGAGCGATACCGAAGTCCATCACCTTGACGGTGCCGCCAGGCGTCAAGATGAGGTTCGCCGGTTTGATGTCGCGGTGGATGACGCCGTGATGGTGGGCCTGCTCGATGCCGTCGAGGGCCTGCCGCACGAGGGGGACCGCGTGCGCCGGGACGAGCGCTCGTTCGCGGCGAAGGAGTTCCTCGAACGTCTCGCCTTCGACGTACTCCATCACCATGAAAAAATCGTCGCCGTCGCGCAGCAGGGCGTAGAGCGTGGCGATGTGGGGGTGGAGGAATCGGGCGAGGATACGCGCCTCCTGCCGGAAACGCTCGACGGCCTGCGGGTTCGAGGCGATGTCAGCCCGGAGCGCCTTGATGGCAACAGGCCGGTCGAGCATCACGTCGAGGCCGCGCCAGACAGACCCCATGCCGCCCGTCCCGATCCGGGCTTGCACCTCATAGCTGCCGATGACTCGACCGATCATGAGAAGGCTGGAAGCTCGCGGGTGTCGCTGGTGGGTTGCTCGTCTGAGCCAGACGGGGAGAGCACGCGCACGATGCCGACGGTGATGTTGTCGCGCCCACCGCGCTCGTTGGCGAGGGCGATGAGCCGCGTCGCCGCCGTATGAGCGTCAGCGTCCACGACCACACTGGCCATGAGTTCGTCCTCGACGAGATCGAACAGCCCGTCCGAGGCCACGATAAATATATCCCCGGTCTCGACACGTAAGGGGCGTGCCCACTGGGCCACCTGCACCTCGGGGTCGAGGCCGAGCGCGCGGGTGATGACGTGGCGATGCTCGTGGTACCGCGCCTCCTCGCGCGTCAGCAGGCCCCGGCGCACGAGTTCGCCGACCACCGAGTCGTCCTCGGTCATCTGGTGAAGCTGTCCACTGCGGAACAGGTAGAGTCGGCTGTCCCCGACGTGGGCCATGACGGCCTCGAACCGGACGGCTGCGTCTGTCTCGATCTCTTCCGGTTTCAACTCACGGAGGACGAGGGCCGTGCAGGTGGTGCCCATCCGGTACAGGCTGGCGTCCTGCTGGGCGGCCTCGAAGATGGCCCGGTTCGCTTCTTGGACGGCGGCCTGCAGCGCGTCAGACGGTGATCTGTCGGCTTCGTAATAGCACTGGGCTACAGTCTCGGCGGCCATCTCACTGGCGACTGCTCCCCCGGCGTGCCCGCCCATGCCGTCGGCCACGAGCACGAGAGACCCTTGGACTTGCCGTGTAGCCGCATCGCCGGGACGCACATAGCGCCCGGCGTCTTCATTCTGCTCACGGACGAGGCCCCGGTCCGTGAGGACGGCCACATCGAGCAGTGGAGGGGACCCCGACGGTTCACGCGCGGCGGTCGAACGTCGGGAGAACCACGTCATGCGGTACAGCGATCAGAGAGAGGGTAGAGGAAACGTGTCGGCGGTTGGGCCACGAGGCGCGTCCGGGGTCGGGTCGAGGGTAAAGACGAACGCCGGGCCGACCGAACTGAGGCGGACGGTGTCGCCGGGGCGGATCGGCGTCGGGTCGGTGACGGGTTGCTCATTGAGGAAGGTACCGTTGCGGCTGCCGAGGTCGGTGAGGATGTAGCCGGAGTTATCGGCGTTGCGGGCGATGGCCGCGTGGCGGCGGCTGACGAACTCGTGCCGCTCGGAGTCATAGCGCACGTCCACCGAGCGGCTGCGCCCAAAGGTAAGCGTCCCAAACTGATCGGCGGGGAAGGCTTCGACCTGATTGATTTTAAACCCGCTCAGGTGGTGGATCACGATGCGTTGCGGGCGGTACGGCGAGGACGGCTGGCTCATGGCAAGCAGTGGGAGTGAAGGGAGGGCCTATATCCTCTAATACGAGTTTTCGCCTCGGAACGGCTCGCTTCGGAGGAGACAAAACCCAGAAAGCAGGCACGGGCGTTAAGTTCTGCCCACTGCCCACTGCCCACTGAACCTGCACACCGTGACCCATCGCCACCTGCTCCTCATCCTCGACGGCTACGGCCTCGCCGAGGACCCATCGGTTTCTGCCATCGCCGCTGCCGACACGCCGTACCTCGACCACCTGTTCGCCACCTACCCGCATTCGACGCTCGAAGCCTCGGGGCTGGCCGTCGGGTTGCCGGAGGGACAGATGGGCAACTCCGAGGTCGGGCACACCAACCTCGGCGCGGGGCGCGTGGTCTATCAGGACATCACCCGGATCGACAAGGACATCGAGGACGGTGCGTTTCTCGGCAACGAGGAGGCCGTCGCCGCTGCCCGCCATGCCAGGGCGAACGGATCGGTGCTCCACCTGATCGGGCTGTTCTCCGACGGCGGGGTCCATTCGCACCTCCGCCACCTCTACGCGCTGCTGGCGCTGGCGAAGCACGAAGGACTGGAGCCGGAGCAGGTCGTCGTCCACGCCTTCACGGACGGGCGCGACACCGACCCGCAGGGTGGCGCACGCTACGTCCGTGAGTTCCAGCAGCAGGCCGCCGAGATCGGCGTCGGGCGGATCGGCACCATCGTCGGGCGCTACTTTGCGATGGACCGCGACAACCGCTGGGAGCGGACGAAAATCGGCTACTGCCTCCTCACCGCGTCGTGCAAGAGCGACTTCGCCAGCGACGTGTTCGACGACCCCGCCGAAGCGCTGGAGTCGAGCTATGCGAAAGGTGTCACCGACGAGTTCGTCGAGCCGATCCGCCTCCGCAACACACCGCCGATCAAGAACGGCGATGCGGTGATCTTTTTCAACTTCCGCGCCGACCGCGCCCGGCAGATCACCCGCGCCTTCACCGACACGGGCTTCGACCACTTCGAGCGCGGCACGCCGGGCAACCGACCGCTCGACCTGCACTACGTCACCTTCACGCCCTACGACGAGGAGTTTGCCCTACCCATCGCCTTCCCGAAGGTCAACCTCACCGACACGCTCGGCGAGGTCGTGGCGAAGGCAGGGTTGACGCAGCTTCGGGCGGCGGAGACGGAGAAGTACCCGCACGTCACCTACTTCTTCTCCGGCGGGCGCGAGGAGCCGTTCGAGCGCGAGGCGCGCATCCTCGTCCCCAGCCCGAAGGTGCCGACCTACGACCTCCAGCCCGAGATGAGCGCCGCGCCGCTCGCCGCCGCTGTCGCTGAGGCGATCCGCACGGACCATCCCGACCTCATCATCCTCAACTTCGCCAACCCCGACATGGTCGGGCATACCGGCGTTTTCGAGGCGGCGGTCAAGGCGGTCGAGGCGGTGGACGCAGCGACGAAGGTGGTGGTTGAGGCCGCGATGGCAGAAGGCTACACGGTCGAGATCATCGCCGACCACGGCAACGCGGACAAGCTGAAGAACCCCGACGGCAGCCCGCACACGGCGCACACGACGGCCCTCGTCCCACACCTCATCCTCCGCGATCCTTCGGCAGGCTCAGGACAGGCTCCCTTCGACGGGCCGATCCGCCCCGGCAAGCTCGGCGACATCGCCCCGACGATCCTGACGCTGATGGGCGTGCCCGTACCCGAGGCGATGACCGGCGAGGTGCTGGTTGACATATAGTTGGGCGGATCTCGGCTTGGCGTTATGTTTGGTCTTCCGCCTGCTCAAGGTTATGAAGAGGCAGGGTGGTCATTCTGTATAAGTTCAGGTTATGCGTCACTCTGAAGCTATGAGGTTGGCTGTGCAGGTTCTCTATATCCTTCTTCTCCTACTTGTTGTACCCTTCTTCTGGAGTATTTACGTCATGCTGAAGGCACTTGGGTTCGTCGACCCGCAGCCTGACACCACGTTCAGTGCTTACCGCACGTTCCTACCTCACACTGCTGGGTGTTGCGACTGTGCCCCTTTCTACCATACCCAATTCTGGTCTGAGCAAACCTTCGAGCGATTCTATCAGAAGTCACGTTCCCACTTTGTCCCATACGCCGTTGTGCCGGGGGAATCTGGATCACCGGATTGGGAGGCTTTTGGAATCGGATTCGGTGGCTCTGATGGGTACACTGGTGGAGAGATCCAGCAATGCCGGACGTGCGAGTGTCTATGGGAGCTCTCGTGGCCAGAGAATGCTTGGCGGGGCTACTTCAAGCCGATCAAGTTCACCGGGCCGGAGCCGTCATTCAAACTTCGATACGTCCCTTCGTGACAGTGTGCCCCGTTGCCGCACAAGCCGTGCTCGCAGGCCGACCTCAAGCCGCTGCGTTTTGTCTGCGACTTGGTTCTGCACTAGCTTCTTCCAAATTCATCGCTTCGGCTCCATAGCTTTGGAACGCTCTGCTGTCTACCATTCCGATCCTGAGATTCTAGGGGGTACGCCTGTTTTCACAGGTACCCGCGTTCCTATCGACACGCTTCTCGTCTATTTGCGTAAGGGAAAGCGGATCGAAGACTTTAGCGACGACTTTCCGACGGTCAGTCGAAAGCAGGCCGAAGCGCTGCTCGAACTAGCGGAGCAAGAGTTGGTGGGTGAGGCGTGATCCGGGTTCTAATCGATGCGCTTCGATGGTGACACTCGATCAAGGCGGACGCGGACGATCTGCGCTTCGGCTCATCCCGCCGCCACCTGATCTCTGCTCGACGGTCGAGCATTTCTGGGTGCAAGACCCGCCGCCCGACGACGCTCCGGCGCAGCGATGGCGCGTCGTGTCAGATGACGCGCCGCACTTGGTCGGCAAGGTGACGCCGCGCGGGTGCAGTCTCACGCTCGTCGGTGCCCGGACGCGGCACGTCGACATCAACGTGTCGGGGCGATGCCTCACCGTCGGGGTGCGGCTACAGCCCGGCGCGATCCCGGCTCTCTTCGGTACGCCCGCCGACTTGTTTACCGACCGCTCGTTTTCTCTCGGTGAGGTGCTCGGGGTGTCTCCCAATGAGGTGTGCGATCCGCTTGCCGAGGCCGATGCGGTGGGCACGGTCCAAGCGCTCGTCGCGCTGCTGCGTAGTCGGAGGCAAATCGGTTCGGAGGTAGACCCGCGTGTGGCTTCGCTCGTGGCAGCCGATGCCGTAGGCGCACAGGTGAGGGAGGCGAGTCGTCGGCATGGACTCGCGGACCGGACGCTGCGTGACCTGAGCCGCCAGCACCTCGGCATGGGGCTGAAGCGGCTGTGGCGCATCCGCCGGTTGCACCGGGCCGTTCAGTTCGGCATCGCCCGTCCGAGTGCAGGCTGGGCGCGCATCGCGGCGGAGACCGGCTACGCGGATCAGGCGCACCTCATCCGCGACTGCCGCGCCCTCCTCGGCGAGACCCCCACCGCATTCGTCGCTCGCGCAGTCTGAGGAGGCGCTGCCGTTTTGTTCAAGCGATGACATGGCGGCGTCTGGTAGTTTCAAGGCCTCAGCCTACCGCTCTGGACTATGCTTCGCTTCGCGCTTCTCGTCTCACTGGTCGGATCGTTTTATCTGGCCCCACCTGTTTCCGCCCAAGATGCGCTCCCCGCACTCGGGTACCGCGACGGGGCACTCGTCGCCTCGACCCCGCACTTCCGGTTCCACAGCGACTTCTGGCTCAACCTCCACGACTACCTCCACGGTCTCTTCGGCGGTGGCCCCGGCGATGAGCGGCTGGAGGCGGAGGAGACCGCGTGTTTCGACGCGCTGCCTGCCGCTCAGGCGCAGGCGTGGACTGATGTCGTGGCGTTCTATGAGGCCGAGATGGCCGAACGCCACCACCGCCGCGACCCTGTGATACGAGCGCTCCGCTACCAGATGGCGAACCTCGCGCCGACCTACGACCCGCAGCCAGACGTGGAGGAGGTGCTGGTGCTGCTACGCCGGGCAGCCCCGGCCTACCAAGCGTGCCTCTGGGCGATCCACGATACGCGCAATCGGGAACGGATCGGCGGGCTTGTGGACCGCGCTGTCCGCTATGGCCCCGCCCTCACCGATACCCTCGGGCGGCTCTACCAGTCGGGCTGGCCGGAGGACGTGACTGTGGACGTGTCGAGCTATGCGAGCTATGCCGGTGCGAACACCGCGTCGGGCCGGTTCGACGCGCCGCACATGATGATCTCGAACCTCGAACCGGACCTCGACGGGTGGAGTGGGCTAGAACTGCTCTATCACGAGGCGAGCCATCTTGTCTTCGGCTCGCGCCACGGCACGGTAGCGACCGTGCTGCGGGCGGCGGTCGACTCGTTGGAAACGGAGATGCCCCGGTCGCTGTGGCACGCGCTCTCGTTCCACACGTCCGGCTGGGCTGTGCAGCAGCTAGCGGCTGCGGCGGGCGAGGCGTATGAACCCTACTGGCTTCGTCACAACGTCTTCTCCGAGTACCACGAGGCTATAGCCGAGCACTGGCAGCCCTACCTAGACGGAGAGGCGACGATGGACGAGGCTGCCGTGAACCTCGTGCGCGCTTTAACGGCAAACTGACCTCGGCGGCTTGCAGACGATCACGTATGCGCGAGGCGACGGCGGATGCGGCTGAGGGTCTCTGGGGTGATGCCGAGGTACGAGGCGAGGTGGTAGAGCGGGACGCGGTGCACGAGCGGCGAGCCTGCCTCGACGAGTCGCCGGTAGCGCTCCTCAGGGGAGTATATCCGCATCTCCATCTCCTTCTGCTCCTTCGCAATGAAGTTGCCCTCGGAAGAGCGTCGCCCGACGCGCTCCCAGCAGGCGTGCCGCTCATACGCGGCGTCGATGGCGTTGCGAGGGAATGAGGAGAGCGTGGTGTCTTCCAGCGCCTCTACGGCGTAGTGGCTGGGGCGGCCCGTGTTGAAGCTGTACGAGTTGGTATAGAACCGATTCTCAAAGGCGAAGCTCCGGGTGTGCTCGCGCCCGTCGTGGAGGTAGTAGACGCGGAGCGCGCCTGCGTGGATAAAGTAGAGGTGGCGGACCGGGTCGCCGATGTGGAACAGGTGCTCGCCTTTGTCGAGGTGCCGTTCGCTTCGGTGCGCTGCCATAAACGTCAGTTCCTCGTCCGGGATGTCGGCGAGGTGGGCGAGAGCCGCGTGGATGGCAGCCGTGGGGTCGGCAGTCAGTGTAGGCACAGGCGTCGAGGAGTGCACGTGTTCTCCAAACGGAACAGCGCAGACGAGGTTACGCTGCGTGCAAGTCTACTTCTTGATCGAGATCAAGGCGCGCCTCGGGCGAAGGGGCGAGATTGGGCTAGCTCTTTTCTTCTCGCCTCGCCAAATGCTATGCGTCTACCGCTCCGACCTTGCCTGCTCTGCTTCGTGTGTTCCTTCGCCCTCCTCGTGCTGGCTCCGTCGACTGCCGAGGCGCAGGCGTGGCAAGCGTGGCCCTCACCCGAAGCAGCCGGGTTCGATGCGGCACAACTGGACCGTGTGCGACAGTATGCCGATAGCGTCCAGTCCGGTGCTCTCATGGCGGTGTACCAAGGTCATGTGCTTGCTGCGTGGGGCGACATCGAGCGCCCCTTCCGGGCGCACTCCGTCCGTAAGAGCCTCGTCAGTGCCCTGTATGGCACGCTCGTCGAGGATGGGCTGATCGACCTCGACGCCACGCTCGCGGACCTTGACATCGACGATACTACGCCGCTCACGGAGCAGGAGCGTCAGGCACGGGTGCGCGATCTACTTGCGGCTCGGTCCGGTGTTTTTCTCCCCGCCGCGTATGCGCCTTCCAACCAGGACGAGCAGCGGTCCGATCGTGGAAGCCATGCGCCCGGTACGCACTGGTATTACAACAACTGGGACTTCAACGTGGCAGGGGTGATCGCCGAGCAGGTGGCGGGAGAGAACCTCTACGAACTGTTCGCCCGACGCATCGCTCGGCCCATCGGAATGGAAGATTATGAGATCGACGACGGGCTTATTGTCTATGAGCCAAGCGTCTCACGTCACCCGGCGCACACATTCCGACTCTCCACCCGCGATCTGGCCCGGTTCGGGCAACTCTACCTCCGAGAAGGCCGCTGGGAGGGCGAGCAGGTGGTTCCGGCTTCGTGGATTGCCGAGAGTACCCAGCCCATCAGCGACCTCGGCGGTGGCACCGGCTACGGCTTCATGTGGTGGACCTACGCCGCCGGGAGCCTCGGCGAAGCCTACCCGAACCTCAACCGCTACGCCATCTACCAAGCGCGCGGTACCGGCGGCCAAGTCCTCTTCATTGTCCCGGGCGCCGACCTCGTCATCGTGCATCGCGGCGACACCGACCACAACCGGCGGATCGCCGGGCGCGATGTCTGGCGCATGGCTGATGCGATTCTAGGTGCTCAGACTAGAGAATCTGTGCCGAGTCCGGCTCTCAAGCCCGTTGAGACGGTCGCATTTGGGAGTCAACTCCCGGAGCCGGAGCGCCCGAGGCTCGTTACACTCTCGCCCGAGGCACGGCGCGAGTACTACGGCGAGTACGAGATCGCGCCCGGAGCGGTGGCCCGCTTTTATGCGTGGGAAGGACGGATGTTTGGTTTCTTTCCGGGGCAGGGCGAAGCCGAGATCTTCGCCCTCGGTGATGACCGCTTCACGATTCAGGTCGTGTCAGGCGTAGGGATGCAGTTCGAGCGGGATGGCACGGGTGCTATCGAGGCGGTGCAGGTCCAACTCGGTCCACAGCGCGTTCGGGCTACGCGGCGCTAGGCGCTGGGCACGTTATCGCGCGAGCGAGACGCGCCGTGTCGTCTGCATCGTCTCACCCGTCGCCCGATAGAGATACAACCCCGGCGGTAAGCTCGCTGCTTCGAGCGTCAGTCGGAGCGGAACCGTGGCGGCAACAGGCCCGTCATGCAGCAGCGCCACCCGCCGACCGAGCACGTCGAAGACCTCGACGCGGACCGACTGTGGTCGGTCAACGGTGAGCGTGAAACTCGTCGCCGAAGTGAACGGGTTGGGCGCGGCGGGGGAGAGGACGAAGTCCCTCACGGGCGCAGCCGACTCCGTGCTGACGACCGGTGGGAAGAACGCACGCCGGATAAGCGTCGAATCGAGCACGAACGGGTTGGGGCGGTCGCTCTGGAACCCTGCGATCACGAAGGTCCGGTCGTACTCTGCTTGGTCGGTCGGGTCGAGGTTGTGCCAGTCGCGGAGTGTTTCTTTCTGCTCCTCGAAGAAGGTATCGCTGGCCTGTGCCTCGTACATCGTGTAGAAGTAGAACATCGCCCGCGCTGTGTTGCCTTTGAAGTCCTCGCGCGGCTCGAAGGTGGTGTTGCGGTCCCGCTCGCTGTAGGCGTCGATGTCCTCGGTCGGGATCGTGCTCGTGATGGTGTTCTCGATGTACCAGTCGTCCGTCTGCGCGTCGACGATCTCGGCGAAGGGGAGGTTGCCCCGGTCGGCGTTGGCGCGGACGAAGGTGGGGGCGAGGTGGTGCAGGTCGCGCTCGGCGTTGCCGCTCCCGGCCCCCTCGGCACGCGGCCAAATATGCTCTTGGTTGATGCCCTGCGTGTTCTCGCTGCCTTGGTTGAACACGTCTTGGCTCGGGTCGCACGACGGCTGGCAGTCGAATGGCACGAAGAAGCCGGTGTAGACACACACCACGCCCTCCGTCCCTTCGATCTCTACGTTCCAGACCGTGTCGTACATCCGGTCTTTGCCTGCCGCCTCCGAGAGCACCGACGCGGGCCTGTAGTCAGCAACCAGCGAGGCGCGAAGCTCGGTGCCGGTCTGACCGGGGAAAAGGACAACTTGCTCTGGCTGCGCAACTACCGTCGTGGTGGCGAGCAGCAGCGCAGCCAGAGCAAAGGGCAGGGTGGGCATTAACGCACGAGGGTTACGCGGCGGACCTCGGAGACCTCAGCCGTCTGGAGGCGGACAAGGTAGACGCCCCGCGACAGGCTGCTGCCGTCGAAGCGCACCGTGTGCTGACCGGCTTCCACGGTGCCGTCAAGCAGCACGGCGACTTCGCGGCCCAGCACATCGTAGACCGTCACGTTCAGCGCGGTCGCCTCCGGCACGTCGAAGCCGAGCGAGGTCGTGGTCTCGAACGGGTTCGGGTAGGCCGCGTGCAGCGCGAACGTCTCCGGTGTCACCGACGACATCGCCACCGGCCCTGCCTCTTCAACTACCGACCACGGGGCCGCATCGCTCACTGGCCACGACGTCGGATAGGCGTTGAGCGCGGGGCGGTCGCCCGGTCGTGCTGCCGTTACGGTGACGGTAAACGTCTCTGAGTCGATGATGCCGTTGGGGAAGACGCCGATGTTGAGGTTGTAGGTGTACGTCCCTGCCGGAGCGCTGGCCGGGACGTTCTGGGTGTAGCTCCCGTTGACGGTCTGGCCGCCCGGCAGCGTGCCCGACTGGATGATGCCCGAGAGGCCGCCGGGGCTGGCCGTGAACCAGAGGTTGCCCGTGGCTGGGCTGGCGGTGTTGTTGGAGATCGCGTAGTCGAACTGAATCGAGCCACCCGGAGCCACCGTCAGCGGGGTGGTGTTGGTCGCGACGAGGTCGAAGTTCGGGGCGGGGGCACCGACAGCGGTGACGTTGTCCACGCCGAGCAGGCCGACGATGTTCGGACCAGGGGCGGAGGCCGTAGGCCCGTGGTAGATGCGAAAGCGGACAACGTCCGCGAGGGTAGCGCTCACATCAGTGCCGCCGGAGGCGACGAGGTCGGCGGGATCGACCGAGAACGAGGCGCTCTGCCAGCCGCTGCTGACAGGGAGAGCTACGTTGTCGTCCGAGACAAACGTGCCGCCCGGCCCCTCGATCCACAGGCGGATCGTGAGCGGATTGGTTCCCGTATTGTTGAGGTCCATCGTGACGCTGGTGATGCCAGCGGCGGTCCAGTCACCGATCCACTGGTCGGTGTTGAAGGCCACGAGGCGGCCCGCAATGAAGCTGCCATCGGCGTTGATCTGGAGGTAGCCGTCGCCCGCGCCGTCCGGCCCGCCGTCGGGCACATTCGAGACGTCCGGCGTATTCCGTCCGTTGCGCCAGTCCTGCGTAGTACCGTCGTTGAAGTCGTCCGACTGACCGGCCATGACTTGGGCAGAAGCAGGCGAGGCGAGCAGTAGCCCGAGGAAGAGCGTAAAGAGGAGTCGCATGGCAAAAGGGGAAAGGGTAGAGGAATCAGGACAATGTAGGGATGATACGATGGAGGATTGGCGCATCCGAGGTGGCACTTTTGGCTTTTTGTTAGGAATCGACCCCTCCAAACGCGATAGCGGCCAGCCGAGGCATCGCTCGACTGGCCGCATGGCGCAGGTAGAAGAAGGGAAGACTACCGCGCCAGCGTCACCCGCTGCACCTGAGCATAGCTGCCTGCCACCATTCGCACGAGGTACACCCCCGAGGCCAGTCCCGCAGCCTCGAACGATGCGGTGTGACGACCCGCCTCCAACGACTCGTCCACCAGCACCGCCACCTCGCGGCCCAGCACATCGTAGACCACCACCCGCACGTCCGCCACCTCAGGCAGCGCGAAGCCCACCGTCGTCTGGCGAGCGAACGGGTTCGGGTAGGCCGCCTCTAGCGCAAACGCTTCGGGCAGCGCCTCACTCGCCGCCTCCGGTCCATCGCTCACGGCCTCGTTGAACTCGGGCCACGGTGTTGCCTCGGTCACCGACCACGACGCCGCACCGCCCTCGCGCATCGGACCCACCACCGTTATCGTGAATGTCTCCGTGTCTACGATCAGGCCGGGGAAGACGCCGATGTTCAGCGTGTAGGTGTACGTCCCCGGCGGGGTGAACCCCGGCACGGGCTGCGTGTAGCTCCCATTGAAGGTCTGCCCACCCGGCAGCGTACCCGAGACGATGATGCCGTCGAAGCCGCCGGGGCTGGCAGCGAACCAGAGGTTGCCCGTGGCCGGGTTGGCGGTGTTGTTGGAGATCGCGTAGTCGAACTGAATCGAGCCACCCGGAGCCACCGTCAGCGGGGTGGTGTTGGTCGCGACGAGGTCGAAGTTGACGGGCGGGGCGAGGCCGGAGGCTTCGTCGGCGCCCATGTAGGGCGGGTCGCCCCGGTTCTCGCCGTCGATGTCAGTCGGGACGACAGCGAGGGGGGTGCCGCCGAGGTCGGTGTCGCCGTCGGAGGGACCGTCGAGGTGGAGGTCGCCGGTGGCAGCATCGACGAAGGTGACCGCCTTCGAGACCGAATTCGGATCGAGGCCTGTGCCGGACTGATAAGCGGCGAGATCAGCGTAGGTTGTCCCAGCGAAGTCGGCCAGCACGGAACTGGTGGTGAAGAGGTCGTTGTAATCACTCGCCGTGATTGCGCCCGTATCCTCAATATCGAGCACAGGCCGGATGCCTCCTCCGCTGATGAGGATGTTGTTCGTCAGTTCGTGGTTCGACCCTGCGTCGATTATTTTGTACGTCGCCGGTTCGCCGATTCCGACACTCGTCGTCTGCCGGAGGGTGTTGTGGAAGACCTGGAGGTGGTCCACATTGGTTGTGTAGAGCGAGGCCGTGTAGCCCGTGACCATGTTGTTGGCGAGGAGCAGCGGTGTACCCGCTGTTCCGTCGTGGTCGTCCAGTTCGATCCCGTAGGCCGTATCGAGGATGGTGCTACTCACGACGACGACGTTGTTCGTCACCGATCCGCCCGTGCCGTCGCGGAGCACGATGCCCTCAGCACCCGAGGCGAGGCCAGAGATCGTGTTGCCGTCCACGACCGGGTCGTCGCACCGTTCGATGACGACAGCGGCGACTTCTTGGTCGAGGAAGGTGCTGTTCGTCACCACGTAGTCGTTGAGACCACCGGAAGCGAGTGAAGGCACCGCATAGAGGCCGTGACTTCCGCCGTCGAACTCGGCTTCATCGAAGCTGATATTGCCGCTGTTGGTGCCTGAGATCAAGACGAGGGCCGAGGTGATAGGGTCAGTCTCGCCCGTAAGCCCGTCGAACTCGTTGTTGATGAAGCGGACGTGCTGCACGTCGCCGTTGATCTGCAAGGCCCGACCGTAAGGTGCTGTCCCGCCATCGGCGTCGAAGTTGATATCCTCGAAGGCGAGGTAGTCGACCGAGGTGATACGGAGGATATAGTTGGTCCCGAGGCTCGTGGCGTTGTTGCGGAGTGTGGCGTTCGAGACGACGCCGGTACCCCGGAAGATGACGGAGTCGGTCGGCGCGCCGAACCGCGTGAAGTTCTCGATCTCGGCCTGTCCGGTGTAGCTGAAGGCGACGAGGTTGAAGATCACCTTGTCGCTCGTGCCGCGTGCGTTGAGCGCGTCAATGGCCTCGAATGGGTCATCGAAGTCGCTGAAGCCTACGAGGCCCACCGAGTAGGTGCCTGCCAAGGGGGAAGAATCGCCCTCGTCGGCTCCCATGAACGGTATTGTAGTGCTGCGTGGGTCACCGTCGATGTCTTCGGTGATGCCAACGGAGGTACCGAACAGGTCCATATCACTCAAGGATGCTCCTGCAAGGTGAAGGTCGCCGGTGGCGGCATCAACGAAGTCGACGGGAACGGAGACGGAGTTGGGGTCGAGGCCGGTGCCGCTCTGGTAGGCGGCAAGGGTGGCGTAATTGGTGCCATTGAAATCAACGAGCGTCGCGCCGGTCGTATAGAGGTCGTTGAAATCGCTGTCACCGATGGAAGTGACGGGGGCGTTCAACGCTTGCCCCCCCGCATCATTGATGAGAAGATTGTTACGAACCGAGACATCCGGTGCTCCGCCGGGGCCAGCGACCAGAAGGGCTGGTCCTCCCAATGGCGCGAACCCCCACACCGTGTTGTGATGGAAATCCACCTCGGCTAACGATACGAGGTAGACGCCTCCTGTGCCGATGTCCTCGACAGAGATGAAGTTGTTGGCAACGAGCGCTTCTGCGCTGCTTCCGACGAATAGACCGCTATTTTCGACCGTGACCACGTTGCGGATAATCATCCCTTGCGAGGAGAAGTTGATCCCGGTGTAGAAGATGCCGGCGTTGGGGCCGGATGTGACCGTATTGTCACGCACCATGGCGTCGGTGTAATTGACGACATAAATCCCCTCGACATGCTGATCGGCGAAGACGTTGTTGCTCACGAGCACATCCGTGCCGGGTGAGGAGGCAGGCCTCAGGTCGAGGCCTCGATATCCGTAGGTAAAGGTGTTGCCGATGAACGAGAGGCGGTCATGGGGATCATCGTCATCCCAGACAAGAGAGCCTGTCTCGGCAGTGGCCCCAGCAAGGCCGGTGAAGGTGCAGCCGTTCACGCTCAGGTCGTCCGTGCCGCCCTCGATGACAAGGATGCGGGCGTTGGCGTCGCTGCCAGTCTCGACGAAGTTGAGGTTGCGGAGCTTGACGTGGTCCGAGTTCACAATGCGCCAGACGTAGTTATCAGAGGAGGTCGCGTCGAACCGGATCGTCGGGCGGTTGTTAGGGTTGGCGGCGCGGAACTGCACGGTGTCCGCCGCCGATGTGCCGGTGATAGCGTCAATCGAAATCTGCTCGGTGTAGGTGCCTGCGCGGATGGCGAAGCGCGTCGGGCCAGAGACGCCAAGGGCGTTGAGGTCGGCCACGGCGGCGGAGATGGTGGTGTAGTCGGGGCTGGAGCCGCCGATGGTGTAGAAGCCGTTGAGCTGGGCCTGCGCCGCTGCGGGCAGCAGGAGCGCGAGGGCGAGTAGAAGGAGTCGCATGGTCCAAAAAGGAAGAAGGAGGAAGGTGTGCTGCCCGGTCATGCGACAGGTCCTCGCCGTTTGGGTCATCTCATTCAAGCAGGGAGCCGATGCTTCGTAGCTTCAGCATCTCACCGCTCCTCTCTATGCGCTCGCTCCTCGTTTTACTGCCCCTCCTCACCCTCACGGCCTGCCGCAGCGCCGAGCCGCCCTCGGAGCTTGGGGTACCGACCGAGGCTGAGGTCCAGCTCCTCCCGCTCACCGGGCCGTGCGCCGAGCGCGACGCCGAACTGTCCGGTCTCGGTTGGATCGGCGACGAGTTGGTGCTGTTGCCGCAGTACCCCGGTCGGCTGTCGGTGACGAGCGATACGCTCGACGCAGAAGGAGTCGGTCGACCCTCGGGGGCACTCTGCGTGCTGGCGAAGGGTGACCTTCTTGCCTTCGTTGAGGGCCGCTATCGGGGGGCGCTGCAGCCTCGGCTCGTGCCGCTTGAGGCAGGCGGTGTGGCTGGGATCGCTGAGGGCTACGAAGGCTATGAGGCGATTGCCTTCCGGGGCAACCGGGTCTATCTCGCCATCGAGTCGGCCAAGAGCGAGGCCATGCAGGGCTACCTCGTCGAGGGCACCGTGACGCACTCGCAAGAAGGACGGCTCGCCGAGATCCGGCTCGATACCCAGTCGCTCGTTCCGCTGCCGGTGCAGGCGCGTATCCAGAACCTGTCTTACGAGACGCTGCTCGCTACGCCGCGCGGGATCGTCGCGCTTCAAGAGGCCAACGGCATTGCTGTCAACCCAATGCCCGAAGCCTACCTCTTCGACCCGTCGCTCGTCCTCCGCGACTCGCTCGACGTACCGACGCTCGAATACCGTCTCACCGATGCCACGACGCTTGACGCCGAGGGGCGCTTCTGGGGCCTGAACTATTTCTACCCCGGCGACCAAGGCACGCTCCGCCCCGGTCCCGACTCGCTGGAGTTGATCTATGGAACTGGCTGGACGCATCAGCGCGAGGCCGTCGTCGAGCGCCTCGTCGAGTTCCGCCTCAACGGCGACCGGATCGTGCGGACCGACCTGCCGCCCATCCTGCTGCGCCTCCTCGGCGAGAACCGAGCCCGCAACTGGGAAGGCCTCGCCCGGCTCGACACGCTCGGCTTTATCCTCGCGACAGACAAATACCCGACGACGATCCTAGCCTTTGTGGCGCTTCCGAGGTGACGGTTTGATCGCCATGCGCTACCTTCCGGGCTTTGCTGTCGCTTTCTCCTAGACCTCTGCTTGATGGAAACGCCCACCGCTCCTCCACAAAAAGGCTTTGCCCGATTCCTCGGCGTGATCGAGCGCGTCGGCAACGCGCTGCCGCACCCGGCGACGCTGTTCGCGCTCTTTGCCGGCCTCGTGATCGTGTTTTCGTGGGTTTTCAGTCTGCTCGACATCGAGGCCGTGATGCCGCGCACAGGCGAGGTCATCCGCCCGGTCAACCTTGTCTCGACCGAGGGGCTGCACCTCATCCTGACCGAGATGATCGACAACTTTACCGGGTTTGCGCCGCTCGGGACGGTGTTGGTGGCGCTGCTCGGGATCGGGGTGGCGGAGCGAAGCGGGTTGATCGGGACGAGCATTCGGCTGCTCGTGCTGAGTGCGCCGCCGCGCCTGCTGACGTTCGTGATCGTGTTCGCGGGCATTCTCTCGAACACGGCGAGCGAGGTCGGTTACGTGCTCTTGGTTCCGCTCTCGGCGATCATCTTTCTCGCCGTCGGGCGGCATCCCATCGCGGGCTTGGCGGCGGCGTTCGCGGGCGTCTCGGGCGGCTACTCGGCCAACCTCCTGCTCGGCACCATCGACCCACTCCTCGCTGGGTTGTCGGAGGAGGCCGCACGCATCATCGACCCGACCTACCTCGTCAACCCGGCAGCGAACTATTACTTCATGTTCGTCTCGACCTTCTTCATCGCGGCGGCGGGGACATGGGTGACGGAGAAAATCGTTGAGCCGCGCCTCGGCGCGTTCAAGGGCGAGGTAGAGGCTGAGGAAATCCACGACCTGACGGCGGATGAGAGACGCGGCCTGTGGTGGGCGCTCGCATCGATCATCGCCCTGACGGCCCTCGCGCTGTGGGGACTGATCCCCGAAGGCGGCTTCCTCCGCGACCCCGAAACGGGCGGTGTCCTGCGCTCGCCGTTCATGCAGGGCATCGTGGCGGTCATCTTTATCTCGGCCAGCGTAGCGGGCATCGCTTATGGCTTGGCTGCGAAGACGCTCAAGAGCGACGCCGATGTGATGAAGGGGATGGGTGACGCCATGTCCACGCTCGGCATCTACATGGTGCTGGTCTTCTTTGCCGCACAGTTTGTGGCCTACTTCAAGTGGACCAACCTCGGGCTGATCTTCGCCATCAACGGGGCCGCCGGATTGCAGGCGCTGAACCTCGGGCCGATCCCGCTGATGATGCTCTTCATCCTGCTCTCTGCCGTCATCAACTTGGCGATGGGCAGCGCCTCGGCCAAGTGGGCCATTATGGCTCCGGTCTTCATCCCAATGTTCATGCTTCTCGGCTATTCGCCCGAACTGGTCCAGACGGCCTACCGCATCGGCGACTCGACGACCAACATCATCTCGCCGATGATGAGCTACTTCGCGCTCATCATTGCCTTCGTTGAGCGCTACGACAAGAAAGCCGGGATCGGGACCGTCGTGGCGACGATGCTGCCGTACACGTTCGTTTTCCTCGTGATCTGGATGATCCTGCTGGCGGTCTGGCTCG
Source organism: Rhodothermales bacterium (assembly GCA_028284265.1). Taxonomy (GTDB): domain Bacteria; phylum Bacteroidota; class Rhodothermia; order Rhodothermales; family JANQRZ01; genus JANQRZ01. The sequence continues at coordinate 193,842 of JANQRZ010000003.1, forward strand.
TCTTCGGCCTGCCCCTCGGGCCGGGTGCGCCCATGTTCATCGAGGCGGCTCCGGTTGGCGGGTGAGTTAGGCCCACGCTCGTCGGATGCGGCTAATCACGTCGGCCTCGCTCACGCTCAGGGTGCCGTCGGCACGGGCGACGTGGCCGAGGTCCGTGAGGATGCGGCGCTGGAGGTCCGGGGTCAGCGCGTCGCGTAAGTCGGCGGCTAGCGACTCCGGAGTGCCTACCATCCCGCTGCTCGCCGCTGCGAACGCGGTATCCACCATCGACTCGACCGTGTCCGTAGCCATGTAGGGGAGCCACCGTTGGATCAGTTCGACGATGGTGTACCGCTCGGCGGGAGCGAAGTCGTCGTCGGCCCCGTAGGCGACCGCGAGGTAGAGCAGGACGAGGGTGTGAAGGTGCCGTGGGTGCAGCGGGGGCTCAGCAGACATGGCGAGGCGGAAGGAGAGAGAAAGCCTCTAAACAACGCCGTATGGTCTCGAAATAGCAAGCCTTGTGTTCAGGCTATCAGCCGGACACCGCATCCCGGAAGTTCAGGAGCAACTTGTAGACGAGTCCGCCGCGTGCATCCGCTGTCTTCGGATCGGAAGGCTCAGACAGGAAGACGTTAATGGCTTTCTTGTCCTCGCCTGAGAGCTTGTCAGCATTACGAAAGCCCATCGACCATCCGGCAAAATTCCGCACCTCCGTAGGCCGTTCGAGGATCTTGATCACACTTTTGTGGCGTGGGTCGCGGAATATCCGCTCGTAGGTCTCGCGCACGGCTTGGGGGGGGCCTTCGAGCGTTTGGATGAAGTTGCCATTCCGATATAGCAGCATCCCCGTGATGTCGGCCGCCTCGTTGTTCCGACGGCTGACGTGCAGGATGTCGCCGAGTTCTTCGTCGCTGAGAAGTGTAGTCGCCGTGCTGACGTAGACGAGGTAGATCATAGTTTCCTTCGGGTGGCTCCGATTCACGGATTTGCCTCTCAGGTAGGTCTTGGTACTATCGGACAAGGCCTGGGGTCGCTAAATAGTGCCCAAGTATTCCACGAGCTAGGTCGTCGTCCTCGTAGGCGACCCTTGCTATCGAGCCACCGACCGCTTGAAGCTCAGCAACAGCTTGTAGGCGAGGCTGCTTTGGTTCGCGATGCTTTCCATTCCGGCTGGTTCAGTCAGGAAGGGCGTCACTACGTCTCGGTCCGGTTGTGGCAGCTTGTCGGCATTGTAGAAGCCCATCGTCCAGTCGGGGAAAAAACGCTGGTGCAGAGGTCGGTCGGCGATCTTGATGATGCTGCCGTGACGCGGGTCGTGACAGAGCGTGTCGTACACCTGTCGGACAGGTCTCTCCGGGCCTTCGAGCGCTTGGATGAAGTTGCCGCCCCGATAGAGCAGCATCCCGGTTACCCCTAGGCGTTCGTTGTTGCGACGGCTGGACCTCAGAATGTTCCGTAGTTCTTCGCCGCTAAGGAGCCAGCTAGCGCTGCTAACGTAGACGATGCATAACATAACCTGATCCTCAAGTGAGCCATTTTAACTACGTCATATGTAATTCAAAGTTTCTTTCTGTATTCTTTAAGGGAGTAGTGTGATATGACTAAGGTTTTCTGGCGACGATTGTATTGCGCTCGGCGAGTCGATCTAGCTCATCATTGTTCAGTCCAAGTCGATCACCTAACACGGTGTGGGTATCGACCGCATAGTGCGGTGGTGGCGTGAGCGTAGCGGGGGCGTGGTTGTCCTGCTGGAACGCAACGTGCCGCACGCCAGCTAGCGCTTCGTCGCGCACGACGAGCGACTGGGCAGCGGACTGCTCGAACACGGCAGGCATATCGTTGACGGCCCCGGCGGGGACGTGCCGTTCGGCGAGGGCAGCAAGGAGCACACTGCGGTCCCGTTCAGCGATGCGCTCGGCGAGAAGCAGGTCGAGGAAACCCCGGTTCCGCACGCGCTGCTGGTTCGTGGCGAAGCGCGGCGCACCCGCGATAGGCCCCATGTCGAGCACCTCGCACAGCGCCGCAAACTGCCGGTCCGTCCCGACCGCCAGCACGACGCGCTCACCATCGGCGGTCTCGAACACAGTGCCGTAGGGCGCGATGTTCGGGTGCGCCGAGCCGATGCGCTGCGGCGCATGCCCTGCGGTGAGCCAGTTGGTCGCTTGGTTCGCTAGCGAGGCGACGGCGGACTGAAACAAGGAGACAGTGAATCGACCCCCGCGCCCCGTCCGCTCGCGCTCGATCAATCCGACGAGCAGCGCCTCTTTGAGTTGGTGCGCCGCCAGCACATCGACGAGCGCGACGGGCATCTTGACGGGTGGCCCGTCGGTCTCGCCGTTCATGAATGTGAACCCGCTTTCGGCTTGAACGACGGCGTCATACCCCGCCCGGTCGCTGTCGGGATAGCCGACGACCTCGGCGTAGAGTAGGCGTGGGTTGAGTGCTGCTAGCGTCTCGAAATCCGCGCCGAGCTTGGCAGCGTCGCCGGGCTTGTACGAGGTGACGACGATGTCGGCTTGCAGGACGAGGTCGTGGAGAAGCTGTTGCCCAGCGTCCCCCCGCAGGTCCAGCGCGACGGACTGCTTGCCCCAGTTGGCGGCGGCGAAGTAGGCTGAGCGCTCATCCTCCGGGTCTTCCGTCGGGAGCGTCCAGCGCCGCGTCACGTCGCCGTCCGTCGCGGGGTTCTCAATCTTGATAACCGTGGCACCTAGCTCGGCGAAGAACTGCCCGACGCTCGGCCCAGCAAGGACACTCGCCAGTTCCAGTACCACCAGATCGGCAAAGACAGCCATGGCTACGCGGTGTCGAGTTCGTCGTAGAGCGCTACGAACGCCTTCGACAGCTTGTGCTTCGGCGCGAAATGCACGAGCGGCGTCTCGGCCTCGTGCGACTCGCGCATCTTCACCGAGGCCGGGAGGAGCGTCTCGAAGAGCGGCAGCTTCTCGGCCCGAAGCTCGTCCACGATCCGGCGTGGCAGCTTGGCTTGGCTCTGGAACTGGTTGACGATAATTCCCTCGACCTTCAGCGTCGGGTTGTGATCGGCCTTGACCTCCGCGACGTTCTCCAGCAGATGGTAGAGCGCTTCGCGCGCGAAGCTGTCGCAGTCGAACGGGATCACGCAGGTGTCGGCGGCGATGAGCGCGGAGAGGGTGTAGAAGTTGAACGCGGGCGGCGTGTCGATGTAGACCGCGTCGTAGGTTCCAAGCGCGTCCAGCCCATCGCGGAGCTTGTTGATCTTGTGCTTGGCCTCTAGGCGGCTTTGCAACTCCGTTAGCTCCGGCGAGGCGGCGACGAGGTCGAGGTTGCCGTAGGGGGTGTGGAGGACGAACTCGCTGAGTTTTTCTTCCGAGAGGTGGAACGAGAGGAACTGCTCGAAGAACCCGGCGACGGTCGTCTCGGGTTGGGCGTCGCCGAGGAGGTACTGCGTCGCGTTGCCTTGGGCGTCGAGGTCGAGCAGGAGGGTGCTCAAGCCGCGCTGCGCGCTGAGGGCGGCGAGGTTGACGGCGATGCTAGACTTGCCGACGCCGCCTTTCTGGTTGAAGATGACTCGTCGCATCGGTGGAGCGGAAGAGCGGGGGGAGAAACCTAAAGGTCGCGTCCGCCGAGGATGCCGCGCAACGCCGCCGGGTGAAAGGTGCGCCAACTCAGTCGGGCAGGGTGGAGGCGAGGCGCTGGTGCAAGTCGTTGAGATACGATGGCATCAGTCGCATCCGGCTGCCGTACCACGAGAAGAGTTCCCCGTCTACCAGTTCCACCGCCGCGCTCGGCACCGCAGCTTCGACCTCCGCGATATGCTGCTCTCGAAACGGAAACGGCTCCGACGACAACAGCACGACCTCCGGCTTCGCCGCTGCGATGTCTTCGAGGCTGGTCGTCGGGTAGCGTGTCTGCTCGCCAAAGACATTGGTGAGCGAGGCCCGGCGCATCACATCGTGGATGAATGTGTCGCCGCCGACCGTCATCCACGGGGCGCGCCAGATCAGGTAGGTCGCCCGCAGCGGCTTCTGCTCGGTGAGGGTGGCGAAGCCGCGCTCGATCTCAGCGGCAAGACGTTCGGCGTACTCCTTTCGACCGACGAGGGTGCCGACGGTACGGATCATGGCCAAGCCAGCATCCACCGTCGCCACGTCCGTCACGAACACGGGCGCGATGGGATCGAGGGCCTCGACCTGCTCGCGGACGTTCTCTTCGAGGTTGGCGAGCACGAGGTCGGGTTTGAGCGCGGTCACGCGCTCGACATTCACGTTCTTCGTTCCTCCGACGATCTGTTTCTGCTCTTTCCACCCTACGGGATGTACGCAGAACCGGGTCAGGCCGACGACCTCAGCATCTAGTCCAAGATCAGCCAGCAACTCGGTCTGGCTGGGGACGAGCGAGACGATCCGGCGTGGCGGTAGGTTGAGGGTAAGCGTTCGACCACGCGCGTCGGTCAAGGGCTGTTCCAGCGTGGAGGGAACGGAGGGTGAGGAGAGCATCACAGGGTCAACGTCAGATATAACCGGTAAGGATAAGGTGTACCCTCCCTGCATTCCATTCCTTCCACGCCCTTACCACCTCATCGTCCCTCCACCGCCTCGCGCTCGCGCAGCGCCGCCATCAGCTTCTGCTGCAAGCCGCCGAACGAACCGTTACTCATGACCAGCGCCACATCGTTTGGCTGGAGCGTGTCGAGCAGGGCGGGTAGCAGGGCATCGGCGTCCGCGAAGGCAGCGGCTGGAATGCCGTGCCCGGTCACGCGCTCGATCACCGCATGCACATTGAGGAAGTCTGCCGGGTCGTCGTTGTGGCGGAGCGGAGGGGCGCTGAGGAACGCGGCATCGGCTTGGGCGAGCGCATCGGCATAGGGCATCTCGAAGATTTTGCGCCGACTGGAGTTGCTGCGCGGCTCAAAGACGGCGACCGTCCGCCGCCCTGGCCAGCGCTCTTGCACGGCGTGGACGGTGGCATCAACGGCGGTCGGGTGGTGGGCGAAGTCGTCCACGACGATCACGCCGCCTGCCTCGCCCAGAACCTCCTGTCGCCGCTTCATACCCTTGAATGAGGCAAAGGCCGCGGCGATCTGCTCTGGGCTGATCTTTTCACTGAGCGCGATGGCGCAGACACCGAGTGCGTCAAAGCGGTTGACCCAGCCACTCATCGGCAGAAAAATCTCGATCAACTCATGCCCGTTGATGACGAGCCGGAAACGTTGACCCCCCTCCACTTGACGGATATCCGTCGCGGTGACGTGGTCGTCGCCCCCTTTGAGGCCGAAGAAGCGAACGCGAGCTTTGGTGTGATCCGCGAGGTCTCGAACCTCGTCATCGTCGCCATTAAGGACGAGGAGGCCGTCTTCAGGCAGCAGGCCCACGAAAGCGCGGAAGGCGTCGCGGTAGTCGTCCCAGTCGGCATAGATGTCCGCGTGGTCGAACTCCATCGAGGTGACGATGGCGCTCGTCGGCTGGTAGTGCATGAACTTGGGCCGCTTGTCGAAATAGGCCGAGTCGTACTCATCGCCTTCTACCACGAAGTGGGGGCCGGAGCCGACGGCGCATGTCGCACCGTAGTTCGTCATCACGCCGCCGATGAAAAAGCCGGGGGCGAGGCCTGCGTGACGGAAGACGTGAGCCATCATCCCGGAGGTCGTCGTTTTTCCGTGCGTGCCTGCCACGACGAGGCTGCGACGTTCGCGGAGGAAGAAGTGGGCGAGCGCTTCGGGCAGGGACAATTGCACGAGACTGTGCTCGCGGGCGTAGGCCGCTTCCGGGTGCGTCGGCACCGAGGCGTTGCCGACCACGACGAGGTCTGGGGCCGGGTCGAGATGGCTCGGGTCATAGCCTTCGTCGATGGCGATGCCGAGGTCGCGCAGCCGCGTGCTCATCGGGGGGTACGCAGCCTCGTCGGAGCCGCGCACAGCGTAGCCTGCCTGCGTCAGCAGTTCCGCCAGCGCCCCCATACCCTTGCCGCAAATACCGATGAGATAGACCGACTTGATCTCGTCCGGCGTTGGAAGGTCAGGTCGGTCGAAGATGCGGAGATCGGCGTCGGGGAAGTCTTCGAGGCGGCGCATGGGCGGGTGGGGCGCGAAGCGTAGGGTGAGCCGCAAAGGTACGGGCTACTCGGTATTGCCCGGCTTGGGTTCGTCGGGCAGGGCCGTTGTAATGGGCGGTGGGCTGCCGGTGAGGCCGAACTTGATTCCGGCATCGCGCTCCTTGAGGGTCTGGTCGAGCGATGTATCGGTCGGATCATCGAGTAGGCCGAGGTTACGGGCGCGTTCGGCCCAGCGCTCGCGGGCGAGGACTTGCATGTCGTGCTCCGTATCGACCTCGTCCACGATCTCCAGCCCGAGGAGTGTCTCGATCACGTCTTCCATCGTCGCCAGCCCCTCGGTTCCGCCGTACTCGCCGACGACGAGGGCGATGTGCTCGCGTCGCTCCAGCAGGCGCTCGAACAGGCGGGGGAGCGGCAGTGTGTCGGGGACGGCTAGGATGTCGCGTTTGAGCGAGCCAACCGGTGTATCGGGCCGGTCCTCGGCGATCTCCTTCAGGATGTCGGCGCGGCGCGCATAGCCAGTGACGTGGTCGAGACCTTCATCGTAGATCGGCAGGCGCGAGAAGCGTAAGGCACGCTCGGAGATGTCGCGGACGGGCGTGGCTTCCTGAAAGGCCACCATCACCGTGCGTGGGGTCATCACGTCGCGGGCGGTCAGTTCGTTGAAGCGGAGGAGGTTCTGCAGAATGTGCGACTCTTGTTTCTCGAAGATGCCCTCCTCGGCCCCAATCGTGGCAAGGGCGGCGAGTTCAGCGCGGCTGACGGGGGCCTCTTTCTTGCCTCGGGCGATGAGCTTCGTCAGTACCTGCGAGAGCCAGACGAGCGGATAGAGCATCCAGATCAGTAGCTTGAGCAGGCGCGCGACTGGCCCTGCGAGTGCTCGCCAGTAGACGGCTCCGAGCGTCTTGGGGATGATCTCGGAGAGAACGAGGATGCCGAGCGTGAGAATCGCCGAGAAGATGCCGAGGTAGGCATTCCCGAAATAAGCGGCCGCCTCTGCCCCGGCTCCCGCTGCACCGATGGTGTGGGCGACGGTGTTGAGCGTGAGGATGGCCGCGAGCGGCCGGTCCACGTCGTCCTTCAGTGCCTTGAGCCGGGACGCCGTCTCTGGACTATCCACCTCCAGCGCGCCGATGTACGCGGGCGTCACACTCAGCAGCACCGCCTCCATGATCGAGCACAGAAACGAGACCCCGATGGCGAGGGTGATGTAGACGATTAGGAGCGTGAGTGAGCCGGAGCCATCGCCGAGCGGGAGGTCGAGGGCGAGGTAGAGGGGCATGAATGAGGAGAGAAAGAGGGGAAGGAGAACGGAGAGGGGAGAGCGCTTTCTTTTCTATCTCGTCTTTCTCCTCTCTCCGTTCTTTATCTCCTACCCAACGTTGCCTGTTTCCGGGTCCACCGCTGCCCCATCGCCCGCCGCCGAGGGACGGAACGGAGCTGGGGCCTCGCCGTGCATCTCAGGCGGGTCGTCGGACGGATCAGGGGTGCAGGCGGCGTGGGCGATCTCGGCGAGGTCGTCGGGGAGGGCATCGGGGTGTGCTTCATAGACTGCGTCGAGGGCGCAGGCGAGGGGGCGTGGGTGACGGACGAGAAGCAAATCGCGCAGGGCGCTCTGCCAGGTCGGGAAGGCTTGCTCGGCCATCTCCTCGGCGACGCGGACATCGCCTTGGTCCGGTGCTTCGTCGAGGAGGGGGACGAGAAAGCGTTTTAGCTCCCAGTCGAGCACGCTGTCGAGGAACTCGGCGGCGGAGGCGCGGAGCGTATCGTCTTCGGTCAGGCCGAGGTAGGCGCTGTGCATATCCGTCGACGGGTAGCGCAGGCCGAGCATCCGCGAGACGCGCTCTAGGCTCTGCTCGCGCTCGTGGTACAGGGCCTCGCGCACGAGGGGTGCGCCGGGCGACTGCGTGTAGGCGTCCTTCGCCCGACTGTGGCGGAACAGCGTAGCCTGCACGGTCGCCAGCGCCCGGATTTCGCCGAGGGCCGCCACGTCAATCGCGGCCTCGTTGAAGCGGAGGCCGGGGTTGCTCGCCCTGATCTTGTTGAGGGCCTTGACCACGTCGTAGAGCAGCGGGGCGCGCAGGCGCTCCAGACTCAGCAGCATTAGGTCCACCGCCGACTGGGTCGGTAGCTCGGACAGGATGCGCGGGATGTTGCGGCGGACCGGCTCGTCCACCTCGTCGTCGGTGAGGTGGTCGTAGAGGGTGCCGAAGATGCGCTCGCCGTAAGCGACCAAGGCTTCACGGGCGGCTTTCTCATAGGTCTTCTCGCCGAGGAGCCGGAGCAGCTTGCCCACGAACAGCCGGTGCCCAGTTTTGCCCGCCGCGTGAATCGCAGCCCGGACCACTTGCGGCTGGCTGCGCTCCAAGAGGTCGCGGATCGTGTCATGGAAGGCGGGTCGGTCGAGTGCGCCCATCGCCTTGATCGCCTCGACGCTCGTCTCGATGCGCGCCGTGCCCGTGTGGTCGAGTAGGCCATGTAGCATCTCGTCGGTGATGAGCGCCTGCTCGGCCTCGGTGCCCGACTCGGCGACGACGCCGATGGCAGCCGCACGAATGCGGACATCGGGGTGTTCCAGCCCACGCTTCAGGAGAACCTGATGTTTGCTGCCGAGGGTCTGGTAGAGGAAGCGCGCCGCTTCGAGCCGGACCTCGGCGTCGCGGTCGGTGAGGTAGGTGGCGATCACGTCGGCGAAGCCCTCCTCGCCCTGCTTCGCTAGAAGGGCGATCACCCGCCGTCGTACCCGCGCCGAGCGGTGATCGAGCAGGGCGCACGCCCGTTCCACCGGCAACTCGGCGTCGATGGCGTCGAGGGTTTCGAGCGTATCGAGCACCTCCTCAGTATCGTCCGACGACAGCGCGCCGACGAGGGTGGGCACGTCCTCGGTGGTGCGTGTTGGTTTGCGATCTTGAGGTGGGGCTGCATCCTCGCGAGGAAGCGTCTCGCGGAAGGCCTGGACGTAGGACCGCCGTGCCCACAGCACGAGGCCGATCCACAGGGTCAGCAGCGCGAGCACGATCAGGCTGACGCCTTCGAGCGAGACGCCGACCGCCAGCGCGGCCAAGAGCACGAGGCCCGCCAGTCCCTGCATCCCTTGGTCCACGAACACGTCGATGAACACCTTAGTCTGCTTCTTCACCGCGAGCGGGACCGGCAGGAACAACAGCTCGCGTCCGGTTCGGTCGATGGAGTGCTTGAGGCTCTGGTCGGCCCCGCGGAGGAGGACGCCCGCGATAAGGCCGGGCACGACGAACATCGCCACCGACCCAACGGCGAGGGCGATGGGCAGCACGAGCAGCGCCCCGCCGACGCCTTGCATACGGATGATCCGGGGGGCGATAAAAAATTGGAGCGCGAGGGCGATGATGCTGACGCGGGCGTAGAACCGCCCGAGGAACGAGGTCAGGTCGCCCCGCACGGGGAAGGCGTCCGACGAGACCGTCTTGAACTGGAAATCCACGAGCGCCGTCGTGAGCACCGCCACGGCGATGACGGCGGTGATGAGCTGTAGGTGCCGCGAGTCTTTGAGGAGGCCGAGCACGGGCTGATTCTCCGTCGGTGTATCGTTCCGGCGCAGCCCCTCGGGGCGTCCGGTTTGCCCGTCCGTCGCCCGCCATCGGATCAGGTTGACGAGCACGACCGTCAGCGTCAGCACGCCGACTGCCACCCAGAGCAGATCGCGCGTTCGCAGTTCCACTTCCTCGACGAGATAGCCCGTCAGTTCGCCTCCGACGATTGCGCCGAGGATGGCCCCGAACGAGAGGAGCGCGAAGATGCGCTTCGCTTGGGCCGGGTCGAAGACCGCGCCTGCGAGGAGCCAGTATTGCGAAGTGGCGAGAACGCTGTAGATCGAGACCCAGACGTAGAACAGGAAATAGGTCCAGTCGGCTTCCAACGCCACCGCCCACCGCATGACAATGAGCGAGGCGATGAGCACGACCGTCGTCCAGTTGACCAATCGTGAGAGCTTCACCCGTCGCCCGATCCGCCCGTAGAGGATCGTCACCGGCACCACTGCCGCCGCGGTCGCCAGAAAGACCAGCGGCAGGTTCACCGCCCCGACCTCGATCAGGAAGAGGCTGTCGCGCGCGGGCTTGAGCAGGTAGAGCGTGACGAGGAGCGCGACGTTGTACGCGAACATCATCCCCACGAGCGCTCGCTCGCCGACGCGGAGGTCGAGGATCGTACCAGTCGGAAGGGCCATGCGGGGGTGCGTGAACTCGGTGCAAGATAACGCGGATAGCGCCCCTCTCTCAGTAGGGCGGGGCCGCCGGTCCGGTATCTTGCGCGCTGTCTATTCGCCCCTCCGTCTTCCGTTCCATGTCCGTTGTCTCCTTCTCCCGCGACCGCCTCCGCGTCCTCCTCCTCGAAGGCATCCACCCCGGTGCCGTCGAGGTTTTCAATCAGGCGGGCTACACCAATGTCGAGCGCGTCGAAGGGACGGTGCCACGCGATGCGCTACCGGGCCTACTCGCCGATGTGCATTTCCTCGGCATCCGCTCGCGGACGAATCTAACGGAGGCCATCTTCGAGGCTGCGCCGAAGCTCGTCGCCGTCGGTGCGTTCTGCATCGGGACGAACCAGATCGACCTCGACGCGGCGGCGGGGCGGGGGATTCCCGTCTTCAACGCGCCGTTCTCAAATACCCGCTCCGTCGCGGAGTTGGTGCTGGCCGAGGCGATCTTACTCCTGCGGGGTATCCCTGAGAAGAACGCGAAGGCGCACCGGGGCGTCTGGGCCAAGAGCGCCGCGTCGTCGCACGAGATCCGGGGCAAGACGCTCGGCGTGGTCGGCTACGGCAACATCGGGGCGCAGCTCTCGGTCCTAGCCGAAGCGCTCGGGATGCGGGTGCTGTTCCACGACACGGCCGCCAAGCTCCCGCTAGGGAACGCGATGGCGAGCGACAGCCTTCGCGACCTGCTTGCCCAATCCGACATCATGACGCTCCACGTCCCTGAGACGCCCGAGACGAAGTGGATGATCGGGGCGAAGGAACTCGCGCAGATGAAGCCGGGAGCCGTCCTCATCAACGCCTCCCGCGGAACGGTCGTCGAGATTGATGCCCTCGCCGATGCGCTCGACAGGGGGCACCTCGGCGGAGCGGCGCTCGACGTGTACCCCAAGGAGCCGCGCTCGAATGCCGACCCGTTCGAGTCGCCGCTCACGCGGTTCGACAACGTGATTCTCACCCCGCACATCGGCGGCTCGACGGTCGAGGCGCAGGCCAACATCGGGGCCGAGGTGGCGGGCAAGCTCGTCCGCTACAGCGACAACGGCAGCACGATGTCGGCGGTGAACTTCCCCGAGGTGGCGCTCCCGCCGCACCCCGGCGAGCACCGGCTCCTCCACGTTCACGAGAACCGCCCCGGTGTGCTGAGCGCGATCAACCAGGTGTTCTCGGAGGAGGGCGTGAATATCTCGGGGCAGGTTCTCCAGACGAAGGGCGCGGTCGGCTACGTCGTGCTCGACGTGGACACGGAATCGTCCGAAGCGGCCCTTGCCGCCCTCCGCGCCATCCCCGGCACCATCCGCACGCGACGGCTGTTCTAGACAGTGTCGTAGCGAGGGCGGCGGTACTATCTCTCCGGATGTTATATGATAGGCTTCACTATATTGGCTGAGAAGCATTCTAGAGCCTTAGCCGAGAATACGAATGTTAGATAGTGCAGACCAACCGATGCGATACACGCATCCCTGTGATCATATTCCCTGTGATCATCCGTTCGAGGTTCATGCCGCGGAAGTGTTTCGTTTGGCGAGCGCAACTCGCTACTATCCAAACTTATGGATTGGTCCCAACGACCATTTCGTCTTCCCCGATCATATCTATAAGTGCCGTACCGTTCGGATGGCTGCGGGTGGCCGCGTCAAGTTTAATCTGATGCAACCGTATAACTGGTATGCCTTCGTTGTTGAGGAACTTAAGGTCGATATAGTTGACTCTGATGACTTCGACTTGGTCTTTGAGTGGTGGGACCAAACGTTAGGCGAACTCCAGAAGTCACTGATTGGAATAGATGGCGAAAAGGCACCGGATGCACCGATAACCAAGAAAGGTCGGCCCGGTCCTCCTGGTGAGACTGGGGGGAAGGGGGGGACGCGCCACAGTCCTCACATCTTTCTTTTCGTCCGGCGGATAGTCGGAGCAGAAGATGATCTAAACCTCACCTCCTTTCATTTCGATCTCAATGGGGTTCCTGGTGGAGTTGGTGGAAAGGGAGGGAGTGGCGGGAAAGGAGACGAGGGGAGACGAGGAAAAAATGGCAAAATAGGTAACATATTCACGGGATGTACAGGTGGAAAGCGTGGCAGAAGAGGCGGCGCTCCTGGCAAGGGAGGGCGTGGAGGAGATGGAGGCTGTGGGGGCGCAGGTCCCGAGGTACAGATCTACTACGGCGACCAGAACCTCCGCAACGTGTTCGAGAGATCGAAGTACAGTGTGAACGGTGGCCCGCGCCCTAGTGATGATTTCTACGGCGGTGGCGAGCCGGGGCTAGCGGGCCAGCCGGGAAGGGGCGGGAAGGGCGGAAAGCGCGCTGGTAACTGTGGCCCAGGTAAGCGAGGCCCTGAGGGAGAGCCAAGCGCTGGCAGTGATGAATGGAACCGCTGGAATCGCGGGCGCGGGCTCCCAGGGACGGAAGGCCCAGACGGAGACTACGAACTGACGCCCATTGAACCCGGCTCTATTGAAGAAAGCGTGTTCCTCGACCCCATCCCCGTATCCGGGTAACTAATTCTACTGGTCGATTCGTAGCATGTTAGGCCGTGCAAAACGTGTATAGTATCGCTATATCTCTGTCGGATCTAGGGATAGTTTGTAGGGTCATTCATTGTATCAACCACTCAATCAAGCGTGGCGCTCGGGTCGTATCGACAATCTCTCGCTGTTTTTCCACGAGCGGTGGCAGGTTGTATTGCGACATCTCGTGTAGCGTACTGCGTAGCCCCAGTTTCGTGTTCTGAGCGGCGTTATCCGGTTGCGGCGACTTCGCGAGACGGCGGTTTTCCATCTCAGCGAACTGCTTCCCGGCGTAGCGGGCGGCGACGGCCCACACGGCGACGAGGGCGAGGGTCAGTAGACTCAGCCACCGGATCGTCGAGAAGTCGGCGAAGATCAGCGTCACGAGGAGGCTGGCGTGGGGCATTGCACACAGTCTTACGTGGGCGCGGCGTATTCTCCGCCGTACACCCACTCCTGAGCCTTCATGACGGGCGATGCCCTTCTGGTCTTCGGCCTGCTGGCCGTCACCATCCTGCTCTTCGTCAGCGACAAGCTCCGGCTGGACGTGGTCGCGCTCCTCTCGCTACTCGCCCTCTCGCTCACGGGCGTGGTCGCGCTGGACGAGGCGCTAGCCGGGTTCGCCGACCCCATCGTGATCATGATCGCGGCGCTGTTCGTGGTCGGGGGCGGGCTGGCTCGGACCGGGGCAGCCGAGCGGTTCGGACGGGCCATCGGCGCGGCGGCGGGGCAGAGTCGCGCCGGGCTGACCGCCGTCCTGATGCTGGGGGCGGGTGTGCTCTCGGCGTTTATGAGTTCGACGGGTACCGTTGCCGTGATGCTGCCCGTGGCGGCGGCGCTCGCGTGGGACGCCCGGCTCAGTCCGTCGCTGTTGTTGATCCCGCTGTCCATCGGCGCGTCGCTGGGAGGGATGCTGACCCTCATCGGGACGCCGCCCAACCTGGTCGTCGCGGCAGAGCTGGAAGCGGCGGGGTATGAACCGTTCGGGTTCTTCGACTTCACGCCCGTCGGGCTGGCTGCCCTCGCGGTGGGCGTGGGCGTGCTGGCTGCGCTGGGCGGGCGACTGTTACCGGCCCGTGCTTCGGCGGACGGCCCCCAGTCAGAAGGTCCCACGATCATCCCCGGCGACGAGTTAGTCCGCGAGTTCGGACTGGGCGAATTGGTGCGCATGAGCGTACCAGCAGCGTCTCCGCTCGTCGGGCTGTCTCCCGCGCAGGCCAACCTCCGTCAGCGCTACGGCGTGAACGTCGTGGACATCCGACGGAAGCAGCCCCTCGGCTCATGGGTGCGGCTCGACCACACCGGCAACCAAGCGATGCACGCCGGGGATCAGGTGGACGTGCAGGGGACGCCCGAGGCAGTCGCCCGCGTCGTGGAAGAGCAGTCGCTTCAGCGGATCGGGACGCAGGGGGAGCCGGAGGCGGTGTTGGCCGAGGTGTTGCTCACCCCGCGCTCGCGACTGATCGGTCAGACGCTCGCTATGGCGAGCTTCCGCGAGCGCTACGGCGTCAACGTGCTCTCGATTAAGCGGCGCGGTAAGCCCGTCGAGGGATACCTCGCTGCGCTTCCGCTCCAGTTCGCCGACGCCCTCCTCGTGGGCGGAACGCGGGAGCGTATCGGGATGCTGCGCCAGGAGGCCAGCGACTTCGTCGTCGTAGCGCGTGCCCCGAAGGTGGAGCCGGACGGACCGATCACGGCGGGGCAGGCGACGGCGCTCGCCATCACGGCGGGGATGATGGGCCTGCTCACGTTCGAGGTCGTTGCGCCTGTGATCGCGGTACTGCTGGCAGCAGTGGCGATGGTGCTCACCCGCTGCCTGCGTGTGGAGACGGCGTACCGGTCGATCAACTGGGAGAGCGTCGTCCTCATCGCGGCCATCCTCCCGATGGCGACGGCGCTGCGCAAGACGGGCGGCGTCGATCTGATCGTGAGTCAGCTTGGTGCGCTGGACGGGGCCGGTCCGTTGGCCCTGCTGGCCGCGTTGTTCGTCGTGACCGGGGTGCTGAGTCAGGTGATCTCGAACACGGCGACAGCGCTTCTGGTGGCACCGGTTGCATTGCAGTCCGCCCTCGCCATCGGTGCGTCGCCCTATCCGTTCCTGATGGGCGTAGCGGTGGCGGCTTCCTCGGCGTTCGCCACGCCGGTTGCCTCCCCGATCAACACGCTCGTGCTCGGGCCGGGGGCCTACCGCTTCGGGGATTTTCTCCGCGTTGGGCTGTTGGTACAGGGGCTGCTCCTGTTCCTGACGCTGGCCTTGGTGCCGATCCTGTTTCCGTTCTAGCAGGTGTCACGCGGATGATTGCCCGCGGGCTTCCATCTCGGCGAACTGCCGACCGGCGTAGCGTGCGGCGACGGCCCACACCGCGACGAGCGCGAGGGTGAGCAGGCTCAGCCACCGGATCGTCGAGAAGTCGGCGAAGATGAGCGTGACGAGGAGGCTCACGCCGACGGCGACGGACTTGGCGAAGCGCTGCACGAACATGTCGATGAACGCCTTAGCCTTGTACTTCTCGTCGCGTGTCGTCGGCGTGTAAAGCGCTTCTCTCGCGGATTGGTTGATCGAGTACGCGAACGCGCTGTCGGTGGTGTTGAGGAGCGAGCCGACCCACAGGGTCGGTACGGCTAGGAAGGCGACCGAGCCGAGGACCATCACGAACGGGGTGATGAGGAGCGCCGTCGTCAGCCCAAAGCGCCGCATCACAACCGTCGTCAGGAAGATCTGCACGACGAGCGCGACGACGTTCGAGATCGCGAAGACCGTCGCGAACTGCTGGCCGATGGCGGGGCCGTCGAGGTAGTAGGCAATCGTTGAGGAGAACTGGAAGTCGAGGATCGTCGAGACAATCTCGTAGATGCCGACGATGGCAACGATGGAGAGGAGGTACTTCGAGCGGAAGACGAGCCGCGCCCCTTCGAGCGCCGCGTTCGATTTCTTCGTCGCGGCCTCGTCGCGCCTTGGGTCGATGCCTTCGCGTGCCACTTCCGGCGGCGGGTTCTGCCGGACGATCCGCCCGGCCACGTACGCCAGCCCGATGATCGCCACGGCCATCCCGAAGCAGATCCACAGCCACGCCGAGACAGGAATGTCGTCGATGTAAACCGCGAGAAAGGTCGTCCCGAACGCCCCGCCCGCGACGCCGCCGAGGACGACGAGTCCGTAGAGCCGCTTCGCCGCGCTCGGCGTCACGCTGTCGTTGAGGAACGCGAAGAATGTCGCCACCATCAGCGTCGTCCACAGGTCGCCGAAGAGGTAGAAGCTCCAGACCGTCGCCCCGCCGGGGTCGTTGATGATGAGCGAATAGGCCGCGAACGCTGCGAGAAAGAATCCAGCGAAGGCGTAGGTCAGTTGCTCCCGCCGCATCCGCCGCGCGAGGATCGTGAACACGACGACGGCCACCGCCGCGACGACCATGTTCAGCACCTTCGCCAGCAACTCTGCCTGCGAGGCCAGCAGTTCTAGCTGAAACAGACCGCTGATCGCGAGGGTGAAGCCTTCCTCATCGTAGAACTGGATGAACAGGCTCTTCTTGATCGGCTTGAGAATCCAGAAGGAGGTGATGACGAGGAAGAAGTACCCGAACATCGAGAGTGCCAGCGGCCACTCGTCGCGGCGGAGGTCGAGAAACTCGTCTTTGAGCCGTTGGAGCATTAGGGTTGGCGATCAATCAAAGGTTGTCATCTCGAGCGAAGCGAGAAGTCCCCGTCGTTGAATCTATCTCTGAGGTTGGAGATTTCTCCTCGCTACGCTTGTCGAAATGACAGGTTGTGGGGTGGTGCTACTCCCGCTCGATGCCGACGACGCGGATACGGCCATCGGTGGGGAAATGGAGGTAGACGTTCACGGCGTCGCTCGGCTCGTGCCCGTCGCGGAGGGTGACGAGTTCGACGCGGAGCACGCGGTCGTCCTCGTCGGATGAGTCGAGGGCAGAGGCAGGAAGCGCTGGAACCGGGACGCTCGGCGCGTCGGCGATGCCGTCAGAGAGTTGAGTGCCGTCGTGATGGACGGTGTAGGCGTAGCGGCTCGACGCATCGCTTTCCAGCCCGTAGGTCACAGCGAGGTCGTCGAACTCCAGCACGAACGGGCGTACTCCAGCTACATTTTCTGAGCCGACTCGCTGTCCATCAACGTAGTAAGCCACAGGACCGCCGCGAATGGAGAGATCGGTGTCGCCGCCAATGTTGTCTAGCCGCGCAAGCACAAATCGGTCGAGGGGGTTGACCTGCTGGAACCAGTAGCGCCCGATGGCTTCGCGGCGGGCGAGGAGGGTCTGAACGAGGTACTCCTCGGCCTCGGGATCAGTGAGTTGCCCCTCATCCACGATGGCGCGGACATCGGCTTCGGTGAAAGCCATCACGCGCTTCGCGCCCCAGAAGCCGTCGCGGTCGGTGCGGTACTCATAGGCCGGGTTCGGGTGGACCATCACCCAGTCCTCCGGCTCGAAATACTCCGCCGTGAAATAGCCGATCGACGGGTACTTGATTTCCAGCGGCTGGAACTCCCACGGCTTCGGGTCGACGCCGAGGGTGACGGTCTGGTAGGCCATCGTGCGCGGGTCGAAGAGGTACTCCTGCCCGTGCTGGACGATGTGCGTGCCGGAGCCGTTCGCGCCGAGGGTCGAGCCCATGTCGAGGACGTAGTGCTTGATGTAGCGCGCCGTATCGCCGGGGGCACGGATGTCGGTCGTGTAAACCGAGAGCGTGTTCGCGTTGCGGCGGTCGGCGTCGTTGAGCCACGACCCGAGGACCGAGAGGCCGCGAAGCTCGCGGCGGTGCTCGTGGCGGACGCGGTCGTTGGGGTCGTCGCGCTTGGTTCCCCGGAAGGTCCAGATGCCGATGGGGCGACCGTTGACGTACTTACTCGCCATTGCCCGGATGTGTCCGTCGGCGCGGCGCGGCTGGGGATCGAGGATGGCGGCGAGGTCGGCGTCGGTCATCAGGCGATCTTCGCCCTCGACCGTCACCTCGGCCTCGGGATCGAGCGCGATGATCGCGGGGTCGAAGTAGGTGATCGTGTTCTGGGGGACGAAGTACCCGGCGGCGTGGTAGATCTTGGTCGAGATCACCTCGGCGGATGAGGTCAGTTCGGGGTAGTTCGGGCCGTCAAACTTAATGATGTAGCGGTCGCCGCGCGCGTCTCTGATCGTGAAGCCCTTCGTCTTGCCCTCGCTCTTACCCGCGATCACCGTCCACGCTGAGAGGTCGGGTCCGTCGGTGACGTTGGGGCCGCGCCGCAACTCATCTTCCGACATCGGGAAGTAGAAGTGCCGCTGCGTGAACCACGACGAGTTCGGCACCTCGTCGAGCATATTGACGTTCTGCGCTTCCTTCGGTCCGACGAGACCGAGACCCTGCACGAGTTTGCGGAACGTCCAGTTGAGGTCGAGCGGCTTCTGGATTTGGTAGAAGAACGTCCGGTCAATGGGGTCCCAGTACTGGTTCTCGCGGGCCTCGACGGGGCGCGGGATGTCACGGTTGTCTGGGTCAGACGTCTTGATCGGCCCGGTGGTGTAGGGCTTCGTGCCTGCGCACCCGGCGAGGAGCAGAGCCAAAAGGAGGAGGGTGTATCGCATCATCAAAACGAGGTGCCGACTTGGGCGATCAGGCGCGGTGGACCTTCGGGGCTGAAGGCGAGTTCGAGGCGGGCCGCGACGTTGCTGCCGCCGTAGACCCGGAAGCCGCCGCCGAAGTCGGTGTGGAAGTCGTCGAAGCCAATCTCGTCGAAGTCATCGAAGACCTGCCCGGCGTCGGCGAAGAGGACAGCGTCGAAGGTGTTGAAGATGGGCCAGCGGTACTCGGCGGTCAGGAGCAGGCTGCCTTGGTCGCGGAAGCGGTCGAAGCGGAAGCCGCGCAGGTCGTCTGGCCCGCCGAGGGTGGCGAGTTCGTAGAACGGCACCGTGTCGTCGCCGGGCGCGTTGACGCGGACCAACCGAGCGCGCAGGCCGAGCCGCCGGTCGAAGGGGAGGAACGGGACTGGCACGAATTGCCGGACCTCGGCGGAGGTGCGGAGGTAGCCGAGCGCTCCCTCTGCCGGGGCTGTCGAAAGGTCGGTGCCATAGCGAACACCGAGCAGGACTGCGGTGCCCTTGTAGGTACGGGGCGCATACAGCCCGCCTGCCGTGGTGAAGTCGAGCGTGAGGAGGCCGCCGACCGAGAGGAAGTCGGCTCCGCCGAAACCGGGGACGCCCGCCGGGAACGGCTCGCCGTCGTCGATGCTGAGTACCTCGAAGTGCTCGAACTCGCCGTCGGTCGTCACGCGAATCCGGTCGGTGAGGGGAAGGTCGAGGGTGAGTCCCGCGCGTCCCTGTTCGGAGGCGTACTCGATCAACTCATCGTCATCGCTGTCGTTGCCGATGGCGAAGAAGTTTTCCTCAGCGTCGCGTTCGTAGCCGCCGCTGACCGTCAGGCCGAGCGGGCTGCCGCCGAGGCGTAGGGCTTGGAACCGACCGAAGGCGGCATACGAGCCGTCCGCCGCGTAGCGCCCGCCGATGCGTCCGCTGCGGCCCGGCCCGAGCAGGCCCTCGGTGGCGAATACGGTGAGGCCGCCTGCAAGCCCTTCGCGCCCACCCGCGCTGACGGTGGGCAGGGCGTAGAAGGCCGGTCGCTCCTGAAGCAAACGCTGCCCCTTCTCAATCGTACCGCTGTACTCGGCGTAGAGCACGACGGAGCGAAACAGGTAGGCTACCCCGCCCCAGACCGTCGCTGGGAGCGCGAGGGCGTGCGCGCCGAGGCTCGTCTCGGTCTCGTAAGGAATCCGGTTCGGGTCGGACGCTTGGTTGGCCTCGTCGTCCGGGGCCGGTTCCTGAACCGTCGCGACGGAGTCGGCAGGGGTGAGGTACTGAGCGCGGGCGGGCGAGGCGGCGAGGGCGACCGCGAGCGCGCACAGGAAGGCGAAGCGCATGAACGAGGGCGGGGTGCAGAGGAGTGGCGGCACCGCTCCAACGCAGCCGCCGGGGTGGGGTTCGCCTAGCTCATAGTCGCGTGTGCTTCCACGTACCTCGGCGGAATAGCACAATCGCCGCGATGGCGGCTGTTGACTCCGCTATGACGATGGCGGTGTAGACGCCGCGTGCCTCCAGCCCGAACGGCATTGCCAGCGTGTAGGCCAGCGGAATCTCTAGCGCCCAGAAACACGCGAGGTTGATCCACGTCGGGGTGAGGGTGTCGCCCGCGCCGTTAAACGCTTGCGGAATCACCATCGCCCACGCGTAGATCACGTAGCCATAGGCCATGATTCGCAGGCAGTCGGCCCCGGCTGTGATGACGGCGGGGGCGTCCGTGAACAGCCCCACGAGCGCCTCGTCGTAGACGACGTAGAGAACCGAGACCATGCCGAGCACGACCATCGTGACAAGCCCTGCGATCCATACCGAGCGCTCGGCTCGCTCGGGCTGCCCGGCTCCGAGGTTCTGACCGACGAGCGTGGCGGCGGCGTTAGCAAGCCCCCACGCCGGGAGCAACGTGAAGAGAAAGACGCGCACGGCAATCGTGTAGCCCGCCAGCGCTTCGGCCCCGAACTCCGCCACGATCCGCACCAGCCCGACCCACGACGACGTAGCGACGACGAACTGGGCGATGCCCCCGATCGAGGTCCGTACCAGTCGCTTCATCACGTCGAACTGAAGGCGGACCTGAGAGCCGAGCACGCGGATATGTTTCGCGCCCCGGAAAAGCACCCAGAGTTGGACCGCGACTCCCACGCCGCGCCCGATGTTCGTCGCCACCGCTGCGCCCATCACGCCGAGTTCCGGGAACGGTCCCCACCCAAAAATGAGCACAGGGTCGAGCACGATGTTGAGTCCGTTGGCGAGCCACAGCACCCGCATCGCGATGGCGGCGTCGCCCGCGCCGCGGAACACGGCGTTGAGCACGAACAGGAGCATGATGACGGCGTTGCCGCCGAGCATCCACGCGGCATAGCGATAGCCCTCCTCGACAACCCATGCGTCGCCGCCCATCAGGGCCAACAGGTCTTTGGCAAAGAATACCCCTACTATCGAGAACGGGACGGAGGCAGCTATGGCTACGAGCATGGCCTGAACGGCGGCATCGGCTGCGGCCTCGGGGTTCTTCTCGCCGATGCGGCGGGCAACGATGGCTGTGGTTGCCATCGCAAAGCCCATCGCGACAGCGTACATCAGCGTCAGCACCGATTCGGTCAATCCCACCGTCGCCACGGCTGAGGCCCCGAGCGAGGCGACGAAGTACACGTCCACGACAGCGAAGACGGACTCCATCACCATCTCCAATACCATCGGTACGGCGAGGAGAAGGAGTGCCCGTCGGATGCTGCCGGTCGTGTAGTCGCGCTCGGTCCCGCGTAGCGCGTCGGCCATGTCGCGCATGAGGCCGCGAAGCCCTGTGCGTTCCTTCGGGTCGTAGGCTTCCTCGTGCGGAGCCTCGCCGTCAGCCCCGGTCTTGGCCGGAGCGGTCTCGTCGATGGGGTCGGGAGGCATGAGGGGCGGTGGGACAGAAAGGGGTGGTGCTTGGACGAGATGCACGCCCTCAGCGTTACGGGTAAAGTAGCACAGCGGGGCGACCCCTGCGTGTCATAGGCAGGGCCTCGCCGGAGATAGAGCAGCAAATAAGGAGCGGCGAGGCTCAGGCTGGGGACGATCTACTGAGTGCCTACGCCGATCGCCTCGCCCATCCGCACGACCGAGCCTGCAGCCAAGCCGTTGTGCAATCGCACAAGGTCACGCTCGAAGGCGAGGATAACGGTGCTTCCGAGCAAGAAGCGCCCGATCTCGGCACCCTTCTCGAAGGCGAGGCCGTGCTCCGTGACTTGCTTCGTGCGGTATGGCGAGGGTGGGCCGCCCCACACCGTCTCGATGCTTGCCACGATCATTGCCCCGACCAGGACGACGAGCATCCTGCCCACCTCCGTCTCGAACTCGCACACGAGCCGCTCATTCACGGCGAAGAGGCCCTCAATCTCGGCCTCGGTGGTGGCATTGACCGAGAACAGCTTGCCGGGAATTGAGACCGTCCGCACAAGTCGCCCCGCGAACGGAATATGGACTCGGTGGTAGTCCTTCGGCGAGAGGTAGATCGTCGCAAACGCGCCGCCCTCGAACGCCGGGTGAGCGCAGGCGTCGGCGAGGGCGTTGAACGAATACTGGATGCCCTTCGCTTGCAAGAGTTGGCCGTCTTCGATGATGCCCGTCTGGCTCACGACCCCATCGGCGGGGCTGACGACCGAATCGGGGGCAGGGTCAATGGGGCGAGCGCCCGGTTTCAGCGGGCGGGTAAAGAAGTCATTGAAGGAATGGTAGGCCGCGAGGTCGGCATGCTCGGCCTCAGTCATGTTGACCTTATAGGCACGGGCGAAGGTGCGGATGAGCGGAGCGCTTATCCAGCGTGCCTCCGATGCGGCGAGGCGACCCACGGCGCGGGACAGGCCATGCTGCGGGAGGAGGTTCTGAAGGCGGACGAACGCACTCATGGGCAGAGGCACAGAAGGGGTGGAGGCGTAGCCCCGAAGGATATCGCTAGGCTACTTCACGTCGGGTGAATTACCCTAGACTTGCTATCTCTTCTTCCGCACCCACGGCACGTTTCTTCGGGGTAGGTCCTTCGTCCTCGGGGGCGACACTGTAGAGCCGCACCGCCTCGACTTTGCCGCGCAACGGAACTGCGCCCACCTCCTCGGTGGTCAGGTCAACGGGCAGGGTGCAGCGCTCCAGCAGATCGTCCGAGATGAGCAGCCGGTGGCCGAGGGGGCGGCACTGACCCTCGATCCGCGCCGCCGTGTTGACGACATCGCCTGAATAGGCCAAGTCGCTCTTGAGGTCGCCGATGAAGGCGGTCACCACCTCGCCGCCGTGGCAGCCCGCCTTGAACCTCGGCACGCAGTCATAGGTCGCTTGGTAGTAGGCCGCGCGGCGCTGGACCCGGTCTTCGAGCAGGAAGAAGCATCGGAGGAACGCGCCGTTGCGTAGCCCTTCTTTCATCGGCCACGTAATCACCACCTCGTCGCCGACGTACTGGTAGATCTGGCCGCCAGTCGTCAGGACGGGCTGGGCTACATCGGCGAAGAAGTCGTTCTTGAAGTCGGTGAAGCGGAACGGCCCGAGTCGCTCGGCGATGGCCGTCGAGTCGGTCAAGTCGAGGAACATGAAGAGGCGTTCTTCGCGGGTGGGGCGGAGGTAGCGGCCCACGAGGAGCGCCCACAACGTGCTACCGCCGAGCACGCGGCGCAGTTGGAGCGCGAGATTGATGAAGAACGAGCCGAGCACCAGCAGCGCCAAGACCGTCCAGAAGTTTCGAGTTATTTGCTGAAACCCGACATCCTGCACGAGGGTGTCCAACGACTGCCCGGTCAAGGCGGGAAGGATTTTCACGATCATCACCGCGAGTGCGATGAACACCACGAAGGCGTAGAGCGCCGTCCGAAGGCCGAGCGTGAGGCCGAGCGGCAAACGACGCCCCGCCCGTGCCAGCACGCCTGTTTCCAGCCACGCTCCGCCTGCTGCCACGAGAGCGCCTACGAGAAGAGGGAGCACCACGCCGTGCCACCACGGGGCCTCAGCAGGCCGAGCATCCACCAATTCGGCGGCCACGTAGGTCGTTACGCTCCACGCCACCCACAGGGGCACGACGAGACGCGCCCAGCGCCGCAGTCGTGCCCCTATGAGTGAGAGTCGAGTCAAAACGGACTAGCTGCGCGGTGTCGGCTGCTCAGTCACCGCGCCGCCATCGCCGTGTCCGTTGCCGGAGACCGCGACCGTGGCAGGCACGGGCGTCAGCGCTGCGTCGGACTGCGTAAGGGCGTCAGCGACTTCCTCGCGCTGGCTGCTGAACCGCGTCGCAATCGAATCGAAGGTCGAATACATCACCGGCACGATGACGAGCGTGAGGAAGGTAGCGAACGTCAGGCCTGAGATGATGGCGGTGCCCATCGGTCCCCAGAATTGGGTGTTCTCCGAGCCGATGCCGAAGCTCGGGTCGAGGTCCGCGATGAGGCCGACGAAGTCGATGTTGATCCCGAAGGTAAGGGGGATCAGGCCGATGATCGTCGTGAAGGCGGTCAGGAGCACCGGGCGGAGACGGGTTGCCCCGCCTTCGACTACCGCGTCCTGCTTCTCCAATCCTCGGTCGCGCAACTGCTCGATGTAGTCGATCAGCACGATGGCATTGTTCACCACGATCCCGGCGAGCGAGATCAGGCCAATGAACGTCATCAGCCCGAACGGCGTCCGCGTCAGGATCAGGCCGAGCATCACGCCGATGAGCGAGAGGCCGGTGGCGATCATGATGATGAGCGGGTTGCGCACCGAGTTGAACTGGAGCAACAAGATGATCGTGATGAGCGCGAGGGCGATGAGGAGCGCCGTCGTGAGGAAGGCGAAGCTCTCTTCTTGGTCCTCACTCTCGCCCGTGTACCGGATCGTGACACCAGCGGGCACCTCGTTGTCCACGTACTCGGCGAGGTAGCCCTTGACTTGGGCCAAGAGTGCGTTGCCGTTGACGCCTTCGGCGGCGTCGCCGGAGACGGTCACGACGCGCTCCTGATCGAGCCGGGTGATCGAACCGAGGCCGGTGCCGACCGAGATGTCGGCGACGGAGACGAGCGGGATCTGCTGGCCTTCGTAGAGGATCGTCAGGCTCTGAACGGTGGCGAGGCTCTCGCGGTCCTGCTCGCGGAGGCGGACGGTGATGTCGTACTCGTCCTCGCCCGTGCGGTAGGTGCTGGCCTCAATGCCGTTGACGGCAGCGCGAACCGTCGTGGCGATCTGCCGCGTCGAGAGGCCGAACTGCGCGGCCCGCTCGCGGTCGATGTCCACCTGGAACTCAGGCCGACCCGTGTTGAGGTTGTCGCCGATATCGACGAGGCCGACGAGGTACGGTGCCTCCGTCTCGGGGTTGATCTCGGTCGCACCTCGGGCGAGGCGTTGCTTCAGCTCGCGCGAGATCGCCATGATCTGGCCGAAGTCCTCGCCCGCGACCTCAATCGTCACCGGCTTGCCGGTCGGCGGACCGTTTTGGTCCTTCGTGATCTCGATGGTCGCGCCGGGGATGCCCTGAAGCTGATCGCGAATCTTGCGGAGCGTCATCGTGCTCGGCTCGGCGCGGTCCGAAAAGTCCTTCATGGTCATTGTGATGCTGCTGTTCTCCGGGCGCGACGAGCCGCCGCCGAACGCCGCGTCGCCGCCGACACCCACGCTGGAGAGGATCGTCTTGACGTTCTCCTCGCTGTCGGCGTTCTCGGCGAGCACGCCCTGAATACGCTCGTAGGCTTCCTGCGCCATCTCGTTTGACGCCTCGATGTTGGTCCCGAGCGGAGCCTCGACTCCGACCGCGATGAAGTTCGGGTCGGAGTCGGGGAAGAACTCGCTGCCGGTCGGTGCGAGGGCGAAGAGGCCCACGATCGCGATGAGGGAAGCGAGCGTGGCCGTTAGCAAGCGGGCGCGGTTATCAGTCAGGATCAGATGCGTCTGTTGCTTGAGCGCAATGATGCCGATGATGCCGAACACGACAATCACGGCGGGCAGCGTCATCAGCTCGAAGATCAGGAGTGGGTCCGTGATCCGCCCACCGAACCAGAGCAGCACGCACAGCCCGCCCACGACTGCACCGAACCACAGCCCGGCCTTGACCGAGCCGCCGCGCCCCAGCATGATCGTCTCGGCCGCGTGGATCAAGAGGCCCACGGCCCCGGCAAGGAGGAGCGCGCCGCCCGGAATCTGGAGCAGCATCGCCGCCTGCTCGCTGATACCACCCAGCATCGCCCCGCCGATGTTCAGCAGGAAGCCGAGCGTGAAGGAGGTCAGCACGAACGTGTTGCGGAACATCGCGTCCTTCACTTTGACGAGCGCGACGAGCACGCCCGCGCCGGAAAGCAGCATCCCGATGGGTGGCAGAATCTCAGCCACAGCTTCAGGGATCTCGGCTTCGGGGTTCATCACGGCCCCAACGGCCATACCGCCTGCGAAGATTAACCCTGTCGCGAGGGCGAGGGCACTCTTGTGGTTGCTGAGCGCGTCGCGCACGCCATAGTCGCGCTCCAGCATCCAGCCGAGGAACACGCGGTAGTTCTTGGTCAGGCGCGGCACCGTCTGGTTTTGGAATCGTTTGCTGAACGGGGCGAGCACGCGGGTATAGAGGAAGTAGAGCGTCGGGATCGCTGCCGCGAGGAACACGAACGTCTTCCAGTTGGCGAGCAGCACGACAACCGCGATGAACACAATCGCGGCGGTCGCGCCGAGCCGGAAGCGGCGGCTCCGCTTCGGGCCTTCCTCGCCGTCAAGCCGCATGAAGTAGCCCGTGATGACCGGGTTGATGACGAGTGCGACGAACAGCGAGGCCGAAAGCGTCACGATCAGCGTCAGCGGCATGTAGCCCATGAACTCGCCGATGATGCCCGGCCACAGCATCATCGGGGCGAACGCCGCGACGGTCGTGGCTGTGGACGCCGCGACGGCCATGCCGACCTCACCTGTACCCAACCGCGCCGCTTCCCAGCGGCCATAGCCTTCTTCACGGTAGCGGTAAATGTTCTCGATGATCACCACCGCGTTGTCGACCATCATCCCGAGCGCGATGATGAGGCTGAACAGGATGATGAAGTTCAGCGTCTGCCCCATCGCGGTGAAGATGAGGAACGTCAGGAACATCGTCAGCGGGATCGCCACCCCGACGAGGGTAGCGTTGCGGACGCCGAGGAAGAACAGCAGGACCGCGATCACGAAGATCAGCCCGGCGATGATGTTGTTCTCGAGGTCCTTGACGAGCGTCTCGACGTTCTCCGAGCTGTCGCCGGTGTAGGTGATCTCAGTGCCACCCGGCATCGGGAACTCGGCGACGGTCTCGCGCACGCGGTCGACGGTTTCGATGATGTTCTCGCCGGGGCGCTTCTTGACACTCAGCGAGATGACGTTCAGGTTGACCGGGTTCGGGTTGACGAGGTAGTCGCCATCGACCTCCGTGCGGAGGACTTTCAGGCGGGCGTAGGAGTCGCGGTCCTTAAAGCCCATCTGGACGCTCGCCACGTCGCGGACGTAGATCGGTGTGCCGCCGGGCGCGTCGATCACGAGGCTCTCGATCTCCTCGGGGGTGTCGAACTCGCCGTCCACGCGGACGAGGTAGTTGAGCCGGTCTACGTCGATGGATCCGCCGGGGATGTTGGTATTCTCGCCCTGAATCGTCTCGATGACTTTGTTGAACGAGAGGTTGTAGCCCTGGAGTGCGGCGAGGTCCACGTCCACCTGCACCTCGCGCGTCAGTCCGCCGATCAGGTCCACACCGAGCACGCCGCGCACGCCTTCGACCTCGTCCTGCAAGTCTTCGGCCACGTCGCGCAGTTGAGCGAGCGAGTAACTCGCCGCTAGGTTGATCGTGATGACGGGAAACTCACTCGTGTCGATCTCCGAGACGATGGGTTCCTCCACGTCAGTCGGCCACTCGACCTTGGCGCGGTCCACCGCCTCGCGCACGTCCAATTCCGCGTCGTCCACATCCACGTTCGGGGTGAACTCGATCACGACCGTCGAGACGCCCTCCGACGAGGTGCTGCGCAGGTCGTCGATGCCATCGACTGTCGAGACTTCGCGCTCGATCTCCTGCGTGATGATCGACTCGATGTCGTCTGGACTGGCACCGGGATAGACGGTTGTGACGACGATGGTGGCGAACTCGATTTCCGGCTCGGCTTCTTTCGGAATCGCGGAATACGCCAGCAGGCCGCCGACGACGAGCACGAGCGTCAGGACGGCGACAGCGATCCGGCTGTTGATGGCGAGATTGGTGATCTTCATGGGCCCAAAGGCTTAGAGCGGGTGGAAAGATGACGGCTAGCGGTGCCGTCAGTCGTCGAGGCGTACGGGGGTGAAGGAAGACGAGCGTTCGTCAGCGATGCGGACGCGGTCGCCCTCGGCGACGGTTGCCTGTCCGGTGGCGATCACGCGGTCGCCGACGCTCAGGCCAGAGGCGATGACAACGAAGCCGCCAGACTGTGCGCCGAGTTCGGTCGGGCGATGCGCGGCGATGAGGCCGCCGTCTGCTTCTTCCACGACGAGGACGCTCGTCCCGCGCTCGTCACGGACGATGGCCGAGAGGGGGAGGGCAATCGCCTCGTCGATCTCTTGGCGTTGGACTTCGAGCTTCACCACCATCTCCGGCTTGAGAGCCAAGTTGCGTTCGTCGAGCGCGACCTCGATGGGGAACGTGCGGTTTTGCGTATTGATGGCGCGACCGACGAACGAGACGGTACCAAACAGCGGCTGGATGTTGTACGACTGCGGCACGATGCGTACCGGCGTCCCGCGTTCGATATCCCCTGCATACCGCTCAGGCACGCCCGCCTTCACTTTGACCTGCGCCGTCGAGACGATGCGGACGACGGGGAGGCCCGGCACCACCTGCTCGCCGCGCTCGGCGAAGTGCTCCTCGACGGTGCCGGTAAACGGAGCGACGACGCGGGTGTTGGCGAGGACTTCGCGGGCTTGGGCCAGCGCAGCCCGCGCCTGTGCTACGCCCGCCAGCGCCGAAGCCCGCTGCGTGCGTACGGCTTGGAACTCGGCAGCGGAAATGATCGAGTCACGCAGCAGCGGCTCCTGCCGTTGGAACTGGTCCTCGGCGAGTTCAGCCTGCGCCTCGGCGGCTTCGAGCGCGGCCTCGGCTTGGGCCACACCCGCCCGACCCATCGTCGCGTTTACTTGGGCGATGGTGCCCCCGCGCGCGATGGTGGTGCCGAGTGGAGCAAGGGCCGTCAGCGTGCCTGCGGTCTCTGCCGAGAGCGTCGCGTCGTCGGGCGCTTCGACCGTGCCTGTCATCTCGATCACATCCTCAAAGGAGTTCGTCTCCACGACGATCACCTCGACCGGGAGCGAGCGGTCCACTTCCACCGCTGCCGTCTCTTCGGTTGGTTCCTCAGCGGAACTACACGCGGCGAGGAAGAGAAGCATCGGGATAAGAAGGATAGCGGCGGCGAGGCGGTAGCCGAAGGAGAGGCGGTCGATCATGTCAGTCAGGGAATAGGTCATGGTCCCGGCGGTTGGGTGCGTGGACGGGCGGTGCTACTGGGCAGAGGTCAGGGTGACGTCACTTGTGCCAATCGGCTCGGGCAGGACGACGCCAATGGCTTTCTGGAGGGCGCTGCGGGCGACGAGATAGTCGTAGACGGCTTGGAGGTAGCCGAGTTGGGCTTGGTCGAGCTGGGTCGAGGCGAGGCGGACGTCGATCTGCGTTGCCATGCCGGTGGTGAGGCGCTGTGAGGCGAACTCGTAGGCCACCTGCGCCGTCTCGACCGTCTGCTGCTGCCCGGCGATCCGCTGGCGCGACGAGGCGAGGTTGCGAAGCGCCTGCTCGACTTCCAGCACCGCCGCTTGCACGCCCTGTTCGAGCGCGATCTCAGCCTTCTGCACCTCGATGGTGTTTTGCTGGACGCGGTAGCTCGTCTGGAAGCCGTTGAAGAGGTTCCAACTCAACTGGACACCCACCGCGACGTTCGGATTCCAGTAGCTGTCGTCGAAGAACCCGCTCGTATTGGTGGTCACGGCGAAGGGGTCGTCCGGGTCGGCCCCTTGGATCACCGAAGTGCGGTTGTCGGGGACGTTACCGATGTAGCTCAGGTTGGCGAAGGCGCTGAGGTTGGGGAAGTACTGCGACTTCGTGATGTCGCGGTTGACCTTCTGAAGCTGGATGGCGAGGCGTGCCTGTTCGAGGTCGGGTCGCCGCTCCAGCGCGGTCGCTATGGCATCGTCCAGCGAGACGGTGTCGAGGAAGAGGTCGTTCGGCAGGCCGAGGTCGCCGACGAGCGCGACGGGCTGGTTCACCGGCAGGCCGAGGGCGAACATGAGGTTGTTCTTCGCCAGCGCCGCCGCGTTCTGCACTTCGATGAGTTGCGTCTGCTGGTTCGACACCTCGACCTCGGCGGTCAGCCGCTCAAACTTCGGCAGCACGCCCTGTGCCACGCGGCGGGCCGTCTCGCCGAGCGTCTCCTGCGTCCGTCCCACACTCGCCTGCACCACACCGACCTGCTCCTGCGCGAGCAGCGCGCCGTAGTAGAGTTGCCGCGTCTGGTCGATGGCTTGCTGTTGCTGCTGGGTGAGCGCGGCTTGGTTGATGTCTTTCAGGCTGCGTGCTCCCTTGATTGCTGCAAAGGCGCTCCCGTTGTAGAGGGTCTGCGAGATCGAGAGCGTGCTCTGGAACTGGTTGTCCACCCCGAACGGGTTGCCGCCATCGTCGATTACGATGCCTGCGTTGTCGAAGCCCTCCTGCTGGCGCTGCCGAAACTCGCCGAGGGTGATCGGCTCGGTGGACGGGTCCTCATCGGTGCGGGCGTCCTCGTTGAACGCGAGCCAACTGATGGCATTGAGGCCGTCGAAGAGGCCTCCAGCGTCGGACCCGGCGAAGGGGTTGGCCTGGACGAGGTTGCGCGTGTAGGAACTCGCCACGTCAGCGCTCGGGAGAACTTGGCCCCATGCCTCGCGGACCTGCGCCCGTGCTGTGGCAACGTCGAGGGCGGCAGTGCGGACGGCGTAGTTCCGCTCTAGCGCGATCTGGATCGCCTCCTCCAGCGAGAGCGAAAGCACGCCTGGGGCGGAGCTGTCGGTCTCAGAGATAGGCTGCACGGGCGCAGGGTCAGCGAGGGAAGAGGGCTGAGCGGCAATCGGGGCCGCGAGAGCCAGCAGAGTCAGGGCAAGCGTCAGGCGTTGCATACGGGCGGTCAGATGGAGGGCCTGTCGTAGAGTAAGCAGTAGGGGTGACAGCCTTTAGTCGCGGGGCAACAGACCGTCAAAAAGAATCGACGTGATGAACTCGGCAGCCTCGTCAAGCGAGGCAAATTCGTGCGTGTCCTCGGGGTGGCATTCAGAGTGGGCGTACATGAGGTAGCCCTTGACGTTGCCCATCAGCATATGAGCAATCACCTGAGGCGGAAAGGCACGAAGTTCGCCCTTCTCGATGGCGTGTTCGATGGGGGCGACGAGCGCATCGATGGTGCGGTCACGGCGGCGGTGGAGGGTGGCGACGTGGTCATGCTGGGTGAGCATCAGGCGCTGGGCCTCCTTGATGAGGAGGAAGAACGTCTCGCGGTTCTCGGTAAAGTGGTTGAGTAAGCGAGCGATAAGGTCGCGGAACGCCTCGCGGGCGTGCTGGCTCTGGTGGGCCTCTTCCTCAAAGTGTGTCTGGATGAGAGTGGCGATCCCGCCGAACATCTCGTCGAAGAGGGCGAAGAGGATTTCTTCTTTGCCGTCGGGGAAGTAGTTGTAGATCGTGCCCTTGCCGAACTCGGCGCGCTCGGCGATGGCGTCGAGCGTGGCCCCCTCATACCCCTTCTGGGCAAAGACCACGAGGGCGGCGTCAAGCATGGCGCGGCGGCGCATCAGGCGCTCACGGTCGCGGCGGGATAAGGTGGGAGTCTCCATCAAGCAGGATGTGTTGTGAACTCTTGGTCACTAGGTGACTGGCTGGTCATTTGGCGACTGCTACGTCACGTCGTGGGGATAGTTGCATGCGAATCCGTCTCTTTTTGTGATGAAACGATTAAGGTTTGATAGGGGGGCACATAACGGAAAAGCGCCCGACCTCTGCGACAAGGCCGGGCGCTGATAGCGATGCTCGGAGGAAGCCTAGACGTATTCCTCTAATCCATGCGAGCCGAGATAGTCGACGATGTTCTTGACCTGCTGCGTCGCGTCCATCTTGCAGACGAGGAGGGCGTCGCCCGCGTCTACGACCGCAAGGTCCTGAACCCCGATCAGCACGATCAGCTTGTCGTGACC
Organism: Rhodothermales bacterium; assembly: GCA_028284265.1. Lineage (GTDB taxonomy): Bacteria > Bacteroidota > Rhodothermia > Rhodothermales > JANQRZ01 > JANQRZ01. The sequence continues at coordinate 225,312 of JANQRZ010000003.1, forward strand.
GCGGACGTAGGACCGGCTTGTGTTGTGAACGATCACGTTGCCCTCGGCGGCGTTGCCCGCTTGGTCTTTGTCGCTCACGTCATAGACCGCGCGCCAGTCGCCCACATCGCTCCAGCCGAACGAGCCGGGGACCACCCACGTGTTCATGTCCGGTGCGGCGGGTTCCATCACGCCGTAGTCGATCGAAATCTTGGGCGTTTTGCGGAAGGCCTCGTCAATGGCCGATTGGATTGCGTCGGCATCGCCCGAGCGAACAGCGTTCTCGACAGGAACGAAGGCCGCGTGAACCTCGGGGAGGTACTTCGCCACCTGGTCGAGGATCGAGTCGGCGCGCCAGACGAAGATGCCGCTGTTCCAGAGGAAGTCGCCGGAGTCGAGGAAGCGCTCGGCGGTGGCGAGGTCGGGCTTCTCGGCGCAGGTGAGCACGACGTAGGCGTCTGGCCTGTCGGCCTTGCCTTCGGAGGCATCGTACTGGAGATAGCCGTAGCCGGTCTCGGGGTAGGTCGGCTCGATACCCACTGTGATGAGAGCGCCGGGGTCAGCGGCTTTCGCGATGCTCGCTTCCAGCACCTCGTGGAAGGCGGGTACGTTGTGAATCGCGTGGTCCGCCGAGAGGATGATCATCACGGCGTCGGGGTCCTTCGCGTGCAGCGTGGCGGCGGCGAAGGCGATGGCCGGGGCGGTGTTGCGCGCCATCGGCTCCGCGAGGATGTTCTCCCGCGGGATGGCAGGCAGGTGGTTCTGTGTCTCCTCCACCGAGCGCTGGTTGGTGACGACGTAGACCTGTTCCGGCGGCACGAGTGGCTGGAGGCGAGCAAAGGTGTTCTGGATGAGGGACGCCTCGTTAAAGACATCGAGGAACTGCTTCGGGGTGCTCTGCCGACTGCGCGGCCACAGCCGACTGCCGACTCCGCCTGCCATAATCACTGCGTAAAGCGCCATGCTTCGTGGGGAGAATTAAGATGGTTAAGAAGGGGGCCGACAAGATAAGGGAGAGTGTGAGATGGAAAGAGACGGAGGTGTTATGTCTATGCTTTCCGTCTCCATTCTCCGCCTGATCTTCCTTTGGCGCTCGCATGGCCGATAGGTAGTTTCAAGGCGCGTTTAACCTTCTTTACCACTCTGTGGAAGAGCGAGGCCGAGCATCCGGTCTCCGCGCTTCTGTTCCTGACCGCACCTGCACCCTACTATGAAAATCGGAGTCATCGGTACCGGCTACGTCGGCCTCGTTTCGGGCACCTGCTTTGCCGAGATGGGCAACGACGTTATCTGCGTGGACATCGACGAACGCAAAGTCGAAAAACTGAGCCGGGGTGAACTGACCCTCTTCGAGCCGGGCATCGAGCGTTTCCTGGAGCGCAACCTCCGCGAGGACCGGCTGCACTTCACGACCGACCTCGCTGAAGCCGTCGAAGCCGCGACCATCCTCTTCCTCGCCCTCCCGACGCCGCCCGGCGAGGATGGCTCCGCCGACCTCTCCTACGTCCTCGGCGTGGCGGGCGACATCGCCGACCTGCTGAAGCAGAACGACTGGGGCTACCGCGTGATAGTCGATAAGAGTACTGTTCCGGTCGGGACCGCCGAGCGGGTGACGGAGATCATGGAACAGCACGGCCTCACCGTGGGCAAAGACTTTGACGTGGTCTCGAATCCCGAGTTCTTGCGCGAGGGCGTCGCCGTGGACGACTTCATGAAGCCCGAGCGCGTCGTGATCGGCACCGACAGCAAGAAGGCCGCCGAGTTGATGACGCAGCTTTACGAGCCGTTCGTCCGCTCGGGCAACCCCATCATCGTGATGGACGAGAAGAGCGCCGAGATGACGAAGTACGCTGCCAACTCGCTCCTCGCCACCAAGATCACGTTCATGAACGAGATCGCCAACGTGTGCGAGCGCGTCGGGGCCGACGTGGACAAGGTGCGCCACGGCATCGGGACCGACAGCCGCATCGGGACCAAGTTCCTCTATGCTGGGATCGGTTTCGGTGGGTCGTGCTTCCCGAAAGACGTGCAGGCGCTCGCTAAAACCTCGACAGAGAACAACTACACCTTCGAGATTCTGGAGTCGGTACTCCGCGTCAACGCTCGGCAGCATGGCCTGATGGGCCAGCGCGTGCTCGACCATTTCGGCGGCGACATCCAGGGTAAGCGCTTCGCCGTCTGGGGGCTGGCGTTCAAGCCCAACACGGATGACGTGCGCGAGGCCCCGAGTCATGTCGTCATTCGTGCGCTCACAGACCAAGGAGCCGAGGTGGTGGCTTTCGATCCCGAAGCCATCGAGACGACGCGCGACGTGCTCGGCGAAGGCGAACTCGGCAACGGGTCCATCTCCTACGCCGCTGACTCGTACAGCGCCCTCGTCCGTGCCGACGCGCTCGTGATTTGTACTGAGTGGCCCGAGTTCCGCCGCCCGGACTTCGAGCGGATGCAGCGCCTCCTCAACGAGCCGCTGATCTTCGACGGACGTAATCTCTACGACACGGAGCGTATGGCCGAGGCGGGCTTCGAGTACCACTCCATTGGTCGTCCGTTCGTGGCCCCGGCGATGTCCATCTCGGAGAACGGCCAAGCCTGATTCCAGCGAGCAGAGGGCGGCGAGCAGAAGGCAGAGCGAACAACGACCTCTGACTCCTGCTCGCTGCTTTCTGCCCTCTGCCCTCTGATACAAATGCCTCGTACCCTCATCACCGGCGGTGCCGGTTTCCTCGGGTCCCACCTCTGCGACCGTTTCATTGCGGAGGGCCACGAAGTCGTCTGCATGGACAACTTCATCACGGGCAGCCCGGACAACGTCGCCCACCTCGTCGGTCACGAGCGGTTCGACCTCGTCCGGCACGACGTGTCGAACTACGTCTACGTCGCGGGCGATCTCGACTATATCCTACACTTTGCCAGCCCGGCTTCGCCGATTGACTACCTCAAGCTGCCGATCCAGACGCTGAAGGTTGGCGCACTCGGGACGCACAACCTGCTCGGTTTGGCGAAGGCGAAAGGGGCGCGGTTCCTGCTCGCCTCGACGAGTGAGGTCTACGGCGACCCCGAGGTGCATCCCCAGCAGGAGACCTACTGGGGCAACGTCAACCCGGTCGGGTTCCGGGGCGTCTACGATGAGGCCAAGCGCTTCGCCGAGGCCATCACGATGGCCTATCACCGCTATCACGGCGTCGAGACGCGGATCGTTCGCATCTTCAACACCTACGGCCCCCGGATGCGCCTCGACGATGGGCGGGCACTTCCCGCGTTCATGGGCCAAGCGCTGCGCGGCGAGCCGATCACGGTGTTCGGCGACGGCAGTCAGACGCGCTCGTTCCAGTACGTCGATGACCTCATGGAAGGCATCTACCGGCTGCTGATGTCTGACGAGACCGAGCCGGTCAACATCGGCAACCCGGATGAACTGTCGATCAAGGCGTTCGCCGAGGAAGTCGTAGCGCTTACCGGATCGTCGTCCACGATTACCTATCAGCCGCTTCCGGCGGATGACCCGCAGGTTCGGCAGCCCGACATCACGAAGGCGCGCGAGGTACTGGGCTGGTCGCCGCAGGTGGACCGGGCCGAGGGACTGCGCCGCACGCTGGACTATTTCCGCGAGGCCGTCGCCGAGCAGGCCACGGCCTGAGAAAAGAAAGAGGAAAGGACAGAGATAGAAGAGACAGCTCGCTCTCTTCTATCTTTTCTTTCTTCCTCTTCTCGCGCTCCTATCCTCGATGAAAGGCATCATCCTCGCTGGCGGCGCTGGCACCCGGCTGTACCCGCTGACCCTCGCCGTCAGCAAGCAGCTCATGCCGGTCTACGACAAGCCGCTCGTCTACTACCCGCTCTCGACGCTCATGCTGGCGGGTATCCGCGAGGTGCTCGTCGTCTCGACGCCGCGCGACCTCCCGCTGTTCGAGCGGCTCCTCGGCGACGGCAGGAAGTGGGGCATGACGTTTTCCTACGTCGAGCAGCCCGAGCCGAAGGGCATCGCCGAGGCGTTTCTGCTCGGGGCGGAGTTCATCGGCAGCGATGGCGTAGCGCTCGTGCTGGGCGACAACATCTTCTATGGGCAGGGGCTGTCGGGGCGGCTCCAGCAGGCCGCGCAGCAGGAGCAGGGCGCGACGGTTTTCGGCTACCGCGTCCGCGACCCCGAGCGCTACGGCGTCGTCACATTTGACGATACGGGGCGGGCCATCGACATCACGGAAAAACCCGAGCACCCGACTTCCAACTACGCGGTGACGGGGCTGTATTTCTACGACAACGCCGTCGTGGACATCGCCCACAACTTGAGGCCGTCCGCAAGGGGTGAACTAGAGATCACGGACGTGAACCGGGCCTATCTGGAGCGCGGCGACCTCCGCGTCGAAACGCTGGGGCGGGGGACCGCGTGGCTCGACACGGGCACCCATCAGGCGCTCCTCGAAGCAGCGAATTTCATCGAGGTCGTCGAGAGTCGGCAAGGGCTGAAGATCGCCTGCCCCGAGGAGGTGGCCTACCGGATGGGGTATATCGACGCCGCCGCGCTCGAAGCGCTTGCGCAGCCCCTCGCCAAGAGCGCGTATGGGGAGTACCTTCTAGGTCTCCTATGACCCATCTCGCTGCGCGTGACCACCATCGAAACCGACCTCCCCGGCCTCCTGCTCTTTGAACCGCGTGTGTTTGAAGATGGGCGCGGCGCGTTCATGGAGTGCTACCACGCCGACCGCTACCGCGCACACGGCCTCGACGTGGAGTTCGTGCAGGACAACCTCTCGCGCTCGAAGCGGGGCGTGCTGCGCGGGCTGCACTTTCAGAAACGGTATCCGCAGGGTAAGCTGATCTGGGTCGTGCGCGGCACGGTCTACGACGTGGCGGTCGATCTTAGACCCGGCTCGCCGACGTTCGGGCAGCACGCTGCGGTCGAACTGTCCGAAGCCAACGGGCGGCAGCTCTACGTCCCACCCGGCTTCGCCCACGGTTTCTGCGCCCTCTCCGACCGGGCCGACGTGTTCTACAAGTGCACCGATGTCTACCACCCGGACGACGAGGGCGGCCTCCGGTGGAACGATCCCGCCCTCGGCATCGACTGGCCCATCGCGGAGCCGATTCTCTCGGAGCGTGATCGGCAGCACCCGACGCTCGCGGAGCTTGGCCCGGACGATCTGCCGCAGGTCGAGGGCGTGCTGACGGATTCGTCGTGACGCTGTCTGGTTTTTGATAACGAGTCATCCCCGACCCTGATCGAGGACCCACCGGCTACTTCCAACTCTGGATCCCCGCCTGCGCAGGGATGACGTGTTCAAAGAATAGGTTTTGAGCACAAAAGGTTTGATCACGTCTACTATGAAGATCGTCGTCACAGGAGCGAGTGGGCAGGTCGGGCGCGAGCTATTGCGGGCGGGCGAAGGCAACGTCGTCGGGCTGACGCGGGCCGACTTGGATATCACCGACCGGGAGGTAGTGCGCCACGCCGTGGAGACGCACGCGCCCGATGTCATTATCAACGCGGCGGCGTACACGGCGGTGGACCGGGCCGAGTCGGAGCCGGACCTCGCCTTCGCCGTCAACCGCGACGGTCCGGTGCATCTCACCGACGCTTGCGCCGAGTTAAGCATTCCGCTCGTCCACCTTTCGACGGACTATGTCTTTGACGGGACGAAGGGTGCGCCGTACACCGAGAGCGACCCGGCGAATCCGCTTGGGGTCTACGGGCAGAGCAAGTGGGAAGGGGAGGAGGCTGTCCGCGCCCGGCTCGACCGGCACGTCATCTTCCGCACGAGTTGGGTCTTCAGCGCGCATCGGCACAACTTCGTCAAGACGATTCTCCGCCTCAGTAGCGAGCGCGACACGTTGCGCGTCGTCGCCGACCAGCACGGTAACCCGACCGCTGCCGCCGACATCGCCCGCGCCGCCCTGCACATCGCCGAGCGCATCGCTACCGATCCCGATGCACCGAGCGGAACCTTCCATTTCGCCGGAACACCTGTGACGACGTGGCACGGCCTCGCCGAATCGGTTGTTGAAGAAGCCCGGCAGCACGGCCCCATTCGCACGGAGCGCATCGAGCCAATCCCGACAAGTGCCTACCCGACGCCTGCTCGCCGTCCGCCCGACGCCCGGCTCCACACGGCCCGCCTCGCCGACCTCTGGGGCATGGCCCCGCCCCCGTGGCAGCCCGCGCTGCGCGACGCGGTAGCTGAGCTTATGGGCAGCTAGTGTAGGTCACCGACTCATGCTTCGTTGAGAAGCTCTGCTCCTGTCATCTCGACCGAGCGCAGACACAGCGTGTCGGAGCGAGTGGAGAGATCTCTCCGGGCATGGTGTTGCTAGGTTGCGAAGAGTTTCGCCGAAGAGATCCCTCGACTGCGCTCGGGATGACTCATCCTTTTAGGTTCTCAACAGAGCAACCAACTCGCTTCCTAGCAGGGGGGGGGCGTAGGGCAAGCGGGGGGCGAGCAAGCAAAGCCCGACGATGGTTTCCGCTCTCGCCCCCCTCCTGTCCTCCCTCCCCGCCTTCGCGGGGACAGGCTATGCTAAGGGGAGGAACTCCATGCTGAATCCTTTTGCCGGATTCGTTTCGAGCGACGCTGTATCTTTTCGCCTCACCTTACCTCCGATCTCATGAACCTGCTCCTCTACGTCCAGGCCGCCGATGTGCCGCACGGCACCGGCCTCGAATGGATGCCGATTGCCAGCGTCGTCGTCCCGGTGCTCCTGCTCCTCGCCATCATCCTGCTCGGCAGCCGCAACACGGTCTGAGTAGTTCATGTGACGTTATCGCGCCTTGGGGCCTGATAACACCACCATCCGTCCCGATAAGTAAGGTTTAGGCGGATCTCGAACCAATGATCCAATCTGTAGAAATCGAGACCGATCTCTGGTTCGCGCGGCGGCTGCCTCAGAACACAGGTTGGACTTGGACACTCGCCTCTCGATTAGGTCACATCCTCCGGGTCGCTCAGGATTTATACGGCCCGAGGGATTCGAGCTACACTGTATTAGGCGTTGAGTTCGGCGGCCCCACGCCTCAGATCTGGTATCCGGGCAACTGCGGCCATGTCGTCATACAGATCACACCGAGGTGCGCTACTGATATGAACCGAGCGAGCTTTCAGATGGCTCATGAGGCCATCCACCTACTCTCGCCCTCGGGCGGAAAGAGGACCACCGTTTTCGAGGAGGGCTTGGCTAACCACTTCTCCATTCGCTACATGCGTGAGCACTTGGGTGCCACTTGGAGCGCCGACGTTGACAGCTACCAACATGCTTCTGATCAGCTTGAGCAGTTATTGGAGATTGAGCCCGATGCTGTTCGATTGGTCCGCCAGCGACAGCCTGCCCTGTACCTACTCACTCCTGCCGACATTCAAGCTGCCTGTCCATCTGCACCCTCTGATCTAGCGGTCTCGCTGTCACGTTCTTTCGAGCGCGGAGCATGAGCCGCCATCTGTTATGCAGCAGCTTCGAGCTTGGCGGCGGCGTCTTCCCAGCGCTTCATCAGCGTCTTGAGCTCGGCCTCGACTTCGCCGAAGGCGCGCATGGTCTCCTGAAACGCCTCGGCCTGCTGGTAGAACGTCGGGTCGGCGAGCTTGGCCTCTAGCGCTTCCTTCTCCTCCTCCTTGGCGGCGACCTCGTTTTCCAGTTTCTCGACGAGGCGGGCCAGAAGCTTCGGGTCTTCGATCTTTCCGGCGGGCTTGCCTTTCTGGAGCGTCTGGTAGAGCCGGTTGCGCTCCTCGGCCTCGCGGCGCTTCTGCTCTTTTGTCTTCTTTCCGCCGGAGGGCTTCGGCTTCGACGCAGCCGGTTTTGGCGGAGCGCTTGCCTGTCCGTCGCCGGAGGCGCTACTCGTCGGCTGGCCTTGCTTTTCGCGCTGCCAGACGAAGTCGGAGTAGCTCCCATCATAGACACGCAGCCCGCCGTGATCGACCCACCACACGCTGGTCACGATCTGGTCGAGGAAGTGCCGGTCGTGGCTGACGACGACGAACGTGCCCGCGTACTGCCGGAGCGCTTCGACGAGGACGGCCTTGCTCGCCATGTCGAGGTGGTTCGTCGGCTCGTCGAGGATGAGGAAGTTGGCGGGGGAGAGGAGCGTCCGGGCGAGGGCGAGGCGGGAACGCTCGCCGCCGGAGAGGACGCCGACGGTTTTGAACACGTCATCGCCCTGGAAGAGAAACGCGCCGAGGAGAGAGCGAAGCTCCGTCTCAGATTGCCCACGCGACACCTCACGGAGCGCGTCGAGCGCCGTCAGCTTGTGGTCAATCGTGTCGGCCTGGTGCTGGGCGAAGAAGGCGGGCTGGACCTGATAGCCTACCTCACGTTCGCCCTCGAACGGCTCCTGCCCGTCGAGGATGCGGGCGAGGGTCGACTTGCCCGCGCCGTTCTTCCCGATGAGGGCGATCTTGTTGCCCCGCTCGATCAGCAGCGGCCCCGCGTTATCGAAAACCTGGATGGTGCCGCCTTCGGGGTTGGGGTAGGTCTTCGAGAAGGGCGAGACTTCGAGGACCGAGCGACCGGAGCGCGGTGGCTCGGGGAAGCGGAAGTGGATCGCGGCCTCCTCGCTCGGCGGCGGGGCGATGCGGTCGAGTTTTTCGAGCATCTTGACCCGGCTCTGGACCTGTGCTGCCTTCGATGCCTTGTAGCGGAAGCGCTCGATGAACCGCTCGGTCTGGACGATCTCGCGCTGCTGGTTGTCGTAGGCCGCCTGCTGAAGCGCTCGTCGTTCCTTCCGCTCTTCGAGGTAGAACGTGTAGTTGCCCGCGTATTCTGTCGCTTTGCCCGCGTACAGTTCGGCGATGCTCGTTACCATCCGGTCGAGGAAGTAGCGGTCGTGCGAGACGAGGACGACCGCGCCGGGGTAGCTCTTGAGGTAGGTTTCGAGCCAGTCGATGCTTTCGATGTCGAGGTGGTTGGTTGGCTCGTCGAGGAGCAGCACCGACGGGTTCTGGAGCAGCAGCCGGGCGAGGGCGACGCGCATCCGCCAGCCGCCGGAGAACGTGCGGAGCGGGCGCTCCATGTCGTCCGCCTCGAAGCCCAGCCCGGAGAGCACCGACTCGGTCTTGGGGCGGATCAGGTGGCCCTCCATCCGGTCGAGGTCAGCCTGCGCGCGCGTCAGGCGCTCGACGCGCTTCATGTAGGCGTCGGAGGTGTGGTCGTCCATCGCCTCCAACTCGGCGGCGAGGTCGTGGACGGCCCGCTCGGCGTCGAGGACCTCGGAGAACGCATCGAGTGCCGCGTCGAGGACCGTTGTCTCGCCGGGCATCTCCTGCACGTCCTGCGTGAGATACCCGACTGTCGTTCCACCCTCAAACGACACCTCGCCGCCATCGGTGTGCTGCGTCCCCGAGATCACCCGGAGGAGCGTCGACTTCCCCGCGCCGTTCGGCCCGACCAGCCCGGTGCGGACGCCGGGCCGGACCGCCCACGTTAGCCCGTCGAGAACCACCTGCCCGCCGAAGGCGACCGAGACGTTGGTGAGGTAGATCATTCGGGATAGGGAGTGAGGGCGACAGAGGGAGAATACAATCAAACAGACGCTCCCTGTCTTCACTATCCCCCGTTCGCCCTTTCTCAATAGGCGTTCTCGTGGACGAAGCCTTTGAAGAGGGTCAGGAAGACGATCTTCACATCCAACCACAGGCTCCAATGTTGGATGTAGTAGATATCGAACTCGATCCGCTTCTCGATGCTCGTGTCGCCGCGCCAGCCGTTGACCTGTGCCCAGCCGGTGATGCCTGCCTTGACCTTGTGGCGGAGCATGTAGTGCGGCACCCGCTCCTTGAACTCGTCGATGAAGACCGGCCGCTCGGGGCGCGGGCCGACCACCGACATGTGGCCGAGGAGCACGTTGATAAATTGCGGCAGTTCGTCGAGGCTCGTCCGGCGGAGGAAGGCCCCGACGGGCGTCGCCCGGTTTTCGCCCGGTGAGGCCCACACCGCGCCTGTTTTGGCCTCGGCGTTGACGGGCATCGAGCGGAACTTGAGCATCTCGAAGCAGCGCCCGTTGAGGCCCATCCGCTCCTGCCGGTAGAACACCGGCCCCGGTGACGACAGCTTGACCGCCACCGCGATGGCGATAAAGACCGGCGACAGCAGCATGAGCACCGCGAGCGAGAACGCGATGTCGGCACCGCGCTTGACCACGCGGCGGAAGTCGAACGGCGTCTCGTCGATCAGGTGGATCACCGGCAGCCCGTCGATGTCTGAGACCCGGCTGTTGAGGATCATCTCGAACTGGAACAGGTCCGGGACGAGACAGACGTGCGCGAGGCGCGTCGCCGCGTCGTCGATCAGCCGCTCGATTTTGCCCGCTGCCCACGACGGGAGGCAGACGTAGACGAGGTCCACCGATCGCCCCGTAGCCGAGAGGCGGTCCATCACCGCGGTGAAGTCGTCCACGGTGCCCAGCACATCGGGGTCGTCCGCCTTCTCGTCATCGAGGAAGCCGACGACCTCGAAGCCCATCCACGGGTACTGCTGGAAGGCGCTCGCGAGCCGCTGTCCCGCTTTCCCGGCCCCGACCACGAGCACGCGGCGGAGGTTCTTGCCTTGCTGCCGCGCCCGGCGCAGGACGGCATAGATCGACAACCGTAGCAGGACGAGGAACGTCGAGGTGAGGACCCCGAACAGGAGCATGTGCAGCCGCGAGAACGAGAACTCGCGGTAGAAGAACACGGCGGCTATCGAGGCGAAGAGGCCGAGCGTCACGGCGCGCGCCACGGCGAAGACGACGAGCGGGAGGCGCTGGGCGCGCCGGGTCCAGTACAGCCCGGACAGGAGAAACACCGCGCCCCAGATCACGAGGACAGCGGGGAGGAAGGTGAGGTACTCCGCGAGGGGGCGGAATGCCGGTGGCGTCAGCAGTTCGAAACGGATCACCCACGCTAGGGTCCACGCGAGGGCGATCAGGCCGAGGTCGGCGGCGAACAGGAGCCGTTGCAGCAGGCGGCTACGCTCTTTGAGCATCGTATGCGGTCGGAGAGAGACTTAGAAGCGTTCAGTAGCCAATCTCTGCATAGGCAGGGCCGACGGGTATACGGGGAGCGTGAGGAAACGATAAGGAAATATAGCCGCTTTCGGGGGAATATAGCCCGCCGTGCCTCTGCCGGGCGACAAGGGTTCGTGGATTTCCCCTTTTGCCCACCGCTACCGCACGACGGAGAGTGCCTGTGTCTGCGTTTGCGATCCGTTCTCTAGCCGCACGAAGTACGTCCCGCTCGGCAGGTCCGTGCCATCGAGCACCGCTTCATGCCGACCGGCTCCGACCTCGCCATCGGCCAGCACCGTTACCTCACGACCGAGCACGTCGTAGACCACGAGCCGCACGTCCGTCGCCTCAGGCACGGCGAAGCCGATCCGCGTCTCGCTTGCAAACGGGTTCGGGTAGGCTGGGGCCAGCGCGAACGCCTTGGGGAGCAAATCGTCGGTCGGTTCGGCGTCGGTGGTAGGGCAGATGTCGTCGAGGACTTCCTGCGGCGAATTACACTGCCCGTCTGGGTCGTTATCGAAAATGTTGATGCCGCCATCGACGCCCGAGAAAACGGGCGGATCGCCGAAGATGAAGCCGGAGAGCCCGCACGAGCACTGGCGTAGCACATTGTTGAACCGGATGAACAAGGTGCTGCCGACGGAAGTGAGGGCTTCGAGTCCGTCGAGCGAGGCCAACGCATCGTTATCGCTGATTTCGAGGAAGCCGCCGACGGAGGCGAGATTGCTGAGCCCGTGGAGCGATGTGAGCGCGTCGTTGCCGTGGATATAAGCCGAGCCGCCGATGGAAGAGAGCTTTCCAATTCCAGCCAGCGAACTTAGCGCGGCGTTGTCCTCTATGTCGAATCTACGACTGGAAGCGAGGGCGTCGAGTCCATCAAGCGAGGCCAGCGCACCGTTATCCCTAATGAGGAGGCCGCCGACAGAGGCGAGATTGCCGAGGCCGTGGAGCGATGTGAGCGCGTTGTTATCGCCGATGACGAGGAGGCCGCCGATGGAGTTGAGGTTGTCGGGGCCGTCGAGCGATGTGAGTGCGTCGTTGTCCTCAATGATGATGTCGCCGCCGACGGAGTTGAGGTTGTCGAGTCCATCGAGTGATGTGAGCGCGTCGTTGTCGTCAATGCTGATGTCATCGCCGATGGAGTTGAGGTTGCCGAGTCCTCCGAGCGATATGAGCGCCGCGTTGCCGATAAAGAGGCTGCCGCCGATGGAGTTGAGGTTGTCGAGTCCATCGAGCGATGTGAGCGCGGCGTTGCCGGAGATAGAGAGGGTGCTGCCGATGGAGATGATGTTGCCGAGTCCGTCGAGCGATGTGAGTGAAGTGTTGAACTCAATGCTGATGTCGCTGCCGATGGAGGACAGGTTATCGATTCCGCCGAGCGATGTGAGCGCGTCGTTGTCCTCAATGTCGAGGGAGCCGACAGAGTCAAGATTGTCGAGTCCATCGAGCGATGTGAGCGCGCCGTTCCTCACGATCGTGAGGGAGCCACTGACGGAGGAAAGCTCCGAGATTGGAGTCAGGTCTGTGATGTTCGAGCCGCCAGAAAAAACACCGATCCTCAGGCTTAAGGCCACTTCGGTGCAGTCGAAGGCGTCGACTTCAGCTTGCGTCTCAAGCACAATGTCACCGTTGCATACCTGAGCGTCCGCAGGTGCAGCAGTGCAGGCGAGGAGGGCGAAGAATGAGACAATGGCGCGTTTCATCGGGACGACCGTTGGGGAGAGCAGGGAGGCTTGAAGATAGGCCGCTGGAACGCACGCGGCCTAGACCTACTTTGTCCTCTATCCTTCGGCCTTCTCCGCGAGTGCCTCGGGGAGCGGCTTGAGCTTGTCGGGGTGCGTGGCCCGGATGAGGGCCCGGGCGAGGGCGTCCGTCGAGTCGATGATCGGGACGCCCTCGAACTCTGGCTCGGGCACGGCCAGCGGAAGCTCGGTGCAGCCGAGGATGACGGCGTCGGCTCCGCGCTCGCGGAGGTGGCGGATGCCATCGAGGAGCCGGTTGCGGGCCTCCTCGGTCGGCGGGTCGCTCTGGGCCTTCAGGCCCCACGTCTCGTCAAAGATCACGGGGTTGAGCACGGCCTCTTGATAGTCCCAGTCGGGCCGCACGCCCTCCAGCCCGATCTGCTCCAGCGCAATCGAGTGGAGCCGACCTTTGAGGGACGAACTGGTCGCCAAGACCCCGACGCGGCGAATGCTCGGGTCGCGCCGCCGCGCGGCCTCGGCGCAGGCTTCGATGATGCTGATGAGCCGGATCGTCCGGCCTTCGCGCTCCATCGCTTCGGTGAGCGCGTCGTAGATCACCGGCGCGTGGGCCGTGTTGCACGGCATACCCGCGATGGCGCAGCCCACATCATCGAGCCGCCGGAGCACCTCGACGAGCGCAGGAACGGGGCTGGGCTTCGACTGGTCGGCGACATAGGCCGAGCGGTCCGGGAAGTGGCCGGGGTAGGAGATCAGAACGACCGGTAGGTGCTGTTGGTCGGTCGAGGCGGCGGTGTTGTCGAAGACCTTCTTGACGAGGTCGAGTCCGGCGTAGGGGCCGAGGCCACCGACGACGCCGATGGCGTTGCGTTCGTCCATCGAGGAGGGGTAGGGGGGAGAAAAGGGAGCGGTAGCGCTCGTATCGCATGAAGGCACCGCGAAATCGAGGCGATTACCAGAGGAATTGGCGGGGCGTACTGGCAGCGAGCGCGGGGTGAGTCCCGCAAAGTAGGGCACAGCGGGCGAATGCCACGACACAGGCCCGTCGAGCGTTCCTTTTGTGGAGGTCGTGTCGTTGACAGCGAGCCGCCCGGATCGCTATTTTTGCCAGTCTATGGAGGCGATGCGTCTGTACTCGTCTTGCTTCCTGCCCGGTGGTGTAATGGCAGCACAGCAGGTTTTGGTCCTGTTAGTGGGGGTTCGAGTCCTCCCCGGGCAACTTCCGAGAGGTCGTCCTCTCCGGTACCGTTCTCTCTCCGAGGCGGGCTTTTTTGTTTTTCACTCGCGCGCTCTGCACGGTGCTCTCCAACGATTTTCCCATATCGCTCTTCGCGGGCCGCTCCCACCCGGCGCTCGCGCAGGCCATTGCCCGCGCCTACGGGCAGGAACTCGGAGCCGTCACCATCAAGGATTTCTCCGATGGCGAGATCTACGTCCGCTACGGAGAGTCGATTCGCGGGACCGATCTGTTCATCATCCAGACGACGCCGCCCCCGGCGGACAACTGGCTGGAACTGCTCTTCCTCATTGACGCGGCGAAGCGGGCGAGTGCGGCGCGTGTCACGGCGGTGATGCCGTACTTCGGCTATGCGCGGCAGGACCGGAAGGACCAGCCCCGCGTCTCCATCGCCTCGAAGGCCCTTGCCAACGTCCTCACGACGGTCGGCGTGGACCGCATCCTGACGATGGACCTCCACGCCTCGCAGTTGCAGGGCTTCTTCGACATCCCGGTGGACCACCTCTACGGCTCCGCCGTGCTCATCGAGCACCTCCGCGAGCAGGCCGCTGACAACCTCGTCGTCGTGGCCCCGGATGTGGGATCGCTGAAGCTGGCCCGCGCCTACGCCAAGCGGCTCGATACCGAGCTGGCCCTCATCGACAAGCGGCGACCCCGCCAGAACGTCGCCGAGGTAATGAACATCATCGGCGATGTGCGCGGCAAGAACGTGCTGCTGCTTGATGACATGGTGGATACGGCGGGCACGCTGGTCTCCGCTGCGCAGGCGCTGCTCGACGCGGGCGCGCTGTCCATCGAAGCCGCGGCCACGCACGCGCTGCTCTCCGGTCCGGCCTACGACCGGATCGAGGCCTCGCCGATCAGCCGCCTGCTCGTCACCGACACCGTGCCGCTTCAGCGGACCTCGGACAAGATCGAGGTGATCTCCGTCGCCGACCACTTCGCCGACGCCATCCACCGCATCTACGCCGACGAGTCCGTCTCTACCCTTTTTATCCCGTAACGAACCCGGCTAACGAAGCCACGCATCATGGACGCCATCACGATTGACGCGCAGCCGCGCGACACTGGCAAACGTGCCACCAAAGCCATCCGCCGCGCCGAAGAGGTGCCCTGCGTGCTCTACGGGCAGCACACCGATCCGGTCCACTTCCGCGTGCCGATCCTCGACCTGCGCCCGTTGATCTACACCGCCGAGACGCACGTCGTCTCGCTGAGTGTCGACGGCGAGTCGCACGACGCGATTGTCAAGAACATCGACTTCCACCCCGTCACGGACGTGCCGATCCACATGGACTTCCTCGCCCTCACGGCGGGCGAGACCTTGGACATGACGATCCCCGTCGTCACCGTCGGTATCGCCGCGGGCGTCAAGGCGGGCGGTATCCTCTCGCAGCCGCTCAACGAACTGGAGATCCGTTGCCTGCCGAAGCACATCCCCGGCCAGGTCGAAGTCGAGGTCACCACGCTGGAGATCGGCGACTCAATCCACGTCTCTGAACTGGAAGTCGAGAACGTCGAGATTCTGACGGATCCCGCCCGGACCGTGGTGTCGATCACCGCGCCGCGCGCCGAAGAGGAGCCGGAGGCAGAAGATGGCCTCCTGCTCGAAGGCGACGAGGGAGCCGCCGAGGCTGCCGAAGGTGGAGAGGGCGAGGCTGCCGACGCCGGCTCCGACGAAGCCGAAGGCTAAACCGCCACGCGAGCATCGAGTGTCGAATGACGGGTGGTTGCCCAGTGCAGCCGCTCGACATTCGACACTCGTTATTTCTCCCTCCTCATGGCGCGTGCCAAGCGAATCATCATCGGGCTGGGCAACCCCGGACCCGACTACGAGGGCACCCGCCACAACGCCGGGTTCATGGTCGCCGATGCGGTGGCTCGAAAAGCAGGGCTTGCCTTCGAGGTTGGCGGCGGACCGTTTGCCAGCGCGTGGGGGAGCTACCGGGGCACGCCCATCGGGGTGGCCAAGCCACTGGACTTCATGAACCGTAGCGGTACTGCCGTCAAGAAGCTCGTCGCCCTGAGTCGCGTCGAGATCGAAGATGTCCTCGTGGTCTACGACGACCTCGCGCTCGATACGGGGCAGATCCGGCTCCGTCCGGGCGGCTCGGCGGGCGGACACAACGGCGTACAGGACATCATCGACCGGCTCAATTCGGCGAATTTTCCCCGTCTACGTGTCGGCATCGGGTCTAGCTTCCCGCGTGGCCGACAGGTCGATTACGTGCTCGCGCCGTTCGATGCCGACGAGCAACCCGTGATCGAGGAGGCGGTGGCGGCGGCGACGGAGGCGGCGCTCACGTTTGTCCGCGAGGGCCTGACAACGGCCATGAACCGATACAACCGGAGGTAGGGAGTTGGAGGTTGTGGGTTTGGGGTCCGAGACCCCACCGTTTCCCACGCCAAACTCAGAACCTCTCACCCAAAACCCTTTCTCACCCACTAACCTTTTTCTCATGAACGAGCAACTACTCACCTTCCTCATCCCGATTGCCGGTGCGCTTGCATTGGCCTATGCGTTCGTCCGGGCGCAGTGGGTCGGCAAGCAGGACGTCGGGACGGAACGCATGGCGGAGATCGCAAACGACATCGCCGAGGGCGCGCAGGCGTTCCTGCGCCGCGAGTACCGCGTTCTCTCCGTCTTCGTCGTGGCCGTGGCTGCGCTTCTGGCCTTCGCCAACATGGGCCGGGCCGACTCCTCGCCGCTGATCGCACTCTCGTTCATCGTCGGCGCGTTCTGTTCGGCGCTGGCAGGCTTCATCGGGATGCGCGTCGCTACGAAAGCGAACGTGCGCACCACGAACGCCGCCCGGACCGGCCTCGGCCAAGCGCTCAACGTTGCCTTTGCCGGGGGCCTCGTGATGGGCCTCTCGGTGGTCGGTCTCGGCATCCTCGGTCTCGGCGTGCTCTTCATTGTGTACCAAGGCATGTTCCTCGATGCCTCGACGACCGCCACGCTCGCCGAGAGCATTGGGACGGTCATCAACGTGCTCGCAGGCTTCTCGCTCGGCGCTAGCTCGATTGCGCTCTTTGCGCGTGTTGGCGGCGGTATCTACACCAAGGCCGCCGATGTGGGAGCCGACCTCGCTGGTAAGGTCTATGAAGGCATCCCCGAGGACGACCCGCGCAACCCGGCGACGATTGCCGACAACGTGGGCGACAACGTGGGCGACGTCGCGGGTATGGGGGCTGACCTCTTCGAGAGCTACGTCGGTTCGATCATCGGTACGATGGTGCTCGGCGCGGCCTTCATCCCGACGCTCGCTGCCGAAGGCGGGATGCCGCTCGGTGCGGTGCTGCTGCCGCTCGTGCTCGCAGGCGTCGGCATCGTGGTCTCGATCATCGGGTCGTTTTTCGTCAAGGTGAAAGAAGGCGGCAACCCGCAGCGTGGCCTCAACATCGGCGAGTTCGGTGCGGCGGCCATCATGGCGGTGCTGTCGTTCTTCATCATCAGCTTCATGCTCCCGGCCCAGTTCAGCGCGGAGACGCCGATCGTCGGGGCGTTCGATTATACCTCGCTGAAGGTCTTCTTCGCCGTGGTGATCGGTCTCGCTGCCGGTACCGCCATCGGCCTCATCACCGAGTACTACACGGCGACGCACACCAAGCCCGTCACGGGCATTGCCCGGCAGAGCATCACCGGCTCGGCGACCAACATCATCTCCGGCCTCGGCGTCGGGATGTACTCGACCGGCGGCCCGACGCTCGTCCTCGTCCTCGCCATCATCGGGTCCTACTCGTTCGCAGGCCTCTACGGTATCGCCATCGCGGCGCTCGGCATGCTGAGTGTGACCGGTATTCAGCTCGCGGTCGATGCCTACGGGCCGATCTCGGACAACGCGGGCGGTATCGCCGAGATGGCCGAGCTTCCGCCGGAGGTCCGCGAGCGTACCGACACGCTCGACGCCGTCGGCAACACGACCGCTGCCATCGGTAAGGGCTTTGCGATTGGCTCGGCAGCGCTCACGGCGCTCGCCCTCTTCGCGGCCTTCATGCAGCAGGCCGGGATCGAGGCGATCAACGTTGCCAACCCGATCATCCTCTCCGGCGTGCTCCTCGGCGCGATGCTGCCATTCGTCTTCTCCGCGATGGCGATGAACGCGGTGGGCCGCGCCGCCGGTGACATGATTAAGGAGGTCGGTCGCCAGTTCGCAGAGATTCCCGGTCTCCGCGAAGGCACGGCCAAAGCTGACCACAAGCGCTGCGTCGATATCTCGACCGCTGCCGCTATCCGCGAGATGGTGCTTCCCGGCCTTCTCGCCGTCACTGTTCCCGTCATCATCGGATTCATCGACAAGAACATGCTCGGCGGCTTGCTCGTCGGCGTGACGGTCTCGGGCGTGCTCATGGCCATCTTCCAGTCCAACGCTGGTGGCGCGTGGGACAACGCTAAGAAGCGTATCGAAGGCGGCGTGACGTTCGACGGTGTCACCTATGGCAAGGGCACGGATGTCCACAAGGCCGCTGTCGTCGGCGACACGGTGGGTGATCCGCTCAAGGACACGTCGGGCCCGAGCCTGAACATCCTCGTCAAGCTGATCGCAGTGGTGGCGCTCGTCATCGCGCCGCTGATCGCCTAGTCTTCAGACGAGATAGCTTCATCGAGAAGCCTGGTCTTGCGACGCTGGAGCGTCAGCAGGGCCGGGCTTCTCTGTTGTATGGGTTGCTGAGTTTGCGCCTAAAGCACCATGATGGTTGCGCCTAAATCACATCATTGTGTGATTGCGATTCTGGTAGAATATGGTAGGCTACGTTGCCAGTCGTGCGTTCCGGCTTCGGCTTTCCGTTTTCGATCCTCCCAACCTCTTCGATTCATGAAAAGCATTCTACACAGTCTGGGTATTGCGGCTCTTCTGGTGGCCCTTGTTCCCACAGCGTCGGCACAGGTCACGCTTACGGCCTCGGCCAGCACCATGGCAGTTCCGCAGGGCGGACAGGTCACATTCGATTACCAAGTGTGCAATGATCGTCCTGAGACGATCACAGGTGGACTTTACTACAAAGTGGCCGGCCCCGTGGCTGTCGGCTTGGTGTTGGTGCAGCCAGGCTCCGTGGCGAGCGGGGCGTGCTCGCCGAACCTCTCATTCACGTTGAACGTGCCGGGTAGCGCACCGACGGGTAACTACGTCGTGCGACTGGAAGCACGCTTCAACCCAGGCACTTCACCCGTTGCCGGGCAGAGTTTCGATGTCCAAGTGACCCCAGCCGCACGTCCGACAGGCTCGGCGACCGGGTGGTCAGTCGTTGACGTTGCACCGTGGCCTGAACTCGAAGCGATGCGAGGTGGCATCGTCGATATCACAGCATCTGCCGACACCGAGTCCGTTGCTCCGGGCGGTCAGGTCACATTCACCTATCAGGTGTGCAACAACGATGAGATAGAGCGCTCCGGCTCTGTGTTTTACCGCGTGCTCCGTCTGCCGAGTGGCACGCCGGTGACGGATGAGACCGTCGTGGTAAGTGGTTCGCTCGCGGCGATGACGTGCACCCCGGACCGCTCGTTTACGGTGAACGTGCCGGGTGCCGCGCCAGCAGGGAATTACCGGGTTAGGATCGGCGCTGGGCCTGCTCCCGGCTCGCCTGCTGCCAACGCCTTCGTCGAGATCGAAGTGACACCGGCGGCGCGTCTAGCAGGATCGGCGACGGACTGGTCGCTGGTCTCATCGGAAGCGTGGCCGAGCCTAGAAGCCGCAGCCACAACGGTTCCGGTCGGACTCGGCGCCTACCCCAACCCCTTCTCCCGTCAGACCACGCTGGCCTTCACGCTCGACGAAGCCGCCGACGTGCGGCTGGCGGTCTACGACGTGCTCGGGCGCGAGGTGGCGGTGCTGTCCGACGGGCCGCGCGAGGCCGGGGCGTTTGAGGTCGGCTTTGAGGCGGTGGACCTGCCGAGCGGGGTATACATGGTCCGGCTCGTGGCGGGCAGCGTCGTGGAGACGGTGTCGGTGACACTGGTGCGCTAGGCCGATGAAAAGATGAGGCCCGGCTCTGCTATGTGCAGGGCCGGGCTTTCTTTTTTGGTGTTCGGCGCTGTAGAATAAGCGGATACGACGTGACCCGTTTGAACAGGCTCCGACGCATGGTCAGGTCGTGAGGGGACGTTCGCGCTTTTCTCGCCTTGCTTGGTATAGAGGCAGCGATCCTCCTGTCTACCTCCCACACCCAACTCCCCCTTGCTATGAAGAACGCGCTCAAGTGGACAGGCATCGTGATCGGTGGCCTGCTCACACTCCTGCTGGTCGCCCTCGGGGCGATGTATTTCATCGGCAGCTCGAACGTCGAGCGTACCTATGAGGTGCAGACCGCCAGCCTGACCCTCCCCACGGACTCCGCTTCCATCGCGCACGGGAAGCACCTCACAGAGATTTACGGTTGTGCAGACTGTCACGGTGCCGACTTCAGCGGTCAGGTGATGGCCGATGCGCCCCCGTTCCGTGTGGTCTCGTCGAACCTGACGAGTGGGGCGGGCGGCGTCGGGGCGCACTACACGCCGGAGGACTACGACCGGGCTATCCGGCACGGAGTGAAGGCGGACGGTCGGTCCGTACTCATCATGCCGTCGGCGGCGTATCACAAGTTGGGCGATGCCGACATCGGGGCGATCATCGCTTACCTCCAGCAGGTGCCACCCGTAGACAAAGAACTTCCGGCCACCGAGGTGCGTCCTCTCGGACGCCTCCTCTCAGCAGGGCCGTTCGATCCGGGCTTCGAGGTGAACATGGAACCGGCGCGCGTAGACGTTCCAGCCATCGGAGCGAATGCCGAGTATGGGGCTTACCTCTCCAGCCTGTGTGCCTATTGCCACGGCGATAACCTCATGGGGATGGAGCAGCCGCCGGGACCCCCCGGTATGCCTCCATCGCCCGCTCTCGCGGCTGCCGGACAGTGGACGCTTGAAGAGTTCATGACGGCAGTGCGGACGGGGATGCGGCCGAGTGGCATAGAATTGAGAAAGGAGTTCATGCCGCGTTTTCCAGCGATGAATGATGTAGAGCTAGCTGCGCTCCATGCACATCTAGGTACGCTCCGTATGACCTCAAGTGATACCTGAATCAGCCCGGTCACCTTGCCTTAACCGAGAGGGCAGCTAGTACGTTCACGTTCGGGTCGAGAAGAACGCTAAGTGGGGGCGCATCGAGCGGGATCGTGATGGTCTCGCTCGATGTGGTCACCTCGACGGTCTGGACTTGCATGCCCTCCGCCGTCATGATGCCGATGTCGAGGGGAAACGTCCACACACCGCTCGTCTGCTGAAGCTCGATCGTAAGCGCCCCATCACCGTAGCTCCACATCGCGTCGAGATGGGGAACGCCGGGGCGCTCGGTCCACTGGGCGAAGAAGTCGCCGAGCGGCTTGCCTGAGGTTTCTTCCATCCCCCGGCGCAGGTCGGTGGTGGTCACGTTCCCCCCGCGGTGCCGGTCATAGAAGAGGCGTAGCCCATCGAAGAATGCCTCGTCGCCGACGTGGTGGCGGAGTAGGTGGAGTGTCCAGCCGCCGCGCTGGTACGAGTTCGGGTTGAGGAGGTCGGTCGGGGCGACGTAGGCCGTGTCCACGAGCGGACGGGTCGGTTGGGCTTCGGCGAAGGCGACCACACGATCGCGATCGGTGCGGAGCCGGGCGTTCATCGCGTCGCGGCCATAAGTGAACTCGTGGTAGACGTGCGTGAGGTAGGTGGCGAAGCCTTCGGAGAGCCAGAGGTGCGGCCAGTCGCGTTCGGTGACGGCGTTGCCGAACCACTGGTGTGCTACCTCGTGCGCGATCAGGCTCTCACTCGACCGGGTGCCCGTGACCGAGTTCTCATCGTAGAAAATGGCGCTCGCGTTTTCCATCCCGCCGTAGCGCGTCGTGGACTGCACGTTGGCGAGCTTGGCGAAGGGGTAGGGGCCAAGCAGCAGCGTAAACACTTCCATCACCCGCTCAGCACGCTCGTAGTCGAAGAACCCGGCCTCGCGGTCCTGCGGGTACACCCACGACGCGACCGGCACGCCGCCCACTTCATCGACGTAGTCCACCGCGAACTGCGCCACGCCGATCACCGCGATTTTGGTGGCAAGCGGGGCTGTTGACGCCCACCGCGTCAGGCGAAGGCCGCCGGGCAGGTCGGTCTCTTCCTTCAGCCGCCCGTTCGCTACCACCTGATAATGGTCCGGTGCGGTGATGGCCCACTCGATGAACGCCTTGTCCGAGGGGTGGTCGACGGTCGGGAGCCAGTGGCGGGCACGGTTGGGCCAGTTGTCGCCGAAGAAAGTCCGGTCACCGTGGCGGTTTTCGGAGATGATGAGACCATCGGCAGGTGTCCCGGCATAGGCGATGGTATAGGTTCGCCGCTCTTCCGGCGTCGGCGGCGTCGCCACCGAGATCCAGAGCGTGTCGCCAACCTGCCCGAACTCGACGGGCTTGCCGTCCTCCATGACGCCCTCGACCATCATGCCGGTACCCTCGTCCTTAGGTCCTACGAGGTCGAGGGCGAGTGCCGAGATGCTGGCAGCGAATCGTACGGCGACATCGGCTTCACCTTCGATGCGGTCCGTGTCGTCGGAGAGGGTGAGGCGGAAGGTGTAGCGCTCGACATCGACGCCGGGACGGTAGCCGTTGGAGGCAATGAGATCAGCAGGCGCAGGCTGCGCGATGGCTGGCGAAGCGATCAGGATGGCGAGGAGGATGAGGAAGCGCATGAGGAGGGAATGCGTGGAACGGAAACAATCAAGTTAACGAGACCGAGGTCCATCGTCTCACCCGCTACCGGACAATCTGGGGCAGGGCGGGGCGTTGTAGCGGGCGTATCTTATGATTCTGTGCCTCAGCTCTCCTCGGACACGCCCGACCCACATGAAAGGGACCCTGATCGACCGGCTCGTTGCCGCCGGAGTCTTCGTCTTCTCACTCGTCCTCTACCTGATGACCGTCGCCCCGACGGCGTCGTTCTGGGATGCGGGTGAGTTCATCGCCATTGCTGACGGGTTGCAGGTGTCCCACCCGCCGGGTGCCCCGTTCTACATGCTCATCGGACGGCTCTTCTCGATGGTCTTCGGGCCGATCCTGGGCATCTTCATGGCTTCGGGGTACACGGCGGTCGCCATCAACCTCGTGAGCGTGCTGGCAAGTGCGCTCACGATCCTGCTGACGCACCTCGTGATCGTCCGGCTGATCCGCATCTGGCAGGGCACGCCCGATGTATGGACCGGGGCCGACCGACTCGCCGCGCTCGGCGGTGGGGTCATCGGCGCGCTGACGTTTGCGGTGACGGACTCGTTCTGGTTCAACGCCGTCGAGGCCGAAGTCTACGCGATGTCGATGTTCTTCACGGCTATCGTGGTGTGGCTGATCTTGCGCTGGCGTGAGGAGAAGTTGGCCGAGGAGGAGGCACTCCGCGCCCGCGACGAGCACCCGTTCGGGCTGAAGTCGGATCGCTACCTAGTGCTCATCGCCTACCTGTTCGGCCTCGCCATTGGCGTCCACCTACTGAACGTGCTGACGCTGTTCTTCATCGCCCTGGTCGTCTACTTCGCTGACTTCGACCGCGAGGACTGGACGACCGGCAAGCGGTGGATCGGCATCGCGGTAGCCGGGGCGGTGGCCTCGGTCATCTTTGTCACGATCTACCCCGGTTTGGTGCAGAAGCTGCCGACGATGGCCGAGGCCTTTGGACTCGCTCCCACCCTCATCGTCGTGTTTGGTGCGGTCGCCGGGGCCGTGTGGTGGACGCAGAAGAACCGGCGGCCCGTCGGCAACCTCGTCGCGATCTCGGTGCTCATGCTACTCATCGGGTACTCGACCTACGCGCTCATCTTCATCCGTTCCGCCGCCGACCCGCCCATCGATGAGAATGACCCGGAGACGACCGAGGCTATCGTTTCCTATCTCAAGCGCGAGCAGTACGGCGCGACTCCGCTTTTCAAAGGGCCGACCTTCGACAACGCGACGGGTAGCTTCACGCGAGATGACAAGCTCTTCCCGCGCCGATGGTCGCCTGTGCCACAGCACGCCCAGGTCTATGCCCAGTACGACTCCGACATGGAGTTCTTCTGGAGGTACCAGGTCGGGCATATGTACATGCGCTACTTCCTCTGGAACTTCGTCGGCAAGGCGTCCGACGTGCAGGACGCGCAGTGGACGTCGGGATTGGTTCAGACGGCGGGCACGGCGGCGGAGGCGCGGACGCCGAGTGAGCGAGCGGGCTACAACATCTACTTCGGGCTGCCGCTGCTGCTCGGGTTGATCGGGATGGCATTCCACTTCGTGCGGGACTGGCGTCGGGCTTTTGCCGTGGCTGTGCTCTTTTTCATAACCGGCATCGGGATCATTGTCTATCTCAACCAGAACCCGATGCAGCCGCGCGAGCGGGACTACTCCTATGTGGCGAGTTTCTTCGCGTACAGCCTGTGGGTCGGGATTGGGGCGACGGGGCTGATCGCGCTCACAGCCGAGGCGCTTGCCGAGAAGGGGCGCAGCCTCCGGCTCGGCCTCGCCACGGCGATGGCAGCGCTGCTCTTCATCGCGGTGCCGGGCTGGATGATGATCCAGAACTACGATGACCACGATCGCTCCGGGCGCTACGTGGCCCCGGACTTCGCGTACAACATGCTCCAGAGCCTCGCGCCGAACGCGATTCTCTTCACCAACGGCGACAACGATACCTTCCCGCTGTGGTACCTCCAAGAGGTCGAGGGCATCCGGCGCGACGTGCGTGTGGCGAACCTCTCGCTGCTTCAGACGTCGTGGTACATCAAGCAGCTCAAGAACCAGTGGTCGCGGGACTCCGAGCCGCTGCCGATCTCGTTCACCGATCAGGAGATCGATGCGCTTCAGCCGTCGCTGTGGGAGCCGCGCGAGGTCGAGATCCCGGTCCAGAACGTCTCGGCGGAGACGCGCCAGCAGTGGGGCAACCCGACCTCGCTGCCGCCGTCGATGCGATGGACCGTCGAGGGGCGACCCTTCTCCCAGGGCCGCAGCGTGATCTATGTCAACGACCGGGTCGTGCTGGACATCGTCATCGAGAATGCCCGACAGGGGTGGAAACGACCGATCTACTTCGCCACGACGGCGGCGCAAGACAGCCAGGTGGACCTCGGTGACTACATGCAGGCCGAAGGGCTGGCGATGCGTATCGTCCCCATTCAGAGCGGGGAGTCCGGTGGTCGGGTCGTCCCCGAAGTCATCCTCGACCGGCTCTCGAAGTTCCGCCTCACCAATCTCGACGACCCCGACGTCTACTTCGATGAGAACGTCCGCAACATGACGGACAATTACCGATCGTCCGTCTTCGGGCCTGCTGCCGAGGCGCTCGCCCGGCAGGGGCGGACGGAGGAAGCGCGTGCCCTGCTAGAGCGGCTCGAAACAGAGATGCCGTTGGAGACGGTGCCTGCGGACTTCGTCTCGCTCTACATCCTCGCCGAAGCCTACACTGCCATCGGCGACCGCGGTCGGGTGGTGGAGTTGATGACAGAAGCCGAACCGTTAGCGCTGGAGCAACTCGAAAACGCTACCTCGCAGCGAGGCATCGACCTCGCCGTGCAATACTACCGAACCATCCAGTCGATCTACCTCGAAAGCGGGGCCTTCGACGAAGCTGCCGCGTTCAGTGGCCTCGTTGCCGAGCGGCTCGGCGATGAGGCGTTCCGCCAGTCTGCCGAGGAGCTTCGCGAGTTGTACGAGGCACCGCGCCGACAGCCGGAGCCACCTGCTGCAGAAGCGTCGCCTCCGGCAGAGCAAGGGTGACCGTTTGGGAGAAAGGAGGAGAGAAGAAAGCTGTCTCGTCCTCTATCTTATCTCTCTCCTCCCTCTTCTCTATCTTCTCTCCGACCCGACCCTCTCGCCATGCCTTTCACCTTCTCCGACGCTGACTTTGAACGCCTCGCCGTGGCCTTCGGCACGGAGGCTGTGCGCGATGGTGCGCTCGTTCGGTTTGAGATGGAAGACCCGGAAAGCGGACGGCGGCTCGTGCTGGAAGTGCAGCCGACGGTTGTGCTCCCAGAGAGCCTCGCCGACGACGACGCGCCGACGGGACTCATCTCGGTTTACGGGATGAACGCCTTTCTCCAGCTTCAGGGCTGTACGGGCTATCTGGCCTCCGAAGAACTCGGTGAGGCCATCTTCTTTGCCCGGCAGGGCGGTGTCACCAACGGCCTCGTCGTTGAGCGCGGGGCGGGGTGCTCGCTCTACGCCAACGTGGATGACCGGCTGCTCAAGACGGACTTTACGCAACTCCCGTCCGAGATCATGATGAGTTCCGTGGCGCTGTCGATGAGTGAGACCCTCTTCGGGGATATGCCGTGACGGAGGACGCGGCGGGTATCGAGGTATCGAACGCCCATCCGTCCCGTTCACTTGATGCCGCATTGCTCGAAGCGCTGATCCGCTGGATGGCCGAGGTCGAAGGCTTCGCGGTCCGCTCACTGAGCATCGTGCTCGCCGACCGGGCGACGGTCCATCGCCTCAACCGCGAGTTTCTGGATCACGACTATCCGACGGATGTGCTCTCCTTCTCACTGGACGAGACCGCGTTCGAGGAGCGGGCGATTGACGGGGAGGTGTATGTGGACCTCGACATGGCCGCCGAGCGAGCGCCGGAGTTTGGCGTACCCCCGGAAGTCGAAGCGCGGCGCTACGTGCTCCACGGTGTCCTCCACCTGATGGGGTACGACGATAGCACTGACGCCGAGCGAGCAGTGATGCGGAGCCTTGAGGACAAGTATCTGGGGAGAGAAGAAGGAAAAGAGGGAGGAGAGAGATGAGAGAGCGATCCGCTTCCTCTATCTTTTCTCTCTCCTCACTCTCTTCTATCCTTTCTCGCTGACGTGCAACTCCTGATCGTAGAGTCCCCGACGAAAGCCGCGACGCTCGCGCACCTCCTCGGGGACAGCTACCGGGTTCGCGCGACCGAGGGGCACATCGTGGACTTGCCCGACGGCGAACTCGGCGTGGACACGAAGGAGACGTTTGCGGCGACGTGGAAAACCGCGAAGGGTAAGCGCAACCTCCTCGCCGGACTTCGGCGCGACGCCGATGGCTGCGACCGTATCCTCCTCGCCACCGACCCGGACCGTGAAGGCGAGGCCATCGCCCAGCATCTCGCCGATACACTCGCCCGCACCGGTGTTCCCACGGCCCGCGTCTCATTCAGCGAAATCACCACATCGGCAGTGCAGGGGGCAATCAAGAAGCCCCGGCGGGTGAATGCTGATCTCGTCTCTGCCCAGCAGGCTCGGCGGGTGGTAGATCGGCTCGTCGGCTACGCGGTCAGTCCGGTGTTGCAACGCGCGGTCTCCAGCCCTCGCTCGCTCTCGGCTGGCCGGGTGCAGACTGCCGCGCTCCGGCTGCTCTGCGAGCGCGAGCATGCCATCGCCGACTTCGTACCCAGCGAACGGTGGCATGTTGAGGCGACGGTTCGGACAGCCGCTGGCGCGTCGTTCACAGCGCGGCTCCACCGGGCCTTTGGACAGGTCATCGAGGCCGACACTATCGATGAGGGCGCGGCGTGGCATCTCACGGAGACCGTGCGGGACAAGCCGTTCACCGTCCGCGCGGTGCGGCAATCGAGCGAGACCATCCTGCCTCCGCCGCCGTTCACGACAGCGGCTTTTCTGCAAGCCGCATCCGAACGCCTCGGCCTCGCCCTGGCGCGGGCGATGCGCGTCGCCCAGCAGCTCTACGAAGGCATCGAACTGGAGGACGACGAGCGTGTCGGCCTGCTAACCTACCCGCGCACTGACGGCGTGCATATGGCGAAGTTTGCCATCGCCGCTGTTCGCGACCTCGTGGTGCGCGACTTTGGGCCGGACTATCTCCCGCCCCGTCCGCACCGGCACGAGGCTGCAAGCCGAGCGCAGGAAGCCCACGAAGCGCTCCGCCCGACCGACTTCGGTCGGACACCGAAGCGCGTCCGCAAGTACCTCTCGCCTGAACAGTACCGGGTCTACGACCTTGTCTACCGCCGGGCGGTGATGAGCCAAGCCGCTGCTGCTGTGCGAGAGCGGACGACGGTCGATCTTGCTGATGCCGCCGGGCAGTTCGTCTTCCGAGCCGAGGGCTACCGATTTCGCACGCGGGGCTTTCTCCAGTTCGAGCAGTCGGTACTGGAGGGCGAGGCGCTTTCGACCGTTCCCAAAGAGCGCGAGAACGTCAGTCTCGACGCGGTGGTGCATGGCAAGCGGCCTACAGCGATGCCTGAGCGGTACACCGAGGCGTCGCTGGTGGGCGCGATGGAGGCGCATCGGCTGGGCAGGCCGAGCACCTATGCCTCAACGCTCGCCACGCTCGCCGAGCGAGGCTACACGGTGCTTCGTGACGGATTCCTGCATCCGACGGATCTCGGCTTACGGACCTGTGCCTTTCTTATCCAGCGTTTCCCTGCGCTCTTCGACCTCGACTTCACAGCGCGTATGGAAGCGATGCTTGATGCCATCGCCACCGGTCAGGCCGCCTACCAGCCGGTCCTACACCAGTTCTATCACGGCGGTCTCGTCCCTGCGCTTCGACCTCCGGCGGCCTCTGGTCGCATCGCCGAGCCGCGTGCCACGGGGAAGATTGGGGCACCGACCTGCCCTCGCTGTGGGCGACCGATGGTGCGTCGCAGCGGGCCACACGGCCCGTTCTATGGGTGCTCCAGCTTTCCGGTCTGCCGGGAGACCCGTGCGCTCGACGAATAGACCTGAGTGACCTCGGGCAAGCGTTGCGTTCTCCGGCGCATGGCGGGATTCACTTGACAAAGAGTGGCGCACGCTCGTATTCAAGGAGAGACCTCTTTCTCCTTAGCTCATCTCGGAGGTATCCATGCAAACACGCATCACCGCACGCCACACCGATCTTCCCGAAGGAGTCCGTGCGCTCATCGAAGCGTCCGTCTCCAAGCTCAGTCGGTACTACGACGGCATTCACGACGCGCACATCGTCCTCGATGGTCAGGAAACGGGGGCCTCGAAGACAGCGGAGGTCAAGGTCAATGTGTCGCGCCGAACTCTGACGGCGCAGGATGCTGCTCCGACCTACCAAGAAGCCGTCAACGGCTGCGTGCGTCAGCTTCGGCGGCAGGTGCTTCGGTACAAAGACGGGGTCCGCGACACCTCGAAGAACGTACATCGCTAGCACTAGCCAGTGTGATTACTTCAACGCCCCCGACCGCATCGGCAGTCGGGGGCGTCTTGCTTCAGGTAGCGGCAGAAGCTTTGGGCTATTCCTGCACGCGCGTCGCGGTGAGTAGATAGACGCCCATGCCATCGAGGTTGGCCTCGGCCTCCATGTGGTCTCCGGCGACGGAGCCAGCTAGCGAGAGGCTGAACGGCTCCTCGGTTTGCACCATCCCGTCGAGGATGAAGTTCGGTGCGGTGACGCTGACTTCCTGCGTTTCAATCGAGGCGTCAAGGCCGTTAGACATCGTGAGGCGGCCCGGTCCCTCTTCGCTGATGGTCAGAAGGCCCGTCATTGTGTCGCTGCTGTTGAGCGACGCCATCGTGTAGTCCCACGTACCATAGACGTAGGTCGAGATAGGCGGTGGACCGCCGACCGGCGGCATGTCATCGTCCATGTCAGCGGAGTCGCGCTGCGTGGTGCAGCCGATGAGGAGGAGAGAAGCGAATAGCGTGAGGACGAGCAAGCGGATAGGCATGAGAGGATCGGCTGATTGGAAGGGCAAGATAGAGCTAGGGCGCTACTTCATCTCGCTGCTCCATTTCGGCCCTAAGGTCGCCGAAGCCGGAGCCTTGCAAGATGAGGCAGAGGAACCCGACGATGGCGTAGAGCACGAGTTGGGCGGCGTGCGAGAGGACGGCATAGGCCGTTGCCAGCGGCGAGGCCACGGCGAACAGGCCTTCGAGCGTGCGGATCGTGATGTAGTGGTACGACCCGATTCCACCGGGCGACGGGATCGACATCCCGACCGCCCCAACGACGAGCAGCACCCACGCCCCGCCGAGGTCGATGCTGGTGATGCCGAGCATCGGGAGCGGGAGGTAGGCCATGAAGAGGTAGCACACCCAGATTGCCACCGTCGTGAGGATGATGCCGAGGCGACGCGGGGCGCGGACCACCGAGACGAGACCGCTCGTGAACGAGCGCAGCGTTGCGCCTACGCGGGAAGCGAGACCCTCGGACCGGGCGCTCCGGCGCAGCACGGCGAAAAAGAGCGCACCGAGGCCGAGGGTGACGAGGAGGCCTGAGGTGATGATAATCCACCACGCCACGGGCGGCTCGCGCAGAAAGATCATCGCCGGTTCAAAGAGCGGGGCAAGCGCCGCCATCTCGTCGGCCATGAGTAGGAAGGCGGCGAGGAAGCCCAGCCCCAGCGTTAGTACATCCACGATCCGCTCGACGATCACCGTTCCGAGCACGCCCGAAAAAGGGAGTCGCGCCCGCTTGGCGAGGTTGGCTGTGCGGACCACCTCGCCGAGACGCGGGGCCGCATAGTTGACCATGTATCCGATCATCAACGAGAAGAAGGCCAGGCGGAAACTGACCCCAGATCGCGTGTCGGGTAAGCGCTCACGCCGCTCGCCGTCGGCACCGGGCAGCGTCTCCAAGAGCATCTGCCAGCGCCACGCCCGGAAGGCGTGTGCCCCGAGGGTGATGACGGCCAGGGGGAGGAGGTACCAATAGTTTGCGTTCGCCAGCGCCTCGCCGAGTGCGGCGAAATCTACGTTCCGCAGCGCGAGATAGAGCAGCCCACCGCCCAGCAGGAACGAGCCAGCTTGGACGAGAATGGTTTTAATGCGTTGCGGCACGGGCGCTGGGGAGGATGACAGGCAAAGCTACGGCGAAAGCCCACGCTCCCGCGACCGTTGCTACGAGCGCAGGTCCACGACTTCGGCTCCCGGCGGCGGGACGAACTGGAACACGTCGCTGCGGAGCGGCGGGTTCATCACCACATCGCGCAGGTCGAATACCATGCGCGTCCCGTTGCCGTCGACGATCTGCACGCGGCGGGGGAGGGTGTCGGCGCTGCGGACCCAGAGCGTCACCTCGCGCAGAAACGTGTCGCCACTCTTGGGGGTCAGCAAGAGCACATCATGGCGGACGCCAT
Source organism: Rhodothermales bacterium (assembly GCA_028284265.1). Taxonomy (GTDB): domain Bacteria; phylum Bacteroidota; class Rhodothermia; order Rhodothermales; family JANQRZ01; genus JANQRZ01. Next base: position 256,205 of record JANQRZ010000003.1, read on the forward strand.
CGACTGATTCGCTGTCGCTTACCTCCACGTCGAAGCGTTCCGGGTAGTGGGTGAAGAAGTCTGCTGGAGAAAAGGTGGTCTCGTCGGCCACGGCGTCGTTGACGAGCACCTGCCCGTCGGCCTTGGAATAGACCCACGACGTGGTACCGTCGGTAACGAGCATCTGGTCCGGCGTCTCGATCCGGTAGGCGTCGCCGCGCAGCACGAGCGTGCCCTGCATCGTCACCTCGCCGATGGACTGCGTGAACTGGGCGCGGAGCGCGTCGGTGGTCTCATAGCGCATCCGCAGACGGTCGAGGAGGTCGTCGCTGCTTTGGGCTTGGGCCTGTCCAGCGAACAAGACAATAGCAACCAGGAGGGCAGCCCCAAAGGGCGATTGCTGGGTAAATCGAGGGAGAGCCATAGGTGGAGCCAGAAAGTGAGAGACGGTCCTACAACGGACAAAGGCTGTGCCTCCGCGTGTCGGACCGAAAAAACGCCTCGCCGGAAGCCCGACGAGGCGCTGGAGCGAGTTCGGTGGAAACTACGCCTAGTTCGAGGAGACAAGCTCGTTGCGGGTGCCGACCTCGATCCGGCGCGGCTTCCGCTCCTCGGCCTTGGCGACGCGGACAGTCAGCACGCCATCGTCGAAAGTCGCCTCGATGTTGTCGGCATCCGCGTTCGGGCCGAATGTGAACGAGCGGAAGAAACGGCCATAGGTCCGCTCGATGCGGTGGAACTGGCTCTTCTCATGGTCGCTCTGCATTGAGCGCTCGCCCGAGATTTTGAGGGTGCCTTCTTCGAGCGTGATTTCAAGGTCATTCCGGTCAATGCCCGGCACGTCCATCTGGATGACGTAGGCATCCTCAGTCTCAGCGAGGTCAGCGCGCGGAGTCCAGACGGCGGATTCCTGGCCCTCGCCGGTCGTGCGACCGTGGAACGTGTCGAAGAGGTTGGTCATTTCGCGGCGGAGCATGTCGAAGTCGTTGCCCCGCGTATAGCGTATGAGTGCCATGGGAACGTGAGGCTTGGTTAACGATGGGGTCGGTTCGCTCCGGTAGAGATGGGGACCGAGGCGCACCGTGAGTCGGTCTATCATGCGCTGTGCCACTAGGCGATTTTTGCCAACGTGGCAGACTTTGCGTGCCGAACTTCCGAAACCGTTTGCCGATTTTACGGACCTCGCTTTCTTGCGCCACCGACCGTATGACGGAATTTCAACTCACCATCCACTCTGGCGGGCAGACCGGCGTAGACCGCGCGGCCCTTGACGCGGCGCTCGCGCTCGGCGTGCCGGTCGGCGGGTGGTGTCCGCAGGGGCGACGGTCCGAGGATGGCCCCATCGCCCCGCACTATCTGCTCCGCGAGACCCCGAGTACGTACTACGTCGAGCGCACCCGGTGGAACGTCCGCGACGCCGACGCCACGCTCATCCTCACCCGAGGCGAACCCACCGGAGGCACGGCAACGACGGTAAAAGCTGCTCGCCGTCTCGGCAAACCACTCTTCATCATGGACCTCGCGGAAGTAGACGAGGTGGAGCCGGTAGCCGAGTGGCTCCAAGCCGAGGACGTTCGTGTGCTGAATGTGGCCGGGCCGCGCGAGAGCACATCGCCCGGCATCTACGCCGATGCGCGAGCGTTCGTCGAGCGTCTGATTCGCACGACGGGAGATTAGCGGAGCCGGAATCGAACGGGGAGCACGAAGCGGGTAATCACGGCTTGGCCTGCCTCGTATCCGGGGTTAAACGCGGAGGCGCGGATGACGCGGATAGCCTCGGTGCATAGGCTATTGCTGGGGGCACGGACGCAGACCGGGTGGAGTACGTTGCCACTTTTTCCCACGGCAAACCTGACGAACACGGTTCCCTCAGCCCCACGCTGCCTGGCATCTTCGGGATATCGGACCTTGCTCTGCAAGCTGTCGAATCCGCCGATTAACTCGGGCGGTCGGTCGGTTATGGTATAAACCACCTCAGCTCCAGTCGGCCAGACAACGATGTGATCCCCGGAGTGTTCAAGCCAGACATCGGTGGAATCGAGGGCGAAACGGACAGGAATGATGAGGTCAATTTTTGCAGGGCCTCCATCTTTCCAAAGAGCAGGTTCGAACTGAGCCTGACGCACAGCACGCAGCGCCTCTGCGTCGAGCACAGGTCCAGCGCTTTGTTGAACGCTGACTTCAGCACCCTGCCTGTTTTCCAACACCGTCACCCGAATACGAACGTCGCCTTCGATGCGGTCGTTTTGCGCTTTGTCGGGGTAGCGAAGCTCGGCGCGGATCGTATCCAGACCACCGACAATACGTGCGCCTCTGAGGAGGTGAGGGCCTTCCTCATCAAGTTGCGCCTGAGCAGGCAGCGTGATGAGAAGCAGACAGAGCGGAGCGAGTCGAAACACGACGGGGGCTGCTAGCGATCTTCAGTCTGCTCGCCAGCGAGGACGAACTTGATCGGCAGGGTGTATTGCACTTTCACCGGCTGGCCCGCGTCCTTGCCGGGCGTGAATCGAGCTTGCCGGGTCGCGCGCAGTGCCTCGGCATCAAGTTCTGGACTGACACTCTGCGCTATCTCTGCGTCGGTAACAGCACCTTGCTCGTCTACGACGAACTTGACGAAAACGGTACCCTCGGTGCCTTCGGCTTTTGCCGTTTCGGGGTAGGTGATCTCTTGGATTAGGCCTTCGATGCCGCCGATGAGTTGGGGGTGCTCATCAACGACGGTTTTCTGCGCTTGGGCGGGAAGAGCAACGAAAAGGAGGGCGAGGGAGAGGAAGCGAAGCATGGGTGGCAAGGTGGTACAGTGGAAGAAGGCTACCCTGCCAAGACACAAAACCTCTGCTAGAGTTGCTCTCCGTCTCGCGCCCGTTCCCGGTAGCTATTGCCGTAGAGGTCTTCACCCGACTTGAGGCGACGGGCGGCACGGACGTAGACATAGATCACCGCCGCCGATCCACCTACGACGGTCGCGACGAGGGGGAGCCAGAACGGCATATCGAAGACGCCGTCAGTAAACCATCCCGGTCGCTTCGCCCGCACGTCTGGGTTCAGCACCGCTTTGTCGACGAGCCACACCGTCAGGCCGAGGCCGAAGACCACGACGAGGGCGGCGGCCCCACGAAGCAGCCGGAGGATGCGCGCTGGGTCGAGGTCGCTGGTTTGGTCGTCAGTCGCAGGCATCGTCTTCCTGTTCACGGAGGCGAGCGGTGGAAAAGCGGTCGAGGTTCACGACCTCCTTGCGGTGCCAGCACCAGAGCTTCTGGCAGGGGAAGCGGTTCTCGTAGAGTGCCCGCCCGAGGATCACAGAGTCGAGACCGAGCGGCTTCATTTCTTGCAGACGGAGCAGGTCTTGGTAGCCGGTGACCCCTCCGGCAGCCGTGATGCGCGCTTTCTTCAACACCGACCCGAGTGCCCGGTAGGCCTCCACGTCCACGCCATCGGGCGTGGTCGCGGTGTAGAGGATGCGCCGGACGCCGCGTCGCTCCAAGTCGAGCGCCGTCTCAATAGCACCGTCCGTCGCGTCGAGCGCGACGACGACGCGGCTGCACGAATGCTTCGCCACAGCAGCCTCGGCGAAGTCTGGGTCGCTCGCATCGTCGAGCACAGCGCGGTAGACCCCGGCCTCGATCAAAGCGTCCACATCGTCCATCGTGCGAATACCGCCTTTGACCTCAACGGGAATATCGAGGGCGTCGGCGATCTGAGCGATGGTGTCGCGGTTGACCGTTCGCTCGTCGTCGTGATCCGTGAGGTGGAGGACGCGGGCGTTCTGGACGCGCCACAGCTTCGCCATCTTGACGGGGTCGTCAAAGTAGGTCGTTTCCACGCCGTATTGCTCGCCACGGCGACGGATGCAGTGCCCGTTGCGGAGGTCGATGGCCGGGATGATGAGGAACATGGGGCGCTGGTGTTGAAGCGACACAGCAGCTATAAACGCGCAGCAGTGGACCTCGATCCCCTCACTACTCGATCTTCGATAACTCCTGCGAACGCTGCGTGGCGGTAGCAACCGCGTTGATGAGCATCGTCCGCAGGCCGTGGGATTCGAGGTCAGCGACAGCGGCGATGGCGGTGCCGCCTGGCGTCGTGACCTCATCGCGGAGGATCGCCGGGTGCTTGCCGGTCTCGACGGCGAGTTTGGCCGCGCCGAGGACGGTCTGTGCCGCGAGGCGGAGCGAGGTCGGACGCGGTAGGCCTTGCTTCACGCCGCCATCGGTGAGTGCTTCGATGACCATATAGACGTAGGCCGGGCCGCTGCCGGATAGCCCTGTCACCGCGTCCATCAGCGATTCGGGTATGACCTCGACCTTGCCGACGGACTCGAACACTTCTTGCGCCAGCACGAGGTGCGCCTCGCTCGCGTGCTGCCCGGCGGCAATCGCGGTTGCCCCTTCGTCTACAAGCGCGGGCGTGTTCGGCATCGCCCGGACGACGGCAATCTCATCGCCGAGTGCCTCGCGGATGGCGTCGGTCGTGATGCCAGCGAGGACCGAGAGCACAACGGCATCGGGCGCGACATGTCCGCGAATCTGGCCGAGCAGGCCGCCGATATGTTGCGGCTTGACGGCGAGGACGATGACGCTTGCCCCCTGTGCCGCCGCGACGTTGTCGGTACCAGTCTGGATACCGGGGAACTGCTCGGCAAGGGCATCAAGGGCGGGAGGAGTACGGCGCGTGACGCGGATGCGCTCGGCGGGGAGGTCGTCGCCCCGCAGGAGGCCGCCGAGAAGGGCGCGCCCGATGTTGCCGGTTCCGAGGATAGCGACGGTTTGGTTCTTCAGCACGGGATAGCATGGGTTGGTGGCGGAGAGGTACAGCATACTTCCATCGGGCGAACGCGACCGTAAAGACAGAGTAAAGCGCACCACCGTTGCGGCGGCTATGACCCGAGGTTGTCAGTCCGGTAGCGTATCTGCGAAACCGAACGGTCTCTGATTACATTCCCCGATTCCCCGTGCCCACGTTCACCCTCTCTCCGCCTCACTCTGCACCGATGCCGATCGCTCCCGCTGTGTCCGATGCCGCGATTGATGCGGCCCTGCGCGAGCACTTCGGGTTCGATGCACTCCGGCGCGGGCAGCGCGAGGCCGTCGCCTCGGTCCTCGGCGGGTCCGATACGCTCGTGGTGATGCCGACGGGGGCGGGCAAGTCGCTCGTCTATCAGCTCGCGGCGTGCCTCTCGGACGGCGTGACCGTCGTGATCTCGCCGCTCATAGCGTTGATGAAGGACCAAGTGGATGCGCTGGAGCGACGAGGAATTCCGGCAGTTGCGCTCAACTCGTCGCTAGGCGCGGAAGAGCAGCGAGCCGGGCTGCGGGCACTGCGAAACGGTGAGGTTCGGCTCGTCTATGTCGCCCCGGAGCGGCTTCGCAACCGTGCCTTCTTGGGTGCCCTCGCCGAAGCGTCAGTCGCGCTCCTCGCCGTCGATGAGGCGCACTGCATCAGTCAGTGGGGTCACGACTTCCGTCCCGACTATCTCCAGATCGCCCGCGCCCGCCACCGTATGGGCGATCCGACGACGGTCGCGCTCACCGCCACCGCGACGCCCCGTGTGCAGGACGACATCCTTGCCACCCTCGGCACTGAGCGAGCCGAGCGCGTCGTCACTGGGTTCAACCGGCCCAACCTCTTTTTCAATGTTCAGGCCACGCCGACGGCCAACGACAAGCGTCGGGCGCTGAATGCCTTTCTCGATGAGCACGACGGCGCGGGGCTGGTCTATGTCAGCACGCGCAAGCAGTGCGAGGACGTGACCCGATTTATCCGCGACGAGGTCGGGCGCACCGTGCAGGCGTATCACGCCGGGCTGCCCGACGCGGAGCGGACCGAGGTGCAGGATGCCTTCATGACAGGCGACCTTGATCTTGTCGTCGCCACCAATGCGTTCGGGATGGGCGTGGACCGGGCCGACGTTCGGTTCGTCGTCCACTGGGGCATTCCCGCGACGCTCGAAGCCTACTACCAAGAGGCCGGTCGCGCCGGGCGTGATGGCGAACCTGCGGAGGCTCTCTTATTCTATGCGACGCACGATGCGGCCCTCCGCGAGTGGTTCATCGAGCAGTACGCCCCCGCCGAGCGCGACCTGCGGGCGATCCACCGCCACCTCGTCCGCGAAGCCGAGAGCGAGTGGGTGACCGTCGATCAGGAACTCGTCGCCGAGCGGGTGGAACAGCATCCGGTTGGCGCACGAGTCGGGATCAGCCTCTTGGAGCGGATGGGGATGCTGGAGCGAGGCGAAGATCTTGGCCCACTTCGGCAGTATGCCATCCGTGCATGGGACGGCGAGAAGGCCGACCGTGTGCTCGAACGCTCGGCAGAGCGGCAGCGCGCCAAGCGGCAGGCCCTCGCCCGAATGACGGCCTATGCCGAATCCGATGCCTGCCGCCGCCAACTCCTCCTTGACCACTTCGGCGATCCCGAGCCACCCGTCGCCGAGCGGTGCTGCGACAACTGTCTCGTTGCCGCGCAGGTCGCCGAAGCCCCGGACGAGCTGCCCGCCTTCGAGAGTCTGCCGATGGCCTCCCGAATTGCCATTGGGCTACTCGATCTCGTGCGCCGACTGCGGTGGAGCGTCGGGCGCAAGACGCTCGCCAAGATTCTCGCGGGGTCGAAAGCGGCGGGGATGGACCGGCGCGAATACACTGAGTCGCCGTACTACGGTCGCCTCGGGTTCATGTCTCAAGACGACATCGACAGCCTGTACAAGCAGCTTATCGCTATCGGGTACCTGAAGGTCGTCGGGTCTGAGTATCCCGTCGTCGAGTTGACCGCGCTGGGCAAGCGCGCCCTCGCGCACCGCGAAGCCATCACGCTCGATATGCCTACCTCTGCTTCGGCGCGGGGCGGCTCCTCGAAAGGCGCGTCTTCGGTTGTACCGGATGAACCGCTCGACGCTGACGCTGCGGGCCTCTTTGCGGAACTGAAAGCGTGGCGTACCGAGCAGGCGCGCGCGCAAGTAGTCCCACCCTACGTCGTCTTCAACGACCGGACGCTCGATGCCCTCGCTCGCGCCCGACCGCAGGATGAAGACGCCTTGCTTGCTATCAAGGGTATCGGTCCGGCCAAACTAGAACGCTACGGCGCGGACGTGCTACGGATCATCGCTGATGCCTGAGTTCAAGAACTCATCCGGGTGCTCGTGTCCATAGGCCCCGGAACCGAAGAGAGCAAAGTCGTACCGGCAGGGATCATTGGAATCGAAGGCGCGGCATCGGTCAGTGAGTGCGAGCGCGGCGCGCCAGTCATCTTGCTTCCGAGTCAATAAGCCGAGTGCCCGCGCCTGCCGCCCCGTATGCACGTCAAGTGGAAGGACAAGTTGGGCCGGGGCGATGCGCGTCCATGCACCGAAATCCACGGGGCCGGGCCGTACCATCCAGCGGAGGTACATCGAGAGTCGCTTGCACGCACTGCCAGTTGAGGGGCGTGCCAGGTGCTTCTGAAGCCGCTTTGGGATGCCGGGTGCGGCAGTCATCACCGATTCGCTGAACCCTTGGAGCGCCGGGCCAATGTGTGGCGTGTCCGGCGATAGGTGGGATGCGAAGACGGATTCTAGGGTATCGTGCTCACGCAGCAACGCCGAGAGAGAGCGGGTGAGGTGGAGCGCATCGGTTGGTTGAAACGTGCGGTGTTTGAAGCCATCGAGCCGCGCAGCGTCTCGTTGAACGTCGAAGTTGCGGACGAAGGCGTAAGGGCGAAAGCGCATCCGTTCGCAAAGCTCGGCCAGCTTTGCCATGATCGTAGCGCGGCGGCCCCACGCGAGCAGGGCGGCGTACAGACCAATGACCTCGCGGTCACGCGGGTCATCGAAGCCGTGCGGTATAGCAATCGGATCGTCGGCAATAAAGGCCGGTTGCTCGTAGCGGGCAACGAGGCTGTCGAGGTAGGTCTGCAGATTAGGCATACACGAAAGTAGGGGCGCACTCGTGGTGCGCCCCTACGAAGCCTGCTGGCAAAAGGAGGCTACTTACCGATAGTCTTCTCTGTATCGGTGGTCGGCTTCGAGGCAGGCGTTTCGGTTGGTTCGCCCGTCGCCTCATCTAGGTCACGTTCAACTTCCAGCGTCACGTCGGTCAGCAGCGCTGCGAGCGCCCCGACCGCGGCGAGTACGGGCGAGAGCAGCACAGCGGCGGCTCCTGCGCCGAGGCCGACGGTGAGCGGAATCTCAAGAAGGACCCGCTCCTCCTTCTTGATGCGAATATGGCGGACGTTGCCTTCTTCGACCAAGTCGCGGATGCGATCTACGAGTTGATTGCCAGCCAGCTTGATCTCTTCAATAGCTTCGCTTGTCGCGGCTTTGGCCTTGTCGGCGACAGAGGGGTTGCTCTTGCTCATAATGAGAGGGGATGGGGTGGTTCGAGCGCCCTGCCGCGTGGCTAGGGTGCGGAGAGAACGAATGTAAACGGCACACGGATAAAACGCTCCGGTGGTTCCGCAGGCTTCTTGGAGTAGGTCTCGCGAGTGCTTCGAGAGCGGGAGAGAAAAATGCGAGGTGTCATTACAAAAAGGAACCGCAAGATGAGGACTTTTCCTATCGCCGAGGTGGGTTGTGGGGGTGAGTGAATAGACGTGAGATTCGTAAACAAACCTCCTAATCTGCTCAGAAAAGCATGGAATGAGGCAGGAGAGACGGACAGTCAGGTGAGACCCTCTATCATAGAGGTCAGCGACTGGAGGGTAGAGATCGTTCGGGCACGGCCCATGCTAGAGACGAGAACCGAGCGTAATGGGAGCACGCCATACTGGCCGCCATTCGCTTTGCTACACATCCAAGCGCAGGAGCGTAAGTCCCATCGCGGCGTGCTCCAGCAAGACCAACTAACCAACTATAGAGAGGTCCCCACATGGGTCAGCAGCAACTTCTCCTCCTCGTCCTCGGTATCGTGATCGTCGGTCTCGCCGTCGTGGTCGGTATCCAGGCTTTCGGCGAGAACCAGAAAAAAGCCAACTCTGATGCCCTCGTCAACGATGCCATCCGCATCGCTTCTGACACGCAGGCATGGAAGCTCAAGCCGGCTGCCTTCGGCGGCGGTGCCAACGTGACGGGCATGACGGGTCTTACGATGGCCCAACTCGGCTACGAGACGACCGGCACCGGTTCCAGCGAGCGCTACACCAACCTCAATGGTGGGTTCCAGCTCGAAGCCTCGAACACCTCGGCCATCATCACGGCACAGGACAGCAGTGGCTTGGACAACTTCGTGAAGGTGGGTGTCTTCGGCACCGATCCTGAGTGCATCGCAACGGCCATCGGTACCACCGAGCCGTCCGATCCGTCCAACCCGGACGCTACGAACTGCACGCTCTAAGTGTGACAGTCTGGGGCTGAACCTACGGGTCAGTCACACCTTGGCGGCATCTCTGTCGGGCTTCGGCTCGGCGGGGATGCCGTCTCTGTTTTCGTAGGGCTACTGGCTAGGACCGTCTCTCTTGGGATAGGGAGCATGAGGTTTGCAGAGAGGGTCGAGAGAAGGCTTAAAGACCTGAGACCGTTTGCTTTGGCAATGAAGTTGCCTAAGTCCTAGGTATACGGCATAATCGGGCCATACGCCCTAAAATGCCATCTTCAATCACAAAAGGAACCGGTGTCGGTTGATTTTCTCCGCCGCGAGCCGATACAACGGTACAGACACACATGGGACAGCAACAGCTTCTTCTTCTGGTGATCGGCATTGTTCTCGTTGGCTTGGCAGTCGTGGCTGGTATCTCGGCCGTGCAGAAGTACACGCGGCAGGATGAAGCCGACGGTCTTCTGGACCGATCTCTCGCGATTGCCTCGCAGGCCGTCTACTGGAAAACCAAGAATGACCCCTTCGCCGGTGGCGACCAGTCTTACGCGGGTCTTGCCGTGGACGGCATGGCCAAGCTAGCGCTCGACACGGCGACCGTCCGAGGCACTTTTGACATCACGGGTGCGTGGCCCGACTCCATTGAGGTCACAGCCGTCAGTGCGCGTTATCCCGATATCGGTGTGCGCGTCACGGTTGATCAGTACGAGATCAAACGGACCGTCGTGGCCTACGACAGTTCGATCACACTGAACTAACAATCTGCGGGCTAACCCCGCACACACTGCAAGCGCCGCTATGGGAGAGTTCAGATTCAATGGGCTGAGTGCCGCGGGCCAACCGGTGCAGGGCACCGTCTACGCACCGAACAAGCGGGCCGCGCAAAAGAAGGTCGCGGACCTCGCCGAACGGCACAAGTTCACCCTGCGCGATCTTGATGAGCGGGTCTTCTTTCGCTACAAGATCAAGCACCCGAGCGGCAAGGTCGTCACGGGTGAGCAGAAGGCGTTCTCGTCCGAAGAGATTGAGTCGGCGCTCTCGCGCATGGGGATGGAGGTGCTCTCCGTCCAGAAGAAACTCTTCAACATGCAGCGCAAGCCGCCGAACGGCGATGTCATCATGTTCGTCCGGCTCGCCGCCAACCTGCTCTCGGAGAAGATGCCATTCAACGAGGTGCTGAATCTCCTCGTGGCGGATATCTCGTCGGCCAGTCTCAAGCAGACCATCCGCGATATCAACTCCGACCTCAAGGGGGGGGTGGAGGCCAAGCAAGCTTTCATGAAGCACCAGGACAAGCTCGGCAAGTTCACCGCCTACATGCTGGGTGTGGCGAGCCAGTCTGGTAACATGAGCGAGATCTACGAGGCCACGGCCAAGTTTCTCGAGCGGCGCGACGAGTTCAAGAAGAGCATCCGTAGCTCGATGATCATGCCGTCGGTGACGATCCTCGCCACACTCGGCGTGTTCGTGTGGTACATCTGGTTTATCGTTCCGGCCACCGCCGGGCTTTTCGCCGACTTCGACGGCATCGAACTGCCGCCGCTGACGGCGTTCTCGATTGTCATGGCTGGCTGGCTCGATCAGAATATGATATGGCTGCTTCTCGGCACGGCAGTGGTCGTAGGCGGAGTCGTAGCGTTCCTGCGTAGTCCGAAGGGAACGTTCTGGGCGCACAAGAACATGATCCGTATGCCGATCATGGGGTCGCTTCTGCACAAGCTCAACATCGAGGTCTTCAGTCGTGTCTTTGCGATCCTGTACTCGGGAAGCGGTCAGAACATCGAGGTCATCAAGGTGGCGGCTGAAGCCTGTGGCAATACCTACATGGAGCACCAAGTCAAGACCGTCACCATTCCGATGATGGTGGCTCAGGGTGCAGACCTTGTCCGGGCAATGGAGGCCGCAGGGGTGTTCACCCCGATGGCGATTGCCCGATTCCGCACAGGTTCCGAAACTGGTGCTGTCCGAAAGAGCGCACAGCAAATGGCCGACTACTACGAGAAGGAAACCTCGCTGAAGCTGGAAGTGGCTCTTCAGTCGATTCAGACTGTGGTGTCGCTTTTCATCGGCATCATCGTGGCGTTGCTAACGGTGCTCTCGGCTGAGACGGCACTGATCCGGCCTAGCTCGACCGATCTGATGGGTCAATAATCACCGGCGATTGAGAACCACCGATGGTGGGCCGTCGACGGTAGCAAACGGGACGTGTGGGCTTGAGCCACCCACACGTCCCGTTCTGTATTGCATGGACGCCGAGAAATCGGGACGCCCCTGTAAAGAGAATACACCGGTTTGCCGATACCATAGGCGATCTGAAATCTGTGGTTCGCCCGTTCCTCCTGTCTCTTCGTTTGACGCCCATGTCCGACCGCCACGCATCTGATGACAACTCGCTTGGGGCACATGGTTTCCGCGTCCAGTCCATGGTAGAGGATGCCGAGGATCAAGGTGGATGGGTCTCGCTGAATAATCTGAGTTCACCTCCATCAGCACCATCTGAGGTTCCAGCAGCTCCCGCATTAGATAGTCTCCAAGATATTGGAGCGAAGTCAGGTTCAGATGGAGACCGGGCCTCGTCATCTGAGGCCACCGGGCCCAAAGTGGCCTACACGAGCCAAGGGCAAGACCGAGTCGTTCAGGGCCTGTTGAGCCGAGGCGTTGTGTCGGCCGCGGCGGTAGCCGCGGCGACCGAGCTGAAGCAGCAGGAGCGGCGGAAAGAACCGCTCTGGCGAGTGCTCGCAGAAGACCCAGAGGTGGACCGCGACGTGGTCTACCAGCAGGCCGCACTCACGTATGCGTTCCGCACAGCACCCATCAAGGAGCGTCCGCCGGAAGTCGAGTTCGTCAAGACAGTGATGGATTCTCTGAAGGAGGATGCGCGGGAGCAGCTTCTCGCTCTCCACGTAGCGCCCTATGGCTATGTGCAGGACCAGGGCACAGGGATGCGGAAGCTCGTCTTCGTCACGGACGATCCGATGCGGCCAGACCTTCTGCGGATCATGCATGCGTTGGAGCTGGAACGCTTCGAACTGTACTATGCCCCGCGCACCGCTGTCCGCAAAGTGCTAGACGAGGCCTATCCTCGGAAGAACGAGTACCTCGAACGCATCAGGGATAGCAACGACGACTCGGCGTTTGACCTCGGGGCCAGCTTTGAGAGCAAGGAGAACACGCTCCTCGATGAAGAGGCCCTCGAAGCCGAGATCAGCCGAAGCGCGCTTATCAATCTCGTTGAGGCGGTGCTCATCGAGTCCGTGCGTCTTGGCGTCTCGGATATCCACATCTACCCGAACGCTAAGCGCAAGACGGAAATCCATTTTCGGGTTGATGGCCGACTTCAGCACTGGCACACCGAAGAGAAGGGCCACCCCGAAGCGCTTCTCGCGGTTCTGAAAGACAACGCCATCAACGTGGACCGCTTCGAGCGCGATACGGCGCAGGACGGCTTCATCCAGCGCTGGGTGGACGACACGCTCATCCGCTACCGCGTCTCGGTGCTCCCGATTGCCAACGCTAACCCCGATGTGCGTGCCGAAAGCATCGTCATCCGCGTGCTCGACGACCGGAAGGTGCTCACCGACCTCGCCAAGCTTGGCCTACTGCCCTTCGCGCTGGAGCAGTTCAACAAGGCGATTCGTCAGCCTAATGGCATGGTGATCCTTACGGGGCCAACGGGTTCAGGTAAGTCCACGACGCTTGTCGCGGCACTCAGCCAAGTCGTTAGCCCCGAAGTCAACGTGCTCACGGTCGAGGACCCGGTCGAGTACATGATTCCCGGCGTTCGCCAGATTCAGATATCACATAAGCTCTCACTCGAGGCTGCGCTCCGAGCTATTCTCCGGCACGACCCCGACATCGTCATGGTCGGTGAGATGCGTGACAAGGCCACCGCGGAGCTCGGTGTCAAGCTCGCCAACACGGGGCACCTCACCTTCTCGACGCTCCACACGAATGATGCGCCAAGTGCCGTCAGCCGTCTGTACAAGATGGGACTGGAGCCGTTTCTTATCGCCTATGCCATTAACCTTGTTGTGGCACAACGGCTCATGCGGACGCTCTGTCCCGACTGCAAAAAGGTGGAAGAGGTTGATGCCCTGCTCGCCAAGCAACTCGGGTTCAGCGAGGAGGAAGTTGCGGAACTCGATTTCTACGCTCCGGGCGAGGAGAAGAACTGCCCCACCTGCAAGGGGCGGGGCTACAAAGGCCGCCGTGCTGTAGCCGAAGCGCTTTACTTCTCGCCTGCGATCCGCGAACTGATCGTTGATGCAGGCGAAACGATTGACGAGGACGGTATCCGGGAGAAAGCCGTCGAGGAGGGGATGTTGACGCTGCAGGCTTCCGCGCGTGAGCTAGTTCGGATGGAAGAGACAAGTCTGGAGGAGATGCTCCGCGTGACCGCAGGCGAGGCCTGATGTCCCATCTTCTGATTAGCAGACTGCTTCGTGTAGTAAGGTAACCGAGGCCGGTCATATCTACTCGCCTGCTTTCGCTCTCAGGGACGTAGGACAACGTAAGGCGCACGATCTCGTGGCAGGTGCAGAAGTAAGAACGTGACAATGGGTTGAGATGAAATGCTGCACGAATCCGAGGAATGTGTTTCGTTGGTAGGATGATGTCCGCCTCACCACAGTTTTGTAGTACACGACCGGCCCTATGCCTCAGACTCTGCTTGGTCTCCTTGCTCTTGCTATCCTGATGCAGTTGACGTTCAGCCAGCAGCAGGTGACCGTGAGGTCCTACCAAAGTCAGCTCCGTGACGAGTTTAGTGTTTCTGCCTCGGGGATGCTGATGGAGGCCATGGAACTCATTGCTGCGCGGCCATTCGATGCCGCCTCGTCGCCGCAACAGATTCTTAGCGCAGGTGGTCTACCGGCGGAGAGCGATTTCGGCTCGATCGGACCCGGAGGAGGGGACACCGGGTGCGATCTCTTCGCCATCAACCTCAATACGTGCAATGACCTTGACGACTTGGCTCAAGATCGCTGGTGGAACGCAGATGTTCAGTTGAGCAACGGATACTCACTGCCATTTGAGGTCAAGGTAGAAATCGCCTATGTCGACGGCGAAGCTCCAGATGTGGCTGTAGGAGGCCCCACATCCACCAAGCGTGTCGTGCTCTCGGCGCGGACATCCATGCTGCCGCGGGACAGTACGTTCATCTACCTGGAACGAGTCATCGCCTATGATTCTGAGAAGGCTACAGCAGACTGTATTCGATATGAGGGAAGCGGCGATGAAGACATCATCGCGACCTGCTCTAGTCAGCGATAACGCTGAAAAATGCCCCTAAGGCCTTCTGCCATCCAAGCGTTAGTCAGGAACGTTAAATGATTCTCATACTCGACCATATCGTAACGACGATTATAGTCACCACGCTGTTTGTCGCAGCGATAGCGACCCAGATGCGGGTGCAAGAGACAGGGATGGCTCAGGTTTCATCGCATGCTGCGAAGACCAAGGCGCTCTCGCTGGGTCAGTGGCTGGATGAAGACATCGTCGCTCTCGGCGAGAATATCGTAGACAACAGTGCCCGGTTCGACAACCCGACACCTAGTACACTCGGCATCTATGTACTCGACGGCGGGGGCAATCCTCAGGCCCAAACGATCACCTACACATCGAATTGGCAGTTTTACAGTGATCGGTTCGTCGGTGCCGTAAAGCAGCGTCGAGCGATACGATATCAACTTCAACTTCAGGCCGACTCTATCGAGGTCGAGATGCCGACCGGGTTTACCTACAAGCGCCCGACCTTCCAGCTCATACGAGACCAGTCCGTCTGGAAAGCTGTGAACCCGATTACGGATTCTGCTTCGTTCACGTCTGCCGACTTCACCGAAGATGGGCGAAGTGTGGCTACGCTCTCTCACTTTCGCATTCAATTGCTCGACAACGACGGTGTTGCCTTTGCAGATAACGACCCCGTTGCGCCCGACCAAGCAAGCTATGTCCATGTGGACTTCTCGATGATTCCAGAACTGGAACTCAGACGAAACTATCTGCGCGAACTCTACTGGACCACCACTCTGAAGGTGCGGCCCTTCTGGGGCTAACTCCGAACCGCTTTACCTAGCCACAACCGCTAGTTCATCCTGATCACTCACTACCACCTACCATGGGAAAGGCCGCTCTACTTATAGCCTTCGGCGCGTCGATATTCATCGCGCAAGGCATGCTCAGTCAGCGAGAAAATGAGCATCATACAGCAAAGAACCAAGGCAACTTCGAGGAGAGCGTGATCGCGCGCGAGATCGCCCGCTCGGGATTTAATGTCGCGATGAACATTCTTCGTGAGCATGGAAACGATATCCATGCGGGCATTGCGGCGATAAACAAACACGGTGGAGGCAACTACCTCGAAGGACAGCACCAAGGGGGTACGTTCCGCGCTCGTGCAGAGCTTGTCAATGGGCACACCGTGCGTGTCACCTCAAGCGGGTACTTTGGCGGGGAGTTCGCAGATCTGAACGACGCTGCCGTTGGGAAGTGCTCTGAGCCTGATCCGTACTCGGGCGATTACTACACAGGAGGGTGTCACACCATGTCTGATGACAGTCCTCTTTATGAGTATGAGCTTCCGAGTGGCGACCCGCTCACGGCCAAGCTCGAGTGTGGTAAGCTTGAGACGACGTTCCTCGAGTCACAGGCAGGGTACTGCTCGGCAGTGTACCTCCAGCGGACGTTGCCGGACTCCACGAACGCCAACCCTGATCCAGAACCGGCGGAACTGCTCTTCATTCCCGGTAACAACCGTGATGGTCAGCAACTGACAGTCAACAAGTACGTACGCGGCGGCACCCAGATGAACTTCTTCATCGGTGTGGATAAGAACTGCAGTGAGCGCCCGACCGGATTCCCTCCAATCGAGAGCTTTCCTATCTTCGAAGGGACGGTCGACAGTCCGGCACCCTATGACCACCTCCACTTCGCGCTGGAGGAGAACGTCAACAGCCTTGGCGACATGATCGAGACGCCGTGGGCGTTCACGGAGATGCACCCGAGTGGGGTGGACGACAGTGGTGCTAATGATATCCAGCGCTGGCGCATCGGATGGGAAGACCAGCACATCACCGCTTGGAACAACCCGGACTCCGAGAACCCGTCGCAAAGCCTCCAGGCTCTCAAGCGCCTTGGCTACGATGGAAATGGCTGGCCTGACGAAGATGCGTTGGGATATCGAGACCTCCGTGACTACGGCAGTCGCCCGGACTTCAGCGACCAGGTCATCGAGGTGAAGCTGGTAGAAGAGACCGACCTGTCCCTGTGTGGGTTCGAGGAAGAGGAGTCTGGCGGTGGAGAAGAGTCTGGTGGCGGTGAAGAATCCGGCGGCGGTGAAGAAGAGTCCGGTGGTGGGGAAGAACCCGGCGGTGAAGAAGAAGAGGAAGAGGAGCCGGTCATCGAGTGCGCGTGTCCGAATAACAACAGCAACAAGACGGTTGCGCTTTGGCACCAGAAAGGTAGCAGCCCGGGCAAGGTGATCTGTGTTGCAGAGAATAAGGTGAACCGTCATCTGAATAAGCACAATGACCACGTCATCTGTCGGGGTGAGTAGACCAGGCAGAGAGTAAAGCAGAGACAAAGAGCGGGGACGGCGAAGGTGCCGTTCCCGCTCTTTGCGTAGGGGGGCGCATTACGCTTCGTGTCGGGTAGAGGTACGATTTGCCCGACTGCATTCGGTGGAGAGGGTCAGATGGGGGGCTGACGTATAACCGGTGCTTTGGCTCGCCTTTTGAAGACGCGGGAAGCACTCGAAAGCCTCAACCCTAAGCCCGCCGATTTCAAGCGTGAACCCCCCACCCGCAACACCATCGCTCGCTCAGGTTTCGCCGCTGGACCACCCCGATGTCGTCTCGCCTGCGTCTCGAGCGGGCGCACCCCGAACGCCGGGGCTTCCTGACTTCGTGCGCTCGCTCGCGCGCTCGGCTCCGGCCTCGCTTCACGGGAAAGACCGGCTCCGCTACTACTCGGAGCACGTCAACCGGTTTACCGATAATCAGCGTGACGTGCTTGGGGCGTACCTAGACCGCTTCATCGATAAGATGAGTGGTCTGGGGGCATCGGATATGGACTTGGGTGGGCACGCTACCTCGGGTCGGGTTTGGTACCGCGTGGATGGGGATAAGCGGCCCTACGACGAGACGGGCACCATCAACAGCGACGAGATCGACATCCTCCTGCTCAACATGGCGGGTGAGATGCAGCAGCATGAGCTGTTTGAGATGGGTGCTATCGACTTCTCGTATCAGCTTGACGGGCCGAAGGGGCTGTTTCGCTTTCGAGCGACGATGTACTTCGACTATCAGCACCTCGGGCTTTGTATGCGTGCCATCGCGCAAGAGCTGCGGCCGCTGAAGAGCGTCGGGTTTCATCCGGCGATTGAGCGAGGGCTGATGTTCGAGCACGTCCGCGACGGGCTGACGCTCGTCACGGGGGTTACGGGGTCTGGTAAGAGTACGACCCTCGACGCCGTCGTGGACGCCAACAACGAGAGCTTCTCGGGCCATATCGTCATCATCGCGAAGCCGATTGAGTACATGCACACCCCGAAGCACTGCATCGTCCGCCACCGCGAGGTGGGGCAGGACGTGGGGTCCTTCAAAGACGGCATCGTGCAGTCGCTTCGGCAGGACCCCGACATCATCGTCGTGGGCGAGATGCGTGACCCGGAGACGATCTCCAGCGCGCTCGAAGCGGCAGACTCGGGTCACAAGGTCTTCTCGACGCTTCACACCTCCAGCGCCATCGAGAGCCTCGACCGTATGATCGCGGAATACCCGCATGAGGAGCAGGACCGCGTCCGCAACCGCCTCGCCGATACGCTGCGGTGTGTCGTTTCGCAGAAGCTCTTGCCGAAAGTGGGCGGGGGGCGTGTGCTTTGCAAAGAGGTGCTCTGGATCACGCCGTCCGTGCGCGCCGCTATCAAGAATGAGAATGTCGGCGAAATCTACCAGATGATCTGGGAGGGTGGTCGCCTCGGGATGGTCACGCTGGAGCAGGACTTGGTGCGCCTGCTTAAGGAACGGAAGATCACGCCCGAAACTGCCATCAACTTTGCCAACAACAAGCGCCGCCTCCAGCAGCTCATTCAGTAGGCCACCACTTGGCTGCGCTTCGCTCGACGGTTTATTCCACCCCTGACTGCGCCTGCCTTGGCGCGCTTCAAGCCCATGAAGAAGCTTCCTGACTCCATGCAGACGCACTTTGGGTCCGACGGCGGTCCCTTTGAAGAGAGCGTCTCCGAAGAGCCGAGCGGCGATGGTGCTGCTCCCGTCTCATCCGAAAAGGAGTCGCCCTCCAGCCCGGCCAAGGCAGACCGACGCAGGCGTAGTTTGAGTGCTCCGGTGCTCGGCGTCTATGTTACGTCCGATGCCGTGCATGGCATCCTTGTGCGTGAGGCCGGAGACCGCTATGGCGTGTTGCGCCCGTTCACACGTCAGCGCAGTGTGTTCGACGCGGAAGTGCCGGACCTCGCCGCGATGACGCCCGAGGGCGAGGCAACTGCGACGGAAGACGACATCACCGTTCAGTTCGGCGATGCCTCGTCGGGGCTGAGCGCAGAAGACCTGTTTCTGGACTCCGAGTTCAGTGACCTCAAGGGCATCGATGCCCCTGAAGGCGACTTCCAGTCTCAGTCCCCGAAGAAACAGACCACGCCGGTTGTTTTTGAGCTCAAAGACATCCTTGACGAGTGCGAAGCAGCAGGGCATGAGAAGCCCCCGACCGCGTTCTGCCTCAGCCAGCCCGACGTCGAGTACGTTGAGCTGTTGATTCTAAAGGACAAGAAGGAGCAGTCCGAGAAAGACAAAAGTAAGAAAGAGGCAAAGAAGGCCAAGAAGAAAGAGCAGGAGGACGTTGCAGAGGCTCCCGGTTTTCCTGCTGTCAAGCGGGACAAACTGCTGGCCCGACTCGAAGAGGAGTACGAAAACCCCTTCGAGAAGGAGCGGGTTGCCTTTCTGCCGATGACCCCGCGCGACGGGTTGCAGCGGTTCCTTGCCGTCGTGCCCTCGCCCGAAGAGTCTCTCGCTGAGTCGCTGGAGCTTCTCCGTGAGCAGGCCGGAATGCGGTCGGTGCCGTTCCGCTCTGTCGATGCCGAAGTGCCCATCCTCGTCGGCCTGACCCGGTGGGCGTTCCCCGTCGAGGCGCACGAGAACACCGCCATCGTGCGGGTAGGCAACGAGGACACCCTCGTCATTCTGTTGCAGGGCCATACGCTTCATCACGTCGAGCACATGCGTAATGTCTCGACGTTCGACGGGCCGGACACGATTTGCAGCCGCGTGCTGCTCCAGCAGGACGTGCAGGGTGTTGGCACGGTACACAATGTGGTCGTGCTGAGTGGCGAGCGGGAGAACGAACTGGTCCAAGGGTTCGGTGCCTTTTACCCCGATGCCCAGGTGGGTGCGCTGCGCGGCGGTCTTGTCGAGCGCGGCGTGGCACCTCCCGGCTCGGACGTGGGGTTGCCTGCCCAGACGGTTCCGGCGATCGGTATGGCGCTCCGCACGATCATGGAGCGTCAGAAGGACTCGCCGTTCTACGATGTCAACATGCTGCCGAAGCGGCTGCGGAAGCGGCGGCGGAAGCTGAACGTCTCGGTTGCGTGGCACACGCTCGTCGCGGGTGTGCTGCTGTTCTTCTCCGTGCTGTTCTTCGTCGGGCTTTACTTCAGCCAGCAAGGCGACATCGCCGAGGCGCAAGCGCGCGTCGATGCGTACCCCGACGAGATCGACCTCTCCGGCCCGGCGTTGCAGGCGCAGATAGACAGCCTGCAGAACGCCTACCTCCGCATCAATAACACGCTCAACGTGATCGACTCGCTGCTGGTCGGCAGCGATAAGTGGAGCCGTGGCCTTGCCCATACCTCGACGGCTTCGTCTTCAAGTGGCAGTGTGTGGGTGTCCTCGTGGGTGCCGAGCGCGCTCGGCCTGAAGATGACGGGATCTGCGACGAATCGTGCCCAAGTGGTTCAGTTCGCGGAGCGGATGGATGGCTCCATCGAGCAACTCAGTTTCAGCCAGATCCGGGAGTATCCGGTCTACGAGTTCACGCTCGATGCGCCGGTGCGTGACGAGCTACCCGAAGTCGCCCGCTATCTCCGCGAGCAAGCTCAAGTGGCCGATGCGAACCAAGAGCCGCTGGAGCCTGAGGGTGGCGACCCGCTCCGCGACTACGACGATGGGTCGGTCAACGACTGACACGCTCGCTGACAGCCTGAAAGCTTCTCCGCCCCTCTAGTTCTCTGCCCCTATGTCAAACGACGCCCTAAACACCCTCGTCCTCTCCGTCGT
Source organism: Rhodothermales bacterium (assembly GCA_028284265.1). Taxonomy (GTDB): domain Bacteria; phylum Bacteroidota; class Rhodothermia; order Rhodothermales; family JANQRZ01; genus JANQRZ01. Next base: position 276,750 of record JANQRZ010000003.1, read on the forward strand.
CCTCGCCCTCGTGGTCGGGTTCGGCGTCTATGTGACGCAACAGAAGCAGCCAGAGCGGATGGAGCGCCTCGAACAGGAGGAAACCGCACTCCGCTTGCGCAAAGCTGAGGTAGAGGAACTGCTCGTCGAAAAGGCTGGCTCTGCCGAGCGGGCTGATGCTGCGCTGCGCCGCTGGAACTCCCGGTACAAGGTGCTACCCGAGCATCTTACCTCCCCGGCGGTCGTCGAGTACCTGAACGCGCTCTCCAGTTCTGGTTTCAAGACGTTCGACATCGCGCTGGCCGGGGTGACGCGCAACGATGCCTTTAGCACGTTGACGTATAACGTGCGGGGCGAGGGGTATTTCGATAGCCTCTACCGGTTCATTTGGAATGTGGAGAACGGACGCGGCCTCTACCGGATCCGCAACCTCAACGTGGAGGCCATCACGATCCAAGAGGAAAACCCGGAGACCGGCGTCGACCGGCGCGAAGACATTGTCGAGTTCTCGATGAGCGTCAACGCTTACTTCGCTGGAGCGGAAGGGATGAGCGCGCCTGACTCCTTGGTGGTAGTCCCGGATTATGTGCTCCCGGCCCGGACGCTAGCTTCCAATCCATTTTATCCCCTCATCCTTGACGACCTACCACCGAACACCGATAACCTCGTCAATATCGAGAGTGATTCGCTGGTCTCCGTGATTGGTGAGGTGGCGGTGTTTCGCGACGAGTTGGGCGCACGCCCGGTTCGTGCCGGAGACCGCGTCTACTTAGGCACCATTACGCGCGTCGATCCCAACGAAGCACGGCTGGTGGCGGACCTGAACAAGGGTGGTATCCGCGAACGCATCGAGATTGACCTCGCCACCGGAGAGCGCTACCGGCAGGCCCTCGGAAACTTCCGGCTCGCCCCGCTCAACGGAGCACCGCCGCTCATGGCTCCGCCCGCGCCCGGCACACCCGAAGCCCGGCGGGCGGCTGCAACGGCAGCGGCCGCTCCCACAAACTGATTTGCGCCCCACCCGCGTGAGCACTGCTCACGTTGACATTCCTAGCCCAACGATCCCATGAAACGCCAACCGCTCATTCTTCTGCTGGCCCTCGCCTGTGCGTGGAGTGCCGCCCCGTCGGTTCACGCTCAGTCGGTGGACCCGGTCCCGAACCAGCGTCAACTCCGCACCTACATTCCGCCGGATCAGGTGGTTTCGTTCCTGCCGGGGACCTCGTTCAGCGAGTTCGTCACGCTTCTCAATCCGATTTTTCTGCAGGTGACGGGCAAGCAGATCATCGACCCGGAGGACCGGACGATGCCCATCGGGGTGAGCCTGTCGGGGATGCACTTCGTTGATGCGTTCGAACTGGTCCTCGACCGCCATCGGCTCGGCTTCCGCGAGACGGAAGACTATTTCATCATCGAGGCGCTGGAGGAAGACCTCGTCCAGATCGTGGCCGATGGCGCGACAGCGCGGGCTGCTGGGCAAGACGCTGTGCCGCCTGCTACGGCGCTCTCGCGGGAAATCCGCATTGACGCCTACATCTTCGAGCTGAACGTGACCCGGCTGCGCGAGACCGGGACCAACTGGGCCTCGATCTTCGGAGACGAAGGCGGCGGTGGTGGTGGTGCGGGCGCAGGGGCCGAAGGACAGGTCGCAGGCTTGCAGTTCTTCCTCAAGACGGACTCGTTCTTCGACTCATTCGATGACTTCCTCATCGGGCCGGACCAGATCGACTTCAAGGAGATCGTCAACCTCTTCCGCTACTTCGAGTCGATTGACGTCGGTGAGACGATTGCCAGCCCGAGTGTTTCTGTCCAGAGTGGCGAAAAGGGTCAGATTCAGAGTGGCTCCGACATCCCGGTCACGCTTCAGGACTTCGCAGGCAACACGGTCACCCAGTACATTGCCACGGGCGTCATCATCGACGTGACGCCGACCTTGATTTCGGACGCCTCGGATGCGCGCGAGAACCCCGACGCGCTTCCGGTGGAGTTTATCCACCTTGATGTGAACGTTGAGAAGAGTGCCGGGCGCGTCACGCAGTCCGGTATCACGATTGACAAGAATCGGACCGACACCCAAGTGCTCCTGCTCGACGGCGAGCAGACCGTCATCGGTGGGTTGTTCTCGACCGAGGAGTCGGTGTCGCGCAAGGGGGTGCCGATTCTGATGGACATTCCGCTTGTCAAGTACCTCTTCTCTTTCAAGACGAAGACGGTCGTTCAGAAGGAACTCCTGATCGCCCTTCAGGCCCGTGTGGTCGAGCCGCTGCGCGCCCGCGCCGGTCGCCCGTTCCCGACGAACCTCTACGAGCAGGAGCGCCAAGATGTGCAGCGCCGCCTCGACCGCTTCAAGCCGGGGGCCGGGGAAGACCTGAGCCTGATCGAGCCGGACGACGTGGACTGAGTTCGGGCTCCATACAAGCCCATAGCACCGTGCCCCGTAAGGCGCGGCGCTTCCGGGGGGAGACGTTTGGCGGGCGTCTCTCCCCACTTTTATATCCGTTCAGCTTCAGCCGATGCGTGCCTCGCCGTAGCGTTCGCGTACATCGGAGCGGAGGGCATCTGAGTTTGCATGGATCGCGTCTCGACGTGTCTCCAACTCTGAGAGGGTAGCGCGCTCCGTCTCGACGAGATTGACGAGGGGTTGAAGTAGGGTGCGGACCTCGGCGAGGGCCTCGTCGGCTTCCTCGGCGAACTGCTCGGTGAGGGCGGCCTTGAGGTCGGTGCGAAGGCTCTCGACGCGGGTGGTGAACTCTTTGACAGCGCGGCGGCGCTGGCGGGGGAGGAGCACGAAGCCCGCCAGCGAGAGCGCCCCTGCCGCGAGGATGCCCCCCGTGATGTCGAAGGCCGTCGCCGCGACGATGACGGTTGCAAGTGCCCCGAGGCCGACCGCGGCAGCCTGCGTGCCTGCGAAGAGGGCCGCAACGCTGCGGGCGTTTTCGAGCAGCCGTCGCGCCTCTTCATTGAGGTCGTAGGCGTCGATGGTCCGCCGCGCCTCGCGCATCACGTCTTGGAAGACCTCTTCCCGGTTGTAGAGAAACGGTTGCCCCGCTGAGGCTTTTTCCGCCGTCACCCGGCGCGCCTGCTCGGCGACGTGTGTGTAGGCCTGATTCCAGAGCGAGAGCACCTGTCGCAACAGGTCGTCCACCGCTGATCCCATCTGCTCCTCGATCCGCCACTCGGCATTGCGGACGACCTGCCGGTTGAACTCCTCCTTGAACTTATCCCGGTCGCGAAGCAGGCCGAGTTTGGAGACGCGGATGGTGTCGTTGAGAAACTGGACGCCGCGCCGCTCCATCTCCAAGAGGAGGTTGTCCACCTCCGTCAGATAGCGCTTCGGTCCGTCGCGCAGTTCGGTCTCTTTCTCAGCGATCTGTTCTCGCAGGGCGTCGAGGCCGGTTGCATCGGTATCGAGGACCGTGCGGCGCTCGGTAAGTCGCTCGTCGAGGCGTCTGAGGAGACGGTCGGCAGCGTCGAGGGGGGCGGTCAGTTTCAGGGCGAGGCGCTCGTTGCCGGTGAGCGTCTCGGTGAGAAACGCTTCGAGTTCGGCGAACCCGCTTTCGCGCCATGCGGCCTCATCGCCTGAACCTTTGGCCGCGAAGGCTTGCTGGGCGCTGACTGGGAAGACGCGCGGCTCAAACCCCATCAATGTCTGGAACCCCGACCGGATGTGCTCGATCACTTGGTCCAGATCGCTGTTGCTACGGGCAAGGTCGGCTTTATTGAGGATCACCGCCAGCTGGCGACCCCACGCATCGCGGATAAAGTGCAGGAACTGGCGCTCCGACTCCGAGAGCGGGCGGTCGAACGAGGTGACGAAGAGGACGAGGTCGGCGCGCGGGATGAAGTCTTCCGTGATCGCCTGATGCTCTTGGACGATGGAGTTAGTGCCGGGTGTGTCGACGAGCGTGAGGCCGCGCAGGAGGTCGGCAGGGTGGTGGCGCTCGGTGATGAAGTCGCTGCGGCGATGGTGCTGCTCGGCCTCGCCGTGGCGGAGGATGGTGATTTTATCGGTGGTCGGGACCGGGCCTTCTTCCATCAACACGGTTCCAAAGAGTGCGTTGAGCACGCTCGACTTGCCTGCATTGAACTCGCCGACCACGACTACGAGGAACCACTCGCCGAGACTTGCAGCGAGGTCGTGGAGGCGTCGGAGTGTCTCCTCGTCGGTTCCGGCTTGCAGCATCAGGTTGTGGAGGCTCTCCAGCAGCGCCCGCTCGTGCTCTAGCAGCGCCTCGGCCTCCTTGTCGACGAGCGAGCGGTTGGCGTGTAGCGGTGCGACACGCGAATCAGGAGCGTCAGCAGGCATCTGGAGGAGGGGGGAGGCACGCCGAATCGATCGGCAGGAGGGAAGGGGAACTGCAAATAAAGATTACGGCGGCAACAGACGAAATTATCGTTTGAAGACGCTGGGACTGGTAATGTAAGCGGGGTGTGCCGTACTTTTGTGCTGCCAGCAGGAACACAAGTCGCTTGAAAAGGCTATGTGGGGCGGAATGCAGGTCCCACCCGCCCACATTCCCCTTTCTAGCTCTTTCATCTCGACTCTCGTTTCTACCCTACCACTTACGGAGGACACCCCATGCTCCAATTGGCACTCACCGCCCTGCTTGCCGGCTCGCTCCTCGCAGGCAGCCCCGACGGCGACAAGGACAAGGACAAGAAGGCCAACGCCAACGCGCAACAGCCTATCGAGTCCATCCTCGTGCCCCACGAGGACGACGCCATCAATGAAGACGACCCGATCAACGACACCTACGCCCTCGGCCGTACCGAGCGTATCCCGATCAAACTCTGGCTCGGCTACTCCCGCGCTAAGGACGACCAACTCTATGACCCGAACGGGAACGAGGTGGACCCCACGACCTTCACCGAGGTCAACGCGCAGCGTGCGTTCGTCGGGGCGCAAATCAACGTGATCAACTTTACCAACTTCTCAGTTGGAGCAGGCGGTCAGTTGGTCATGGCACAGAACGAACTGAGCGGGACCCCGCTCGGCACGCTCGACAGTGGCTTCACGCTCCAGAACGCGAAGGTCTACGGCATGGCCCGAGGCCGGACGCTGGGCATCCACGGCGGTATGATCTTCGACCTCGGTCCCGAAGCCGCCGACCTCGCCGCCGATGAGACCATGAACTCTGATGGCGTGGACGCATGGTTCGTCGGTGTGGACTTCGACTATCCGGCTGAGGTCTTCCGTGTCTTCGCAGGGATCGACTATTTCAACCGCGATGAGCTTGCTTCGGGCCAGACCAGCGGTGCCATCGAGGACGACGAACTCATCGTCTTCAATGCGGGTGCAGGCATCCGCTTTGCTTTCATCGAGATCGGTGCGGCAGCGCTGCTGCGGACCAACTTGGCTATCAACCGTCTGGGTCTCCCGACTGGAGGTGGTCACCAAGGTTCGGTTGCGCCGTACCTCATCCTGTCGCCCGACAGCCTCCCGATCGCGATCTCGGTCAAGGGAGCCGTCCTGAGCGAGTATGCTGACTACGGCTACTCCCTCGGCGGTGCCAACGACCTCGTTACACGGACCGGGTTCACCGTGACGGCGTCGCTCGGCTTCTAAGCTGCGCTCTTGCTGACATACAAGGCCGCCCGGACGATCGCTCTCGATCCGCTCCGGGTGGCCTTGTCTATTATACCCCACGCCGTGCCGCCGATCGCTCGTTTCCTACTCGTAGGACTGATGCTGGCAGGGGCTGGGTGTGGCGACGGGCGCGTGATCTCCGAGGCGGACACAGAGCTCTCTGCCAGTGCGCTACGCAGTCATCTCCGTGCGCTCACCGAGCCGCCGGTGCCCGCGGACTCGTCGCAAGCAGCAGAGCGAGCACGCTATGTTGCTGGACGGATGCGGGCCAGTGGGCTGATGCCGGTGCTGGATGGAGCCTTCTTGCTCCGGGCGTCTGGGTCGAGAGGCTCCGTGCTCGATCCAAGTCAGGCCCACGCACTAGGCTACATCGCAGGGCGGCACCCAAGCTATGCCGACCAGCTTGTACTCGTGGCGGCCCAGCGCGATGGGGCCGAGGGAGCAGCCGCCCTCGAAGCGGTGCGGATACTGATGGAGGGAGCGCGCTTCACGCAGGTGCCCGAGCGAAGCGTGCTCGTCGCGCTCTGGGCATCGTCGAGTTCCGAGGCCTCGGGCCTGCGCGACTACCTCGCCCGTCCGACGTGGGCACTGGAAAAAGTACAGCGTGTGCTTCTGGTCTCGGCGGACACGGCAGCGATACGCGGAAGTCGGCAGATGCTGGACGCTAGGGGCATCGCCTCGGAAGTGGTGACCATACCGCCTGACAGTCTCGCCGAGTCGTTACCTAGTCGGGACGCAAGGCTGGTTCGCGCGGCACGCCTTGCCGAAGTGCTGCTAGCTCGCACTCGGGCTGTCACTACCGCTTCTTCGGGTTGACCGAGTTCCTTTTGCCTTTCAACACTGGCTATGCTGCCTGTCTGGCTCACCGATACCTTCACCCCGAACCTCGACCGTGCCCTGCACTACACCTTGCAGTGGGGACTCGAAGGCGTTGTGCTCCGAACTCTCGGCGGACCTGCGGACCGTGTACCCCACATCAACGAGTCCCAGTTGAAGCGCCGGCTTGCCGAGTACGACCTGCCGGTTGTAGCGATTGACCCCGGTCTGTTCGAGGGCGCTGCTGAGGCGCGGGGCGCATGGATGAACGACCTCGCTCTGCTCGATGAAGCGCTGGCGTTTTGCGGACGGATTGGGTGCCGCTGTCTGATCGTTGGTGCGCTGCCGGGTGAGGTAGCAGCAGCCGCTGAGGTGCTACGCCACGCCGGAGACAAAGCGGCGAAGAAGGGATGCGTGCTGGCTGTTGGAAACGAGGTGGGGAGTCGAGCTACGGGTGCTGTAGCCGAACTGCTAGTCGAGGTAGGGCACCCAGCGGTGCGTGCCTGCTGGCGTCCGGCGGATGTCTACGAAGCAGGCGAGTCCGTAGCACAGGGTCTCAACGCACTCACAGGCCACATTGAGCTTGTTCTGGTGCGCGGCGATGCCCAAGCGATGAGCGCATGGCCGGATTTGCTGCGTGGCCTCCATGCTACCAGCTTCGCCGGATCGCTCTGCCTAGACCTACGGGAAGCTGAGACTGCCACCGATGGGCTTCGCACAGCTACAGCGCTTATCCATGCTATCCGCGAGGCTCGTCGCGGATAGGCTGAGCAACGGAGCTGTTTGCCTCGCAAATGCGCCAAAGGCTACGTTATGGCACGCCGAATATGGACGGCGTCCCGCTTGCACTCGCCTCGCCCTGCCGTACTTTTAATCTCTCTTCCTGCTCTAGCTGTCGCTTCTCACCGATGCACGCGATTCCCGCCGAGACACTGGCACATCCTGTCGAGCATGGGCTTCCGCGCCCGTCGCTCTGGTCGCGGCTGCACTTCTTCTGGTCGCTCCCGTGGGCGTTCGGTGTGATGGCGCTGTGCTTCGGGGGGTATCTGATCCAGAATGCCTTTCGCCGAAGTGAAAAGCCCTCGGCACGGTCGTTCAAGTTTTGGTCTACGCTCTGGGCGCGGATCGTACTGGGAGCCGCCGGGATTCGGACCGAGGCCACGCTGCGGGCCGACCTCGATCCCGACGAACCGGTGATCTTCGTTGCCAACCACCAGAACGAGCTGGACATTGTCACGCTGCTGTCAGGCATCCCGTGGCCGTTCGGGTTTATGGCGAAGGCGTCGCTGCGGAAGGTGCCCGTGCTCGGCAAGATGCTGGAGGAGACCGTATGCCTCCTAGTGGATCGGAGCGATCCGCGCCGCGCCGTGCAGAGCATGAAGGAGGCCGCCGCTCGCATTCGAGAAGGCAACTCGGTCCTCGTATTCTGCGAGGGCGAGCGCTCATTCTCGCGGGAGCTGCTGCCGTTTCTGCGCGGGGCCTTTGTGATCGCGGTCGAGGCCGGCGTGCCCCTCGTGCCCGTCACCATCCTCGACAACTACCAACTCGTTGATGAGCGTCGCTTCCTTGCGCGTGTCGGCACGGCCCACCTCGTTGTCGGTGAGCCGATTCCGACAGAGGGCAAAGCGCGGTCTGATGTGTCAGCGCTGATGGAGGAAGTCCGGGCGGTGATGCAAGCCGAGTTGGACCAGGCACACGGCGTATCTTCGGACTCCGTACCAGACCGATCCATCGAACCGCGTGTGGCGCAAGGTGGATGAGAGGGGACAGGCTCCGCTGACACCGGTATCTAAGTCGGCGCTCTTCGTCTCTCACCGTCTGCCGTTTTACCGTCTCACCGCCCACCGCTGCATGGCAAAGAAGAACGTCAGGACCCGTAGGAAAGTCTCCTCCGATGATTCTCAAGGCGAAGGCGCGCCGAAGGCTGAGACCGGGAAAGCGCGCTCGTCCAAAGTGAGGGCGACGGGGGCCGTGTTGCAGCGCACCGCATGGGAACGGACCTCGCCGTGGGTGCGGCACGCGCTCTGCCTCGCATTCTTACTCGCTGTCACACTCGGCTTCTTTTCCTCGACCACGTTCGGCGGCAAGACGCTTGTCGGTGGCGACATCGTGCAGTGGCGCGGTATGGCACAGTCGGTGATCGAATACCAAGAGGAGACTGGCGAGGACGCCCTCTGGGTGACGAACGCCTTTGGGGGGATGCCGAGCTTCATGGTGTCCTACCCGATCCAAGTGCTCCAAGTCGACAATGTGCTGGGCTGGCTGCGGAAGCTCGGCTGGTGGCCGGGGGCACACTTCTTCGTGCTTCTCGTCGGGGTGTACTTGCTCATCATCTACCTCTTCCGGGATACGCTCGCGGCGACGCTGGCAGCCGTCGCGTTCGGGCTGACGACCTACATCCCGCTGTTCTTGGAAGCGGGGCACACGTCCAAGTTCATCGCCCTCGCGCTCACGCCGTGGCTGGTGTTGAGCTATGCTTTTGTAGTGCGCCGACCGCCGGACGCGACGTGGCTGCGGACGTTGCTCGGCGGCCTCCTCTTCGCCATCGCCCTCGCGGTGAACCTGCGGGCGGGACATATCCAGATTACCTACTACGTCGCCTTCGCTATCGGCATCGCGTGGATCGTGGAAGGCGTCGGGGCCTTTCGAGAAAACCGCAGCCGCGACTTTTTGATCTCTACGGGGGCACTCGCGCTCGGCAGTGTGCTGGTGCTCCTGATGGTGGCGCACCCCTACCTCATCCAAGCCGAGTACAAAGCGTTCACGATCCGCTCGGCGGGGGAGGGCGGCGGCCTCGCCTATGACTATGCGATGAACTGGAGTCAGGGCTGGGGGGAGCTGGCAACGCTGCTGATTTCCAACGCCTACGGCGGCGGCGGTCAGACCTATTGGGGAGCGAAGATTTTTACATCAGGACCGCACTACGTGGGCGTGGTGGTGATGATGCTAGCCGGGTTAGGGCTGTGGGGCGTTCGGCGGCGGATCGTGTGGGGGCTGGGGATTGCAGCGGGACTGATGGTCCTGTTCTCACTCGGCGAGAACTTCCCGCTGCTGAACAAGCCGATGTTCGACTTCTTCCCGCTTTTCAATGCCTTCCGGGTGCCCGAGACGTGGCTGATCGTCGTTGCCTTCCTGCTGGCCGTGCTGGCTGGGGCGGGCGTCCACTATCTCGTTCGGCGCGAGGCGACGCCGGAGGGTGAGGCGCGCAAAACGAAGGCGGTTTACGTTACGCTGGGTTCGATGGCGGCACTCTTGGCTGTGCTGTGGATGGGTAGTAGCGTGTTGTTCTCCTTCGAGAAGCCCAACGAGCGCGCACAGATCGAGCAGGCCATCGCGCAGCAGAACAACGTGGCGTCGAACGACCCGCGGGTGCAGCAGGCCGTGGGGCAGGTGTTCGGTGAACTCAAGACCGAACGTATGGACCTGTTCTCTAGCGATGCGATGCGGGCGTTCCTCTTCCTGCTGCTGGCCGGAGCGCTTCTCATCCTCTATCGCCGCCGTACGGTTCCGGCGTGGGCGCTTCAGGTCGGGTTGGTAGTGCTTGTCACCGTAGACCTGTGGCAGGTGGACCGGCGGTATTACAACGCGGAGTCCCCCGCGCTACGGGCGCGAAGCGACATCGAGGCGCAGATTCCCGAGTACGGGTTCGACCGTTTCATCAAAGCACGGATCGATGTGGCGGGCGGGCCGGGACACTTCCGTACGCTTCCGCTCGCGCTGAACGCTGTCCATGACGGACGAACCCCCTACCACTACGAGTCGCTCGGCGGCTACCACGGGGCCAAGCTCGCACTCTTTCAGGACTACCTCGACCATCTACTCGCCAACCCCGATGGGTCGCTGAACGCGAACGGGCTGGACCTGTTGAGCGCTCGCTACGTCATCGCCCGCCAGCCGCTGCCCGGTCTGGACCTCGCGTTCACCGATGAGCAGACGGGCCTGCTCGTGCTCGAAAACCCGGACGCCCTGCCGCGTGCTTTCTTCGTCGAGAACACCGAGGTGATAGAGGACGAGGAAGCGACCCTCCAACGCCTGCGCGATCCGAGCTTCGACTTGCGTGCTACCGCGCTTCTGCCCGAGCCGCTGCCGGAGTCTCTCGCCTCCGCGCCTATCGATTCGACGAGCACAGCGTCCGTCGAACTGTCTCGATTTGGTCCGCGCGAGATCGTATGGCAGGTCGAGACCGACCAACCGCGCCTCTTCATCGCCAACGAGGTTTACTACCCTGCCGGGTGGCACGCGACGCTCAACGACGAGCCGGTGCCGATTCACCGTGCCCACCATCTGCTCCGCGCTGTGGTCGTCCCCGCTGGTCGCCACCTCCTCACGATGCGCTTCGACCCGCCCCGCCACGACCTCGGGCTGCTGATCTCAGGGTTGGCAACAGCCATCGCCTACCTTGGAGCCTTGCTCCTCGCGGGATTGTTGTGGTACCGGCGGGGAGACAATGAATGAGACACTCGTGAACCTGCTCTACCGTCCGCTCCCCAATCGCCTTGTACGCACGGTACTAGCACCTTTCGGACGTTGGATACCGGATAGACACTTGTTGCCGGTGGATGGTCCTATTCGTGTCAAGTTGCCGGGCGGAGAGCAGATCGTGCTGGCTTGTAATCCGACTTCGTACTTAGCAAAGATGCTCTTCTGGCGTGGCTGGCGGGGGTTCGAGTACCCGCTGATGCGTGTGTTCGTGCCGCTGGTGCGACGTACAGACGTGTTCGTGGATGTAGGAGCAAACATTGGCTACTACTCGCTGGTTGCCGCTGCACTGAATCCCAATGCCCAAGTCTTCAGCTTCGAGCCGCTGGCAGCGGCATTTCAGTACCTCCGGCGCAGTATCGAACTCAACGCCTTCCGTTCCATTCGATTGGAATCGCTTGCCTTAGCCGACAAGCAGGGAGAACAGACGTTCTTCGTGCCCCGCAAGGAGAAGTACGATGCTATTGCCGACCACCTCTCGGCTACAGGCAGCTTCGACCCCATTCAAGCTCAGACATCCGGTCCAGTCGTACCGATCAAGGTGTTGGCAACGACGCTGGATGCTTACGCGGCTCGTGCGCTCGACAAGCCCATCGGCTTACTGAAGCTCGATACGGAGTCGACGGAGCATATTGTACTCGCCGGAGCGTCGGAAGTACTAAGCACACATCGGCCGGTGGTGCTGTGCGAAGTGTTGCCGGGCCGAAACAGCGAAGCGCTGGAGGCGGTCTTCAAGCGACACGAATATGTCCTGTTCCGGGCTGAGCCGGAGATCCTCCGACGCGTCAAGCAACTCGGCCACAGCGGCCAACACAACGATCATGTAATGATTCCGGCTGAGGTAGCAGAAGAGACGGAGAGGCTAATCGCCGAATCAACGATTGCAAGACTAGCGGCAGAGGTGCAGGCGTCGTGAGTAGGCTTCTTATTGTGACGTACTACTTTCCGCCCTCGGGCGGGGCTGGTGTGCAGCGCGTGTTGAAGTGGGTGAAGTACTTCCGCGAGTTCGGTGTCGAGCCAGTCGTCCTGACCGTTGAGGGGGGAGCCTATCCGAAACATGACGAGACACTGGGGCGCGAGGTGCCGCCCGGTGTAGAGGTCCACAGGACCTCGGCATTTGATCCCTACACTGCCTACGCTCGTCTGACGGGCCGCTCGCGACAACAGGCCATCGCCGAGACAGCGGGGCATGTCGCTGAGAGCGAAAGCTGGAAGGAACGGCTTGCACAGTGGGTGCGGGCGAACCTGTTCATCCCGGATGCCCGTGTCGGGTGGGTGCCGTTTGCTGTGCGCCGGGGAGCGCGAGTGCTGCGATACGAGTCGTTCGACGCGATACTCACGTCTGGACCGCCGCACTCCGTTCACCTGACTGGGCTAGCGTTGCACCGGCTCACGGGGCTTCCTTGGGTAGCTGATTTTCGGGATCCTTGGACGGACATTAGCTACTATGATGAACTGCCGCGCACCGCGATAGCTCGTATCGTAGACGAGTGGCTGGAGCGCACTGTGTTGACCGAGGCTGCGAAGGTCATCACCATAAGCGAGGCAGGGAAAGAATTATTCCTCAGCAAGGTGCCTCGTGTGGCTGAAGACATTGCCGTGATCGAGAATGGCTTCGACCCCGCAGACTTCGCTGTGGAGAATACGGTACCGGCCGACTGTTTTGTGCTGGCTTACGTTGGTAGCCTCTACGGCTCGCGCAGCCCCGAAGCTTTGTGGCAAGCCATCGCGAGCTTGCGTGAGCAAGGCCTTATACCGAAGCTCCGACTTCGGCTCGTCGGGCGGATCGGGGACGACGTGCTGGCAACGCTCCGTCGTTATGGTCTAGATGCTGTCACTGAGGTCGTTTCCTACCTTCCACACGACGAGGCTGTCCGTGAGATGCAGCAGGCCACGGCGCTCTTGCTCACCATTGAACCCTACAGTCATGAGAACGGAACCACGACAGGCAAGATCTATGAGTACCTCGCTGCTGGTCGCCCGGTGCTCGGGTCAGGACCGGCAACGGGCGCTGCCGCCAATCTGCTACGCGAGGCGGAAGCCGGTCGCATGATTGACCGCGACGATGCGGAAGGGTTCGCCGAGTACCTCCGCTCACTCTACCAAGCGTGGGAACGGGGGGGTATGCCCAATGGCGCGAGTGCCGAGGCTGCAGCATCTTACTCACGTCGAACGCAGACAGGCGAAGTAGCTGCTTTGCTTGATACGGTAGTGATTGCGAGAGGATAGAATGAGCAACACGCCGTTTCGCATACTCATGGTGCTCGATCACGCCTATCCTCCCGATGTGCGTGTCGAGAACGAAGCTCGCTCGCTTGTTGAGGCGGGGTTTGACGTTTCGCTCCTCGCCCTTGCGCCGGACGACCGGCCCGATGTAGAAAACCACCAAGGCACGACGGTCTATCGGGCCAAGCTTCCGAAGAAGGTGCGGAACGTGATGCGTGGTCTCGTCAGCACAGTCCCGGCGATGGATTTCTACCTCGCCTGGCGTATTCAGCAACGCTACACGCAGCAACCCTTTGATGCGATCCATGCACACGACCTGTATCTTGTCGGGACTGCGTTGCGGGCCGGTCGGAAGCTGGGGCTACCTGTCGTGGCGGATCTGCATGAGAACTGGGTAGAGGGAATTAAGCACTATGCGTGGAGTTCGCGCTATCCCGGCAAGCTTGTTGTCAACATTCCTCGCTGGGAGCGCACAGAGCGCCGGTGGATCCACGCGGCGGACCAACTCGTGGTCGTGATCGAGGAAGCCGCAGACCGCTACGCAGAGATGGGAGTGCCTCGGGAGCGAATCACAGTCGTCCCGAACACGATCAAGCTGGAGACGTTTCGTGGTTTCGAGATGGAGGAGGGGCTGGTAGAAGACCTACGCTCGCCTTTGACCTTGGTCTATACGGGAGGAATTGACGCGCATCGCGGACTGGAGACCGTCGTTGACGCGATGCCTGCTATCTTGCGCGAAGAACCCTCGGCTCTGCTTGTGATCGTTGGGGATGGTCGGACGCGAGAGGAACTGGTGGCCCGTGCCACTGGGCTTGGGCTGGGCGGGCGGGTAAGGTTCGAGGGCTGGCAGCCTCAGGCTCGACTCAAGAGTTACATCGCGGCGGCGGATATCTGCCTTGTGCCTCATCTCAAAACCGTTCATACGGACGCCACGATTCCACACAAGCTCTTTCACTATATGTTCATGTCGCGCCCGGTTATCGTGACGAACTGCCGCCCGCTTGAACGGATTGTAACAGTCGAGCAGAGCGGCCTCGTGGTGCCATCTGGTGATGCGGCATCGCTGGCGGCAGCGGCACTTCGTCTCGGAGCAGATCCTGAAGGATGCGCTGCGATGGGCGAGCGAGGTCGCCGTGCAGTACTGGAGCGCTACCACTGGGAAGCGACAGCAGCGGGTCTGGTAGACCTCTACCGGGACCTAGCACACTCTGCGTTTCAGTCATCGTAATGCGTCACGAGATCGGCGGCGATCCGCTCGGCGGCGTGGCCGTCCCACAGCGGCGGTACTTGGCCTTGCTTCCACTGACCGGCTAGCGCCTCTTCCATATGCTTGGTGATCTGGTCGGGCGCGAGCGGGAGCAGCACGTTGGTCCCTATATCGACGGTCACAGGGCGCTCGGTGTTCGGGCGTAGAGTGAGGCAGGGGACACCGAGAGCGGTCGTCTCTTCTTGAACGCCGCCACTGTCGGTAACGACCGCCGCAGCGTTCTGCATCAGGTCCAGAAATTCGAGGTATCCGACCGGCTCGGTCAGGTGGAGCGTGTCGAGAGCGTCGAGTCGATCTAGGAGGCCGAATGCTTGCAAGCGCTGGCGGGTACGGGGGTGGATCGGAAAGACGACGGGAGCATGAGTGGTGATACCTTCGATGGTCTCGGCAAGTCGACCGAGAGGCTGCTCGTGGTCCACCGTCGCTGGCCGGTGCATAGTCATCAGCACGTAAGGTTTGTGCTCCAAGCCAAACCCGGCAACAGTACCCGTTGCGCTGGCTTCATGGCGAAAGCGCTCCAGCGAGTCGATCATCACGTTGCCTGCGAAGACTACACGGTCCTCGGGCACGCCCTCACGCTGGAGGTGATCTAGGCCGCTTTGCTCCGTGACGTACAGGCGGTCGGCAATCGCGTCGGTAGCGAGGCGGTTGATCTCTTCGGGCATCGTGCGATCTCCAGAGCGAAGCCCGGCCTCGATGTGGGCCACGGGGATGTGGAGCTTGACCGCTACCAGCGTGGCCGCCAGCGTGGAGTTGACATCTCCCACAACCACGACGACATCGGGTGCTTCCTCCTGAAGCACGGGTTCTAAGGCCGTCATGATCCGAGCCGTTTGCGTGGCGTGGCTTCCACTGCCGATGCCGAGATAGCGATCCGGTTCAGGGAGTCTTAGCTGTTCGAAGAAGACCTCACTCATGGCACGGTCGTAGTGCTGCCCCGTATGGACGAGGACACTCTCGATCTGTGGGTGCCGACTGAAAGCATGGTGGAGGGCACCGACTTTGATAAAGTTGGGTCGGGTGCCGACGATGCTTAATACGCGAAGCATAGTTCTTCAGGGCGGCAAGTCGTAGACTTGGGGGGAACAGGGTCTATGGGCGAGTGAGTGAAGATACCCGCCTTCGATGTAGCAACCGTGCCTCAACTCAGCCTTCGCTTGTGGCTTCTTCCCTTGCAAGACTCGCCAAGCAGAGTGGGATTTACACGCTTGGCAACCTGACGCTCAAAGCAGGCGGGCTGATCCTGCTCTTGCTCTATCTCGACCCTGCGTACCTGACGCAGGCCGAGTATGGACGGCTTATCCTGCTGGAGACGGTCGCACAGCTTTTCATCGTCTGTGTGGGGCTGGGTTTGGCGCAGGGATTGTTGAAGTATGCTACGGACCCGGTGTATGCAGACGAGCGCGGATCGCTCGCGTTTACTGCTCTCGTTGCGACTACCGCACTGGCTGTAGCCGCGTGGGGCCTTGTCGTTCTCGCCGCACGGCCTCTTGCTGCGTTGCTCCTAGACGATGGTATGCGCGTCGGGCTGATCCAGTTGATGGGGGTGTATATCGCGATGAAGGTTGTTGCGGCGGTACCCTACATGGCGCTTCGGATTGAAGAGCGCGTGGGATGGTACGTGCTAGGGGTGGTCGTCGAGTTCGCCGTATTTCTGGGAGGGGTGTATTATTTCTTGGCCGTGCGCCAGCTCGGCTTGGAGGGTGTTGTTCTTGGGCTGGTTGTCTCGGCGACGTCCGTGTCGGTGCTTCTGAGCGTCGGTTTGCTGACTCGGTCCCCTTGGCGATTCAAGAGAGATCGGGCCGTGTTGCTGCTCCGTTTCGGCGCACCGCTCATATTCGCAAGTCTCGCAAGCGTGCTCCTCAACACAGGTGACCGATTTGTGCTCAAGGCATTCGAAGGGGCTGATGCCGTGGCCGTCTACGGTCTGGCTCAGAAGTTCGGCGGGCTGGTCAATATGCTGTTCGTGCAAAGCTTCAGTATGGCCTTCGCCGTGCTGGGACTGAAAGCGCTTGGGAGTCTCGCCCCAGACCGTGGAGGCGAGGTCGGGAGGCTCCACCGACGGACCTTTCGGCACTTCGCGGTGCTCACCGGGTGGGGGGTGCTGGGTATCTCTGTGCTTACCCTTGATGTGACGGCTGTCATCTCCTCGAATCCAGCCTATCTCGACGCGGCTCCGCTCGTACTACCGATCGGGCTTGGCTTTATGGCCTATGGGATTTATTACATCATGATGAATGTGCTCTATGCGACGGAGCGCACGGGAAAGATTGCCAGCAATGTGCTCGGAGCCGCTGGAGTCAATCTCCTTTTGAACCTAGCTCTGATTCCTTTGCTCGGCGCGATGGGCGCAGCGTTAGCGACGCTGGTTGGCTATGCTGGGTTAGCAGCGGTTACGGCCCGGCAGGCTCATCATGTGGTCCCTATTGCCTTTCCGTGGCGTGCGCTGGGCACGGTTGCACTGGTCATCATAGGGCTTTGGAGTTTAGCGCAGCCCTCGCTGCACTGGGCGGCATCGTTGCGTTTGGGATGGCGGATGCTGCTGCTCATGCTCTACCCGGTTCTCGTTCTCAGCGCTGGTGTTTATACTCGGGCGGAGCTTGTTGAGGTGCGAGGTGCCGTACAGTCTTGGTGGGCACGCCGTGGAGCGGAGCACGATGAGGATATCCAGTCAAGAGCGGAGTGAATGCGATGTGTCGGGAGCATGCTCCCGACACATCTCCTCACATTGACAAGGTCGGCATGCGGCATCTATATTTCGGTACAGCGACTCAGTCTCACTGCATGAAGCGCCGAGTCGCTTTCCTTTCGCTCATCACGTAGCACACGAAACCCTATGGCAGACGAACTAGGAGCAGCCCTCGGTATGGTTGAAACACGCGGGTTGGTCGGGGCCATCGAGGCCGCCGATGCGATGGTCAAGGCCGCGCGCGTTGGCCTCGTTGGCAAAGAGAAGATCGGTGGGGGTTACGTCACGGTGATGGTGCGCGGCGATGTCGGAGCCGTCAAGGCAGCCACCGATGCCGGAGCCGCTGCTGCCGAGCGCGTCGGCGAACTGGTGAGCGTCCACGTCATCCCGCGTCCCCATGCCGACGTTGAGCTGATTCTCCCCAACGGGAATGGCAGCTAACGAACAAGCACTCGGTCTCGTCGAGACGAAAGGCTTGGTCGCAGGCATCGAAGCCTGCGATGCGATGCTGAAAGCCGCCCGCGTCCGGCTCGTGGGTATGGAGCAGACCGTCGCCGCGCTCATCACGATCAAGGTCGTCGGAGAGACCGCGGCAGTACAGGCGTCCATGGATGCCGGAGCCGCCGCAGCGAAGCGCGTCGGGCAGGTCGTCTCGACGCATGTTATCCCGCGACCGTCGGACGATGTGTACGCTACGTTCGTCGAAGACCTCACTCCTCGACCGAGTGCTTCGTCCACTCCCGCCGCCCCACATCGAACTCCAAAGAAGGCTGCCCCACGTCGAACTGTAAAGGAGGATGGGCTGGGAGAACAGACTGTAAAGGAGTTGCGCGCCCTCGCCCGCGAGCGCGAGGATTTTCCGCTGCGCGGTCGGGAAATCTCCCGCGCTACGAAAGATGAACTCATCGCTCTGCTGCGTGCGTAGTAGCTAGGGTGCTCACTAGATGAAGCCCCACCGGATGCATCCGGTGGGGCTTCTGTATGAGTTGACGTTGAGCGTACTATCGCAGGAGCGTGAGCTTCGTAATCTGCTGCTCTGCTCCCTGACGCACTCGCACCACGTAGACGCCACCCGCCAGCGAGCGGCCTGCTTCATCGGCTCCGTCCCAGCTAAACTCTATGACTGCCCCTGTCGAGGCAGCGGCCTCTAGCGTTTTGACCCGGCGGCCCATCACGTCGAAGACCTCAACGAGCATGGGTGCCTCGGCTCCAGAGCGCACGGCGATGGTCATCGCACCCGCTGAGGGATTCGGATAGACCGACTCGATGGCGAAGGCTTCAGTTTGTGCTGTGCTGGCAGTGATGGGTGGGGATGTCACTTCATCTTCATCGCCGGTGACGGTGAGGATCTGGTTGACGGCGACGTTGGTCAGCACAGTCGGCTCGTCGTTGACGCCCACGGGCCAGCGGATGACAAGCGAGTCCACCGTCGCGGCGTCGCCGAGGCCGAAGTGCAGCCGGTTACCGCTCTGTGCATTCCGTCCAGCGCGGGTCTCTACAGAGCGGAGCAGCGTGCGGGATTGGCCGTCAATCGTGGCATAGGCAAAGACGAGCGCACCAACGCCGAAGCGGTTGCCCCCGCTAGGGCGACGCAGATCAACTTCGAGCCAGTTGTTGGCGCTGCCCGCGTCTGACGAAAGGCGATTCGCGTTGCCGGTCGTTGTGTTGCGGTAGAGTTGGTTGGGGTGGAAACCGAAGAAAGCCCCATTGGCGATGAAGATATCGAGGTCGCCGTCTCCATCGTCATCGGTCAGGGTCACCGAGGGCAGCTCGCTATTGCTGGCACCGCCGAAGTCGATTCCGGTGAACTGCCCTGTGCCGTCGTTGAGGTAGAGCGTATTGCTTGCATCGTCGCGGACGGATACGAGGTCGAGGTCGCCGTCATTGTCCACATCGCCCCATACACTGGCTCTGGACCCCCGCTCATCTCCTCCCAGTCCATCTACCACGGTGGCCATCTGGCCATCGTTGCGGAAGAGATCGTCTGCACTGTCAAAGTTGTTGATGATGAGGTCGAGGTCGCCATCGTTGTCGAAGTCTCCCCAAGAGCAACTCTGCGTTCGGCCAAGGTTGCCGGTAGCATTGGGATCTGCTACGTCAATGAGGCTACCGCGCAGGTTGAAGAAAAACTCATTTGGGGCACCGATAGTCCCGGTCAGGTAGAGATCGGCCCGCCCGTCGTTGTTGACATCGCCCGTGCATCCACTGGTAGAGTCAAAGGTATTGGCTGAGACCTCGCTGTCGACGACGACTCCGTTGCTCCCCATGTTCTGGATCAGAATGCTTGGTACAGCGAGGCGTCCTCGAACGACGACGCCGTCAAGCAGGCCGTCACCATTGTAGTCTGCAACGACAATGTCGCGTTGCTCTCGAAAGTCATCGATGGGGATCCGTTTGTAGCGGAATCGCGGTACTCCATCCTCGCTGCCTTGGTTCAGAAAGAAACTGCCATCATTCAGGCTCGATGTGACGAGGTCGAGATCGCCATCGTTGTCGAAGTCGGCCCAGATTCCCGAGGTGGTCGTGGTAGACGACGTTTCGTCGGTAACGAAGGGGAGAAGGGTGAACGCGCCGTTGCCTTCGTTCCGGTAGAGTTCGTCAGGACCGGATATGTTGTTGGTGACTAGGAGATCGAGATCGCCGTCGTTGTCATAATCGCCCCAAACGGGAGACAGCGAGGGGATGGACGAGGCAGTAAGCGGACTCGTCGTGTCTTCGACGAAGGGACCGGGCTGGGCGAGGGCTGCGATGGGCAGTGCCAGAAAAACGAGGAGATATGTGAGGCGTGTCATGAGTCGGAGGGTATCGTTAAAAAGATTGAGTCTCTTCAGGATAGGGCGCATCGCGAAGGATTGCAAGGCCCGACCGATAATTGCGCCATAGCTATACGCCCCTTTGAGTCGATGACTTGCACGCAGGCAGTGGCTCAACCGCCGGGGAGTTCCGATAGGACGGAACGCAACGACCTCATCCGACCGGGTTATCTTCCTGTTACGTTCCAGCATCTGCCCACGATGGCTTCACCTTTCTCCGAGCGACTCAAGACGTTTCTGGCCGAACGGGCAGCCCGCCTCGACGGGGTGGAGAACGAGGCGCGGCGGCGGTGGATAGCGATCTTTCTGTCCGTCTTCGTCGCCTTCGCGCTGTGGTTCTCATTCAGTATGCAGGAGTCATACTCTGTGGTAGTCGAGATGCCGCTCGTCGTGAGCAATCTGCCCGAGGGCCAAGCACTGCGCCGCTTGCCGACGCCGACGGCGCGGGTGACGGTGCAGGGCGAGGGCTGGGAACTGTTCGGGCTGCGCCGCCGCCCGCCCGTGTTGCAGATCAACGCACAGGAGGAACGTTTCGACGTGTTCTCGGCAGCGTCCGAGGGCAGTCGGCTGCCGCCGGGTGTGTCGGTGCAGAGTGTGGTGCCCGGTGTCATCGAGCCGGACCTTGAGCCTCGCATCGAACGAGCTTTGCCGATCCGGCCCCGGACCCAACTTGCTATGGCGTCGCTCTACGAGATGCTCGGCGAGCCGACCGTGGAGCCGGATACGGTCGTCGTGTCGGGGGCGCGCTCGATCATCAATAGTCTCGATGCATGGCCCACGGAACTCGTAGTGCGCGAGGATGTCGGCGCATCGTTCACGACTCCGGTCGCGCTCTCGGATACGCTCGCAGGTCTCGTCGTTCTCAGTCTCGACGAGGTGGTGCTCTCGGCCTCGGTGGCTCTGTTCACCGAGGCTACGCGGGAATTAGAGGTGAGGACGGAGGGCACGCCGCCGGGGGACAATCCGGTGCGTCTGATTCCCTCGAAGGTGACGGTCACGTACAGTGTTCCGCTGGATGAGTTCGAGCGGGCGCAAGTCTCCGAACGGTTCTACGCGGTCGTCGATTACGCCTCGGCGATCAACGACACGACGGGAACCGTGCAGCCTATCCTACATGTGCCTCAAGAATTGCACGTCCGAAACGCCCGTATCTCACCGCGCCGCTTGGAGTACCGCATCCGTGTAGAATAGGAACGGGGTTCACCGCCGAGTCTATCTTCCCCGGCTCCATACGCTCTCGCTTGCTCGCTCCCGCATGATCTATCTCGCCCTCGCCGTTGCGTGCAGCCTCGCGATCGCAACGATCTTTAAGTATAGCGAGCGGCGAGGGCTGGACCGGATGGCGCTCTTGACGGTCAACTACCTTGTGGCTTTCGCCGTGGCCGGTGCGTTGTTGGCAACCGGCGTGGAGGAAACAGCGGGCGGCTTGACGCTGCATCCGGGCTTGCTCGTGCTCGGCGTGGGGACTGGAGCGCTCTTTATTGCCGGATTCGGTCTGTTTGCCTACGCGATCCGGGTCGCGGGTATGTCGCTGGCGACCGGCGTGATGCGGCTGGCAGTGGCGCTGCCCTTTCTGGCGTCGTGGCTGATCTGGGACGAGGTGCCAAGTACAGCGCAGGGAGCCGGGTTGGTCGTAGCGGGCGGGGCCTTTTTTCTGATCGCGCGGCGCGAGGCTCCGGCGTCGGAGGCGCACGTCGCGGGGGGTGGAGACGCGCCGGAGGGAGCGAACGACGGCTGGCGTGTGGCCCTGGTGCTCGGGCTGTTATTTCTGGCAGGCGGCACTGTAGACATCTCGCTTAAGGCCTTCGACGAGTGGTTCGCGGCGACGAACAGCCGGGCGCTGTTTCTGCTGATGATCTTCGGTGTAGCATTTTTGATCGGGTGTGTGTTCGTCATGCGACGAGGCGTGCAAACGGGCGTGTGGCCGCGTGGCGCGACGGTCGGGTGGGGCATAGCGCTAGGGCTTGTCAACTACGCCTCGGTCGAGTTTCTCTTGCAGGCGATTGCTAGGCTCTCGGGGCCGTTCGTGTTTCCGGTCAACAACATCGCCATCGTACTCGGCGCGGCGCTGCTCGGCGTGCTGGTGTGGGGCGAGCAGGTGTCGCGGGTGAATCGCATCGGGCTGGGGCTGGCGGTGGTAGCGCTCGTCTTGATGGGGATGTGAGGGCAACCAGCATCATGGCTAAACCCGACGAGGGGCGGCGCGTATAGGGCGACATGCCCTTGCCTCGCCGCCGATCTCTGTTTCTCGTTGCCCTCCTCGTAGGCGTTGTGCTGGCCGTCGTGTTGTGGCTGGCGCGTCCCCGCTGGTCGGTCGAGCGCGTCCGCGATGCGGTTGTGACGACGATCCAGTCAGAGGCTCCGGCGTCGGACCTCGTTACGGGACGTGTCGGGATATCCGCGCGGCGCGAGATCCGCGACCTCGGACGCTTCTCATGGCTCCCGGCGTGGCTCGACCTACCGGGTGTCAATGTGCTCGATGCCGAGGCGCGGGTCGAAGTCACGGGCGAGGCGCTCTACGGGTTCGATGTGCGCGCCCTTACGCCGGAGATGATCGTGGTGCATCCCGACGGCCTCGTGGAGGTGACGCTCCCGGCGCTGCGGGTTATCGCCATCGAGGCCGACCTCGCCGGGCTGCGGGTCGAGAGCGAAGAGGGGATGCTCCGGGCCGGGGCCGGACGGCAGCTTGAAGGCGAGGCGCTGCGCGACGTGCAGGGTCTCTTGCAACGCCAAGCCGAGCAGCACCTCACCGACTCCGTGCAGCCTGCCGTCAATACATCGGAAGCGCTGAAGGCGATGCTGACCCCACCGCTGCAGGCGGCGGGCCTCGCCGAACCTCGCTTCCGCTTCCACCTCGCGCCCGACCTGACGCTGGAGCCGTCGGTCGAGTAAGTTCCTCGCTATGGACGCTGACGACCATCCTCCGTTTCTCGACACGCCCGGCGGTCTCATCACCGCCTCGGGCATACGCTTCCGCACGACCCGCGCTTTGCTCGAAGACTACGCCGGGCCGGTGCTGAAAGCCGTGCCGCTCGCCACGCTCGTCGACCGCGCCGAGCTGTGGCTCCGTTCGGGACAGACCGTCGTACTCTGGACGCTGGCGTTGCTACTCCTCGTGCTCCCGCCCATCGGCGCGGCGCTCTGCACGCTGACGGTCTATCTCGGCTGGGAGACCGTCGGGCCGTCGTTCGTGAGCCGACGCCTCGTGGGGATGTTTCGGGTGTTGGAGAAGCCGGTTGTGCAGGCCGTGCTCTACGTGGCCGTGTTGAGTTGGCTCGGGGCGCAGGGGCAGATCGGAGCCGTCGGCGTGGGGCTGGCCGGGTTCATCCTCGTCCGGTGGCGGGTGCTGCCGCTGGTGCTGCGTCCGCTCCTGAAGCTGCTGCGCCGCCCGCTCTACACGCTCCCCGTGGCCGACCAAGTGCTCCGCGCCTTCGTCCTCCGCGCTGCCATCCAGCACCGCATCAAACTCCCCCAACTCGAACGCCTCAAGCGAGAGCTACGCGGGTAGCGTGTGAGGGCAGCCGAGCAGATCGTGAAGGAGTGGGTCACGCTCGCTAGGTGTCCGTTGCTTCCAGCAGGGCCTGATAGCGTTGGGCCTCGTCGGGTTTGCCCCACGCCTCGTAGAGTGTAACGAGGCGGCGCAGCGCGCGTGCTTCGCCGGAGCCACCGTGTCCTCGTCGGCCATCGAGGTTTTCGTAGGCAGACAGCAGCATGACCTCGGCTTCATCGTAGCGCCCTTGGTCGCGGAGTACGTCCGTCAGCATGAGGCGATGCTCAATAGTCGTCAGGAATGTCGGGCCGTAAAACTGCTCGAACAGGTCGATGCTCCTGCGGTACCACTGCTCGGCTTCGTCGTAGCGCCCGCGTTCGTGCTCCAATGAAGCGAGGAGCGAATAGGCGCGGGCGACCGTGTAGTGTCCGTCGGGGTGGAGCCGTTCGCGGACCACCATATTCTCCCGGAGATACTCCTCGGCTTCATCAAACCGTCCTCGGTATTGCAGGCTTTCGCCGAGGGCGCTGAGGCTGTTGCCAACTTGGTAGTGCCCGTCGGGGTAGAGCATGGTGTTGAGCGCGAGGGCGTCCCGAGCCGTCGTTTCGCCCTCGGCGTAGCGTCCGAGTCGGTTGAGCGTGTGCGCGAGGCGGTTGAGGTCCACGCCCACCGCCCGCGACGAGTCGCCCTCCAGTCTGCGGCTCATCGCAAGCGCGCGTCGGATGTAGGCTTCGGACTCGTCGTATTCTCGCCGTATGAACAGCAGGTTGGCGAGGCTGCTCAGGCTGGAGGCCAAGGCGGGGTGGTCCTCGTCCGGCATGGCATCGACGAGGGTGCGCCACACTGTGCGGATGCTGTCGGCCTCGGCGCGGCGTTGCTGGACATGGAGTACCGAGACGAGTTCGTTGAGGGCGGGGAGAATGCGCGGGTCATTGGGACCATAGGTGAGCCTCGCCTGCTCGATGTAGGTACGGAAGAGGCCCTCCGCTGGCTCGAAGTCGCCGAGTTGGACGTGGGTAGAGGCGAAATCCAGCAAGCTCTCTAGGGTGTCGGAATGATCGTCGCCGAGGGTCTCACGGCGTAGGGTGTAGGCCTGCTCTACGAGCGGTTTGGCATCGCCGAGCCGTCCGAGATGCTGGTAGGCATCGGCTATGACGACGAAGAGCGACGCCTGTACTTCAGGCTGGCCCGACAGTTCGGTCTCGACGCGCGCCGCGCCTTCGTCGAGCACCTGCCGCACGGTGAGTGTGTCGCCGACGGTCTCTGTCGGGTCGGCCTGTTGGAGGAGGCTGACGAGGAACGCCGAGACCTCTTCTGCTTTCGTGGCTTCGATCTGCGAGCGGTCGCGCTCGCGCCGGGCTTCGCCCGCTTGCCACAGCGCCGTTCCCAGCCCGCCTACGAGCGCGACGAGCACCAACGCCGCCGCCGTCGTCTCCACCCGGTACCGTCGCAGGAATGAGGACAGCCGGTACCGCCGGTTGCCGCGCCGCGCTGAGACCGGCTCTTGAGCCAGATGCCGCTCGATGTCCTGCGCGAGTAGCTCCGCCGAGCCGTAGCGGTGGTTGGGTTCCTTGCGTAGCGCCTTCAGGCAGATGGCATCGAGGTCGCCGCGCAGCCGTCGCTGGAGCCGATCGGGAGTCAGGTTGCGCGCTACCGCTACGTCGCTCGGGGCCGCGTGCTCGACATCGGGCACAGCGGTCGGGGTGCGTGTGACCGCCGTGCTCGGGGTGATCGGAGCCTCGTCCGAGACAATGCGAATCATCTCTTGGGTCGAGCGTCCGGCGAGGCGGTGGGGGCGGCGACCTGCGAGGAGTTCGTAGAGGAGCACACCGAGGCTGTAGACGTCGCTCGTCGTCGTGAGCGGCTCGCCACGAATCTGCTCCGGGCTGGCGTACTCCGGCGTCAGCATCCGCGTCTCGGCCCGCGTGACCGGCACCGTCAGGTGGCTCATCTGCGGGTTCAGCAGCTTGGCGATCCCGAAGTCGAGCAGCTTCACTTCGTCCTTGGCCGTGACGAGGATGTTCGACGGCTTGAGATCGCGGTGGAGCACCAAGTTCTGGTGGGCGACATGGACCGCCTCGCAGACGGAGACGAAGAGGCGGAGCCGCTCGGGAATCGTCAGCCGCCGCTCGTCGCAGTAGGCGGTGATCGACTGGCCCTCGACGTACTCCATAGCGAAGTAGGGGAGGCCCTCGTCCGTCATGCCGCCGTCGATCAGGCGGGCGATGCCGGGGTGGTCGAGCGAAGCGAGAATCTGGCGCTCGATGGCGAAGCGGGTGAGTACCTCGCGCGAGTCGGTGCCCCGGCGGATGACCTTGAGCGCGACGTAGCGGCGGAACGGCTCCTCGCGCACGCCGAGGTAGACGTCGCCCATACCGCCTTGACCGAGCGCCCGGAGCACCCGGTACGGTCCGATCTGCCTACCCTCCAGCATGTGATCCGTGTGTGCGGCCTCAGCGGCTTGGATAGCCTCGTCCCATTCCGTCGGCGGTTCAGCGAGGAAGGCGTCGCTGTCGGCGTCGGCGTCGGCGGCGAGAAGGCTGTCGATCTCAGCGCGCAGGTCGGGGTCATCGGCGCAGGCGGCGTCGAGGAACGCAGCACGCTCTTCCGGCGGGTGCATCTGCGCGGCCCGGAAAAGATGTTCGAGTCGGTCCAGTGAGTCTGTACTCATGGGTTCAGCCAGCCAATTCGCGCTTGAGCCACGCCCGTGCCATGCGCCAGTCGTTCGAGACGGTGCCGTGCGAGATGCCGAGCGCTTCGGCGGTCTCGTCGATGTTGAGGCCCGCGAAGTAGCGGCACTCGACCACCTGCACCCAGCGGGGGCGTTCCTCGGCGAGCCGCTTCAGGGCGTCGTCGATTTCGAGAAGGTCGCTGCCCGGCATTGCGGGGGCGTCGTTTCCATCCATGACGAGGGTGACGTGCTCGCCCTTTCGCTTGTCGGCGCTCTTGGCGCGGGCATGGTCCACGAGGATGCGTCGCATTGTCTGTGCCGCCGCGCCGAAGAAGTGTGCCCGGCCTTCCCACTCGACATCTTGGTACCGGACGAGGCGGAGGTAGGCTTCGTGGACGAGGCCGGTTGGGTTAAGCGTGTGCCCGTCGCGCTGGTCGCGCATCTTGGCGCGCGCCATCTGGCGAAGCGCCGGATAGACCGCCGCGAGGAGGCGGTCGAAAGCGGAACGGTCGCCGTCTTCTAGCTCGCGGAGGAGATGCGTGACGTCGGGGTCAGCCATAGGAGCCAAGTTCGTGCGCTGCATAATAGGCCACAGAGTACGGTATGCGCCACCTACGGTCAAGAGGTGCAGAGGGATACGGGGCGTTTGGGAGTTCGCGAGGATTCCGCGTCATGGTAGGTGAACGCCCTCTGGGGCGCTGACCTGACACCAACCACGCAACTGCTACATCCCATGACCACACAAGAAGAAACCCTCGCCCCCGCACTCGACGAAGCGATGCTCCACAACCACCTCGGCAGCATCGTGACCGATGCCGGGGCCGTGATGTTTGCCCCGCTCGTGCTCATCGGCGAAGAACTCGGCCTCTACACCACGCTCGCCAACGCCGAGCCGATGACCTCCGCCGAACTCGCAAGCCGGACCGACACCGCCGAGCGCTACATCCGCGAGTGGCTCCGGGCACACGCCGCCGGAGGCTACCTGAACTACGACCCGGCAACGGACCGCTACGCGATGACGTTCGAGCAGTCGCTGCTTTTCTTCAACCCCGACAGCCCGGCCTATGTCGTCGGCTTCTTCCAAACGGCGCTGGCCGCCGTGCAGGTCCGGTCTCAACTGACTGAGGCCTTCCGCACGGGCGAGGGCGTCGGTTGGGGTGAGCACGACCACGCGCTCTTCCACGGCGTCGAGCAGTCGTTCCGGCCCGGCTACCTTAACCACCTCGTCCAAGAGTGGATTCCGGCGCTCGACGGCGTAGCGGAGAAGCTCGAAGCGGGCATCCGCGTCGCCGATGTTGGGTGTGGCTTCGGAGCCTCGACCATCATCATGGCGCAGGCCTATCCGAACAGTTCGTTCGTCGGCGTTGATGCCCACGAGCCTTCGATCCAAGCCGCGCGTGAGCGAGCCGAGGCAGCAGGGCTGACCAACGTCCGCTTCGAGGTCGCCACCGCGAAGAACTATAACAGCGCGCCCTACGATCTCGTGACCACATTCGACTGCCTGCACGACATGGGCGACCCGGTCGGCGGTGCGGCGCACGTCTTCTCGTCGCTCAAGCCGGACGGGACGTGGCTCATCGTCGAGCCTCGCGCCGAGAACACGGTTGAGGCGAATCTCAACCCCGTCGGTCGCTTCTTCTACAGCGTCTCGACGCTGGTCTGCACGCCATGCTCGCTCGATCAAGAGGTCGGCCTCGCACTCGGCGCGCAGGCGGGTGAGGCACGGCTCGGTGAGGTTGTCCGCGAGGGTGGGTTCTCCCGCTTCCGCCGTGCGACCGAGACGCCATTCAACCTCGTCCTCGAAGCGCGTCCCTAGCGCGAACGGATAGGCGGGGAGAGGGGGCGACAGCTACTCTCTCCCCGCGCCTTTGCTCTTCACCCTCGATGCTCAGAATCATGTCCACTGTCTCCGCTCCGCCGATTCGCCCTGCTTCTCGCTCTTGGGACCGCCTCGGCGTATTGCTCTCCGGCCTGTGCGCCGCGCATTGCCTGCTGATGCCCCTGCTGCTGGTTCTTATGCCGCTCCACGGGGCGCACGCACTGCACGACGCATGGCACCCGGTCACGGCGGTGCTCCTCGTCCCCGTCACGTTCCGTGCTGCACGCCGAGGTGCCAGCACGAGCAGTACGGGGCTCCTGTGGGGCGGCCTCGTCATCGTCGGTCTCGGGCTGTTCGCCCACGATCTGGTCGGCGAGATCGCAGGCGTTGGGCTGACGCTCATCGGGAGCCTGTTTCTCATCGCCGGGCACCGTTGCAATCTCCGTTGCTCCTGCCCGGCTTCTACCTGAACCTCTACATCGCCATGACTACTCTAGCCTTTCATCTACCCACGCTGTCGCTGACAGCGCTCTTCCTGCCTTTCGTCATCGAGTTCGACTTCAGCGACCTGCGTCTCGGCACAGCCGGGGTACTGGAGCAACTCACCGAGCGAAGTGACAAATAAAAAACTTGAGTCGGCTTTGGGAGACGGTGGCGGGATGGCGTCTCTATAGACAACCATCATCCGATTGCTCATGCGCTCCCACCCTACGCTCGACCTACTCAGCACTACCGACGACCGCGACCTCGGTCGCCGTTTCGCTCCGAGCGGCCAGACTCAGCGGATGATGGTGGCGTCGCAGCCTGCCTCGCCGCCGACGCGCCCGATCCCGACGCAAACCTCGGGATCGGCGCGCGTGGTCTACGAGGATGATGGCATCGAGGCGACCGTCGAGACGGGCCGGGCGACCCTGCTAGAGGTGTCGCGGATGCACAAGGTCCCGCACGTCCGCGAGTGTGGCGGGCGAGGGCGCTGCACGACGTGCCGCGTCGATGTGCTCGATGGCCTCGGTAACCTCACCGAGCGCACGGAGCGCGAGGTGAAGCTGGCCGCCGCGCGAGGCTGGGGACCGAATGTTCGCCTCGCCTGTCAAGCCTGTCCGCTTGGGGATGTCCGCGTCCGCCGGAGCGTCCGCACGCCTGCCGATGTCTCGCTCCTCCAGACCGAGACGCTCAAAGAAGACCCTGGCCGGGAAGTCGAGGTGGCAATCTTGAGCTGCGACCTCAAAGGCTTCACCGCCTTCGCCGATACGCACCTGCCGTTCGATGTCGTCCACGTCCTCAACCGCGTCTTTGCCAGCCTCGGCGACTCGATTCTGCTCAATAATGGCGTCATCTATCAATACGCGGGCGATCAGGTGATCGGTCTCTTCGGCGTCGATGGCACGGGCACAGCGCAGGAGCACTGTATGCAGGCCGTGCGTGCTGGGCTTGGGATGATCGATTTGCTCGGCGACCTCAATGCCAGCCTCAGCGGAGAGTTCGGGGTCCAGATCGACCTACGGATCGGGGCACACATCGGGAAGCTGGTCGTCGGCTATCTCGGCCATCCAAGCCGCCGCGTGTTCTCGGCTATCGGCGATGCGATGAACGTGACGTGCCGCGTCGAGGCCGCGAACAAGGAAGTTGGGACGCGCTTCCTCGTCACGCGCAGCCTGTTCCGCCACCTCGTCGCCAAAGTCGAGACAGGCCGCCGGGCCGTGGTCCACCTCAAGGGTAAGCGCAATCCACACCCGCTCGTCGAGGTTCGCCGGTTCGTTCACCCCGATGCCGACTTTCTCGTCCAGACGACGGCGCAAGCACTCCTCGGTGTCCAAAGTCGCTTCGCCGATGTGTTCTACCGGCGGCTGTTCGAGGCCGCCCCTCCTGCCCGCGCCATGTTCGGCGACGATATCGAGGCACAGAAAAAGATGCTTGCGCAGGCGCTGCATCTCGCCGTCTATGGCCTCAGTCGCTATGAACAGGTTGCGCCCGGCCTCCTTGACCTTGGTCGCCGCCACACAGGTTATGGTGTGACGGCGGCGCACTATGAGGTCTTCCTCGATATATTCGTCGCTTCCGCCCACGAGGTGCTCGGCGCACGGTTTACACCAGAGATCGAGCAGGCATGGCTCGCTGTTTTGCGCCGCATCACCGACGCGATGCAGGGCAAGGCCGACTGAATCCTAGCGTCATGATGTCGGTTACCGAGAGGCGGCTGGTATCTTCGCCGCATGATAACTTCCGGCTCCCTGACGCTCGCCGCATGGCTCGCCGCGCTGCTGGCGAGCGTAGGTCGCGAGAGCGAGGTTGAGGAAGAACGGACGCTGGCCCGTCGCATCCGACAGGGCGATGCCGCAGCCTTCCGCCGCTTCTTCGACCGGACCCACGCGGATCTACTGCGCTCACTTCGTCGGCGTGGGTTGGATGCTCCGGCTGCCGAGGATGTGGCGCAGAACGCCTACGTCTGGCTCTGGGAGCACCGCGACCGGATCGAGCCGGACCGCTCGCTTCGGGGATTGCTCTTCCGTATCGGCCTGACGCGCGGACTGAATCACCTGCGCGATAACGCCCGCACCGAGCCGTTGCCAGACATCGAGTTCGAGGCCGAACTCTCCGGCGATCCGGCCACACTTGCCGATCTCCGCCGCGCCCTCGGTGAAGCGGTCGCCGACCTCCCGGAGCGCCGTCGCGAGACGTTTACGCTCTGCTTCTTCGACGGCCTCTCGCACCGCGAAGCCGGTGAGGTCATGGGCGTCAGTCCGCGGACGGTCGAGCACCAGATGGCGCATGCGCTGAAGGCGATTCGGGCGCACCTCGCCCCATTTCTGGACGATCCGAAAAAAAAGTAAGCGACGAATAGGGGATCGGTGGTCCGGCTCGTGTAGGGACCATGACGGCGCGCTCCGTCGAACCTCTTTCTCATTCGTCCAACCTGATTCGACCCATGACCCGATTCGCTCTTTTCCGACTACCCATCCTCGCCCTCGGCGCGGCCTTCCTACTCTCAGCGTGCGACGCCAGCATCGACGACACCACGACTGACCTCACCGAAGCCGAAGCCAACGAGGCAGCAACTATTGTCGCCGAAGCCCTCGCCGAAGACAGTGGCGGTCTTTTCGCCTCCACTGATGATCTTACCGCTTCGCTCGAAACGGACAGCATGACTGGCGGTCCGCTCTCGGTCGGCGGTCATCGCGATGGACGCGGCAGCCATCTTCGGTGCCGCAATGGGGACTACGTGCTGACCTACGACGAGGTCACGGGCACGCACATCGTCACCTATCGCTGTGGCCTCGCTACCACCACCATGCAGCGGAGCTACAACGCCCGGCTTACCTACCAGTATCGCGATGCCGAAGGTGGCTTCGTGGCGCGTCCGGTAGAGGAGTGGGACGCGGTGGATTCGGTCGCCTTCGGCGGGACCCGCAGCGGCTCGGTTCAGTTCACCCGTGGCGATTTCGTCGGCGAGTCGATGTTCGAGCAGGAGGGACGGTGGACCCTGTCCAACCTCGCCGACGACGCCACGCCTGCGATTCTCTCGGGTAGCCAGCAGCGGGACGGCATGCGTGCTCGGAGCGGCCCCGGCGGTTCCGGCACGCGCACCTTCTCAATCTCGTTGAGCGGCGAAGACATCCAACTCCGCGAGGGGAGCGATGGGCTAGGTACCACGGCCGTCGGCACCCTCTCGTATAGCCTCGACATGGAGATCGAGCGCAACGGTCAAGTCGTGACGCGAACCGTCGAGGGGACCATCGAACTCGAAGACAGTGATCGTGCCCTGCTCCGTATCATCGGCATCCGGGGCCTCTACCGTGTCTCGCTCGGCGACGGCGAGACCAGCTACGAGTCGTAGCCGTTTCTGCCTCCGGCCCGGTCGATGCTGGGCCGGAGGCTCGTTTCCTATCTTGCCTCCGTGTCTACGCTGCCTCCCAACGACCGCGACCTGCGCCTCGCCCGCCAACTTGATGCGGGCGAGGCGGTGGACGGTTCGGACGCGCTCCACGAGGCGTTGGAGACCGTCCGCTCGCAGCCAGCCCAGCCCGAGGCTGAGACGAGTGAGCGGCTGTGGGCAGGCATCGAAGCACAGATGACGCCGGACCGACCGGCGAGCCGTCCGCCGCTCCGGCTGGTGCGTACCGCGCCCGTGCGATGGGCCGCCGCTGCCCTCGTCTTGCTGGCCCTCGGCGTGACAGTATGGATGACTCAGCGGCCCGATCCTACCGTGGTCGCTTCAACCGAGATTGTGACATGGGACGCGCCCGATGGTTCGACGGTCACGCTTCGTCCGAACAGCCGCCTCGTTCGGCTTGGTGACCGGGCCTACCGGCTCGACGGCGAAGCGTTCTTTTCAGTGGCCTCAGACCCGGAGCGTCCGTTTATAGTCGAGGCTGGACAGGGCACCGTGCGCGTCCTCGGGACCCGGTTCGATGTGAGCACCTGGGGCGAGAAGACGGTCGTGTTCGTCGAGGAAGGCCGCGTGGCGGTGCAAGGTGCTTCCGCGGAGGTCGTGCTCGGTGCAGGTGAAGCCGCCACTGCGAGCGGCGCGGGCTTGGAGAAAGTCCAAGCTCCGAACGCTGCGACCTACCTCGACTGGCAGCGCGGCGAGGTGGTGTTCGAGCGCGAGCGCGTCCAGCGCGTAGCCGAAGAGATCGGCCAGCACTTTGGCGTCCAGGTGGTGGTACCTGAGTCCGTCGCCGATCAAACTATGTCGGGCATGATCGGGCTGGACGATGCGCCGCAAACGCTTGGTGATCTGGGCCGTATCCTCGGCGGGCGCTTTGAGCGCGACGGCGAAGGCTATCGCTTCGTACGACGATGATAGTCCGTTCTGCAGCCGCTGTCTTTTTCCTGCTAGCGGGTGCCGTGCAAGCGCAGCCGCTAGTCTACGACGGGGAGCCGCTCCGCGATGTAATCGAAGACGTGGAGCGCCGCACAGCGTGGCGCTTCCTGTATTCCGATGCGCTCGTAGCGGGGCATCACGTCCGCTTCCAAGCCGACGAAGGCTCGCTACCCGATAGGCTCGAACAGGCGCTGGCCCCGGAGGGGATCGGCGTTGAGGCCGACTACGAGCGGAGCCGCATCTTGCTGGTGCCCGCCCGAGCAGTCACCACTGAGCCGACTCGCGTCGTGCGTGGGCGCGTGCTCGACGGCGAGACCGGCGAGTCGCTTCCGTTCGCGACGGTGGCTTGGAACGATGGACAGCGCGGCGTGGTGGCCGACGAGTCGGGAGGCTTCGTGCTCACGCTGCCCGCGACGGCCGTGCCGCTGACGGCATCGTTCGTAGGCTATGAAGCTCAGACTGCTGCACCTCGGGGCGAGGCACTTGTGTTCCGACTGCGGCCCGAGGTGTCGTCGGTTCCGCCTGTTGTCGTGGACGGCTTGCTGTTCTTGGCGGCGGTCGACACGGCGTGGACGGCGCGGCTGCAGCCGGGTCGCTACGACGCCATCGGCGAGGGTGGGGGCCTCCGTGCGCTCGAAGTGCTGCCGTCCGTTGCCCCGTCAGCGGCGTTCGATGACGGGCCGATCATCCGGGGCAGCCCGAGCGATGCCTTCGAGGTTCGGCTCGACGGGGTGCCGATCTACAACCCGCGCCACCTGTTTGGCCTTGTCGATGCCTTCAACAGCGATGCACTCCGCGCTGTGGCACTCTACACAGGCGTCGCGCCTGCCCGCGTCGCGGTCGCACCGGGCGGGGCGGTGGAGTATGTGACGGCGACAGGATCGCCGCGCGGCCCGATGGTCGAGGCTGGTGTGTCGAGTCTCGCAGCCCGAGGTGCGGTGGCGGCTCCGGTTCGGGCCGGGCGGACGACGGTGCTTGTGGGCGGGCGCACCTCGCTGCTGGGCGTCGGCCTTGGGGTGGGGGATGACCTCGTCGAGCAGGGCCTCGGGGCTACGCGCCGGACGAGTCCGCTTCCCGTAGCCACGGCGGAGGTGCTCTCCCGCGTGCTCGATGTGCAGGAGACGAGCGCATCGTTCTGGGACTTCCACGCCGGGGCGATGGACGAACGGCCCGGCGGCGGACGCATGGCAGTGACGGTCTATGCCGGTGGCGATGACACGGAACTCAACGCCCTTCGCCTGTTCCGGGGCGAGACCGATGAGGACGATCTCGTACAGCGGCCCGTGGCGACGCAGAACCGCTGGGGCAGCCGCGCCGCCAGCCTGCTCGATCAGCGTCCACTATCGTCGCGCCTCGTCCTCACCACTCGCCTCGGCGGAAGTACCTACGATGCTCGCTTCGCCCAAGACGATTTTACGTTCAACGCCACCCTGCGCGACTTCCTCGACTTTCGCATCGACACGCTCGGGTACGACAACGATCTCGTTGAGGCCGTCGCTGCCCAGCGGCTCGATGCCGTGCTCGGCGATGGGGTGGCGTCCGGTGGCTACAGCTTGCATTTATACCGCCAGCGCTACGAGGAGACTGCGGCCTTTCGACCTGCCTTCGTGACGGAACAGACAGCGACGCGCCTCGATCTACACGCAGGCTGGGCCGGACGAGCCGTCTCATCGCTCGACATGGACGCGGGGTTTCGGGCGCACCTCTATTCGGAAGGCGGGCTGCGCTTCAGCCCCCGTCTCCGTGCGCGCTTCGACCTCGCGCCGGGGCTGAGTGTGGCGGCATCGCTCGGGCGGAGCGCCCAGTTCGTCCACCGCCTCACCCTCGGCGATGCGGTCGGGGCGGCATCGTGGACGCTCTCCGATTCCAGGGAGACGGTTACCGTGGCTGATCTCGCTGAGGTGACGCTTAGTGCGGGCGTGGGCGGAGTGACGACTCAAATCACGGGGTATCTCAAGAACACACGCGGTCAGTGGCTCCATGTTGAGGACCGGGCGGCGCGCCGTCTCAACGAGGGCACCGTCCTCACGCGCCCCTGGCTCACCGATGTCGATGCGCGCTCGCAAGGCCTCGAAGCACTCGTTCTCGTTCCTATTCGGCCTTGGAGTCTCGGTGTCACCGCAGCACTCGCCCGCGCCGAGTTGCAGCACCCGTTTCTCAACGAGGGCGCGATGTTCCCTGCCGACTGGGACCGCCTCGCCCGCGTTACCTTCCTCGCCGACGGACCCATCGTAGCCGGGCTTCGCGTGGCCTCGTCGTGGACCCTCGCGTCCGGTGCGCCGAATCCGCTCGCCGGGTTTCAGACGGAGGACGAGCGGCTCCCCGGCATCTCTCGGCTCGATCTTCGTCTCACTGCCGAGCGCAGGTGGGGCGGTACGACCGCCTCGATCAGCTTTGCCGTCCGCAACGTGCTCGACCAAGACAACGTGCTCACGAGGGAGCCAACGACCGTCGTGCGCCGCACCTTGCGCGGCGATACCCGGCTAGGCGTTGCTCTGCTCGATGTCTACGACGCAGGCTTCCTGCCCACCTTCGATCTTGCCTTTCGGTGGTAAGCGGCCTGTGCCCGGCTGGCTCGGTTTCTATCTCGGCAACTGGTCCGGGAGATGCACACGACGACGTACCACCACGGGCGTGCCTTCGGTTGTGCTGAGAAACAGGCTGTCGATCTCGACCATGTCGGTCTCGACCAGTCGGGTGGCAGCAGTGGAGTCGAGCGGGATGTGATAGCGGATCTGTCGCTGGGCCGGCGTCGGGGTGTCGCGCGTGAGGTAGGCCCACTGCCCGGCCAGGGCAACAGCGAGTACGACGATGGCGGACCAGAGTGGAGCGAGCCGACGGGTGGTAGGTCGTAGGGTGGGTACCGGCGGGTGCTCCGGTGCCGGAGGAGTATAGTTCTGGTACTGGACCGGAGCGACGAGCCGGTACCCTTGCTTGGGGACTGTCTCGATGATGCGTGCCTCACGCGCCGAGTCGCCCAGCGCCCGCCGAAGTTCGCTGATGGCTTTGGTCAACCCCTCATCGGTGCCGTAGCCCGTCGGCCAGGCGGCATCGAGCAGGTTGGTACGGGTGACGACGGCTCCGGGCTTTGCTGCGAGACACAGCAGCAACGTCATTAATCGCGGCTCGATGCGTGTATCGAGCCCTTCGCGCTGTACGCGGTGCTGGAGGGGATATACCGTGACCCTGCCGATGAGGAAGCGGTCTGGTTGAGGCATCGTGGGCACGTCTGGAGAAAAAGGGAAGGTTGTCTTCAGGTTAATGCAGCGCCGGGAAATTTATTGTGGGACTTCTCGATCACACGAGCCAGCTCATCGCCCATGCATGTTTTCGCCTTCCTCCGATGCGCCATTCTCACGAGTCTCGTGGGCCTGTTCAGCAGTAGCGCGCTCGCCCAGACGCCTGCGCTTTCTGCTGCACAGCAGCGGGAGATCCTGCAAACCCTCGCCGAGCAGGTCGCAGAGGTCTACGTCTTTCCCGATTCGGTAGCCCAAGTTCAGACATTCCTTCGTGAGCGTGAGGCGAGCGGTGCATATGCTGACGTGACTGCGCCCGAAGCGTTTGGGCGGCATGTAACTGAGGACCTGCGTGCCTTCACGCGCGACAATCACTTCGCCGTGCAATACAATCCAGCGCAGTACCAGCAGATGGAGACGATGTTTAGCGCGATGGAGGAGGGGGACCGCGCTGGTCTCCCGCGAGCCTTTCAGATCGATCCGGCTTCGCCGATGGCCCAGCAGTTCCGCTCGGCCAACTACTTCTTCCGTGTTGCTGAGGTGCTGGAAGGCAATGTCGGCTATCTGAAGATTGACCAGATGCCACCGTTGGACTTGGCTCAGCCCACCGTGGACGCGGCCATGGCATTTCTGGCAAACACGGAGGCGATGATTCTGGATCTGCGCGGCACGCCGGGCGGCATCGGTGGCTTCATCCCCTACCTGATGAGCTACTTCTTCCCGTCTGAGCCGATGCTGCTCTACACACGCGATTTCGGTGCGGCGGACTCGATGGCCTCGTTCTACACGCATGACACCATCGGTGGCCCGCGTCGTCCCGAGGTGCCGCTGTTCGTGCTCGCCGACCGCTTCACCGGCTCGGCTGCCGAAAACCTCGCCTACACGGTGCAGCAGCATGGCCGGGCGACAATCGTAGGAGGCGTGACAGCAGGGGCCGCGCACAGCGCACGGCGCGGACTCCTCGCGCACGGGTTTGTTGCGAACATTCCGATGGCGCGTGTCGTGCATCCCGTCAGCCAGACCAACTGGGAGCGGGTAGGTGTGCAACCAGACGTAGCTGTTGATCCGACCGATGCGCTCACAATGGCCCATCGTCTCGCACTCGATGCGTTGGTGGCCGAGGCGCACGATCCGCAGCAGCGGCACCGCCTCGAAAGGGTACGAGCGCAAATCGAAGAAGCAGACGGGCCTGCGCCGGACGCTGAGGCCGTTGTTGCTTTGGAGGCCTACGTGGGCAACTATGGCATCCGGCGCGTCTTCATCGAGGGGGGAGTCTTGATGTTGCAGCGCGAAGGCGGGCTACCACTCCCGCTGCGCCGCACCGAAGGCGAGCGGTTTCAGATCAGCCTGCCGCCGGGTATGCGTGCCGCGAACTCGCTGCCCGATGTGCTCTTTCGCCGCGATGCCGGAGGTGCCGTGACAGGCTTTGCCTTCGTCCGCGCCGATGGGAGCATTGAAGAAGAGATTGCGCGAGATAGGTAAGCAGGAGTCACACCAAGAGAGTCAGGCAGCCAGTTCGGCTTCGATCTGAGCAATCGAGTCGCGCAGCTCAGCGGCTTTCTCGAACTCCAGCGCCTCGGCGGCGGTCTCCATCTCGCGGGTGAGTTGAGCCACGAGGTCGCGCTTCTGGTCGTCAGTGAGGTACTTCACCACGGGGTCGGCGACGCGAGGAAGTTGGTCGGGACCGGCGTAGTAGTGGTCCTCGCGCCGCTCGTCCTGCGCGGCCTTGTGGTCGGCGATGGCGGTGCCTCGGCGGATCTGGTCGGTCGATTTCGAGACAGTCTGCGGGATGATGCCGTGCTCCTCGTTGTAGGCGATCTGGAGCGTCCGCCGCCGCTCGGTCTCGTCCATCATCCGCTGCATCGAGTCGGTGACCTTGTTGGCGTACATGATGACCGCCGAGTTGGCGTTGCGCGCTGCCCGGCCCGCCGTCTGGATCAGCGAGCGCTCAGAGCGGAGGAAGCCCTCTTTGTCGGCGTCGAGAATGGCGACGAGCGAGACCTCGGGCAGGTCCAGCCCCTCGCGGAGGAGATTGACGCCGATCAGCACGTCGAACTCGCCGAGGCGGAGATCGCGCAGGATGTCCACGCGGGCGAGCGCGTCGATGTCGGAGTGGAGGTAGCGGACGCGGACGCCGAACGAGTCGAGGTAGTCGGTCAGGTCCTCGCTCATACGCTTCGTGAGTGTGGTCACGAGCACGCGCTCATTGCGCTCGACGCGCGTGCGGACTTCGTCCAGCAGATCGTCGATCTGCCCGTCCACCGGCCGGACCTCGACCTCGGGGTCAAGGATGCCCGTCGGGCGGATGATCTGCTCGACGACGATGCCCTCTGACTGCTCTAGTTCATAGTCGGCAGGCGTGGCGCTGACGAAGACGACGTGGTTGTGGAAGGCCTCGAACTCCTCGAACGTGAGCGGGCGGTTGTCGAGCGCAGAGGGGAGGCGGAAGCCGTGCTCGACGAGGTTCAGCTTGCGGGCGCGGTCGCCGTTGTACATCCCGCGCACCTGCGGAATCGTGACGTGGCTCTCGTCGACGGCCAGCATCCAGTCATTGCCGTAGCTCTGCTGAAAGTAGTCGAGGAGGCAATGCGGTCGGCTGCCCGGCTCGCGCCCGTCCATATGGCGCGAGTAGTTCTCGATGCCCGAGCAGTAGCCGATCTCCTTGATCATCTCGATGTCGAAGATGGTTCGCTGCTCTAGGCGTTGCGCTTCCAGCATCAGGCCCTCGTTGCGGAGCACCGCGAGCCGCCAGCGAAGCTCCTCCTCGATGCTCCCAATCGCCCGGTCGAGTT
This sequence comes from Rhodothermales bacterium, assembly GCA_028284265.1. Classification (GTDB taxonomy): domain Bacteria; phylum Bacteroidota; class Rhodothermia; order Rhodothermales; family JANQRZ01; genus JANQRZ01. The sequence continues at coordinate 315,436 of JANQRZ010000003.1, forward strand.
GGTCCTTTGGAGTGACGAAGTGCTTGGCGGGGTAGATCGTCAGCAGGTCTTCCTTCGCCGTCTCCTGCCCGGTCAGCGGATCGAACGACGCCACCGTCTCGACCTCGTCGCCCCAGAACGCGATCCGGTAGGCCACGTCTTCCAAGTAGGCCGGAAAGACCTCGACCACGTCGCCCCGGACGCGGAACGCGCCCGGCTCAAACTCGATGTCGTTGCGGTTATAGAAAATGTTGACCAGTTGCCGGAGCAACTCGTCGCGCGGGATCACCGTGCCGGGTTGGACCTGGACGATCTGCGCCTTGTACTCCTTCGGATCGCCGAGACCGTAGATGCACGACACGCTGGCGACGATGATGACATCCGTCCGGCCTGAGATCAGGGCCGACGTAGCCCGGAGCCGGAGCCGATCGATCTCCTCGTTGATCGCGAAGTCCTTCTCGATGTAGGTGTCGTTCGAGACGATGTACGCCTCGGGCTGGTAGTAGTCGTAGTACGAGATGAAGAACTCGACGGCGTTGTTGGGGAAGAACGCCTTGAACTCGGCATAGAGCTGGGCCGCGAGGGTCTTGTTGTGCGAAAAGACGAGGGTTGGTTTGCCGGTGTTCTGGATGACGTTCGAGAGTGAGAACGTCTTGCCCGTCCCCGTCGCGCCAAGGAGCGTCTGGTAGCGGTCGCCGCGAAAGAGGCCCTCGGTCAGTTCGGCGATGGCACCGGGCTGGTCGCCGGTCGGGCGAAACGGGGCGTCGAGGCGGAACGGGGTGTCGATCTTCGTGATGGCCATGAAGCGCGGGAGATGGAAGAGTGGCAACCCCGAAACCTATCCCTCGGGGGTGTCAACAGTGTGACACCTATTTACGCGAACAGCGATGGGATGCGTTCCCTGACGGGCGTGCATAAACAACCCCGCCCCGGCGACGGCCAGAGCGGGGTCGGTAAAGCTAGGGCGACGCCGATCAGTCGACGACCACGTCGGTAGCGTTACCGTCCAAGATGCTTCCGAGCCAGTCGGCGTAGGTGCCGGGGTAGCGATCGGGGAAGCGGAGGAAGGTGTGATCGGTGCCGGGGGCGAAGTACGTTCCCCAACTGGCGGGTGCCATCGTGTTAAGATCGCCCAGCCCGTTCTCGTACTGCTCACCTGTGATCTCAACAGGTTGCCCGGTCAGCGGGTCGATGCCGAAGAAGAAGCGGATCGTCTCGTCCTGAAGGTAGGACGAAAGCCCAAACGTCGCGTCGGGGTAGCGCCCGTCGTAGTAGGCATAGACGTTCTGGAGGCCGTCGGGCTGGAAGAGTGCGGCCGCATCGGCAGGGAACGCCGCGGGGAAGTTGAAGAGCTGGACGAAGGCTCCGCCGAGAGCCGGACTGAAGACGGCGTCGTCGAAGAAGACCGGGCCGGAGTCGTTGACGAGCGTGAGGTCCGCGTTGTCGAAGGTGTCAGCGACCTGGGCGAAGTTGACGAGGGTCCCGAATCCGCCCGCACTGGAACCCGTGAGGAGGACCTTGTCGGGATCGTCGAACACCGGACGGAGGACGGCAAGGTAGGCCTCAATGTTCTGATGCCCGACGAACTGCTGCACGCCGTCTACGCCGGGGACGGTCGCATCGGGCGCGCTGCCGCCGTGGACATCGCCCGTGCAGTAGGGAACATAGACTGCGTTCCAGTCGCCGACGGGGTTGGTCGCATCGGTGCTGAAGACACCGAAGCTGCCGCCGAGGCCGACGAAGCCGACGAACTCCTCACCGCCGAAGGAGCCGGGGTTGGTCGCGCACGTTTCCGGGCTGAAGCACGCGCCGCCGCCTTCGAGGTAAATGACGAGGTTGTCGGAGTTCTCTTGGAACCGGATGCCGAAGCCAGTGGGGGAGCCGTCGCGGCAGGCCGCCCCTTCGGTCTCGATGAAGAACCACCGGCCGGGGTTGGCCTCGGCCTCGGCGAGCGGGCCCTCGTCTCCGTTGTCGTCAGGGTCGTCGGAGTCGCAGGCCGGAAGGGCGAAGAGGAGGGCGCCGAGGCAGAGTACAGTGGCGAAGCGTTGAAGGAGAAGCTGCATGGAGATCGCGTAGGTGGTGTGGGATGACACCGCAAAGCTACTCCCTTCGGCGAGGCCCTCCGAAGAAAACGGCGTGGACATCGCCGCTACGCGAGACGTCTTCCTCGCTACGGTCCTCCCGACGTGGTATCCTGCTGGGCGGGCATATCGGTACTATTGCCCCCGAAGCTGTTGTATATCCAGTCCGTCAGGGGCAACGTGTCGACCTGTACCTCATAAAAATCAGACTGCTGGATGAAGGTATGCCCGTTGCCCTCGGGGTAGAAGGTGATGAAGTTCGTAAGCAGCGAGTCCCGATAATCGAAGAGGGCGTCTTCGTAGACTTGGGCGTCGATTCGGAGGTCGGTGGACCCGTCGCAGGTAAGGTCGGTCGTGGTGCAGAACGGGTTGTTCTTGCACAGGAAGCTTCGGTCTACACAGTCTTCGGTGTAGGAGGTAAAGGCAAACGTTCGGGCGGGGTTAGTCTGCGCGTAGTACGGCAGGACGTACTCCAGCCCGTTGAGGCATTCCACGCAGTCTTCGGGTATGACACTCGGCGTGATCCGGCGGCTCTCCATGTTCCAGAGGCTGCGCCAGAGGGCTTCTTGGTCGGGGGAGAAGGCGCTGTCGGCGCTCAGGAATGGCCCGGAGTCGTTCAAGAGGTTGACCGGGGCCGGAGCGAGACGGTCAGCGACCAAGCCATAGGTGTTGATGGTCCCGAAGCCTCCGGCACTGGTTCCGGTGAGCACGATGTTGTTGGCTGCTCTGGCTCCTCGGTTGGCTAGGATATCAAGGACGATCTCCATGTTGCGGTAGCCCACAAACTGCTGCGGCGTGGGCACACCGGACACGACGGCATTGGTCGTATCGCCGCTATGGAGGTCCCCGGTGCAATACGGGACGAAGATGGCAGTCCAGTTCAGGAATGGGTTGTCCGGATTGGTAGAGGAGAAGAGACCACTCTCGCCGTTCTTGTCTCCAGTCCCGTTGACGAGGTCGTTGAAGAAGGTTTCCTCCGAGAAGTTGGAGGGGTTGCTGAAGCAGTTCTCGTCGTTGAAGCAGGCCCCACCGCCCATGAGGAAGATCAGAATGTTCCGATTGGACCCGCGTCGAAACCCGAAGCCGGTCGCCGAACTGTCGCGGCACATCATCCCGAGGTCCTGAAAGTCGCCGGGCATCGGGTTGGGACCTCGCGGCCCCACCCATTTCCATTCATCGACCCCAGTACGAGCAAGGGGATCTAGGTTAATGCCGAGTGGATCGATCTCGGCTTGCTGCGTCGCATCAACTTGATCGCAGGCTGAGAGGACGAGGGTGAAGAGAACCAAGCCCGCGAGACAGAGCAAAAGAGAATGAGTCGCTCGCAGGGAGGAAACAAAGAGGTGCATGGTGGAGCCTAGTGGAGAACGCCTTGCGTCGCAAGGCTGGGTTGAAGAGGCGGACCTAGTCGAAAACTATTCCGAGGCTGGTACAGCGGCCTTTGCCGAGCCAGACCGGGAACAAAAGCGGGACGGATGGGGGGTTACTCGGCGTGTGCGACCACGAGAGATTGGGCAGCGGGGAGATCGCTCGTTTGGCCGTTCAGGAGGGCCGTCACCCAATTTGTGAGCGGCACGCCCTCGACGGTGGTCGAGTAAAAGGTGTTGCTCAACAGGAACGTATGGTCCTGGCCGTTGACGTAGTACGTTCCGAGGTTCGGTGGGTGGATGGAGCGGAGGTCGAAGAGACCGTTCTCGTAGGCCGAGGTGCTCACGCCGCCAAAGAATGCACGGATGACGGCGTCGCCTTTGTAGGAGAGGAGGCCGAAATTCCTGTTCGGATTGGTTTGGGCGTAGTACGGGAGCACGAACTCCAGCCCATCGCCATCCGCTTGGTTGCAGAATGAATCGGGGCAGCCGGACGGGAGGGCTGTTTCAAGGTTCCAGAGATCGCGCCACCGCTGCTGTAGGCTGGGGTCGAGCACGTCGTCGTCACGGTGGGCCGGGCCGGAATCATCAAGGAGGTCCACGGGAGCCGGAGCGAGGCGATCGGCGACGAGGCCGTAAGTACCGATGGTGCCAAACCCGCCCGCACTGATGCCCGAGAGAACGATTTGGTCGGCTTGCCGAGCCGGACCGTCGATCTCGTCCAGAATTGCCTCGATGTTTCTATACCCGACGAAGTCCTGCCGCCCGACAAAGGGGACGTTCGTGTTGGGGGCGTTCCCAGCGTGGATGTCGCCCGTGCAGTAGGGGACGTAGATGACGTTCCAGCCGAGGAACGGGTTGGCCTGCTGGGTAGTGGAGAAGACACCGTTCTCGCCGATGGAGGCGAACTCCTCATTGAAGTCAGCTTGGTTGTAGCTGCTAGGATTGAGGAGGCAGGTGAAGAAGTCGAAGCACGCCCCGCCGCCTTGGAGGAAGATCAGGAGATCGCGGGAGCCAACCGCCCGGCGCAGGCCAAAGCCGGTGTTCGATCCGTCGCGGCACTGCATCCCGGCATTGGGCACCCACTGCCAGTTCTCGGCATCGGCGGCCGAGAGCGCAGGGAGCAGGGGGCTGTCATCGAACAGGCCCTCGGACACCGTTTCCTCGGGCGCAAAGGCGTCGGTACAGGCAGCGAGGCTAAGGCTGAGGCCGAGGCAGAGCAGCGTCAGCGGGCGGCGGGACAAGAGCATGATATTAAACGGGGATGGACAAGGCGAACGGCGAAGATAGAGATAGAGGCTGCCGGTGTCTAGTGCCAACAGGCTTATCCGACTAGCGCCAAAGGAGTATTTTTCGTGATGCGCTACTGGATCTGGTCCGTTCGCCCCGAGCACTACCCGGCGTTTGTCCGCACCGGCACGTTCGCCGTGCGACGGGTGGGGCGCACCGCCGTGCAAGAAGTGCGGCAGGGCGATCGTATCGTGGCCTACTTGTCAGGACGGCGCACCATAGCAGGCGCTTTCGAGGCGACGAGTACGGCCTTTGAGGATGACACAGCCCTCATCCCCGGAGGGGCGTATGCCCACCGGGTGCGCGTTCGCTCGCTTGTGACCCTGAACGAGGAAGTCCGCGTACCCTACGAGGCCTTTGCGGGCAAGCTGACGGTACTCGATGAGTACGCCCACCTCGACGATCCCGACCGGCAGTTCCGCGCCATCGTGCAGCGCGTCGTGCATCCGCTCCCGCCTGTCGATGGGAAGGTGCTGGAGTTTCTGATCCGCGCCCGCCAAGGGACCGACTTCGAGGCAGTGGTGGCGGCCTACGAGCGCTTTCGGCGGGCGCAGGACGGTGAGGAGGAGGCCCTGCCGATGGCCGTCCACGAGACACCCGGCGACTATCGCAGGCCATCGCTCGACGGGTGGAACCGAGCCGATGCACTGGGGCGACTGATTGAGTCCATCGAAGCGCGAGGGTTCGTCTACCAGCCGTGGCAGGTCGCGGCTTACGTGACGGCGCTCCGAACGAAGCCGTTTGTGATCCTCGCGGGCGTCACCGGGGTTGGCAAGAGTCGGTTGCCTGTGCTCGTCGCCGAGGCGACCGGTGGAGCCGCTGGCCTGATTCCCGTTCGCCCCGACTGGACGGATAGCGCCGAGGTGCTCGGCTACACGGACTTGCAGGGCACCTTTCGTTCGGGTGCCTTACTTGCCAAGGCCCGCGAGGCGGTGGAACGCCCGAGTCAATATGCTGTCGCCGTGCTCGATGAGATGAACCTCGCTCGTCCCGAGCATTACCTCGCCGAGGTGCTCAGTCGGATCGAAGGGCGGCAGTCGTCGGCAGGTGGTGGGTTCGAGAGTCCGCCGCTCATCGCGTCATCTAAGGTGCGGCTCCCGCCAAACCTAGGGATTGTCGGGACGGTGAACATGGACGAGAGCGCGTTCGGGTTCAGTCGGAAGGTGCTAGACCGAGCCTTCACGCTGGAACTGTCGGACGTGACGCTCGGAACGTGGCATGCGGCATCCGACATCGAGGCAGTGACGCGCCCTTGGCCGGTGGCGGCGTGGTGGCCCCGTGCCGTCACGCTCGGCGGGCTAGGTGCGCTATCGAAGCAGGAGGCGCGCCTCGTGGAGGAGGTCATTGCTGTGCTGAACGAGGCCGATGCACTGCTCGCGCCGGCTGGCTTGGGCCTCGGCTATCGGCTGCGCGACGAGGCCGTGCTGTTCGTCCTCCACGCCGCCGAAACCCCGGACGCCTTTCGCACCCGCGACGGCACGTCCGTGGACCCGCTCGACCTCGCCCTGTTCATGAAGCTTCTGCCCCGCATCGCGGGCGGGAACCAGAGCGTGCGCCGCGCCCTCTTCGCGCTCCTCGGCTGGGCAATGGACGGGGCAGCGCTCTCATCGGAAGATGAGGTCCGCGAGGTGCTGGACGAGTGGGATCGACAAGCCCGACCGTCGTACCTCACGGGGGCGCGGTACCCTCGCACTGCGGCCCGCCTCGTGCTGATGACAGAGCGTCTGCTTGCAGATGGGTATGCTTCGTTCTGGGAGTAGATGATGGGCACGCTGTTCTCCATCGCGACAGATCGCGTACGACTGACGTTGAGTGGGCCACTCGCACCGCCAGACCCGACGGCACCGGAAGCACATCTCGTCGTGCATTCGCTTCGGGCAGGTAGCGAGTTGCTGGTCGAATGCGGGGGCGAGAGGGGCTCTTCTGGCGCAGTGCTCCGGCTGGTGGAGCAGACGCCGTACCGCCTGTTCATGACGAGCCGATCCAGCGAGTCGGTTGCCGTGCAGCACCGCGATCCGGTCATCACCGGCGGGTTGGTGAGCGATGATAAGGGGCGAGTCGTCGCCGGGACGGTGGACTTCGGTGGGCAGGTCGGGCGGAGCCGGTTCGTGGTATTGGTCGGTGGGGAAGAGGAGGTTGCCTTCGAGGTAGACGTGTTTCCGGCGAAGGTGTCGTTCGATGAGATGGAGCGAATGCGGACGGAGATCGACGAGGCGCTCGCAGGGCTGGCGTTCGAGTATCTCCGGGCGACGCAGACGTTTTCCACCGAGGCCGTCACGCCGCCGCGCCGGGCGACGTGGCTGACGCTCCTCCGCCGCACCCTGCCCGATCTCGAACGTGCCCTCAGTCAGATAGCGCATCGTCCGCACCGAGACTTGCACCGAGAGGCCGTGCCCGTGCGCGTAGAGCAAGTGCAACGGCCCGACCCATCTGTGCGCCGCGCCATTCGCCAGGGACGAGGCGGAGGAGCGCTGCATCGACTCCGAACGGGCGTGCCGGTACGGTCGGTCGTCCCCACCCGCTGCGCTCACGCGACGCTTGACACGCCCGAGCATCGCTGGCTCCGCGCCCGCCTCGCGTCGGCCCACCGCGCCCTTGCCACGCTTCACGCCGATGAAGTTGTGCGCCCGCGTTCTGCTCGTCGCCGCCGCGTCTTGGACGACTTGGCAGATGCGGACCAGCGCCTCGCCCGGTTGCTCCGCCTTGATCCACTTGCGGCAGCCTCGCCGGGTCCGCCGCCTGCGCCGACGCAGCGCCTGCTCGCGGCCCCCGGCTACGCCGAAGCCCACGCCGCCTGCCGAGTGCTCGATCTCAGCCTCGCGCTCGCTGCCGGGCCGGTTCCGCACGCGACGAAGGACCTTCACCTGCTCTACGAACTGTGGACCTATCTCACGCTTGCCCGACTCGTCGCCGATGCGCTCGGGCAACCAGTTCCACCTTCGGCCTTCTTTCGGGCCGAGCATCGGGGCATCCGCTTTCTGCTGCGGCGTGGACAGCAGCACGGCGTAACGTTCGAGCACGACGGGCGGCGGGTCCGCCTCGCCTATAACCCGCGCTTCTCCGGCCGGGCGGGCCTGATGGCGCAGCGGCCCGACATCCTGATGACCGTCGAGACACCGGGGCGCACGCGGCGGTTCGTGCTCGACGCGAAGTACCGTCGCGACGAGCGGGCAGGCTATGTCCGCCGATTCGGGGTACCGGGTCCGCCCGAGGACGCACTGGGCGACCTGCACCGATACCGCGACGCGATTGTCGAGACGCAGGCGGGTCGGTCCGAGCGGACGATTGAGGAAGCCGTCGCGCTGTTCCCTGGTGTCGGAGGCGAGGTGTTTGCCGGGAGCCGCCTGTGGACAGCCATCGAGCAGATTGGCGTCGGCGCGATCCCCCTCGTGCCGAGCGAGACGGCCTACCTTGAACGCTGGCTCCGCCGTGTCCTCGAAGCCTAGAAGTTGGCCGACCGGCGCTCCATGACAATGAGTGCCTCGGTGCCGGGCACCGTCAACGTGAGGAGGTCGCCGTCGACCTCGTAGGCGTACTGGTACGTGCCCGCGCTGTCGGTGACGGCGATCATCTGCTCGCCATCGAGGCGGAAGCTCGCGTGCTCCGTCATCCCAGACTCGTTGCGGACAACGTAGCTGCCATCGCGCCCGAGCGTCACGAAGTAGAGGTCTTCGGGAGCCGCGCCGGGCTGCTCGGTGATGACCCACTCGCCGAGAATCTCGTCGGCTCCTTCGATTACGACCTCCGGCTCGGGGTCTGTAGCTACGGTATCCGGTTCGGTGACCGTGTCCGCCGGATCAGCAGGTTCTGCACACCCACTGAGGGCGAGGGCGGCGAGCAGGAGCGTGGCGCGGCGACTCATGGGGCCGGTGGTTGCGCAGGCGGAAGCTCGTCGAGCGGCGCGTCCGGCGGCGGCGAGTAGACCGAGTCCACGGGCAGCGCGACTGGAGCCGGCGTGGCCGCCGGTGTTTCGGACGAGACCCGCACGAGCAGCAGTGGGTCGCCCGTTCCGAGCGAGCGAAGTAGGAGCGAGTCGCCGCGCACGATGGGCAACAGTTGCTCGGAATCGAACTCGGTGCGGATCTGGAGCGTCGAGTCGTTGACGAAGTCGTAGGCCGCGTTGATTGTGGAGGCCGGGCCGAGGGCACGGGGGCGGGTGATCTGGAGCACGCCGTCCTCGCCGAAGATGTAGCGCTGGCCGTTGCGGTTGAAGGTGCCCGCTTCGCCGGTGATCTCCCATGTGCCGACGAGGGCGGCCGCTGGATTCGGCGGTGGCTCGTTCGTCGCGCAGGCGGCGAGCACGGCAGTGGCAAAGATGACAACGGCCAAGGCGTGAGACAGGCGAGGCATGGGTATGCAGCGAGAGAGGGAAAGGCTCCTGACACGAAGACAGGCGGGGGATGGGTTCCGCCACCCGCGTCGCATCTTCTTCGGAGGCGAACACATCAGGGTGGTAAGTTACACCGACTCCTCTATTGCCTCGGCCCCATGTTCCTCGAAACGCCCGTCACTTTCATCCTGCTCATTCTCAACGTACTCGTCGGGGTCTACACCTTCTTCGTGGACCCGTCGATTCTGGAGCGCTGGTCGTTCAAACCCTACCACTTCATGCGGGGCGACTATGCGCGGGCACTCACGGCGGGATTCCTCCACGTCGGCCTCGCGCACCTCGCCTTCAACATGATCACGCTGTTCTTCTTCGGGCCGCTGATCGAGGGATTGCTCGGGCCAGCGCGGTTTCTGGCGATCTATTTCGGCTCGGAGATCGCCGCCAACCTGATGACGCTCGCCAAGCACAAGGACAACCCGGCGTACTCGGCGGTCGGGGCATCAGGAGCGATTTCCGGCGTGCTGTTCTCGTTTTGCCTCTTCGCGCCGCTGGAGTTTATCTACATCTTCTTCGCCATCCCGATGCCTGCGATTCTCTTCGCGGTGCTCTACGTGGTTGGGTCGATTTATGCCTCGCAGCAGGGCGGCGGGCGGATCGCGCACGAGGCACACCTCGGCGGGGCACTCGGCGGGGTCGTCCTGACGATTCTCGTCTACCCAGCGGCAATCACGATTTTTCTTCGCCAGCTTGGGCTAGGCTAAGTCTAGCGCGTCACGCAACGTCGTCCAGTCGTCGAAGGCGAGGACGCCGTCGCGGTCACCGTCGCCTCGGAACCACGCGACCTGCCAGCCTGCGGCGCGTCCGCCCTCGACGTCCGAGTGCAGTGAGTCGCCGACGTAGAGAATCTCGTGTGGTTCGACGCCCGCCTGCTCCGTCGCGTGCGCGAAGATCGCCGGATGCGGTTTCATCACGCCGACCTCCTCGCTGATAACGACGGCCTCCGACCGCTCGCGTAGCACCGGGAACCGGGCGAGCTTGCCCTGCTGTTGCTCCACGAAGCCATTGGTGAGAAGGCCGACGGGATAGTGGTCGGCGATGGCGTGGAAGGCAGCCTCGGCCTCCGGTATCCATTGCCAGTGCGCGCCGTAGCGTTCGAGGTAGGTGGTGCCAAGCAGGGTCGCATCGAGGTCGAGCGATAGGGTGGAGCAGAGCCGCTCGAAGCGGAGCCGCTGCACGTCCTCGCGCCCGATCTCGCCCGCCGCATACTTTCTCCAAAGCGGGACGTTACCCGCGTGGTAGGTATCCTGTATAACGGATAGCGAATGTCCGTTAAAGTGATGGTTGAAGGTCGCGTGGCAGTCGGCGAGGGCCGCACGCTCGGCCGCCCGGTGGTCGAGGAGCGTGTCGTCGAGATCGAAAAAGATGAAGGCAACGCCAGATGGATCGATCATGGATTTCTGGCGCAAAGAGGGCGATTTGTGCAAGTATCGGATTTCAGCTTTACGTACATGTTACGTATGCCATTGGCCGCGCCTACCTCCTCGGAGTACGAGCCTGAGCGCAGCCTAGAGTGGCACGGGGTTGGATATCCAAGGGGGTATGGAACGAGCGCGATTCAATCCTCTGCTTGATCGTCTTGATCTTCTCCGGGTAGGGGAGGCTGTAACTCTATTCCGAGATGTGCAAGCATCACCCCCAACTGAGCGTCCTGCCCGACCAAACGGCCAAGCATCCGTTCCACCTCCTCTTTCCGCCGCGTTTCAAAGAATGAGAGAATGGCTGACTTACCCGCTTCGTCTGCTCTTTCGGCGATGATATGAGCGACAAGCATTTCCATTAGAACCTTTGCGGTTGCATTGGCAAGGATGGAAGACAGGAGTGCCTCTTCCACCAACTCGCGGTCTGTCAGATCAGCCAATAGGGGGTGACGCTCCTGCTCGTCGCTGCTCATAGTTTCTGCTCGATTGTTTCCGCCCAACATACCAGCCAGCACAGGCAAAGGGGAACCCCGGCTCGCGCTCGAACTGCTTGGCGGAAACGCCTGCGGGTATGGCTCATAGTGAACACGACGTGGAGCCACGAAATGAGCTAGGTGCGGGATGGCTCCCTATCGGGCGTGCGTATCCGGGCAGTCATTTGGCTCCTCCACGAGCCATCGTCGGACTACATCATGGGCTGCGTGGAAATAGGCCCAAAGGCTAATTACTTAACGCGCTTATCCCCTTGTTACAGGTGATACGCTAGAAGCTACGATGAAGAGGTCGCCTGCACTATGACTTCATCAAATGTCGGGCGTATTCTGCCAACTCAGCAGACAATAGGGTTTGACTGAGTACATCTTCGTCCTATGACTGGAACCTTCGTTATCGAAACCGCAGCGCTCTCCGAGCTTGTTCCCGACAAGAAGAACCCGCGCCTGACTGGCTACCCAGAGACGGAGCGCGACACTTATATCCAGATGGCCAAGGCGATTGAGGGCAAACTCGTCACACTAGCTTCGGACATCGTTACTCGTGGTGGGCTTAACCCGGCAACGGTCTTTATTACGATCCGGGGCGACAGAAACAGCCTCATCGTTCTTGATGGCAACCGACGGCTGACCGCCTTGCGTGCCCTTGAACAGCCCTCCCTCGTTGAGTCCGCACTTGACCCCTCTTCCTTCAAGAAGCTGAAAGGACTTCACGACGATTATTCCTCCGGTGCTAGGTCTGGGCTTCCAATTGAAGAGGTTCTCTGTGCTGTATTTGAATCACGCCCGGAAGCGAACAAATGGATCGAACTCATCCACGAGGGGGAGCGGGATGGGGCCGGGCCGGTTCCTTGGAGTGCACAGCAGAAGGCTCGACACCGTGACAATAACTCGGAGACCAAGGCTTACCATATGCAGGTACTCGACTTCGTGATGCGTGACGGCGAGGTCGGTGACGTCGCCCGCCAGCGGTACGATGAGGGGAAGTATCCCGTCAGCACACTACAGCGAACGATAAGCACCCCAGAGGTGCGGCATATGCTTGGCATTGATGCGGATTCTGGAGAGGTGAAGACTCACTACCCGAAGGATGAAGTGCTCAAAGGCTTGACCCGCCTCGTAGACGAGATTGGTTCGGGTAAGACCAAGGTGGGGAAGGTGATGGACAAAGGGAAGCGCATCAAGTATATCGAGTCTTTCGGCCCCCACAACCTCCCAGACCCGACGACTAAGGGTGAAATCGCCTACGAGCTTGATGAGGTGCCTGAACCCGATCCTGCTCCATCAGATCCGACGCCGAAGAGGTCGAAGGACAACAAACACAGCAGTAAGCGAAAGCACCTCATCCCATCAGCCTTCACAGTAGAGATTGACGTACCTCGCATCAATGACATCTACCTTGAACTCAAACGTCGCCTCGAACTCAGTTCCCATCCAAACGCTATCGGCGTACTCCTCCGGGTCTTTCTCGAACTCAGTGTAGACGAGTACATCGAGCGCAACAACGTCTCGGTCGCCGTGAACAAAGACCTCGCGCCCAAAGTCAAGGGAGTAGCTGACTACATGGTCAAGAAGCGCGTGATGAAGGCGAACAGTCTTAAATCAGTTCGTCAGGCAGTAACGAAGGCTCAGGATGGCAGTGGCACCATCATCACGACGCTAAATACCTTCGTTCACAATCGGGAAGGACAGCCTACAGCAAGGGATCTCACGGCAATGTGGGACCGGCTCTCTACCTTCATCGAGAAGCTTTGGAGCTAAGCAGTGGCCAAGACAATTTAGGGTGGCCAAAACAAAGTGTGTGTCGTAAGTTTGCTCTGGCACATATTGTGCTCGCCACACCTTCTGACTCACTTGGCCTTGAATGCCCGGCTTCCAATCTCCTCTCCGCTATCCCGGCGGCAAGCGCAAGCTCGCCAATTTTATCAAGCTACTCCTCCGCTCGAATGACCTCTTGGATGGGGAGTATGCCGAGGTGTACGCGGGGGGGGCTGCTGTTGCACTTGAACTGCTCTTCGAGCGCTACGTCTCGCACATCCATATCAATGACTACGATCCGGGCATCTACGCCTTCTGGTACTCGGCTGTCCATGAGACGGACGCGCTGTGCCAGCGGATCTGGGATGTAGAGGTCAAGATGGATGAGTGGTATCGCCAGCGTGAGATCCACGAGCAGTTGCATTCCGGTGAGGAAATTGCCCGCTTGGATGCAGCACTTGCTACATTCTTTCTCAACCGTGCGAATAGGTCGGGAATTATCTCAGGGGGTGTGATCGGCGGCAAGCAGCAGACAGGGGAGTGGGGGATCGGGGCACGATTTAACAAGCCTGAACTCGTGCGACGGATTGAGAAGATCGGGCGCGAGCGCAACCGGATCAGCGTAACTAGGAATGACGGAGTAGTCTTCTTGAGAGAGGTTGTCTCTACGTTACCGGCACGTTCCTTTACTTATTTGGACCCCCCCTATTACGTCAAGGGTCAGCAAATGCTCTACGCTAACTACTACAAGCCGGAAGACCACCGGAAAGTAGCTGAATTGGTGAGCAATCTAGGAATACCTTGGATGGTCTCCTACGATGACGTAAAAGAGATCCGTTCCCTTTATATCGCTCACCGTTCACAGGATTACGACATTCATTACAGCGCGCAAAAGCGGTACCGAGGCCGCGAAGTAGCGTTCTTCTCTGACGATCTTAACGTCCCAGATGTAGACGACCCTGCCCGCATCAACGGACGCAGCTTTCGGCATTTGGAGTTTGAGTTGACGGCTTAGGAGCCTGCGCCTCGTTTCGTCGTATACTGGCTACGATGAGTTGCTCTGACCAACAACGCGAGAAGCCTCAAGCGGACGCACCCGAGCGCCCGCAAGACCGGCCTTTGCCTAACACAGACTTCCCGCCAGCACTTCAGCGTACACTCGCACAGAAGCTCCAAGAAGAGCAGGCGGGTGATGGTTCTACGCTTTCAGAACCGGAGTTTAAGGAAGCGTTGCAGAAAGTTGCCCGGCAACGGCAATCTGACTGAGCATCGCCGTAAACATCGGCGTCTCCTTCTTGGCGTTGGAGTGCCGGAAAGCGAACTCGTCAACGTAGCGCTGTAGGTATCGCGGGTTGACGCCCTTGTGGACGGCGGTAACGCCCCCTTTGACGTGGCTCCCAAAGCCCTCGATGGAGTTGGTATGCACCGGGTTGGTGCCCTCCTCAGAGACGATCTCGCCTGTCTCATAATCAACGGCTTCCTTCGCATACTGCCAGCGGCGGTGCTGTACCCAATCATGCCCGTAGCCCATGTCTCCTAGCGGGCGATACACGCTGTATTCGTCGCTGTAGATCGTCGCACCTTCCTCTACGTTGTCGGTGATGAGCGGGAGCACCGTGTCACGCTTGGTATCGTCTACAACGAAGGCGCGAACTCGCTTCACGCTCCCGTCCTCGCCGCGTTCGACTAGGCCAACCACCGGCTGTTTCCGGGTGCCCCGTCCCCGACGACTCTGGCCTTTGTAGCGCGGCTTCCCGCCGACGTAAGCCTCGTCCACCTCTACGGTCCCTTCCATCGCGGCGAAGTCGCCCTCGGCAAGCGCAGCGCGCACTAGCTGGCACATCTTCCACGCCGTCTTGTAGGTCACGCCGGTCTGCCGTTCGATCTCTTTGGCAGAGACGCCGCACCGGGTCTGTGCCATCTGGAAGACGACGTAGAACCAGACCGTAAGCGGGGTGCGGCTCCGGTAGAAGATGGTGCCCTTCGTCGGGTAGAACTGATTGCCGCATTCCTTGCACTCGTAGCACTTCCGCTTCTCGATCAGGTAGTGCTGTGTGGCGTCCTCACACTTCGGACACTCGATCCCATTGGGGAAGCGAAGCTCGGCTAGATGGGCGATGCACTTGGCCTCTGTGCTGAACTCTCGGATGAACTGCGCGACGGTATATTTCTGCATCAGAACGTGCCTTGAAGTTGGTGCCCAAAGGTACCGACTCCTAGTGCCATCCGCGTGTCATACCTGTAACAAGGGGATAAGCGCGAATGGTAATCAGGCGACGGCAATTTGCCTGAGTATCCACGACATTCTGGGGACTCGGCGCTCAACTAGATTGCTGCCATCCGTTACGTACAGGTTACGTAAAGGGCGTCTCGTAGTGTCTCGCGCACCGAGACAGCCGTAGAGCGAATGTGCTATCAGACCCCTAGAAACGGCGATATTGACTCTTTATAGACGGCGCCTGTGTTGGAGATCGAAGTAGATGAACCGGACAGCGGCGGGGTCGATCACAGCGCCCGCTCCATCATCGCATACTCCTTATCGCGGACGGCCCCGAGCTTGTCGAGCGCGTTGACGAGCGGCGTATTCACGTCGAGCACCCAGCTCATCTCGCAGGCATCGTAGCCCAGCTTGATACCGGTCTGGATCGTGGCATCAATGAGGATGGCGTCGAAGCCGCGCCCGTGGAATTCGGGGAGGACGCCCATCAGCGGCATCCGCACTTCGTACACCCCGCCGAGCTTGGCGCGGGCCAGTAGCGTCGGCAGGCCGAGCGGGAAGAGGCGACCGCTCGGAACGTGCTTGAGCGCTTGGTTCAGGTTCGGGATCGTGATCGAGAAGGCGACCAGCTCGCCATCTTTTTCGAGAAAGAAAATCATCTCTGGCTCGATGACCTGCTTGAGGTCTTTGGCGAGGTGCTGGAACTCGTGCTCGGTCATCGGGACGTGGCCCCAGTTGTGTGACCACGCCTCGTTGTAGATCCGCAGCACAGCGGCAGCGTCCTCCCAGAACCGGTCGGTGTCGAGCGTGCGGAGGCTCAGGCCGGGGTTACGGCGGAGGACGATCTCTGCTCCGCGGCGCAGCTTGTCCTTGTTGACGTAGGCCTCGTGGACGTAATAGGCCCACATCGTCATCGCCCGCTCGAACCCGTAGCGCTCTAGGAAGTCAACGTAGTAGGGCGGGTTGTAGGCCATCAGGATCGACGGCTCGCGGTCGAACCCATCGACGAGTAAGCCGGACGTGTCGTTCATCGAAGGGTTCGTCGGGCCACGCACACCGGTCAGTCCGCGCTCGCGGAGCCAGCCAGTCGCGGCGTCGAGGAGCGCCTCGGTTACGCCGTAGTCCTCGATGCAGTCGAAGAACCCGAAGAAGCCGTTGCCGTCGTCGTATTTCTGGAGGTGCATCCCATTGAGGATCGCCGCGATTCGACCGACGACCTCGCCTTCTGCATTCTCCGCCAGAAACAGCTCAATCTCGCCGTGCTCGAAGAAGGGGTTCTTCTTAGGGTTCAGTACCTTCGCTTGGTCCATCCGCAGCGGGGCGACCCAGAACGGGTGTTCTGCGTAGTGCTGGTACGGGAAGTCGATGAACCGGCTTCTGTCTTTACCTGACGCAACGGGTCGAACGGTGACGCGGGTAGGAGCGGGCGCGACCTCGTTCATGGCAGGCTCAGTCGTGGTGTCCGTTGCCGGTATGTCCGTTCGGGCCGGGTTGGCCGTTCGCACCGATGACGCCGTGGCGGATGCCGACGCGCTTGAAGGCGTCGAGGATGAAATCGAGTTCCTCGTTCGTGTGGGTCGCCATGTAGCTCGTCCGCATCAGCGATTGGCCCTTCGGGACAGCGGGCGGGACGACGGCGTTGACGAAGACGCCTTCTTCGAGCAGGTCTTTCCAGAACTGGAAGCACGTCATCATGTCACCCACGACGACCGGGATGATCGGCGTCTGGCTCGTCCACACGTTGAAGCCGAGGTCCCGGAAGCCGTCGCGCATATAGCTCGAAATCTCGTCGAGCCGGTCGAGGCGCTCCGGCTCCTCGATCAGGATGTCGAGGCAAGCGAGGACCGTCGCCACGTTCGCCGGAGGCATCGAGGCGCTGAAGATGTGGGTGCTCGCGGAGTGGCGGATGTACTCCGTGACTTCGTTCGACCCGACGACGAAGCCGCCGAGCGAGGCGAAGCTCTTCGAGAACGTGCCCGTGATGAGGTCGATCTCGTCGCGTAGCCCGAACACGTCCGCCGAGCCACGCCCGCCCTCACCGACCACGCCGATGGCATGGGCATCGTCGATCATCAGGGCTGCGTCGAACTTGCGGGCGAGGTCAACCAGTTCGGGGATCTTGGCGAGCTTCCCGTTCATCGAGAAGACGCCGTCTGAGACGATCAGCTTGCCTGCGTCGGGTCGCTCCGCGTCGTACTTCTCCAGCAGGCGTTCGAGGTGGCGGACGTTGTCGTGCCGGTAGCGGACGGTTTCGGAGAGGCTGGTCTGGGTGCCCGCGACGATGCAGGCATGGTTGTCCTTGTCGCTAAAGACGAGGTCACCCTTGTTGGCGAGGCTCTGGATGACGCCTTGGTTCGTCATGTAGCCCGTCGAGAACAGCACACAGTTCTCCTTGCCCATGAACGCGGCGAGCTTCTGCTCTAACTCCAAGTGGAGGTCGAGGGTGCCGTTCAGGAAGCGGCTGCCGGTGCAGCCTGTGCCGTATTCCTCGATGGCCTGCTGCGCAGCCTCGACGACGCGGGGGTGGTTTGTCAGGCCGAGGTAATTGTTCGACCCGGCCATGATGACCTTGCGGCCCTTAATGACGGCGCGGGTGCCCTCAGCGACTTCAATGGGGCGGAAGTAGGGGTAGAGATCTGCTCCTTTGACGAGCGCGTAGTCGTTGTCCGGCGCAAAAAACTTGCGCGTCTTGGCGAAGATCGGGCGTCCGGTGCCCGCAGGTGCTGGCGTCTCTTCGCCGTCCGGCGTAGGCCGCTTCGTAAGGTCGGGCAACGTCATAAGATCTCTCGAATCGCTGGTCCATCAACCGTATAACTCGCACAAGCTACGGTGGGGTGGCGGGGGGACCGGGCAAGATACAGTGAAACGGTGTTATGCTACAGAAGCAGCCCTGTCAGCGGCCCGTACGGGGACGATGATCTTGAGTTGCTGTTGTCACAACTATCTTCGATGCGATCCGTGTGGCACAGTTCCCTCTCGGCCCGACCGCAATGCTGAGTAGCAGAGAGGAGGCCTAGAACTGCCAACGTAGAGACGCTGTCGCTCCCGTCGGTGTCGGGGCAATGTGGAGCGACAGGTCATCGCTCACGTCGAAGTCGGCGAGTTCAGCACTGATGTAGGCGTCGAGCGCTTGGAGCGCATAGGCGAGGGTGCCGAGGAGGATCGAGAAGTCGCGGTTGCGGCGGCTCGCGTCGCGTAAGGCCCGGTTCGTCGCTGCCGGAAAGCCGCCCGCCTCCAGCCACTCGTCCACGAACTCCGGGTTCGGGTTGGTCGGGTCTGGGGTAGCATCGAGCATGATGGTCTCGCCGTCGGCGTAGATCGCAGCGCGGCGGTAGCGCACCGTCCGGTTGTTGTAGAGCACGACGAGTGCGACTGCCCCCCCCACGCCAGCCAACACGACAGGCACCTTGAGATAATCCCCATTCGTGATCTGCCCCCAGCCGGGAACCAGCAGGCTACGACGCACGACCATCCCCGGCGATGGGTAGAAGTGCTCGGTTGGCTGGTCCGACCGCGCGGCCTGGGTGGTATCCACGATCACCAGAGGTGTGGCTACCGAATCCGGTTGCGCAACGGCAGCACCGGCCCATAGCACAGCGATGAGTAGGAGGGAGGCTGCCTCTCGTCCGCTCCTAGCGGTCCAGCAGCAGATCGAGGACACGTTCGAGGTCGTCCTGCGAGTAATAGGTGATCTCGATCTTGCCCGCGCCGCCAGCCTTGTGCCGGATGGCGACTTGGGTGCTGAGGCGGTCGCGGAGCGTGTCGGTGAATTGTTCGATCTGGAGCGCGTCGCGGCTCGGGGTGGTAACCGCCTCGGCGGCTTCGTCGGCGGCCTTACTCGCAGGCGCGTCGTCGAGCCGCTTGCGGTACTCGCGGATGAGGGCCTCGACCTGCCGCACGGAAAGCTCATCCGCGACGATCTTGCGGTGGAGTTGAAGCTGCGCGTCGGGGTCTTCGATGGAGACGAGCATCCGGGCGTGGCCGCCGGTGAGGGTGCCGTCGCGCAGCGAGGCGAGGACCGGCGGCGGGAGGCGGAGCAGCCGGAGCGAGTTCGCCACCGTCGAGCGGTTCTTGCCGACCTTCTTCGCCACGACCTCCTGCGTCAGTCCGCACTCTTCCATCAGACGGTGGTAGCCGAGCGCGACTTCGACCGGATTGAGGTCGGCGCGCTGGATGTTCTCGACGATCGCCATCTCCAGCATCGCCTCGGTATCGGCCTCGCGGACGTAGGCCGGGACGCGGCTCAGTCCGGCGCGCTTGGCTGCCCGGAGGCGACGCTCGCCCGAGATGATCTCGAACCGCCCTTCGCCGAGGGCACGGACGGTGATGGGCTGGATGATGCCGAGTTGGCGGATCGACCCGGCGAGTTCTTCAAGGGCTGCTTCCTCGAAGTCCTGACGTGGCTGGTACGGGTTCGGGCGGATGGCCTCCACGTCGAGTTCGGCAACACGCCCCAAGAGGCGGACGCGGTCCTCGAAGTTGTAAAGCTTCGTCTGGCCGACCCCACTCTCGGGAGCCGACGTAGCGTTGTCTGCCCGCTCCGAGATGGAGGGGATCAGCGCGTTGAGGCCCTTACCGAGGGCTGCTTTTTTCGTCGCCATGATCGTAGAGGTGGACCGTAGGGAAAAGTGCGTTAGTGGGTGTCCGGTTCGGAAACGTCGGCGGAGACGGGGTCGGCGTGGACGCCGTTGCCTGACCGGAGTCCGGCGGCAATCGGGCCGTTCGTGAGCGCCTCGTCGGGCTTGATGAGGTAGGAGCGGTTGGCGTCGATCACCTCGCGGGCGAGGCCGATGTAGTTGCGTGCGCCCATGCTCGTCGCCTCGTAGAGCAGCACCGGCTTGCCGAAGCTCGGGGCTTCGCTCAGCCGGACATTCCGCTGGATGACGGTCTTGAAGACCTTCTCACCGAAATAGCGCCGGACCTCGGCAGCGACCTGCTTCGAGAGGCGCAGCCGCGTGTCGTACATCGTCAGGAGCACACCCTCGATTTCGAGGTGCGGGTTGAGATGCTGGCGGACGATCTTGATGGTGTTGAGGAGTTGGCCGAGCCCTTCGAGCGCGAAGTATTCGCACTGCACGGGGACCACGACAGAGTCTGCTCCCGTGAGCGCGTTGAGGGTCAGAAGGCCGAGCGACGGCGGGCAGTCGATGACGATGAAGTCGTACTTCCGGCGTGCCCCCTTGACGGCGCGCTTGAGCACCCGCTCGCGCTCCATCACGTCGATCATTTCGATCTCGGCCCCGACGAGGTTGATGTGGCTCGGGACCACGTCGAGGAATGGCATCTCGGTCGGGAGGACGGCCTCTTCGAGCGCGATGTCGCCGGTGAGCACCTCGTAGGTCGAGTACTCGACTTCGCGCTGGTCCACGCCGACGGCAGACGAGCCGTTGGCCTGCGGGTCGATGTCGAGGAGCAGCGTCGGGTGCTCCGTCGCGGCGAGCGACGAGGCGAGGTTGACGGCCGTCGTCGTCTTGCCGACGCCGCCTTTCTGGTTCGCTACGGCGATGACCTTCCCCATGTCGTCGCTACGTCGTAAAAGTTTGGTCCGTGAGTGGGTGCGCCGAGGTCGCTAAAAGAGGCCCTGGCAATATACCCGTGCGCCCCCCTCGCCGCAAACGAAGACGGTGAGAGTGGGAGAGGTTGAGGGTGTGAGGGGAGTAGAAAGGTGAAGCTCGAAACCATCGGCGTGGTCCGCGTACTTTCCCCAAGCCCATACCCTCTTCCACCCATACGCTCACACCCAAACGTGGCCCGCCGCTTCGTCCTCAAAAAAGAGCCAGCACCCGTTGCCTCGTCGAACCTGACGATCGACTACGCAGGCGAGCTGAACGAGCAGCAGCACGCCGCCGCAACGGCGGGGCCGGGGCCGGTCCTCATCGTGGCCGGGGCCGGGACGGGTAAGACGCGGACGCTCGTCTACCGTGTGGCCTACCTCATCGAGACGGGTGCACGGCCCGAGGAGATTCTGCTGCTGACCTTCACCCGGCGAGCCGCACGGGAGATGCTTGGTCGGGCGAGCCTTCTACTCGACGGGCGATGCGAGCGAGTGCGCGGCGGGACGTTCCACGCCTTCTGCCTCCAGATTCTCCGTCGGTACGCCGAGTCGGTCGGCTACCCCAAGAGCTTTACGATCCTCGATGCGAGCGATGCCGCCGATGTGATCGACCTGCTGCGGAGTGAGCGTGGGCTGCACCGCTCGAAGAAACGGTTTCCGAAGAAGCGAACCCTGCAAAACCTCTACTCCGCCGCCGCGAACCGGGGCCTCGACCTTGCCGATGTGCTGGAGCAGACCTATCCGCAGTTCCTCATCCACCTCGACGAGATCGACGACCTCGCCCGTGCCTTCGCGGAGTACAAGCGGCGACACGGGCTGGTCGATTACGACGATCTGCTTGCGCTTACGGTCGAACTCTTGGAGACGGATGAGGCCGTGCGCAAGAAGGTCGCGGGTGCGTGCCGGTGGGTGCTGGTCGATGAGTACCAGGACACCAACCGCTTGCAGGCGCGGCTCGTCGAGTTGTTCGCCAGCGAGCACGGCAACGTCACGGCGGTCGGCGACGACGCGCAGAGCATCTACCGTTTCCGCGGGGCCGACGTGGGCAACATCCTCGCCTTCCCCGACACGTTCCCCGGCACGCGCCTCTTCAAGCTCGAACAGAACTACCGCTCGACCCAGCCGATCCTCGACCTCGCCAACTTTGTCCTCCAACGGGCGAAGCGGAAGTACGAGAAGCACCTCTACACCGAGAAGACGACCGGTGAGAAGCCCGGCCTCATCGCTGCGCCGGACGACCGCTGGCAGAGCCGGTTCGTGTGCGACATGCTGCTCCAGCTCCGCGAGGAGGGGACCACGCTCAACCAGATGGCGGTCCTGTTTCGGAGCGGCTACAACTCCTACGACCTCGAAGTCGAGCTCGACCGGCGACGGATTCCGTTCGTCAAGTACGGCGGGCTGAAGCTGACCGAGGCGGCGCATATCAAAGACGTAGTCGCGCACCTCCGGGTCGCCGAGAACCCGCTCGACGTGGTCGCTTGGAACCGGGTGCTGAAGCTGATCGAAGGGATTGGGCCGAGGACGGCGCAGGACTTGGTGGAGTGGGTGCTCGCAGCGGAGCAGCCCTATACGCTTGCCGCGCCTGCCGTCTCGCCGCGCTTCGCGGCTCGCCTCCGCCAACTCGGCGAGTTGTTACAGCGGATGCGCGCCGACGATATCCCGCTCCCGGCACAGGTCGAGTTGCTGCTTCAGTATTACCAGCCGACGCTGGAGCAGGTCTACTTTGAGGATCATCCCAAGCGGGCACAGGACCTAGAGAGCTTCGCCGGGATCGTTGAGGGGCATCGCAGCCGCGCCGCCCTGCTCGAATCGCTCGCGCTCGACCCCATCGACCTGACGGCGACGGACGTGGAGGGGACGCACAAGGACGAAGCCCCGCTCATCCTCTCAACGATCCACAGCGCGAAGGGGCTGGAGTTCGACACCGTCTTTCTAATTCAGGCGCTCGACGGGATTCTCCCGAGCCAGTATGCGGCCAAGAGCGACGAGGAGTTGGACGAAGAACTCCGGCTCCTCTACGTCGCTCTCACCCGCGCCGAGCGCAACCTGTTCGTGAGCTACCCGACGGTGCAGTATCGCCGCCGCGCCGGGGACTTTTTCACCAACCCCAGCCGCTTCCTCGCCGACGTACCGGAGCGCCTACTGGAGCCGTGGACGCTTGCCGAGGAAGACGAGGCCGAGCCAGCCCAACTCGAAGCGCCTGCCCGCCCTCAACTCCCGCCCGCCCGCGACACCAGCGATGGCCTTCCGTTCTGAGCAACGCTTTCATTGCGAGAAGCCGAAGGCGACGAAGCAATCTCCTCAGGGTTAGCTACCGTCAGGAGATTGCCACGTCGGCGCTACGCACCTCCTCGCAATGACAGGTGGTTTTGAACGAGGTGGTGGCGGTTGTATTCTTCGGGCAGACCCCCTGTCGCGCTTGCACTTGCTCGGGACGAGTCCCTTCGCAAGAGGTTGCGCGTGACTGTCCCCCTTCGAGGGGGACAGCTTTTCGTGTCTTGAACGGAGTGATGGCACGGAAAGCGGGGGTACCACGAAACGCGCTCATCGTGCAAACCACAACCGAACCCGGCACTGTCCACGTCGCCCGCGTGGAGATGGACGACTTTCCCACGATCCGGCGGCTCAACCGCACGATCTTCGGCGAGGCGCGCGTCATCAATCAGCTCGACCGGCGCGACCTGCTGCTGTTCCTCGCGTGGCTCGACGGCGAGCCGGTCGGGTTCAAGGTGGGCTATGGGTTGAGCGAGTCGATCTACTACAGCGCGAAGGGCGGGGTGCTCGAAGCCTGCCGGGGCAAGGGCATCGCACGGGCGCTGCTGCACGCGATGGAGCACGAGGCGCGGGTGCTCGGCTACCAGCGCTTCGCCTACGACACCTTCCCCAATATGCACCCCGGCATGACCGTCCTCGGGCTGCGCGAGGGCTTCGCCGTCACCGCCGCCGGGTACAACGCGACCTACCAGGACTACCGCATCCGGTTCGAAAAGGAGCTTTAGGGCGCAACTCCGGCTCGGCTCGGTCGTAGGCGTTTCCATCTGCCAATTCTCGCTCGACCTGCCTGCCGTTGCGAACTGCCCTCCTCGAATTCGCCGAAGGTCTCCGCATCGCGCTCCGCGCGATTTGGGCCAACAAGCTCCGGGCGGTCCTGACCACGCTCGGCATCATCATCGGCATCGTCTCCGTCACGGCGATGTTCACCACCATCAACGGCATCGAGCGCGGGTTCGACCGCTCGATGGCGATGCTCGGGACCAACACGCTCTCGATCGACAAGAACCCGCAGACGTTCGAGAACGACTGGTGGCGCTACATCAACCGCCCGCCGATCACCCGCGACATCGCCGAAGCCATCGAGGAGCAATCGCGCTACGCGGTCGCAGTGGCCCCGGCCGTCGGGACGGTGCGCGGGGTGCAGTACCAAGACCGCGAGCTATCGACCGTCTTCATCCGTGGCTCCACGCCGTCCATCGCCGACATCAACAGTCTTAACCTGTCTGCCGGTCGGTTCTATGGCGAAATTGAGGAGCGGTCGGGGCGGCCCGTGTGCATCATCGGGCAGGACGTAGCCGAAGCGTTGTTCCCAAACGAGACGCCGGTCGGCAAACGCATCCGGGTCGGTGGAACGCGGATGGAAGTGCTCGGCGTTTTGGAGAAGCAGGGCAAGTTCCTCGGCCTCGTCTCGTTCGACAATCAGGTGACGATGCCGCTCTCAGTCTTCGAGAACGCCTTTGGTCTCAGCCAGTGGCGGCAGATTTCGGTGCAGGTCAAGGTGGACGAAGCCGAGAACATGGTCGCCGCTGAGGACGAGTTGACAGGCATCGTCCGCGCCGTGCGCGGCCTTGACCCGATGGAAGAAGACAACTTTGCCATCAACCGCAACGATTCCTTCGCCACGCAAATCTCCGGCGTCAAGGCGGCGATCTACGGGGTGGGGCTGTTCCTCACGGGCCTCGCGCTGCTCGTGGGTGGGATCGGGGTCATGAACATTATGTTCGTCTCGGTCCGCGAGCGGACGCGCGAGATTGGCATCCGAAAAGCCGTCGGAGCCAGCCGCCGGGCGATCCTGACGCAGTTCCTCCTCGAAGCCGTCGTGGTGTGTATGATCGGCGGGGTGATCGGGGTTGCGCTATCATTCTTGGTGACGCAGGCCATCAATTCCGTCTTTACCGCTGTGCTTTCTCCCGGTACCGTCGCACTCGCCTTCGGCATCTGCGTGGGCGTCGGCGTGTTCTTCGGGTTTATCCCAGCGTGGGCCGCCGCCCGCAGCCGCCCGATTGAGTCGCTTCGCTATGAATAGCACGCTGTCACCTCGACGACCGAAGGGAGGAGAGGTCTCCTGCGTTCGCAGGCTCTTCGGCGATGGAGATTCCTCGCTGCGCTCGGAATGACAGGTTAAAACTGGTAGCCGATGCTCCTATTTGAATACCTCCGCATGGCGCTCGAATCGCTGAAGAGCAACAAGCTCCGCAGCGCGCTGACGCTCCTCGGCATCGTGATCGGTGTGTTCTCGGTGATCGCAGCGGTGACAGCGGTGCAGGTAATCGACGTGTATTTCAACGATACCTTCCGCGGGATGGGGGCCAACACATTCTATGTCACCAAGGTGAACCGGAGCGGGATCAACGTGGGGCCGATGGACCGGAGCCTCCGCAACCGACCCAACCTCACCTATGAAGACATGGAACGGCTCCGCCGCCGCGCCGATCTGCCGCTCTCGATTGCGCCCGACGGGTGGTTCGGGCAGCACGCCGTGAAGTACGGCGGCGAGGAGACCGACCCGACCATCGGTTTGCGCGGCGTCAATCAGGATTGGGCGATCAACAACGGATTCGAGATCGAGGAAGGCCGGTTCCTGACCGAAGACGATGTGCGTTCGGCACGTCCGGTCGTGGTGCTCGGTGCGCCCATCGTCAAGCGGCTGTTCGACGTGGAGCAGGCCGTTGGCAAGACGGTTCGCATTGACGGGCGGCGCTTCAAGGTGGTCGGCACGTTCGTGGAGAAGGGAGCCTTCCTCGGTGACACGCCGGACGACCATGTGATGGCTCCCATCACCCGACTGTTCGACATCTACGGCGAGCCGACCCGGAATATCTCCTACGATGTGCGCGCCCCGAGTGCGCCGATGCTTCAGGCGACTATCGACCAAGTGACGGGCCACCTCCGCGTGATCCGGGGCGTCGCGCCACAGGATGAAGACAACTTCGATGTGGTCACGAACGATGCCATGCGCGGGCCGATGGAGTCGTTCACCGCCACGCTCACCATGGGGGGGGCGGCGATTGGGTTGATCGCGCTGCTTGCTGCTGGGATCGGAATCATGAACATCATGCTCGTCAGCGTGACCGAGCGGACGCGCGAGATCGGTATCCGCAAGTCGCTCGGCGCGACGCGGCGCGACATCCTGAGTCAGTTTCTTCTGGAGGCAGTCTTCCTCTGTCAGATCGGGGGCCTCGTCGGGATCGGTCTCGGCATCCTCGGGGGGAATATGCTCGCATTCTCGTTCGACCTGCGGGCGACATTCCCGCTGATGTGGGCGATCCTCGGCGTTGTTGGTGTGACGGTGATCGCGCTCATCTTCGGGGTCTACCCGGCCTACAAGGCGGCGCGCCTGAATCCCATCGAAGCGCTGCGGTATGAGTAGCGTTTCTCGTTCTTTGTTTCTAGTTTCTCGTTGTTCTTTTCAGCGAGGCCGATAGTGGACCAAACGAGAAACGAGAAACTAGAAACTAGAAACCCGAAGGAAGTCGTTGGAGAAGCCGCCGCTGCGCTAGTCGAGAGTGGGATGCGGCTCGGCCTCGGGACTGGCTCTACGACGGCGCATGCCCTCCGCGAAATCGGACAGCGCATCGCGGACGAGGGTCTCGGTGTGGTCGGCGTCCCGACCTCGTTCGCTGCCGAACGCCTCGCCCGAGAATACAGTATTCCGCTCGTCACGCTCGATGAGGTAGACGCGCTCGACCTCGCGCTCGACGGTGCCGACGAGGTGGCGGTCGATGGCGCTGGGGCGATCCACCTCATCAAGGGGCGCGGCGCGGCACACACGCGGGAAAAGGTCGTGGCCTCCGCTGCCGGGCGGTTTGTGGTCCTCATCGACCCGTCGAAGGAAGTAGATCAACTTGGGTCGAAGATGCCCGTGCCGGTCGAGGTGCTGCCGTTTGCCATAGCGCCGGTCGAACGAATGCTACGCGACCTCGGCGGCGAGCCGGTGCTGCGGATGGGGGAGAAGAAGGACGGCCCGGTCGTGACCGATCAGGGCTTCTGGATTCTCGACACCCGGTTTGCGGGCATTGCCGATCCCGGTGTGCTGAATGCTGCGATCCGTGCGATCCCCGGTGTCCTCGACCATGGCCTGTTCATCGGGATGGCGACCGACGTACTCGTCGGCGAGCCAAGCGGCGAGGTGCGGCATCTGAAGGCTCGGTAAAGGGGAAACGCCGGGGCGCGACGCTCGTACATCCACCGTCCGCAACCGCCAATCACCCAAGCCCTTCTCATCATGGCTCAGTTCTCCCTTCCCGACCTCCCGTACGACTACGACGCCCTCGAACCGCACATCGACGAGCAGACGATGCGGATTCACCACGGCAAGCACCATCAGGGTTATACCAACAACCTCAATGCCGCGCTCGAGGGCACCGAGTGGGCCGACAAGCCCATCGAGGAGACCCTCGCCAACCTCGCTACGCTGCCTGCCGACAAGCAAACCGCTGTTCGCAACAACGGCGGCGGCTTCTTCAACCACGCCATCTTCTGGACCATCATGTCGCCCAACGGTGGCGGCAGCCCGACCGGCGAACTGGCTGATGCCATCGACAAAGCATTCGGCTCGTTCGATGCCTTCAAGTCAGCTTTCGAGGCGGCTGCGAAGGGCCAGTTCGGTTCCGGCTGGGCATGGCTCGAAGTCGGCCAAGACGGCGGCCTTCAGGTTCACGGCCACGCCAACCAAGACAACCCGGTGATGCACGGCGCGAAGCCGATCCTTGGCATCGACGTGTGGGAGCACGCCTACTACCTGAACTACCAGAATCGCCGTCCCGACTACGTCAGCGCGTGGTGGAATCTTGTCAACTGGGACGAGGCGAATCGGCGCTACAAGAAGTACGCATCGTAAGCCGGATTCTCAGATCGACTCCAAGGGTGGCGGGCCGTGACGCTCGCCACCCTTTTCTGGTGGTACCCAATAAATGCCATGCTACGCCGAGGGCATTGAAGATATCTCTGGCGTACATTGCGGTTAGAGCACAGCGAAAGCTCTCCCGGCTGTCACCGCCGCGTGCTCCCGTACTTCTCTCCACCAACCCACATACACGCTATGAACCGTTTAGCTACGACCGTATTTGCCCTCGCGGCGCTCCTGATGGCGGCTCCGCTCGCCACCGCACAGGACGCTGCCATGAGCAAAGTCACTGACCGGGTGCCGATGGACTTCGCCGACCGCGGCGCGCCGGAGAACGACAACATGGAAGACGCCACCCTCATCACCAACCCCGACGTCTACGAAAGCACGACCATCAACGCCACAAGCGAGGACGGCGAAGAGAACGCCTCTTGCACCTTCGGCAGCCCTGACAACGACTCTGGGTTCTCGGTCTGGTGGTCCTACACGCCGCTCGAAAACGGAGAGCTCACGCTCGACACCGATGGATCGCTGCTGCCCGAAGGAGCTGGGTTCACCGACACGATCATCACGATCTACCAGTTGGGTTTTGAGGTAGACTGCAACGATGACGATCCGGGCAACACCGAGCCGGGTGACTTTACGTCCCGCATCGAGAACTTCGGCGTGGAGGCCGGTGAGGAGTACCTCATCCGCGTCTCGACCTACTCCGGTGGCGGGCGCGAAATGGGTCAGGTGCTGCTCGCGGTCGAAGGCCCAGCGGGCGAAGGCGGCGTCGCCAACGAGGCAACGGGTGCAGCCATCACGCGCCTCAGCCAGCCGTCACCGAACCCGGTCACGGCCCGTGCCGCGCTCGACCTTACCATCGGTCAGGCCCAGCGCGTCACCGTAGCGGTCTATGACCTGCTCGGTCGCCGCGTCGCCGACCTCTTCGACGGACAACTCACGGCAGGGCAGACGCTGCCGCTCGTCTTCGAGGCCAAGGCGCTCCCGGCGGGTCTGTACGTGATCCAAGCGCGGGGCGAGGTGTTCTCCGAGACGCGCCGCGTGACCGTCGTTCGCTAGTCGCGCGCTACGGCGTTTACAGCCAACAGGCGGCATTCCATCCGGGGTGCCGCCTGTTGTTTTGTAGAGCGAATATTTCTAGTCCGAGGGGGTGTGACACAGGGGTGTCGCCCGCGTGCCGTAGCCTAGGGCATCACCCACCAACCGCCGGGTCTCATGAGCTACCTCGTCGTCACCACCCTCGACATCTCCGACACCGACCGCGCCCTCGTTGAGCGCGAATTGGCCTTCCTCGGACTCCGCAAGCGGGTGGAGGGCGACCGCGAAGAGGCCGACCTTCCGCGCAACGTCTACGCCGGATTCTTCGACGGGCCGACCGCGCACGCGCTTCGCCGCCATGTGGTCGATGAGATTCGAGCAACGGTTGGGCGTATTGTCGCCGATACGCGCGTGTTGGTTTCGGTCGGTGGGCACGGCGGGCTGCGTCACGCCGCGTGATCTCGTCTCGTTATCAGGTGCGTGGTACCTTCTGCCGTGCGTCTTCCCGATGACATCCTGCTCCGCTTCGCCGTGTGCGAAGTCACTGCCGACCCCCCGCTCGATATCCTCTCTGACGAGGAGCGGGCACGGCTCGATGGGTTCGGCAGTGAGAAGCGCCGCCGCGAGTTTGCCCTCGGTCGGGACACGGCGCGGCGGCTTGTGGCTGGGCACACAGGTGAGGTGCCCGAGGGCGTGTCGCTTCGAGTGGCGGAGGACGGTGCGCCGGAGGTCGACACGCTCTGCCTCTCCATCGCCCACGCCTCGACGGACACTTTCACGCTAGCAGGAGCTGTGGCCTCGCCGCTGCCCGTGGGCATCGACCTCGAGGTGGTCCGACCTCGCCGCCCCGACCTGTACCGCTACATCCTCCACCCGGACGAGTACGGGCTGATGCAGACCCTCCCGCACGATCATGACACGACGCAGGTACTGCTTTGGACGTTGAAAGAGGCCGCGCTCAAAGCGATGCGGACGGGCTTCCGAGTCTCGCCTAAAGCGCTCCGCTTCGTCATGCCCCCGTTCGAGGGTATGGCCGTGCTGAGGCATGAGGACACGCTCTGGGACCTCCAGTTCGCGGAGGTCGAAGGCTGCTTCGTCGCCGTAGCGTTCGGGGTTACATCGCCTCCTGCACGGTAGCGCCCGGCGGCATCACAAACAGGCTGTCCGGCGCGTCGGGCACGAAGTGAAGCTCGGTGACCGTGCCTTGCGCGGCCGGGTCGCCCATACCGCTATCGGTCCATGCGAACGAGCGGAAGCCTTCTTGCAGCGTGATGCCGCTCTCGATCTGGGCACCGTCGTAGAGCATCAGCTTCTCGGGTGTCGCGCCGCCCTCAGGGAAGAAGCCGGGGTAGGAAACCACGTAGCGGACGCCGCCTACGCGCCGCGTCTCGGAGTCGAGCAGGAGGTAATAGTAGTCGTCCGGTGCATCGCCCGTGCCCGCGTCGAAGGTGACGTACACGAGGTCGTAAGTCGTGCCCTCCGCTTCCATCTGGCCGGCGGGTTCGAGGTTCACGCCAGGGTCGGCGAGGACGAACGGCATGGCGACGAAGTAGTAGGGCGTGAGCGACCAGAAGCGGGCGTTCATCGCTAGGGAGTCGGTGCCCGCCACCCATGCGTCGCTGCCCGTCCAGCCGAACGCCACGGTGGTGTCGGGCATCATCGTGTGGACGGCGCGGCTGCTCCATGTGTCGACGGTCTGCCGGGTATCCGTGGGCGGGGCGTCGCTGCCGACGTTGCCGTAGCGGTAGCGGAAGTGGACCGGGCCGTTGGCATACCACCGCTCCAGTCCACCGTGCGCTTCGATAGCGGCGAGCACGAGGCGACCGCCCTCGGTCGAGTCGAGCCGGGCGGTTGCGTCGGCAACGCGGAGGGCAATGGCTTTGTCAGCGGGGCGGGCGAGGGCGGCGGTTGGGTCGTCGCTGGACGGTGCTTCGGGTTCAGCGGCGCAGCCGACGAGGAGGCAGAGGACGGCGAAAAGGAGCAGGCGCATGGCGGAAGGGTAGGTGGGTGAGGCACACGAACGTTCGTTGCAACGAACAGGTTCGGGGCGATGAAAAAGGCCCGGACCACCGCGTGGCAGTCCGGGCCGGTGAAGCTGCATAATGGTGGGCTAGAAAACGGCCACGCCCACCGCCGTCTGCGGCAGGCCGGTCACATCGCCGATCCCGACGAGCGAGCCGTTGGAACGGATGCGGTAGATGCCGATCTCGCGGAAGTCGCGGTTGTGGACGTAGAGGTAGCGTAGCGCGATTCCCATATCGAGCGGGCTGCTGCCCTCGCCTGTGAAGGCGGTGACGCCGTCCTCATCAAGCAACTCAAGCGAACCATCGAGGCCAATGCGGTAGCCGGTGATCGAGCCGCTCCCGGTGTTGGTCACGTAGGCATAGCGCCCGATCACGCGGGTCCAGCACGCAGCGGTTTCCGTAGTGGGTACCGCGCCGTCGAGCACAGTGAAACCATCGCCACTCTGCTCGTAGGACGAGAGCGAGCTACCGTTCTCGGCTCCGCCATTGGCCTCGCTCACGAACAGGCGTCCGAACGCATCGAAGTCGAACCCGAACGGCGTCACGCCTACCGACGGCGTGATGGTGAAGGCGTCGAGCGTACCGTCCGGCAAGACCGGATAGGAGACGACGACGTTGCTCGGACGATCCGTCACGACGAGGCTGCGCCCGCCGGGTGCGAAGCCGATTTGCGGGGGAGCCAACGCACTCTCAGGGAGCGCACGGATGCCGTCCTTGAGCGCTACCAACTCGCCGGTGGGGCGGAGGCGGAAACCGCTCACGTTACCCGGCTCGCCCTCTCGCCCGGCGTTGAGCACATAGACGAGGTCGCCGCTGATTGTGAGACTGATGGGAAGCGGCCCGCCCGAGGGAATCGTTTCGAGTAGCTCAAGGCTGCGTGCGCCTTTGCGGATGCGGAAAACCGATAGCTCGTCGCTGCCCGCATTGACGGCGAAGAGGTACGCGCGGTTCGGTGTGATGAGTACGGGGTTGGTCGAGCCGCCGATGCCACCGCCCGAGCCGAGGCCGCCGGTGGCGTAGGTGCCGCCCGGAGTAAGCTGTCCGTTCTCATCACGCAAGAATCCGATGACGGCGTTGCCGTTGGGGTCGTCCGTGATCGAGAACGCCGCGCCGACGACGCGGTCGCCGAAACGGGCGGCGTCCAGTTCGGACGATGCCAGCGCCTCGGCGAGGGGTGCATCGCTGAGGAGCGTGCGCTCCAGCACGTCCGGCGCGAGCATTGCCTCGTCGCTCATGGTCTGGGTGAGGGTGGCGGGAGCGCCATCGGCAGTCGAGACGGGTGGGGTAGTGGCTGAGTCACAGCCGTTGAGAATGAACGCGACGGCGAAGAGAGCGGCCGCGAGTCGGAAGGGGATGAACGAGCGAAGCATGGTGAGAATAGGTTGGATGGAGAGAACGGTGCCGTGGGACCGGAGGCAACGTAGTCCGCTACGCTGGGGCTAAGAATCACGGGGTAATGCTCTCGTTCAAACAAATGCGTAACGCTTTCATCACGCCGAGCCGGAAGTGGGAAAACACAGCGCGGGGCTGCCCCCCGAGAGGGACAGCCCCGCTGTCATCTGATAGCTCGATGTCTACCGCACGAGCGTAATCCGCTGCGTCTCAAGGCGGCCCTCGGCTTCGAGCCGGACGACGTAGCTCCCGGTGGGCAGGGCCGCGCCGTCGAGCGTGACCGTGTGCTCGCCCGCTGCCATCGGCCCGTCGGCAAGCCGTGCTACCTCGCGCCCGAGGAGATCATACACGACGAGTCGCACGGTTTCAGTTCCGGCAAGCGTGAAGTCGAGCGTCGTGCTTCGGGCGAACGGATTCGGGAAGGCCGGACGCAGCGAGCGTGTGTTGGTATTCAGTGATGTTGGTTCTGAGGTGACAGGTTTTGGGTTCCCGGAATAGAGATAGGTGCGAGAGGCGCTCCCAATCAGGATATCACTGTGGCCGTCCCCATTAGTATCAGGCGCGCCACTTATGGACAAGCCGAAGAAGGAAAGCTCGTCATCCGGAGTTTCAGCCTTGAAGATGAGATCGCCCGTGGAGCCACTGAAGAGATACACCCCTGCATTGTAATCCTCATTGCCGAGGCCAAAGTCTAGGCTATAGTCCGCGATTAGGAGGTCTCCTCGGCCATCACTGTCTGCGTCGGTCACACCCGAGACGAGGTTGCCGAAGTATTGGTTTCTCTCTTCATCAGGAGCGGCGATCTCAAGAAGAAGCGTTCTGTCGGAGCCTGAGAACAGATACGCTCGTCCAGCTAAATCTGGGCTGTCTCCAGGGTTCTCGGCGCGGGCGCCGACAAGAAGGTCGTCGCGTCCGTCTCCGTCCGTGTCTGGCACGCTTGCTATCGAGGAGCCAAAGGAACTGGGTCCATCCGTATTGGGTGATGCGAGCACATCGACAACACTCCCCGTGGCTCCGCTGTAGAGATAGACTCGACCAGATCCACTTTCCTGTGGGGCACCTATGAGAAGATCGCCGCGTCCGTCACCGTCTATGTCAGACACGCCCGCCACGGAAAACCCAAACCGAATGAAGAAGTCATTATTGGCTGGCGAGTCGAGTGTGAATAACAACTCGCCTGTAGAGCCTGAATAGAGGTAGGTACGCCCCGCCTCGGGGCTCCCGCCGAAGGGACCATCACCAACTTCTTCGTTGGGGTTGCCGACGAGGATGTCACCGTGTCCATCGCCGTTGGTGTCTGGGACTCCTGCCAGACTTAGCGGAAAAGGAAACCCACATTCTGGGAAGTCCCACCCGAAGAGGTATTCGCCAGTGGCTCCCGAGAAGAGATAGGCACTTCGACAGGCACCGGATTCAGGATTTCCCGCAATGAGAAGGTCTCCTCGGCCATCACCGTCCGTATCGGGCACTCCGGCTACCACATCTCCGAAGCTATTTCCCCTTGACGCGGGCAATTCGAGTTCTAGGAGGATCTCACGAGTAGGGCCGCTTAACAAATAGGCACGCCCTTCTGCTCCAACGTTAGGTGCTCCGATGAGAATATCATCTTCTCCATCACCATTTGCATCGGGAACTATTGAGACAGCCGAACCGGGAGTGATCGTATCTAGCAAGAAAGGTTGGGCCGATACAGTAGGAGCAAGGGAGAGAGAAAGTACGAGGAGGGTCAAATGATGGTGCATCGCACGAGAGATAGGTTTGTCGTAAGGTACAACTAGACTGAACCCCTTGCTTTCGCAGAGCGTTTATCTTGCCACGTCTCCCGTTAACCTCGCCCGCTCCCATGGAAACGACGCCGTATTCGCCGACGCACCCCGTCCGCTTCGTCACTGCCGCCAGCCTCTTCGACGGGCATGACGCCTCGATCAACATCATGCGGCGCATCCTCCAAGCGTCGGGCGCCGAGGTGATCCACCTCGGGCACGACCGCTCGGTCCTCGAAGTCGTCAAGACGGCGGTCGAGGAAGACGCGCACGGGATCGCCATCTCTTCCTACCAAGGCGGACACGTCGAGTACTTCAAGTACATGGTCGATCTGCTCCGCGAGCACGACTGCGCGCACATCAAGGTCTTCGGCGGCGGCGGTGGGGTGATCGTTCCCGAAGAGATCGCTGAATTGGAGGCGTATGGTGTGGCGAAGATTTTCTCGCCCGAGGACGGGATGCGGCTGGGCCTGCAGGGCATGATCAACCACATGCTTCGGGCGTGCGACTACCAGACGGTCGAGGTGCTCAACGGCGAGGTGGATGAACTGCTCGGAGGGGATGAGGTGAGCTATGCGCCGCGTGCCCTCGCCCGCGTACTCACCGCTGTCGAGCAGCACATCATCGAGGACGTAGCCGATGTGTTCTACGACGAGGCTTCGGGCGACGGTGCGCCTGCTGAGGTCTATGCCGAGGCTCCGGTGCTCGGCATCACCGGCACCGGCGGGGCGGGCAAGTCCACGCTCACCGACGAACTCGTGCGCCGCTTCATCACCGACTTCGACGACATCGAACTCGCTGTTCTCTCGGTGGACCCGACGCGGCGGCGCACAGGAGGTGCGCTTCTCGGCGACCGCATCCGCATGAACTCGATCTACGGCGAGCGTGCCGACCGGGTCTATATGCGCTCCTTCGCCACGCGCCAAGCCCATCGCGCTACGAGTCAGGCGCTGCAAGATTCCATTGACGTGTGCCGCGCCGCCGGGTTCGACCTCATCATCGTCGAGACCGCTGGGATCGGGCAGTCGGACACCGAGGTCAGTGAACTCGTGGACCTCTCGCTCTACGTGATGACCCACGACTTCGGCGCGCCGACGCAGCTTGAAAAAATCGGGATGCTCGACCACGCCGACCTCATCGCGCTCAATAAGTTCGAGAAGCGCGGCAGCCGCGATGCCCTGCGCGACATCAAGAAGCAGGTCCAGCGCAACCGCGCCGCCTTCGACCGCTCGCCCGACCAGATGCCGGTCTACCCGACGATGGCGAGCCACTTCAACGACCCCGGCGTCAGTCGTCTCTACCTCTCGCTCCTCGATCGGCTGAACACCGACTTCGATTTCGACCGGCAGAGCCGGGTCTACGACGCCGATGCGCTCCCCGAGCCGGACCCGAGCGAGCAGGCGGTCATCCCGCCTAAGCGCCAGCGTTACCTCGCCGAGATCGCCGACCGTTGCCGCGACTATCGGAGTTGGGCTGAGGGACAGGTTGAGGTCGCCCGGAAGTGGGGGCAGGCGATGGGTGCCCGCGCTCAAGTCGAGGACTGGCAGCCCGAGGACCAAGCGGTGCTGTCTGGTCGGCTCGACGAGATGGCGGCGTACTGGTGGGACAAGCTCGACGGGCGAAGCCGCAACATCATCGACAACTGGGACGACCTCGCGGCGCAGTACCGGCAGGATGAACTGGTGTACGAAGTGCGCGGCCGCGAAATCCGCCAGCCGCTGACGCAAGAGACCTTATCGGGTACGAAGGTGCCGCGCGTCGCGCTACCTCGGACCGAGGACCCCGGCGAGCGGCTCCGCTACGCGCTGCTCGAAAACCTCCCCGGCTACTTCCCCTTCACGGCGGGTGTCTTCCCGCTCAAGCGCACCGGCGAGGACCCGACCCGGATGTTTGCAGGTGAGGGCACGCCGGAGCGGACCAACAAGCGGTTTCACCTCGTCAGCCTCGGCCTGCCCGCCAAGCGGCTCTCGACGGCGTTCGACAGCGTCACGCTCTACGGGCGCGATCCCGATGAGCGGCCCGACATCTACGGCAAGGTGGGCAACGCGGGCGTGAGCATCTGCACGCTCGACGACATGAAGAAGCTCTACTCCGGCTTCGACCTCGCCGACCCGAAGACGAGCGTGTCGATGACCATCAACGGCCCCGCGCCGACGATCCTCGCCCTGTTCATGAACACGGCGGTCGATCAGCAGGTGGAAGCCCATCTGAAAGCTGAAGGGCACTGGGACGAAGCAGGATCTGTTATTGCAAAACAGCTTGGCGACGACCGGCCCGTCTACACACCCTACGAGGCTACCGACCTTCCCGAAGGACACGATGGCTCTGGCCTTGGCCTCCTCGGCTGCACGGGGCAAGATTTGGTCGATTGGGGTGTGCTCGACCAGTCGGACTACGACCGCATCCGCGCCGAGACGCTGAAGGTCGTCCGGGGAACCGTGCAGGCGGACATCCTCAAAGAGGACCAGGCTCAGAACACCTGCATCTTCTCGACCGAGTTCTCGCTCCGTTCGATGGGCGATGTGCAGCAGTATTTCATCGAGCACGACGTCCGTAACTACTACTCGGTCTCGATCTCCGGCTACCACATCGCTGAGGCGGGCGCAAACCCGATCACTCAACTCGCGCTGACGCTCTCCAACGGGTTCACGTACGTCGAGTACTACCTCAGCCGGGGCATGGACATCGACGCCTTCGCGCCGAACCTCTCGTTCTTCTTCTCGAACGGGATGGACGCCGAGTATTCAGTGCTCGGGCGCGTCGCCCGTCGCATTTGGTCCGTCGCGATGCGGGACCGCTACGGAGCCAACGAGCGGGCGCAGAAGCTGAAGTACCACATCCAGACCTCGGGCCGGAGCCTGCACGCGCAGGAGATCGCCTTCAACGACATCCGCACGACGCTCCAGGCGCTGATGGCGATCTACGACAACTGCAACTCGCTCCACACCAACGCCTACGACGAGGCCATCACGACGCCGACCGAGGAGAGTGTCCGCCGCGCAATGGCGATTCAGCTCATCATCAACCGCGAACTCGGCCTCGCCAAAAACGAGAATCCGATCCAGGGGGCCTACATCATCGACGAGCTAACCGATCTCGTGGAGGAGGCCGTGCTGTCGGAGTTCGAGCGGATCAACGACCGGGGTGGCGTGCTCGGGGCGATGGAGACGATGTACCAACGCGGCAAGATTCAGGAAGAGTCGCTCTACTACGAGCACAAGAAGCACGCGGGCGACTTGCCGATTATCGGCGTCAACACGTTCACCTCGGGTGACGGCGTGATGGAGGAGCCGCAGACTGTCCCGCTCATGCGCTCGACGGACGAGGAGAAGCAGCGACAGATCGCCAACCTCCGCGCCTTCCAAGCCCGCAACGCCAACCGTTCAGGCGAGGCGTTGACGCGCTTGCAGGCCGCGGCCCGTGCTGGTGGCAACGTCTTCGCGGAACTCATGACCACGGCGCAGGTCTGCTCGCTCGGTCAGATCACGACCGCCCTCTTCGAGGTCGGCGGCCAGTACCGGCGCAACATGTAGCTCCGCACACCAATCTTACTGATGTACGAAGCGACCGGAGACGATCTCGCCATCGGCTTGGAGGCGGTAGATGTACAAGCCCGACGGCAGTGCCGAGGTGTCGTAGTCGGTCGCGTGCTCACCCGCCGGACGACGGGCATTGAGTGCCGTTGCGACACGCCGACCTAGGACATCGTAGATCGTGAGGCTCACATGGGCTGCCTGCGGTAAGCGAAAGCGGAAACTCACTCGCCCGTGCGATGGGTTTGGCGCAGCGCTGAGCGCTTCTAGGCGTGGCTTCGACTCCGGCAGCGCCTCGTCCGCCGTGGTGCGCGTGCGGATGATGCGACGGATCGAGCGTGAATTGAAGTCGGACACGTAGAGCGTGTCGCCGGTGACCGTTGCTGCGATGCCGTTGGGTGCGTCGAAGCGGGCGCGGTCCCCCGATCCGTCCGTTGTGCCAGCAACACCCGTGCCCGCGAGTACGCTGACGGAGCCGTCGGTCAGTGATACCTCTTCGATCACGTTCCGGCCAATGGCGGTCGCATAGATCGAGCCCGCAGCATAAACGATGAAGCCAGTCGTGTAGTTGGCGGGGCCAGCGAGGTCGGCGATCTCGGTCCGCTCGCCGGTTTCCGAGATGCGGATGATTTCCCCGCTGTTGAAGTTGGAGACGTAGAGTTGCCCCTCATCGTCCACCGTCATGCCGACGGGTCCGTTGAACGCGGGCTGGGTCCCGTCATTGCTAAAGACCGTCGTGATGGTACCGTCTTCATTGACGACACCGATGGTATTGTTGGTGTAGTTGGAGACGTAGATGACGCCGGTTTGCGGATGGATGACCAAGCCCGACGTATTGCCCGAGGGGGCGGTTGCATAGGTCTCCTGCGTGGAGCCATCTGGTGAGATCCGCTCAACGCGGCGGTCGGCATAGCTGAGGGCGAAGAGCGCGCCCGTGTCATCGAAGCCGAGTCCGTTCGCGTTAACGAAGCCATCGGCGTAGACCGAGGTAGAGCCATCGGTGGGATCGAAACGGGTGACGGTCGTGCCCTGTCCGTTCCCGAACTGGCCGAAGCGAGAGCCGTAGAGGGCACCGTCCGGGCCAAAGATCAGCGCGTCGTCGATGGGTCCGCCGCCGGGCAGGACGGTGTCTACGATGACGGTCTCTGTCTGCGCGTTAGCACGTGGAGCGATGAGCAGCGAGACAGAGAGCAGGAGCACGACAGAGAGGAAGCGTAGCGAACGAGTCATGAGGAGTCGGCAGGTGTGTGGGTACGACGTGAGCATGACGAGAGTGATATCAGTGTAGGGTACACAGTGCTCAGAATTACGGGGTGCACACCGAATTGCCCAACCCACGGGGCGGGGGAGGGAAGGCCCCGCAGCCGAATAGTGCTTGCGAGATCATGCTGATGTAGCGCGGTCGGGTTATATATTCGAGCGGGCAACATCCGGGAAAAAGACGAATGGGCGGTGGACCAGTAGTCATTGAGATCAAGGTTGAAGAGCGTGTCTCACCTTGGGCAAAACGACGGAAAAAGAGGCAATGGCTCGGAGCGTTGAAACGAGGGGGCGACAAAGCCGAGGGCTTATTGCCGTAATCACGGTCCTGCACGGGCTTTGTAGAAGTCGAGCCTGACAGCCTATTTTATAGCTCATCCCGCCGCTTCTCATGACTCCTTCCGATCGCAAGTCTTCTGCCTACGTTGAGGCCATCGTCCGCGAGGCCGTCGCCCGTGTGCTGCACTCGGTACGCCGCCCCCTCCGCGATGCTGGCTACGACGGGCCGCGCACGCCGCTCGTCCTCTCCGACGTCCAACACGATTTCTTTGCTGGCTACCTCTACGGTGCCCTCCAGCGCCTGCTCGAACTCGGCGAACTGAGCGAGGAGGAGGACATCGGTCGGGCTACGCACCGGCTCTACTGTGGCCTCTTCGGGTTCGAGGACAACGAGTACGGCCCGTGGCACGTTTGGGTGGTCCGCGAAGGCCTGCACAACCTTCAGCGCCCGCACGTCTTCCTCGGTTACTGCACCGGGCGCAACGATGTTGTCAACCAGCTTC
The DNA here is from genome assembly GCA_028284265.1 of Rhodothermales bacterium. Taxonomy (GTDB): domain Bacteria; phylum Bacteroidota; class Rhodothermia; order Rhodothermales; family JANQRZ01; genus JANQRZ01. The sequence continues at coordinate 354,900 of JANQRZ010000003.1, forward strand.
GCCACGGTGGTGCCCACAACGCGCTGGCCGATGCGCTTCAGCACCTCGGCACCGAAGGCGGCGAACCCCTCTTCGGCATAGGCTAAACGCACAAAGGATCACGCGTGCACGTCGGGCGTAGCGGCCTTCCCTTCTGCCGCTACGCCCTTGCTGTTTCCGCCCGACTCTGTCCTGCTCGACACCGGCTGGCCCCAGGCCTCGGGTGCGCTCCTCTTCTCTCGCCCCGGGCGTATCCTCACGGCATATACGCTCGGCGAGATCGCACCCCTGCTTGATGAACTCGACCACGTAGCACAAGCAGGCGAGTTTGCGGCGGGCTACTTGGCCTACGAAGCGGGCTATGCCCTCGAGACCATCGCCCCTCTCAAACTGCATGACGGACCGCTAGCATGGTTCGGGGTGTATGACGCGCCCAAGCGCTTAAGCGAAGAGGAAGTCGAGGCGCTGCTGGAGGAGGCAGGAGCTTATCGCCTCACCGAGCCAGTGTTTGCGACTCCTCGCCCGGAGTACCGGGAGCGCATCGAGCGCATCCGGCACCACATCCGCGAGGGCGATGTCTACCAGATCAACTTCACCGCGCCGTTTCGGTTTGGCGTCGAAGGCGATCCGGTGGGGCTGTACCGGGCGTTGCGCCGGAAGCAGCAGGTGGGGTACGGCGCGCTGATTCGAGCAGGAGACACCGAGGAGGGGGGTGGACGCTGGGTACTCTCCCGGTCGCCTGAACTGTTTTTTCAGCGCGAGGGCGAGCGCGTCACGGCACGTCCAATGAAGGGCACTGTCCGGCGCGGCCCCACGACCGACGAGGACCTCGGCCAGGCCGCGTGGCTCACCGCCGACGAGAAGAACCGGGCCGAGAACCTGATGATCGTGGATCTCCTCCGCAACGATCTCTCGGTCGTCGCCGAGCCTGGGTCGGTAGTGGTGCCGTCGCTGTTCGAGGCCGAGCGCTACGACACGCTCTGGCAGATGACCTCGACGGTGGAAGCGCAACTCCGGCCCGACGTCGGAGTGGCTGAGGTGGTACGGGCGCTGTTTCCGTGTGGCTCGGTGACGGGAGCACCGAAGATCCGGGCGATGCAGCTCATCCACGAGTTGGAAGACGAGCCGCGCGGCGTCTACTGCGGAGCCATCGGATTTGTCGCGCCCGACCGAGCCGTGTTCAACGTGCCAATTCGCACGATCACGCTCCGCGACGAGAAGGGCACGATGGGGGTCGGTAGCGGCATCGTGTGGGACTCCGATCCGGAGGCCGAGTACGACGAGTGCCTGCTCAAAGCGCGCTTCCTCACCGAGCCGCCCGCGCCCGACTTCGCCCTCCTCGAAACGATCCGGTGGGAGGGAGGCTACGAGCACCTTGATCGACACTTTGATCGGCTGCGCCGCGCTGCCGCCTATTTTGGCTATCCGTTCGATGAGATCACACTGCGCGAGGCGTTAGCCAAAGCAGAAGCTGACCTGAACGAGCCACACCGCATCCGTCTCACACTCGACCGGCACAGGCGGGTCGCAGTCGAGACGATATCCCTTGCCCAAGCTCTGCTCGTGCTCCGCCGGGCCGTCGTCTATCCCGAGCCTGCCAACTCTGGCGACCCTTTTCTCCGCCATAAGACGACGCACCGGGCGTTCTACGACGACGCGCTCGCATGGGCTGGAGCACAGGGCTTCGACGAGGCGATTCTCGTCAACGAGCGCGGTGAACTCACCGAGGGCACGCGCACCAACCTCTTCGTCCAGCAGGGCGACCGACTGTGGACACCGCCCCTCGCCTCGGGCGGTCTCGATGGGGTCTACCGCGCCCATCTCCTCGCCACCGATCCTACCGCCGGGGAGCGCGTTCTTCAGGTTGCGGACCTCGCAAGCGCCGACGCCGTATATCTTGTCAATGCGCTTCGCGGCAAGCAGGCCGTCACGGTCGCCGTCGAAGCGTAACCCTTCCCCGCAATAACCCCTTCCCGTCATGGCTGGAATCCTCGATATGCTCGGCCCCGCACTCAGCGGCGGCACCCTCCAACAACTCAGCAACGCCGTCGGCACCGACGAGAACACGGCACAGCGCGCCGCGATGGCCGCGCTTCCGGTGATTCTCGGTGCGATGAACCGCAACACGAACGACCCCCAGCGGGCGCAGTCCCTCGCCAACGCGCTCGACAACGACCACGACGGCGGCATCTTCGACAACCTTGGTGGCTTTCTCGGGATGCTGACCGGTGGAGACGCTGGCGCGAGCACTGCGGGCCTTAACCCGCGTTCCGCTGACGGAACCGGCATCCTCGGGCACATCTTCGGCAACCAGTTACCACAGGTCCAGCAGGGCGTCGGCAAGGCGACCGGCCTCGACAGCGGTCAGGTGATGAAGATGATGGTGGCCCTTGCGCCGATGGTGATGGGCTACCTCGGACGCCAGAAGCGCGAGCAGAACCTCAACGCGGGCGGCCTCTCGGACTTGCTCAACCGCGAAGCCTCGACCGCGCAGCAGGCCGCGCCGAACGACCTGATGGGCATGCTCGGCGGCCTCCTCGACCGCGATGGCGACGGCAGTGCCGTGGACGACCTGCTCGGCAGCTTCCTCGGCAGATAGGGTAGAGAAGAGATAGAGGAGAGGGAAGAGATAGAGAGGAAAGCATCTTTCTCTCCTATCTTTTCTTTCTCCTCCTTCTTTTCTCACACGCCCCATGACCATCGACCTTGACCGCTACCGCATCGCGCCCGGTGATGCGCCGCACCTCGACGAGCGCGACACCGCCGACACGCAGGGCCTCTCCGAAGAGCAGGACGAGGACCGTGTAGACGAACAGGTCGAGGACAACCTCGATCAGATCGACGATCTGCAAGAGCGGCTCTACGCCGAGGACAAGCAGTCGCTTCTCGTGGTGCTGCAAGCGATGGACGGGGCTGGGAAGGACTCGACGATCCGTAGTGTCTTCGGTCCGCTCAACCCGCAGGGCGTCCGCGTGGCGAGCTTCAAAGCGCCGACCAAAGAGGAACTCGCCCACGACTTTCTGTGGCGTATCCACAAGCAGGCCCCCGAGGCCGGGCACATCCGCGTCTTCAACCGCTCGCACTATGAGGACGTGCTGATCGTCCGCGTCCACGGCTGGGCGGCCCCCGAGATCATCGAACGGCGCTACGACCACATCAACCACTTCGAGGCGCTCCTCGCCGACCGGGGCACGCGCATCCTCAAGCTGATGCTCCACGTCTCACCGGAGTACCAGCTCGAACGGATGCGCCGACGCCTGGAGCGCCCCGACAAGCACTGGAAGTTCAACCCCGGCGACCTCGAAGAGCGCAAGCTATGGGACGACTACATGGACGTCTTCGAGATCGCCCTCACGCGCTGTTCGACGGACGTCGCCCCGTGGTACGTCATCCCTGCCGAGGAGCGGTGGTTCCGCGACCTCGTCGTGAGCCAACTCGTGCTGGAGACGTTACAGGACATGGACCCGCAATACCCCGAGCCGGGCTTCGACCCCGCCGACTACCCGCCGGAGTCGATCTCCTAGCTTGCCAAAGCCGGGTCGGGAGGCCGTGATGAGCCGCTCGCGGTAGGTCCACTCCAGCCCCGCGCAGGCAGGACTCCGCAGGTTTAGCATGTCCTTTAGAACACGCCGTTCTGATTCCGAATCTTGCCGCCGTTGAGCAAGGCGTAGAAGCGCATAAACCCATCGAGGGGCTGCACGGCATCCCAGTGCTCGACGACCTGCCCGTCGACGATGCGCCATGTGTCGATAATGTTCAGGCCCTGGCCGTCCTTCCCACGATGCGCTGCTCGCACGGTCGCGTGTGAGTGAAAGGTGACGAAGTCGTCGTCTGCGAGCACGCGCTTCACGTCGTAGGTATAGTCCGGGAAGCGCTTGGCGAAGGTGCTCACGTAGTCCACCAACGCATCGATCCCGTCCGGGATATTCCGGTTGTGCTGCACGTACGGATGCGGGCCGTACGTCCGGCGCACGTAGTCGAAGTTGTGCGCGTTCATCAGGTTGTAGACGAAGTCGACGACGACGCGCACGTTCGCGTCTTCCGCGTCGGACCATGAGTCCTGACGCTCGATATCAATGGGGAGAACAGACGCTGGCATGATGACTTGGGGTTTGGGTGGGTTGATTGACGATCTGCATCCGCAGGTGTAAACGAGAGGCCCTTCATGGTCTGGGCTGTGGCAGTACCTTGGTGCGCCCAAGGCGAGGACTGGTGTCCTCCGGTCTCACTAATAAAATACCAATCGGTACTAAATGTCAACACCAACTTCTTCTAAGCCCCGCGGGCGGCCCCGAACGCTGGACCGCGAGCGCGTTCTCGCCGCGGCCATGCTGAACTATTGGCAGGACGAGCCGGGGGCCGTAGGCGTCAACGAGATGTGCCGCCGCCTTGGCGTCTCGAAACCGGGCCTCTACCGGGAGTTCGGCGGCGAGGACGGCCTGATGGTGGCAGTGCTCGACCACTACTGGGAGACAGTCATCCAGCCCAGCTTTCAGCCGCTGACCACAGAGCGTCCGTTCGCCGAGGTGCTCCGCGGCGTGCTCCTGTGGCTGACCGAAGAGCGGGGGATGCCCGCTGGTTGTCTCTTCGCCAAGATGCGTACTGCGTCGGCCCAACTCGGCCCGGCCACATCGGCGCGCGTGGTGGTGCTCCGCCGTGACATGCGCGGAGCCTACCAGGCTTGGTTCGAGCGGGGCCTGGCGCGGAGCGAGGTGAACGCGGCCATCGCTCCAGAACGCGCGGGCTATCTCCTCGATACCCAGCTCAGAACCGTGCAAATGCTCGTGTCTGAGGGGGAGCCGCCGGGGGCCGTCCGCGCGCAAGCAGAGCTAGCGTTGGCGTGCCTGTTGCCGTCCTGAACACGACCCGAGCCGTCGTTCAACCCCGCCGACGACCCGCCGGAGTCAATCTCCGGAGTGCTCCGCATTTGGTAGAGAGGAGGGCCTGCTACGAGACCTCGCTGATCTCCAGGAGGTGTCCGTCGGGGTCGCGGAAGAAGCACCGGATCTCGCCGCCCCGGTCGTGGGGCGGCGTCAGAAACTCAGCGCCCCGCTTGCGCAGGATCTCGTAGGCGCGCTGGCAGTCCGGCACGCGCATCGTCAGTTGGTGGCTGACGAGGTCGGGGTCGGGCGGTGGGGCGAAGGTGACGGTGGGTTTGTCCTCCGTCGGCCCGCCGCCCGTCACCAGGAGGAGCCACGCGCCTTGGAACCGGAGCACGCACGAGGTGCCGCCGTACTCCCGGTAGACCTTGCCCCCTAGCACGTCCCGGTAGAACGTGCGCGACCGGTCGATGTCGCCGACGACCAGCAATTGGGTCAGTTCGACCTTTTCGTTTGGGAAGGTATCCATCTATTGACTAATGCTAGCTAACAGTGTGGTGCTTCAGCCGCCCAAAGCTGCGGAACTGAAGCGGTGATCTTAGCGGAAGCTAGTGCGGAGTAGATCGGTCGCCAGAACGCGGCGGCTTTGGGTCGGCCTGCGAGCGCGGGTTAGGCATCTACTCGCCTCCGAGCTTGTGAAACACACGGACCTCCGGTTCCAAGAGCGTGTAGCTCCGCGCCGTCACCTGCGCTGGTGCTCCCACCGCCACCTCCACGTCGCGGATGATCCCGTCAAGTTGGCGCGCGAGCGCCGGTTGATCCCAGAAGGGTCGTTCGATCTCCAACACCACGTTGTACCACCCATCCGCGCCTCGCTCGATCTTGGCGGAACGGTCCCCGCCCGGACTGAAGTACTCTCGTTGTTCCAGCAGTTGGCCGAGAGACACCGCATCTGCTTCGGACGCGAGCCCGCCGTAGTACACTTCGGCTCCGGTGGCCTCTAGCGTCACGTGCTTCCCGTCGAAGGGCGGAGCCTTGAGAACCAACGGGGCCGCGATAAGGAGGGTAATAATCATGCTGAGGATTGCCACTCCGGCGACAGCGAGCTTCGACCCCTTCTTTCCTCCAGCGTCAAGGTGAGCCTTGATGGCCTCCTTCTGGTACTTCTCCACAATCCCCGCAGTAGCAGCGCCGAAGAAGGCCGGGAACAGCGCCTCCGGGATGGAGTCGAGTACTCGCATCGGGAGAGCGTAGAGCACACCGAAAAAGCCGACGGTGAAGGCGACCCCGCCCCATAGCACTCGCCGTGCTCTTACCGGTTGCCCGAGCATCCGGAAGTTCCGCGAGAGGAGATACGCCCCGGCAAGCGGTCCCGCGAAAGCCGTGGCGACGGAGATCGCACCGTTCGTATAGAGGCGGTACGTTGAGACTTCAGTTTCGTCTGCGGAAATCACAGGCGGGGCGTTTCTGTAGATGCATAACTAATACTTCAGGAGCGCGTGTGGCTCGGTGCGTAATGCCGGCATTATACGGTGCGCTCGCTTGCGAAACAGACCATCCCGGCGGTTAGCGAGCGCGGGCGCCTCATAAGGGACAGAAACCGTCACTTCGCACGCTGCGCCCTCGCGAGAGCGCCGTGGACGGGGCGGTGCTCGGGGCGGACGATCCGCCAGCGGGGGAGGTGGCGCAGGAACGCCTCGGCGAGGCACTCGCGGTAGTACGGCTCCTGCGTCATCCCGCCGGTCAGCACGAGGTGCGGCGTGAGGGTGTCCTCGGCTTGGGCGACGAGCCACCCGGCGCGCTGCGCGAGGGCGTTGGCCTGCGTCTTGAGAATCCGCGTCCCCACCCAATCGTGGCTCTCCCCAGCGGCGACGGCGAGGGGGGCGAGGGTCTGCACGGCGAGGCCGTCACCGTAGACGAGTCGGATGAGGTCGGCGGGCGACGTGAGGCCGTGCTGTTCGGCGACAAGGTGACGGAGCGCGGTCGGCTCGCCCCCGTCGAAGTCGGCGGCGACGGCAGCGAGGACGGCGGTGCCGAGGGCCGTGCCGCTGCCCTCATCGCCAATGCGCGCGCCCCAGCCGCCCGCCCGGAGCAGCGTCCCGTCTTCCGTCCGCGCCAGCACCAGCGAGCCGGTCCCAACGAGCGCCACCATCCCACTCTCGCCCCCGAACGCCGCTTCGAGCGCGATCAGCCCGTCGTGCTCAACGACGAGCGGTACGTCGGCAAGCGCAGGGAGTCGGGCGCGCAGCCGGTCGGCCAGATCAGCCTGTTCATTTTCTCGTCCGGCCCCGGCCACGCCAAGACAGATACCGCCGACGGTCTCGTAGTCGAGGGACGCGAGCGCATCCGTGAGGAGACCGGCCAGCACCTCGGTGGTGTGCTCGGCTCCGTCGCGTTGCAGGTTCACCCCGTCGCCACGGCCTTTCGCCTCGGCCTCGCCCGCGCGGGCCAGCCACTCGGTCTTCGTCCCGCCCGCGTCAATGCCGATGTAGAGAGGAGGCACGGTCTAGTCGTCCTGTGGAAGTAGACGAAGGGTATGTGTTGCTTCGCTGGTCCGCTCGACGGGGCGCGGCTCGACGGGGCGCGGCTCGACAGGACGCGCCGCCGCGAAGGTGCGAGCGCGGACCTCGGTGTCGGTCGGGTTGCGGTGGCGGATGCGAAGGTCCATTGCGCCGGGTATCGTAGCCTGCGCGGACCATACAGCGCTCGGCTCGGTGCCGGGGAGGGCGGGGGACGGTCCCCACGCGAGCGAAGTCGGGTGGCCGCCGTCGGGCACGAGGACCGGGGCGAAGCGGCGGCCCACGTCCATCGTGTCGGTCGTAAAGAGCGGGTAGAGGCGAACGGCGCGCTGGACGTTCTGCCAGCGCCAGAGCGCGCCGTCCGAGCCGTAGGTCGCGTCCATTGCCGCCACCGCCTGCCGGAGCGACTCTGTCAGTTCCACGACCGCAGGAGCGGGGACGACGGTCCCAATTGAGTCGGGCGGTGGCGGAGGGGCCGAGACCGCCGCCGGGTCGGGAAGTGCGCCGGTGCGGGCGCGGTGCGTCGCCATCCACGTCTCGAACACCGAGGCTCCGATGGAGGTCGGTTCGTAGCGGAAGTCCCAGCCCCGGAGGTAGGCTGCCGCATCGCGGAGGTCGGCGCGGATCTCGTCGGGAGCGCCGAGCGCGTCGATGAGAGGTGGTGCGAGAGTTGCCGCCCATGTACTGTAGGCATCAGCGAGCAAGCCGTCCGGCCCGACCCCGGCGCTGTCCGCCGCAAGGAGGGCGATGCGATCAGCGACGTGGCGTGCTTCGGCGCTCGACCCAGCAAGGACACCACCCGGCAGCGACCGAGTGACCGCCGGGTTGCCAAGCACCCGCGCCTGCCCACCATCGACCCTAACCCCGGTGCCGGGGAAGAGGGTAAATGATGTCGTTTCGTCCCGGAGCAGCGCCCGCCACGCGCCGAGGTCCGTCGATGTGCGGAAGCCGCGCCACCGGAGTTGCCACGTCAAGGGCACCGGCGAGGTTGCCGAGGCTGAATCCTGAACGGCGGGTGCAGGCGTCGCCTCATTCGGCGTGTAGAGATGGAGCGCGGCTGCCGTGCGATAGGTCGTAACGAGGGTTTCGTCTCCGTTGCGTGCGGTGATCCGGTCGTAGATCGGGGTGAGCGCACTGGAGTCGGTGGGGGCCGAGACGAGGTTGGCGGTACCGTTCAGGAAGAGGCTCCATGCGGTGTCCTCCCCATAGCCCGCTGGAAAAACGAGCGTGCCGGGGACCGAAGCAATGAGGGTTTGTCGCCCGCCTTGCCGGAGCACGGCCTCTTGAAAAAGCGGGAGCGCTGACCGACCGTAGACGTGCCGCTGCACCAGCCTCGTTCCGGTGGCGCTCTGCACCGTAAATGCGAGGCTGTGCTCCAGCCCGCCGACGTGCAGGGTGGCACGAAACGCTGAGTCTGCCACGACGAACCGCTCTAGCGTCGGGCTGGCTCGGTAGGCAGCTTGGGCGACAGAATCAGCGAGGGCAGGGGCGGGCATGGCGAGGTAGGCGATGAGGCGTTCGACGGCGAGCGCGTCCCATGGCTGCCACGGTCGCGTGTCCACGTTGAGGAGGACAAACTCATCGCTGCTGCTGAGGCGGTTGTGCGCGAAGGCGCGGTTGACGCCGCGGGCGTAGGCGTCGAGCACCGCCCGGTCTGTCTCGGTCAGTGCATCGTAGGTCGCCCGGGCGAGGGCACCGAAGCCAAGCATGAGCGCGTGCCGGTCCAATCCGAGGGTCGCTTCGTCGTCGAACCACTCGCTGAGGGAGCCGGTCGCAACCTGTCGCCGGAGCGCCATCGGCCAGGCGTTGTGGAGCGCGTGTGCGTAGCCCAAGCCCGCGATAAGGTCGGCCTCGCTCTGCGCCGCGACAGTCGCTATCCCGTCGACACTGTGGGTGATTGTGACTGCTTCGCCGAGACCGGGCACGCGCACCTCACCGTCCAGACTCGGCCCGACGCCGTGAGCGAGATACCACGCCGTCAGCGACAGCCCAATACCGACGAGCAGGACGACAGCGAGCGTGGTGAGGAGGCGACCTAGCAGGGACATGAGGCGGCGCGAAAAAGAAGAAGCAAGCTACGACCGATCGACTTGTCGCCTCGCCGTGAGCCACGCCGCAAAATCGTCCGCCGACTTCACGTTGAGGCACTGCGATGCCGTCAGCCATCCCTTCCGGACGGCGGCCACGCCCCACTGCACGTCGTCGAGGCCATCGATGGAGTGTGCGTCCGGGTTGATGGCAATCAGGACGCCGTGCGACGTGGCCTCGCGGACCCAGCGCCAGTCGAGGTCGAGGCGGTACGGGTTCGCGTTGAGTTCGATGGCGACGCCGTGCGCGGCGCAGGCGTCGATCACAAGGCGGTGGTCGATGGGGTAGCCCTCACGCGCCAAGAGTAGGCGGCCCGTCGGATGCCCGAGGATATCGACGTGCGGGTTCGAGACGGCGCGGACGATCCGCTCGGTCGCCTCGTCTTCCGTCATGTTGAAGTGGGTGTGGACGCTCGCCACGACGAGGTCGAGGTCGGCGAGTACCTCGTCGGGGTAGTCGAGGTCACCGTCGCGGAGGATGTCGCACTCGGAGCCGTGGAAAAGGCGGAACGACGGGCCGCCGTCCGCCGCAAACTCGGCGTTGAGCGCCCGGACTTCCTCGCCCTGCTCGCGCAGCCGTTCGATAGATAGTCCATTGGCGATGACAAGGGATCGGCTGTGGTCGCAGATCCCGAAATACTCCAGGCCCATCGCTCGCGCCGCCTCGGCCATCTGGCGGAGCGTGTGTGCCCCGTCGCTGTAGGTCGAGTGGTTGTGCAGCGACCCGCGCAGATCGGCGACGGTGATGAGGTCGGGCAGGGCGTCCTCGACAGCAGCTTCGAGTTCGCCATCACCTTCCCGAAGCTCCGGCACAACGAAGGCGAGGCCCGCCGAGGTGTAGATCGCGTCTTCGGTGGTAGCCTCCGGCTCGCCATGCGCCTCGACGAATGCAGTGACGTGCTCCGCCGATCCGGTCTCGCGCCACCACGTCGTCGCAAAGTCGTCGGCTCTGGCGTGGACGACGCGGAGCCGCAGGCCATCGCCTATCGTACCTGTGAGAAAGCCGTCGACCTCGTCGTCTGGTTCAGCGTGACCCAAAAATATTGTACGGATCGTCTCCTCGTCCCCCGACACCACGAGCACCGCCTCGCCGACCGTGTCCATCTTACGCCGTATCTCACCCGCGACCTCGGCGCGTTCGACCCCGTCCGCGTCGCGCAGCGCTTCGACGAGCGGGGCAACGGCGTCGAGGGTGGCATAGTAGCGGCGGCGGGCGCGGTACACCTTCAGTTGCTCAACATTCTTGAGAATCGTTGTCTGCGTCTTGGCCCCGAACCCGCTGAGGCTGGCGATGCGCCCGGCGACGGCAGCGGCTTCGAGATCGTCGAGCGAGGTTACGCCGAGTTCGGTCCAGAGGGCGCGGACTTTCTTCGAGCCGAGGCCCTTGACGCGGAGCACGTCGAGCAGACCGGGTGGCAGCGTCTCCAGGATTTGGTCGAGCGTCTCGAACGAACCCGTCCGAACGAGAGCCTCGATGTCGGCAGCGAGGCCCTTGCCGATGCCCTGCACGCCGGTCAGGGTGTCGCGTTCGACGAGTTGGAGCACGGCCTCGTCCATCCGGTCCACGGTGCGAGCGGCTCCGGCGTAGGCCCGTGCCCGGAACGCATTGCCGCCGGTCAGTTCGATCAGGTCTGCAGTTTGCTTGAGGCGGCGTGCGATGTACTTGTTGGTCATGCGGGCGAGAGAAAGGGTAGGCCGGAGAGTAGGGGATGGGCGTAGCTTTGCAGCGATGCACGAGGGTACCGATATCGCCACCGCCGAAGTTCCGCCCGCCGCCGATTCGGCAGGTGGGGCGAAGCCATCCGTCAGCGTCATCATCCCGACACTCAACGAGGTGGCTCGACTCGGTCCGCTGCTGGAGACGTTCACACCTGCCTGCCGCCGCCGGTTTGGATTAGAGGTCGTCGTCACCGACGGCGGCTCAACCGACGGCACGCTCCTCGTCGCCGAAACCCACGCCGACCGGGTAGTGGTCCACACCGGTTCTGAGCGCCAGACCATCGCGGCAGGCCGCAACGCCGGAGCCGCCGCCGCCGAGGGTCGCATCCTCCTCTTCTTCAACGCCGACGTCAAGTTCCCCGACGACGTGGACGGCTTCCTTGCCGACCTCATCGCCGCCGCCGAGGGCGGAGCCGCGACGTGTCGCGTTGGGGTCCATCCGTCTGAGGCGACGTGGCCCGACCGTCTCGTGCTCGGGACGTGCAATGTGCTCTTTTGTGGACTGAACCTCGTCGGGGGCGGGATGGGGCGGGGTGAATGCCACGCGGTGCGTCGTGATGTGTTTGAGGCGCATGGCGGCTACAACGAAGCCTATGTCGCGGGCGAAGACTTCGACCTGTTCAGCCGGATTGCCCGGGCGCGGCGGCGCGGGGCGACGGCCCGCATCACCTTCCTGTGGCGGTGGGTGCTCTACGAAGACCCCCGCCGCTACCGGCAGACCGGCTACCTCCGCACGATGGGACAGTGGCTCGCCAACTCAGCCTCCGTCACGTTCCTCAAACGCTCGCACTCCGAGACGTGGGAGCCGGTGCGATGAGATACGTGACCGAACTGCCCGGACAAAAAGCAGGATGGGCTTGGTCAACGTTTGTGTTTGGGGTGGCTTTTCTGGTCCTATGGGTTTGGAGGGGAATGGAGGCCGCAATCGTAGTTGTAGGATTCTTCGGAGCATTGGCTATCGTAACACGCTTTCTCACAGCAGCTTTTCTTTCTCTCATACGGCGAAGGAGTGAGATTCAGGTTGCGGACATACTATGGCTTCTTGTCCCTGCCCTGTTGTTTGTATTCCATACAAGGCTAATTACGTTCGCGGCGATTGGCTCAGTACCAATGGCCGCCATCTTCGCACTCTACATCCATAGATCAGTTGCGCTGAATTGATGCTTCCCAGGCATAGGCACAATTCGGCTCTGGCTCTGGCGTTCTACCTCGGCTCGCTCCCGTTCGGTGTCGTATTTGCGACGATCTGCATATCGACGCGCAACGGGCAGAACTCCCGCGCCGTCTGCGCCTTAAACCTTAGCCGCCGGGCACCGATGCTCGGTATGACGCTCACGCTATCCTCCCAGCCTCGATGAAGCTCAGTAAACCGCTCCTCGTCCTCCTCGCCGTCGTCCTCGGCGTCGCCATCGGTATGCAGGCCCGCGACGTGGCCTCCAGCAACGCCGAAGCCGACAACCTCCGCAAGATCGAGGAGGCGTTCAACTACATCGGTCGCAACTACGTCGAGCGTGTGGACTCGGCCAGCCTCTCCGAGGATGCCATCGACGGGATGCTCAAGGGCCTCGATCCGCACTCGATCTACATCGACGCCTCGGACATGCGCCGCGTGCGTGAGAACTTCGAGGCGTCGTTCGAGGGCATCGGCATCTACTATGAGTTCCTCGAAGGCCCTGACGAGCGCGACACGCTCGCGGTGCTCATGCCGATTGCGGGTGGACCGAGCGAAGAGGCGGGCCTCCTCGCAGGTGACCGCATCGTACAGGTCGGGGACACGACCGCCATCGGGTGGGAGACGCCCGAGGTCGAGAAATACCTCAAAGGTCCGAAGGGTACCGAGGTGGACGTGACCGTCCGCCGCCAAGGCTTCGACCGGCCCATCACCTTTACGATCACGCGCGACAAGATTCCGCTCCACACGGTCATCGCGAGTCACATGATCGACGAGACGACGGGCTACATCAAGCTCCAGCGCTTCGCCCGCACGTCCTACGATGAGTTCATGACGGCGATGCGGAGCCTTGAAGCGCAAGGCATGGAGCGCCTCGTCTTCGACCTCCGCGACAACGCGGGCGGTCTGATGGAGATGGCGATCCGCATCTCGGACGAGTTCCTGCCGAGCGGCGACATGGTCGTGTACACCCAGAGCCGCCGCGCCGACTTCAACCGCGAGTACCGCGCCCGCGCGGGTGGCTCCTTCGAGGACCGGCCCGTGATCGTCCTCGTCAACGAGAACTCGGCGAGTGCGTCGGAGATCGTCGCCGGGGCCTTACAGGACCACGACCGGGCGCTCGTCGTCGGGCGGCGGACCTTCGGCAAGGGCTTGGTGCAGCAGCAGTTCCAACTCACCGATGGGAGCGTGCTCCAGATGACGATTTCGCGCTACTACACACCCGCGGGTCGCCTCATCCAGACGCCCTACGAGCGTGGCGAGACCGACGAGGACTACTACGCCTCGAAGGTGGACCTCGTCAAAGCCGACCGCGAGCTACTCAGCGGGGAACACGGGGCCGTGCTGGCGTCGGCGGTCGTTGGCGACGTGGCAGACTCGCTCCGCTTTACGACGGATTCAGGCCGGACCGTCTATGGTGGGGGCGGCATCCTGCCGGACTACCTTGTGCCCGTCGATACGATCTCGGCGGCGCTCCGCACCGTCATCGCCCACAGCCTCGACAGCGAGTTCGCCCGGTCGTACATCGATGGCAACAGCGACATGCGAGCCGCGTGGGACGGACGCGAGAGGGAGTTCATCCGCACCTACGAGGTGACGGACGAGGTTTTCGCAGCGTTCGAGGACTACGCCCTGAGTCACGATGTCACCATCGTGCGCCAAGCGCCCGAGAATGAAGAGGAGCGCGATCACACGCTCGTCCGCTCCGAACTCGACGAGGCGCGCCCGCACGTTGAGGCGCGCATCAAGGCCTACCTCGCCCGCCGCCTCTTCGGGATCGAGGCGTTCTACCCGGTGGTCCAAACCATCGACCCCACGTTCATGGAAGCGATGGAGCTCTGGTCCCAAGCCTCGGACTTGGCGGTGATGATGGACACCAATTGATAGCGTAGGCGTTACCCTACGTAGGGCACGTCTTTTTGCAATCAGGGGCGGTGGGGCAACTCCACCGCCCCTGCCGTGTCTTGGGGACAGATAACGGTGTCGTCTCGCCTCGGGGAAAGGGGATACTGTCAGCATGCCCTGCATGATGCGTTGACAATATCATCTGGTTTCGTGATATTAGAGGCTGGCCCGCACGCCTCCCTTCGGGGCGCATCCGACATCCGCGGCCCCGTATCCCCACCCTTCTTCCTCACCCGCATTCTCCTCTGGAGGTGATTCTATGAAGCTCTACTCCCTCGTCCTCTTGCTCCAAGAAACGGCTGCGGAGACCTCGTTCACGAATGAGCTAGTCCAACGCTTCAACGAAGGCGGTGGCTTCATGTGGCCCGTTCTGATCTGTCTGGTCATCGGCCTCGCCATCGGCATTGAGCGCATCATCACGCTCAATATGGCCGACACTAACACCCGCAAGTTCCTCGCCCGCGTCAAGGGCGCCCTCGACGAAGGCGGCGTTACCCAGGCGCTTCAAGTCTGCGAGAACACCCGTGGCCCGGTGGCGAGCGTGTTCCACGCCGGTCTCCTCCGCGCTGACGAAGGCATCAACGCCGTCGAGAAAGCGGTCGTCTCCTACGGCTCCATCGAGATGAGTTTCTTGGAGCGCGGCCTCGTCTGGCTGAGCCTCTTCATCTCGATTGCCCCGATGCTCGGCTTCCTCGGGACGGTGTGGGGCATGGTTGAGGCGTTCGACGCCATCGAGCAGGCCGGTGACATCTCGCCGAGCCTCGTCGCCGGTGGTATCAAGGTGGCCCTCCTCACGACGGTTGGCGGCCTCGTGGTCGCTATCATCCTACAGTTCTTCTACAACTACGCCGTCTCCAAGATCGACCGGATCGTGGTTGAGATGGAAGAGGCCTCGGTTGAGCTGATCGACTCGCTCGTGCTGATGGAAGGCAGCCGCCCGCTCGCCGAGCCGGCCAGCGCCAAGGCGATCCCGCCGAGCGATGGGGGCAACGCCTAAATCCTTTTCGTAGGGGCGGCCTCGTAGTCGCCCCTACGACCACCTTAGAACGGATAGAACTATGGAAGGTCTCGTTCCTATCGCCATCTGGCTGTCGCTGGCCCTCGTCGCAATCGGCCTCCTCGTCATCGTGGTCTTCGGTATCAAGAGCCTCATGGACGGCAAGCACCGGCTGTGGTCCATCGGTGCGATGGTGCTGCCGCTGGTCATCTTTGGCATCTGCTATGCGATCAGTCTCGGCACCGCCGAACCGGCCACGACGGCGATGATTCTGACCGCGCTTGTGCTGCTCGCCGGGGGCATCGTCGCCATCGTCCTGACCGGGATCAAAGGCGTCTTCAACTGATCCTGAGCCGCTGCTCTTTTCGCTTCTAACTCTTCTGTGCTATGGGTCTCCTTAAGCGCCGCACCAGCCGCGAGGCGGAAATCCCGACCTCGTCGCTCGCCGACATCGCGTTCCTGCTGCTGATCTTCTTCCTCGTCACGACCACCATCGACGTGGACACGGGGATCTACATGGAGCTTCCTCCGCCGCTCGAAGATGAGGTGGAGCCGCCGGAGATTCCCGATCGGAACATTCTCACGGTGCTCGTCAACGCAGCGGGCAATGTGTTGCTCGAAGGAGAGTTCACGGAGATCTCCCAGATCCGCCCGTCGGTCAAGCGTTTCGTCAGCAATCGAGGCGCGGACCCGACACTCTCGGACAGCCCGGACAAGGCCATCGTTTCATTTAAGACCGAGCGGCAGTCCACCTACGCGCAATATGTCAAGGTGCTCGACGAGATCAAGATGGGCTTCAACGAGCTTCGCGCCGAAGAATCCCGCCGCCTTGGCTACCGTGACTACGACGACTACAAGACGCGGCTGCCCGAGGGCGAGGAGGACGTCGTTGCGGACACCTATCCGTACCGTATTTCCATCGCCGAGCCGGACGCCACCAACCCCTCCGCCGACGGCTCTGGCAGCTAGCACTCCCGTCTCTCTACTCTCTCGATCCCACGACGACCATGTCGGTTCGCTTTAAGAAAAAGTCCGCCAAGACCAAACAGGACATCCCCACGGCGAGTCTGCCGGACATCGTCTTCATGTTGCTCATCTTCTTCATGGTCTCGACGGTGCTCCGTGAGGTGGACCTGCAGGTGCGCGTCATTCTGCCGGACGCCGAGGCGATCCAGAAGATTGAGCAGAAGCGGCTCGTCTCCTACGTCTACATCGGCCCCGAGAAGCTCGAAGGCACCCGCGTCGGTGACAACCGAGTGCAGATCGACGATGCGCTCGTGCCGGAGATATCAGAAATCCGGCAGCTCATGTACCGGCGGCTTCAGGACGAGCCGCGCACCATCATCTCGCTGCGCGTGGATGAGGAGTCGGAGACGGGGATTCTCTACGACGTGCAGCAGGAGCTTCGGGAGGCGGGGACGCTGCGTATCAATTATTCGACAAAGCGCCTCACGCCCTCTTAAGCGCTGCCACGACCAGCCTATCTTCAGAACCGAAGAAGCCCTGCCCAGCGCAGGGCTTCTTCGTTGGTTTGGTTATCGCCGCGCATTCACTGTGTCATTCCGAACGAACGTGAGGAATCTCCTACTCTGAGGTTCTGCACAGCGACAGCGCCGGAGATTTCTCCTCACTACGCTCGTCGAAATGACATAGGGGCGTCGCCTATCAATTTTTGCTTTCCCCACCATGGTCTACACCATCACTCTACTTGCTGGCGACGGCATTGGCCCCGAAGTCATAGACGCCACGCTTCAGGTGCTTGACGCCACGGGCGTTGACTTCGACTGGGACGAGCAGACAGCGGGTATGGCGGCCTATGAGACTGGCGGCGACCCGCTCCCCGAAGCCGTCATTGAGTCGATCCGCCGCAACAAGGTCGCGCTGAAAGGGCCGCTCACGACACCCGTCGGGACCGGCTTCCGCAGCGCCAACGTCCAGCTTCGGCAGACGCTTGACCTCTACGCCAACGTCCGCCCCTGCGTCTCGCTGCCGAACACGAGGGCGCGGTACGAGGATATAGACCTGCTCATTTTCCGCGAGAACACCGAGGGGTTGTATGCCGGGATCGAGTACTTCGATGCTCGAAACCAGATTGCCGACTCGATTAACCGCATCACGCGCACCGGCTCAGAGAGAATCATCAAATTCGCCTTCGAGCAGGCCACGCAGATGGACCGCGAGCGGCTCACGCTCGTCCACAAAGCCAATATCCTCAAGGAGACCGGTGGCATGTTCCTCGGTATCGGGCGCGAGATTGCGCCGGACTACCCGGACCTGACCTTCGATGACCGGATCGTGGACAACATGGCAATGCAACTCGTCGTCTATCCTGAGCGCTACGACTGCATCGTGACGACGAACCTGTTCGGCGACATCCTCTCCGACCTCGCGGCAGGTCTCGTCGGTGGTCTCGGCGTGACAGGCGGTGCGAACATCGGCGATGAGTACGCCGTCTTCGAGGCGGTTCATGGTTCGGCCCCGGACATTGCCGGACAGGGCAAGGCCAACCCGACGGCGATGATCCGCTCGGCGGAGATGATGCTTCGCTACCTCGGCGAGAAGGATGCCGCCAACGCGGTTCGCACCGCCATCTTTGAGGTCTACGCCGAAGGCGAGCACCTTACCGCTGACCTCGGTGGCTCCGCCTCCACGTCCGAGTTCGCCCAGCACCTCGCCAGTACGGTTGCATCGACAATCGCGGCCTGACAAACCCCCCAATCCCGGATTGCCAATCTAAAATCGGATGATTCAGCGTCTTCAATCTCTCTACCTCCTGTTCGCCGCCCTGCTCGTCGTGCTATTTCTCGTGCTCGGTGAGGCATGGCGTGAGGTCGTCGGGGCGATCTATCCGTGGCTAACGCCGACTTCGCTCGCTCTCGGCGGGTTGACGGCGCTGCTCGCACTCATGAGCATCTTCTTCTATAAGGACCGGAAGAACCAAGCGAAGGTGGCGCGGGTGGCGCAGGTCGTGAACCTCGCGCTGGTGGGTGTGCTCGTCGGATGCCTCGTGGCGCTCGGCATGAACGAAGAAGCGGCGGGACTGATTCCGACTTCGCTCTACCTGACGCTGCTGCTGCCCATTGCTGCCTATGCGTTCCTTTTGCTCGCCAAGCGCGGCATCGACAAAGACATCGCACTCGTCCGCTCGATGGACCGGCTGCGCTAGAGCGCCGTTGGTCGTTTGCCTGCGGCGAGGCTTTCAGCGTTCTCGTTAACCGTTTTTCGTTGACTGCTCCCGACCGTGCGTGCTCAACGAGAAACAAGGAATGAGGAAGCGAAAGCTCCGCGCCGAGTCTGGGTCGTGCTCGCCCTCGGGTTGGTCTCCATCTCGATCAGCGCGATCCTCGTGCGCTACGCCACGTCGGCACCGGGCCTTGCGCTTGCGACGTGGCGGACGACGTTCGCCGCGCTCCTCCTCGCGCCCGTTGCGCTTCCTCGCATCAAGCCTGACCTCAGCCGATTCACCCGGCGGGATTGGCTCCTGATCGTAGCAGGCGGCGTCTTCCTCGGGTTCCATTTCATCGCGTGGATCGAGTCGCTCTACCACACGAGTGTGGCGAGCGCGTCGGTGCTGGTGACGACCAGTCCGCTGTTTATCGCTGTCTCGGGTTTCATCGTCCTGCGCGAGCGGCTGACGGTGCGAACGGTTGGGGCGATTCTGGTCGCGGTCGCGGGGGCTGTGCTCATCGGGCTGGGCGATGCGGGGGATGAGACGTTCCCGAATGCCTCGTGGGGCAACACACTTGCGCTCTTGGCCTCGCTGCTCGTGTCGGGGTATCTGTTGATCGGGCGAGCAGTGCGGCAGCGGGTGTCGTTTCTCGCTTACCTCTTCCCGCTTTATACCGTCGCCGCGCTCACGATTCTCGTCGTTGCGCTCGTGACTGGGACCGAACTTGTTCAGCCTTGGCCGATCCTCGGGTTGTGCCTTGCGATGGCCGTCTTCCCACAGCTCATGGGGCACGGGTCGTTCAACTACGCGGTGAAGTTTCTTCCAGCGGCTTTGCTCGGCCTGCTCTCGCTGTTGGAGCCCATCATCGGAGCCGGGCTGGCCTACATGCTCTTCGATGAGGTGCCGGGACCGCTCGCCCTCGTCGGAATGGTGGTCGTGCTAGCCTCGGTCGCGGTCGTCTTTGCGCCGCGCCTACGCCGGACCTAGCCGCCTGAATTTATCGGCAGGCAGGTCGGCGAAGGTCTTCGCACCGCGCAGGTGGTAGGCTGGGACGATGCTACCGGTGTAGGAGGGGAGGACGACTGGCTCGTGGTCGGATGGTGGCGTGTAGTGGCGACGCAGCTTGCGAAAGTCAAAGTGGGCACGTCGGATAGCGTCGGCCTCGCCGAAGCGACCGGCGGCGGCGAAGCGGGCGGCGGCGGCAGTGTCGAGGGCATAGCGCCCGGCGACGACGCGGCGGAAGTGACGTGGCGGGAGATGCTTCCAGAGGAGCAGGAAGCTGTTGCGGAAGTTGTAGTACGCCTTGTGCGGGTTGCCCTGCGGCAGCGAGCCACCGCCGATGTGGTAGACCTCGCTCCGAGGCTCGACGCGGACGCGCCACCCGGCCCGCCACAGCCGCCAGCATAGGTCCACCTCTTCTTGGTGCATCACAAAATGCTCGTCGAGCAACCCCACCTCGTCGAGGGCAGCACGGCGGAGGAGGAGGGCAGCGCCCGTCGCCCAGAAGATGTCGCGGGCATCGTCGTACTGCCCGGTATCGCGCTCCAGCGTGGTGAACAGGCGACCTCGGGCGAAGGGGTAGGCGTAGCGGTCGAGGAAGCCGCCGCTCGCCCCGGCGTACTCGAACATCGTCCGGTCGTGGTACTGGAGCAGCTTGGGCTGGACGGCGGCCACATCGGGCTGCGCTTCCATCGCCTCGACGAGCGGCGTCAGCCAGCCCGGCGGTACCTCCACGTCGTTATTGAGGAGGCAGACGTATTGGCCCGTCGTGTGCGGGATCGCCTCATTGTTGCCCCGGCAGAAGAACCAGTTCTCCGGGTGTCGGACGATCTTGACCGAGGGAAACGTCTCGGCCACCCAGTCCGCTGACCCGTCCGTCGAAGCATTGTCGGCGAGGATGATCTCGAGGTCGGGGTAGTCCGTGGCGACGACCGACGGGAGGCACTCCCGGAGGAGCGGCAGGGCGTTCCAGGTGACAATGACGACGGAAACGCGGGGGAGTGGCATACAGGCAGCGAGGTGAGCCGGAAAGCTACGGGTAGCGTCGGTCGCCTACTGCTGGTCCTCGGTGAAGAGGCTGGACATAAAAAGTGCCGGCGCGGTTGGAAGGACCCCCCACCAAGGAAGCCTTCGCCGCGCCGGCGCGTTCCCATCATTTTTCCGGGAACGTCGGTGTCATCTATCCTTGCACCCCTAGACACACGGGCAGGAGAGGCGTAACCTCCGCCCTTAACTTTTTTCGATGCCGCGTCCCGATCCTCCATCTGCTCAGGTCTCGTCTTCCGTCTCGCGGGAGACCGCCGAGGCTGTGCTTCGCAAACATTGGGGCCACGATGAGTTTCGCCCCGGTCAGTGGGAGGCAGTGGAAGCGGTGCTCGCTGGTCAGGACGTGCTCGCGGTGCTGCCGACGGGCGGGGGGAAGTCGGTCTGCTATCAGGTGCCGGTGGTGGCGACGGGCGGGTTGGCGCTCGTTGTCTCGCCACTCGTGGCGCTGATGCACGATCAGGTGGCCGGTCTGCGGGCACGCGGCATCCCGGCGACGTTCATCGACGGATCGGTGCCGTATCACGAGGCCGAGCAGCGCTGGACCGACGCTGAGTTCGGGCGTTACCGGCTGCTCTACCTCGCCCCGGAGCGGTTGGAGACCGACACGTTCCAAGCGCGGGCCGAGCGCTTGCCGGTCACCCTGCTCGCCGTGGACGAGGCACACTGCATCTCCGAGTGGGGGCACGACTTCCGCCCCTCGTATCTCCGCATCGCTGAAGCTGCCGATCTCCTCGGGCGACCGCCCATCATCGCCGTCACCGCCACGGCTACGCCGCACGTTCGCCGCGACATCGTCGAGCACCTCAGCCTTAATGAGCCGCGTGTCATCGTGCGCGGGTTCGACCGGCCCAACGTGGTGCCGAGCATCTTCCGCACCGAGAACAAGCAGGCGAAGGCGCTGGAGATCGTCGAGAGCGTGCCGGGCAGTGGAGTGGTGTATGCCGGGACACGGCACTGGGCCGAGCGCTGGGCCGAAGCGTTGGAGCAGGCAGGCATCACTGCCGAGGCGTACCACGCCGGGATGAATTTTGCCGAGCGGTCTGCTGTGCAGGAGCGCTGGCAGCACGGCACGACCCGCGTCATCGCTGCGACGAGCGCGTTCGGGATGGGGATCGACAAGCCGGACGTGCGCTTCGTGCTGCACGTCGAGTTGCCGCCGACGGTCGAGGCCTATTACCAAGAAGCGGGCCGGGCCGGGCGCGATGGCGCGAGGTCCTTCGCCGTTCTCCTCTTCGCCGAGCGCGATGTGGCGGCTGCTCGCTCGTTCGCCGAAGAGGGCCATCCTGATGCGGCGAGTGTGCGGGCTGTTTATGACGTGGTGTGCAGCCTCGCCCAACTTGCCGTCGGGTCAGAGCCGGAGGGGCCAGTGGGAATTGATGTAGACGCCGTGGCGGCAGCGACCGGACAATCGGGATTGCGGGTGCGGTCGGCGGTGGAGGCGCTGGCGCGTGCCGACGTGTGGGAAGTGCTCGCGCCGAGTGGGCACAGGGGTCTCATCCGGTTTCTTCAGCCCGCTGAGACGGTCCGGGCCTATGCCGATGGACTGGGCAACGAGTCGCTCGCCGGGTTCGTCCGGGTGCTCCTGCGAGGCGTCCACGCCGAGGCGTTTAGCGCCTGGTCCGACCTTGATCTCCGTGCTCTAGAGCGCCGCACCGGGCTGGACCGCGACCGCCTCCTGCGTGGTCTCGACTTCCTCGGACAGCACGACCTCCTCGCGTACCACGCGCCGGGCGACGGGCTGCGCGTGGTCTTCGCCGGACCGCGCTTTGAGAAAGTCCCGCTCGATGCGGATGCGCTCACAGCGTCGCGGCGTCGGGCGGCGTCGCGGCTGGACGATGTGGTGCGCTACGCCCGATCCGTCACTTGCCGCCGCCACTTCCTGTTGGGCTACTTCGGCGAGCGTAGCCCCGAGCGGTGCGGGGCCTGCGACGTGTGTCTCGGTCGCCACCGTCCTACCGCCGTCACGCCCGAGGACGAGCCGGTGCTACGCCGTATCCTCGACCACGCTGCACGCGGCGACGATCGCGCCGATTGGCTGGCAAGGGAAGGTGGTATACCGCCGCACCGTGTAGACGGCCTCGCTGACTGGCTCATCCACGAAGGCTATCTCCGCATCGCCAACGTGCTGGCTGGTACCTTCGCCCTGACCGAGAAAGGCGAGCGGTTCGTCGAGCGATCAAGGCCGTGAGTTGGAGAACAGGCCTCGGAGTGACGATACGGTAGGTAGCGTCGCATCAACCGGCCATCGCTTGACTTAGCGGTGCCCACGCTCTACCTTGTGAAGGTTCGATGATGGCCTTTGGTCCTAGCTGGCCGCGTTGAACCCCCGAAGAGGTACTTTGCCCCATGCCACTCTCACTCGGCCCATCGGTACGGTTTGCTCTCATCTGTCTGAGCGCCTTCCTGCTTGGCGCTCCGGTCTCCGCCCAGCGCGTGCTCTTTGTCGACGCCGACGCGCTCGGGAGTGCCGACGGGATGTCATGGGCTGACGCCTTCGCTGATCTCCAGCAGGCCCTTGCCCTTGCGGTATCGGGCGATGAGGTGTGGGTTGCCGAGGGGACGTACTACCCGGCCTCCACGGGGGACCGCGACGCCTCGTTCGTGCTCCCGAGCGGCGTCCAGCTCTATGGCGGTTTTGAGGGGAACGAAGGGGTACGTACTGAGCGTGATCCGTCGGCCTATGAGACGGTGCTCTCAGGCGATCTTGGCACGCCCGGCGAGATCAGTGACAACGCCTACCGCGTGGTCGTAGCGAGCGGCGTGGACGCTTCAACCGTGCTGGATGGGTTCACCATCACTGGCGGCCACGGAGATGAATTAAGCCCCCGGAATCAGGGCGCGGGCATCTATGCCGAGGACGCAAACCTCACGATTCGCACCTGTCGTGTACTGGAGAACCGGGTGACGCAAACAGTTGGAGGAGACGCGGGTGGGGCTGGCGGCTACTTCACGGGCGGCGCGCCAGTGTTCGAGGAGGTCGTGTTTGAGCGCAACGCGGGCGTGCTTGGCGGAGGACTATGGCTACGCGATGAAGTAGAGGCCACGCTCACCGAGGTGACGTTCCGAGAGAACACCGCGATCTCCGGGGCCGGGGTATACAGCGTCAACAGCACGCTGCGGGTCGTCGGGGCCGCCTTCGTGCGGAACGTGGCAAGCCGGGGTGGGGCGGGGGTGAACGTGTCCGGAGGCGCAGGGACCTTCCTGAACGTGGGGTTCTACGGCAACGTCGCCAGAACCGACGATGGCGATGGCCTCAGCAGCGGGGCCGGTTTGAGTGTGTTTGGATCGACGCTGTCGCTGACCAATACCACCTTCGTTGGCAACACGGCGCGGCAGGGGGCCGCCATCGATCAGGGGGCGGGTTCCTTGGTCGTGACCAACAGCACTTTCGCTGCGAATGAAGCCGAGGATTTCGGGGGAACCCGGCTCTCCAGCGGGGCCGACCTTACGGCGCACAACGCCATGTTCTGGGGCAATGCAGGCGGCGAGATCGATCAGGTCAGCGGCTCGACGACGCTTCGCCACGTCCTCATCGCGGGAGGATGTCCGCCCGATACGCCGTTCGGCGAGACCGTGTGCGAGAACTTGCTGGAGGCCGAACCGCTCTTTGCTCGGTCGCCCCATGCCGGGGCAGATGCCACATGGGGCACGCCCGACGACGACTACGGCGACCTCGCGCTTCAGCAAGACTCTCCTGCACTCGATGCTGGGCAGGACGAACTTCTGCCGCCCGACACCTTCGACCTCGACGAAGACGGCAATACCACCGAACCACTGCCGCTCGACTTCGCACGCGCGATCCGCATGGCGGGGACAGATGTGGACCTCGGAGCCTACGAGCGCCCACCCTCAGTTGCTATCGACCCAGAGGCCACGCAGCCGGAGTTCCACGTCGAAGCCTACCCTAATCCAGCGCACGGCCCCGTCGTCATTGCCTTCACGCTCGGACAGGCCCAACGCGCTGAGGTGGCGCTCTTCGACGTGCAGGGACGACGCGTAGCGCTGCTACACGACGGACCGATGACCGCAGGGCAGCATGCGCTCCGACTGGAGACAGCAACGCTTCCGAGCGGGGTTTACATCGTGCGTCTGCGGGGCGACACCACCCTCCTCAATCATCGCCTCGTGATTCTTCGCTGACCTGTTTGGTTCAGGTCCGACAGGCTGCAACCGGCAGCCGCTATCTCTTCATCCGCCAATCCCACAAGGTGTACGTTTATGCCCATGTCCTATGTGGCGGCGCTCCGGCGCGTCGCGGCCCTCGTCCTGTGTTCTATTCTTTTTGGCCCGACCGCCTTTGCGCAGCAAGATGACTGGGCGTGCGGCACGCCGGAGGGGGGCGCAGCCCCGTCGTTGCCCGACGGTTTCCTGCGTGGCGATCCGGTGACGGTTCCCGTCGTCTTTCACATCGTGCAGGGCCGAGACTCGACGGGAGCCGTCGTTGGCGACATCCCCGACGAGATGATCCAGCTTCAGGTGGACTCGCTGAACGGGGGCTTCGTCCAGACCAACATCTCGTTCTCCCTCCTCGGCATCAGCCGCCTCGAAAATCAGTACTGGTTCGAGCGGATGTACGAGCGCTTCGACAATGCGGCGGAATATCTCCACGTCTCGCCGCTCCATGTGATGAATATCTATGTCGGCCAGCACCCCGGCATCGGTGGGGCGGCGTCGTTCTACCCGGACCAAGGGTCGGTCGGCGACCCGGACGATGGTCTGTTTATCAACTGGCGCAACTTCCCCGGCTCGGCCAGCACCAACCACGGCGGCGGCGACACGGGCATTCACGAGTCCGGGCACTACTTCGGCCTGAGGCACACGTTCACCGGCGGATGCGTCGAGCCGGGTGACGGCATCGCCGACACGCCGTTTCAGGGTGACGACACCGTCGGCTGTCCGGTCGGGCGCGACACCTGCCCGGACCTGCCGGGCCTCGATCCGATCCACAACTACATGGACTATTCGGATGACACCTGCAAGTTCGAGTTCACTCCGAACCAAGGCGACCAGCAGTCCTTTATCCAGCGGTCGTACCGGAGCGAACTCGGCGAGATCGTTCCTACCGTCTACGACTCGCGCTCGGAGCCAGTCACACTGGACAACCCGACCTTCTCGGGCGAGTTTGTCTACGTGCTCCCCGGAGCCGAGGTCACCGTCACCGGGACCGTCACCCTTCTGAACGGCGCGCAGTTCGTCGCCGCCGGCGGGACCAACCTAGACGGCGTCACGGGCGTCAATCTTCAGGATGGTAGCGTCTTCGACGTTCGGGGGTATAGCACACCGCTCACGTTTACGGGCGATGTCGAGGTACGCGGCGGTAGCACATTCCGACTCGGGCGGGAGCTGGTGTATCTCCAGTATCTCGGCACGCCGGACCTCACGGTGCAGGGCAATGTCACCGTCACGGGCGACGGCTCGACGCTGGACGTGGGGCGGGCAGGGGCGTTCGCCATCGGTGAGGGCAGTGTCGCCCAGTTCGCGGACGGCGGCCTGTTCCGGTCGGCGGGCGCGACGACTGTCGGGCGTCATGGGCAGTTCATCTTGGAGTCCGACGCCGCTGCCCCGGAAATCGACACCCGCTTTGCCGATACAACCTTTGCGCTCGGCGGGTCGGCGCGGCTCATCTTCCGCAACGGCGGCTATTTCTTCGGGGGTCCGAGCGACTTCTATCCGTTCACGGTGCGCCGCCTCCACGCGAACGAGATGTGGAGCCACGTCGCCTTCGAGGGTGACGACGTGTTCTTCAGCTACGCGCACATCGAGGGTGGCAAGACCGGGGCGCTGATTCGGGCACGCGACATCGAGTTCTACTCCGTGACGCTCAAAGGCAACGTCATGGGCCTTCGCACGGAGTATGCCACGCTCGGACTGAGCGGGCGCAAGGTGCGGAGCAACATCCTCGTCTGGTTGAGCCGGATCACGGACAACGTGTCTACCGGCCTGTATCTCCGCCACGCCGATGTGACGGTCGAGGCGTCCAGCATCGAGCGGAATAGACTCTACGGGGCCTACGTTTCGAACGCGACGCTGAACCTCTATCCCGACAACCTCGTGACGGCGTCAGGGGACGGTACCGAAGAGTCATTCAGCCCCAGCGCGCCCGGTGACGGCATCCGCATCGGGACCGATGGCGAGGTGTTCCTGAGTGCGCCGCTCGGCCCCGGCCTCGGCTTCAACCGCATTGCCGACAACAGCGAGGATGAGATCGAAGTAGCGAAGGGCGGCTACCTCTTCGTCGGGACGCAGGCGACGGGCAACAACGCGATCTTCAAGACGACAGGTGTCGAGCCGGACCACTACCTCATCGAGAACCACAGCAAGTACACCACGCTGGCGCAGAACACGTACTGGGGCAGCCCGGACGGCCCACCGAGCGGTGCCTTCCGGTACGAGCCGTACATCCTATACGAGCCGTTCCTCGCCGCCGATCCTACCTACGGAGCCGGGGCGCGGCCTGCCACGGGCGCCCCCGAGACGGTAGCCGCCCGAGACGCTTCGCCTCCGACTGGGCAGCGCGGCGTCGGTGAGGTGCTCACCCGCCACATCCGCCAGCTTCGGCAGCAGGTGCAGACCACGCCGACGGACCCGCTGACGCTCGACCGTCTCCAGCGCCTCTACGCGCTCCAGCGCCTCGACCGGGACAACGAACTCGGCGAGCATGGCGCGACGATGTTCCTCCTCGGTCGATTCCGGGAGATACTCGGGCAAGACGGGCTACCGGCCTCGGTGCAGTCGTCTGCCGAATATGCTCTCTGTGCTGAGGTAGCTGATGCTCTGCGGAGCGAGGACTACGACGAAGCCGAAGCGCTGCTGAATGACTACCTTGATTTCGTCGAGGGCGAAGATGCGCGAGCCATGCTGGCGCTCTCCGCCTCCGCGCTCGACGAGCAGCGCACCCTCTACCCCGAGGCCATCGCCAAGATCGACGGCGTGATTGCGTCGCTTCCGCCCGGATCGGAGGAAGAGATCGCGGTCCTCGATCACGAGATCGCCGTCATCGAGGAGATGCTGGCTGAGAGCAGCGCGAATCGTTCATCGGGCGAGGCATCCGAGGCGACACCTGAAACCCAGAGTCGGGAGGGAGCGCTTCCGGCGGCCTTCGCCCTGGGCGCGGCCTACCCTAACCCCTTCGATGCCGCGACGGTGATCCCGTTCGAGGTCGCCGAGCGCGCCGAGGTCCGGCTCGCGGTGGTGGATCTGCTCGGGCGCGAGGTGGCGGTGCTCGAAAACGGTTTGCACGAGGCCGGGCGCTACCGGGTGCGCTTCGACGGGCGCGGCCTCGCCAGCGGCGTGTATGTGTTGCGGGCGGTGATGGTCCCGGCGGCGGGCGGTTCGGCGCGGGTGTTCTCGCAGAAGCTCACCGTGCTGCGCTAGGCCAGCGTGAGTCATCACGGCGAAGCCCCGGCAACCAGACGGCGACCGGGGCTTCGTCGTGCTAAGAGTAGGTTCGGTCAGCGCACGAGCGTGATGGATCGGGAGGCCTCGAACGTTTCGCCCGCTGCCCGAACGATGTAGGCTCCGCCGGGCAATCCCGCTCCTTCGAGCGTCAGGGTACGTGCCTCGCTTGCCGCGAGCAGCCCGTCGTGGAGCACGGCGACCTCGCGCCCGAGCACGTCGTAGACCGTGACCGCCACACGCTGCGTCGTGCCGACGGTGAGGATCACGGTCGTGCGCGCCGAGAACGGATTCGGGTAGGCCGCGAGGGCGAATCTGCTCTCTGGGGCCTCGTCGGTGTCGAGCGTCTGGCCGACCGTCGGTTGGAAGACGAACAGGCCCCGGCTCATGTCCGAGGCAATCACGATGCCGCTCTCGAAGAACGGATAGACGCCCCACAGCGCACCGTTCTGACCGGGCGGGCTAGTGTCGAAGAAGGCGACCTCGGTGATGATTTCATTGTCGATGTCCGAGAGGTCCAACATCCGAAAGCCCGCGCCATAGTTGGCCTGGTACATATAGTCGCCTTTGACAAACAGGTTGTGGTCGGTCGAGGAGGTCTCGGCGAGGTAAGCAAAGGCGAACTCCGGCTCGTCGAGGTCCGACACGTCGAACACAATCGTGCGGGTGTTGATGCCGAAGCTGCCCTCGTCGAACTCGTCATTGAGCAGGAAGTAGCGGCTGTCCTCGGTGAGCCAGCCTTGGTGGGTGTAGGCGGGGTTCGGGTACGGGGCTTCGGAGATCGACGCGGGGCTAGATTTGTCGGTTATGTCCACGATATCGAGTATGCCATCGCTGCCTGCGGAGCCGAAACAAACCTCACGTCCGGTGTAGTCGGCGTCGGGGCCGTCGTAGGTGATGCAGTGCGCATCGTGGAAGCCGCCGAGCCTCGGCCGGTCGTAGCACCCGGCAAATGTCGGGTTCATGGGGTCGCGCACGTCAACCATGTGTAGCTCGCCCGAGCACAGGGTACTGCCAGGCAGGACGGGAAAGGCGAAGCCACTCTCCGGATCGAGCGCTAGGTTATGCGCACGGGATATCCCGTCATAAACAGCATCCACCTCGAAGGTTGCGGGCGGGTTGGCGACATCGCGCAGGCGCGTCAGGTCGAAGACGAGCATGCCCGGTAGCCCTCCGTCATCCACGACGAAAAGGTGGTTGTCATAGACACGGGCGTCCTTGCCCGCCGTCGCCGAGAGACGGCCCACTTCGACCGGTGCGGTCGGGTCGCTGAGGTCGAAGAACGTCGTCTGGCCGCCGAGGAAGATGATGGCGTATTCGATCCCGGTGTCGGGATCGGTCCAGCCCCAGATGTCGGTGGCTCCTATGTTGGTCGGTTGCGAGAGAAGGTCGACGCTCTGGCAGGCATAGCTTCCCGCGAAGCCATTGTCGCACGAAACCCGTTGGGCGATCGCGAAAAGAGGGAAGAACAGGGCGAGGACAAGGAGGCCGCGTTTCATGACAGCACCGGCTAGGTGGATGTGCTAAAGATTACACAGTAAACGAAACGACTTCGCCAAAAGCAAGGGCACCTCACCATGCCCTTACCTGCAACTAAAAAGCGGCGGCTCGACCCTGTGGCCGAACCGCCGCTCATAGTCTGGGGCAGGAGATACTTATTCGCCCGTCGTGCTGGTGGAGGAACCCGCGGCCATACCCGAAACCACCGGCTCGCTGAAGACGGTCATACCATCGACATTGATGGCACGGAGGCGGAAGGTCTGCTCGCTGGAAGGCACACCCGCGGCGCGGAAGCGGTAGGTGTCGCGCTTGTCGGAGGCCTGCACCATGCCGAGTGTCGCCCACGCGCTGCCGCGCTGATGCTCGACCATGAAGCGCTCGATCTCGCCGGGGGCTTCGATGGTCCAACTGAGGTCTACCGCGCCCTCGGCTGGGAACGTGGTGAAGGCGTTGAGCGCGAGCGGATCGGCAAGTTCGGGGCGGACGATGAACAGGCCGCGCTGCATGTCGCTGATGAGGACCGTCCCGCTGTCGAAGTAGGGGTAGGTGCTCCACGCGCCGCCGAACTGGCCGTTGTCGTCCGTCGGGAAAGTGTCGAAGTAGGCGATCTCTTCGAGTTCACCCTCGGCAGCGTTCGTTGCGTCAAGGATGCGGAGGCCGGAGCGGTAGTTGGCTTCGTAGACCATGTCGCCCCGGATGTAGAGGTTGTGGTCGATGGACGGCACCTCGCTGAGGTAGGGGCCGATGAACTCCGGCGCGTCGAGGTCCGACACGTCGAAGATGAGCGAGCGGGTGTGGTGGCCGAAGCGTTGCTCGTCTAACTCGTCATTGCCGATGAAGGTGCGGTGGTCCTCGGTGACCCAACCTTGGTGGGTGTAGGCGGGGTTCGGGTAGACGACCTGCGAGAGCATGACCGGATTCTTGCGGTCGGTCACATCGACGATGGTGACGGTGTCCTCGTTCGAGGCGAAGCAGATTTCGTGGCCATCATAGGGCGCGTCGGGGCCGTGGTAGACGATGCACTGCACGTCGTGCGTGTAGCCGTCATCGCCGAAGCAGCCTGCCAGTGTTGGGTTGAGCGGCTCGGTTACGTCCACGAGGTGCAGGCCGCCGGAACATCCTTCGCTCTCGCGGTTGCCGACGATGACGGCGAGGCCCGTCAGTTCGTTGATAGCGATGTTGTGGACCTGACCGACGCGCCCGTAGTGGGCATCGGCGTCGAACTCCACCGGCCCTTGCGTCAGGGCCACGTCGCGGAGGCGAGCGAGGTCAAAGACCTGCATCCCGTGCCCGTCGGCCTCGCTGACGACGAAGGCGTAGTCGCCGTAGACCTTCATGTCGCGCCAGACGGTGGCGACAGTGTGCGTCGGGAGTTTGCCGAGGTAAGCGGGGTTCGCCGGATCGGAGATGTCCACGAAGCCAACGCCGTCGGCGAGGCCCATGATCGCATACTCCTTGCCGGTGACAGAGTCCGTCCAGCCCCAGACATCGTTGCCAGCCTGAGCACTCATGGTCTCTAGGCCAACGTGGGAGAGCAGTGTGACGTTGCTGCACGGGTACTCGCCCGCCATGCCTTCGGCACAAGCCGTGGATTGGGCGGACGCCGGGAGGGCGATGAGGCAGCCGAGAGTGAGAAGAAGTAGAAAGCGCATGGGATCAACGGTTGGGAGAACCGAAAGAAATCGGCAAAGGAAGGCGGATGCAGGGCACCGCGCATATAACATACGGCGTGGGTCGTGACACGACCCACGCCGTAAACGCGGAACACGGTTAAACGTTGCGGAGCGGCCTTGCTATCGTGTGAGTACGATACTCTGGGTCTCGGAGAAGTCCTCGCCTGTGACGCGCACCACGTACAGACCCGCTGGCCGTGTGCTCCCGTCGAAGACCAGCGCCTTCGTCTCGCCCGCGCCGAGCGTGCCTGCGAAGAGCGTCTCG
>JANQRZ010000013.1 GCA_028284265.1 Rhodothermales bacterium
AACGAAAACAGGCCCTGCCAGCGTTCGCCGGAGGGCCTGTCGGTTGGTAGCGGGGGCAGGATTCGAACCTGCGGTCTTCGGGTTATGAGCCCGACGAGATACCACTTCTCCACCCCGCAGTGGAGCCCACATGGTACGCAATCCTGCGGTCTGATGCAACCCGCCTCGCGCCTCGGGGTAGCGAAACTTCGGTGAACCGAGTAGGCTGTCTTAACCTTTTTTTGCTGCCCACCCGTCGGCACAGATCACGGCGCGATGCCTACCTTGCGGCGTTCTCTTCTCCATCTCTCTTTCTGGTATGGCTACGGTTCTTCCCTTTCGCGCCCTTCGCCCCGCGCCCGGTCGCGGCGAGGATGTGGCGTCGGTTCCCTACGACGTGATCAACACCGAGGAGGCAAAGGCACTGGCCGAAGGGCGTCCCTATTCGTTTCTCCACGTCATCCGCCCCGAGATTGACCTCCCGGACGGCACCGATGAGCACGACGACCGCGTCTACGCGCAGGGCGCGGAGGCGCTCCGTCGCTTTGCCGAGAGTGAGGCGTTCATTGAGGAAGCCGAGCCTGCCTTCTACGTCTACCGCCTGACGATGGATGGACGGGCACAGACTGGTCTCTTCGGTCTCGTGACAGTCGAGGAGTACGACAATAACACGATTCTCAAGCACGAGAAGACGCGGCCCGACAAGGAGGACGACCGCACCCGGCACATCGTCACCCAGCGCGCCCACGCCGAGCCGGTGATGCTGACCTACCGGGGCACGCCCGCCATCAACGCACTCGTCGCGGAGGCCGTGCAGGGCGAGTCGCTCTATGCCTTCACGGCGGTCGATGGGGTGCGGCACGAGGTCTGGCGGATGCCGAACGCTCCGGCGGTGCAGGAAGCGTTTCGACACGTTCCCAAGCTGTACGTGGCCGACGGGCACCACCGCTCGGCGGCGGCGAGCCGGGCAGCGAAGGAGGTGACCGACAGCGACGAGGTCGGCGGCTTTATGGCCGTGCTCTTCCCCTACGAGGAGATGATGATCATGCCCTACAACCGGGTGATCTATCGCCTCCCCGACACGCCCGAATCCTTCCTCGCCACCCTCCGCGAACGGTTCGATCTGCGCGGCGACGCCTCGCCCTCGCCAAGTCTGCCGGGGCACATCTCGATCTATCTCGCCGGGCAGTGGTACGGGCTGACGCTCCCCGCCACCGGGCGCGATACCGTCGCCGACACGCTCGACGTGGCGCGTCTCGGCGAGCACATCCTCGAACCGCTCTTCGGGATCATGAACCCCCGAACCGACACCAACATCGGGTTCGTCGGCGGCATCCGCGGGACCGAAGAGTTGGAGCGACTCGTGGACAGCGGCAAGGCGGCCCTCGGCATCTCGATGTACGCGACGCAGCCCGAGGAACTCCTCGCCGTCTCCGATGCCGGTCAACTCATGCCGCCGAAGTCGACCTGGTTCGAGCCGAAGCTCCGCAGCGGCCTGCTCGTGCACCGATTTTAGAGCTTCTGGCTATTAGCTCTTAGCTGTTGGTTCCTGTGCCAACGGTTCGAGATCAGAGAGCCAGAAGCCAACAGCTAAAAGCCAAAAGCTATCCTATGAACATCCTCATCGCCGACGCTTTCTCCGACGAGGGCATCGCGCAACTCCGCGCCGCCGGACACACCGTCACCTCCGATCCGAGCCTCAAGGGCGAGGCGCTCACCGCGGCCCTCGCGGAGCACGGCCCGGATGTCCTCGTCGTCCGCTCGACAAAGGTTACGCCTGCCGATCTCGACGCCTCGTCGGAGTTGGAACTGATTGTCCGGGCGGGGGCAGGCTACGACACCATCGACGTGGCGGGGGCCTCGCAGCGCGGCATCTTCGTCGCCAACTGCCCCGGCAAGAACGCAGCGGCGGTCGCCGAACTCGCCTTTGGGCTGATTCTTGGGATGGACCGACGGATTCCCGACAACGTCAATGAGGCGCGGCAGGGCCGGTGGAACAAGGGCGGGTTCTCGAAGGCGTTCGGGATCAAGGGCTGTACGCTCGGCCTCGTCGGGCTAGGCAATATCGGGCAGGAGATGATCCCGCGCGCCAAGGCGTTCGGGATGCGCGTCGTCGCGTGGAGCCGCTCGCTCACCGACGAAGCCGCTGCCGAGTTAGGTGTGGCCCGCATGGAATCGCCCGAAGCGGTGGCGGCAACCTCGGACATCGTCTCGGTCCACGTTGCGTCTACGCCTGCCACGGAAGGGTTGATCGGCCGCTCCTTCTTCGAGGCGATGGACCCGCAGTCGTTCCTGATCAACACGAGTCGCGCATCGGTCGTAGACGAGGACGCAGCGCGGTGGGCGATGGATGAGAAGAACATCCGCTTCGCCACTGATGTGCCATCGGGCGAGCCATCGGACAAGCAGTGCGAGTGGACGCACCCGCTCGCCGACCATCCGAACTTCTACATCACGCATCATATCGGGGCCTCGACGGAGCAGGCTACGGAGGCCATCGGGGAGGAGGCCGTCCGCGTGGTGACCACCTATGCTGATACCGGTCGCGTCCCGAACTGCGTCAACCTCGCCGAGCAGTCGCCCGCGACGCATCTGCTGACGGTTCGCCACCGCGACAAGGTCGGCGTGCTCGCGGGGGTCCTCGAAGCCGCACGAAAGGCGGGGTGGAATGTACAGGAGATGGAAAACCTGATCTTCGCCGGGGCCGAGGCGGCGTGCGCTCGCATCCGGTTTGATGGCGATGCGAACGACGCAACGCTCCAGGCTATTCGCGAGCAGGACCACGTCCTGGCTGCCACCGTCATCGCCCTCTGAGGTGCCCGACGAAGCTGATCCTTCGCTTCTCGCCGTAGACCTCGGGCTGCGGACGGGCCTCGCACTCTACGGGGCGGACGGGCGGCTGCGCTGGTACCGGTCGCAGCACTTCGGCTCGAACGCGCAGCTCAAGCGCGGCGCGTGGGGCGTGCTGAACGAGTTGCCCGGTCTCGCACACCTCGTGCTCGAAGGCGGCGGCACGTTAGCCGATCTCTGGGCGAAGGAGGGCACTCGCCGAGGCATCGCGGTGCAGCGCGTGGACGCTGGGACGTGGCGGCGTACGCTGCTCTACCCCCGCGAGCGCCGCGCCGGAGCCGACGCTAAGGCCCACGCCGACCGGCTCGCTCGTGGCGTCATCGACTGGTCGGGTGCAGCGCGGCCCACCTCGCTCCGGCACGATGCCGCCGAGGCGATCCTCGTCGGGCTGTGGGGTGTCATCGGGGTCGGTTGGTTGCCGGGTGTTCCAAACGCGATGCGGCGTTAGCTCGCCGCTTGCACCCGGCGCGGATTCGATGTATCCTGCCCGCCTCGCGTCTCATTGGACTCTCAACCTTGATCTTATGCGTCTTGTCTACGGATTCGTCGGTGTGGTCTTCACGCTTGCGCTCGTGCTCTATCCGCTGATGGCGGTGTCCTTCTCCAGTGGTGCCCCGCCCGGATTCAACGGCGCACCGGGAGGTAACGGTAACTGTACAGCCTGCCACTTCAGCTTCGACGTGAACAGCGGGACGGGCTCCGTTAGCATCGACGCTCCTAAGACGTTTTTGCCGAATCAAACGATCAGCTTCACGGTGTCTGTGGACAACACGACGGACCCGTTTCCAGATGGGGCAGGATCGCAGCAGGGATTTCAGGTCTCGGTGCAGGACCCCGATGGCAATGATGTCGGCACGCTCGTCATCGCGGATGCTGCCAACACGCGGTTCGCAGACAAGGAGGGGCTGTATGTCACCCATACGTCCGATGGGATTCAGCTCGATACGTGGGAGGTGCAGTGGACCGCGGATGGCCCTAGGGGACCCACAGAAGTCACGATCTATGTAGCCGGGAATGCGGGCAACGGTGGTGAGGGCCCCGGCGGGGATTATATCTACACCGCCTCGCAGACCATGACGAGGATGGAGGTCGCCAATGAGGACGAGGCGGCTCCGCTCGTCGCACGTCTCGATGCCGTTTACCCGAATCCGTTCGCATCGTCGGCGACGGTGGTCTTCACGCTGGAACGTCCGATGCGGGTCGAGCTGACACTCTACAACGGGGTCGGCCAAGCGGTGCAGGTGCTGGCGCAAGGAACTCGCGCCGCCGGCTCGCATCAGGTGAACGTGAGCGCGGAGGAGCTTCCTGCGGGTGTTTACTTTGTGGAGGTGCGGACGGCGGAGGGCACGGACGTGCGGCCCATCACGCTGGTGCGATAGGCCAGGGCAAAGCATAAAAAGAAGCGGCCCCGAAGCATCATCGCTTCGGGGCCGCTCGTCGTTTGTGGAGGCGTTGCCTTACTTCAGCAGGACCACGCGGGTGCTGCCGACGAATGACTTGCCTTCGAGGCGGACCGTGTAGATGCCGCTCGGCAGGTCGGCTCCTTGCATGACGACCGACTCTAGAGTTCCGGCGGTGGCCGTGCCGTCGTAGAGCGTGCGGATCAGGCGACCGGCGGCGTCGTAGAGCACGAGCGTGACCTGCTGCGTCTCCTCGACTGAGAAGCGGATCGTCGTGCTCTGGTCGAAGGGGTTCGGGTAGGCGTCTTCGAGCGTGTAGCCTGTCGGCGTGGCATCATCCTCGGCAGCAACCGACTGGCCCCAGTCGCCCACCGGCGTCAGCACGGGGCCGACGACGTAGCAGGTGCCGGGGTCGATGTCTTCCTTGGTTACACCGGAGCGGTACCAGAAGACGATGTCTTGGTTGTAGACGTTGTCGCCGTTGACAATGGCGCGTGTTGCGTTGCCGTCGCCTTCGAACTCGGCGTCGCAGTTGGGTGTGCTGCCTGCAAACCCGATCCCGTCGTCCAACTCGCCGGGCTTGTACCGGGCGATGACCGCGTCCTCACGGGCGAATTCGTCGATGGCCGGGATGCCCGTCATCGGGTTGACCGGCGTGAGATAGTCGGCGGCACTCGGGGCGACGGTGTAGCCGCGCTCGGTTACGACGTCGGCGATGGTCCACGCGATGCCATCGTCCGGGTCGCCCCATGTCCGGCGGGTTTCGGTTTCGAAGACCATGTCCTCGGCGATGCTGCTCTGCTCCAAGACGTAGTCGTTGGCGTTGCCCTCGATGTCGAAGTCGAGCCGCCAGTAGGCGTGGTGGCGACGCGGGTTCTGGGTGCAGGTGCTGCCGGTCGAGGTGAAGCCGAAGCGGGGGTGGATCGTGCCGTCCTCGAAGAAGGTCCAGCGCGCCGAGTAGCGGTACCAGCCTGCGCTGTACTGGGTCGAGAGCACGAGGCGGTCGTCGAAGCGCTCGACAGCAACACCCTCGAACGAGCCGACATCGTTGCATGAGTCCGGCTCGCCGTCGCTGTTCGTGTCCACGCAGTTGGTCGGGGCTGCGTCGCACATCGTCTGGACGGTGCCGGGTGTAGCCTCGGCGTAGCAGGTGCTTACACTGTTGTCGGCCTCGAATATTTGGTCCGTATAGTTCCAGTCGCGGTAGCAGTCACAGCTTGCGTTCTCATACTTGACGTTGAGAATCGGGACGTGGCCGCGCTTCAGCACCTCGCGTCCGTTGAAGCGCACGTCGCGGACTTCGAGGCCGGAGCCGACGATACCGGTGCTGGAGGAGGGCGGGAGGAAGGACAGCTCCCAGACCGGGTCTACGCCATCGCCTTCAGGCCATGCGATGGCAATGGGGTCAAAGGTGTCCGGGTTGCAGGATTGCGCGTGGGCATAGGGAACGGCGAAGAGGCCCAGCAGGAGAGCAGTACAGAGAATACGCATGGTTCAGATCGTCGAAAGGGGGAGGGAATGGGGCGCTGGGCAGCGGCTAGAGGTCCGGGTAGAAGTCGCGTTCGATGATCGTGCCCGTGTGCAGGTCCACGACGACGAACTGGTACGATTCCAGTCGGTCCTGCGACATGATGTCGAACTGGAGGCACCGGGCCGGTTTGGCGCAGGGCGTATGCTGCTCGCCGAACAGAATGAAGCCGCCCCCGACGATAGCGTTCGAGCGGCTCACAAGGGTGCTCAGTTGCTCGTCCGTCTGGATGATGTTCATCGCGGCCTCGATCTCCATGGGGAACGGAGCCGACGGCGGGTTCAACTCGACGGTCTCGACGAGCACCGCTCCGTCGTAGGCGCGGCGGAGGGTTTCGCCGGTCGCATAGTCGTAGGAGACTTCGTAGCGGTAGACGGTCTCGGTGCCGTCGGCAAGCTTAACGGGGTCGTCCCACGTAGAGACGATGTGGGTGCCCTGCATCTGCTGCGCCGAAGCGGGGAGCGCGAGCGCTAGGAAGGCGAGGGCCGCGAGGCACGAGGCGAAGCGGAAAGCGGACATGGGGGAGTCGGTTGTCGTGGAAAAGGAGGACGAGGCGGGGAAGAAAGATATACACGCAACCCCCGGCACAGGGTCCGATCCGGCGCAACAAGTTTGTGCCGAAGGCTCAAAGCTACAATCGGGTACGGCGCGTAGGGTTCACGTCAGCGTAACACGGTGAGGTGCTGCGAGGTGTGGCGCGTGCCCGACGACAGCCGAACGAGATAGACTCCGCTCGGCAGGTTGCTTGCGTCGAAGGTCGCTTCGTGCGTGCCTGCGCCCTGCGCGCCGTCCGCGAGCCTGGCGACCCGGCGACCAAGCACGTCGTAGACGGCCAGCGTCACGTCGGCGGATACGGGCAGCGAGTAGCAGAACGTTGTCGTCTCGCGTACCGGGTTTGGGAACGGAACTCTTAGCGAGAGTGTCTCGCCATCGGTGCCTGCCTCGCTGTCTGCGATGAACGGGGCGTCGAAGAGGTACACGCCCGTTTCGCCTGCTGCGAGGGCGATGCGACTCAATCCATCCGGACTGTCTTCGCGGAGAACAGCGGCTATGCCGATGCCCCGATCTGTGCTCTCAAAGCTTCGGGTCTCTTCCAGAAAGTAGCCAAACTCTCGGAGGCCGAAAAAATCGTCGGCGACGTAGGCCACTGGGAAGAAAACATCTCCAGCGAAACCGGCTGCGACGGTTACATCTCGTGCTTGCGTTTGCGTTGCTGACGTTCCAAGAGATATCAAATCGGACGGATCGTCAACGTCCACGATCCTCAGTCCTTCTTGGCCATCTGCTACGTAAGCATAGTCGAAATTGAACTTACTGTCGAGAGTGATCGCGTTGAGGAAGCCGAAGCTCGGCTCGGCGTCGAGTTGGACGATGTTGGCGGGGTCCGACACGTCGAGGGTGAGCATCCCGCCGCCGAAGCTGACGAGGTAGGCGATGGCGTCGCGCACCTCCACGTCGATAGCGTTCGAGCCAATCGGGAAGCCGCCGAGTTCGGTCACGTTCGCCGGGTCGCTCGCGTCGAGGACGACGAGGCCGCTGAAGCCGTTGGCGAGGTAGACCGTCGTTCCTACCACGTCGAGGCCGAACGCCTGATTCGGAGAGCCGTAGCTGCCGATGATCTCGGGATTCGCGGGATCGCTCACGTCGAGGATCGTCAGGCCGGTTCCGCCGAAGTCCGAGTCGGTGACATAGGCGAAGCCGTCCGCTACGACCACCTCCTGCGTGTTCGGTGGCACGTCGACCTGGGCGATCTCCGCCGCCGTCTCGCCGCTTGTGTCGATGATCCGTAGCTGCCCGGCGAGGTCCGTGACGTAGAGCAGATCGCCGTCGAAGAATGGCTTGTGCGAGAAGCCTGCGCCCGCCACGAAAGCGGACTCGGAGAAACCGCTGCCGAAGTCTCCAAGGGCGTAAAACCCCTTGAACCGCTCGGCTAGCAGGACGGTGCTGCTTCCTGCATAATCGACGCTGAGGGCTTGGTTGGCCTCGAAGAACGCCTCTTCCGTGATATCGCTGGGGTCCGATACGTCAAGGGCACGAAGACCGTCGAGGCCGGGGAGGTAGGCGGTGTCGCCGTCGAAGGCGATCTCGTAGGTCGTCTCGCCGCCGGTAGCAAAGCGGCCAAGTTCGGTAGGATTCGCCGGGTCGCTCACGTCAAGTACGATGAGGCCGAAGTTGCCCGTGAGGTAGGCTACGTCGTCGCGCACAGCAACGTAGGTGGCGAACTCGCCGTTGGTACCGAATGCGCCGACCTCAGACGGGGCCTCGGGGTCGGTCAGGTCATACACGCGCAAGCCATCGACTCCGGTGGCGACGTAGAGCGTTGCGCCGTCCACCCACGCTCCGTTGGCTGAGCCGGGGGTGTCTTGCGCCGACACTTCGGCAGGCGTCGAGGGATCGGACACGTCGTAGACCACGATCCCGCTGGTGCCCACGCCTGCGTAGGCGTAGTTTCCTGAGATCGCAATGGCAAGCACGTCCCGCCCTTCGATACGACCGGCTTCTTGCAGATTGCCGAGGTCGGAGATGTCGAGAATCAGAAGGCCTGCGTCTTTGCGAAGCGCGAGGTAGGCGAGGTCAAACCCCTGCACGACCATGTCTGTCGGTTGAGCATCGAGCACGAAGCGGTCGAGTTCGAGCGGGTACATCTCCGGCGGTTCGGCGGGTCCGTCGAGTGCCGTGGCGACGAGCGCGGCACCGTTCTGGTGGAGCAGACTCAAGGGATCGATAGCTCGCACGAGTTTGGTCGAGCCTTCGGGGAGATACTGCCGCAGCGAAAGCTCATCGCCACCGCCGCCTCTGGGGGCTTCTGCTGGCGGTGCGGTGAGACCGAGTGGCACCGGCTCGCCGGTCAGCAGGTCGAAGACCGGCACGTTGAGCGAGGCCGGGGCTTGGGCCGCGAGGCCGGGGGCGAGTGCGACCAGAAGCAAGGCGACGGTCAGGCAGCGGGTAGAGATTGTAGCAAACGGCATCATGGCACGAAGGGCGGGAACGGAGGAGGAGGCGAAAGAGAAGGATACACGGTAGGCACGGCGGCGAGGCCGTGTCAAGGTAGCCGCACGGTCTGATGCCTCCTTCTCTATGATCGAAGTCGAGCACTTTTTCTCCTGCCCCTATTGCGGCGAGACCATCTCCATGATCCTCGACCTCTCGATTCCAGAGCAGGCCTACGTCGAGGACTGCGAGGTGTGCTGCAACCCAATTCGCATTCACTATGCGACCGACGGAGAGATCGTCACAGCCTTCGAGGCGCGCAGCATTGAGCAATAGGCTATCTTTTGGTTCCATCCGCTGCTCATCGTGCGGTCGTCGTTGTGACGGAGAAGTGGGGGCTGCGTCGCCCGGAAGCAGAGGCGCAACCTAAAGCAGGGGAGAGCGAGACCGATGATTTCTTGGAGATGACCCCGAGATCGCCTGCTTCGTTAACGCTGCACCGCATATTCCTCGGCTTTGCCAGCGTGGCTGGCTTGTCGGTGAACCTGGTCCTGTACTCGGACATCGCGCCGTGGTTTACCGCCGTGAGCGTGGTGACGTACACGTTCCCGCTGCTCATCCTCGCGGCCGTCTTGCTGCGCCCGGCATGGCATCGTCTGACGCGGGCCGGTGTGATCGCGGTGGTTTATGTGATTGCCCTCAGTGACACGCTGAAGATCACGGCCGTCGTCCATGAAGACACCGTCGTGTGGTTGGCCGTTGTGCCAGTGGTGACCACACTTGCTGTTAGCGTCCTCGCGCGGCGGGTGTGGGAAGTGCCCCTCTTCGGAGCCTACGTGCTCGGGGTCATGGGGCTGGGCGGGGCCATAGGACAGATGGACATAGCTGCCATAGCCATCGACGCGCTGGCCGTGGTAATCGTGGGGGTAGGACTGACCATCCTGACAGCCATCCGGCTCCGCGCCGAGGCTGCCCTTGATGTGGCCCTCGAGGTGGCTGAGCAGGAGCGCGCCCGTGCGGAGGCTGCGGCACGGGCGAAGACGGACTTCCTCGCCTCGATGAGTCACGAGATTCGGACGCCGATGAACGGGGTCCTCGGCATGGCGGCACTACTCGCCGATACCGATCTCGACGACGAGCAAACCGAGTTTGTGGACACGATCCGCACGAGTGCGAACGTGCTCCTGACGATCATTAATGACATCCTCGACCTCTCGAAGATCGAGGCCGGGCGGGTGGTGTTGGAGTGTATTGCCTACGACCCGGTGCGTGTCGCACGGGACGCCGCCGCCATCATCCAACCTCAGGCCGACGCGAAGGGGTTGTCGCTGGATGTCGAGGCCGTCGGCGTTCCGGTAGCGGTTCTCGGCGACCCCACGCGCGTCCATCAGATTCTGCTCAACCTGCTCTCGAACGCCGTCAAATTCACGGAGGTAGGAGGCATTCGTGTTACGCTCTCGGCTCCTGAGACGGGGCGGCTCCGCATAGACATTGGCGACTCTGGTGCCGGAATCCCTACCTCTCGCCTTGATGCCATCTTCGGGGCGTTCACGCAGGCCGATGCTTCCACCACACGGATCCACGGGGGAACAGGCCTCGGACTCGCTATTGCGTCCCGCTTGGCCGAGCAGATGGAGGGGCGTCTGACGGTCGAGAGCAAGTTGGGGGATGGTTCCGTCTTCACCTTGGACATCAAGGCAGAGGCTACGGCTCCGTCCCCGGATGCTGTACCGGCTCGGGCCGATCTCGCGGGGGACGTTCGACCACTCCGAATCTTGCTTGCCGAGGACAATGCCGTGAACCAACTCGTATCCGTTCGGGTGCTGGAACGTCTGGGCTATGAGGATATCGCTGTCGTTAGTGATGGCATTGCCGCCCTCGACGCATTGCACGAGGCCGTCACTGAGAGCCGACCGTTCGATGTGGTGCTTATGGATGTCCAGATGCCGCGCCTCGACGGACACGCCGCCACAGAGCGGGTCCGAGCCGAGATGGCCCCCGAGGTCCAGCCAGCGGTCTACGTGCTCACCGCGAACGTGATGGAGAGCGACCGGGTGTCGGCTATGGCGGTTGGGGCCGACGGTTTCCTGACGAAACCCATCGACCGTGAGGAACTCGCGCGTGTGCTTGCCGAGGCACACGGTATCGAGCAGGGAGAGAGCGGCTAGACGGGGAGTTTTCCGTCAAGCGTTGGCGACGGTCGGGGAAGAGGGTATGTTACCCGGTACGTGCCATGTCTAATGCATTCAACGAGGGGGTACGCCGAGCCTATTCGTGAGGTAAACAGGAGGCCTCGCAGGGAGGGGAAAGGGGAACGCGGTTTGGT
This sequence comes from Rhodothermales bacterium, assembly GCA_028284265.1. Lineage (GTDB taxonomy): Bacteria > Bacteroidota > Rhodothermia > Rhodothermales > JANQRZ01 > JANQRZ01. The sequence goes on from JANQRZ010000013.1 coordinate 11,015, forward strand.
AGACGATCTCCAGCGTCAATCCCGTTCTCTGGAGGCGAAATAGAAGGAGGTTTGGGAAAGGTCTTCCCTTGCTCCGAGAAAGGTTTTCCACCTTTTAAGTTCGATCCTGGAACGTGCGATTACCTGATTCAAGCGATGTATGCATAAAAACCCTCCTTGGACTTAGCTCGCCCCACCGTGGAACCTACCTACATGAATCGACCTATTCTGCCCGGTGCAGCGAACATCACGACCGGTCCCGGTGCCGCAGGGGTGCCTTCGGGACACGGAGCGATGCCGATGATGGAGCCTGAGCAAGAGCCGTTCGCCGAACTGTCGCTCGCAAGCATACTGGAGACGTTCCGGCGGGGGTGGAAGATCATCCTCCTAACCACCCTCGCGATCTTTGCCATCACGGCGCTCTATACGTTTACCCAGTCGCCGCTCTATCGAACCGCGAGCGTTGTGCTCGTGGACACCAACAAAAACCAGAGCTGGAGCGCCAACTCTATCGAGAGCCTGCTCTCTTTCGGTGGCGACTCGCGTACCCTCTACAATGAGGTCGAGATTCTGCGGCAGTCCGTCCCGCTCGCCGAGCGCGTGGCTGCTCGGCTGTCCGATGTGGCCTCCGCCCCGACGCCGCTGATGCAGAATGAAGAGGGCGAGGTAGTGCCTGTCGGCGAGATGGCGCGCACCATGCTCGAAGAGCGCGTCCGCTTCGCCCCGGTAAGCGACTACGCCGACCTCATCCGCATCACCGCCAACAGCACTAGCCCCGACGAAGCGGCCCTCATGGCGAACCTGTACGCAGAGGAGTACCTCCAGCGTAGCCAAGAAACCAGCCGTGCCAGCATCTCCAGCTCGCGCTCATTCCTAGAGGGTCAGGAAGAAAAGCGACGCGAGGACCTTCGGCTGATCGAGGACCAGCTTCGGCAGTTCATGACGCAGGAGGGGGCGGTCGCGCTCGACTCCGAAGGCCAGAACGCTGTCACCCAGATCGCGGCCCTTGATGCAGCGCTCGAAGAGACGCGCGTCGAGCTAGAGATGGAGCAGGCCGCCCTCGGGTCCATCGAAGCCGAAGTGGAGCGCGTCGAGCCGGGCCTTACGCGGCGCATCGCCTCGGGGGTGGAGAACGAGATCCGCGTGCTCCAAGAGCGCATAGCCGAACTCGAACTCCAAGCCAGCGACTTCTACTCGGTCGATCCGACGCTCATGGGCGAGGAGGCGCGCAATCCCGAACTCCTCCAGATCACCTCGCGCATCGAGCGCCTCCGGCAGCAGGTCGATGACCTCTCGCAGCAGTATGTCGAGGAGGTCCTCGCGGTCGGCGGCCTAGACGTGAGCACGGGTGGAGCGTCCGGCCTCGGCTACATCACCGGACTTCAGCGCGACGTCGTCCAGAAGCGTATCCGCGTGCAAGGCTTGGAGGCCAAGGCTGCCGCGCTGCAAGCACAGGTCGGCGAGTACGAAGGCCGCCTGCGCGAGATTCCGCGTCAGACCATCCAACTCGCCCAGCTTCAGCGCCAGCGCCAAGCGACGGAGCGGACCTACCTCTTCCTCGTCGAGAAGCTGCAGGAAGCCCGTGTAGCCGAGGAGTCTGAGTTGGGCTATGTCGAGGTCATCCGCCGCGCCGACGTGCCGGTGGAGCCGGTGCGCCCGCGTCCTTTCCTGAACCTTCTGTTCGGGCTGCTGTTCGGCTTCGCCGCTGGGGTGGGAGGGGCCGTGCTCTGGAATGCTCTCGACCACCGGATCAAGACGCCGGAAGACCTCCGCGCCCACGGCTTCACGATGCTCGGCGCGATCCCGGACATGAAGGCTGTCATCAAGCGCAACTTCAGCGGCCAAGAGAAAGTCCGCATCGACTCGCACGAGGTGAACACGACCGTCGCGTCGGTGCTCCACCCGCTCTCCCCACTCGCCGAAGCGTTCCGGCAACTGAGGACCAATATCCAGTTCAGCTTGCCCGACAAGAAGGTCGAGGTCATGATGGTCACCAGTTCTGGCCCGAGCGAGGGCAAGAGCACGACCGCCATGAACATCGCCGTCTCGATGGCGCAGGCGGGCCACCGGACGCTCTACGTGGACGCCGATCTCCGCAAGCCGAAAGGCCACACACTCCTCGGCCTGACCCGCTACAACGGTCTCTCGGAGCTCCTCTTTCGCCGGGGTGCCATCGACTGGGAGAGCTACCACCAGCCGCTCCGCGTGACGTGGAAAGAGTTCGATGATGCCGTCGAGAACCTCTACGTCGTGCCTGCGGGCAAGCATGTCCCCAACCCCGCTGAACTGCTCAACTCCCAGCGCATGGCTGAACTCGTCGCCGAGATGCGCGAGTCGTTCGACGTAGTCATCATCGACACGCCGCCGGTGTTGGCCGTGACCGATGCCGTGCTCGTGTCCCGGCTGTGCGATGCCATCGTGTTTCTCTCTGTCGCCGGGCAAACGAGCTGGCGTTCGCTGGTGCGGACGCGCGAAGGGATTAGCGTCTCCGGCACCCCGGTCATCGGCACCGTCCTCAACCGGTTCGACGAACGGACCAAGGGGTATGGCTACGGCTACGGGTATGGCTACGGCAGCATGGACGACTTCATGCTGGCCCCCGCAGGCGAAACGCCGCTTCAAGACCCCGTCGAAGCCTGAACGAATCCATTCAGCACCCTCCGCCCATTACCGCCACACGCTGCATGAAACGCCTCTCCTTTATCGCCTTCCTGCTGGTAGCCTTCGCCGGGCCGACGGCTCACGCGCAGATCGTCACCGCCACGCCGGGCGTCTCCGTCTACCGCTACGCCGAACCCGGCCGCACGACGATAAACGTCCAGGTATGGGGCGATGTGCGGACACCGGGCCTCTATCAAGTAGAAGCCGGAACCGACTTGCTCAACTTGCTCTCGTATGCCGGTGGTCCGCAAGCCGGTATGCAGCGGGGCGAGGAGGACCGCATCATCCACGTGCAACTCACGCGCATTCAGGGTGGCCGCCAGAGCGTCCTCTTTGAGAAAACACTCGACCAACTGTTCGCCGACGGCTATCCCGAACTCCAAGAAGGCGACCTCATGACGGTACGCACCGAAGTCAAGACCGGGATCGCGCTGCGCGATGTAGCCGTATTCACCTCTTCACTCGGCACGCTTGCGCTCGTCATCCTCCGCCTCACAGAGTAGCCGCGCCCCTTCCCTTCCGCCTATCAAGACCTACTTTCCTGTGACTACCAACAGCACATCCTCCGCTCAACGACTCCTCGATCTCGCTGCTTCCGGCGAGGCCACCGTCGGCGTCATCGGCCTCGGCTATGTCGGCCTCCCGCTTGCCGTCGAATGCGCTAGCGCCGGATACCGCGTGCTCGGCTTCGATGTGAGCGCGCCCGTCGTCGAGCGCATCAACCGAGGCGAGAGCCACATCGGCGACGTGCCCTCGGATTCGCTCCGGCCCCACGCCGAGAGTGGCCAGATCGAGGCGACGACCGACATGGGCCGCCTCGGCGAGTGCGACGTGATCTCGATCTGCGTCCCGACGCCGCTCAACAAGATCAAGGACCCCGACCTCGGCTACGTACTCAGTGCGGCGCGGGTTATCAAAGACAGCCTTCGCCCCGGCCAACTCGTCATCTTGGAGAGCACCACCTATCCCGGCACGACCGATGAAGTGCTTCTGCCCGTGCTTGCCGAGACTGGGCTGACCGTCGGTGAGGATTTCTTCCTCTGCTTCTCGCCCGAGCGCGTGGACCCCGGCAACGCGACGTGGCACACAAAGAACACCCCCAAGGTGATCGGTGGCGTGACCGCCGCGTGCGCCGAGGTCGGTGTAGCCGCCTACGACCGGGTGTTCGACACGCTTGTGCCGGTCGAGAGTGCGCGGGCGGCGGAGTTGGTCAAGGTCTACGAGAACACCTTCCGCATGATCAACATCGCCCTCGCCAACGAACTGGCGCAGGCGTGCGACAAGCTCGATGTGAGCGTGTGGGACGTGATCGAGGCGGCGGCAACGAAGCCGTTCGGGTTCATGAAGTTCACCCCCGGCCCCGGCCTCGGCGGACATTGCATCCCGCTCGATCCGCACTACCTCTCGTGGAAGATGCGGACCCTCGCCTATAAGACGCGGATGATCGAACTCGCCTCGGAGATCAATGCCGAGATGCCCGACTACGTCGTCCAGAAAGTGGCTGACGCGCTCAACGATGACGCCAAGGCGATTCGTGGCAGCCGCCTCCTCATCCTCGGCATTGCCTACAAGAAGAACATCGACGACTTGCGCGAAAGCCCGGCGCTCGAAATCATCCGCTTGCTTCAGGAGAAGGGCGCCGACGTGCAGTACCACGACCCCTTCTGCCCGACCATCGCCGATGACGGGCATACGTCGATCCAGCACCTCCCGCTCCACAGCCGCCCGCTCACCGAGGCCGAACTGAGCAACACCGACGCGGTGATCCTCATCACCGACCACGACAACGTGGACTACCAACTCGTCATCGACTCGGTGCCGCTGATCGTCGATACGCGCGGGAAGATGCGGGCTTGCTGCGAAGGATCGGCGCGTGTCGTGGGTCTCTCGGGCCGCGAGATGGGCGACGAGCAAGCCGAGAACCTCGCGCCCGTACTGATGCGGTAACACTCCACCATGAACCACGCCACTCCCATGAAGAACTTTGCCCTCACCGGCGTCGCTGGATACATCGCGCCGCGCCACCTCAAGGCCATAGCTGAAACCGGCAACCGCCTCGTCGCCGCCGTCGATCCGCACGATTCGGTCGGTATCCTCGACCAGCACTTTCCGCAGGCGGCGTTCTTCACCGAGTTCGAGCGCTTCGACCGGCACTTGGAGAAGCTCCGCCGTGGTCCGTCGAGCGAACGGGTCGATTACGTCACCATCTGCTCGCCGAACCATCTCCACGACGCGCATATCCGCCTCGCCCTTCGCGTCGGCGCAGACGCCATCTGCGAGAAGCCGCTGGTCATGAACCCCTGGAACCTTGACGTGCTGGCTGAGCTGGAGCGTGAGTACGAATGCTGTTCGGTCCACACGATTCTCCAACTTCGGGTCCACCCGGCCCTCCTCGCCCTGCGCGACAAGCTGGCGACCTCGGACAAGCGGCACGCCGTTCGGTTGAGCTACGTCACCTCGCGCGGGCAGTGGTACCGCTACTCGTGGAAGGGCGACCATAACAAGTCCGGCGGTGTAGCGACCAACATCGGTATCCACTTCTTCGACCTACTGATCTGGCTCTTCGGCGGCGTCGAGAAGAGCGAGGTGCACCTGATGGAGGCCGAGCGCGCAGGCGGCTTCCTCGAACTCAAAAACGCCGACGTGCAGTGGTTCCTCTCCATCGATGGCAACGACCTGCCGGAGTCGGTCAAAGGCCAGCAGCCCACCTACCGCTCGATCACCGTCGACGGGGAGGAGATCGAGTTCTCCGGCGGCTTCCGCGACCTCCACACGGTGGTCTACGAGCAGACGCTCGCGGGCAACGGCTTCGGCATCGAAGACGCCCGTCCGTCCATCGAACTGGTACACAACATTCGGACAGCGGAGGTCGAGGCAGCGCCGACGCTGCCCCATCCCTTTCTCAAGCTCGAAGTAGCCTGACCTCTCCACGCAGCCTGATGACCGCCACCGCCATGGAACGCATCCGCGAGTTGCCCGGTGTCCGCATTCACGAGAGCGCGTATGTAGACGCGCCGTGTGAGATCGGCGAGGGTACCAGCATCTGGCACTTCAGCCACGTCCAGCCGGGCGCACGGATCGGGCGGGACTGCACGCTCGGTCAGAACGTCAATGTGGCGAATGATGTAGTGATGGGCGACCGGGTGAAGATCCAGAACAACGTCTCGATCTACACCGGCTGCGAGCTGGAAGACGAGGTGTTCCTCGGCCCGAGCTGCGTGCTGACGAACGTCACCAACCCGCGCTCGCAGGTCAACCGGCGTGGCCTCTACGAGCGGACGCTTTTCCGCCGAGGCGCGACCGTCGGCGCGAATGCCACCATCGTGTGTGGCATCACGCTCGGGCGCTACTGCTTTGTCGCCGCCGGGAGTGTGGTGACGAAGAACGTGCCGGACTACGCGCTCGTCGTCGGCAATCCGGCGCGGCAGCGCGGGTGGATGAGCCGCCACGGACACCTGCTTTCGCCCGACGCCGACGGCCTTGCCACCTGTCCTGAGTCCGGTCTTCGCTACCAAGAGGAGGGCGGCATCCTTCGCTGCCTCGACCTCGACGAAGAGGCCCCGCTGCCGGAGAGTATGACCGAAGGTGAACGCACCTATGACGATTTCAAACAACTCGCCTAATATGACCGCCACCGCCATTCCCATCCTCGACTTGGAGCCGGAAATCGACGCGCTCTGGGACGAACTCAACGCCGCCTTCCAGCGCGTCCTCCGCTCGGGCCAGTTCATCAAAGGCCCCGAACTCGACGCCTTCGAGCGTGAGGTCGCCGACTACCTCGGCACCGCGCACGCCATCGGCGTCAACTCCGGCACCGACGCGCTCGTGATCGGGTTGCGGGCGCTCGAGATTAGCGAGGGCGACGAGGTCATCACGACACCGTTCTCGTTCTTCGCCACCGCCGAGTCGATCAGCGCCGTCGGCGCGACGCCCGTCTTCGCCGACATCGATGCCCGGACGTTCAACCTCGACCCAGCCACCATCGAGCCGCTCATCACCGAGCGGACGGCGGCGATCATGCCGGTCCACCTCTACGGCTGCCCCGCCGAAATCGGGCCGATTATGGAGATCGCCGAGCGGCATGGGCTGACGGTGGTGGAGGACTGCGCGCAGTCGTTCGGCGCGCGGTTCGTGGATGCGAACGGCGGCGACGGCATGGCGATGTGGCACGGCAAGCAGACCGGCACGGTTGGGGCGGTCGGGGCCTACTCATTCTTCCCGTCCAAAAACCTCGGTGCCTTCGGCGATGCCGGTCTCATCACGACTGACGATGACGCCGTCGCCGAGCACATGCGGAAGCTGCGGGCGCACGGCTCGCTCAAGAAGTACCACAACGAAGAGGTCGGTTACAACTCGCGCCTCGACGCGATGCAGGCCGCGTTCCTTCGGGTCAAGCTACCGCACATCGAAGATCAGAACGCAGGCCGCCGCCGTGTCGCCGAGACCTACAATCGGCTGCTCGAAAATGTCGAGGGCGTCGTCACGCCGCTCCTCACGCCGGGGCACGTCATGCACCAGTACACCGTCTGCGTCCTCGATGGAAAGCGCGATACCGTCGCCGCCACGCTCAAGGCGCAGGGCATCTCGACTATGATCTACTACCCGGTGCCGCAGAACCGCCTGCCGGTCTACGCCGACCTGAACACGCCGTGCCCCGTTAGCGACCAACGTGCGAGCGAAGTCCTCAGCCTCCCGATCTGGCCTCAGCTCGACGAAGCCACGATCAGCCATGTGGTCGATGCCCTGACCCGAGCGCTCTGACGAAGCTCCAGACTGATGCGCGAAGGGGGGATCATACATAGCGCGGTAGAGCGACTGACGAACCGGCTGCGCGGCGATTCCGGTTTGCGCGAATTGTCCTTGGGCGCGGGGTCAGCGTTTGCGATGCGGCTGGGTGGGAAAGGGATGGCCTATCTCTTTGCACTCGTCGTCGCGCAGACGCTCGGCGCGGCGGCATGGGGCCGTTTCTCGCTCGCCTTCATCTTGGTCAACCTCGGGGCGATTCTCTCGCTGCTCGGCCTCGACACCGTCGTGGTGCGCTTCGTGGCCGAGGCGCGTGCGGCGGAAGACAAGACCGAGGTGCGACGGGTGATCGGTCGCGCCCTCGCCATCGTATTGCCGTGGTCCGTGGGGATCGCTGCCGCGACGTGGTTCGCTGCGCCCTTCATCGCCGACTCTGTTTTCAGCAAGCCACACCTGGCCGATTATTTCCAGCGGGCGGCGCTGGCAATTCCGCCATTCGCCGTCCTCGTCCTCGCCGCGCAAGCGTTGCGTGGCCTGAAGCGCGTCGCGGTCTCCGAGTTCACGCAGCAGGTGCTTCGCTCGGCGCTGCCGCTGGCAGCGCTCGTCGGGATGGTCGCGTTCGGGTCAGGGGATGTGCGGGTGATCGACGCCTTCCTCGTCGGGACGGCGCTCGCAGCGGTCGTTGCGGTCGGCGCGCTGGTCTGGGCGGTCAGCAAGCTCCCCCGTGCAGCAGGTATGGGACCGGCCTATCCGGTGAAGGTGCTCCTCGCCACGGCCTTCCCGCTCCTCTTCGCCAACTCGATGATCTTCCTGAAAGGCTGGATCGACACGATCATGGTCGGCGCGTTTCTCGACGAGACGGCGGTGGGGGTCTACGACATCGCGTTCAAGCTGGCCGCGCTCGTCATCATCCCGCTCGGCGCAGTCAACAGCATCGCCGCACCCAAGTTTGCCGAGTTACGACAGGACCGCGCGGGGTTGCAACGCTTCGTTGGCTATGCCACCACCGCCGCCGCGCTGTGCGCTGCTCCGGTGTTCCTCCTCCTCGTTGCCGTGCCCGGTTTCGTGCTTGGCCTCTTCGGCCCGGAGTACGCCCAAGGCGCGATAGCGCTCCGCATCATCGCTGCCGGGATGCTGGCGAGCGCGCTCGCAGGGAGCGTCGGCGTGTTCATGCAGATGACCGGGCGGCAGGTGGCCTATCAGGCGATCTCCTTCATCGTGGTGATAGCGAGCATCGCGTTGAGCTACGTCCTCATCCCGCGCTTCGGGATCAACGGGGCCGCGGTAGCGACGAGTGCGTCGCTCGTGCTCTTCAACGTCGTCGCGGTCGCCTACGTGTGGGCCACCGATCGGATCGCGACCGTGTGGACGCCGGGCCTGCTTCGCAGTGTGTGGCTTGGCAAAGCGGAGGTGTCCCGATGACGAAGCTGGCGTTCCTGCTCTATGACAACCGCTCCGGCTCGACGCTCCTGTCGGCGCTTCTGAGTGAGCGTGCGGGTGTGGCCGTCTCGCACGAGACCGACCTTGTACCCGCTGTGCTGGAAATCCCGGCGGGTCGCGGCGTTCTCGATGTCGCCGACCTCGTGGAGTATCTCTACGCCGAGACCCGCTTCGCCGAGCTAGACCTCCACCGCAAGGCGGTAGAGGCTGCGCTTCGGGCACAGGATGACACGGTCTCGCGTGAGGTCGCGCTGCAAACGCTGGTCCGCCACTACTTCGAGACGCACGCGCCCGAGGCCGAGGTATGGATCGTCAAAGGCCCGCGCCTGCATTACCACCTCGATGTGCTTGCCACCGCCTTTCCCGAAGCGACGGTGCTGCACCTCGTCCGCGACGGGCGTGCCGTCTTCCGCTCGAAGCGGACCACGCCTTCCGGCCACGCCCTCCGCACCGGCGAACGAGGCGTGATGGATGCCGACCTCGTCCGTGCGGCCCAGAACTGGCAGCGCAAACTCGACCTCGTCGAAGCGTTCGGTGGGTTGACGGTGCATACTACACGTTACGAGGATGTCGTCCACGCGAAGGAGGCTTCGCTGCGCCGCATCTTGGAGACGCTAGGCGTCTCTGGTGCAGGACGCATTCGGAGCGGCTCGCGCGCCGATTTCGTTGACGGTCAGATTGGCGGCACCTACCATACGCTGCACGAAAACGTAGCCGGTGAGATGAAGCCGTCGCAAGTGTCGCAGTGGCAAGAGGACCTCACTCCTGCTGAGATCGAAGCCTACGAAGGCCTCGCGGGTGGGGCGCTGGATCGGTACGGTTACGAACGACTCGCTACGTCAGAGTTTTGGGTACGGCGACAGGTCCGGTTGCTCGGCCTCCGGTTGCGGCGCGAAGGAAGTCGGTGGGCGGCGCTGGGTCGGGCCGTGCGGCGCGGCGACGCGATGCGCGTACTGCGTGGCAAAGCCTTCGAATGGAAAGCAAGCCGGGGTGGCTGAGAACGATGCGAAAGCTGATTGCCTATCTCTTCCCGCTGGTCCTTCTGACCGACTGCATCGGCCCGCTCGTCGGGTTCGGGGGCATACACGCGGGGCACCTCAAGTACGGCATCTTCCTGTCCGTCATCGTGGTGACATCGCCGCGCTGGCGCTTGATGACGCCCGTGGTGGCCGTGCTCACGTTCCTCGTCTACATCACGGGGCTGGCGATGCTGGCCTCGGACTGGAGCAACTCGTTCAACGGCGTGATGCGGCTGTGGATCGCCTTCTCGATGTATCCAGTGATGGTGTCCGTGCTCCGAACACAGCAAGACGTGCTGGCCTTCCTCAAAGCACTTGTGGTCGGCTCAGTTATCGTTGTGGCGACGTTTGGCGTGGCCCAGGTCTATCCGTGGGGATGGGAAGGGTACATGCGCGGGCGCGGCTTTAGCTATGGTGGGATGGGTGCCTACGCGACCTATGCGATGGTCTACCTCGCCCTCGGAGGCCTGGCCGCGATGTCGCTCTGGCGAACCCGTCGGCAGCGGTTGTTTGCGCTCTTGGTCCACGTCCTCGCCGGTGTGATCGTGATGATCTCGTTCCGGCGCGGTGCGATGGCTGGGATGATCGCGGGGTTCGCCGTGATCGTCCTGCTCGGCGGCGTCCGGCTGAGTCCGGGGCGGCTGCTGGGTGCCACAGCCCTCGCGGTTCCGATCATTGCGGCAGCCTTCTTCCTGTTCGGTGACAAAGTGACGGACCTCTACACGGCGCGCGTCACGCAGGGCGTCGAGTTTGAGATGGCCTCGCGGTTCGGGCGTGTCGCGGAGACGAAGCAGGTGTGGAGCGATTTCGCGAACGGCTCGCCCCGCCACATGCTCTTCGGGACCGAGTTCTTCAACTCGACCGACATCTTCGAGTGGCTGCGCGAAGACCGTCCCATCCATATCGACTACAACGTGATGCTAGACGGAGCGGGGGCCGTCGGCCTGATCGGGTTCCTACTCGTCTACTTCCTCATCGCGCTGCGCTTCCGTGCCCGCTGGCGTCGGCTCTTCCGGTCGCGCTACGCCATCGGCATACGGGCCGTGTTCTGGGGCCTCCTCGCCACGAGCCTCATCTTCTCGGCGTCGAATCAACTCTGGGTCACGACCCCCTACGCACTATTCTTCGCCCTGCTCGGGGCGCTCCAGCGCAGCGCTGAACTCCTGCCCACGAAGCAGGCGGTTGCGGCGCGTGCTGGCGTGCCGGTGCAGCCGCTGCCGACCTCTGTACCTCACCCTGTTTATACCCAAGCCCATGCGCGTACTCCTTAACGCTCCTGCTCCCGAAAACCACGGCGGCGTTGCCAACTACTGCAAGGCCCTCCTGCCGCACTTCCGCACCGACGTGGAGGTGATGCACCGAGGCTCGCGCCCCGGCGAATCGGGCACGGCAGCGCGGCTAGCCCGGCTGACACGGGATACCTCCCAGCTCCTTCGGACGCTCAAGGACGGGCAGTTCGATGTGGTCCACCAGAACACGTCATTCTATGGTCCCGGCATCGCCCGCGACGCCGTTCTCGCCAACCGGGCTAAGACCTCCGGCGCGAAGCTCTTTATCCGCCTTCATGGTTGGGATCATGGCTTCGAAGAGGCCTTCAACGGCCGGCGCTTCCGCTGGATCAAGCAGCAGTATTTCAACGCCGACGCCATCGCGGTCGATGCCGAGGAGTACGAGCAGAAGATTCGCGCCTGGGGCTACGAGGGATCGATGTTCCGCGAAACGACGGTCGTTGACGATGCCCTCCTCGCGCAGCGACCCGAAGGAGAGCGTGCCCATCCGCCGACGGTCCTGTTTCTGGCTCGCCTCGCCGAGGACAAAGGCGTGATCGAGACGCTGGAGGCGACACGGCTCGCGCAGGAGCAGCACCCCGATCTCCACCTCGTGATCGCGGGCGAGGGGCCGGTGAAAGCCCGCGCCGAGGCGTGGGTTGCCGAGCGCGACATGCCCAACGTCCGCTTCACGGGCTACGTCCGCGACGCCGAAAAGGCCGCCGTCCTCGCCGACGCCGACCTCTACCTGCTGCCCACGCTCCACGGCGAAGGTTTGCCCACCTCGATCCTCGAAGCGATGGCCTTCGGGCTGCCCGTCGTCACCCGTCCTATGGGTGGCATCGGCGACCACCTTACCGACGGCGAACACGGCTTCCTCAGCGAACGCACCGATCCCGAAACCTTCGCTGGCTTCGTCACGCGGCTCGTGGAAGACGACACGCTGCGTCGCACCCAGGGCGAGCGCAACCGAACCGTTGCCCGCGAGCGGTACCTCGCCTCGACGGTCGCTGCCCGGCTCGAAGCAGCCTACGCCTCGCTGCTCAACTGACCGAATGCTCGTCATGCGTCCCGACGCCTATACCGGCTTCTCGTTTGCCGATGCGCTGGAGCGCGTGCTCGGGTATGCCGAGGCGCGGGGCTTCGCCGGGCCGGACCCCTACGACCTTCTCGCCTCGCCGCTCCCGCTGCGGTCGCTGCCCCCCGTCGTCTCGTTTGCGCTGACGCAGCTCCATAAGCGCAACCCGTTCAGTCTGCGCCGGGCGCTCAAGATTCCGCCCGTCCTGATGCCGAAAGCGGCGGGCCTCTTCCTCAAAGCCTACGCCCTCCGCCACGGCCAGACCGGCGTCTACGGCGCGCAGATGACGGAACTGTTCGACTGGATCGTCGAGCACAGCGTCGAGACCGAGCACGGATGGTCGTGGGGACTGCCCTACGCTTATTCGTCGCTGACGAAGTTCCAGTCGCCCAACACGCCCTCGGCGGTGGTGACGGCCTTCATCCACGACGGCGTCTGCGAATACCTGCGCGTGACAGGCGACGAGCGGGCGCGAGCCGTCATCGAGGCGGCCACAGCGTTCATCATCCACGACCTCCCCCGGACCGAACGGGACGACGGGCTGTGCTTCAGCTACACGCCGATCCAGCGCGACGAGTGCTTCAACGCGAACGCGCTCGTCGCCCGCCTCCTCGCGCAGACCTATGCGGTGACGGGCGATGAGCACCTCCGCGATCTCGCCCGTCGAAGCGTCGATTACACGCTGGCTCGCCAACAGCCCGAAGGGTTCTGGAACTATCGGATCAAAAGCGACGGCACCGAGAAGCGGCAGATCGACTTCCACCAGGGGTTCATCCTCGATTCGCTGATGGACTACGCCGCCGCGACGGGCGACGACGACCCGGCGCTCCGCGATGCCATCAAGCGCGGGGCACGGTTCTACCGCGACGAGCAGTTCACCGCCGACGGGCGCGCCCTCTGGCGCTGGCCGAAAGCCTGGCCTGCCGACATCCACAATCAGGCCCAGGGCATCATCACCTTCTCGAAGCTCGGCGACCTCGACACGGCAGCACGGATCGCAGCCTGGACGCTAGACCATATGCGCGATGCAGACGGCGCGTTCATCTACCGCCGGGGTCGCCTGATCCAGAACCAGGTCCGCCACATGCGCTGGGGGCAGGCGTGGATGGCGCTGGCCCTCGCCGAACTGCTCGTCGCCCTCGCCGCCGAGACCGACCCTGTCCGGCAGGCCCAACCCACCACGCCATGACCCGCGACTTCACGCTCGACGCCTACGCCCGCCTGCTCCGGGCTGCCCAAGACGCTGGCTATCGGCTCGTCTCCTTCGCCCACTACGTCCGCGAGGCGCACCGCGAGGACCGCGTGCTCGTCCTCCGTCACGACGTAGACCGGCGGCCCGGACGCTCACTCGCCAAGGCCCGGCTCGAAGCCGACCTGGGAGCCGAGGCGACCTACTTCTTCCGCATCGTTCCGGAGAGTTACGACGAGGCGATCATGCGCGCCATCGCCGACCTCGGGCACGAGATCGGGTACCACTACGAAGACCTGACGCTCGCCCGAGGCGACATGGAGCAGGCCGCCAATCTCTTCGCCGAGCACCTCGCCCGGTTCCGCACGGTCTATCCCGTCGAGACGATCTGCATGCACGGCAGTCCGCTCTCGCGGTGGGACAACCGGAGCCTTTTTCAGGAGGTTGATTACCACAAGCACGACATCCTCGCCGAGCCGTACTTCGACCTCAACTTCGACCGCATCTTCTACCTCACCGACACCGGGCGGCGGTGGGATGGAGCGTCGGTCGGTGTCCGCGACAAAGTGGCCTCGAAGTTCGAACACTCGTTCCACACGACCGCCGAGATCGTCGCGGCGTTGGAGCAGGGTACGATGCCCGACCACGTCATGATCAACACGCACCCCGAGCGGTGGCTCGACCACCTCGGCGCGTGGACCGGCGACCTCGTCGTGCAGCAGGCGAAAAACGTCGTCAAGTGGGGCCTCGTCCGGCTCGGCCACGGACGCACAGCGGCTCCGACCGCGGGGGTAGGGGCATGAGCCGACCCGCCACCCCGCTCTTCGTTCTCTCGACGGGCCGCGCCGGGACGAACTATCTCCAGCGCCTCCTTGCTCGCGTCGAAGGTGCGCCCGACGTGCCGCATCAGCAGGCCGGGGCGCGTCTCCTGAATTTGGTCGGCACCGCAACATTTCAGTTTGGGCAGCCTGCCCTCGCCGGATGTGTGCTCCGCGCCGTACGTAGCGAACAGGTCTTCGCCTCGACGGCGGACCCGCTGCTGACGATGGCGCTGTTGCAAACGCTGCCCACCGACACCGACGCCACCATCTTTCATCTCGTCCGCGATCCGCGTGACTTCGTCCGGTCGTTCCTGAACTGGAAGCGGCAGTCGGCCAAGCGGACAGTTCTGCACCACGCCGTCCCGCTGTGGCAGCCGAACCCGTGGCTCGCGGGTGATGCGGGCTTCGCCGAGAGTCTGGCGATGGGCAAGTTCGAGCGCTTCGCGTGGGTCTGGGCTTACAAGAACCAGGCGATCATTAACCGCTTCGGTACCCACCCGAGCTACCACCGCTTCCGGCTCGAAGACCTCACGGGCGAAGACGGGTCGGCGGAGACCAAGCGGTTGCTTGCCGCGCTCGGTTTGGAAGCCCACACGCTCGCCGAGAACGAGGAGCAGCAGCGGGTCAACAAAAGTCGCGACCTCTTCCCGAAGTGGAACGACTGGACGCCCCGGCAAGCTGCCGTGCTGCATCGCCGCGCAGGCGCGCTGATGGACAGGCTCGGCTACGGCGGCGAACCAGCCTGGCTTGACCTCCTGCACACGACCCCGGCATCCACCACCGAACCCGCCCTTGCCGGGGTTGCTCACTAGCCCTCTCGCACCTACCCAACCCGCACCGTGCCCAACCTCGTGCTCGACTCCCCGCCTGTTCCTGTCGTCAACTTGGCGCGCCAGACGACGCCGCTCAAGGTGCTCTTCGAACTGGCCCACCCCAAGCACTTCCACCAGTTCCGCAGCGTCGCCGAGGCGGGCGGCGAGGCCTTCGAGACGACCTACCTCGCCAAAGACAAAGACGTGACGGTGGACCTCGTGCGCGAGGCCGGGTTGCCGTACCTACCCTACGGTCGCCGGGGCAAGACGCTGACCCAGAAAGTGGGCGCGGCGTTCAAGACGACGACCGACCTCGACCGGGCGGCTCGGCAGGTCGGAGCCGAACTGATCGTGAGTCGGTCTTCGCCCTATGCCACGCTGATGGCGAAGGTGCGCTCGTACCGCTCGGTGGTGATGGTCGATAGCGAGGTGGTGCCGCTCATCAATTACTTCGTCGGGCCGCTCGCCGACCTCGTCGTCACGCCCGCGCACTTCCCGCACACGTTCCGCAACCACGTCCGCGTCGAAGGCGTGTTCGAGGAGTGCTACCTCCACCCGGACACGTTCGCGCCGGATGCCTCGCGGATCGAAGCAGCCGGGTTGCGCCCCGACGAGCCGTTCAGCGTCGTCCGATTCGTCGGTTGGGACGCCAACCACGACGTGGGGCAGGGTGGCTTCACCGAGGCCGACAAGATCAACCTCGTCGAGCGGCTCTCGAAGCACGGGCAGGTCGTTATCTCCAGCGAAGCGTCGCTGCCGCCCTCGCTCGAACCCTATCGGCTCCGGCTACCCGCCTCGGACCTCCATTCGCTGATCCACTACGCTTCGCTCTACGTCGGCGACAGCCAGTCGATGGCGACCGAGGCCGCGCTCCTTGGCACCCCCTCGGTGCGGTTCAACTCGTTCGTCGGGCCGGACGACATGATGAACTTCGTCGTGCTGGAGAACGAGCACGACCTGCTTCGCAACGCGCGCTCTGCCACCGAAGCCATCGAGATTTCGGAGACGGCGCTGGCGGAGCGATGGAAGCCTGTCTGGGAAGCCCGCCGCGACGCCTACTTCGCCAGTCGGCCCCCGCTCTCCCGTCAGCTTGCCGACGTGCTACTCGACTTCGCCTGACCTTAAGCCCTGATAGCCACCACACCATCCGCCATGAAAGTCATTTCCGTCATCGGGGCACGGCCCCAGTTCGTCAAGGCCGGGCCGCTCTCGAAAGCGCTCCGCCGCGCCGGTCACCACGAGGTGATCGTCCACACCGGCCAGCACTACGACGCTGCCATGTCCGACCAGATTTTTACCGATCTGGAGATTCCGGCCCCGGACTACAACCTCGACGTGCGCTCCGGCTCGCACGGCGCGCAGACCGGCAAGATGCTCGCCGCGCTCGAAGTCGTCTTCCAAGACGAGCAGCCCGATCTCGTCATCGTCTTTGGCGATACGAACACGACGATTGCCGCCGCTCTCGCCGCGTCGAAGCTGCACCAGAAAGTGCTCCACATCGAAGCCGGGCTGCGGAGCTTCAACCGGACCATGCCCGAGGAGATCAACCGCGTCCTCACTGATCACTGCGCCGATTTCCTCTTCGCCCCGACCGACACCGCCGTCGAAAACCTCGCCCGCGAGGGGCTGGCGCACCGCACCTACCGCGTCGGTGACATCATGGTGGACAGCCTGCTGGACCGGCTGGAGATCGCCCGCGAGCGGTCGGACATTCTGGAGCGCGTCGGCGTGGAGGAGGGGGCGTATTTCCTGCTCACGCTCCACCGGCCCTACAACGTGGACGACCCGCAGCGTCTCGGCGCGATGCTCGATGCGCTCGGGAGTCTCGGCGCGCCGGTCGTCTTCCCGGCGCACCCGCGCACGCGGGCCGTGCTGGAGCAGCACGCCATCGCCGTGCCCGACACGGTGCATCTGTTGGAGCCGCAAGGCTTCCTCGACTTCGTCCGACTCGAACACGGGGCCACCAAAATCCTGACCGACTCCGGCGGCGTGCAGAAGGAAGCGTACATTCTCGGCAAACCCTGCATCACCCTGCGCCCGGAGACCGAGTGGGTCGAGACGGTCGAGGTCGGCTGGAACGTACTCGCCGACCCCGAGGCCGAGGGCTTCGCCGACCTCGTTGCAGGCTTCCAGCCCGAGGGCGAGCAGCCGGACCTGTTCGGACACGACGTAGCGGAGGAGATGGTGCGCTGCATCGAGCGCGTCATGCCGGACCCGCACACGGCTTGGGCGGAAACCCCGTAGGCGAGCGGGTTAGCTATAGCCGTGCTGTCATGGATAAGATCTTCTACAAGAGATATACTTCAAGTTTTTGTGGCGCTGGGCCTAAGTGCGGCTCAGTGGTTGCCGAATACTATCTAGAGAGGGCCAATGGCCCTATGGCACCGCCTCCTAACTAGATAGAATCTGATGGCTTATCCACCACTTCAAGCGAGCACCACGTTCGACGTTCCGGCATTCGATGCCGTGACAGTGGCGCGGCGAGCGGAAAGCCTTTCCGAACCGGCACGCCCATCGGTCATCGGCACAACGATCACCCGCAAGGAGCGAGTCCAGACGCAGGTTGTGGCAACGATCGACCGGGCCGTGATCGAAGACTTGCCTGACGGGACAGAAACCATCGTGAACTGCGCTCGCCTCAATGATGTCCGCTACCTCAACAAGTTCTTCGAGGCGGTGAACGCGGCACTGCCGAAGGGCGGTACGTTCGCCGGGTGTGTCGAGACCTCGGAGCAGCGCAAGCGGGCGGTGCTGGCGTCACGTCCCGCGTGGCTCGCTCGACCGATGTACGCTGCCGAATTCTTTTTCACTCGCGCCCTCCCGAAGCTGAAGCTGACGCAGCGGCTCTACTTCGCCCTGACCAAAGGTCGCAACCGGGCCTTCTCGAAAGCCGAGGTGCTCGGTCGGCTGGTCTCGTGCGGGTTCGAGATCGTCGAGCACTATGAGGGCGAGGACGGGCTGTTCCACTTCGTCGTTCGCAAGGAGCGCACGCCGGTCTTTGACGATAGCCCGTCCTACGGGCCGGTCTTCAAAATGAAGCGCGTCGGGCGCGGCGGCGAGCCGGTCTACGTCTACAAGCTCCGCACGATGCACCCGTACTCGGAGTATCTGCAGGCCTACCTCTACGCCACCAACAATCTCGACGCGAGCGGCAAGTTCAAGGACGACTTCCGCATCACGACGTGGGGCCGCACCTTCCGCAAGCTCTGGATCGACGAGCTGCCGATGCTCCTCAACTGGCTGCGCGGCGACCTCCAACTCGTCGGCGTCCGCCCGATCTCCGAGCACTACCTGAGCCTCTACCCCGACGACCTCGCCGAGCGGCGCTGCCGCCACAAGCCCGGCCTCGTCCCGCCGTTCTACGCCGACCTGCCCAACGGCTTCGAGGAAGTCCTCGACTCCGAGGCCGCGTACCTGGAGGCCTACGAGCGCGCCCCGGTGCGGACCAACCTCCGCTACTTCGGGCGGGCGATGTACAACATCTTCGTCAAGCGCGCGCGCAGCCAATAGCCCGCAGAGCGGGTTTAGCCAACGGCTATCCGCAGAACGCGACGAGAGGGAAGGGGGCTGCTCCCTTCCCTCTTTATTGTTTGTATGGTTGCGTGTTGGATCGACCGATTCCGCTCTGGTTTGGGTTCGGTATGTTATTGGGTGAACGTCATCTCCTGAATTGTGCAGTCCTCGAATCGCTAATGCCGTGTGGAGAGTTTTCCCCGCTTTGTTTGGGCTAGTTTCATTCCTTACCGTCTGCGCGCCGCAGGTGGATGAGCAAGACCTTCAGTCCTATGACGTAGCACTACGCTATCTCGAAATGCACGGGATGCCCGGACTCATAGCAGTTTCCGATACCTCCTGCATTCCTGTGCCGCTGGCAACTGCTGCCCCGAAGCCTGCGACCTATGCCGTGCATCCTGATCTCAGCTTTTTCGAGGTCGAACCCGCCGTGGAGTACGGCCGTATGCGACTCGAAGCTTGTCAGCGTTTGGGCACTCCACTGGTAATGCGAACCGATCAAGGCGTTTCATTTGCCTTCGATGAGCCATGGATAATCGGTACCAGCCCCGATTTCGAAGACACCTGCCAAACTCTTAGCGAGCGGTCCCCTTCTTGGCAAGACGCCTGGCAAGCCCGCTACGCATCGAAGGCTGAGACGGTAGCAGAAGCGGACTGGCTTGTCCATTTCAGCCCGCCCTGCGGCGACACGCTAGTCGCGGCGGTCTACTCGCACTGGGATCGCCCATCGCCGTGGAGCTACCATTACTTCTTCACGTTCGATGTTGACGATAGCTTGTCCTTCGTGGGAGTAACGGAAGTGCATCACTCGGTGCCACCACCTCCGCTGCGGGGCTGGCCCGAGTGACGTAAGCAAGGTTGCACAACTATCCGTCGCAGGCTCTGAAAACCATTGCCTTCCTCAAAACTGGCGTCTAAGTTGCTCGCTCGCCTATCGCGCCGCAACGGCGGCAGAACCGCAATCTGTCAGTACCGCGCGCTGCGGAAGGGGAGGCCCCAGCGGAGGAGCGCGAACGGCGCGGCGTAGCGGTATAGCCCGGTCTCCTCGTCGTCGGTGGACTCGAAACGCAGACCCGCTGAGAGGAAGAGGTCGGGCAGGAGTTCGTAGCCGCCTTCGAGTTCTAGCAATAGCTCATCGCGGCGGATGCCCTGGAGGAGCGTGACGCCGGTGTCGCGGACGCGGTCGTCGTAGGAACGGCGGGGGTCGCCGCCGAAGTTATCGGTCTCGGTGTCGCGCCCGCGCCGGGTGAACGCGCCGTTGAGCGCGAGGCGGACCTGCGGGTGCGGGCGGTAGCGGAGGAAGAGGGCGAGATCCCACAGGTTCTGTCCGGCGGCGTGCCCGAGCGGGTCGTTGTAGTGGGTGAAGTTGCCGTCGGCGTGGTGGCTGTACGTGTAGGGCCGGATGCGGGCGACCTCGGCGCGGACATCGAGGTTCTCGATCGGCAGGTCGGCGAGGTGGAGGCCGAGGAGGAAGCCCCACTTCGTGCTCCACGCCCGGCGGCTGGAGAACAGCTCCTTCGCCTGAAACTCCGTCAGGATCACCTGCCCGTAGGGCCGGACGCCCGGCGTGACCGTCCACGCCGCCCCGGCCCCGACCGCGAGGTTGCCCCGAAAGTTGTAGTCCTTCTCGACCTGATGGTAGAAGATGATCGGATTCAGGAACGACACGTCGTAAGCCGAGCGCCCACTGAGGGTGTCGGGCAGGAAGATGGCGCTCTCGAAGAGTTCGATCTGGAGCCGGTCGGTGACGTTGAGGGCGAGCTTGTGGAACGCGCCATACTTGCGCGGCAGCGCCCGCTCGCGGTCGGGGAAAACCGACTGCGCGTCCATCGCGGCGAAGAGGTTGACGTACTCGATCCGCCAGACGTTCGTGCGGATCTGAAGCTGGTCGTAGACCGGGGCGAAGTCGGAGAGCCAGAGGCTGTTGGTGCCCGCGCCCCAGCGGTTGCGGTCGCGCCCGAAGCGCACCTCGAAGTACTTGCTGCGGAAGCCGACGATGCCCATCGCCCGCCCGAAGTCGTAGGTGCCTTCGACCCGGTTGCCGGTCTCTTGCGGGAGGAAGCGGACGCGCCGCTCGCGCGGGATCGTCCCGCCCTCGATAGCCGGAGCGACAGGTCGCTGCTGCGTCTCCTCGATGCGCGACTCGAAGAAGACGGGGCCGATGTGCCCCGAGGCGCGGATGGCGCGAGTGTTCTGCCAGATCGGTGTCGAGCCGTCGCGGGTCTCGCTCTCGGTCTGCCGAGCATACCCGACGGTCAGGTACGCCGACGGGTTGAGTTGGAAGCCGTAGTCATCGCCCTCAGTCGAGAGCATATCCTCGCCGTTCTGGTAGAGCACCGAGGCCCAGCCGTTGACGGTCGTCACGCCGGGGCCGGGACGTTCCCCGCGATAGCGAGCGAGGAGCGTGCGGTCCA
Source organism: Rhodothermales bacterium (assembly GCA_028284265.1). GTDB lineage: Bacteria > Bacteroidota > Rhodothermia > Rhodothermales > JANQRZ01 > JANQRZ01. The sequence goes on from JANQRZ010000013.1 coordinate 31,952, forward strand.
TCGCACTCAGGTCGTCGGTGCGGAGCGCGAGCGAGTCGAGGGCGCGCCCGGCCTCGTAGGCCGAGAGCGGCTGGCTTAGGAGAAACGCCCCGTCGAGGCGACCGAGGGTTTGCTGGCGCAGCAGAAACTCGGAGACTTGGTCGCCGATCTGCTGGAGGCCATCGCGCTGGGCAGTAGCGGGCGCGGCCAGCAGCAACAGGCCGAGGAGGGCGGGGACGAGGCGGGGGCGGCGCATGAGGCGGAATAGGCCGGAAAAGCTTTCGCGAGAACTTACCCCATGCTATCGGCATAGCGCGCTATTCTACTTAGTCGTCTATCCAAAAAGGGTAGTGTCATTCCGAGGAGCTTGCGACGAGGAATCCCCGTCGCTTCTAATGGGCGCGAACGAGGGGGATTTCTCCTCACTGCGCTCGTCGAAATGACAGTTCTCTTCGCTAGAGTGGGTACGACCATCTCACCCTTCCTTCATCTTGCTCGCCTCTCATGCTCGAACGCATCCGTCAGATCGCCGAAGAAGCCGGTCTCAAAATCCTCGACCACTACGACGACGAGGTCCCCGTCGACTACAAGGCCGATGACTCGCCGCTGACGCAGGCCGACCGCGCCGCGCACCACCTGATCGTGGACCGTCTCCGCGCCGCGTTTCCGGATATCCCGGTGCTCTCCGAGGAGTCGCCCGAGGACGAGATCGCCGACCGCCGGAGTTGGACGCGCTTCTGGCTCGTCGACCCGCTCGATGGCACGAAGGAGTTCATCAAGAAGACCGGCCAGTTCACCGTCAACATTGCGCTGATCGAAGATGGTGAGGCAGTGCAGGGCGTGGTCCATGTCCCGGCGCAGAAGGTGACTTACTTCGCCGAGCGCGGCGCGGGGGCCTTCCGCCAGAACGGCGAGGGTGAGCCGACGCCCATCGAGATTCGCAAAGCCGAGCCGAAGCACCTCACCGTCGTGGCGAGCCGCGACCATGCCGGGCCGGAGGTGGGGGCGATTTTAGAGAAGATGGCCGCCGCGGGCGTCGAGGTCGAGTCGGCGTCGATGGGTAGCTCACTCAAGTTCTGCCTCGTCGCCGAAGGCGCGGCGGACCTCTATCCCCGGACCGTCCCGACGATGGAGTGGGACACGGCGGCGGCGCAGTGCATCGTCGAGACCGCGGGCGGGCAGGTGACGACGCTCGACGGGACGCGCCTCAGCTACAACAAGGAGAGCCTCCGCAACCCGTCGATCATGACGGCGGGCGACACGGCACTCGACTGGAAACAGTATCTCGGCTAGGCGCTTGCTTTTCCATCCGTAGCCGCCGATATCGGGCGTGTACGTCTTCCGATCCCCGACCCTCGACCTGTGACCCCCGACTCGATCTCGCTTGGCTGGGAGGCGTGGTACACGCTCGGCGCGCTCGTCGTGATGACGGCGGGCCTCGTGGCAAACATCGCTCGTCCCGACCTTGTCCTGCTCGGCACGCTTGGGCTACTGCTCTTGGCAGGCGTCGTGTCGCCGACGGACGCCTTTTACGGGCTGTCGAACCCGGCGGTGGTGACGGTCGGGGCGCTGTTCGTCGTGGCGGCAGGCGTCGAGAGAACGCGGGCGCTTGCCTTTCTGGATCGCCTCGTAGCCACGCCAGGACGGGCGAAAGCAGGCGGCATTCTCGCCCGCGTCATGCCGATTACGTCGGTGCTGTCGGGCTTCCTGAACAACACGCCGGTCGTGGCAATGCTGATTCCGCGCCTCGAAGAGTGGGGGCGAAAACGCGGCGTGCCCGCCTCGAAGCTGCTGATCCCGCTTTCCTACGCCGCCATCCTTGGCGGGATGCTCACGCTCGTCGGCGCGTCCACGAACGTCGTCGTCCACGGCTTGCTGCTGGCTGAGGGGTTGCCGGGGTTCAATATGTTCGACTTCGCGTGGATCGGCGTCCCCGTCGTCATCATCGTGGCCGTGTACTTCGTTCTGATTGGACATCGCACGCTTCCGGCGACCGAGGGCGGCGAGGGGCGGCGGGCGCAGCTCCGCGACTACCACTTCGACGTTCGTGTGTCGAGCCAGGCCACATTCAGGGGGCAGACCATTGAGGAGGCCGAGCTTCGGACGCTGGGTGATGCGTACCTCGCCCACATCCGTCGCGGCGACCGCATCATCGCCGCGAGTCCCGATGAAGTGTTGGAGTCGGGCGATGTGTTGACGTTCGTCGGAGATGTCAGTGTTCTTGACGAGTTGCTGAAGCGGCCGGGGTTGGAGCGCAAAGTCTCTGCAATCGAGACGCAGGACCGCCTGCGCGACCCGCACGAGTTGGTGCTGTATGAAGCCGTCGTCGCTATCTCCTCGTTTCTGACGGGACGGACGCTGAAAGAGGCCAACTTCCGCGAACGCTACCGGGGCGTGGTCCTCGCCATCCACCGTCGGGGCGAGCGGATTACCGGCTCACTCGGCCAGACCCCGCTCAAGGCGGGTGACCTATTGCTGGTCGAAGCGGGACCGTACTTCGACCACTACGATGCGCCAAGCCGCGACGAGTTTTACTACGTCGCCCCGGTTGAGCAGCGTGTAGAGAAGGCGAGCCGCCGTGCGCCCATTGCGCTCGCGCTGCTCATCGGTATGGTGACCGTGGCGGCGACGGGTCTCGTACCCCTGACCGTTGCGGCATTCTGTGCAGCGCTCGGGATGGTGGTCGTCGGCTGTGTCAGCGGGCCGAGCGCTCGCCAGGCTATTGACCTATCGGTGCTACTGGTGATCGCGGGCGCGCTCGGGATCGGAAAGGCCGTCGAGTCCACAGGGCTGGCTGATGCGGCCGCCCATCTTATCACAGGCATCGCCTCCGATGCCGGGCCGCTCGTCGCGCTCATCTTGATCTATATCACAGCCAACGTCCTCTCCGAGTTGATTACCAACAAGGCATCAGCCGTGCTAGTGTTTCCGGTCGCCCTGTCCGTCGCCGCCGAACTCGGGGCCGAGCCAAAGGCCTTCGCGCTCGCCGTGACGATTGCAGCGGCGGCGAGCTTCCTGACCCCCATCGGCTACCAGACGAACCTCATGGTGATGGGGCCGGGCGGCTACCGCTACACCGACTACGTCAAGGCCGGGTTGCCCGTCTCAATTACCGTCGCGACCATCGCCATCGCGGTGATCCACTTCGTCTGGTTGTGAAGAAACCGTTCCCGGATTTAGGCCTGACCGGGGCATGGTCGATATCCATTGTGGACACCGCATGATGCGTGTAAGCAGTTTGTGAGGAGAATACCTCCCGGGTTGAACCTAGCGGCAGCTTTAGGCATTTTCCGGCCTCCTCCTTTTCCTCTCCCGTAATCCCAGTTTTATAATGACCGACACCCTCATCGCGCCGCACGGCGGTACCCTTTGCGACCTCGTGGCCGGTGCTGACCAAGACGCCGCACTCGAAGCGGCCCACGAGCTTCCGTCGATTGCGCTTACGCCGCGTCAGGCCTGCGACATTGAGTTGATCCTCAACGGCGGTTTCTCGCCGCTCAAGGGCTTCATGAACGAAGCCGACTACAACGGCGTCGTCGGGAACATGCGCCTCGCCGATGGCACGCTCTGGCCGATGCCGATCACGCTTGACGTGAACGAGGAGACGGCGGGCGACCTGAAGGAAGGCGACCGCGTCGCCCTCCGCGATAACACGGGTCTCCTCCTCGCCATCATGACGGTCGAGAGCCGCTGGACGCCGAACAAGGAGCGCGAGGCCACCGAGGTCTTCGGTACGACCGACAAGAAGCACCCGGCTGTCTCCTACCTATTCGATCAGGCGGGCGACATCTACCTCGGCGGTGCGCTCGAAGGGGTGCAGCTTCCGATGCACTACGACTACAAGGACCTGCGCCACACCCCCGCCGAGCTTCGGGCGAAGATCGAGTCGATGGACTCGAACAAGGTCGTGGCCTTCCAGACGCGCAACCCGATGCACCGCGCGCACTACGAACTCACGAGCCGCGCCGCCGACGAGATCGGCGGTAAGCTGCTCATTCACCCGGTCGTCGGCATGACGAAGCCGGGCGACGTGGACCACTACACCCGCGTCCGCTGCTACCAAGCCATCCTGAAGCAGTACGACGAAGGCCAGGCCATGTTGAGCCTCCTGCCGCTCGCCATGCGCATGGCGGGTCCGCGCGAAGCCGTCTGGCACGGCCTCATCCGCAAGAACTACGGCTGCACCCACCTCGTCGTCGGGCGCGACCACGCCGGACCGGGCAACGGCTCCGACGGCCAGCCGATCTATGGCCCCTACGATGCGCAGGAGATGTTCCAGAAGTACCAGGACGAGATCGGCGTTGAGATGGTGCCGTTCCGCCTGATGGTCTACGTCCCCGAGGACGATGCCTACATGCCCATCGACGAGGCCAACGAGCAGGGCAAGAAGTTCGAGAACATCTCGGGCACGCAGCAGCGCGAGATGCTCGCCAACGGCGAGGAGATTCCGGGCTGGTTCACCTACCCCGACGTGGTCAAGGAGCTCAAGATCAGCCACCCGCCGAAGAGCCAGCAGGGCTTCACGGTCTTCTTCACCGGCCTCTCCGGTTCGGGCAAGAGCACCGTCGCCAACGCGCTCGTTGACCGACTCATGGAGACGGGCCGCAACGTGACACTGCTCGATGGTGACGTGGTGCGTACCCACCTCGGCAAGGGCCTCGGCTTCTCGCGGGAGGACCGTTCCACGAACGTTCAGCGCATCGGCTACGTCGCCAGCGAGATCACGAAGCACGGCGGTATCGCCGTCTGTGCCCCGATCGCGCCCTACGAGGCCGACCGCCGCGCCAACCGAGAGGCTATCGAGGCTGGCGGTGGCTACATCGAGGTCTTCGTCTCGACCCCGCTCGAAGTCTGCGAGGAGCGCGACGTGAAGGGCCTCTACGCCAAGGCGCGCGCTGGCATCATCAAGGAGTTCACCGGCATCTCGGACCCCTACGAGGCTCCGACCGATGCTGAGATCGACATCCCGACGCAGGAGATGTCGGTCGACAAGGCCGTCGACAAGATCGTCGCCGACCTCACCGAGATGGGCTACCTCTCGGCGAACTAAGTACCCCGGCGGCCCGCTGTCCCTCTCGGGGGCGGCGGGCCGTTTTTGTATTCCGCCCACTCTACTCTTCCCCGCGAACAGCATGGACAACGCAACGAACGGCACGAACCACTCGACCACCCGCGTGCTCGTCACCGGAGCCGGTGGCTTCATCGGCCACCACCTCGTCAACTACCTCAAGGACAAGGGCTATTGGGTCCGCGGCGTGGACATCAAGGAGCCGGAGTTCGAGGCAACCCGCGCCGACGAGTTCGAGTTGCTTGACCTGCGTGACCGGGCCAACTGCTTGCAGGCGACGCGCGGCATCGACCACGTCTACGCTCTCGCTGCCGACATGGGTGGGATGGGGTTCATCTCGAAGTACCACGCCGAGATTCTCCACAACAACATCCTGATCAACACGCACACGATGGAAGCGGCGCGTCTGAACGGCGTCACGCACTACCTCTACACCTCCAGCGCGTGCATCTACCCCGAGTACCTCCAGACCGAGGCCGAGGTCAAGCCGCTCAAGGAAGAGGACGCCTACCCGGCGCAGCCGCAGGATGCCTACGGCTGGGAGAAGCTCATCACCGAGCAACTCGCCTACCACTACAACAAGCAGTACGGCATCGAGACGCGGACCGTCCGCTTCCACAATGTCTACGGTGAACTCGGGACGTGGCAGGGCGGACGCGAAAAGGCCCCGGCGGCGATGTGCCGCAAGACGGCCTATGCCAAGCTCCTCGGCGGAAAAGAGGGCGAGCCAGGCGGTGCGCCCCGCATCGAAATCTGGGGCGACGGTGAGCAGACCCGCTCGTTCATGCACGTCGATGACTGCGTTGAGGGCGTCTACCGCCTGATGATGAGCGATTGCACCGAGCCGCTCAACCTCGGGCGCGACCGGATGGTGACGATCAACCACCTCGCCCAGATCGCCGCTGACGCAGCGGGTATCGAGATCGAGCAGGCCCACATCGACGGGCCGATGGGCGTCCGGGGTCGCAACTCCGACAACGACAAGCTCAAGGAAGTCCTCGGCTGGGAGCCGCAGATCGCGCTCGAAGACGGCCTTGATCGGACCTACAAGTGGATCGAGCAGCAGGTCAAGAAGAAGCTCGCCCGCGAAGAGGCTGAAGCCACGCTCGCAGCGTAAGCGTCTTCGCTATACCGCACGACTTGTAGGGGCGGCCGGATCAGTCGGTCGCCCCTACTTCTTTATCGCGATGCGGTGCGGAGAGCCGCCGCGCGGACGGTGAGGGTGCCGGTCGCGGTCCGCCCCTGCGTCTCGGGTTGGTACATCGCCTCGGCGCGAGCGGGCGGGTGGACGAACGTGCCGGGCGTCGTCGCGCGGGCGACGTAGGTGTAGGTGTGTTCGCCCGCACGGAGGTAGTCGGCGAACAGCAGCACGCGGTCGTCGCGGACCTCAGTGTGGTTGAACGACCCCCACCATTGCCCAGAGCCGCTCTGGTTGGCGATGCCGCTTGCCGTTGTCTCGAAGCTGGCGTTGAGGGCTTCGAGACCCGCCGGGAGCGCGTCGTCGAGGACGACGTAGCTGCGCGCCGTCGGCGAGGTGAGGCGGAGGGTCACGCGGACGAGTGCGCCCGCATCGAGCGTGGCCGAGGAGGCGAGAGGTCCGCCCGTCGGCTGGCCCTGCCCGTCGAGCCGCTCGATCCGTCGCTCGACGGCAAGGCCGCTAGCGAGTGCTTCTTGCGGAGCCGACGAATAGGTTTCGAGCGTCAGCGCGTAGTACGCCTGTCCAGTGCCGTTTTTCGAGATCGTGACCGGCGCAGTGGCAGGGAGGTTGCCGACGGGCACCGTCGTCTCAGGCACGTCGAGACTGCGACCTTGGAACGACTCCCGGAGCACCCGTTGACCGGCGACTTGCACCTCGGCAGTGAAGTTGGGCGCGGTGCCCTCAAAGGTTTCGAAGTAGACCCGGAATGCATCGACCACGGCGGCATTGTCTTGGGTTGATGACCAGTGCCCACCTTCGCGCGAGCGAATCAGGTAGCGCACCATTCGCTGCCCGAGTTGCTGCGTGTCCGCCGACGGGTCGGCTTCGGCGAGGGCGGCGAGTCCGTGCGCTGTTGCCCGCACGTCGGAAGCGAAGATCCAGCCCCACGATCCGTTCGATGGGACGTCGAGATAGGCGCTCGTCGCCTCGACCTGAATGCGACTGCGGAGACGGTCGAGGAGCGGAGCGCGGAGGGCTTGGAGCGGACCGCGCTCGGCGAGGGTGACGGCGCGCAGCAGGTGACTCGTGCCTTCAATGGAGACGTTGTCCGGTGCCCCGGCGAGGGCGTCGATCTCAGCAGCAAGGATGCGGTTGTGTCGGGCGAGGGCGTAGAGTGCGAGCGCCCGTGTATCGCCCCACACCCGGAGGTCATAGTAGTCGGGTTTATCGCTGCGGTTGCGGACGAGGCGGTCGAGTGCAGCGACGGCGTCGCGGGTGAGGTCATCTGGCGTCGAGAACCCGGCAGCCTCGGCCTCGGCGAGCGCAAGAACGACGTAGGCCGTGATGTACGGGTTGACGTGCCGCGACCCCGGCCACAGCCCGAACCCGTCGCCTACCCAGTAGTCGTCCAACCCCGCTAGCCATGCCTCGACTACGGCCTGCCTGTCGCCATCGAGTGCATCGAGGTCGAATGCATCGAGCAGGGCGTTCCCAACGAGGAGTGGGCGGATGCGGGAAGTCTGCTGTTCGAGGCAGCCATAGGGGTACTGGAAGAGGTAGCGCGTCGCGCCGTCGAGTCCGGCGAGGGCTGTTGAGGCAAGGGTGACCCGAAGGCCGCCGAGACCGGGCACCCGGCCGGCGGGGAGAGCGAGAGCCTCTTGTGCCCCTCCGTCTGTCGAGGCAAAGGTGGCGCTGATCTCCTTCGTCGTTGGCAGTGCGACGGGGAGTGTCGTAGCGAAGGCGTCGCGTTCACCTCCGAGTCGGGCAGCGAACTGAATCTCTGCTTTGCCGACTTCGCCCGCCGTCCAGTTGAAACGGACCTCGCGGGTTTCTCCGGCATCGAGTTGAACGGTTCGCTCGGCGTCACCGCGCAGCGTCGCACCGGTCGCTTCGGCTGTGATGGTCGCTTCGCCCCCTTCGTCGGTGCGGTTGGTGACGAGCACCCCGGCCTCGAACGCATCGTTGAGTCGTGCGAAGCGAGGCAGGGCAGGTTGGAGGACGAGCGGCTGCGTCACGACGAGGTCGGCCCGACCGGCCCCGAAGCGGTTGCCCGCGAGGCCGGTCGCCATCAGCCGGAACGTCGTGAGGCTCTCGGGTAGGCGGAACGTCACGCTGGCCCAGCCTCGTTCGTCGGTTTGTAGTGCCGGTGCCCAGTGCGCGAGCGGGCTGAAGTCCTTCCGAAGCAGGTCGGAATCATCGCCGCCACCGCCGCCGAGGTCTTCTTCCTTCTGCCCGAAGTTGCGCTGACGGACGAGGTTCGACAGCGTCTCGCTCGTCGTGACCGCGAGCGGGCGCGGGCCGTAGAACGTGTCGAACGGATCGGGCAGCGCGTAGCCGATGAGGTTGAGCACGCCTGCGTCGGCAGCCGAGAAGGCGATCTCGCCCGACACACCGCGCCCTCGAGCATCAACCAAGCGGACATCGACCGTCACTTCCTCGCCGGGGCGGGCTTCCTCGACATTCGGTTCAACTTGGACGCGGAGCCGCCGCCCGCCGGGATCGACGCGGAGCGTGGCATAACCCATCTTGAATGATGGCGCGCCCGCATCGTCCGTCGCTGACGGTCGGGCCGTTCGTCCCTGGAGGAGGACGACGCTGACGAAGGCGTTCGGCAGGTGCTCCTCGCCGAGCGGAATCTCGATCTGCGGGGCACTCCCTTCGAGTGTCATCACGCGGCTCGACAGGATGCCCTCGCGCTCGACCGTCACGAGTGCCGTCGCGGACTCGTAGGGCGACTGCACCATGATCTTCGCCGTCTCACCGGGTGCGTAGGTCGCCCGGTCGGGGACGAGGTCGATCCGGTCGTCGTCATTGCGCTCCCATGCGACGTAGCCCGAGCCGGTGGCGTAGAAGTAGGCCTCGGAGCGAACCGCATTGCCACGCACGTCGCGGGCGCTGGCACGGACGAGGTACGACCCGCCTTCGCGGACGGGTAGCGAAATCCGCGAGAGCCGACCGGCCTTCGTCGTGAGTATCTGCTCGCCCATCGGCTCTTCGGTCAACTCGCTACGCCACCGGAGCCGCCCGTCGCTGCCGACCTCGCGCACGCTGTTCCACTGCCGCCGGATCAACTCGACCGTCACGGCTTGGTCGCCCACCGGCACGCCCGCCGGATCGACCGTCACGACATCGACCCGCATCGCGCTCTCGTCGTTCAGGTCGAGGAAGGTGGTGCGCGGGCGGAGGCCGACGTAGAATAGGGCGGGGTGGAGCGGGATGGATATCCGCCCCGACTGCTGCTGCCGTGCTGGATCGGTGACGATGCCTTCCCACATCAGGTCGGTCGGCCCGCCGCGTTCGGTGCCTTCGATGGGGACGCGGAGGTCGAGCGTGCCATCGGCGGTGAGCACGGTATCGCCGCTGGCGATTTGGTCGTAGCCGTAGCGGTTCTGGAGCGGCCCGAAGCGGTAGGCATCGAAGCCAGTCGGCGCGAAGCTCGATGGGGTGCGCCGGAGCGTGTAGCGGGCCGGCTGCCCGCCCATCTCGGCCCCGAAGAGATAGCGCCCCTCGATAGTCCCCTCGAAGAAGTCGCCGACGATGTAGGTCTCGGCAGCCGTCCGAGCCTCGACCGCAAACGTCGCCCGGCGGAATGACTCGACACGGAACGAGCCTGCTGCGATATCGCCGCGCTCCCACGGGCTGCGCTGGGTCGCTAGTGTGTCGGCGGCATAGGCGATGCGGACGGTGTAGACGCCCTGCGCCGCACTCGTCGGAGCGGTCCAGTCGAGGTCGAACGTGCCGCGTGCGCTCGGCAGGAGGCGGCGGTCGAGGACGACCTCGTCGCGCGGGCTGCGGAGGAGCACGCGGACGCTGTCGCGGACCGGCTGCCAGTCGCTATCCGTGCGCGTGCGGAGGATGCCTTTCAGAAAGACGGTCTCGCCAGAGCGGTAGAGGCCCCGGTCCGAGAACACGCTGCCCGCCTCGGTCTTGGCTTTGGGACTCCAGTCGTAGGCCACGTCGAAGCGGTACGGGTCGAGGCCGTCACGGTAGAGCGACGACGTGAAGGCGAGGTCGCCGTTGTGCTCGGCGAAGACGTACTGGTGCGGCTCGTTCCAGCGGTCGGGTTTCTCCAAGCCGAGTCCGGCCCAGCCCGGCGAGGTGGCCTTGCCGTCGACGTCTGTCGTGCCAGTCCACGCGATGCGGTTGTCGCTGCCGCGCACGGTGAGGCGGACGCCCTCGACCGGTTCGGCGTCGGCGAGTGTAGTGACGAAGAAGAGGTTCTGGTGCGGGCTGAACTTGGCGGTGATCCCGAGCCGCGTCACCTGCGCGAGTGCCCGACGGTCGGCATCGCCCGGCCCAACGATATGCATCCCAACGATGCCTGTCTCGCCCGCGAGCACGGAGTCGAGCGGAAGCGGGACCGTTGAGGGCGTGTTCCGCGCTGCCCCGGGTCGGAATGTGTGGTGTGCGGCAATTGGCTCCGGCTCGGTTTCATCTTCGTCGAGTTGGCCGTACCAGTGCTCGCGGTCGTAGGCGCGGACGAGCGGCACGATCTCATCGGCGCTCAGCTTCTGTAGACCAACCTGCACGGCCTCGACGTTCGTCACGCGCATCGGCAGTCCTGTCGTTTCGTCGGCCTCGAGCACGAGCAGGCCTTGCGGAACGGAGAGGGACGGCGCATAGGCCCGCGTCGTGAACGACCGGTCGGTGCGGTCGAGCGTCTGCCCGAAGGTGTCGTCGAGGTCGCGGACGGTGAGGGTGTAGCGCGTCTCGGGCGCGAGGTCGAATGGGAGCGAATGCTCGGCGCTGACGGTGCCATCGCGGGCTTCGATGCCGGGGGGTAACGCGGCGGCGGGGGAGAGGCTGACGGCGCGGCGAAGCTCCTCGAAGCGGACGGGCGTCGTAAACCTGAGCCGGATGCTGCGCTGCGGGTCGAAGCCCGATCGGTCGTCGTAATATGAGCGCTGCTGATCGATCTCAGTAAGGGCGAGGTCGCCATAGGTCGAGAACGTCACTTCCGTCGTCCCAGCCATGCCGAGCGGGCCTATGGCCGAGGGCAAGCCGGGAAGCAGGCGTAGCGTGTAACGTGTCCCGCCTCGGAGGTTCTGCGTTGGACGGACGAGGAGCGTGCTGTCGCCGTCTGCCGTCACGCGGATCGCGACCGCACCACTCTGCGTCTCCCTAAGCTCGACGAACGCCTCAGCTTGGCTGGCATCGACGGCTTGGTTGAACGCCAGCCGAAGCGGAGTCGACGGTTCAGCGTAAGGTTCGCCCCGCGCAGGCGTCGAGGTCACAAGCTGCGGGCGCGGCGTCTCGAAGGTCCACACAAACGATTCGACCATCGTTTCCCCATCGAGGCTCGTCAGCGGAGCGAGCCGTGCCTCGAATGAGCTAGCGGCCAGAAGCGGACTCGTTGGCGTGAATACGAGCGTCTGTGTGCCCTCCCACCGCAGCGTGCCGTCGACCGCCGGATCGAGCGTGAGCGTGCCGGGATCGAGGGCGGGCGTTTCGCCGAGCGGCACCATCGGGCGACTGAACGTGACCGCGATGGGTTGACCGGGTGCCATGAACGGCGTCGGACCGTAGGGCGTCGCGCTCATCACGCGCAGCGGCCCATCGAGCGTCGGGACGAACGCCCGGTCGCTCGCCTCGATGTCGAGGGCGACCTCCTCGACGTTGAAGCCTTCTGTCTCTTCCGTGCTTTTGCACGCCGCGAGAGTTAGGAGAGCGAGACCGGTGAGCAGGCACAGGCACGCTGCGAGCAGGTGGGGCTTCGTCATGAGAGTAAGAGAAGTAGGGAGAGGTTAACCACGGATCACGACCTCAGCCGGTCGGCCTCGCAGACGATGACCTTCAGGGCTGACGCCGCGTAGCTCGATGCGATAGTGACCCGGCGCGAGCGTCCACGAAGCGGATTCCATCGGTGCGTCGAGGCGCTCACCATCGACCCACCAGCTGAGGTCAAGGAGGTCGGGGTCGGCGGTGCCGCGCAGCCGGAGGCGCTGGAAGTCGCGCCGCAGGACCGGGTCGATCCGGTACACCGACCCCGATGCTGGATACTCGACGCGGAGGCGGTCGGAGTAGGCGAGGGCATCGCTCGTCGCTACGTCGGCTTGGGTGACCGAGGGCGGGAGCGGCAAGCCATGCTCGCGCATCCAGTCGTGGTACGAGGGCGGGTGAATGGTGTAGAGCCGTTCATCCACGAGCGCGGGCGGGGTGTCGGCATCGGCGAGGAGGCCAGTGCGCCGGTCGATGCGGTGGGTCTGGTGAGCAGTGCAGGTGTCGTTCGGGACAGTCCCGGCGAGGAACAGATTGCGGCGTCGGGTCGGGCAGGCCGCACCGGGGCGGAGACCACTCGCCGGACAGACGGTGGCGTCCTCAATTCCGCTAGGCCAAGCGAAGTCGCCGCCGGGTCCGAGGGTGCGGAGGAGTGCATTCAGGATCGGCCCCGCTCCGCTGACGCCGCTCACCCATCGCATCGGGCTACCATCGAAGTTGCCCACCCATACAGCCACGGTGTGCGTCGGTGTGGTGCCGATGGCCCAGTTGTCGCGATAGTCTTTTGAGGTGCCGGTCTTGACGGCAGCAGGGAACGGAAGCTCCAGCGGACCATCGCGACCGAAGCCCGGTGCCCGAGCGTCGGGATCGGAGAGAATGTCGGTGAGGAGGTAGGCGACGGCGGGGTCGATGCCGCTGTCTTCGGCGGGACGGTGAGGTGTGTGGAGCGTATCGCCCGACGCACTGCGCGACCACCGGATCGTACGCACCGCCGGTCGCGTGCCGCCGCGCGCGAGAGCCGTGTAGGCACGAGCGAGGTCGAGCAGGCGGACCTCGCCATTGCCGAGCGTGAGGCCGACACCATAGTGGTCCGCCGATTGATTCAACGTGGCGAGTCCGGCCTGCCGATAGGTGCGAAGCAGTGCGTCGGAGCCGAGTTCGCGGGCAAGATGAACGGCGGGGACGTTGAATGACGACGCCAACGCCTCGCGCAGTGGCACCGGCCCGTGGAACTGCCCATCGTAGTTGGCTGGAGAGAACGCCCCGCCTGCTTCGAGCACCTGAAGGTCGAGGTCGGGTAGGATCGAGGCCGGGGTGTAGCGGCGCGAGGCGAGAGCGAGGGCATACGTGAACGGCTTGACCGCGCTGCCAGGCTGCCGAAGCATTCGCACCCCGTCATTTTGCCCGCCGATGCGGGCATTCCAGAAATCAGGACTGCCGACATAGGCAAGCACCTCGCCCGTCCGGTTGTCGAGCGCGACCGCAGCGGCTGAGGTCACGCTTTGGTCAAGGCGGTCGAGGTGGGCGCGGACGATCTGCTCGGCCTCGGCCTGAAGGCTGGCATCGAGCGTCGTGCGAATCTCAGTAGGCGTGCCCTCGGCTTCGCCCAGCACCCACTCGGCGAAATGGGGTGCTCGGAACGCTGCCTCCGGCGCAGCCAACGAAACTGGCAGGTCGGCGAGTCGGTCTCGCTCATGCTCTGGCAAGTGGCCGCTTTGCGCGAGGGCGTCGAATACGTCGCGCTGCCGGGCGCGGGCGCGCTCCGGGTGGCGGAACGGGTCGTATCGGCTCGGACTCTGGGGCAGGCCGACGAGCAAGGCCGCTTCGGCTACCGTGAGGTCGCGGGCCGACTTGCCGAAATAGAGGTGCGCCGCCGATTCGATCCCGCGTGTTCCGTTGCCGAACGAGACACGGTTCAGCCAGAGTTCGAGGATGTCTTGCTTCGCCAGCCACAACTCCAGCCGGAGTGCGAGGTGAGCTTCGGCAAGTTTGTCCCACAGACTGCGCTCTGCTTGCCCTCGCAAGGTCCGGGCGACCTGCATTGTGAGGGTCGAGCCGCCGCTGTGAACCTCGCCGCGTCGGAGGTTCTGCCAAGTGGCTCGGGCGATGGCGAGCGGATTAACGCCCGGATGCCGGTAGAAGTGCCGATCCTCGGTGGCGACGAGTGCTGCCAGCACATCCGGGTGTACATCGTCGAGTCCCACAGGCCGACTGCGTCCGTCGGGGCGAGCTTCGCGGAGCAGCACGCCATGGCGATCTGTGACGCGGGTGCTGACCACGCTATCGTTCGGTGCGACGCTCGCGGGCAGTGGCCACGCCAGCGACAGCAGCGCTAGCGCGACGAGCGCGAGGGGCCAGGGAATCGCGGGGCGGGGCATGAGGGTGTAGGCAGCCGTCTGGCGAAGTTAATGCACTAGGTGCCGCCGTATCCCTCGTCAGTATCGAACGCTCTGGAATGGCACGCCCCACCTAAGCGAGGCGAACGGTGCAATGTAGCGGTCGAGTCCGCGTTCTGCATCGTCTACGGACTCGGCGCGCAAGGCCGCTTCTACGAAGAGAGACGGCAGTACCTCGAACCCAACACGCGCCTCAGCCAGCATGATACTCTGCCGGACGCCTTGGAGCGTGAGCGTATTGTCATCGAGGCTGAAGTCGCGAACCTCGAACGATTGGGCCGGGTCATCGCCAAAGTTGCGGCCATCATCCGGGCTTCGGCCCCGTTGCGTAAAGACGAGGTCGAGGGTCGTCCAGAGGCGCGGCGTTGGGCGGTAGCTCGCTGAGATGGCGAGGTCGGACGTGTTGGGACCGGCAGGGTGCCCGAGGAGGTCGTTGAAATGGAGGTAGGAGGTTGCCTCGGAGCGATGGCTGTAGAGAAACGGGCGCTGGCGGGCGTACTCGATCCGCACGTCAAAATCCCGCAGCCGTCGTTCGCCTATACCGGGGTCGACAAGAAAAAGACCGAGTTGGTAGCCCCAGCGGTTACCCCACCAGTCGTTGAAGAACTCCTCGACCCGTAGCTCGTCCAGAATACCCTGCGCATAGACCTGAACGCCCGGCGTCACCACCCACGACGCTCCGGCCCCGAGAAAGACATTGTCCGGGCTACCGAGGTCGTGCTCGACCGCCCGGTAGAAGATGATCGGGTTGGCATAGGCGAAGTCGAACCCAGTGCGGCGGTTGGCCCCCGTCGTGTCGGCGGTGAACATGACGGACTCGAAGACTTCTAGCTGCACGCGCCCGGGCAGGTCGAGCGCGAGGCGATGGAAGACGCCGTACTTGCGAGGCAGGATGGACGCAGCGAAGCGGTCCCCCGGCGGGCGCAGCGAGCTGAACCGGGCGTAGAGGTTCGTGTAGTGAATCCGCCAGAACGAGGTCCGAATCTGAAGCTGATCGTAGACCGTCGCGTAGTCAGTCAGGAAAAGGTTGGTCCGCCCGAAGCCCCAGCGGTTGCGGTCCCGCCCGAGGCGGACCTCGAAAAACTTGCTGCGGAACCCGACGAGGCCCGTGGCGACGAAGTAGTCGTAGGTGGTGTTGTCCTGAAACTTGATGTTGCCGCCGAGCCGGGGGGCCGTGTCGCGGAAGAAGGCCGGACGGGCCACGCGCCGCTGGTTTTCCAGCAGCCGCGACTCAAAGAAGATGTGCTCGCCGATGTGACCGGCGGCTCGGACGCCGCGCGTGTTCTGCCACACCGGGGTCGCTGCATCGTCTAGCTCGCTGTCTTCGGGGCGCTCGTTGCGGGCACGGCCATAGGAGAGCGTGGCGAGCGGCGACAGTTCGAGAGCATAGTCCTCGGCGCGAACTGAATAGAAGCTGTTGCCGTCGGTGTAGAGAAACGGCAAGCGTCGCTGCACGAACTCGACGCCGGGGCCGCTAGCGTGTCCCGCGAAACGACGAAGCAGCGCCCAGTCAGCGCGTCCCATCGAGCCGGGGGCTGCGAGCGCCGAGTCGGCATAGGCGTGGGCCGTGTACGCTGAGAGCGGCTGGGCGCTCAGGAATGCGCCGTCGAGTCGACCGAGTGCCTGCTGCCGGAGGAGCGTGCGACTGAATGCGTCGTCCATTTGCAGCACGCCCTCCTGCTGGGCGTAGGCGGCAGGCAAGAGCGCAAGCAGTAGGATAAACGGGAAGAGCCGCATACAGGGCCGGATGAGTAGGCAAAACAGGCGCGCCGAAGATAGCGCGGGCGGCGCGCTCAAAAAAACCGGCGGCCCCGAAAGGAACCGCCGGTTCAAAGAAGTACGAGCCAAGGGGCTAGCGCACGCGGGTCGAGCAGCTTCCCCAGCCATACGAGGCGGTGACCGTCTGGCCGGGCTGCCAGTTGAGGAAGAAGTATTCCTCGGGGTCGGGGCCTGCATTGGCAGCATTCCCGGCGGCGCGCCTGGCATCGGCAGCGAGGGTGTCGTTACCGTTCTCAGTGGCGATGCGCGCGGCGCGGCTGAACTGGTCGGCAGCACACCAGTAGCCTGCCGTCACACGGGCGTCGCCACGTCCAACGGAGGATTGGATCAGCGTCCCGATGAGGTAGGCCGACTCAGCGTGGCTCGCGTCAAGGTCGAGTGCGGCGCGTGCGTAGTTCGCTGCCGTACCACGCTGGCCTTGGGCATTCTTCATGATTGCCATGCTGTAGTTGATGTCGCGCACGACCATCGGATCGTCGGTCATGTCCATGCCCTCGGCCATTTCCATCGCCTCCATGTAGCGCCGCTCGGACTCCTCGTAGTCTTCCTTCACAGCGGCAGCGGCACCAACCGTCATGAGGAGTCGCGGATTCGGGTCGCGCGTGAGAAGCTCCGCGATCAGTAGGTCATTCAGGTCCGGGTTCTGCGCCGACAGTTCCTCGATCTTGTTGAGGTCATAAAGTGTGTTCAGGTCCGCATCACCGACGCTGCTGGCGTCCTCACGGAAGCGCTTGACGAGGTACTCATACTGCTCGCGCGGCGTCGTGATGATCGTCGGGAGGATGGTGTTCTCGATATAGCTTGGGTCTTCGGCCTTCGGCTGAAGCATGCCGGTGATGAAGTCACGGGCCTCGGCCTTTGCTTCGGGCGTGTCGGCATTATTGGCTCGGCTGGCGCTTCCGCTTGCGAGGTAGTTGATGTAGTAGTCGCTCAACGAGTCCGGGGCCGTCTCGAAGGCTTCGAGGTAAACATCGTAGACCATATCCTGCTGGTCGGCGAGCAATTCCGAGTTGTTCTGGATGAAGCGGCCCTTGCGGAGCATGTACTCGTGTGGTTGGACCTCAACGCCAGCGTCCTGTAAGATGGACGTTGCTTCGTCGAGGATCGTCATCGCCTCGGCGAGATAGGCTTGCTGCTGGGCCGGATCATCGGTGCGCGTGGCAAGGGCTGCGTAGAGGTCCACGGCGCGGCGGAGGTTGCGGTCGCCCGGTGTGGTGCCGGTGAACGTCGGGTCGCACTCCAGAATCCACTCGAGGTCCGGGAGGGCCGTTTCGTAGTCCTCGGCCTTAAACGACTCGTAGTAGAGCGTATAGTGGATGGCCTTCTCGTTTCGGTCGTCCGAGCACACGATTTCGTCCTCAGACTGGGCGGAGGCCGTCGGAGCGAGCCCGGCGAAGAGCAGAGCGAAGAGGGCAAGTGCAGCGAAAGTGCGAGTCATCGGTCGGTCGGTTGCGGTCAGAAGAGCAGACAGGATGGGCTTCGGGTGCAGGGCCTTTAGCCGAGCCGACGCTGGCGGAACCAGCGTTCGCCGAAGTTAATCGTGGCTGTGCCCTTAATAAACAAATCGCGGACCAAACCACGCTCGGTCGTGCCCCGCGTGCCGATCTCGAAACCGAGGTCGAAGCGGGCCGTCGGGAGGACAGCCGGGAGGCTGAGGCCGCCCGTGAGGGCGAGGGTGGTGACGGCGTCCGGCGTGCCGAGGCCCGCGTCGTAGTAGGCGCGGTCGTAGTAGCCGCCGAGGCGGTAGGCCGTGCGAGCAAAATACGCACGCGAGCGGTCTGTGCCCGCAGGCAAGAACTGGAACCCGCCGCCTACGCGGAGGCGGTCTCGGAGCTGGTCCTCGCCGGTGCTCGGATCGAAGCCGCCGAAGGCAAAGTCGCTCTCGAAGCCGCTCCACGGCTCATAGCGAAGATCGGCAGCCAGCAGCCATCGGGCATCGGGCGCATACGACAGGCCCGCAACGACTTGGAGCGGAACCGTCACGCTGCCTCGTCCACTTACGTTGAGGGTGTCTTGGTCGAGTGAGAAGCCGATGGTCTGCGTGCGCTCGCCGCGCAGTCGGGTCGGGAGCGAGAGCGCAGCCCCGACGGAGAAGGCGTCCTCCTCGCCGAGTAGGCCCACCTTGGAGACTACAGCACCGACCGTCCCACTGACTCCGCTCAGCGTCGTCGAGCGCGTCCCGCGCGACTCGGCGATGGTGGCATTGTCGAAGGTGGTGCGCTGGAGGTAGTCGATGGTCCCAAAGAGCACGTCCACACTTGCGCCGATGGCGACATTCTCGCCGAGCCGATAGCCCAGCCCAAGGCGCGCCTGTTGAAGGCCACCATCGCCCTCGAAGTTGACTCGGTAGGTGAGGGAGTCAACATCGAAGTCGGGGTCGGACACAAAGCCATCGCGGGTAGCGAGGTAATTGACGCGGGAGAAGGGGCGGAGCGCGAGCGTCATCCCGAGCCGCCCGGAGAGTAGCGGGACGCCGAACTGGAGGCCTTCGAGGGTACCGCTCGTTAGTTGGGCCTGCTCGCCCGCCGCATTCTCCGACTCCAAGCCCTGCAGTTGGGCGCTGACGCTGAACTGCGTCAGCACGAGGTCGCTCCAGAGCGCCGGGTTGTCGATGCCGTTGTACGTGGCCGACCGAACCGCCGCCGACGCGCCGCCCATCATCTGGGCCTGTGACGAAGCGAACGAGAGCCGCTCGCCCACGCCGAAGCGCGAGTAGGCCGTGCCATAGTTACGGTTGCTCTGAGCCTGCGCCGACGAGGACGCGAACGTCGAGAGGCCGACGAGGAGCAGGAGCGATAGCGAGAGAAGACGCATGAAGGCTTGGCGGTGGAATACAGGTAGAGACACGCAGTGCAGCAAAAAGTCGCTGCCTGTTCTAGTTCTGAATCAGAATCACAACGGCGCGCGGGCCGCCCTCGCTGCCTAGGCCAGCGAGGGGCACCACATCGAGGCCCGATGGCTCGGACGGGAAGCCGACCGCGAACCCGTCGAGTTCGGAGCGGTCCAGCACGAGGTCCTGAAGCAGCCCCGTCAGCAGGTTGGAACCGAAGGAATAGGTCTGATTCTCCTCACTGAGCGTAGCCGTGGTGATGAAGACCGGGTCCTCGCCTTCGATGAAGCCGAAGAGGGCGAGTTCGCGGGCGAGCGGACGGACGAAGCCCATCGGGGCCTCAACGGCCAGCGTGTCCGCGTTGACGCGCAGGAAGGCCGTGTTGATGGCGGCGAGGCTGAGAGTGTCGAGGTCGAAGTTCAGCGTGAGGCCTAGGCCGGTTCCGTCTTGGAGGCGGAACAGCCCGTCGGCAGGCGGGGCCATGGCTGGGGTGGCTTCGGTGTTAGTGAACAACTCCGAGGCTTGGTAGATCACCGTATCCTCGGCGGAGATCAGTTCTAGTGTGGAGTCCCCGGTGAAGCCGTAGACGGCGTTGCTGCCGTCTTGTGCCTGAAGCTGGAACCCGTGGAAGAGCGTCGAGAACTGGTCGCTCCGCAGCGTCGTGTCGAGTTCTGCGATCCAGCTAGCGGGGAGTGGAACCTCCACCAGTGTGTCACTGGCCGCAACCTCGAAGCTTGTGATGATTGCCTCCTGCGCGGGGAACAGCGTGTCCGATGGCGCACCGACGGCGTCCCACTCCTCCGACACCTGACGCACGTCGAACATCGTGGGCATCAGGGTGTCACCGTAGACGTAGCCGCGTTCGAGCCGGAGCGTGACCTCGCGCACGGGGCGATCCTGGAAGCCATCGGGGTAACTCGAGGGTGGCAGTACGTCGAGATAGGCGAGGGCGGTGACGGTGCCGAAGGCGGGGTCGTTGACGTGTCCAGCGAGCGCACGGAAGTCGTCGAAGTCCTCAGCGGTGATGAATGCTCCGGTGAGGTCTTGCAAAGGAGCGATCATGGCCGAGTCAGCGGCGAGGGTGCGGATGGACGGATCGTTTCCGTCTGGGGCGTCAATGCCGTCCGGGAGACCGGCGGGGTTTTCGCAGCCAGCGAGCAGGAAGAGACACAGAGCAGCCGCGCTGAAGAGGTGGGAGGCGCGGGTGGGCCGAGATCGGCGCATACAGAGCAGAGCGTAGGTGGGGCGGGAGCGGAAGCCGTGCGGGTAAGGATGAACGCACACGCGCCGGTCCTAGTATGACCAGCGCGTGTCGTCACCCAAAGAACGCACACCGCTCTCAGAGCCGCAGGGAAGAGTTGGCGAAAAGGAGATGAGGCCTAGGTGACGCTCCCAGCGTGCTGAGACCCTAGGCCAAAAGAAACGGAGGGACCCCATCGCTGGAGCCCCTCCGTAGGGTAGAAACGGAGGACCGGTCTAGTTGAGGTGGACCGAGTACACCTCGTCAAGCAGGCCTTGGAGCTTGGTGCGGCCCCGGTTGATCCGGCTCTTGACCGTCCCCATCGGGAGACCCGTGATCTCGGCGATCTCCTCGTAGGCGAGGTTCTGCACGTCGCGCAGCACGACCACCTCGCGGAACTCCTCGGGGATCTGCTTCAGCGCAGCTTGAATGTGGCGGTCTTGGATGGCACGCTCGGCCTCCTTGTCGGGCGAAAAGGTCTCGTCCGGGAGCGGCATCTCGTACTCTTCCCCGTCGCGGCTCTGCGACTGGATGGAGTACGTCTGGCGGCGCTTGAGCTTGCGGTACTCGGAGCGGGCGAGGTTGCCCGCGATGGTGTAGAGCCACGTCGAGAACTTGGCGACGGGGCGATACGAGTGGCGGTTGCGATAGACGCGGAGGAAGGTCTCCTGCAGGAGGTCTTCCACGCGGCGGCGATCTTTGGTAAAGCGGTACAGGTAGTGAGAGAGCCGCTCCGAATAGCGGTCCACGAGCAGGTTGAAGGCCTCAACCGTACCAGCCTGGAACTGGCGCATGAGGTCTTCGTCGGTCATCGCATCGAGTGTGTCCCGACGAGCCTGACGGGCACGGGTGTGCGGAGCGGTTTTGACGTAACGGCGGGTTTCGACGGTGGTATCCACGCGGTTTCCGGTGGGTTCAACGGCAGAGAGAGAATCGGCTGAGGGCTGCGCACGAGCGCTTGCCCCGTCCGAACTACACGTAAACAAACGATCAACAACCACTCCATAGTACCTGTTCCTGCCATTGCGACAGGTGCCTGCCCCGTCAATTCTCGGCGAAGCTCCGGGCCAAGTCGAGAATAGTGGTCTGTTTGCCCTGAAAACGTCGCTTTCAAAACTGGATGCGTACCCCCCAGCCCGCGCCGATGCCGGGTCCAGCGATCACGGCTCGCTGCGCTGGCCCGCCGAGAATCAGCGCATCGAGCGCTGCTACCCCCCAGACCGTAGCGGCTCCGAGCGCAAAGGCGCTACGCGTTCGGTGCCATGCAACGAACGTGTCAAACTGTCCAGCAATCTCGTCAGGGTTGGTCGCGTCGAGGTAGGCTTGGCGTGCATTGGAGCGCAGGAGGTGAGCGGCAACAGTGCCTGCCACGGTGGCACTCCAGATGCTGATAAGTGCCCAGCCTTTGGTGCGGTCGCCTTTGTAGAGCTGGCCCCAGCCGGGGACAGCGAGCGAGCGAAGCGTCGCTGCCGGACGTAGGTCGCGGACGCGGACATAGCGAATGGTAGGGGCTTGGTCTATGCGCTCTGTGCTCCTGCCGTCGGCTTTGATCTCCTCGAAGAAGTCCATCGTCTTTGGGGAGACGAGCAGTGGGTCTAGCTCCAGCGATGGGTCAAGCGAGAGGGCGGCGGCGAACTGGGCACGGGCTTCGAGTGGCTCGTTCCGGGCGTGGAGGATCAGGCCGAGTGTGGTGTGGACCTCCACAAGCTGATCGGCGGAGAACGCATCATAGGCGGTGAGGGCTTCGCGGGCGCGGCGCTCGGCAGTGTCATAGTCCAGCCGTTCATAGGCATCCCGCATGGCTGCCATCAGCCCAGACGGGTCCCCAGACTGCGCGAGGCTCGGCGCGGCGAGAAGAAGGCTGAAGAGAAGAAAGACGCCCCTCGCAACCACAGGCTCTAGCGAAGAAGGGTGAGTTGGCGGACGGCGTGTCCGTTTGGGCTGGTGAGACGGACAAGGTAAACCCCGCCCGCTAGTCGCTGCCCTTCAGCCGTTCCATTCCACTCGATGCGGTGGGTACCGGCCGCCAAGACCCGGTCTTCGAGTGTGTCGACCCGGCGGCCCTGCACGTCATAGACAGCGACTGTGACCGGGCCTGCTTTGGCGAGCCGGAGCGTAAGCGTCGTCCGCTCGGCGAAGGGGTTGGGGTGCGGTGCATCAAGGGCAAAGGCCGAGGTCGCGGGTGCCTCGTCGCCATCGACCGTCTCGCCGTAGACCTCCATCGTGCCTAGCACATTCCCGACCGCATCGCGTCCACCGACGACGTAAATCTTGCCGTCAATGTGCGCGGCGACGGCTCCGGCGCGCGCGGTGTGCAGCGAGGCCACCGGAGTCCAGCGATTGGCACTCACATCGTAGCGCTCCACCGTGGATAGGATCACCTTGCCCGGATCGAGGCCGCCGATGGCGAAGAGGGCTTCGCCGTCGCTGATGAGCGATAGGCCGCCGCGCGGCGTGAGCATCGGAGCCAGTTCGGTGCTGCCCTCGCCGATCACGTAGTGCTCGAACAGGTTCAGCGGCCCGAACTGGCTGAAGCCTCCAGCGAGATAAGCGACGCCCCCTTGCTCTGCTACGCCGAACGAGGCCCGAGGCGGGCTGATGGTCCACGGGAGATACGTGAACCACTCATCATCGAATGGATTGTAGGCTTCGCAACTCGGGAGCAGTCCTCCGACTTCAGTTGCACCACCCAGGGCATACATCCAGCCGCTCAAGGTGACGGCTCCGAGGCCACTTCGCTCTTGCTCTAGGCTCCGAAACGATTCCCAGTCGTCTTCGCCGAAGTTGTAGACTTCCACATCATCCGTAGGGTCTCCACTGTCATCGATCCCGCCGATCAGCACGATGGTGTTGTCAACCACCGTAGCGGCGGCAGCATAGCGCGCATCGCGCAGCGTAGCCACGGTCTCCCACGCATTCTCGGCAGGGTCAAATCGCTCGACTACACCGAGCGGCGGACCGTCCAGCGTCTGGCGTCCCCCGATCACGTACAGCTTGCCGTCCAGTACAGTTATGCTGGCATCATAGCGGGGCGTCGGCATCGGAGGACCGTCCGTCCACGACTGGGCTGCTCCCGGAGGGGCTGTGAGGAGCAGTACGATGAGCAGGATAGAAGAAATAGAGAGCGTGCGCATGGAATGTCCGTAGGTGTGCACGACGTGCACAGTTCGCGCCGGAAGAGGGGAGCGTACCCAAAGGTTTGCAAGGGGCATGCCGTTTGGCTGTTGCTTTACGGAAGGCTTTCGGTGAGGTTGATGCGTAGCGTTCGCGACTCGCCTGCCGCGATGCGGAGCGGCACCTCGCGCGTCCCTAGTGATGGGTGGACAAAGGCCAGTCGGTGCTCGCCCGGTGTCAGGATGAGCGGTCGTTCCTGGGGCGGTACTGTATCCCACAGCACCCCATTCACGCGCACCTCGGCCCACGGACTGACGATGAGCGTGACGCGCCCGACAAGGTCCCATAGCGAAACGGCTACTTGCTCCTGCTCGCCCATCTCCACCTCAACGCTGACCGTGTGGGTGGGAAACTCGGGGTTCTCGAACGTGATGCGATGTGGGCCTGCCGGAAGCGTGAGGGCGGCGAGCGGCGTGGTGCCTACGGCCTCATCGTCAATGCGGATACGTGCCCACGGCTCGGCGGCGATGCTGAGGCTGCCAGTAGGAAGCGGCGACACATCGGGAGGGGGTGACTCGGTTGCCGAGGCTGAATCAGGCTCCGGTGGCGGAGCGTCTTCCGGCTCAGGCAATGGGGCAGATGCAATCCCTTGGTCCAATGCAACCGAGAAGTCCTCGGGTGATGCTGTCTCTGGCGGGCTGTCCGGCACAGCGGTGGCCTCATTCCCGAGCAAGGAATCTGTCGGGGCAAGGACGAGCGGGACTTGAAGCAACGTGTCGGGTAGTGCGGGGCTATCCGAGTCCGGTGCGAGCGCGATGCCTGCATAGCCAAGCGCCGCCAGCATCAGGAGGACAGCGGCTATGGCCCAGCCAGTCCAGCGGCGACTCGGCTTGGGTGTCGCTGCCGCTGGGGTTAGAGACGCGACGGGTCGGGGTGTGTACGACGCTGGGGCGTGCAGAAACGCGGCGAGGTCGTCGGCTTCAGCAGGATGCTGGGCGCGCACGGCGTCCAGTTCCTCGATCAAGCGTTTTGCGCTGAGGCGTTGAGACGGGGTCTTCGCCAGCAGCGCAGCACCGAGGTTGGCGAGGGCAGGGGGAACGCGAGGGTCTGCGGCGAGTGCCGGGACCGGATCGTGGTGGAGCGTGGCGTCGAGCGTGTCGCCATCTTCTTCGCGGGCAAAGGCCGCCCGCCCCGTGAGAAGCTCGGCGAGGACCGCGCCGAGCGAGAACAGGTCCGAGGCTTCGGTGGGTGGGTCGCCGCGCACGATTTCGGGCGCGAGGTAGGCCAGTGTCCCCCGCATCTCGGTGTCGCCCTCTGCCGAGACGAGGGAGGCGAGACCGAAGTCGGTCAGCTTGACCTCGCCGTCAGCAGAGACCAGCAGGTTGGCCGGTTTGAGGTCGCGGTGGAGGATGCCCGCTGCGTGGACGGCAGCGAGTCCTTCCGCAGCTTCTGTTAGGATGAATGCTGCGAGGGCAGGCGGGACTGGGCCGCGCTCCACGAGCGCCCGGAGGTCCATGCCCTCAACGAACTCGGTGAGGAGGTAGGCCGTCGCGCCGTCGCGCCCAGCATCGTAGACCTCAACCACGTTCGGGTGCCGCACCTGCGCCGCGATCCGTGCCTCTTCCTCGAGCCGCTCGACGAGGTCGTCGCCACTATCATCCGGTCGCACCGTCTTGAGTAGTACGAAGCGTCCCGGATCGCGCTGGTAGCCCTTATAGACCGTACTCGTCCGGCCTCGGGCAAGCTCGGCGAACGGCTGGACGCCGCCAATCGGATCAGGCATGGCGCGGAAAGGCTGGCGAGGGAACGAGGCCGAAAGGTACGCGCCCTATTCCTCCTTCCACTCCTTCAGGCGGTAGTGGAGCCAGCGACGCGACACATCGAGTGCCCGTGCTGTGGCCGAGACGTTACCGTCGTGCTCCTCCAGCGTGCGCTCCACAATCCGGCGCTCGATTTCTTTGAGTGGCAATCCCGGCTCGAAGGGCAGCGGAGCTTCTGCCTCGCTGTGTGGGAGGCGCAGGTCGTCCTGCGTGATTAGGTCGCCGCGTGCGAGGACGACCGCACGCTCGATGGCATTCTCCAGTTCGCGTATGTTGCCGGGCCAGCGATGGCGCTTGAGCGCGTCCATCGCCTCGTCGGTGAAGCCCCGGATGTGGGCGCGGTTGCCTTTGGCGAACTGGTCGAGGAAGTGGTGCGCGAGCAGCGGCAGGTCGCCGTGCCGGAGGCGGAGCGGCGGAAGCTCAATCTGGATGGTGTTGAGGCGGTAGTAGAGGTCCTCGCGGAACTCGCCCTCCTCGATGAGTTCTTGGAGCGAGCGGTTCGTCGCGGCGAGTACGCGAACATCGACCCGCCGCGTCTCGGTGTCGCCGACACGCTTGATCTCGCCGAGTTGGAGTACGCGCAGGAGTGCCGTTTGGAGCTTCGGGCTGAGGTCGCCGACCTCGTCGAGGAAGATGGTCCCGCCGTCGGCGGTCTCGAAGAGGCCCTTTTTGTCGGCAGCGGCTCCGGTGAAGGCACCCTTCCGGTGGCCGAAGAGTTCGGATTCGAGCAGCTCATCCGGGAGCGACCCGCAGAAGATGGCGACGAACGGCTTGGCCTTGCGGTGCCCGTTGTAGTGGACCGCACGGGCGATGAGTTCTTTGCCGGTGCCGCTCTCGCCCTCGATGAGCACTGTCGCGTCAGTGTCGAGGACGCGGCTGGTGGTCTCGAAGACCTCGCGCATCCGGGCGCTCTGACCGATGATCTCGTCGAAGCCGTGGACGCGCTGGACCTCCTGCCGGAGGTGCCGGTTCTCGTCGCGGAGCGTCTGGACCCGCTGCGCGTTCTCGATGGCGACGGCGGCTTGGTGGGCAAAGGCTTTGAGGAACGGTAGGTGCTCGCGGGTAAACCGCCCCCGGTGCGTCACTGAGTCGAGGTAGATGGCCCCGATCTGGCGGTTGCGGAGCCGGAGCGGGACGCAGGCAATGGACTGGATTTTCTGCAGGACCACGCTCTCGGTTGTGCCGTAGCGTTCGTCGGTGTCGGCCTCGTAGACGAGCACCGGCTCGCCCGAGCGCAGCACCTCGCCGACGACGCTCGTCGAGAGCGGCTTGACGCCGTCGAGTTGGCCGTCGGTGAAGTTGCGGCTGGTGCGGACGGCGAACGGCTGGCTGCTCTCGTCATCTTCCAGCAGCACGAAGCCACGCTCGGCCTCCAGCGTTTGCATCGCCACCTCCAGCACGGTCTCCAGAAGTTCCTCTGGGTCGTGGACTGAATTGATGAGCGCGGCGATCTCGGAGAGCGCTTCGAGCGAAGTCTGGGCGTCGAGAGCGGAGAGGGTATCAGGCGGAGTCATAGGCGGTGCGGTCGAGGGATCAAAGCCTGCTACGCAAGAGGCATGCCGATGAGCCTTAGCCCGCCACCCGGAACCCAGCCTCTCTCGAACGACTCCGGTTGCCGAAGGCGTCCACCACCCAGACCGTCCAGAAGTAGTCGCCGGGCACCAGTTCGGTTGCTACGTCGATGGATGTGATGCTCGGCCCGATGGCCTCGCGCCGCTCGATCAGCGTCGGGAGCCCCAACTCTTCAACGACGAGGAATACGTCCACGCGATATGTGAAGGCGAATGGAAGCTGGGCGGGCCTCCATACGAGCGTCGGCGTCGGCGATACTACCTCCAATCCCTGCGGGCGCTCCGTTTGCGGCGATAGCTCGATGACACGGACGAGGTTCAGCGGCGGGCCGAGGCCCACGTTGCCAGCCGCGTCCTTCACCTCGACTCGGAGCGTGCGGCCCAGCAGTCCTTCGAGGCCCGGTGCGGGCAACTCGGTGTCGTCGAAGAGGGCGGTGAACTGGCCCGTCTCGCCACCGACCGCGCCGAGAGGCAGCGACACGCCGAGATCAGGTACGGCGAGGGCGGCGCTGTCCACATCCTCCGGTCGGTCGGGGTCCGTGGCCGCTACATCGACCTCTAGCTGGAAGACTGGCTCGTCGGGAAACCAGCGCGAGATATGCACACTGCGCACGGTTTGCTCAGTCACCTCGGGCAGTGCATCCAACTGGATTGTCGTCTCGGCGACCGTGCCGGGCGCAATCGTGACGGTGTCGGTTGCACCGAGGAACCCCTCCTGCTCGGCGACGACGGCATACGGCCCGCTCGGCACGTCACTCAGTGCGAATTGCCCGCTGGCGTCGGTGCGCGTCGCCAACTCGGGTCGCCCAGCTGGTCCGACAGGGACGAGCCGCACCCGCACATCGGCCCGACCCGGGAACGGCGGGTATAGCCCCGTAATCTGACCGGAGACCGCACCTTCGTCGCGGAACCCTTCTGAGAGTGGGTCGAGCGGGTTCTCCCGCGCCGGATCATCGAAGCACCCCGGCCCCGCGAGGAGCGCGAGCGCGACGAGGGCAACAGCAGGGACGCGAGAAACCAGCATGGTGAAGGGGACTGCGAGACAAGAGCACACAATATAGCAGGAGACGGGCACGGCTCGCGTCAGGGCATTGCCGACTGCCCTACTCAGCGCTCTACCTTCTTCTCGATGTACTGAACGATCAGTCCCGCTACGTCTTTGCCGGTTGCTTTCTCGATGCCTTCCAGTCCCGGCGACGAGTTGACTTCGAGCACGAGCGGGCCCCGCGCCGAACGGAGGATGTCCACGCCTGCGACCCGAAGACCGAGCGCCTTGACCGCCTGCACGGCCGTCTTCCGTTCTTTCGGACTGATCTTGGCGAGGCTCGCCGAGCCGCCCCGGTGGAGGTTCGAGCGAAACTCGCCGTCGGCCCCTTTGCGCTCCATCGCGGCGACGACTTTGTCCCCGACGACGAGGCAGCGCAGGTCCGAGCCGCCTGCTTCCTTGATGAACTCCTGCACGAGGAGATACGCCTTCAGCCCGCGCAGCGCTTGGATCACGCTCTCTGCCGCCTTCTTGGTCTCGCACAGCACCACGCCAACGCCCTGCGTCCCTTCGAGTAGCTTGACGATCAGCGGCGGCCCGCCGACGGCTTTGATGACATCGTCCACCGCGTCTGCGCTGTGGGCGAAGGCCGTGACGGGGAGGCCGATCCCGGCTTTGGCGAGGAGTTGGTGGGCGCGGAGCTTATCGCGTGAGCGCGTGATGCCGACCGATCCGTTGAGGCAGTAGACGCCCATCGCTTCGCACTGTCGCACCACGGCCAGTCCGTAGAACGTGATCGACGCGCCGATGCGCGGGATGATAGCGTCGAGGTCTTCGATCTTCTTACCTCTGAGGTGCAGCTCGGGTCCTGCTTCGCTGAGGTGGATGGTGCAGTGGAGCGTGTCGAGTACGCGAACGCTGTGTCCTCGCACCTCGGCGGCCTCGACGAGGCGGCGCGTGGAGTACAACTCGGGATTGCGCGAGAGGATGGCGAGGTTCATCGGCGGGAATCGTAGAGGCGGACCGCTTCGGGGCGGCGACCGTGGAGATAGGAGACGCTGGCATCGACCAAGAAGCGGCCTTCGAGAGCCTGCCGACCGAGGAGCATCCGCAGCCGCATCGACCGGCGATCCGTGAGGGTTAACTCGACGGGCCATGCACCATCGCCGAGGTGCAGGCGCGTGCGGATCACGATACGTAATTCTTCCTGCCCGTTGGAACTGACCACGGTGCGCTCGTCCTCCACATCCGCCACGACGCGGACGATAAGGCGCTCGTTTCTTTGCAACGGGTGGACGGTGAAGCGGACGCGCTCTATCCCGTCCTCGCGGAAGGTCTCGATGTCGAAGGCGTGGAGCGACGACGTCTTCGCGCCGGTGTCCACCTTCGCCTTGACCGCCGGGAGGCCGAGGTCGGGCAGAGCCACCCACTCCCGCCAGCCGACAATGATGCTCGGGCGGTTGCGTCGGCTCATGCCGATGCCTCGCCCGGCGCGCCGATCCCGCCGGAGAGGAGGTAGAGGCACGCCATCCGCACGGCCACGCCGTTCGTCACTTGGCTCAGGATCACCGAGCGGTCGGAGTCGACGACTTCGCTCGCGAGTTCGACGCCGCGATTCACCGGGCCGGGGTGCATGATCCGCAGGTCGGGATAGCGGTTGAGGTGTGTCTCCTTGATACCATAGCGCTCGTGGTATTCCCGCAGCGACGGGAAGAGGCCGCCCTTCTGCCGTTCGAGTTGGATGCGGAGCGCCATCGCCACGTCGCACCCGTCGAGCGCTTCGTCGAGTCGGTCGGTGACGCGGACGCCGAGGCGCTCGACCTCGCGCGGGAGCATGGTGCGTGGGCCGCAGAGGGTGACGGTTGCACCGAGTTTCTGGAGGCCGTGGATGTTCGAGCGCGCCACGCGGCTGTGCGTGATGTCGCCAATGATCGAGACGTTCAGCCCGTCGAAGTCACCCCGGTGGAGTTGTTCCGGCGCGAAGCGCGGCAGGTCGAGGTCGGCGAGCGTGTTGATGTCGAGTAGCGCCTGGGTCGGGTGCTCGTGCGCGCCGTCGCCCGCGTTGAGCACGACCGAGTCGATGCAGCGCGTGAGGAAGTGCGCCGCCCCCGGCGAGGCGTGTCGGATCACGACCATGTCGATCTTCATCGCCTCAATGTTGCGCGCCGTGTCTTTCAGCGTCTCGCCCTTCGAGACTGACGACCCCGCCGAGGAGAAGTTGACGACATCCGCCGACAGGCGCTTCTCGGCGAGTTCGAACGAGAGCCGCGTCCGCGTGCTCGGCTCGAAGAAGAGGTTGACCACCGTCACGCCCCGGAGCGAGGGCACACGCTTGATAGGCCGGTCGAGGACCTCGCGGAACTCACGCGCCGTGCGGAGAATGAGTCGGATTTCCTCGGCGCTGTAATCGGTCAGCCCGAGCAAATGACGATGTTGGAGCGCGTCGATCTCGGGAGCGGCGGTGGGCATGGAGCGTGGGAGCGTTACGGAGTGCGTTCGACGAGCCACACGCCATCGGCCTCGTCGATTTCGGCGAGCCGGACGCGGACCTCCTCGCCGGGCGTGGTGGGGACGGTGCGCCCGATGAAGTCGGGGCGGACGGGCAACTCGCGCAGGCCTCGGTCGATGAGGGCCAGGAAGCGGACGCTGGCGGGCCGACCGAGGTCCATCAGCGCATCGAGCGCGGCCCGCGTCGTACGCCCGGTGTAGACCACGTCGTCGATGAGCACGAGGCGGCGGTCGTCCACGTCGAAGGGAATGTCGGTTGGATGGACGACGGGCTGGCGGAGGCGCTTGCGAAAGTCGTCGCGGTACATCGTCGCGTCGAGAATTCCGAACGGCAGGTCGAGTCCTTCGACCGAGGCGATCTTGTCGCGGAGCCGTCGGGCGAGGTGGACCCCCCGCGTCTGCATCCCGACGAGTGCGAGCCGGTCCGCCGGTTCCGCGTCGTCGTCCAAATGCTCGACGATCTGCCGGGCCAACCGGTTGAGCGTCCGGTCGAGGTCGGCTTCGTCCATGAGTTGGGCCTTGACGGTATCATCGGGGGAGAGCAGCATCGCCGAAAGGTACGGAGTCCGCTCGCTGTGGGGCGAGGTCTGCGCGGTGAACTTCCGACGCTTCCATGTGTCATCCTGAGCGAGCGCAGACACATCGTGTCGTAGCGAGTCGAAAGGATCTCTTCAGGCACGAGCATTCGGTCTAGCGCGGCATCGCGTGCTGATTCGCACCGTTGCCTCCGTAGAGATCCATTCGACTCCGGCTCTTGCGAGCCTCCGCTCAGGATGACAAGAGAAACGGTTCAACTGATTCTCCACGGCACCGCCAGCATCACGGCCCAGCAGACGAACGCGCAGGCGTAGATCGTCCCGGCGATGAGCGGCGTGTGGTCCAGCCAGCCGAGCATTGTCAGCATATTGCCCCAGTCGTGGCTCTCCGAGCCGAGGTTGCCGATCAGTGGGAGCGACCGCGCCTGTGCGTCGGCGGCATAGATGCTCACGTCCACGAAGCTTTGCCCGAGCCATAGCAGCGCGAGTTGGGTGCCGAGCTTGTTGTGCCAGTAGACGCCTTGGAAGACGAGCAGCGCCGGGAGGGCAAGTTGGAGGATCGTCCCGCCCGCGATCTCCAAGAACCGACCGAAGAAGCGAAAGAAGAAGTGCCCCGCCTCGTGGACGATCAGGCAAGCCGCGTGGAAGAGGGTCCACAGTGCCTCGCCGAGCCAGAAGCCGCCGCCTTCAAGCGCGAAGAGGATGGCGAAGGGAACGAGGAGGAGCGACGAGGCCCACCGTCCAAGCCAGTATCGATGCCGAGCGTCCAGCGCAATCATAGGCGGAATATCGGCGTTGTCCATTCGATGCCAAAGCGCATCGCGTATCATCCGCTCTCTGCCTTCTGCTTGCCCCTCCCTGAACCGTGTCCGACGCTTCGCTCCGCTACCTCGACCCCGAGACCATCTCACAACTCGACACGATGGAGTTGCGCGCGCGGCTGATCGTCGAGGGCTTCATCACCGGCCTCCACAAAAGCCCGTACCACGGATTCTCCGTCGAGTTCGCCGAGCACCGGCCCTACAACCCCGGCGACGAACTGCGGCATGTCGACTGGAAGGTGTTCGCCAAAACCGATCGCTACTACGTTAAGCAGTACGAGGAGGAGACGAACCTCCGGCACTATGTGGTTCTCGACACGAGCCAGTCGATGCGCTACCGGGGCGAGGCAGCGCTGTCGAAGCTGGAGTACGGGGCGTATCTCGCTGCCGGGCTGCACTACCTGATGGTTCGCCAGCGCGATGCCACCGGCCTCGTTGCCTTCGACGAGTCGGTCCACACGCTCGTCCCGCCGAAGAGCACGCCGGGCGCGCTCCGCCACCTGCTTGCGCAGGTGCAAGGACTGGTCGATGCGCCGCCGCAGGCCGCGCCGAAGACCGGGGCCGCCGCTGCCCTCCACGAGGTTGCCGAGCGGATCGGGCGGCGCTCGCTTGTCGTCGTCATCACCGACCTATTCGAGAACGTCGCCGCGCACGACGACCTTTTGAAGGCGCTTCAGCACCTCCGCTACCGGGGTCACGAAGTCCTCGTCTTCCATGTTCTCGACGGGGCGACGGAGCGGCGCTTCGCCTTCCCCGACGTGCCGATGCTGTTCCGCGACATGGAGACCGGCGAGGAGGTCACGCTCCAGCCCGCCCAACTCCGTGCCAGCTACGCCGAGGCGGTCCAGACCTTCGCCGAACGCTTCCGCCGCCGCTGCCGCGAGTACAACGTCGACTTCGTCGAACTCGACACCGCCGAGCCGTACAACACGGCGCTCCTCGCCTACCTCAACAAGCGCCGCCGGTTGTACTGATTACAGCCGCTCTTTGCGTTCGAGGTAGAGCGAGCGGAAGAGCATGTAGGCCGTGCGCGCCGTCTGGTCGGTGAACCAGTAGTTGACGCCTGCGCCGATGGCAGCCCCGGCAATCGGGATGAGCTGGCCGAGCTTGCGGGCAGCGAGGTTCTTCGCCAGTTCGCGCGGGACGTGGCGGTTCTGGTCGCGGAACGTCCCCGAGACGCGGCGGCCCCGGTAGCCAGTGTCGTGTGCGAACGCGGCGGCGGCGACGCTCAACTCCCGCACAGCGTCGTTCTTCGCCTGCTGACTTCCCGAAGCAGCAACGTTGTAGATCGACACGATGAGGGGCTGGAACTCAGGCTTGCGAAGCGGGAAGCCGTAGGCCCCGCCGATCTGCTGGATCACGCGGAAGTTGATCGTGAACAGCAGCGGGATGTCGGCAGCGATGAAAAGCGGCCCGCCGAGACTCGTCCCTCCGCCTTCGATGGCGGCGAGAATAGCGTTCTGACTGAAGAAGTCGCGGGCAATCGGGTCGAGGTCTTCGAGCGCTTCGTCGCGCAGATCGTCCACCGTTTCCACGTCTAGGCCGCGGGCGCGGGCCTTGTCGAGCACGTCGTCCTCTTCGTAGGTCCACTCGCTGGCTTCATTGAGGATGCCGAGGCCCTCGACGATGCCGTCGGAGAGCCGGTCGATCAGCTCCTCCGGCACGACTTGGTCGAAGGCCCAATCGACGGGCTTCATGGCGAAGTCGATGGCTTGCTGGAGGAACGACGACTCGCCGTGCTGCCAGCGCTCGATCTCGCGCTGGGCTTGCTTCTCGTACTCGGTCAGACGCATGGAGGATGGGGTCGAGGTGTCGTGAGCGGAGAGGGGCTCACGAGCAGGACCCCATCACTCAGTCTGTATTGATGTCGTACTTCTTGAGGAGCCGGTACATCGTGGCCCGTCCGATGCCGAGTTCGACGGCGGCGCGGTCTACGTTGCCCTCGCAGATCTCGTAGGCGCGTTCGACAGCCTGCTGCTTCAGCTCTTCGAGCGGGATGATCTCTTGGCTCTCGCCGAGCGAAAGCGTGGGGAGGTCGTCTCCAACTCCGGCCTCTATACCGTCGCCGCCGGGTGCAGGTTGCGCCGGGGCTGGTTTGGGCGGGGCGGACGGTGTGCTGCCGTTGCGCTCAGTCCACGGCGTGATACCCGTGTTGAGGTCGAGCATCAGGTCCTCGACCGTGATCTGCTCGTGGTCCGAGATGAGGATGGCGCGCTCGACGGCGTTCTTCAACTCGCGGACGTTGCCGGGCCAGTTGTAGTGGAGGATCGCCCGGCTCGCCTTCTTCGAGAGCACCTTGTCATCGAATCCGTCGCGGTCGGCCTTGTAGGCCTCGACGAAGTGGTGGGCGAGGACGAGCACGTCTTGGCCGCGCTTGCGGAGCGGGGGGAGGGTGATCGGGAACTGGAAGAGGCGGTAGTAGAGGTCCTCGCGGAAGCTGCCCTCCGCGATCATGCGGAGCACGTCTTTGTTGGTCGCCGAGATGACGCGGCAGTCGAAGGTGATCGTCTTGTCGCCACCGACGCGGGTGATCTCGCGGTTTTGGAGTGCCCGGAGGAGTTTGGCTTGGAGGTCAAGGTCGAGTTCGCCGATCTCGTCGAGGAACAGGGTGCCACCGTCGGCCTGCTCGAACTTGCCGATGTGGCGGGCATGGGCCCCCGTGAAGGAGCCTTTCTCGTGCCCGAAGAATTCCGATTCCATCAGCTCGCGCGGGATCGCGGCGCAGTTGACGACGACGAAAGGGCCATTCTTCCGGTTCGAATTGTAGTGGATCGCCCGGGCGACCAACTCTTTGCCGGTCCCGCTCTCGCCTTGGATGGCGACCGTGAGGTCGCCGCGCAGGGTCTTGTGGAGGAGCTTGTAGACCTCCTCCATCGCCGGGCTGTCGCCGATGATCTCTTCGAGGCCGTACTTCTCGGCGACTTCGCCGCGCAGGCTCTCGACCTCGCGCGTGAGTGCCACGCGCTCCTTGACGTAGCCGACCACTTTGTCGAGCTTGACGAGGTCGTCCTGTCCCTTTGTGATGTAATCATAGGCTCCGAGCCGCATCGCCTCGACAGCCGTCTCGACGTTGCCCTGTGCCGAGATCATCACCACCGGCAGGTCGGGCCGCTGTTTCTTGATCCGCTTCAGCGTCTCGACGCCGTCGATTCCCGGCATCATGATGTCGAGCAGGATCAGGTCGGGCGCGTCGTCGAGGTGCTTCAGGACCTCCTCGCCGCTGTGGAACACCTGGACTTCGTGGTCGGCCTCTTTGTCGAGGCGGTACGAGAGGAGGCGGGCGTAGTGCTGGTCGTCATCGACGACGAAAAGGCGGTAGGACATAGGGCCGCAGACAGAGAAAAGGAGGACAATCAGGAGCCTCCCAAGTATCGCCTCTGTCTCAGATTGATAAAGCCCGTGTCTCGCTTTGCGGCGCTATTTCGGTACACCCAGCCGAACGGTAAATCCTTCGTCTCAGATGCCGTATCCAAAGAGGCTCTATTACCGAATGAAGATCAAGCCCAACGCTCCAGCAATGAAGAGGTAGTAGGCGAAGTACCGCAGGTTACCGCGCTGCACGAAGTCGATCACCACCTTGATTGCCCAGATGCCCGAGGCGTAGGCGACCATTGTTCCGAGCAGCAGCGGCAACCAGTCGATGGCGGCCTCTGCTTCCAGCAGGTCGAGCACCTGAAGCAGCGTCGCGCCGATGATGACGGGGAGCAGCATCAGGAACGAGAAGTCGGCGGCTTCCTTGCGGTCCACGTTGAGGTAGATCGCCGTGCAGATCGTCGAGCCGGAGCGTGAGATGCCGGGGATCATTGCCGCGCCCTGCGCGAGGCCGATGAGGAGCGACTTGAGCGGGCCGAGCCGCCCGTCGGGGTGCATCCGCAGCCGGGTCAGGAGGAGGAGCACGCCCGTCACGATGAGCATGCCGCACACGAAGCGCGGGTCGCCGAAACGAGCCTCCAGCCAGTCCTTGAAGAAGACGTAGACCAGCGCCGTCGGGATCATCGAGAGCAAGATGAACGCGCCGAGTCGGAGCGCAACGACCGGCCCAGCAGGCGCGGGCGGATCATCGCCGGTCTCGTTGCTTGCGTCAATACGACCCGGACGAAGCGCCGATGCCCAGATACTCGGCTGCCGAAGTCCGGCGAAGCCGTCGGAGAGGAGGGTACCGATGCGCTGTCGGTAGACCGTCAGGATTGAGAGCGTCGTGCCGAAGTGAACGAACACCTCGAATGCCAGGGCCCCTGCGCCTTCGGGCTCAGTGATGCCGAGGAAGTACTCGCCGAGGACGAGGTGGCCGGAAGAGGAGATCGGCAGAAACTCGGCGAGGCCTTGCACCAAGCCGAGGATGATGGCTTCCCACCAAGTCATGCGGGGAGGGGCGAGAGAGTGAGAGAGGAGAGGTAAACGGAAGGTACGGGGCGGGAATGGGAGAGAAGAAAGAGGAGAGGGAAGAGATAGAGGAGAAAGCAGCGCTCTTTTCTCTCTTGTCCGTCTTTTCTATCTCTTCTCTTCTTTCAGCGCCGCGGGCGCGACCGGCTCTACCATCACGACATCTTCGCGGTCTACGCGGACGAGGCCGGGCGGGCCGCCTTTGATGGGGCGGACGTACTTCCGCTCGGTCACAGTCACTGGCACGAGCGACTGCGACTTGGCCTGGCTGAAGTATGCCGCGAGCGTCGCTGCCTGCTCGATAACTCGGCGGTCTGGAATCGCTGTTTTGTTGTCGCGCCGGATGACGACGTGCGAGCCGGGCACATCGCGGGCGTGCAGCCACAGGTCGTGCGGGCTGGCGTAGCGGGTTGTCAACTCGGCGTTGCCTTTTGCGTTCTTGCCGACCCACGCCTCGTAGCCGCCGGGGAGTGGGAAGCGACGGAACGGTTCGTTGGTCTCACTCGCACCGGGGCGACCGAGGAAAGCAGCGAGTGCCTTTTCCTCTGCTTCCAGAAAGGCTTGGAAGTCCGGCAGACGGTCGAGGTGGCGAAGTCGGGTAAGGAGATCGGCAGCGGTTTCGGCTTCGGCGTGGACGCTTTCCCAGCGGCTCTCGGCATGGCTGCGCGCCGCCCGTGTGCGGCGAGCCTTGTCGTAGTACCGCTCGGCGTTCTCGATCCCGGTGAGGGCTTCGTCGAGCGGGATGGTGAGGTCTGAACCATCAGCGAGAATGTCCGGCAGCATGATGGCGTCGTGTCCGGCGGGCTGCTGCGTGGCCTGCGCCATGAGGAGGTGC
Source organism: Rhodothermales bacterium (assembly GCA_028284265.1). Classification (GTDB taxonomy): domain Bacteria; phylum Bacteroidota; class Rhodothermia; order Rhodothermales; family JANQRZ01; genus JANQRZ01. The sequence continues at coordinate 68,673 of JANQRZ010000013.1, forward strand.
CCGTAGCGCTCGTAGGTGTCGGCGCGGCTCTCGTTGGCGAGTTCGTCCAGCATCCGGTCGGCGCTGCGGCGCAGGCGCTGGGCCGAGGCGGCGAGCTTCTTTTCGAGCGGCTCGTAGAGGGCATCGAACCGTTGCTGCGCGAGTCGGCGGCGGGCGTAGATGCGCGTCGCCTCATCCACCGTCTCGAACCGTTCTTCGCGCAGGCCATCATCGGCGCTGCGAAGGTTGAGGAGCGCGAACGCCTCGACACTGGCACCTCGCCAGAGGATGCGCGGCGACGGGGCCGCGAGATCGGCTTCGATAGTCTGCGCGGCTTCGAACAGCGATTGACGTTCAGCTTCAGTCACGTCGCCAGGCGATTCGGCATTGACCTCAGCGCGGGCGACGGTCTCCTCGGCGAGCGTCCGGTCGAACAGGGGCATCGCCGACTGCACGGCCTGCACCACGGTCTTCCGGTTTGTTCGCCACCGCGCCTCGAAATCAGCGAACGTCTCGACGATGGGGGCCGTCCGCGGCTCGGGCGGTGACTCGTCTTGCCATTCATCACCCGACTGGAAACTCTCGATTACCCGACCCCCTTCGATCAGCCACACGTTGGGGCGCGGGCCGAAAAGTTGGATCTGAAATCTCAGACCACCCTCTAGCTCGACGAACACCACGCGATCCCGCTCGGTGGTTCGCACCGCTTCGACGCGACGATCGTGCGCGGTCTCGAACAGGCTCGCGCTGTTGCGCCGGGCGCGACCGTGGCCGGGGTTGCGGAACAGCAGCCGAAGCTCGGGCCGGACAATGGCGACGAGCGTCCAGTCTTCCGCGCCTGTGAGGGCGAGGGACAGCTCGGCGCGGTTTTGCGAGTAGGCGTCGGCGACGGTCGCGCCGCGCAGCGAGGCGTCCCACTCGGCGGCGAGGGCGTGGAGCGTGTAGTAGGTGAGCAGCATCGGGCGAGGTGCCAAGCGTGGGATTCGACCTCGCCGTGCGCTCGCCCGAGGCAGGTATCGCTAGCTGTTCCCGCGGGTCGAAAGGCCGAAGGGCAGGTAGGCCGGGCAGGTGCCGACGAGGCTGGTGAGGATAAACACAGCAGCGACGATGCCGAGCACAATCGCTACGGTGCCGCTGATGACGCCGGTAAAGTAGAGCACGGCGACGAGTACGGCGGCGGCGACACGCAGGACGCGGTCGAGGGAGCCCATGTTCTTTTTCATCGGGGTTGGCGTTGGTGGCGAGGAATGAAAATGTGCCCGCGCAGTGCGGAACGTGTAGCGCAAGGTAGGCGCCGGCATAGGGTCCGTTCCGTGACTTGCGTCACCAACCGCTCATCGGCGGGCTAGTCCGGCCGCGTCGCCGATGACCACGCTACCCCGGTTCAGCGTCACGAGGCCCTCGTGCTCGAACTCTTTGAGCACCCGGCTGACAACCTCGCGCGAGGTGCCGAGGTCTGCTGCGAGGGCTTCGTGCGTCCGGGATACGCGCCCGGAGGTGTCCTGCTCCGCAAGCAGATGGGCCGCGAGGCGTTCGTCCACGCGCTGGAACGCGACCGCCTCCACCAACTCTACCACGTCGGCAAAGCGACGAGCGAGGAGGTCAAACACGTAGCCGCGCCATGCAGGCGATGCGGCGAACCATGCCCGAAACGCATCGGCAGGCACAGCGAGCGCCTCTAGGTCTGTCTCCGCTTCGGCGAACGCGGGGAAGGGGCGGGCGCTGAGTACGCAGGACGCCGTCAGAATGCAGCTTTCACCCGGACTGATGCGGTAGAGTGTGAGCGTCCGCCCGGCTGGGCTGAGGCGGTAGACCCGGCCGGTACCGTGCACGACGAGTGGGAGGTGGCGGCACCGGTCACCTTCGAGGCAAATCGGCGCTCCGGCTTCGAGGTGGAGCACGCGAGCCTCCCGGCGGAAAGACTCCTGAATTGCTGGGGCGACCTCGGACAGAAACGGGAAGGTCTGGGCCGCGTCGAGCATCAGGGAACCTCGTCGATGAGGCAGTCGAAGGCAATGTCAGCGATGCGCTCTGCGAGGGCGTCGATCAACTCGTCTTCCAAGTCCCGCTCGGCATCGGCGAGGGCGTCCTCGTCGAACAGGCGGCGCTCGGAGCGGTCGAGGTCGAGCGTGCGGACGGAACCGTCGTACTCGCCCCGCTCGATCCGGGTGTGCGCTGAGCGCTCCACCTCGCGTCCGCAGAGCACGCGCCGCGAATCAGTATCAACGATGTCGAAGGCGACCGTTGCTTCGACTCGCACATCTTCCTCGATGCGGAGGTAGGTGACCCGGTCGCCGCCCCGCGTGCGGGCCTGCTTCGTCTCGCGCTCGCGTTCCTCCACCGTGCGCTCGAACTGCTCGATGTCGCCCGCGAAGACAGCGTCGACTCCAAGGGTGTAGCCGAGCCGGGCGGCGTCCGGCGGATCAAGCACGCCTCGCAGGCCGAGGTCGCGCAGAGCGCGGCGCACGAGGGCCGATTCCAGCGTGAGTACGAACGGCGGCGGCTGGGTCCAGTGGTTGATTTCTAACTCGTCGTTGAGGGCATCGAGGAAGCCGCGTGGCAGGTCGCGCCGGGTGCTACTGGGCTGGACCGGCGCGAAGGCGGCTCGGATGCTGCCTCGGTCGAGCGCTTCGGTCTGGAGACGGATGATCTGGGCGGCGGCAGCACTGCCAGGCGGAACGAAGGCAAGCGCCTGCTCGGCACGGTCGAACGCTGCCCGGTAGTGGCCGCGGGCAAGGTCGGCCTCGGCCCACGCGACGGTGGCATCGAGTCGGGCTTCGGCGAGAAGATCGGTGGCTTCAGGTGACGGCTCGTAGGACTCGGCGAGGCTGTAGGCATCGAGCGCCTCCCCAAAGTTGCCGCGTGCGAGCGCCGCGTCCCCTTCATCGAGCAGGGTGGCGACGGCCGCATCGAAGTTGGCACGGCGCTGCTCAGCATAGTCTGCCGGGAGGTCCAGTATCACCCCGACCCGCTGCACTGTTGCCACAAGGCCATCGATGCCCCGGTGATTGTCTGCCGCCTCAACCCAGTCGCCCGCGTCCTCTGCTTCGTCGATCCGAACCAGCCGCTGGTTGATGGCGAGCTTTCCGGCCTCCTCCAATCGCCCTCGTGCCTTTCGCAAGTCGGGGTCTTTCTCCAGCGCGTCGGCATAGTGGTAGGCCGCCGCCTCGTATTCGCCCCGAAGCTCTAGCTCTTGCCCTTCATTGTATAGCTCGTCCGCGCTCTTGCAGCCGACGAGGAACAGGATGCTGAATAGGAGCAGGAGGGCAGAGCGCATGGCAGTAGGAGAGGGTGGAGGCACAAGCTACCACGCCGCACCGAATCGGGTGCACCGTAACACTACAGCTCGCGGGCAATACGGGCAAGGATGGGTGCGGCGGCCTTGACGGAGTGGAGGTAGTAGCGGGCGGTGAGTACGAGGCGTTCGTCTTCGGAGAGGTCGCCGTGAAAGCCTTGCCGGGTGAGTCGGTCCTGCCGGGCGTGGTACAGACCGAGCGCGGCGGCGACCGAGATGTTGTAGCTCTGGATGAACCCGTCGATAGGGAGAACCACGTTGAGGTCAGCGCGGGCGAGGAGGGTGTCGGAGACACCGTCGCGCTCGTTGCCGAAGACGAGCGCCGTCGGCTGCATGAAATCGATCTCGGCGATGGGGACGGCGTCGGCGGCGAGGTGGGTGGCGGCGATCCGGTAGCCCTCGGCGCGCAGTCCGTCGCAGGCGGTTTCGGCGTCCGGCCAAACGTGGAGGTTGAGCCACTTGTCCGCGCCTTGGCTCTGCCGCCGCGCCCGCCCGATCCCGCCTGCGACGGAGACTTTATCGGCGTCGAGCGTGGAGGTCCACTCAGCGGCGTCGCCTTGCAGGTCCACGAGGTGGGCCGCGCCGTAGCCTAGCCCTTCGGCGCTGCGGAGCACCGCGTTGACGTTGCCGAGGTCGTGGACCCGTTCCAGCACGGGCACCACATTCACCGTCCGAGCGGCGACCACCTCGGCAATTCGCGCCTGCCGGTCCTCCCCGACGAATGGCGCGAGGTGCTCGATTACATCGGAAGGCGTGAACGTACGGTCGCCGAAAACGAAAGAGGCAGGCGGGAGCGCGGGCACAGCGGAGTGGTTGGAACGGTGCGGTACGGGTGCCGTTGGAAGATACCCTTTCGCATCTCTCACTCCTCACCCAGCCCAATGCAACTCCAAGACAAAGTCGCCGTCGTCACCGGCGCGAGCCGGGGCCTCGGCCGTGCCTTCGCCGAGAGCCTCGCCGCCAGAGGCGCGACCGTCTTCGGCCTCGCCCGTAGCGAAGGCGACCTCCAAGACATTCAGGACCAACTCGGCCATGCTTTTCATCCGGTCGAATGTGACGTGCGCGACTCCGACGACGTAGCGCGAGCGTTCGACGTCGTCAAGGACAAGGCGGGCCGCTGCGACGTGCTGATTAACAACGCAGGCCTCGGTCGCTTCGGCGCGGTGGAGGATTACAAGGATGAAGCGTGGGACGTGATGATAGATACCAATGTCACGGGCCTTTTCTTCTGCACGCGGGCGGCGATCCCGATGATGAAAGCGCAGAACGAGGCGTCCGGCTTCGGTGGTCACATCGTTAACATTGCCTCCGTCGCGGGGCTGATCGGCAATCCCCAGATCAGCGGCTACAACGCGACCAAGTTCGCCGTGCGCGGCTTCTCGGAGGCCATCATGAAGGAACTCCGCGAGGACGGGATCAAGGTGACCTGCATTTATCCCGGCTCAGTCGAGACTCACTTCGCCGACGAGGCGGGCACGAGCGGCTCGCCGAACCCGATGCAGCCGGGGGACATCGCCGACACCGTCGTCCATGTCCTCGAAGGGCCGGACAATTACCTCATCTCCGAGGTCATGATGCGTCCCCTTCGCCCGAAAGGCTGACATGCACCGACGCCCTGAGCCAGTCGCACCCGACCCGGTTACGCACGACCCTGTGGAGGTTGATGCGGCGTATCCGCCGGACCTGCGTGCCTTCACGTTCGAGAGCGCAGGTGAGCAGGTGCTCGGCTGCATCTACCTCGCCAACGGCCCCGGACCGCACCCAACCGTCCTCCTGCTCCACGGCTGCCCTGGCAACGAGCGCAACTTCGATCTCGCCCAAGCGCTTCGCCGTGCCGGTGCGAACGTGGCCACCATGCACTACCGAGGCTCGTGGGGAAGCGGAGGCGCTTTCTCGATTTCGAGCGCCTTGGAAGACGTGCCCGCCGCCCTCGCGTTTCTTCGCCACCCGGGCACGGCTGCTGACTTCCGTATCGACGTAGATCAACTCATCCCGGTCGGTCACTCGATGGGCGGGTTCGCGGCACTGATGGCGGCGGCTTCGGACGAGCGCGTGCCTGCGGTCGCCGGGCTGGCCGCGTTTAACTTTGGGCTGCACGCCCGACTGATGAAGCAGGCCCCGTCCGTCTACGAGCTGACCGTCGAGGCGCTGCGTCCACTCGTGCCGCCATTGCAGGGCGCGACCGCAGATGGGCTTATCGACGAGATGCTGACGCACCGCGACGACTGGAACCTAGTAGACCGGGTTGCCGCGTTAAAGGACCGTCCGGTGCTGCTCATCGGAGCCGAGCAGGACGACCTCGCCGTGCCGATGTTGCACCACCGTCCGCTGGTCGAGGCCTTCGCTGTTACTGGGACATCCTGGCTTACCGAGACGACCATCGACGACGACCACGTCTACTCCAGCAACCGTATCGCGCTAGCTCGGATGGTGGCGGACTGGCTCGACGTAGCTACGACATCGTAAGTCCGATGCAGCCCGCGTGTGTCATCGTCGGAGGGGGGCCTGCCGGGGCGATGCTCGCCCTGTTGCTCGCCCGGCGCGGCGTGCCGGTCACGGTGCTCGAAAAGCACACCGACCTCGACCGCAGCTTCCGGGGCAACACGCTGAACCCGGCGGTGCTGGAACTGCTGGCCGAGGTCGGTCTCGCCGAGCGCATCCTCGCGCTGCCGCACGCCAAGACGACTCACTTCACGGCGGTCGATGTTGCCGGGCCGGTGCGGTTCGCCGACTTCAGCGACCTCGCCACGCCATTCCCCTACGTCCTCCTAATGCAGCAGGCAGACTTTCTGCCACTCGTTTTCGAGGAGGTGCTTCGCTATCCTCATGCTCGGCTCGTCACCGGAGCCGACGTGAAGGGGCTGGTCGAAGAAGAGGGCAGCGTGTGCGGTGTGGTGTACGAAAAAGACGGGGCCCGTCACACGCTCCGCGCCCCGTTGACTGTGGCGTGTGATGGGCGGAACTCCGTGCTCCGGGAGCAGGCCGGGCTGCGACCCAAAGCCTACGGCGTGCCCATCGACGTGTTGTGGTTCACCTTGCCCCGGTGTCCCGGCGATGACGAGGAGGCGGGGGCCTACTTCCGGTTCGGGCGTGACGCTATGCTGGCGCTGATGGATGCCGGTGCGCACTGGCAAGTCGGAGCGATCATCGCCAAAGACAGCTTCCCTGCGCTCCGTGCCGGTGGCCTCGATGCGTTTCGCACGAGCATCGCCCGAACCGTGCCCGACTTGGCTGACCGGGTAGATACGCTCCGAGACTGGAAGCAGACCGCCTTGCTTCGCGTGCAGATCGACCGGCTGCGACAGTGGCATCGGCCCGGCTTCCTGTGTATCGGTGATGCGGCACACGCGATGAGTCCGGTCGGTATGGTCGGGATCAACCTCGCTATCCAAGATGCTGCCTGCGCTGCCGATTTGCTGGCCGATGGCCTTCGGTCAGGAAGAGTGGAGGAGACGGCTTTACGTGCCGTGCAGCGTCAGCGCGAAGGAGCCGTCCGGCTTGTGCAGCGTGCCCAGGCACTGGCCCATCGCTTCGTGTTAGCTCCGATGCTGTCAGCAGACGAGCCTCGCCTGAACCCGGTTGTGCGCAGGATCATGGCACAACCGCTGCTACGTCGGCAGGCCTCCCGGCTCATCGCTTACGGTGCACTGCGCGAGGGCGAGGCGTAAACGAGCGAGCGCCTGCGGCTCGGGGCCGCAGGCGCTCGACGCGTGTCGCTAGGACGCCTTGTTAGGGAGCCGAGATACCGTTCACGGCAGGCGAGAGGACCACGCTGCGGCTGGTGCCGTCCGCGAAGTCGATGTCCAGTTCGAGGCGCTCGTAAGACTCATCAGCCTGCCCCTTCACATCGGCGATCCGCTTGCCGTCGGCGTTCATAATCTCGAAGGAGACGGACCGGTTCTGGCCTACGCTTCCGATGATCGAAATGCCTACCGGCTGCGCTGGGTTTTCAGGCGAAGAGAAAGCATTCTGCGGGATGTAGGCACCATACCCTGCGAAAGAAAGCTGCGCATCGTCCGCTCCGGGTGGTTGGTTCGTGCGCTCCGTGCTACGGAAGCTCATCTGGTAAGCTGCCGGGCTGTCCGGGGCTTCCCACATCTTGAAGAAGGTCGGAGGACCTGCTTCCCGCATCGTGACCGGAGCATCAATGCCCGATGCCTCCATGGTCGGACCCATGAGGTCGTCGGCGCACCCGGTCAGCATGACCGAGCCGAGCAGAAAGAGAGTGAGGTAGATACGCATATCGGTGTGGTGAGGTTTGGTGTAAGGCTGGAGTGAGACGACTTGGGCAGGAGTGGAAGTGGGCGCTAGCCCATGGCCCTGCGAGGTAACGCTGAGGGGGACGCTTGCCACTATTGAGCCTCATGGACGGGGATAGAGCCGACGGGCGATCAGACAGAGAGACCGTAAAGGCAACCGTCCATGATGCGTCCGGCAAACGGTGCAGGACTCCACGAAGGGTTACAGGAAACCGTGGGTATTCCGGGGGGCTATGGGGCGAGTAGGAGCAATCTGCCCTGCCGGTCGGTAGCTTCGTAAAACCGACGCGAGCCTCGTCTCAAAATGGTCCTGAACGAAGAGACGTATCTTGGCTGCCCGTTTCACCCCTAGCCCGATTTGGACTATGATCTCCACGCTCGCCCTCCATTTTTTCCTCCTCAGCGGCCCGCCTCCCGAGGGTGGTGGTGGTGGACTCGCCGGGCTGTTTCTGCCCTTCCTGCTTGTCTTCGTCGTCTTCTACTTCTTCATCATACGCCCGCAGAAGAAGCGCGAGGATACTCGCAAGGCGATGATCGAGGCCGTCAAGAAGGGCGACCGGATCGTGACCATCGGGGGCGTCCATGCGACGGTGACGAAGGTGGATGAGAACAGCGTGCTGGCTCAAGTAGACGACAACGTCAAGCTTCGCTTCGACAAAAACGCCGTCGCGTCGGTCGTCACGAAGGACTAGCGCTCTTCCTCGCTTCTCCTCAGCCTCACCTGAACCCGACGCCAGAGGCTCCGTTGAAGCGGCGAACCAACGCGGAACTCCTATGCAGAACGAGCAAACCCTTTTCGACCGGATCGAGGACGCCTTGGACGACCTCCGGGCCGGTCGCCTCGTGATCGTCGTGGACGATGAGGACCGGGAAAACGAAGGCGACTTCGTCGGCGTCGCCGAGACGATGACGCCGGAACTCGTCAACTTTATGACGAAGCATGGGCGAGGCCTGATGTGCGTGCCGCTCTCGCGCGAGCGCGCCGTGGCGCTCGACCTCGGCATGATGGAGCAGGCCAATACGGCCCTCTTCGACACGCCGTTCACCGTGTCGGTCGATTACAACCTCGGCACCACCACGGGCATCTCTGCCGCCGACCGCGCCAAGACGATCCGCGCCCTCGCCGATCCCACGGCCAAGACGACCGAGTTCGCCCGCCCCGGTCACATCTTCCCGCTCCGCGCCCAGACCGGCGGCGTCCTCCGCCGCGCCGGACACACCGAAGCCGTCGTCGATCTCGCCCGGCTCGCCGGGTTCGCGCCTGTCGGCGTACTCATCGAAATCATGAACGATGATGGGACGATGGCTCGCGTCCCCGACCTCCGCCGGATCGCCGATGAGTTCGACATGAAGCTCATCACGATCAAAGACCTCATCGCCTACCGGATGCGGACCGAAGCGCTCGTTGAGCGTGTCGCCGAGGTCGAGTTACCGACGAAGTACGGGCGCTTTCAGCTTCACGCCTTCGAGGAGGTGCTGACCGGCGGGGTCCACCTCGCGCTCACCAAGGGCGAATGGACCGAAGATGAACCCGTCCTTGCGCGCGTCCACAGCCAGTGCGTCACCGGCGACATCTTCGGCTCGAACCGCTGCGACTGCGGCGACCAACTCGCAACCGCCCTCCGACGCATCGAGAACGACGGCAAGGGTGTCGTTCTCTACATGAAGCAGGAGGGGCGCGGCATCGGTCTCATCAACAAGCTCCGGGCCTACAAGCTGCAGGAAGAGGGCCTCGACACGGTCGAGGCCAATGAGGCGCTCGGCTTCCAGCCCGACCACCGCGACTACGGGACGGGCTGCCAGATTCTCCGCGCCCTCGGCGTCCGCAAGCTCCGGCTGATGACCAACAACCCGACCAAGCGGATCGGCCTCGCGGGCTACGGCCTCGAAATCACCGAGCGCGTGCCCATCGAGATCGCGCCGAACGACGACAACGCCGACTACCTCCGCACCAAGCGCGACCGGATGGGCCACCTCATCCTCGGCGACGGTCACGACGCGGAGGTCTTCGAGGGGCTGCTTGGCGAGTCTGACGAGTAGGGCACCGGTTCGTGCGTTGGTTTCTATCTTCCCATCACTTCTCCTTTCTTATAAGCGGCCTCTACCGTGCCTCGTTTCGTTTTGCTCGCTCTCCTGCTTGTGAGCTTCGTGGTGCTCGCCGGGTGTGGCGATGATGCAGAGGTACCGGAGGGGCTAGCAGACCGGGAGCCAGCGGCACTTGCTCGCCTCGCTGTCGAAACCGACTCCAGCGCGGATCGGTCGTTCTTCTTCACGGACAAAGCCGGAGCCTATTTTGTTGATGCGCTCGCGGGTGGACCGACCGACCCGGCGATGGGGTTCACTGTCGGCGGCTTTCGGATGATGAGCGGCTGGCGGTGGCACTTCGTCGAGGACTCCGTCGGCGTCGGGCCGGACCACGTCACGGTCGGGGTCGTCCGGCCAGACTTTGCGGCGCGGACCTATCGACAGGCCGACTCGTTGGGTGTGCTGGCGAGCCTGCTGCGGGCGGTGCGCGGGCCGGAGCTTCGGACGCTCACGGAGACCATCACATTGGTTGAGGGCGCGCTGCTCGTCGAAGTCGCTGATAGTGTGGGGACGCTCGAACTGCGGCCCGTTGTGACGGACCGGCGCGGGGCGTCGGAGTACAGCGTGCAGGCAGAGGGCAATGCGCTGCTGATCGCCCGTGGCAATTATCTCGAACCCCGCGCTGGGAGTACACGCCCCGTCTGGCTGGCCGTGGCGGCGACCGACGGCTCGGTGCGGACGAGGACGACAGCAGTAACAGACGGTCTCGGTATCCGCGAGCGTGGGTTGGCCGCTGGGTCGATCCGCTTCGGGACACCCGGAGCCGTGGCTTTCGCAACGGGCAACACACCGGAGGAGGCTGCGGCAGCCGCTCGGCAGTCACTCCGTCGGCGCGAGGCGCTGCTCGACCGGCGGGCGCAACGGCTCGCCGCGGCGCTCGGCGGCAGCACGATCCGCACCGAGGACGAGGTCTTCAACCATGCCTTCGACTGGGCGCGGCTCTCGCTCGAATCGCTCATCCTCGAAGACTCGACCGGCGTTCAACTCGTCTCGGGTCTGCCGGGGGGCGACAACCCGCGTGGGCGCTCGACGCTTACCGCCCTCGATGGGGCGTTCCTCGCTACGGGTCAGTGGGAGCGCGCCCGCCAACTGCTCACCGCCTTCGGTCGGGCGCAGCGCCGCGACCGCCGGATCGACCGCTTCGGTCGCGTTCCCAATGAGTTCATTGACGGGCGGCCGCAGTACACAACGGTCGATGCCACGCCGATATTCGTGGACGCGGTGGGAGACTACCTCCGCACGACGGGGGACCGCTCGCTCATCACGGCCAACAGCGCCGAGTTCTGGACGCGGACCGTCTACGCCGTGCGCGGGCTGTATGAGGACACAGCCTCGCCCGACGGGTTCATCAGCAACCGAGTCGGCGAGACGTGGGTGCAGCCGTTCAATGGGCGAGGCCGGGTGCCGCGTCTGAACCGTGCTGTCGAAGCGCAGGGCCGGTTCTACGAGGCACTCCGGGCGATGCAGCCCATCGCTCGCATCATGGGCCAGATCAGCGGTCGCCCGACTTCGGCGGCAGCTTATGGCGACAGCGCCGCCGTGCTCCAGCGCCGCTTCGAGCAAACGTTTGTTCGGGATGGCCGAGTCGCCGACTTCGTCTCTACGAACGGGCAGCCGGATACCCGGCTCCGCCCGAGTGCCCTCTACGCGCTCCGCGCCTTCGACCTCCGAAGCGAGTCATCCCTCTTCGAACGGCTGACCGAAACGCTCGTCTACCCGCACGGCGTCTCGACGCTGCCGCAGACAGATTCGCTGTTTTACCCCTATCTCAATGCGGAAGACTTTTACGAGCCGGGCGCGGCGCGCTACGACGGGACGGTATGGACGTGGCTGACAGGTCCGCTCGTCTCGCTCCTCGTCGAGCAGGGTTCGGTGGCGCAAGCCTACGAGCAGACCGATGCGTCGCAACGATTGATCCTCGACCGGGGTATGGTCGGTGCAGCGGCAGAGAACCTCGACGCGCACCCGCACGATGGCGAGAGCGAGCCACGCCTCGGCGGGGCACCCGTGCAGCCGTGGACGCTCGCCGAGTTCATCCGCAACGCCTATCAGGACTATGCGGGCATCCGCTACCGGAGCGGCAATACCGTCGTCCTCGAACCGCACCTACCCGAGTCGTGGGGCACGACGACCGCCACGTTCCGGCTCGGCGATGGCATGGTGCAGGCGACGATGCAGCAGAGCGCCGACGAGCTATCGGTGAGCCTCGTGCCTTCGGGAGCTTTGCCGCGTGGGGCGATGGTACGGGTACGCGGCTTCGGACAGATGAAGGCCGTGCCAGCTAGCCGCGTGCAGGGCGACACGCTCGTCGTCCCGCTCGATTCCATCGCGGTGACGATTTCGGCAGACGCCGTCACACTCAATGGCGAAAGCGTGCAGGCAGACAGTAGCTACACGGTGGCGAGCGCGGGCGGTGAGTTTGCCTTTGCTTCGCCGAACCTCCGCGATGAGTACCCGGTGATGCGGCAGGTCAAGCGCTCGCGCGTGCTCGGCCCGGCGCAGGTCAGCCGCACCAACCCGCTCTCGATCCCTATCCTCTCCCGCACCGACCCGGACGGCGACGACTGGGGCACGACCGCCACCTACGTTTATCCTACGACGATTCCCGATCGAGTCCTCGACGCGACCTACCTCGAAATCACCCAAGACGACTCGACCCAGTATTTCCGCATCGAGTTCGCCGAAGTGGCCGACCCTGCCGCGCTCGGATTCCAGCCCGCGCTCGTGGCGCTCGCCTTCAACACGGCGGAAGACGGCAAGAGGGAGGTGGGACGCAACTCGGGCTACCGGTTCCCGGCGAGCAACGCCTACGAGTACATCGTCTTCGTCGGCGATGGGCTGCGGATCGAGGATGCGCGGGGCCGTGTGCTCGGTGAGTTCGGCGATATGGGCAGCGCGCTCGCCTCGGTCGAAGAAGGAGCGATCACCTTCTCGCTGCCAAAGTTCGTTCTTCCAGCACTACGGCGCGGGACGACGGTGACCCTCCTCGTCGGAGCCAACGATGAGAGTGGAGACATTGGAGCCTTCCGCTCCGTCCGGCAGAACGCCACCGAGGGCGTCGGCGGAGGCAAGATTAACGAGGGCGACCCCAACATCTTCGACGTGCTCAACGCGAGGGTGGAGAGCTAAACGTCAGCCCGGATAACCGCCCGCGATGAAGTTCTCTAGGTCGCGAACGTGTCCCTCGGTGGCTTCGAGGATGACCTTGACACAGTCGCCGAGCGAGATGATGCCGGCGAGTTGACCGTCGCGGAGGACGGGAAGATGGCGACACTTTTTCTCGGTCATCATCGCCATGCATTCTTTGGCGGTATGCTCGGGTGTGGCGCAGATGAGGTCCTTCGTCATCACCTCCTCAACGCAGGTGTCCTTCGAGGCTCGGCCGTGAAGGATGATCCGGCGGAGGTAGTCGCGCTCGGTGAAGATGCCCCGGAGCGAGCCGTGGTCGGTGACGCAGATTGCGCCGACGTTGTGCTCGACCATGCGCGAGATGGTATCGAAGACCGTGGCGTTGGGTTCGATAGTGACGACCCAGTCGCCTTTGCGGGTGAGGATGCTGGAAACGGGAGTTTGCATAGCGATACCTCTCAGATGTTTAGCGTTATACCAATAAACGACACGCGAGCGGATCGGTGCCCGGCGTGTGTGGAGGCGAAGGAAAGTGCTCGTCTGCCTTGCCCTCTCGGTGTGGCTCCGCTATCATGCGGACCCCCAGTTCCGGGTGTGCATCGAACTTTGTTCTCAGGCACACCCGGAACTGTCCCCCTTCGAGGGGGACAGCTTTTCGAGCCAGCCCTAAGAGCGCGAGAAAAGCAGGGGGTCCCAACCGCCTCCAACGCTCTCGTTCCATGCGTTCCTTCACCCTCTCCGATACGCCCACGACGCCCGATCCGATGGCGTCCGACCCGGCATCCTCCGACCCCGCTGCCGCCGAAGCCGCCGCTGCCGATATCCTCGACGGCCTCAACCCGGTCCAGCGCGAGGCCGCCTCGACGGTCGAAGGCCCGGTGATGATCGTGGCCGGGCCGGGGAGTGGCAAGACGCGGACGCTGACCCACCGGATCGCCTACCTCCTCGCGGCGAAGAAGGCGTGGCCGAGCCAGATTCTCTCGCTCACCTTCACCAACAAGGCGGCGAAGGAAATGCGCGAGCGGGTCGTCCGGCTCGTCGGTGCCGAGGACGCGCGTGGCATCTGGATGGGGACGTTCCACTCGGTCTTCGCACGCATCCTCCGGCGCGAGGCCGAACGCCTTGGCTACACCCGCGACTTCTCGATCTACGACACGGCGGACTCAGAGAACATCATCAAGAATGTCCTCAACCGCTACAACGTGGACCCGAAGCGCTACACACCGCGCTCGATCCGAAACCGGATCAGCGGTGCGAAGAACGGGCTGGTCAGTCCGCAGGAGTACGCCCGTCTTGCTGCCGATCCGTTCGAGGAGGTCGCGGCGAAAGTCTATGGGCCGTACAACGACGCCCTCCGCCGCGCTAACGCGCTCGACTTCGACGATCTCCTCATCAAGCCGATCGAACTGTTTCACCACCACCCCGACGTGCTGGAACAGTACCAAGGCCGCTGGAAATACCTCCACATCGACGAGTATCAGGACACGAACCACGCACAGTACAGCCTCGCCAAGATGCTCGCGGCGAAGCACAAAAACATCTGCGTGGTCGGCGATGATGCGCAGTCGATCTATGCTTTTCGCGGGGCCGATATCCAGAACATTCTCTCGTTCCAGAAGGACTATCCCGACGCGACGACGATCCGGCTGGAGCAGAATTACCGCTCGACGGGCCGCATCCTCCGCCTCGCCGACTCGATCATCAAACACAACGCCGACCAACTCGACAAAGACCTCTGGACGGACAACGCCGAGGGCGAGCACGTCGTTCTGATGGAGTCGCTCTCGGAGCGCGACGAGGCGCAGAAGGTCGAGCGCCGCATCCGCGACCTACATGTCCGCCACGGGGTCGGCTACCGCGAGGCGGCGGTGCTCTACCGGACCAACGCACAGAGCCGCTCGCTCGAAGAAGCCCTGCGGCGCGGCGGCATTCCGTACCGCATCGTCGGCGGGCTGTCGTTCTATTCCCGGCGCGAGATCAAAGATGCCCTCGCCTACCTCCGTCTCGTCGTCAACCCCAACGACGCGGCCTCGATCCGCCGTGTCATCAACAACCCGACGCGCGGGATCGGGGCGAAGACGATGGAGACGGTCGAGCAGTTTGCCGCCGCCGAAGGACTCACGCTCTGGCAGGCGCTCGAACGGGCGGGTGATACGGGCGTCGGCCCGCGTGCCGCCAACGCCATCGAAGGGTTTACGTTCATGATCGGGCGGCACGCGGCGAAGTCGGGGACCGCCCCGGCGGACGAAATCGCCCGCGACCTACTCGCCGAGAGCGGCCTGCTCGCAGCGCTCCGCGAGGAGAACACCGTCGAGAGCCTCGCCCGGTGGGAAAACGTGCAGGAACTCATCTCCGCCATCGCCGAGTTCGGCAATGCCAACGCCGGACCCGAGCATACGCCGACCCTCTCCGAATTCTTGCAGCAGGTCTCGCTCGTCACCGATGCCGACGCCGACGAGGGCGACCCGAACCGCGTGACGCTGATGACGCTCCATGCCTCGAAGGGGCTGGAGTTCAAGGTGGTCTTCGTGACCGGGATGGAAGAGGGGCTGTTCCCGCTCGCCCAAGCTGCGCAAGACCCGAAGGAACTGGAGGAGGAGCGGCGGCTGTTCTACGTCGGCGTCACCCGCGCCGAGGAGTTGCTCTTCCTGTCGTATGCCCGGAGCCGCTACCGCTTCGGCGAGCAGCAGGCGGGCATCCGCAGCCGCTTCCTCGACGAGGTGGACGTGGACGACGTGATTCGCACCGAGGCCGGGCGCACGTTCGCCGGCAAGAAGGACCGGTTCTCGGTCAAGGGCGGCGGCACCGACTCGCTCGAAGGCATGGACCCGCATTACTACCGCCGCAGCCTTCGCCCCGACCAGCCGAAGCGCTCGCGCCCGAAGCCCGCGCCGCCGAGCGAAGGACAGCGGATTGTCTACGACGAGGGCGAGGCTGAGATCGTCCCCGGCGTGATGGTCGAGCACGCGACCTTCGGTGAGGGCAAAGTCCTCGCCGTCGAAGGCCGGGGCGACCGGGCGGCGGCGACGGTGTTCTTCCAGGCCGTCGGACAGAAGAAGCTCAAGTTGAAGTTCGCCCGGTTGCAGGTTGTGGGGTGATTCAGCGCAACCTTCGCGCCCCTGCCCCGTCTCGCTGTCAACGCCCGTTGTCAACAAAAGTGGGGCAATGCGGACTGCGCTGTTTTCCCGCGCTCGATTCCGTACCTTCTCCTCCCGACCGCCCTTGACCCCTGTTCCGATGGACCATCCGATGGCAAACGACGACGCGCTCAAACAGGCGCTGAAAGAGGCTATTGCCGAGACGCTCCATGAACAGCGCGAGTGGCTTCAGGAGGTTGTCGCCGAGGTGCTCGAAGAGATGGCGCTCGACGAGGCGCTCCGCGAGGTGGAGGCCATCGAGCGAATGAAAGGCCCCGGCGCGTTCGGCGTGATCGAGGGCGAGGCGTAGCCCGGCTCCGAAGTAGGGTGTGGCTCCGGTGCGTATTTTGACGCGCTCCGCTCACCCTTGTCGCTCCGATGGTTCGTTCCTGCGCTGTACTCGGTTTCGCTCTCCTCCTTCTCGCAGGCTGCGGTGATGGTCGCGAGACGCTCGTCATCTACTCGCCGCACGGGAAGCAACTGCTCGGGGCCTACGAGGACGCCTTCGAGCAGGCGAACCCCGGCGTGGACGTACAATGGCTCGACATGGGCAGCCAAGAAGCGTTCGACCGCGTTCGCACGGAGGCGACGAACCCGCAGGCGAGCCTCTGGTGGGGCGCACCGCAGACGATGTTCACCAAGGCCGCCGACCAAGACCTCTTGGAGCCCTACACGCCGACGTGGGCCGACGCTGTACCCGACGGCGAGCACGACCCGCAGCACCGCTGGTACGGGACGTACAAGACGCCCGAGGTCATCATGTACAACCACGACGCGGTGGACTCGACCGAGGCTCCGACCTCGTGGGATGACCTGCTCGACCCGCGCTTCAGCGACCGGGTCATCATCCGGGCACCGCTCGGGTCGGGAACGATGCGGACTATCTTTGGCGCAATGATCCAGCGAGCAGCTTCGGTCGAAGATGGCTTCCGCTGGCTGGCTCGGCTCGATGAGAACACGAAGACCTACGCCGCCAACCCGACCCAACTCTACCTCTCGATTGCCCGTGGCGAGGGCGATATCACGCTGTGGAACCTGCCGGACGCCTACCTCCAGAGCCGCGACCTCGGCTACCCGTTCTCGTGGGTGATGCCCGCTGAGGGAACCCCCGTGCTCGTGGATGCCATCGCCATCGTCAAAGGCGCACCCAACCCGGAGCGGGCGCGCGAATTCTACGAGTTCGTCACCTCAAGCGAGGCGCTCATCGAGCAGGCCGCGCAGTTTCACCGTATCCCCGTCCGCACAGACATCCCGGTAGACCGCCTTCCCGAATGGATGCGTGTGGACATCCCCACGATGCCCATGGACTGGGACTTGCTCGCCGAGCGCGAAGCGGAGTGGATGCAGCGCTGGGACGAGAATGTGAAAGGCCGAGGCACGGCCTACCTCGCCGCGAACCCGCCGGATGCTGTAGAGGCGGAGTGACGACTTAGCTGTTCGCCTCGGTCGTGCTCACGTCGGCCTGACCGGCTCCGTACATGGCCATCGTCTCCGGGTCCTGCACGTAAGCGACCACGGTGATGTCATCGAGAGACAGGCCGTCCGGTATCGTGAGGGTGTGCGTTCCGGCTTCGGTAGCCACCGTCTCGAAGTCGCGCACGACGTTGGCATGTTCAAGCGTCTTGCCCGCGTTCTCGCCGCGCGAAATACCCTGAACGGCATGGCGCTGGACGAGGGCGAGGTTCAGCACCGTTCCCTCGGGCGCGTCCTCGACGCTGTAGGTTACAGTGGCTGTGCCTTCCTCGGCGGTTACCAGAAGGCTAATCATCGCCGGAGCCGACTGGGTGAGCGCCTCCTTAATCGCCGACTGCGCCTCGTGCCGCCGCGACCCCACGAACTCGCGCTGCCCATTGACGATCATCTGTGGCGTGTAGACCCGGCCCGACTGAAAGGTGCGGGCGTAGGCGCGTTGCCGCTGCGAATAGGCAGCGTCGCTAAACGGATCAGTCCACCCGAGGCGGTTCCAGTAGTCGACGTGGAAGGCGAGCGGGAGGAGACGTGGATCGTCGCGTTCGGCGAGTTCCACGAGCAAGCGGTCCGCCTTCGGGCAGGACGAGCAGCCTTCCGATGTGAAAAGCTCCACGACGGCCACCGGCTCCGCAAGGCGCAGCATGACGGGTTCGGTTGGTGTCGCGGAGAGCGGTTCAATTTGTACGGAGGCTGGCGAAGCCGCAAGTAGGCCGACGACCCCCATCGCGAGAGCGAGCAGGGCTAGAGACAGAACGGAAAGGATTCTCATGGCGAAGTATCTTCCTGCGACGTGCGAGATGCGAGCCGAAGTCTAGGGCATCGGCTCAGTGATTTGTATCAAGTCTCTGTTATATCCAGTTCAACCGTCAATAACATACCGGTATTGTTGCGCTGGTCTCTGCTCATAATTGCGTTGGGGGGAGCGCTGGGAGCCATGGCTCGCTACGGAGTCGGCCTTCTCGCTATCCGTATCAACGAAACCGGCCTGCCGCTGGGGACATGGGGCGTGAATCTCCTCGGCTCTTTCCTAATCGGCCTAGCCGTGCCTCTGATGGTCGGAAAAGGGGAGGCGCACCGCCTCGTGCTCGTCGTCGGTTTCCTCGGATCGTTCACGACATTCTCCACCTTTAGCCTCGACACGCTCGCACTGTGGGAGAGCGGGCGACCGGGTTGGGCGGTCCTCAACGCCACCGGCAGCGTCGTGCTCGGCCTCGTCTGCGTGGCCCTCGGCTTCTGGGTCGGGCGGGTCGCAACGGCCTAGCCAAGGCTACTTGCCGATGATGTAGTAGAGGATTAGCCCGCCGACAGGGAAGAACACAATCAGCAGCGTCCAGAGAATCTTATCGCCCGATGAGCGTCCGCTCTGCCAGAGGTTCAGCAGCGCCACGATGTCGAGGATGACGATAATCAGGCCACAGACGCCGCCAACGGGGCCGGTGATACGGTCGATCAGGCTGGGGCCACACCCGGCCAGCAGCAGGGCGAGCAGCGAGAGTGCAGCGACGGGCAGGGCAGAAGACAGGCGGCGAAGCATCGGATACAGACGATTGAGACGGAAGATTACTGAGCGTCGCGCACCTTGCGCTGGCCCCAGACGAGATAGATTACGATTCCGACCACCGGAATGAAAACGAGGACGGTCAGAAATACCTTCATCCCGAAGACGAGGTAGGTCTTCCATACCGAAATCGTGGCGAGGAGGGCGAGAATACCGTTGAGGACAGCGAGCGCTGTCATCAAGACCGTCGTGGCGAGACCGAGGAGCCCGAGGGCGGAGACGAGGGCAAGCATGGAGGTGTGGAGCATCAGTGAACGGGGGACTCTACGCGGCACCGTCTGTGAGGTTACAGCCGAGACGGAACAGGAATGCAGGGTGATGGGGTTGACGGGCCAAGACGCAACGCTTTTCCGCATGACCATCGGCTCGATCCAGCTTCCCGAGCGCCCGCTCCTCCTCGCCCCGATGGAGGACGTGAGCGACCCGCCGTTCCGCATCCTCTGCAAGCGGTACGGGGCGGACGTGCTCTATACTGAGTTCATTTCGTCCGGTGGCCTGAGCTACGGGGCCGAGGGCAGCGTCCGCAAGCTCGACTTCTACGAGCAGGAGCGTCCGCTCGGCATCCAGATTTTCGGTGGTGAAATCGAGCAGGTCCGCGAGGCGACCCGCATCGTCGATGCGGCCGGGCCGGACCTCATCGACATCAACTTCGGTTGTCCGGTCAAGAAGGTCGTCTGCAAAGATGGTGGCGCGGGTATCCTCCGCAACCTACCCAAGATGCAGGCCATCACCGCCGCCGTCATTGAGGAAGCGACGCGACCCGTCACGGTCAAGACCCGCCTCGGGTGGAACGACGAGTCAATTCAGATTATCGAGGTGGCGCGGATGCTAGAGGAGACCGGCATCGCTGCGCTTGCGGTCCACGCCCGGACGCGGTCGCAGATGTACAAGGGCGAGGCGCGCTGGGAGTGGCTCCGCCGGATCAAGGAAGAGGGAGTCCGCGATATCCCGTTCTTCGGCAATGGCGATGCCTACAACCCCGAGCGCATCAAGGCGATGTTCGACGAAACGGGCGTGGACGGCGTGATGATCGGGCGTGGAGCCATCGGCAACCCGTGGGTCTTCCGCGATGCCCGCGCCTACCTTGACACTGGCGAAGTGCCCGACCCGCCTAGTTGGGACGAGCGCGTTGGCGTAGTAGCCGAGCACCTCCAACTCAAGTGCGAGTGGCTCGGCGAGCGCACGGGCGTCCTCGAAATGCGCCGGATGTACGGTGGTTACTTCAAGGGGCTTCGCAACGCCAGCAAGCTGCGAATGCTGCTGATGGAGCAGGGCGAGATGGATGGCGTGCTGGAGGTGCTCCTCAACTTCCGCGAGGATGAACCAACAGTCCAAGTCGCCGTCCGCGAAGCGGTTAAGCCTGCCCGACTTCCGGCCACGGTCGCTGCCAAGCTGTCTCGCCCGCGCCGCGAAGCTGCCGAGGCGTGGCACGCTTAGGCTACTTCCAGTATCATCCGAATCGCATGAGTGACGAGCGTCGATATAGCGAGCAAGAGATCGCTACGATTTTCGAGCAGGCTGCCGAGGCACAGGAGGCCGCACATCAATCCCGCTCGTCCGGTGAAGGGTTGACACTCGCCGAACTCCAGCAGATCGGCAAGGAGGCAGGTATTACTCCTGAGTTCATTGCGCGGGCTGCCGCCCGTATAGGTCAGGTCACCCCTGCTTCACCACCTCCTGCGACTTATCTCGGTCTTCCCATCAGTGTGGCGCGAACGGTAGAGTTGCCGGGGCCGCTCTCGGAGAAAGACTGGGACCGACTCGTCGTAGACCTCCGCGAGACATTTCAAGCGACCGGGGAAATCCGCCGGGATGGAGCGCTCCGAGAGTGGCGAAATGGGAACCTACATGCGCTCGTCGAGCCAACCGAGTCCGGGCACCGCCTGCGCTTCCGCACCCGAAAGGGGAGCGCTCAGCAATCATTCAGCCTCAGCTTTTTCTTCTTGGTGATAGGGGCGATCTTCCTCGCGCTGTTGGCCGCAAAGAGCGACCCGGAGCCTGGCATGATGGTGATTATGTCGCTGTTCGTGGCTGCCGGTCTGGGAGGGGCTGGGCTTACAGCCTATCGGCTTCCGCGTTGGGCACAGGAGCGAGAGCGCCAGATGGACGCGATTGCGGCCCGTGCTGTCGAGAGAATGACAGCTCCGGCAGCGGCCGAGATGGCCCCCGGCCCGACTTCGACAGACCACCTCGGCCTCGATGAGCTTGAAAGCTATACTGGTGGGGCTTCCTCCATGCCGCATAAGACGCGAACGTGAAGTAGTTTACCTCGCTCGTGCAGCGCTTCTTGCTGGCTAGGCAGGTGCCGGAACCGGCACCGGTCCAAGCGTAGAACGGGTGCCTCTCAATCCTGCCCACTTCCCACCCCATCCCCATGTTTACTCTGCGCTTTTTCCCCTTTCTACTTTTGTTTCTTCTCGTCGGTGTTGGATGCGACAGTGACAATGGTGATGCTCCGCCTCCATCCTCTGCCAATGTGCCAAGTCTGGTCCGTGCTCAGAGCGATACCGACGTACCGGGCACGTTTAACCGACTCAGTCAGACCATTCAGACCAATCCGCTGGTTGACTTCGTCGCGGCTGTCAACCACTCCACGAATGCCCAGAACGCGGGCCTGACTCTGCGCCCGATGCGCGTCGTGCTGGCAGGCAATCCGGTGGCTGATACGCCGATTCTGCAAGCGAATCAGGTAGCGGGCATCGACGTGCCTCAAAGGCTGCTGGTCTATGAAGCCGCTGACGGCAGCGTGTTCGCGGCGTATGACGACCCAGAGTATCTCGCACAGCGCCACGGCGTTGGCGCTGTAGCAACGCTCGGACAGATCAGAAACGTGCTGCGGTCTTCCGCGCAGGCCGGTACCAATGGCACTGTGTCTGATCCGGGTGTCGGGACGATCAGCCTGAACCAAGGCCTCGTTTCCGCTGAGAGCAACTTTAATGCGGAGACTACCTACACACGCCTCCGTGCTGCCATCGAAGCCAACGCGACCCTGACCATCGTCGCGGAGGTGAGCCACGATGCAAACGCGAAGGCCATCGGCGAGGACCTGCGCCCGACCCGCGTGATCGTTTTTGGAAACCCGGCGCTCGGCACACCACTGATGCAGAGCAGCCAGACTACCGGGCTTGACCTGCCGCAGAAGATGCTGGTCTACACGGATGCGACGGGCAGCACGTTCGTCGTCTTCAACGACCCGGCCTATGTCGCAGCGCGCCACGGCGCATCGGGCGTAAATGACGAGATCGGACAGATTCGCACCGCACTGCAAGGACTGGCCGCCACCGCAACGGGTAACTGATCGGCACCTCTCTTTGCGCTTGCTACCCGGCGCGGTGGGCCTCAGCCTGCCGCGCCGTTTTCTTTGTTGCCCATCCGGTAGAGTGCCTCGTCCAGTCCCCACAGCCCGAGGCTGAAGGCGGCGAGCACGGCGAGCGCGAGGATCGGCTCCCAGATCACGAAGCCGCCGACGACGCCCAGAATCCCGCCGAGGTACTTGATGTAGTTGAGCTGCTCGTTCGAGGTTTTCTTGAGAAGGTTCTCCAGTTGTGCTTCGTCGAACCCGCGCGCGTTCTCGATAATCATGCTGTAGACATCGAGCCGTTCGACGAAGCCGAGTACCGTTTTGGTGGCGAAGGCTTCGATCTGCTCGCTCCGGGCTTCGATGCGGTCTGGGACGGTGTCCAGCATCTCGTCGAGCCGGTCGAGGACGGGGTCGAGTGCGCCGGGGATTTCTTGGATCGCCTTGTCGATGCGGCGCTGGAAGTCCCGCTCGTTGAGCGAGCGATAGGCCTTGAGGGCAAGCCCGCCGAGGCCCTGCCCGGCGTAGTCCTCGATCTTCTGCATCGCCACCTCGCCGAGTTTCTCGCGCATCTCCTCGGAGCCTAGAACGCTCTCGACGTAGGCCGCCGTCAGGTCTTTCAACTCGTCCCGAAACTCCGGGTCTTCCACCACCGACTTCAGCACATCGACGGCTTGCTCGCGGTACTTCCGAATCGCGCCGCTCTCTTCAATCTTGGCCTTGATGATGTCCTCGTTGATCAGCTCCTGCGAGATCGCCTGCGCGAGGCGGAAGAT
Source organism: Rhodothermales bacterium (assembly GCA_028284265.1). Classification (GTDB taxonomy): domain Bacteria; phylum Bacteroidota; class Rhodothermia; order Rhodothermales; family JANQRZ01; genus JANQRZ01. Next base: position 91,659 of record JANQRZ010000013.1, read on the forward strand.
GACGCGCTCGCGCTGCGCCGGGATGAGGCCCTGTGGGACGATAGGGCGCTTCTCGCGAGGCTGAAACAGCATCGTGATCGCTAGCCAGTTCGTCGCAAATCCGATCAGCCCACTCACAGCGAGGATGCGGAGCAGGCCGGATAGGGCCAGTTCGCGCCCGAACAGTTCGATGCTCGCGCCGGGGAAGTCCCACACGAACGAGAGCAGGAACAGCGCACCAAGCAGCCACGGGATGAGTCGCATCACCGGCAGAATCGCGCCGAGGCGACCTTTCAGTCGTGGCGGCTCCGGCACCGGGGTAGGTGCAGTGGCGGTGCGCTTCGGGAGGTGGCGGCGGACGTAGCGCGCCAGCAGCAGCCCGAGGTCATGTGCCCGCCGCTTCGTGACGGCCTTCGCCTCCTCGACCGTATGCGCGTGCTCGCTCTCCGACTCGTCCGGTTCGATGTCCACCGCCTCGACATCGAGTGGCTCGATCTCGTCCGGGCCGATGATGCCGGGGACGGGCGTGACGCGGGGCTTCTTGGAATCGCTCATGCAGGCTTCTACGCGAACCCGAGCCGTTTGGCTTCACGCTGCATGCCTTCGATCACATTGGCGATGTGCTCCATCAGATCAACCCCTAGTTCCTCCGCGCCTTGGTGGATGTCCTCGCGGCTGACCGCGGCGGCGAAACGCTTGTCCTTGAGCTTCTTCTTGACCGATTTCGGCGTCAGGCCCTCCAGCCCGTTCGGGCGGACGTACCCGACGGCGGTGATGAACCCGGCGAGTTCGTCCACGGCGAAGAGCGTCTTCGCCATCTTCGTCTCGCGCGCCACGCCTGAGTAGGACGCGTGTCCGAGGATCGCGGTGCGGATGGTCTCGGGGTAGCCCCGCTCCTCCAGCACCTTCACGCCGACGAATGGGTGCTCGTCCAGCGAGGGGTGCTTCTCGTAGTCCATGTCGTGCAGCAGCCCCGTGATCCGCCATGTCTCCACGTCCTCGCCGAACTGCTCGGCGTAGGTCGCCATCGCCGCCTCGACTGCATAGGCGTGGCGGCGGAGGCTGTCGGTTTCCGTCCACTCGTGAAAGAGGACGAGCGCGTCGTCGTAGCTAGGCATGAGAAGGGATGTCTATTTGAATCGGAACCACCATACTGCGCCAGCAGCCAAGATCAGTATCGCGACTACAAGGACAAAGGTAGATCCGCTTTGCCCGTTGCTCTCTGGGGAATATCCCGAACCGAGATGACGGCCTAGTGTGTCGCGTGTCACCAGCCAAGGGGCACCCGAGTACTCGGGATAGGCAATCAGCGTAGAATCTAGCTCTTCTGAGGTGAGCACAGGCACAGAACGCATGCAAAGCCAAGTGAAGAGAATGCCTCCCCATGCGTTGGCCTCGATCAGCATTTCTTCACCAGTATCAGGTATGGTCATAGCGCAGGAGGAATGGTCAGTGCGTATCTCGATACGCTGACGGGGTTCTCCCTTCCACCATCGATCTACCTCAAAAAGAAGCGACTCGTGGCGCTCTTGATCGGAGGGGACTAACCAAGACGGAAGCTCCAACCACATGAGGTTGTCGAAAATGTGGACCGTGCGGTGGCTAATGAGCCTTCCGGTGAAAAGCACGTCGCTGCTGTCCACAATCTCGGTCCACGGACGGTCATCGATGCAGCCGCAGGCTTTGGCCTCAGGTGCGATCAGAATGGCAAGAGATAAAATGCAGACGCCTCTCAGATACATACTCCCCGACCTCCCGACTCAAAACACATCCACGAGGCGAAGGTCTTTCAGGAACCGCTTCGGGTCGGCTTGGAACTCAAGGACGAGTTGGTTCAGGTTCGTCGCGGTCGTGTTTAGGTTGTGGTAGAGCGTCGGGTCATTGAGCATTAGCCCGAGCGTGCCCTCGCCGCTGTCGAGCTTGGCTAGGACGGCGTCGAGTTGGGCGGAGGTCGTCTCGAACGAGGCGAGGCTGGACTCGACGCCGACGAGAGCGCGGTTGAGGCGCTGGATTGTCATGGCGAGCGAGTCGGCGTTCTCATCGGCGAAGGCTCCGGCCTGAGCGGTCAGCGCGCCGACGTTGTCCGAGGTCTGACGGAGGCTGGCAAGCGTGGCTTCGATCTGCTGTGCCTGCGAGGTGAGCAGCCGATTGGCCGAGGCCGAGGCGAGGCGAAGCTGGCGGATCGTCGCGCTGAGGTCGCCGTCCTCGGCGAGGAGGGCATCGACGTTCGAGAACGTCCCGGCGGCTCCGGTGATGAGCGTGTCCACACTCCCGAACAGCCGCTCGGCGTTGTTCTGGACGAGGCCCACGATGTCGGACGAGGGTTTCGTCACGAGCACGTCGCCGTCGCCGAGCGGTGGCGGGCCGGGATCGGCGGGGTCAATCGTCACGCCGACGTTGCCGAGCGCGGAGAGGCCGCTGATTCGGGCGACGGAGCCTTGGGGGATCGGTGTGTCGTTCGTGATCGACAGGACGACTTGGGCGGCACGGGCATCTGGCTGAAGCGTCACATCCTGCACCGTCCCGATCTGCACCCCGCTGATATCGACCGGGTTGCCCGAGGCCAAGCCTTCCGTATCGTCGAACACCGCGACCAACTCGTAGCCCGCGCCGAAGACCGGCAGGCCCGCGAGATACCGGGCACCGAAGAAGGCGATGAGCGCCGCGACCGTAATGGCGACGCCGACTTTGAACTCGTTTCCGTATTGCATAAGGGTGGGGCTGGGAGCCAAATCAACGGGCTGTCATTGCGAGCGACCGAAGGGAGCGCGGCAATCTCCTGAAGAAAGAACCGAGGTCGGGAGATTGCTTCGTCGCTCCGCTCCTCGCAATGACAGGTGTGGTGATAGGCAAAGGGGTTATCAGATAACGTACTCGCTCGCCTTGACGAAGGCGAGGGTGGCCTCGTCGGCGCAGCAGCGGAGGTCTTCCATCGTGCCAGTCCAGTGGAGGCGGCGCTCGTGGATGAACCCGGCGCGGTCGGCGATGGCGAGGACCGAGTTCATGTCATGGGTGATAACGATGCTCGTCGCATGGAGCGTCTCGGCGAGGTGGACGATGAGGTCGTTGATGGTGGCCGAGGTCTGCGGGTCGAGACCGCTCGTCGGCTCGTCGTAGAGGATGTAGCGCGGCTCCAGCGCGACGGCGCGGGCGAGGGCGACGCGCTTCTGCTGCCCGCCCGAGAGTTCGCTCGGCTTCTTCGACCCGGCGTCGGGGAGTTTCACCACGCTCAGGCACCAGTGGGCGCGGTCCATGATCTCAGCCTCGGACTGCCGCGTGAACGTCCGTAGCGGGAACGCCACATTCTCCAGCGCCGACATCGAATCGAATAGTGCTCCGCCCTGAAAGAGGACGCCGAACTGGCGGCGGATCTTGCGCAGTTCGCCGTAGGACAGCGCGTGGAGGTCGGTTCCGTCGATCAGCACGCGCCCCGCGTCTGGCGTAAGCAGGCCGATGATGTGTTTGAGCAGCACGCTCTTGCCCGACCCGCTCCGTCCGATTACCGCGAACGTCTCGCCATCGCGGATTTCCAGCGACACGTCTTCGAGGACGGACCGCCCGTCGAAGCCTTTGGACAGGTTCTGTATTTCGATCATGGGGCTGTTTGCTGTTAGCTTTTGGCTATTAGCTCTCAGGGCTAACAGCTAAAAGCCGAGAGCTAATAGCTATCAAAGCATAATCACCGCGAGGACGTAGTCGGCGAGCAGGACGAACACGCACGACATCACCGTCGCCTGCGTCGTACTCCGGCCCACGCCCTCGGCACCGCCGGAGGTGTAGTAGCCGTAGTAGCACGAGACGCTCGTGATTGCAAACCCGAAGGCGAGCGACTTCACTACGCCGAAGAACAGGTCGTAGGGCCGAAACAGCAGGCGTGCGCCGTCGATGAAGGTGGCGAGCGGGATCACTCCCGTCGTCTCGCCGACGACGATGCCCATCCCGATGCCGACCGTGCAGGCGACGACGTAGATCAGCGGAAACATCAGCACGCCCGCGAGGATGCGCGGCAGGACGAGGTAGCTCGCCGAGTTCAGGCCCATCGCCTCCAGCGCGTCGATCTGCTCTGTTACCCGCATCGTCCCCAACTCCGCCGCGATCCGCGCCCCGACACGCCCGGCGAGGATGAACGCTGCGATCAGCGCGCCGAGTTCGAGGATCACGCTCGTCGTCACGAACGACCCGACCGCCGTCTTCGGGAGGTAGAACGAGCCTTCGAGCTGGTAGATCGACTGTACTGCGGCAACGGCTCCTGTGAACGCCGAGGCGAGCGCCACGATGGGCAGCGAGTCGATCCCGACGCGGACGAACTGCTCGGTGAGGTTGCGGTAGTAGAGCCGGAGGTGGGGCGTCCCGCTAAAGGCGCTCCCGAGGAGCAACCCGAACCGACCGAGGCCGGTGAAGAAGGCGTCCGTCCGATGTCGGATGAGCGCGACCATGCGGTGTCACAGGGGTGGTGTATACTGGCGGTCGGGGCTTAACGTCATTGCTCGTTACGACGTTGCGTGAAGATACTCGTTACACCGGACACCCTCCTGTCACATGGCGAAACCCAAGACCATCTTTACCTGCCAGAGCTGCGGCCACGTCGCGCACCGCTGGATGGGCAAATGCCCCGAGTGCGAGGACTGGAACTCGTTCGTCGAGGAGACCGAACGCTCATCGGTCAAAGCCCCCGTCATGCAGATCGTCCCGACGTTCGGGCGAGGCACCACCGGATCGAAAGCGCAGCGGATCACCGAGGTCGAGGTCGCCGAACAGCCGCGCTTGGTGACAGGGCTGAGTGAGTTCGACCGGGTGATGGGCGGCGGCATCATGATCGGCAGCCTCACGCTCGTCGCGGGCGACCCTGGCATCGGGAAGTCGACGCTGATGACGGAGCTGGGGCGATTTCTTCCAGCGCATACGGTGCTCTACGTCACGGGTGAGGAGTCGGCGCGGCAGGTCAAGCTCCGCGCCCAGCGCCTCGGCGTCGACACGGGGGAGTTCTTTCTCCTCGCCGAGACCAACGTGGAAGAAATCGTGGCCGCCGTGCAGGACATCGGCCCCGACGTGCTGGTCATCGACTCGATTCAGACGGTCTACCGGCCTGACCTGACGAGCGCGCCCGGCTCGGTCAGCCAGGTCCGTGAGTCGACCGCCGCGCTCCTCGCCCTCACCAAGCAGCTTGCGACGGCGACCTTCCTCGTCGGGCACGTCACGAAGGCAGGCAGCATTGCCGGGCCGCGTGTGCTGGAGCACATGGTCGATACGGTCATCTATTTCGAGGGCGACCGGCACCACGCCTACCGCATTCTCCGCACGGTCAAGAACCGCTTCGGTGCGTCGGGTGAGTTGGGTCTGTTCGAGATGCGCGAGAGCGGGCTGCGCGAGGTCGAGAACGCAAGCGAGATCTTTCTCTCGGAGCGACAGTACGGCGCGAGCGGCTCGGCCATCGTCTGCGCCGTCGAGGGGACGCGCCCGATCCTCGTCGAGATTCAGGCACTCGTCACGCCCGCGAGCTACGGTACCCCGCAGCGTACCGCGACGGGTTTCGACCCGAAGCGGCTCCAGATGCTCCTCGCCGTCCTCGAAAAGCGCGAGGGGATGCGGCTCTCGCAGCAGGATGTGTTTCTCAACGTCGCGGGCGGCGTCCGATTGGAGGAGCCTGCCGTGGACCTCGGCGTGGCGCTCGCCGTGGCGTCGTCCTTCCGCGACGTGCCCGCCGACAGCGGGACGGTCGTGATCGGTGAAGTCGGTCTCGGCGGCGAGGTGCGGGCCGTGAGTCGGATCGAGGCGCGGGCCGCCGAGGTCCACAAGCTCGGCTTCGAGCAGGTGCTCCTGCCCAAGTCGAACCGCAAGGGCGCAAGCTTCCCCGAAGGGCTGAAGGTGCAGGCCGTTGAGCGGCTAGGGCAAGCACTCGACGCCGTGCTCTGAAGAGCGGAGGTATCGCGAAGTGCCCTGAGACAGAAATGGGGCCCTCGTAGCTTGGTCTTCAACAAGCGTCGTTATTAGATGTTTGAGATACCTGACGCCATCGTTCCCCTCGAACTACGGTAGTACAATGCGCCTCTCTTCAAAGGACTCGCGCCGCTTGCTCTTGCTCAGTCTTTTCGTCGTCGGTACGGCTGTGTTAGCCCACGCTCAGATCTGCGTCGGTGATGTTGAACTCAAGACACAAGAGGAGGTAGCTGCCTTCAACTGTAGTGAAGTGATGGGCAATTTGCTCATCGGCGATTATGACAACGAGGACGATGTCAGGGACCTGACCCCTCTCTTAGAGCTTACTTCTATCGGCGGCTACCTCAGTATCGGAGGCAGTGCTGTACTAAAGTCGCTAGACGGGCTTAATAATGTCTCCACTGTCGGCGGCAATCTCACTTTCAATTATAACCCTTCGCTCGAATCCCTTGATGCTTTAGAAAGCCTCACCTCCGTCGGCGGACTCTATATCCAAAGAAACGATGCACTAGATTCTCTTGTAGGCTTGGAGGGAGTCACCTCTGTTGATGTCAGCATTCTCATTCGGGACAACGCTGTGCTGGAATCGCTAGCTGGTCTCGACAGTGTATCCTCTATCGGTAACTACCTCCTTATTGATGACAATGTCGCACTGAGATCCATGGCGGGCTTAGAGAACCTCGCTTCCGTAGGAAATTTTGTCCGCATTGTAGGGAATACCTCGCTGGAGTCGCTGACAAGTTTAGAGAGGCTCGCATCCGTTGAGGGTGGTCTCATCATCGAGAGCAATGACGCGCTGGTATCGCTGTCGGGCTTAGAGGGTCTTGCCTCCATCGGCGGCCGAATGTCTGTCCGCGATAACGCCACGCTAGAGTCGCTGTCAGGTTTGGAGAGCATTACCTCTGTTGGTGCCCGGCTTGGCATTCATAGAAATGCCACTTTGAGGTCACTAGCAGGCTTGGAGAACCTCACTTTCGTAGGTGGCGACCTCAGCGTCTCCCTCAACACCGCGTTACGAGACTGCGCCTGCGGTCTCTCAGGTCTCATCTCGGACCAGCCTCCTGTCTTTTCCGGCGTTAAAGGTTCTGTCTCGATCAGTGACAATGATTCTAGCGGGGTGTGCAACTCGCCGCAAGACGTTTTGGAGGCCTTTGCGTTGTGTAAATCGGTGGCGAGTGAGCCCTCTGGGGCTGACCCTCCGGCAGACCCGTTGCAACATCTCACACTCGACACGGGCTATCCTAACCCGTTTGCCGAGGTAACGACAGTGGCGTTCACGCTGCCCAATTTAGCAAGGGTGCGTCTGGCAGTCTTCGACGCCCTCGGACGCGAAGTGGCTGTACTCCTTGAGGAGCCTGTGAGAGCGGGTCAGCACGCGGTGAGGTTTGATGCCGGGAGGATGGCGAGCGGAACGTATGTAGTCCGGCTCGTGGTAGGGAAAGAAGCGTGGACGCAGCGTCTCACGCTTGTGAGGTAGGATTTGTAGGGGGTACTTGCAGTGAGAGGTGCAGGCCGTCGAGCGGCTCGGGCAGGCGCTCGACGCGGTGCTCTAAAACGCCAAGCCGGGGTGAGGTTATCTTTTCAGCCGGTTGTCATCAGAGGACGACCGGCTCGCCACACAATAACCCCGGAGCGGCTGCCGTTACCCGAGCGTGCACCGCACAGCCTAGCCGCTAGCCTACGCCGCATGGAGCACCTGCCCGACGAAGACCTCGTCGCAGCCTACATCGATCACGGCGATGAGCGCGCCTTCCGCACGCTCGTCGAACGTCACCAAGAGCGCATCTTCGGCTACTTGGTGGGGATGATCCGCGACCGCGAGGTGGCGAGCGATCTCTTTCAGGAGACGTTCCTCCGCGCCATCGCGGCAATGCAGAAGCGACGTGGGTCCTACGAAAAGCAGGGCCGCTGGCTGGGCTGGGTGATGCGCATCGCCCGCAACGCCGCCCTCGATCATATCCGCAGCCGCAAGAAGTGGCAGGATGTGGACTCGGGCGACGACGAGGGCACTTCGTTCTTTGATCGGCTTCCCGCTGAAGGCCCTGATGCCGTGGAGACGCTCGACCTTGCCGGTCGCGTCGAAGAGCTTCGGGCAGCCATCGAGTTGCTCCCGCCGGAGCAGCGCGAGGTCGTCCTGCTCCGCCATGAGTCGGAGTTGACCTTCCGCGAGATCGCCGAGATCACCGACGTTTCGATCAACACCGCACTGGGGCGGATGCGCTACGCGCTCATCAACCTCCGCAAGACACTCATCCCCGACGCAGCCCGCAACACCTGACTTACCCCTTCCTGCTTCTGATTCTATCGCTACGAACATGCACGACGAGTTGAACGCCATCCGGCGCGTCTACGGCGAGCTTGGTTCCGAGGAGATGTTCCTCGATGCCAGTGCTGAGGCCGAAGCCGCGTCGCTGGCTGAGATGAAGACCGCCCTCGATGCGCTTCCACCGCAGCGCCCGGAGGCGAGTGTGCTCAACGCGGTGATGGCTGCTGCCGGAGCCGTTGCGCTCGGACCAATCCGCACGGTCTACGAGGAGGAGTCGGTGGACCTCGCTACGCCGGAGGCGAAAGCTGAAGCCGCTGCTTTGGCTGAGATCAAGGCAGGACTCGACGCGCTGCCGCCGCAGCGCCCCGATGCCAGTGTGGTGAACGCCGTGGTAGCCGCAGCCGGAGCCGCCGCGCTTGGTCCTATACGCACGGTTTACGGGGAAGAGGCGGCTGCCCTCGCCACGCCTGAGGCGGAAGCAGAGGCCGCTGCCCTCGCCGAGGTGAAAGCGGGCCTTGATGCCTTGCCGCCGCAGCGCCCCGCCCCTGCGCTTATTGATGCGGTCGTCGCCAGCGCGACTCCGTCGCGCACGCCCCGCGCGGTGCCCGTTGCGGCCACTGCCGGGCGTGCTGCTGACCGCCCGGCTCGTCGTGGTGTGCGTCGCGGTGCCGCCGTCGCGCTCAGTGCTGCATTCGCGCTCGTGCTTGCCCTCAGCATTGGGCTGTGGCCCGACGGCGAGTCGCCAGGACAAGAGGTTGTCATTCCGCAGGCAGACGGCCTCGCCGAAGCTCCGGTGCTGGAAGACCAAGAGGCTGCGTCGGCTGATGACGCTTTCGCCGACGCCGCCCCTGTTGAGCCCCCGGCTCCCGTTTTGACTGAGCAGATCGCCGCAGCGCCGCCGCCGAGTGTGGCGCGCGCACGGCAAGAGGCCCCCGTGGCCTCCGCGCCTGCTCCGGGCGCTGGGTTCAGCGCCGTCGCCGAGCGTCGTTTCGCCGACGCCGTACCTGCTGAGGCAGAAGCCGATCTCCTCGGTGTCTTCGATGCGACGGATGATCTCGCGGAAGCCCTGCCGCTCGCCGATGGCGACGAAGAACTCCGCGTGCTCTACCTCCGCCTGCAAGAGATGCAGGCAGCCCAGGTCGGTGTCGAGTGGGGTGGTGCGCCCGTCTCGCTCGGGGCCGCGCCGGACTCGACGCCTGCCGCCCGCTCTGGCTGGATGCAGGTGCGCGTCGAACGATAGCCTTTCCTGCTGACCGACCTTCCCACGAACCACGATGACCCGCTTCGCCTGCCTGCTCGGCTTCACGCTCTGCGCGTTCCCCGCGGACGCTCAGATGTCGCCCGCATCCCGTAGCACCGAGGCGACCGTCGGCGTCCACCGGCTCGATATCCGCGACGGACGAGTTTACCACGACGGCACGCCGCTCCCGGCTGGCGCGATCCCGGCAGACCTCGACATCGACGGTGTCTCGATGTCATTCGAGTACAGCGGCCCGGTGGCCCCGGCCATTGGACTGAACGGACAACTCTACACCCTCGAAGGCAACCGGCTGGTCCCGCTCGACGAAGCCGAGATGGACCGGCAGGCGTTCGGGTTCGCGAAGCCTGAGCCGCTCGGACAGTCCGCTGCCCAACAGGCCGAGCAGGCGTATCTCCAAGAGCTTTCCGAGCGCGACCGTGCCCTCTACGAGCGACTCCTCCGTGAGCGTGAGATGGAAGGCGAAGCGCTTCGCCTCGCCCAGCAAATACGGCAGAATCCCGACGCAGCCTCGCTCCGGGCACAGCTCCGCGAAAAGCTCGATGCCATGTTTGAGTTGAAGCAGGAGAACCGCCGCGAAGAAATCCGACAGGTGGAGGATGTGCTCGAAGCCCTGCGTCAGCAGCTTCGCAAGCGCGAGGCACTGCGCGAGCAGGTCATCCAGCACCGGATGCGCGAGTTGACCGACCAATAGCGCTTGAGCAATACCTGCGGGTGGAGAATCGGAGGGTGCAGCGGCGGCATGAGTCGCCGTCCACCGAACCTCTCTCACCAACACGTTCCAACCATGCGATCTACCCTACTGCTGCTGGCGCTCTGCGCTGGCCTCGCCCTGCCTGCCGCTGCCCAGGGCGTCACCATCGAGCGCGACGGCTCCGAGATCACCATAACCCGGCCCGACGGCACGACCGAGGTATTCACCGTCGACGAGGACGCGCCGCTTCGCATCCGTTCTAAGAACGGTCCCCTCATGATTGAGCGAGAGGGCCTCTCTGGTGAAGATGACAAGGTGCGGCAACGCCTCAGGGAGCGGCTTGACATGGAGCGCGCTGGTCCGCGCACCTTTGCCTTCCGTATGCGGCCCGGCGACCAGCCCTTACGTTTCGAGGACTTCGCAGGCGATTTCGACTTCGAGTTCGATAGGGATTCGACGATGGAGCGGATGCTCCGCTTCCGTCATGGCCCCGGCGATGTGGAGATGCTCTTCGACGGGCAGGAGTTCATGCCCGGTCTGCCTAGTTTCGGGATGCGCGGCGTGGACCCGGAGACTCGACGCGAGATTGCCGAGGGGGAGCGCGAAAGCCGAGCGTTAGCCCGACAGCTTCGGCGCGCCGAGGGTAATGAGCGCGACGCCCTCGTCGACGAACTCCGCCAGACGCTTGAGCGCACGTTCGACCTCAAGCAGCAAGCTCGCCGCGAACGGATCGAGCACTTGCAGGCCGAAGGCGACCGGCTGCGCACCGACCGCGCCGAACTCGAAGCTGAACTCGCCGAGCGCGAAGCCGCCCGCCGCGAGATCATCGAGCAGCGCCGCAAGGAACTGCTCGGCGAGCGCGACGAGTTGGACTGGTAGCCAGCGCTCGTTCTGTGGCTGACGGTAGGGGTAGGTTGGCAGCCTGCCCCTACGCTATTTCGCGTCGGGCTTGAAATGGCGTACTTAATGTTTTACTTTAGGTCCAAATTGCTTGCTGCCGTTTCATTCTGACCGTGTGCTCGGAGAGGGGCGCACGGTGCCGAGGGCGAGAAGTGAGCGTATCTGAGTGGAATGTCCACGCTGACGCCTAGGCCGACTGATGCCAGCCGGTTCGGCACGGTGTTCGTAAGTCTGCGTGCTCGCACGCAGCATCCCCGCCATCTGACCTCTTTCCGCTATGAAGCGGCTCCCTCTCCTCGCACCCGTCGGGCTTCTGCTCGGACTGTTTCTGTTTCCGCTGGCTGCCCCCGCTGCCCCAGTCACGTCCGGCATCACGCGCATCTCGTTCACCGAGCGGTCGGACGACAAGGGCTACGTCATCCGCGTCCACACCACAGGCAAGGTACGGGCGCATAGCCTCGACCAGTCGGAGACCGAGGTTACGCTGACGCTCTACAACACGCGCCTCGAACCCGAACTGCGCCGCGGCGAGGCGCAAGGGCCGGTCCAGCGCTACACCATCACGCCAAGCGACGACCGCATCGTCCTCTCGTTCCAGATCGATCCGGCCCGGCCTGTGGAGGCGGCAGCCTATCCAGACCGCGACTCCGACGATCTCCTCCTCGGGATGATCTACAAGCCGGTGAGCCGGCCTGCCGTCTCGCGCGTAGCGGACGGCTTCGACGAGACCAGCTCCGAGCACTGGGCGCTCGACTGCATCGTGCTCGATGCCGGACACGGCGGTAAAGACCCCGGTGCGGTTGCCAACGGTCTCCGCGAGAAGGATATCGCCCTCTCTGTCACGCGGAAAGTGGGGGCCTATGTTGAAGACCGCCTCGGCATCAATGTGATCTACACCCGCGAGGATGATCGCTTCATCGAGCTTCACGAGCGCGGCCGGATCGCCAATGAGTCGTGCGGCAAGCTGTTCGTCTCGATCCACGCCAACGCAGTAAACAACCGTACCGCCCGAGGCACCGAGACATTCTTTCTGGGACTCCACCGGAGCGAGTCGGCGCGGCAGGTCATGGAGCGGGAGAACGGTGTCGTCAAGCTTGAGAGCGATCCCAGCCTCTATGAGGGGTTCGACGATGCCTCGCTCATCATGCAGTCGATGGCGACGACCGCCTACCAGCGCGAGAGCGAGCGCCTCGCTTCGCTCATCGAGGACCAGTTTGAGAATCGTGCTGACCGACTGAGCCGAGGGGTCAAGCAGGCGGGATTTCTCGTGCTCTGGCGCGCGTCCATGCCCGCAGTCCTTGTCGAACTCGGCTTCATTACGAACCCTGCCGAGGCGCGGTACCTTCGCAGCGAGCACGGGCAAGACCTTCTCGCCAGCGCCATCTTCCGGGCGATCCGCGACTACGCGGAGCAATACCAGCGCGGCGTTCGCTACTCGATGAACTAACCGGAGTGAGACCTGTGATCGAGAAGCTCAGAATTGAAGAGCCGTGGTATCCTCTGGATTCTAAGAAGGTACAGGAAGGGTTAGAAAGGGAGCTTCGAGTAGAGGTGATTCGGGGGCACCCGCTGTATAACGTCTCCGTTACTGCTATCGCTAGGAGATATGATCAGGACGACGTTTTGTACTGGATCAATGAGGGCGAAGAGAGCTTTGCTATCGTCCATCTTACTTATAGAGGTAAGTCTGAGGTAAGCCCTGAGTGGCCCAGAACCGCTCTCTTTGCCAACGCCGACAAGTTGCAGAAGCAACTAGACGCAGAGCGAGAAGACTTTTTCGCTCATATAGGGTTTCTCCGCGATGCCCTCCGCACCATCCCTGACTTCCCGGAGCCGGGCATTCAGTTCAAGGACATCGCGCCGATTCTCGCTAATCCGTCTTTGCTCCGGGTGGCTATCGACGCCCTCGTCGAGCCTGTCGAGGATGCACGGATTACCCACATCGCCGGAATCGAGTCGCGCGGATTTTTGTTCGGGACGCCGGTGGCGGAGCGGCTCGGTGCTGGGTTCGTGCCGGTGCGGAAACCGGGTAAGCTGCCGGGCGAGACGATCCGCGAGGAGTACGCGCTCGAATACGGCACCGACGCCATCGAAATCCAAGCCGATGCCCTCGGGCCGGGCGACCGGGTGCTCGTTCACGACGATGTGATCGCCACGGGCGGAACGGCAGCGGCAGCAGCACGACTCATCGCTCGCACAGGAGCAGCGGTGGTCGGTTTCTCATTCCTGATCGAACTCGGATTCCTCAATGGGCGGCAGCAGCTACCGAAGGACGTACCCGTCCATGTCGTTCTCGATGTGTGAGTACCTTTGTTACTCTCGCGTCCTCGGCCTCGGCTTGTCGGTCGCAGATACTCCCACCTTGCCAATCCTTCGCACCATGCGCCTCTTCCGTCTCTCTTTTCCGCTTGTTTTGCTCCTTGCCCTCGCCGGTTGTGATTCCACGACCGATGGCGATGGAGGCGAGACTTTCCCGCTGCCCACGCCGCCTAACCACCGTGCCAGCTTCACCTACTCGGTAGGTGCCCTGACGGACGGCGACAATGTGAGCGAAAGCGCGAGCGAGACCTCGCAGGATGTCATCAACGATAGCCGGTTTGGCCCGTCCGATGTGGCCTCGGCGCGGATTCGCTCGATGTCGGTCGAACTAAACATGGACTTCCCCGGCGGCGAGTCCATCATGATCGACGAGGCAGTACTGATGCTCTCCGCGCCGGGGGTGAGCGAGCGGGTCGTTGCCCGAGCGTCCGATGTGATGCTCCAGATCACGACCACCAACGCCAGCCTGCGCCGGGCTACGCTCAACGTCGAGAGCGCAGACATCACGCAGTTCTTGCAGGAAGACACTTTCACGGGCACCCTCACGCTGCAAGTCGGCGAGGCAGGGGAGGGCAACTACCAGTTCACCGTCACCTTCGACGTGGACATCGAAGTGTTCGTCTAGCGCACGGCCACGCAGGAAATCTCGACCCGTGCCCCACGCGGGAGCGCCGATACCTCAATGGCCGCCCGCGCGGGCGGCGACTCGCTGAAGTAGCGGGCGTAGACCTCGTTGACCTGACCATAGTCATTGATGTCGGCGAGGTAGACCGTGCAGATGACGACGTTGTCGTAGGTCATGCCCCCGGCGCGAAGAACTGCGCCGAGGTTGTCCAGCACCCGCGCCGTCTCTGCCTCGATGTCGCCCTGTAAAAGCTCACCTGTCTCCGGCACGAAGGCAATTTGCCCCGAGCAGTAGAGTGTGTTGCCTGCAAGGATGGCTTGGCTGTACGGGCCGATGGCGGCAGGCGCATTTGGGGAGGCGACGATTTCGCGCCGGGTGGGGGCGGTGGGCATGAAGGGTGGGGTTAGGTCGGAGTGTTTAGTTTCGCCCCACTCCGGCCTGTTCACAAGCGAAGTTTCGAGCAAGCTCGGATGTAGTTCCGGCAATGCGGGGAGAAGGTTCGGGCAATAGCCTATGGTGCCGCTGATTCAAGAATCCGCAGAGACGGAACGCCAAGGTGAGGGGCCTGTTGAAGCGCCCCCAACAGAAGGCATCCTGATTTTCTCATGAGCACGAACGGACGTGTACTGGTAGCGATGAGCGGCGGCGTGGACTCCTCCGTCACGGCGGCACTGCTGCACGACGAGGGCTACGAGGTCGTCGGCATCACGATGAAGACGTGGGACTACGCCGCGAGCGGTCCGCGTAAGCCGGGGCAGAAAGAGGTCGGCTGCTGCTCGCTGGAGTCGATGAACGACGCACGTAGCGTGGCGCTGAAGATGGACTTCCCGCACTTCATCGTAGACATCCGCGAGGAGTTCGGCGACTGGGTGATCGAGCGCTTCACGAGCGAGTACCTCGCCGGACGGACGCCCAACCCGTGCGTGCTCTGCAACACCCACATCAAGTGGGCCGCCTTGCTGCGCCGCGCCGACGACCTCGGCTGCGACTTCATCGCCACCGGCCACTATGCGCGCGTCCGCCACGACGAGGCATCAGGTCGTTACGTTGTCTCGCGGGGTCTGGACGCTAACAAAGATCAGAGCTATGCGCTGTGGGGCTTGCCGCAGGAGCACCTCGCTCGCAGCATCTTCCCACTCGGTCAATTCACCAAGCCGCGCATCCGTGCGATGGCGAGCGAGTACGGCCTCGACCGCGTCGCCGACAAGCCGGATTCCTACGAAATCTGCTTCATCCCGGACAACGATTACCGGGGCTTCCTCAAGCGGCGCAATCCCGGTCTCGAAGCGGACGTGGCGGGCGGCGACTTCGTCCTCGCCGATGGCACGGTGATCGGGCAGCACGAGGGCTATC
The DNA here is from genome assembly GCA_028284265.1 of Rhodothermales bacterium. Taxonomy (GTDB): domain Bacteria; phylum Bacteroidota; class Rhodothermia; order Rhodothermales; family JANQRZ01; genus JANQRZ01. The sequence continues at coordinate 106,990 of JANQRZ010000013.1, forward strand.
CGTTCTACACCATCGGGCAGCGGCGCGGGCTGCGACTGCCGCTCGGCTATCCAGCCTACGTCACCCGCATCGACGCCGAGACCAACACCGTCACGGTCGGGCCACGCGAGGCGCTCCTCGGGCAGACGCTCACGGCCCGGCAACTCAACTTCGGCAAGCACCCCGACCTCTTCGACGAGCAGCCGGTCACGGCGCAGATCCGCTACAACGATGCCGGAGCACCCGCCCTCGCATGGCAGACCGGCGACGATGAGGTCCGCATCGCCTTCACCGAGCCACGCGCGGCCATCACGCCGGGGCAGTCGGTCGTGCTCTACGACGGGGATGACGTAGTGGTAGGTGGTTGGATCCACGGAGTCGACTAAAGGCGTTGCTCATGGCGTGGCAGGAATGGAGGGCAGGGAGGGTTCCTGAGTCCACTGGGGCGTATTTGCTCTACATTCCCTCCCCGCTCTCCACGCCCTATCTTGTCTCTCCACTCGATGCCTTCCCGATGAAACGTGCCGTGCTCGCACTGCTTTTGCTCTCCACTGCTGGATGTGAGCTAGGCGAGATCGAGCACACGGGCACGGTCACATGGGTGGAGCAGGACCATGGGTTCTGGGGCATCGTCTCGCACGATGATAGCACGCGGTTCCGCCCGTCGAATCTCCCGGACGTGTTTGAGCGCGAAGGCCTGGTGGTCGAGTTCGAGGGCTACGTCCTCAGCGAGGAGCGCCAAGAGGGCGAGTGGGGTATCCCGGTCGAGTTGAGCGAGGTCGAAATCCAGATCGAGTCGCGTGATGACTGACGTCGGGAAGCGCGAGTGCCCGTCGTGCGCCATGACGGTAGACGCCGAGGCCGATGTATGCCCGGTCTGCGGCTATGAGTTCCCCGAGAACCGGACGGGCTTCGGGCCGATGGCGTGGCTGTTCGTTGCGCTCATGCTGCTGCCTGTGCTGTGGGTTCTGATGCGCCTGCTCTGAGGACGTTGTCTTTGCCTCTGACAGAGAGGTGACAGGTGGGAGGTGTAGCCTCGGGGCAGATTGGATTACACCTTCACCATGCCCTTGCCGTTCTCCGAGCGTGCCTGCACCTCGCTCCAGCACAGTCGCGATGAAGCCGTCCGCCTCGGTCACGATGCCGTCGGGACAGAGCATCTGCTGCTCGGCCTGCTGCGTGAGGGCGGGGTTTCCGTCCGGGTTCTGCGTGGCTGCGGTGTCAATACACAGCGGCTCCGGCGGGAGATCGAAGCCGCTGTGTCATCGGAAGCACAGGCCGACCCCGGCCTTCTCGACCTCGTACTCACTGCCGAAGCCGAGGAAGCACTCGCTGCCGCTGAACGTGAGGTCGATGAGTTGGGACTAGACACGGTCGGGGCAGAGTGGGTGCTGCTCGGTGTGCTTGAGGATGAGCAGGGGATTGCTACCCGCGTGCTCGGCGAGCAGTTCGATCTGGACGTAGCCACTGTGCGCGCCGAGGTGTACCGTCTGCATGGCATCGAGCTGCCGACAGAACCTACCGTGCGTGAGCCGGAGCCACCTTACCTCCTCGGTCGGGCTGCCTCTGCCGAGCACCGGCTCTCGATTGTCTTCGACGAAACGGCAACCGAAGCAGAGGTGGCCGAAGTGCTCGCGTTACTCTCCGAACTCTACCGCGCCCTCGGCGGTGACGGCCTCGTAATCCTCGACAGCGGCATCCCGGCGTGGGATGCGAAGGACACCGCCGATGAGTGAGGCACTCGACCCTTCGAAGCGCGAGCCGCTGCAGATCGACCTCGCGGGCCGTAACCCCGCGCTCTTCGACGCGCTGTTCGCGCAGCTAGAGCAGGCGCTCGTCGATGTCGTGGAGCGGCTGACGCACGCGCAGGTGGATCCCTCCTCGCGCGAGATCATGGGTGAACTTCTCGGTGCCGCGCAAACCTACGTTGAGGCCAAGCTGAAGGCCCCGTCCATCGAGAACCAGCAGAAGCTCGCCGAGATCACCCGACTCTATGCCGAAGCCGAAGAGCGCCTCGCCCATGCTCGCGAGCAGCGCGCCTCCGCTGAGCGGCAGGAGCTGGAGAACCTCGAACGCAAGCTCGAACTCGCCCTCTCGATGATGCAGAAGCTCCGCACCCTCAAGCTCAGCCAAGGGCCGGACGGCACGACGCTGGACTTCACGGAGTGAAGCTACAGGATGGGGGCCAGTAAGCGGCCCGCACGGGCGGCGACGCGGAAAGCGTAGGACTTGTCGTCGAGGTCCTGCTGCGTGATCTGTGTGGACCGGGCGAAGTCGGCTTCTAACATCATTTCGAGATCGCCCGCGAATCCGGCGTCGGCGAAGAGGACGGTGATCTCGAAGTTGAGCCGGAAGGAGCGGTTGTCGAAGTTGGCGGTCGAGACGGCAGCATAGTCGTCATCGACGAGCAGGATTTTCTGGTGCATGAAGCCCTCATCGTAGAGATAGGTCTTCACGCCCGCTCGCTCGATCTCGGGGAGGTAGGTGTAGGGGACGTACTTGAAGAACACGCTGTCCGATTGGCGCGGCATCAGAATCCGTACGTCCACCCCGCGCAGCGCTGCGAGTTGAAGCGCGCCGAGCACCCGCCCGTCGGGCACGAAGTACGGCGTGGCGATCCATACCCGCTCCTCCGCCGACTCGATGGCGTGGGTGTAGAGTAGGCCGCAGGTCTCCAGTTCATCCGCCGGGCCGGAGGCGAGCATCAGCGCGTTGCGGTTCTCAGCCGATGGGGTCGGTGTCCACTCGACTTCTAGCAGTTCCTCGGTGCCGTAGAACCAGTCGCGTAGGAATGAGAGTTGGGCACCTTGCACGAGCGGCCCCTCCACCGCGACGTGCGTGTCTCGCCACGGGCTGATGTTCTCATCTCGACCGAGGTACTCGTCCCCAACGTTGTGCCCGCCGACGGCTGCCCATCGCCCGTCCACGACGACGATCTTGCGGTGGTTACGGAAGTTGAGCCGGAACCGGCCGAGCCAGCTTCGGCTACCGCCAAAGTCGGAGACATGGACTCCGGCCTCGCGCAGCGCTTTCTTGTAGGATCGGGGCAGCTTCGCCGAGCCGATTTCGTCGTAGAGCAGGTAGACCCGCACGCCCCGCGCTGCTGCCGCGATCAGCTTCTCTTTGAACGCGGTCCCGACTTGGTCGTCGTGGATGATATAGAACTGGGCGAGGATGTAGTCCTCAGCGCGGTCCATCGCGGCGAAGATCGCCTCGAATGTGGCGTCGCCATTGATGAGCAGGCGACCCCCGTTCTTGCGGGTGAGGGGCAGCGTCGCCATCTCGTCGAAGGCTCGCAATTCGCCGCGCTCGCCATCGGGATCGACGACGTACTCAGCGCGGATACGCTCCCGGTCTTCTGCGACCCGCTCGGCAATGGCGGTGTCGAAATCCCGCAGGGCCTCTACGTATTCGTCAAACTTGGTTCGTCCGAAAATCCAGTAGAACGGAAGCGTGACGATGGGGAGGAGGACGAGGGCGAGCACCCAAGCCGTCGCACCCTGTGGCGTGCGCGTCTTCATCACTGCGTCGAGCGCGCTCAACACGCCGAGTGTCTCAGCTGTGATGAGCAGCGCAGGCAGCAGCCAAGACGGGAGGTCGATGAAGGGCATGAGGCGACGAGAAGAAGAGAGGAGGATACGCCGCTCCGCTATTCTGAGCCTCGCGCTGCCCCAACACGCTGTACGTCACACATCGCGTGGAGCCGTGAGACCGTCCGGGCAAACTTCTCAGCGACGCCGCGCTCGATGCCTGAGGCGTTGGCACCGACGCTGAGCCAGCGCTCCGGTGGAACCTCGGCGGTGAAGTGGAAGACCGGCGGCGAAGGGTGCGTGTAGAGGTCGTCCACGACGCGGAGGAGGCGGAGCGCGTCGTCGGTCGAGTCGGTGCGGAGGTCGGCGAGGTAGAGCGCGTCGTGGGCCGCGAGGTCGGCGGTCAGGGCTTGACGCTCGGTCTCGATGGTGCGCTGCAGAAGGTCGGTGCGGTGGAGCCACAGCTTCGTGTCGCCGTCGCGCTCGAAGGCCAACCGCATCGCGGCCTCGGCGGCATCAAGCGGGCCGACCCACGCTTTGCCCGGCTTTGCCAATCCGCGCCTGAAGTCCTCGCCGGGGACGAACACGACGTGGTAGGTCCGCCGGAACTCCTCCGAGATGAACCGCTCCAGCCGGTCGCGCCCGAACTCGGCGGACATGAACTTTTCCGGCTCGGCGTTGCTCGTCGCGGCCACCGTCACGCCCAGACGGCCCAGCGTTTTAAGGACGTTGATGAGCCGGATCTCGTTCGCCGGGTCGTCAAGTTCGATCTCGTCGATCAGCAGCACGCGGTACGAGGCAGCGAGGCGCTTCGCGTAAGTCTCCGGCGTCTCGGTCGCCCGGAACAGCGCCGACGAGTGGAGGAACGCGCACGGCACATCGGGATGCAGCGTCCGGTAGATCGAAACCAGCAAGTGCGTCTTGCCTGTGCCGACCGGTCCGACGAGGTAGAGGCCGCTCCGCAGCGAAGCGTCGCGTTTCAGCCAGCGGAGAAAGGCGGGACCATCGTACCGAGCACGCACGCGCTCGGCAAACGCCTGAGCACCAGTGAGGGCGGTCGCCTGCGCCGGGTTCTGCGGGCGGTACGATGCGAACGTCGCCTCGTCGAAGCGCGGCGGTGGGGCGAGTGGGTTCATGGTGCGATTCGGACACGCGGGGGGCGCGTCGCAAGGAAGGCGGCCATGAGGAGCACGACTCCGCCGAGCACGGCAAGCGGCCCGAGCACTTCGCCGAGAAACACAACGCCGAGGATGGCTCCGACGAATGGTTCTAGGTTGACGAGTACGCCTGCCCGTGCGGCTTCGGCATGGAGGAGGCCCCAGTTCCAGAGGAAGAACGTCACCGCTGTGCAGCCCAGCCCGAGGCCGAGCACTGCTGCCCAGACGCCCACCGAGAGGTCGAACGTGGGCGGTCCGTCGAGCGCCCACATGAACGGTGCGAGGATGAGCGTGCCGAGTGCGAACTGGGAGGCGGTCGCTGCCATCACCCCGACGCGCCGTGCCAGCCGCCGCACGACGAGCGTCCACGCTGTAGCGATGCCAATGGAAACAAACACCATCGCGTCGCCGAGAAGCGTGCGTCCGGGCCCGATCTTCCCCACGAGGAGAACGACGCCGAGGGCCGCAAGGCCGACCGCGACCCACGTCATCCGTCCCGGTCGCTCACCGTCGAACAGCGTCGCCGCCACGGCCATCATCGGCGGGGCGGTCGCCACGAGGAGGGCGGCGCTCGACGCGGTCGTGCGGTCGAGGCCCTCGAACTGAAGGAGGAACATCCCCGGCCCCGAGAGGAGGGCGCAGACCACGAGCAGCACGGTATCGCGCCGTGCCCATGTCACGTCTTGCCACCGGACGAACGGCAGGAGGGCGGCGGCGGCCAGCGCAAAGCGCCAGAAGACGAGCGTCGCCGCGCCTATCTCGTCGAGCGCGATTTTGCCGAGGATGAAGGAGCCACCCCACAGGATGCTCGCCCCGGCGAGTGCCGCATAGGCCAGCCGGTGCGGCTCGGCGGTGTGCCGCTCCTCAGCGCCCATCGACGAGCGGGAGGCTGACGAGGTTGGCGAAGAGGCGATACGCGCCGGGGTTGTAGATGTCGAACTGCCGGTACCACCCGAGCGCGGTGTAGAGGTACGTCCCCTCGCCGACTTCGGCCAAGAGCGTCGAACTCGTCAGCGGCTCTTCGCCCGGATCGTGCATCGAGAAGAGTTCGGTGTAGCGATGGTCGTAGCCGGCTGGGAAGTAAAGGCCGCGTTCCTGAATCCATCCGTCCCAGGCATCGGGTGTGATAACATTCGGCTTGCTAAAGAGGACATGCTCCGGTTCGAGGAGCGTCACGGGTGCGTCCTCGTAGGTTACGCGGTCGCGCCCGAGCAGCAGGGGATAGGGCGCGAAGCCCGCCGGGTTCTTCTTCGTCTCGTCGAAGGGGTCGTCGTACTGCTCGTTCCACTCGAACGTTTTCTGATAGGTCACGATGAGGTGGCCGCCGCCGCGCACCCAGTCGAGCAGCCGGTCGTTGTAGCGCCGCAGGTCTGAGCGGACGAGGTAGGCACGGATGTCCACGACGATGGTGTGGAGGCCTGCGAAGCTGGACGACGCGAGCGCCGCCGAGTCGAGCGGGACAACGGTAGCTCCCATCGTGCGGAGGGCGTACTCGGTCGTCTCGTCGTAGCTCTTGACGAAGCCGACGCGCAGCCCATCAGGCACGTCCACCTCGGGCAGCGCGCGGGCGGTGCGTATCGCTGTGGTGGGCGTGTAGGGCGTCGGTGTCGGGACCGGGCGTACTTCCAGACGGAGTTCGTAGTCGATGCGGGGGATTTCGTCGGGCAGCGTGAAGGCGAAGGTCTCATCCGTCCAGCCGGCTCGCTTCCCGACGGTCTGTTCGCCTACAAAGAGCGGGCGCACGCGGATGTTTTCTCCACCCGGCGGTGCGAGAACGAGTTGAGCCGTTGCTCCCGTCGCGTCTGGGTCGTCGATGCGGATGCGGTAGTCCAGCGTGTTCTCTCCCGGTTGCAACCGGACGATCCCGTCGGGTAGTTCGACTGTGATCGGTGCGGCGATGTCGAGCGCAAGGTGCTCGGCAGTGTAGATCGCCTCGGGCTGACCGGGCAGGCGGATGGCGTACTGGATCGGCGGCGTGCTGAGAAACCGGTCGTACTGACGCTCGGCCTTCGGGAGCGTCGGCTTGGCGTCGGGCGGGATGCGGAGGAAGGCGATCGGTTCGGTGTTCGAGGACGCCTCCGGTGGGACCGTCACCACGGTATCGACGGCCCCGGTGAAGACGATCTCGACGGGTGTGGGCTGGCCGTTCGGTGAGAAGGTGGTGCCGAAGCGCCAGTAGAGGGGCACGGTCTGGCCCGGCAATGCGCGCACATTTTCCGTCCGCAGGCCCTCGTTGTCGAGGAGCGAGGCGGTGAGGCGGCCCGTATCGAGAAGGGTCGCTAGCGGCAGGTCGTCGGCGTACTGGTTCGGGGCGAGGCCGACGGCGAGGTCGGTGGCACCCTCGGGAAGCGGCGGGACGCCCGGCGCCGTGCGGAGCAGTTGGAACTGCGTCGTCTCCCGCCGGAAGCGCGGCGCGAACTTGTCGAAGCCCTGCGAGCGGTGCTCGGCGGCGGCACGCACCGCAAGGTCCGATGCCGATTCGTCGCGCCCCGGAATCATGTCACCGACCGGCACGGCCACATCGGCCTCGGCATCGCCGCCGCTGAAGCGCCAGGTGCGAAGGAAGAGCCGCTTCGGCTGCCATAGGTCCACGCCCGGCTCGGCGAGTTGCTCGGGGTGGTAGCTTGCGTCGGCAGCGAGGGCGAAGGCGTCGTAGGCTGAGATGCCGACTACTTGGTGTTGCCCGTGTTGCGTCCTTGGCCCGACCGTCAGCGTGTCGTGGTTGGTAAAGATTACGTCCGGTTTCAGCTCGCGGATCACTCGGACGAGCCGCGCCGTCACCGCGTCGCGCCCGCCCCACTCGTCAAACGCCTCGGTGGCGAATTTCGAGTAACCGAAGTCGTAGAAGTTGAGAAAGCGAACCTGCGACCCGAGGATGCGCCCGGCCCGCTCGGTCTCCTCGGTGCGGATCGCGCCGAGCTTCTCGTAGAGGTCCGGCCCGATCTCGTTCTGCCCGCCCTCGCCCCGCGTATAGATCACCGAGTAGGCGACCGCATCGTGCGCCCAGCGGTAGTGGGCGAGCGTCAGGCCGTCCTCGTCGTCCGGGTGCGCCGCGAGGTTCATCACCACGAGCGGCGTCGGCTTGTCGATGCTCTGCGCGCAGGCGGACGCAACGAAGAGGAGGAGAAGGGCAAGCGGAAGGAAGAGGCGGGTGGGCATGGGCGTGCGATTGGCGTCGCGCTTTCCACAGCACCCGCGCCGCCGAGTTCCTTCATCTCATCGCACGAGGGTGACGCGCTGAGTGAAGACATGGTCCGCCGCCACCAGCCGGACCAGGTACATGCCACTCGCCAGTCCCGCGCCGTCGAGTGAGGCCGTATGTCGGCCTGCCTCCATCTCGTCGTCGGCGAGGACTGCTACCGTCCGGCCCAGCAGGTCGTAGGCCGTCAGACGAACAGGTGCCGCCTCGGGCAGGTCGTAGCGGAGCGTTGCTTCGCGGACGAACGGATTGGGGTAGGCTGCATGCAGAGCAAACCGCTCCGGCAATGCCGCCACCGTTCGGGCCTTTGTCTCAATCGCGGCCTTGGCGATGTCCGATGCCGGGCTGGTGCCCCAGCCGTTCGCCTCCGTCACGGTCCACGTATCGCCTCCGAGCGGCTCGTCGTCGCGGAGCGCTTCGGGCACGCGCAGCGGAGCCACCGTCACGGTGAGCGCAAACGGCTGTTGGTCAGTCGTCACGCTGGGGAATTGCCCCACCCTCAGCGTGTAGGTGTACGTCCCTGCCGGTGCCGTTCCCGGCACGGGCTGTACGAAGCTCCCCGTCACCGTCGTCCCCCCGGGCAGCGTTCCGGTGCGAATCATGCCCGATAGGCCGCCCGGACTCGCCGTGAAGAAGAGGTCGCCCGAAGCCGCGCTCCCGGTGTTGTTGCGGATCGCGTAGTCGAACGCGACCGATCCGCCGGGAGCAACGGCCAGCGGTGTCGTGCTGACAGCCTGAAGGTCGAAGCTGGGGCGGGCGGTCACGGTGACGACGACGCTCGCAGCGTTGTACGCGACGGCGTAGGTGTAGCCGTTCGGGGCTTCGACCATGGCGAAGGTGCCGGTGATACCACCCGTCGCAGTGAGGACCGTGAAGCTGTCGCCGATCTGCGGGAAGAAGCCGAGGCGGTGCCGCAGCCGAAGTGTACCGCCGAGCGCGACGTTCCCAGCCACCGCGAGTTGGTCGTGCTCGGTGCCGGGCGCGAGGCCACCGAGGTCGAGGTCGAGCGAGGCGGAGGCGGTGGGGGCGAAGTCGCCGGTCCAGTTGAGGGTGCCGATGGCACCGGTCGAGTCGCCGGGGCTGACGGTGCCGGTCAGGGTGACGGTGGCGTTGGTGAGGTCGAGGGAGCCATCGCCGCCGAGGAGTCCGGGTCCGTCGAGGGTGTTGCGGACGATGAGGGTGCCGTCCTCGACCCGGACGGCTCCGACGTTGGTGATCGGGACGAAGACGATGCTTGTCCCGCCCTCCGTCTTGCTGAGATGCCCGCCGGCCTCAACGACGACACCGCCCTCGTCGGAGGTCGCTCGTGCGAGGGGACGGCGGGCCGAGCGGTCGTGCGCCTCCAGAGCTTTTGGACTCGCTCGATCCTCCACCGCACGCTGGTCGCCCGTCGCACGAGCGACGGCAACAAAGATGTCGTTGAAGTTCAGGAGATCCGTGCTGCCGCCATCGCCGATGGTGAAGGTGGCGTCGGCACCAAGGCCGATGTCAGTGTTGAAGGTGCTCGGGCCGCCGATGGTCGCATCTTCCTCAACCATGAAGTCTGCAGGTCCATTGGCGACGACGCCCGCTTGGTAGATGGCCGGAGCGAGGTTCTGGCCGCTGTTGTAAATGAAGAGGTCGTTGTAGCTGACCGCGCTGCTCGGCTGGATGGTTCCGCCATCGAGCGTGGTCTTGAGGTCGGTGGCGAGGTCGGAGAAACGAACGGATCCGAAGGGTCCGATGCGGAGAGTCGCGTCGTCCTGCGGCGTATCGGTGTTTGGTGTCGTGCTGAAGTCGACATCTGAGGGTACGCTGGAGCTGCCCTGCACGTTGAGGAGCGCGTTGTCTCCGGCGACGAGTTGCCGCTCGCCGCCCTGGAAGGTGCCACCTGCGAATAGGTTGGTCGTACTGTTGTCTCCGAGCACAAGCGTTCCGTTGTCGACTCCGACGCGCTTGGCTGTCAGCGGAACGCGGAAGTCTACATTGATGCCGTCCCTGACGTTGATGCGTCCATTCTCGGGGATGATTGCATTGCCGGGTTGCTCGAAGGCTGGAGAGCCAATGTCGAGGAAAGAATCGTTGATGTCGAAGTCGAAGAACCGGAGGTTGGCGTCTGCCGCAATGTTGAACGCCGTGATCGTCGAGGTCGGGTCCACGCCGCCACCGAGGACGTCAGTGGTACCGCTTCGGAACGTGAGGTCAGCCGCATTGAAATCAGGGCTGCTCCGTAGCACCTCGATGAAGAGGTCCGGCACGTTGGGGTCGGGTGCCACGTTGCCGCCGTTGATCTCGGCCCCGCGGTTGACGGGCTCGACTGTGGGCAGCAGCACAGTGGTGCCGGAAGAGTTCGTGATGCGGGCGTTCTGGCCGTCCGGCCGGAGCGTGAATCTATCCTCGAAGTCTCCACGGAAGATTTGGAAGTCCCCGCTGATATCGACAGCGCCATCGCCGTTCCAGTCCCCTTCCGCCCAGGTCGTAGCATTGGGGTTGGAGAGGTCGAGCGCGGCGAAGTCCGCGAAGGTGAGGGTACCATCGAGATTGCTGTCACCTGTAAGGTTGAGTGTATTCCCCGCCATGATATCGAGATCGCCTTCATTGTCAAAGCGTGTCTCGACGGTGACATTGTTTATCACCGTCATGGTGCCGGATGTGCCGTTGGTAAGATTCCCGCTCACGGCGTCGTCGTTCCGCACATTAGCGTTCAGCGAAAGGTCGTCGTTGTTGACGACCGTGACGCCTTCTCCCAGGTTCGTGTTGGCGTTGATATCGGTTGGTCCATCAAGGTTGACCACGAAGGCCCCGGTGCTCGGGTCGTTGTTGCGCAGCGTCGTCCCTGCATCGACCGTGGTATACCCTATCAGGGTGAGATCATCGTCGCCGGAACCAGTGGAGGTCACGGGGTTGGTCATGTTGACATCAATCGTAACGAGGTTGCCCGTGCCGTTGGCCTCCCAGATACTGGCGGCGGTGTTGTCGAACAGTCCGTCGCCTTCGACGATGGCCCCGTCTTGGAAGCGCACGGTTCCCCCGGCGTTGTTCCACGCGTCGAAGACCCGGAGTGTGGCACTGACGACTTCGACGACCGTATTCGCAAGCTGGTTGAGAACGTCGATCGAGACCGTGCCGCCGGGCCCAACAGTCACTGTTGCGTCGCCCGTCAGGCTCCCGACGTCCGTTTGCCAAGGGCCATCGACGCTGATACCTGCCCCCGGTCCAGCCGTCCAAGTGTCGTTGGGGCCGGGAACGCCCGGCATATTGGTCCCATCGGCCCAGTTGTTTTGGTCGTCGAAGCTGGTGCCGTCGCCGTCGCCAGTCCAAGTGAAGTTGAGGCTCGCAGTCGGATCGGTGACCACGACTGCGTCGGAAAACTCACTCGTCCGCCCGGTAGGATCGGTGGCTGTGGCCGTGATGACATCTCCGACGGAGACCGCCTCGCTCGTGGTGAAGGTGAAGGGGGTCACGCCATTGGGTGTGACCGACAGGGCACCGAGGTAGCGCCGCCCCTCCCCATTGCCCGAGGGGTCGGGCACAATGCTGGCGAAGAACTCAAGGGTGTAGGCCCCCGTGTCCTGTGTGTCAAGGGTGCCTTCGACGGTGAGGCTGCCCGCCGTGGCCGATGTCAGCACGGGGAAGTTCTGGAGGAGGTTGGGGCCGGTGTCACTGTCGCCACTGTCGTTCTCGGTCACGCCAGTGTTGCCGAGGTCGATGCCAAGGTCGCCATTGCCGAAGATGCTGTTCTGGCTCATGGTGATGAGAGACTGCGACCCAGTGACGGCGATCCCGTCGAGGTTATTGGATACGATCGTATTCCCGACGACCTCGCCTGTTGACTCAAAGGCAATGTTCACGCCGTGCCCGGCGTTGCCGAGGATCTCGTCCGCGTTCGTTCCGATGAAGTTGTGCCGAATCGATGCTTCGGTTGCACTGGAAAGGCGGATGCCATCGCCGCTGTTCTCCATGATGGTGTTGGGCGCGGCGGCCGTGCCGATGACGGCGTCTGGCGCTTCGATTCTGATGCCGCCTGCAGCGTTTCCTCGAATCGTGTTCCCGAGCACCTGGTTGTTCAACCCGAGAGCGCCATTCGCTCTGATTTCGATACCATAGCCGTCGCTGCCTTGGCTACCGGCGATCTGGTTTCCGGCAGGGCCGATGCCGCCGATGACTGTGCCTTCGGCACCAAAGAGCGTGATTGCAGGGCCCTGGGTCGGGAGGGTCGTCTGGCCGTCGACTTGTGTCCCGATATAGTTGCCGATCAAGACGTTGCCATTCGCCGCACCGAGCTCAGCGCTCCCGGTGACGGAGATTCCAAGTGTTGAATTGCCAGAGATGACGTTGCGTTGCTCAGGCAGGGTGCCCCCGATCGCGTTATTCGGTGCATAGAGGATGCGTATGCCGCTAAAATTGGGGAGGGCCATCGTGCCAGTGACATCCGTGCCGATGTGGTTGCCTTCGATGCGGTTGCCCGTAGCCATCGTTTGAAATAGGCGGATCCCATCGCCCTGATCGTTTCCGCTGATGACGTTGCCTCCACTCCCCACACCTTGCCCTGTGCCAATCCGGTTGTTTGCGCTCTCGATTCGGATACCCCCCAATTTGTTGCCTATGGCTGCCGTACCATTGAAGTCCACCCCGATATGACAGCGTGCGACGAGATTGCCGCCGCCTTCCCTGAGCAGGATCGCCGTTTGGAACCGGTTGAGCACGAGCCCCACGATGGTACTTGACCCAGCGCTGACTACGAGGCCGTCGAAGCTCATGTCTATCCCGTCGAGTTGGATTGCCGGGATGCCCGCACTCGCGCCGTCGATCGTGACGGGATCGGTGATCTCCGGCAGGGGAGTGCCGAGCAGGATTGTGCCAGCCACCAGTGCTGGATCGAACCGGATCTCGTCGGCACCGGGTGTATTGTTGGCGGCCGTGATCGCCTCGCGTAACGAGATCAGCCCGTCTGGTCCAGGGTCGGCGATGAGGGCAGCGATTGAACTTGTGTCTCCACTACCAGCGTCGGCGAGCGTACTGACGAAGACAGTATCGGCGCGAGTAGGCACGGCGACGGCTGCGAGCAGGAAGAGGGCGAGCGTGATACGTGTATGCATGGAAGGAGGCGTCGATGCGGTACAAGTGACGGTGTGTAGTATCATGGCAGTAGGTTGCTAATTATAAGGATCATGTGTCATGATACTTGTCGAGCTTCACTATTGCCGGATACCTCATCGCACGAGGGTGACGCGCCGGGTGAAGACACGGTCCGTCGCCACCAGCCGGACCAGGTACACGCCACTCGCCAGTCCCGCGCCACCAAGCGAAGCCGTATGTCGGCCTGTCTCTACCTCCTCGTCGGCGAGGACCGCTACCGTCCGGCCCAGGAGGAGGGCAATAGCGGTACGCATAAACAGGACTAAGTATGGGACAGGTCGGCGATTGTAGAAAGTGGGGTACGCCTTGTCTACGTAAGCGAGACGCCATAGTAGGCCAGCCGATTGCTCACTCATCAACCCATTTGTTGCTCAGTCTACGCTCACCTCTTGCTCACGGTGGTAGGCACAGATGGGCTTGGTATAAGTTGTTTGTAGTTAGGTCTTGAAGAAGTGAGGGCAAAGTACGAATCGTGTCCTGCGGGGCCAGTCTCTCAGGCGTGAGGTAGTGCGAGTCCTAGCACTGGCCTCGCGGCTATTCATTGGCCTCACACACGGGGCGTAAGTTTGGGGCCTCATTTCATCCGCCTTGCCCACACGACCTCGCCCGCTGATGCCCCTCGCCGACCGCGACTTTCTCTTCGACCTCCTCTCCACGCCTAGCCCGACCGGCTTCGAGACGCCGGGCCAGAAAAAGTGGGCGGGCTACGTGCAGCCGTTCGCCGACCACGTCGAGAGTGACGCCTATGGCAATGTTTGGGCGACGCTCGATGGAGAGGGGCCGACGGTCCTCCTCGAAGCGCACGCCGATGAGATCGGGTTCATGGTGAAGTACATCACCGACGAGGGCTTCATTCACATCGACCGGATTGGCGGGAGCGACCATGCCGTCGCGCGCGGCAAGCGAGTCCGCATCCTCGGATCGAAAGGGGAGGTGCTCGGCGTCGTCGGCAACACGGCGATCCATCTTCGCGACCGGTCGGGTGAGGAGAAGGCCCCGAAGCTCGAAGATCTGTTCCTCGACATCGGCGCGTCCTCGAAAGACGAGGTCGCCGAGCGCGGCGTTCGCGTCGGCCACCCGGCGGTCTACGCCGACTCGGTCGAGGCGCTTACCGAGCAGCGGCTCGTCGGGCGGGCGCTCGATAACCGGCTCGGCGGTTTCGTCGTGGCGCAGGCGCTCCGGCAACTCGCTGCGTCGAAAGAGAAGCGGGCCAGCCGGGTCGTCGGACTGAACGCGGTACAGGAGGAGATTGGTGGGCACGGTGCGCGGATGGCGGCCTACCACCTCGAACCGGACGTGGCGCTCGTGCTTGACGTGACCCACGCCACCGACTCGCCCGGCATCCCGAAGGCCAAGCACGGCGAGGTCAAGATGGGCGGTGGGCCGAGCATCACGCACGGCACTGTCAATCACCCGAAGGTCGTCGAACGCCTCATCGAGATCGCAGAGCGCGAGGACATCCCGCTCCAGCACGAGGCCTCGTCCCGCTTCTCCGGCACCGACACCGACGTAATCTTCAACTCGAAGGCCGGGATTCCGAGTGCGCTAATGTCGATACCGCTCCGCTATATGCACTCGACCGTCGAGACTGTGGACCTCGGCGACGTGGAGCACGCCATCCGCCTCATGACTGCCTTCGCCCGCTCCGTCACCGCCGACGATTCGTTCAGAGCAGACATCCTCTAGCTGGCATTGCGAGGAGTGAAGCGACGAAGCAATCACCTCAGGAATGCTGAACCTCAGGAGGTTGCTTCGCTGCGCTCGCAATGACAGCTAAAGATCTACGCCATAGACCGCGCCGAACTTCTGGCGGACGTAATCCAGCCACGGCTCGGCGCTGAGGGGGCCGCCGGTGGCCTCGTACATGATCTCGGCGGCGGAGCGGGCGCGGCCCCAGCGGTGGACGTGCTCGCGCATCCACCCGAGGATCGGCTCGAACTCGCCGCGCGCGAACATCTCGCCAAGGTCGCCAAGGTCGCGCTGCGCGGCCTCGAAAAGTTGGACCGACATCAGCGTGCCGAGGGTGTAGGTCGGGAAGTAGCCCATCGCACCGAGCGCCCAGTGGATGTCCTGCAAACAACCGTCCGCGTTGCTCGGCGGCGTGAGGCCGAGCATGTCCTGCATCGCCGCGTTCCACGCTTCGGGCACGTCGGCCACTGCGAGGTCGCCATCAATGAGCGCGGTCTCGATCTGGAAGCGAAGCATGACGTGGAGGTTGTACGTCACCTCGTCGGCCTCGACTCGGATGAGCGATGGGCGAACCCGGTTGACGGCACCGTAGAAGTCGTCCTCCTGCACGTCGGCGAGCACGTCGGGGAAGGTCTGGCGGAGGCGGGGATAGGCCCAGCGCCAGAACGGGCGACTCCGTCCGACGAGGTTCTCCCACAGCCGCGACTGGCTCTCGTGGATGCCGAGCGAAGTCCCGTCGGCGAGTGGCGTCCGGTCGAGTGCGGGGTCGATGCCTTGCTCGTAGAGCGCGTGCCCTGCTTCATGGATCGTTCCGAACAGGCCGGTCGAGAAAAACGTCGGGGCGATGCGTGTCGTGATCCGCACGTCGCGGACCGAGAATGAGGTCGTGAACGGATGGGCCGACTTGTCCTGCCGTCCGTGGACGAAGTCGTACCCAACCGCGCGGGCGACCTCCATCCCGAAATGCCACTGCCGCTCGGGGTCGAAGCTGCGGCGGAGTACGCTGTCGTCTGGCGACTCGGTCTCGGAGAGCGCGCGGACGATGGGGATGAGGCTTTGGCGCAGGTCGCCGAAGACGCGCTTGATCTCGGCGGTCGTTGCGCCGGGTTCGTACTCGTCGAGGAGCGCGTCGTAGCGGTCCCCGTCGTAGCCGAGTGCCTCGGCCTGCTCCACGCTCAGGTCCACGATCTCCTGAAGGTTCGGCGCAAAGCGGACGAAGTCGTCGTTCTGTCGGGCGTGCTTCCACGCTTCGAGTGCTCGCGCCTTCGCTGTGGCAAAGCGGCTCACGAAGTCTGCCGAGAGCTTGGTCGCCCGGTCGTAGTCGCGGCGGGCGATGCGGACGAGCGCTCGGTCGAGTTCGGCCTCCGGCGCATCGGCTTCCAGCTTGTCGAGGAGGGTACCGACCGTGTCGCTCGTGAGACGTTCGTGGGCGAGCGTCTTGAGGGTTGCGAGCTGGTGGGTGCGGGCCTCTGCCGCGCCGGGTGGCATGTAGGTCTCCTGGTCCCATTCCAGCAGGGCGGCGGCAGCGCCAAGGTCACTGACCGGCGCGAGGTGTTCTTTCAGCGTATCGAGGCTCATATGGTAGTCAAGGGCTGGCTAGGTCTCATGCAGTCGCTGCTCGCAGAGATCCTCTATGATCTGTTTCAGATCCATGTATTCGATGTTACGAAGCAAAAGGGAGGAATCGATGTGATATCTCGATAGACGACTCCAATACTCGCCTTTCTGGGCAGCAATTAGAAAAGCCTCTAGGTCATTTCTGATAGTTTCATTGCAATCAGTCCTAGTAGCGACGTCTGCAAACTTGCCTCGGTAATCGAATATGATTCGACTAAAGTGCCTCGGGATGCGATCGCCTCTCTTCAAGTAGAGATTGGACTTGATAGTGGTGTGTTCAGCGTAAAGCTCAATCCAGCCTATTGTTCGATTGTACTGCCAAGCGATCTTGTCCGGATTGGGATGAGGAGGATTGTCGCGCCAGTAATCTTCGGAGCTCGGGGACTGTTCTATCATCTTTTCGAGTCTTCTATCTCGTTGGTCACGAAGGTGCTGGTAATACACATCTTCAGCTTCACGATAGATAGGGACATGAAATAAGATGTACGGAGCTAAAGATCAAGGCTTTCAGGATTCTGACATCGAAGTGGACTTATTGCCGCCGTCGCCTTCGTAGAAGCGTTTGGGCAGAATCTCGTCGAGCCGCTCGCCGCCGACGACGCCGAAATCGAGCGTGCGGATCGGGAAGGGGATCGTGAGGCCGTTGTCGTCGAGGGCTTTCTTGAGCGCGATGATGCCTTCGCTCTGGGCATGGAGAAAGTCGGCGTGCTGGTCGGAGTCGATCCAGTAGGCGAGGACGAAGTTGATCGAACTGTCGCCGAACTCGGTAAAGAAGAAGCCCACGCCTTTGTCCTTGTTTACAAAGTCGAGGCCCTTGATCGCGTCGAGGGATACCGAGCGGGCTTTTTCCAAGTCATCGCCGTAGGCTACGCCGCAGGAGAGGTCGATGCGTCGGTGCCCGGTGTTGTAGTTCGTGAGCGGGCTTTGGAAGACCTGCGCGTTCGGGATGATAGCGAGTTGCCCTTGGAAGGTGCGGAGGTGCGTCGAGCGGAGGTTGATCTCGTCCACGATGCCCGTGAAGTCATTCGTCTGGATCATGTCGCCTTCGAGGAAGGGGCGGCGGATCGAGAGCAGGATGCCCGCGATGAAGTTGGCTGCGAGGTCCTGAAACGCGAAGCCGAGTGCGAGGCCGAGAATACCCGCCCCCGCGAGGAGTGAGGTCACCGCCTTGTCCGCGCCCACCACGCCGAGTGCGATGAATGTCCCAATGGACAGCGCGACTACGTAGGCAATGGTCGCGAGGAGGTGGTTCACCTGCTCGTAGGATGACGTCCGGCTGAGTACGCCTCTCACGCCCCGCCGAATCAGCCGCGCGATGACCACGCTGACGAGAACGATGAGGATCGCCGCGACGAGGTTGGGCAGCAGCAGGATGAGGGCGTCGAGCCAACCTTGCAGTTTGGCAATGAGGTTGCTGAGGGTCTCGCTGAGGTTCATGGAAGCAGGGTGGGGTGTAGAGGAGGGTTGGCAGCAAGGTACAGACGGACGATAACCCTGAGACATGGGGCAAATGCAGCTACCCTCCGGCAAATCGTGAAGGCCAAGTGAAACGGAGGGCTTAGGATTTCGATATATTCGGTCGATCCTGACATTACCAAATTGTTAACAAGTGAACAGCAGGAGGGCAATCATGCGCATACGAGCACTCATCGGGACGCTTCTTCTGCTCCTCGTGCCGCTTGCTGAGGCCGCCGACGCGCCGCGCGTCCAAGTCTTCTCTTCGGTCAGTCGGGATGTCGTCGCGGTCGGCGAGACGTTTATCCTCGAAGCCGAAGCCATCGTCACCCGCGCCGATGAATGCGAGGGCGTCTCGATGGAGGTCGAAGTCGAGGGCACCGGGTTCGAGATCGTGCGCGTCGAGGCTATCCAGGCCGAGCGGGGTACGGTGGCGGATGTGGAGATGGCAGTACTGACGCGCCGGTTCACGCTACGCCCTCTGCAAGAGGGAACGCTGGAGGTGCCCACGGTGGCGGTGCGCGCTGGACCTGTCGAGACCACCACCGAGCCGCGCACGCTTCACGTCTATGCTGGAGCCGAGCGGTTTTATGAGTCGGCTCGCTCAGTGCTGCCGGTCGTGGCTGAAGGCGATGACTTTACGCGCATCGGCTCGTCGTTCCTCATCGCCGAAGACGCTCTCGTGACGGCGTACCACGTTGTCGTCGGCACCGACCGGGTTCGGATTCAGCTTCCCAACGGCAAGCGTCTAACGACGGCGAAGGTCTGGGCCATCGACCCGGTGCGGGACATCGCGGTGCTTCACGTTGATCCTGCCGCTATGCGGCGTGCCGACGTGACGCCACTCACGCTGGCTCCCACCCACGAGCGCGGTGCGTTGGGTGATCCTGCTTTCACGGCGGGCTGGCCGGACGGTGTCCAGCAACCCGGCGTTGGTCTCCGCTACAACGATCTGCATCCCGTCGAGAACGAGACGATCTGGGTGTCCTCGAACCGTGTGCGTCCCGGCGATAGTGGCGGTGCGCTGCTCGACAAGCAAGGCCGCGTGCTCGGTGTCGTCACCTCGGGCCGCACGGCTGAGGGCCTCGACGTGTTTGCCGAAAACGTATGCCTCGCCACAGACCCCCGCCGTGCGCTCGCACTTCGTCTTCAGCGTGCCCAGCCGTATGGCTTGCGTCAGGCGCTGGAGGTCCACGCTCGGGCCGGGGCGCGCTCCCACGCCCGCGTGCTCGAACTCGCCACCACGCTGACGCAGTCGATGGGGTGGCGGCCCGGCGAGCGCATCCAGCAGGAGGAGGCCCTCCGGCTTGTCGCCGATGAGGCCCCGAACGACCCAGCACTCCAGTTTCTTCTCGGCACCACGCTCGACCAGATCGGCGAGCGGCACCGCGCCGCCGAAGCGTACCGTGCAGCCCTCGACGGCGATGCAGCGTATTTCCCGGCAGCCTACGCACTCGGGTATCACTACCTCCGCACGGGCGAGTTCGACGCCGCGCACGTTCTCTTCGAGCAGATGCAGCAGGGCACTCCGTATGCAGCCCTCGCCGCGCTGGGTCTAGCGCGCATCTACGCCACCCAGCTTCGCTACGTTGAGGCCGAGCGGGCGATTCGTGAAGTGCTCCGGCGCGACCACCACTTCGCTCCGGCGTTGTACCTACTGGGCTACTGCCTGCTCGCGCAGGGGCGTGTGGCTGAAGCTGGTGGCCTCACCGTCCAGCTTGAGCGGCTGGACCGCCACTGGGCCGAGCGGCTCCGGCTCCATGTTGAGCAGCCGATTCTGCAGCCCGCCGTGCTCGCATCGGTGCCGCCGGTGATGCCGAAGCAGCCATAGAGCAGAGGACGAGCACTGCACTCAATCTCTGCTAATTCGGTCCGCGTTTGTTTTTGTGGGGCGGGATACGCATATTCCCCGCGCGCAGGGTGCCAACCCTGCTGCCTTCCCGTCACTCCGAGCGAATCAGCGGACCTATGGACCAGGACTCCCACGGCAACGGGCGCGACAGCCGCGACGAAATCTACTCCAAGCGCGTGCCAGCCGGGCGCCGGACCTACTTCTTCGACGTGAAGACGACCCGCTCCGGTGAGGACTTCTTCATTACCATCACCGAAAGCAAGAAAGTCGACGAGGGGCGCTGGGAGAAGCACAAGGTGTTTCTCTACAAGGAGGACTTCGGCAAGTTTGCCGCTGCGCTCCACGAGTCCATCGACTACATCCGCGAGAACCACCTCCCGGACTATGACTTCCGAGACCTCCCCGAGGTGGACCTGACCTACGACGAGGAGGACGTGCGGGACTGAGAGGCACTGGCATTCGTCTTACGCCCGCCGCGTATACAGTGGCGGGCTTTTTCATGGTTCGGATTGGGGCAGGAACGGAACTGTCGCTGCCGCGTGATTTTCTTCTTCGTTTGAGCTTGCCTATGCCGTCGCCTGCCACGCCTACCGCTGATCGCATCTCTGACCTGATCGAACTCATCCGCCCCGAGGTCCGCGAGGAAAAGGCGTACCGCGTCGATACGGCTGTAGATCGGGCGGCCAAGCTCGACCAGAACGAAAGCCCCTACGGCCTGCCACCCGAGATCGAGCAAGCAGCCCAAGAGGCGCTGCGGATGACGGACTGGAATCGCTACCCGTCGGATCGACCCCACCGGCTCGTCACGGCGCTCGCCGAGAAGCTGGACTGGCCGGAAGAAGGCATCATCGTCGGGCGTGGCTCGAACGAATTGACGCCGACGGTTGGGTTGGCCTTCGTGCAGCCGGGTACGCCAGTCGTGCTGCCGAGTCCGATGTTTGCGCTTTACGGGAGCATCGTCCGTGTCTTCGGAGGCCGCGAGGTGAAGGTCGCGCCCGAGGCCGACTTCTCGCACAGCGCCGACGCGGTCATCGCCGCAATGCACGAATCGAAAGCTCCGCTCGCGGTCGTCTGCTCGCCCAACAACCCGACCGGGGCCAATTTCTCGCATGAGGACCTGACCCGGATGGCCGCCGCTGCGCCCGGCTTTCTCCTGATCGACGAAGCCTACTTCGAGTTCATCGAAGGGCCGACGGCGGTAGACCTGATGCGGACCACCCCGAACGTCCTCGTGATGCGGACGTTCTCGAAGGCGATGGGCCTCGCCGGGGTGCGGCTCGGCTACCTGATGGGGCACCCGACCATCATCGAAGAACTGCAGAAACCGCGCCTGCCGTTTCTCATCGACCGGGTCAGCGAGAGCATCGGCCTCGCCATGCTGGAGCGCGACGACTTGATCCGCGAGCGCGTCGCCGTGCTGAACGGCGAGCGGGTAAAGCTGCGCGCGGCGCTAGCCGAAATGGAAGGGGTCGAGACGATGGACTCATCGGCCAATTTCTTTATCATGCGTACCCCACTGCCTCCTGCCAAACTGCTCTCTTCGCTCCTCGACGAAGGCGTCCGCATTCGCAACGTGAGTGGGTACCCCGAACTCGCTGGGTGGGTGCGTGCCTCAGTCGGGTTGCCGGCGGAGAACAGGGTATTCCTCGACGCGTTGAAGCGCGTGCTTTCCTGAATCCACACCCAAGCTGTCTGTCATTATCTTCTGAGCCAACGCTGGGCTTATGGACTACATCCAAGTAGACATCATCGGACTTTCCACCAGCCCCTCCAGCGGTGGGGCCTACGCCTTGGTGCTCGGCGAACTCGACGGCAACCGCCGCCTGCCAATCATCATCGGGGCCTTCGAGGCGCAGGCCATCGCGCTCGAACTGGAGAAGATTCAGCCTCCGCGCCCGCTCACGCACGACCTCCTGCGCGACCTCTTCGAGGCCATCGACGCCGACATCACGGACATCGTGATCGACGACCTGCGCGAGGGCACCTTCTTCGCCAAGATTCGCTACGTCTATTCCGGCAAAGAGCACCAACTCGACGCCCGCCCGTCAGACGCCGTCGCCCTTGCCGTCCGCACGGAAGCACCGATCTACGTGGCTCCCGACGTGCTCGACGAAGCCGGGATTCCGTCTGACGATGAAGAGGGCGCGCCGATGGAACACGCCGAGGATGCGGAGGTCGAGGAGGCCATCACGGCCCGCTCGCCGCTGGACCGGATGGAAGCGCAACTCAGCAAGGCCATCGAGACCGAGGACTACGAGCGCGCCGCCCAACTCCGCGACGAGATCGAGCAGATGAAGAAGGAGAACTAAAGAGTCGAGAGAAGAAAAGAGGAGAAGGAAGAGAAAGAGAAGAGAGTGAGACGCGCCTCGAGGTCCCCTTCTGTCTTTTCTTTTCCTCCCTCCTTTCTATCTCTTCTCGCTAGTCTATGCCCGTCTCTGACGCCCCGCCGCTTGCTGCCCGCCGCCTCGCCTTCGACCGACTCGGTGGCTTCCCCGACCTTTTCCGGCACTACACCGAGGGTGACCCGGAGGCCCTCCGCTTCTTCGCCCACGCCTTCCGCAACGCGGAGGCTCGGGCCGAAGCCGCCAGCAAGGCTGCCGCGCTTGACCGCGACCTCGATACCCTCGCCGAGGTACTCACCGATCAGAACCAAGCATGGGGTAACCTTGATGAGGCCGTTCGCTCGAACATCGAAGCGCTGCGCGACCCGGCGAGTGCTGCCGTTGTAACTGGGCAGCAACTCGGCCTTTTCGGCGGGCCGCTCTACACGGTCTATAAGGCGGCGACTGCCGTCCGCCTCGCCCGGCAGATAAGCAAAGAGACCGGGCAGTCGGTCGTGCCGGTGTTCTGGATGGCGGGAGAGGACCATGACTTCGACGAGGTGCGCTCGACTCTCGTGCTCGACGGCAATAATCCAGTGCGGGTTGCCCTCCCGGCGAGCGAAGACCGGACGGCGGTCGGTCGCCGCGTCCTCGGCGATGAGATCACGGAGACGGTTGCAGCGCTCGAAGCCGCGCTCCGTCCGACTGAGTTCACGCCGGGGCTGATGCAGGCCGTGCGCGACGCCTATCGCCCCGGCGCGACGATGCGCGACGCCTTCGCTGAACTCATGCAGTCCCTCTTCGCTGGAAGCGGCCTCGTCTTCATCTCGCCCGACGATGCTCGGCTGAAGCGACTTGTCGCGACCATCTTCCGGCAGGAGATCGAACACCACGCCGAGACGCTCGACCGGCTCGAAGCCACGAGTGCCGAGTTGGAGCGAGCCGGGTTCCACCAGCAGGTCACGCCCATGCCGGTCAACCTCTTCCTGATGGAAGACGAGGGCCGCTTCACGCTCGACCCCGAGGGCGATGGGTTCGCGCTGCGCGGCCTCGATCGGAGCTACTCGAAAGATGAACTGCTCGCGTTGCTCGACGCTGAGCCGGAGCGCTTCAGCCCAAACGTCGTCCTCCGTCCGATCATCGAAGACCAGCTCTTGCCGACAGCGGCCTACGTCGCCGGGCCGGGCGAGACTTCGTACTACGCCCAACTCAGCGGCGTCTACGATCTGTTCGGTGTCCCCATGCCGGTCGTCTACCCCCGCGCGAGCGTCACGCTCGTCGAGAGCAAAGTTCAGAAGGTCCTCGAACGCTATGACCTCACAGTAGCTGATCTCGGCGAGGACCTCGACGTGCTCCACCGCCGCCTCGTGCTCGACCTTTCGGAGCACGAGGTGGAGGGCGCGTTCGGCGAGGCAGCGAAGCAGTTGCACGAGGCCATCAACGCGCTCAAGTCTGTTGCTGCCGGGGTCGATCCGACGCTCGGCAAATCGACCGAGGCGACGCGGGCAGCGTTGCAGAAAGAGTTGGCCGGGTTGAAGGACCGTGTCGTCCGAGCCGAGAAGCGCAACCACGATGTCATGCGTGACCAGCTCGAAAAGGCCATTGCCGGACTCTACCCGACCGGTGCGCTGCAAGAGCGCATCCTCTCGCCGCTCTACGTGCTCAACAAATACGGTCCCGACCTGATCGCCCGCTGGATCGAGGGGCTGGACCTCGACACGACCGAACACCAAGTCATCGCGTTGTGATCTTCTCTCCCCTCGTCGAGCAGGCCATCGAGATCGCCGCCGAGTGGCACGACCGGACGTACCGCAAGAGCCGGTGGCGGCAGCATCCCTACGACCCGCCGCCTGAGGCTGTGATGCGGATTCCTGTGATGGCGCACCTCAGCGCCGTCGCCCTGGTCGTGCAGCGCGCCGGGTGGGACGACGAGACGGTCGCCGCCGCCTTCCTGCACGATATGCTGGAGGACGGCAACCAGTATCACCACACGATGAGCTATCCGGCGCTCGCCGCGCTCGTCGGGAGCGAAGTAGCTGACCGAGTGCGCGGCGTCACTGAGCCGAAGCGCGATGACGATGGGCAGTTCCTCCCGTGGCAAACCAGGAAGGAGGCCTACCTCGACACCCTGCGCGGCGGCACCGCCGAGAGCATGGCTATCTCGCTGGCCGACAAGCTCCACAACGTTTGGACGATGAACCAGGGCATCAAAGCGGGCCTCGACATCTTCGGCGGCGGACCGGGTAGCCTGTCCGCCGGCCCCGACGAGCAGCAGTGGTACTTCCACTCGGTCCTCGATGTCTCTGCCGCCTTTGACGATCCGCGCTTGGAACCGATGCGTGCCCGGCTGCGCGAGGAGGTGAGACGCTTCGAGCGCTTGACGCAGGCGGAGACCTGAAAGGTGCCGACTAGCCGAGGAGTCGGGCGTGCTCGATCATGCTGCAACGGTTTCGGACGTAGGCGAGGCCGTGCTCGGCGGCCAGCCGCTCGGCCTCGCGGGAGGACACGCCGAGCTGGGTCCAGACGAGCGGCTTGTGCCCCGTTCGCTCGCTTCGGTCGATGGTTTCTTGCACGACGCCCTCGGTGAAGCGCGGCTGCCGGAACACGTTCACGATGTCGATTTCCACATCCTCAGGAATGTGGAGCAGGTCCGGGTAGCATGGCACGCCGAGGAGTTCGTCGTGGTGCGGGTTGATCGGGACGACGGTGTAGCCTGCGTTCTGGAGATAGCGGGCGATGCGGTGGCTCGTTCGTGTCTCTCGTGGTGAGCAGCCGACGACAGCGATAGTGCGGGCGTCTTCGAGAGCAGCTTTGAGGTCCATGTCAGGCAGGGGCGAGAAGAAAGAGGCGGTTGTACGACACGCCAGCGATTAGATTCCCGAACCATCCGCTTCCGCTCCGATGGACCAAGTCACCACGCCTACGGCTCCCCAACCCAGTTCAACGCTACCCGACCGGCTGCGTGGATTGCTGCCCCTCGTGCAGCGGCTTGTCGGGAAGGTGCGTGCAGTCGGAATCGTCTCGGCGGTCGCGGCGGTGGTGCTGTGGGTGGTCCTCTTCGGTGCCGTCGTGTGGCCGCTCTCGCTGAAGACGGCAGGGGCAGTCGTCGTGCTGCTCGTCCTGTGGCTCCCGGCAGCGGGGACGTGGCTCGCCGTACTCACGATGCGAGAGGTGCTGGCGCTCCCCGACCGGCTCCGAGCGCTTCCCGGTCGCGTCTTCGACTCGGCAGGGGAGACGGTGGCCCACGCTGCGGACGTGGCGCGGCCCTCAGACGGCACCCCGCGCAGTGGTCGATTGCTCGGTTTCTTCGGCGTGCTGTGGCGATTGCGCGAGGTGGTCGGCGACACACGGGGGACGCTCATGCGGACGGTCGCGCTGGCACGAGCGGCGCGGCTGGCGAGCCTGCCGTTCGTGCTGCTTCTGCTCGGGGCGTTTGCGCTCAACTTCATCATCATCGCCGCAGCGAGTCTCGCTGTGCTCGCTCTCGTACTTTTCTGAGGCAACTGTCGGGCGCGTGGTGCGTACCCGCAGCCTCTTCTCTTACCAACCCACCCCCGCCATGCCTCGCCTGCTCACCCTCTGCTTCGCGCTGCTCTTCGCGTCCCCTGCCTTCGCCCAAGTCTCCGACGACCTCGCCGACGCCTATCTCGACACCGCTGAGTTGCCCGCTCAGGTTAGCGCGGTCGGAGACCAGATCGGCCAGCAAATCCAGTTTCAGGCAGGGCAGTTTCCCGAGCCAGCCCAAGCGCCGTTTTTGGAGATCTATACCGAAGCGCTCAGCGCCGACGCCCTCCGCGAGCGCGTTCGTAGCTATGTCATCGCCGAGGGGAAGGCCGACAGCGTAGAGGCGGCCCTCCCGTGGTACGACCAGCCGCTTGTCGCTCAGATGCAGGCGCTGGAGGACTCGTCGTCCAGCGACTCGAACGCGCAGGTGGCCGTGCAGATGTACGCCATGACCGGCAGCTTTACCACCACCGAAATCACGCCCGAACGCGAGGCACAGATGGATCGCTATCTCGCTATTACGGGTGACTCCGAATCCTTCATTGACCTCTACCTCGATATCATCGTGGCGTCCCAGCACTCCACGGCGGCGATCTCCGGCGAGGAGCCGCCACCTGCCGACACGATCCGTGCCCGGATGCGTCCGATGCTGGAGAGCAACATCGGCAGCGCCGTTCGTGGCAGCGCGCTTTATGCCTACCGCGACGTGACGGACGAGGACTTCGAGGCCTACCTCGCGCTCGTAGACACGCCCGAGGCGCAGTATGCCAACCGTCTCAACCGAGGTGCGATGAGCACCGCGCTCGTTGGAGCCATCACGGATGCAGGCGAGGCATTCGCGCAGACACTCTTCGACCTTGATGCCGCGGGTGAGATCGACCTCGACGAGATGCTGGATGATGGGGAAGAGGCTGAGGGAGAAATGGAAGGTGAGATGGACGACAATGCGGAGGACGGAGAGTGACGCGCCCCTCGCTGCGATTTTCCTTCATCCTATGGGTTGCATCCATAACCCTCTGTCTCACTCTCACGACTACGGTTCAGGCGCAAAGCTCGCCGGATGAGGTTCGGGCAGATTCCCTAGCCGCCCGGCTTCTGGATGCCGGAGCCGATGGGGCAGCGATCTCGCAGTATGCGTTGCCGTTTGAAGACGTGACGCAACTGCTGAGCGACGTGGACCCAGAGATCGCGGAATACTACAGGCGGTCTTGGAAGAACAGCTTCGATGAGGCACTTCTACGCCGCGAGATAGCTGCGCATGTCGCTCATTCCTCCACGGTGGAGGAGATAGAAGCCGGGCTGGCGTGGTTCCGCGACCCCAATGTCTCGAAGGCCGTTCGGCTGCTCTTGGCAGGTATAGAGTCGGAGCAGGACAGCTTTTTCGTATGGGTAGAGGGACTCGAAGAAGGCGACCTCGATGAGGAGCGAATGGAGTCGACCAAGCTGATCTCGGAGAGGACAGGGATAGGCCAAGGAAGCAGTTCGGGCATCACGATGAGAACGACAGCACTGCGCTCGGCCTATGAGGTGTCCCCGCTCAAGACACGCGAGGCATTGAGCGATTCGCTGTCTAGCTTCCAGGCAAATCTAGGCAGACACACGCAGACTCAGCAGATGATAGCGTATATCTCCAACTACTACATCTTTCGTGATCTTTCCCTGGAGGAGTTGGCAGCGTACGCCGAGCAGCTCGGCTCGGAGACGGGGCGCTGGTACGTCGACACGATGCTGCGTGCTCTGGAGTATGCGTCTAGGCAGGGCAGCGAGCGGATGATGGAAGCGGTGCGAGCGAGGGGAGACAGCGGCTGATTTCGCTACGGTCGTCCCGTGATAGGATCGCACCCTTCACGCGGCCCGCATGAACCGCCGCCGGTCATCGCCGTAGCTTCTGGCCCCACGATTCCCCATTCCACCGATGAGTTACCCTTTCGACGAGATCGAACCCAAGTGGCAGCGCCTTTGGGACGATGAGCAGACCTTCAAGACACCCGGCCCCGGCGACCCCGGCTTCGACGGCAGCAAGCCGAAGTATTACGTCCTCGACATGTTTCCCTATCCGAGCGGGGCGGGGCTTCACGTCGGCCACCCGGAGGGCTACACGGCGACCGACATCGTGGCTCGCGCTCGCCGGATGCAGGGTTACAACGTGCTCCACCCGATCGGCTGGGACGCCTTCGGCCTGCCCGCGGAGCAGTACGCCCTCAAGACTGGAACGCACCCGCGCATCACCACCGAGCGCAACATCGCCCGCTTCCGCGAGCAGCTCAAGATGCTCGGCTTCTCCTACGACTGGAGCCGGGAGGTGGACACGACCGATCCCGCCTACGTCCGCTGGACGCAGTGGATCTTCCTGAAGCTCTACGAAAAAGGCCTCGCTTATCAGGCTGAGGTGCCGGTCAACTGGTGCCCCGAACTGGGCACTGTGCTCTCGAACGAGGAGGTGGTCGACGGCAAGAGCGAGATCGGCGGCCACCCCGTCATCCGCCGCCCGATGCGGCAGTGGATGCTCAAGATCACCGAATACGCCGAGCGTCTGTTGAACGATCTCGACGATCTCGGCTGGCCGGAGTCGCTCAAGGAGATGCAGCGTAACTGGATCGGTCGGAGCGAAGGGGCAGAGGTCGACTTCCCGGTCTTCGGTCACGCCGAGCGCACGATCCGTGTCTTCACCACCCGGCCCGACACGCTCTTCGGCGCGACCTTCATGGTCCTTGCGCCCGAGCACCCGCTCGTCGACGAGATCACCACCGACGAGCAGCGTGAGGCGGTAGACGCCTACCGCACCGCCGCCGCGCTCAAGTCGGATTTGGAGCGCACCGAGTTGCAGAAAGAGAAGACCGGCGTCTTCACGGGCGGCCACGCCGTCAACCCCGCGACGGGTCAGCACATTCCAGTCTGGATCGCCGACTACGTCCTCGCCTCCTACGGCACCGGCGCGATCATGGCGGTCCCGGGTCAGGACGAGCGCGACTGGGCCTTCGCCGAGCAGTACGGCCTCCCGATCATCCGCACCGTCCAGCCGCCGGACGATTTCGACGGCGACGCCTACACGGGAGACGGACCCGCGATCAACTCCGACTCGTCCGGTCGCGCTATTCCCGGCATTGCCGAGCAGGGCGTGAACCTCAACGGGCTGCACGTTGCCGAGGCGAAGGCGACGATGACGGAGTGGCTGGAGCGTGAGGGCGTCGGACACGCGCGCGTCAACTACAAGCTGCGCGACTGGCTCTTCAGCCGCCAGCGCTACTGGGGCGAGCCGTTCCCCGTCGTCTTCGTGGACGACCAGCCGCAGCCGCTCTCCGAGGACGACCTCCCGGTGACGCTGCCCGAGGTCGAGCGCTACGAGCCGAGCGGCACCGGCGAAAGCCCTCTCGCCACCATCCCCGACTGGGTTGACACCACCTTCGATGGGCAGCCTGCGCAGCGCGAGACGAACACGATGCCGCAGTGGGCCGGGTCGTGCTGGTACTACCTCCGCTACCTCGACCCCGATAACGCCGAGCGGCTCGTCGATCCCGAGAAAGAGCACTACTGGATGCCGGTCGATCTCTACGTCGGTGGGGCGGAGCATGCGGTGCTGCACTTGCTCTACGCGCGGTTCTGGCACAAAGTCCTCTACGACGCGGGTATCGTCTCGACGAAGGAGCCGTTTAACCGCCTCGTCAACCAAGGCATGATTCTCGGCGAGATGGAATACACCGTCACGAAGGATGGAATGTCGAGCACCGTTCCCGAGAGCGAAGTCGAGAAACGCGGCGATGGGTTTGTGCTCAAGTCCGAGCCGGATGTGTCGGTCGAGGCGCGGGCGTACAAGATGTCGAAGAGCCGGGGCAACGTCGTCAACCCCGACGACATCGTGGCGGACTACGGCGCGGACTCGCTGCGGCTCTACGAGATGGCGATGGGGCCGCTGGAGCAGACCAAGCCTTGGCGCACCGACGACGTGAAGGGCGTCCACCGCTTCCTCGCTCGTGCGTGGCGGCTCGTCACGGAGCAGACCGTCACCGACGACGCGCCGACCAAAGACCAGCTTCGCATCCTCCACGCGACGATCAAAAAGGTCACCGACGACATCGACGGCCTCCGCTTCAACACCGCCATCGCTGCGCTCATCGAGTTCGTAAATGACGCCACCAAGTGGGGCGCGACGCCGAAGGCCGTCTTGAACGACTTTGTCCTTTTGCTCGCGCCCTTCGCGCCGCACCTGGGCGAAGAGTTGTGGCAGCGCCTCGGCCACACCGAGAGCCTGACCTATGCCTCGTGGCCGGAGTTGGACGAAGCCTACCTCAAAGAGGACGAGATCGAGATTGCGGTGCAGGTGATGGGCAAGCTGCGCGGCACGGTGCAGGTCGATGCCGACGCCTCGAAGGAGGCCATCCTCGAAGCGGCGCGGTCGGAGGAGAACGTGGCGCGCTACCTCGCCGAGGGCACCGTGCGGAAGGAGATTTACGTGCCCGGTCGCCTCGTCAACTTCGTGGTCAACTAAGGTGTTGATCCAGCGGCTAGCGGTGTTCTGCGGGTCGAGTGCGGGCGAGCGCCCGGTCTATGCCGAGGCGGCACAGGCGATGGGCCGCACCCTCGCCGAGCGCGGCATCGGCATCGTCTTCGGCGGCGGAAGTGTCGGGCTGATGGGCGTCGTGGCGGACGCTGCGCTGGAAGCCGGAGGCGAAGTCATCGGCGTGATCCCGCACGCCCTCGCCGCCCGCGAGGTAGACCACCGGGGCCTTACCGAACTGCACAAAGTCGATACGATGCACGAGCGGAAGGCGCTCATGGCCGAGCTGTCCGATGGGTTCATCGCGCTCCCCGGTGGCCTCGGGACGATGGAGGAGTTGTTCGAGGTCTGGACGTGGGCACAACTTGGCATCCATCGCAAGCCTGTCGGCCTGCTCAACGCCGCCGGGTTCTACGACGACCTCTTGCAGTTTCTCAATCGTGCTGTTGTTGAGGGCTTTGTCCGAGGCACGCACCGGGAGATGCTGGTTGTGGCAGAGGAGTCTGCCTTGCTCCTAGAAAAGATGGCAGCGTATGATCCGCCTGCCGTGCCTCGCTGGCTCGGTACCGGCGAGTGGTAGCACAAATATGTTGTCACAGATGGTCGGCTGTATTACTTTGTACCCGGCTCCCCGGCGTAATAGATAGGCTTCATCGACGGATACCCATGCACTGGATACACATTGATCCACTCCAGCATTTAGCCTTGGTAGAGGTGTCCGGGGATGTAGACGGCGATGGCCTGCTCGCCGCCAACGAAGCGCTCTACGGACACTATGCTTGGGGGATGGAGTTTGATGAGTGCTGGGATTGTCGTAGCATCGAGAACTTTGCCGTCGCGCTGGAAGAGATTCGGGAAGTTGCCTACATGGAGAGCCAGCCCGAAGGGCCTGTGCCGACCGGCCGCGTGGTCATCGTTGCCCCCTCGGAGGACGTCGCACTCATCGGACGCCTGTACTGTGCCTTGATGAACAGTATGCGCGAGGTGCATGTCGTCAGCACGGTGGATGATGCGCAGGAGGTGCTTGCGCCCAAGCGTCTCGCCATCGAGCGGCTGAAGCTGTGAGCGATACCCTCGATGTGCTCGCTCTTGCTGCGCACCCGGACGATGTGGAACTCTGCGCTGGCGGGACGATGTGTGTTCTCGCCCGTGATGGCTACCGGACCGGAATCGTGGATTTCACACGGGGCGAACTCGGAAGCCGGGGGACACCGGAGGGGCGGATGGAAGAAGCTGCCGCTGCCTCGGAAATTCTTGGCCTCGCCACGCGCCATAACCTCGGCCTGCCTGACGGTGACATTCAGAACACGAAGGCCAACCAAGAGAAAATCATCCGCCTCGTTCGTCGATACCGACCGCCCCTCGTGCTCGTCAACAGCCTCGAAGACCGGCACCCGGATCACGGCGCGGCGGCCCGCCTCGCGGTCGATGCCTTGTTCTACAGCGGCCTCGTCAAGCTAGAAACGTTCGACGACGACGGCCAGCCGCAGGAGCCGTGGCGGCCGAGCCACGTCCTCCATTACATGCAGTCTATTCCTTTCGAGCCGACGTTCGTGGTGGACGTGTCCGACGTGTGGGGGCAGCGGACGGCAGCGCTGCAAGCGTTCAAGAGCCAGTTCTTCAACCCCGACTATGAGGCAGGCGAAGGTGAGCCGGAGACCTTCATCTCGAATCCGGACTTTTTCCAGTGGGTCGAGGCGCGCGCGCGCGTCTATGGCTATCGCGTTGGCGCGACGTTCGGGGAGCCGCTGCTGTACCGGCACGGGCCGGTCGGCGTGCAGGATTTAGTAGGACTGCTCGGTACAGAAAAGCGCTTCCGGTAGGCCTCAAAAAGAGAGGGCTACAGCCAAGCGATGTCGTCGTTGGTGAAACGCTGCGCGCGTTGCAGCGAAACGGTCGGGGTGAGGCGGCGTCGGGCCAGCAAGCCAGCACTGACGATCAGGGCCGTGCCGAGGGCGAAAGACATGTAGGGCGTCATAGTAGGTACTCGTTTGGGGGGACATAGTCTGGGGAAGGCCATGCAGAGATCGGGCCAGAAGCCAGGCAGGGGGCTATGCTTTGAAACGAAGAAAGGCCGTGCGGAGGGCGACGATGTGGCGCGTAGGCCTGCAGCAGATCGCTTTCGGCGGATGGCAAAACACGCCGATTCAGGACGGTACCGTTGATTAAATGGGGCGTGGCTTCTAGCTTCGGGCGTCGTCGGTCTCTGGATTGGACTCGTCGCGTGTGGTGGTGCTTCGGATCAGCGAACCTCAACGGAATCGAACCGTGACCTTTCTGACAGACTGTTCTCAGCGTCTGTCTGTGCTTATCGCACTGGTAGCGTGTGGCGCGGCGTTCGGTTCTTCCGCCCACGCGCAGGATCGTGTCGAACCGTACCGCTACGAACTCGCCTTCCGTCTCGCCTTGCCCGAAGACTGGACGGTGCGGCGCGACATGGGTGGGGCTGCCTTGGTCGTACTGTCGCCGCTGTCGGGTCAAGACGATGGCTTCCGCGAGAACCTGAACGTCTCGGTCGAGAGTGTGCCGCGCGGGCGAAGTCTGGCGGAGGTCTATCGCCGGGACTTCGCGGCCATCCGCGACGGGCTACGCGAGTTCGGGGTCATAAAAACCGAGGAGGTGACAGTCGGTGTACTGGCGGCGCGACGGGTCGTGTATGAGCACGACTACGGTGGACAGCGGTTGCGGGCACTGGCCTATCTGATTCTCGCCGATGAGCGATGCTACACCTTAACCGGTACGGCTCCGGTGCACCGCTTCGAGACCTTCCAGCCTGCGTTCGAGCAGATGGTCCACAGCTTCCGGCTAGAGTGAGGTATCCATCGAAGCCACCTGCTACCGGATGAGGGTGAGGCGGTGCGTGGTCGTCATCGTCCCGGTGGTCAGGCGCACGACATACGTTCCGGTTGCCAGTTCCTGCCCGTCGAGAATGACCTCATGCTGTCCGGCTCCGAGGACGTCGTCGGCGAGTACAGTCACGGCCCGACCTTGGACATCGTAGACGGTGAGATTCACCGCCTCGGCTTCGGGTAGCTCGAAGCGAAGCGTAGTCTGCGAACGGAATGGGTTCGGGTAGGCTGCATGCAGCACGGGTTGTTCCGGCAGGGCCGTGGCGTTGATTGCCATCGTCTCGGTTGCTGGTACGCCTACCTGTTCGTAGACAGGCCAGTCGGTGGAAGTCATCGAGAGCGGGCTGTCGGATGACGGTGGCGTCCAGCCCGGCGCGGGCAGTCGCGGCAGCGGCGTCTTGCCGAAGGTGAACACATCGTCATCGATCACGGTGCTCGGGAACGTCCCAGCGCGTAGGCGCACCTGATACACCCCGCGTGGGGCGATGGCTGGCACGACACTCGTCAGCGTGCGTGTCACGGACTGCCCCGGCTGGAGCGTTATCGACAATGGCCCGAAGAGAGGACCGAAGACGACGCCATTGGGCAGCACGGCATCAACCCACGCTTGGAACGACTGCACGTTGTTGCTCCAGTTCGTGAGGGTCGCGTCGAAGTCAATGGGACCGCCCGATGGCTGGATGAAGACCGGCGGCACCGGGCTGGCCGGATCGATGCGGGCCTCTACGTTCGGTAGGGTCACCGCGATCACGGTCACGTCGTTGGGATTGTAGACCACATCGAAGGCAAACCCCGGCGGTACGTTCACATCGGTGAAAGACCCGCTGACGGCTCCGGCGGTGAGGATGGTAAAGCTGTCGCCTGCGTTGGGCACGAAGCCTCCGATGAGCGCGAGGTCGAGCGTGCCCGTGAGGACGGCGTTGCCAGTGATGTCGAGGCGGTCGTGGTCGGGACCGGCGACGTAGCCGCCGATCTCGGTGAAGAGGCGCGCTGGAAAGCGTGGCTCGAACTCGCCGTCCCACGTCAGGATGCCGGGCGAGGTGCCCGGACCAACATCCGTTGCCTGAAGCGCGGGTGGGGTCGTGAAGGCGACCGTGCCCGTGCCCTGCACAAGGCTGAACGCATCAAGTGCTGTCACCGCCGTATCGAACAGCAGCGTTCCGCTCCGCGCATCGACGGTCCCGGACAGGCTGTTGAACTCAAGATTGCTCAACGTGAATGTGCCCGGACCGGCGCTCTTCGTGAGGGTGCCCATGATGTTGGTAAACAAGCCCGGCGGTCCCGGCGCGAGGGTCGTGAGCAGGCCTCCATCGGTTGTCACATCCACTAGGCCATCGTTGATGAACACGGCGCCCTCTTCCACATCGAACAGGCCGCTGCCGCTCCATCGAACCGTCGCAGGCGGGTTGTTGACGAAGGCCGTTCCGAGGCGTAAGCCTCGCGTGCCCGTCGCGCCGGGAAACTCGACGAGGCCCTCATTGACGAGTTGGTCTGTCGTGAGGTAGCCGGATTCCCACTGAAGCCCCATGCCTCCGAAGAGAAGCGTTGCCACGCCGCCGAACACCTGCACATCGGTCGCAAGCACGACGTCACCCGATGGCGTGCCCTGTAGCAGTCCCTCGAAGGTGACGAGGCCGCTGTTGAGCCGCAGCGTGGCTCCCGCCGAAGCCGTCAGGGTGGCATTGTTGTGGAACGCCAGTCCGTCGAGCAGGATGGTGCCGCTCTGGGCATCGAGGAGGCCGAAGTTGAACAGCGTGATGCCGCCGATAGCGAAGTCGCCTACGCCCGCGCTCTTCTGCACCCGGCCGGGTGCTTGGTTGACGAACGTACCCGGCGTACCGGCAGGCAGCAGGCTTCCGGTGCCGGTGACATCGATCAGGCCGAGGTTTTCCCAGCGTCCACTGTCTTCGAGCCGGACGTGTCCGCTGCTGCTCCAGACGGTGGTGCCGAAGAAGTCGTTGAGGAACGTGGTTCCGGCGTTGCGGACGCCTCGGGTGATGGTCATTCCGCCGAGGAGGACCGTGCCGTTGTTGCGCAGCATACCGTCTGTCAGAAAGCCGGACGACCAGTCGAGCACGCCCGTGTCGGCGATGAGGCCCATCGTGCCGAAGGCCATGTCGCTGGATACGCTCAGGGTGACGCCGGGGACCGGGGCACCCACTTCGAGATTGTCGACCATGATGCCCGTCGTGTTGGTGACGGTGTAGGTGCCGGGGACCGTGATGCAGGCGTAGTCGGCGGGGCCGGGTACGCTGCCTGTGTCCCAGTTCGACCCGGTGCTCCAGCTACCCGATACCGGGTTCAGCCACGAGACCGTGCATTGCGCGGAAGCCGACGGAGCGAGCAGGCCTCCGGTGAGCGTGAGCAGAACGAGAGTGCGTGCGACCATGGCTACCTCGCAGATTTAGGCTGACAGTTGGTCCGTTTGCAAATGTGCCTGTTTTGAAACGATATGCAAAATGCAAAACGGAGTCAAGCCTGTGGGCGGGCCACGTCAGTCGTACAGCAGGTAAGCTCGCCGTGCGCGCTCGAAGGCATCTACCTCGTCCTGCCACGCCGCGATGATGGCCTCGGGGCGTGCGCCTGCTTCGAGCATCTGCTGGAATCGCCACGTCCCCGCCACCTTGGCGAGCCAGTCGGCGTCGAAGAACTCGGCATCGGGAGGCCGCTGGTGATAGGTAGCATGTACGAGGTGAATACCTAATTCCACAGGGCGAACGGTCTCCGGATCGGTGATGCTCAGGGACACCCCGCTGATGGCTTCGTTCTCGAACTTCGGATAGGCGGCGACGCCGGGGATCGAGCGCGGCGTGAAGGCGGTAGGCTCGAACCGGATGCCGGGCAGACCGCGCTGCTTGAGTGTGTCAGCGAGAGCATGGTCGTCGAGCCACGGTGCGCCGACGAGCAAGAACGGCACGTCAGTCCCTCGCCCTTCACTTACCACCGTCCCCTCGAACAGCGCGATGCCCGGATAGACGAGCGCCGTCTCGAAGTTCGGGATATTGGGGCTTGTCGGGACGAACGGCAGGCCGGTATCGGGCCAGAGCCTGTCGCGCTGCCAGCCCACCATCTCAACGACCCGGAGATCGAGCGCGTCCAGGCCGGGAAGCCAGCCCTCGCCGACGATCATCCGAGCCAGTTCGCCGACCGTCAGGCCATGTTGGACCGGAATGGGGTAGAGGCCGACGAATGAGTCGTGCTCCGGCTCGCGCACGAACCCGCTCACGCGCCCGCCGAGCGGGTTCGGTCGGTCGAGCACAACAAACGGAATCCCGGCTTCGGCGGCGGCTTGCATGGCTCGACCCATCGTCGAGATGTAGGTGTAGAACCGCGCGCCGATGTCTTGCATGTCGAAGACGAGCACGTCAAGGCCATCGAGCGCTTCGGGCGGCGGTTTCTTTGAGGCACCGTAGAGGCTGAAGACCGGTACGCCCGTTGTCGGGTCGATGCTGCTCTCGACCGTTTCGCCCGCTTCGGCGGTGCCGCGTAGCCCGTGCTCCGGCCCGAAGAGGGCGGCCAGCGTCACGTTCGGTGCAGCGTGGAGCCGGTCGATGAGGTGCCCCGGCCCGCCGTCTGTCGTGTCCACCATCGCCGTGTGGTTCGTCACGAGGCCGACCTGCATGCCGTCAAGCGCCGCGAAGTTGGAGTCGACGAGCCGCTGCGCGCCCGTCACAACGCGGGCTGTGTCGGGCGGTGGGGAGCAGGAGGCGAGGGCGAGGAGGAGTACGAGAAGCGGCATGGCGCAAAGTACGCAGCCTGTCGTCGCCTATATTGCCCACTCACCCCTCGAAACTCGCTACTCGACACTCAATGAAGCCTCTCGCTGCCCGCACCGACGCCCTTCGCCAGAGCGATATCCGCGCCGTCACCTTTGCCGTCAACGCGGTCAATGGCATCAACCTCGGCCAGGGCATCTGCGACCTCCCGACGCCGGACCCGATCAAGGACGGCGCGCACGCAGCCATTGACGGCGACCAGTCGATCTACACCTCGTATGCCGGGATCGAAAAGCTCCGCGCCGGGATCGCCGAGAAGGCACGGGGCTTCAATAGGCTGCCCGTCGGGAGCGATGAGGAGGTGGTTGTATCGGTCGGCTCGACGGGGGCGTTTGTGGCGACGTGCCTGACGCTGTTCGAACCGGGCGACGAGTGCCTCGTCTTCGAGCCATTCTACGGCTATCACACCGGGCTGCTCAACCTGTTCGGGATCAAGCGCGTCGTCGCCAAGCTCCACGCGCCGGACTGGTCGGTCGACTTCGACGAGGTGGAAGCGCTCATCACCGAGCGGACGAAGGCCGTACTCGTCTGCACACCATCGAATCCCTGCGGCAAGGTCTGGAGCCGCGCCGAACTGGAGCAGATGCTGGCGCTGATGGAGAAGCACGACCTCTACGCCATCACCGACGAGATCTACGAGTACATGACCTACGATGGGCGCGAGCACGTCTCGCTCGGCTCGCTGTCCGGTGCCTACGAGCGGACGCTCACGCTCTCGGGCTTCTCGAAGACCTACAACATGACCGGGTGGCGGCTTGGCTATGCGGTCGGGCCGGAGCGGATTACTGGACGGATGGGTCTCATCAACGACCTCATCTTCATCTGTGCCCCGTCGCCGCTTCAGCACGGCGTGGCCGAAGCCTTTGCGATGGATCGGGAGGCCTACTTCGCCGAGATGCAGGCGGCCTATGCGGCCAAGCGGATGCTCATGTGCGAGACGTTGGAGCGCTGCGGTTTCACGTTCCACTGGCCCGACGGGGCCTACTACGTGCTCGCCAACTTCGAGAAGCTGGCGCAACAGCGATCCGGTTTCGAGGACGACCGGGCGGCGTGCGACACGCTCATCCGCGAGGCGGGCGTCGCTGCGGTCCCTGGCAACTCCTTCTTCGCCGATCCGGAAGACGGGCGCTATGTACTGCGGTTCTGCTACGCGAAGAAGATGCCGGTCCTCGAAGAAGCCTGCCGCAACCTGCTCCGTGCCTTCGAGCAGGTTGCGGCGTGATAACGCTCGACTAGCGCAGCACGGTGATCCGGCGGACAATATTGTGCTCCGGCGTGGCGAGGCGCACGACATACAGGCCCGGTGCCAGTTCTTGCGTGTTGACCGTCGCGTTGTGAGCACCGGCCGCATGGACCCTGTCTCGGAGGAGTGCCACCTCGCGTCCAAGAATATCATATAGCGTGAGGCGGGCGGGGCCTGCTTGCTCTAGGTCGTAGCTCAGCCTGAGCACGCCGGTCGTCGGGTTCGGGTACGGCGCGGCAAGGCGAAGCGGCACGTTCGGTGTCACACCTTCGGTAGCAAGGGTCGTCGCATACTGGTAACGATAGATGCCCGTCTGATCATTGTTACAGGTGGCAACAGCGACGACGTGAGCGTCCGTCATCGTAGGCACGGAAAAACAAGCACCGTTGAATGTATTCGTCGGGAAGCCAGCGATGATATCTGTGGCAGTCTCACCGTCGTCCTCGCTCAAGTAGAGGCTCTGGTCGAACGGGTTCGGGTTGCTGAGAACCCACGGCGTGCCGTCGGCTGCGGGGTAGGCGCGGGCAAACGTGAGGTTGATGTTGTCGATTCCGTCATCATCGAAGGTCGGCTGGGCAGTCCAGGTGGTTCCATCATCCGCAGAGGACCAGATGGCTTGATTGCTCAGCTTGACGTAGGCCATCGTGCCGTCGCGCCACAGCCCCGAGACGCGGTCCGAGGCACCGTCGCCATCCACCAGCACCTCGGCCCAAGTCGCACCGTCATCGGTTGATCGGAAGAGAAGGCCATTGGCATCGTGGGCCAGTACATTCGCACCGATGCCAACGATGCGCGTGATACTCGTCGGACTGCCATTGAGGTTTTGCCACGTTGCGCCGTCATCGGTGGAGCGGGCGACGACGTTGGCTGTCCCTGCGAAGAAGGTCGTACCGCGTTTGCCGACCGTGTTGGGGCTGCCCACGCCGGGAGCGAAGGTTTCGGTCCAAGTGGTACCGCCGTCATCGGAGTGCGTGAACAGCGCCTCCGACCCATCGCCGGGAAGCGCACCGAGGTAGAGTCGTCCGTCAACGTGCTCGAAGAAGTTGGAGGCGAGGCTGTAGTCGGGGAAGTTGGCGAGTTCGGTCCACGTCGTGCCGTCATTGGTCGAGCGGTACAGGTCGAAACCAAAGGGGGCCGTGTTGAAGAAAATCGCGCCGTAGAGTGCTGCTCCGTCGTAGGCCGCGAAGGCGGGTACGTACGGGTCTTGCAATCCTATGTTGGTGTCGATCCGTTCCCACTGTGCGTGGGCGGCCGGGATGAAGACAAGAATGGCGAGCAGAGTAGCGATACGTTGCATATCAGAAGAGGCTGGTCGGGTTAGGGTGCGTCGTGTATATCGTCAGAAAGACGCAAATCGTAACCCTCCACGACCACGCGACTTGATCTATCCAATCAGAGCCGCGATGAGACCTGAGCGGGCTAAACCCAAAGCGGGCTGCACCGACAGTCCGGTGCAGCCCACTCTCGTTTTCTGACAACGTCGCTTACGAGTTGGCGACGATGACGTGCTCGGGGAAGAAGTAGTTGCTCTCTAGCTTGCCGTTCTCCGTCGAGTCGGAGCCGTGGACGGCGTTCTCGCCCATCGACGTGGCGAACTGCTTGCGGATGGTGCCCTCAGCGGCGTCGGCGGGGTTGGTCGCGCCGATGACCTCGCGCCACTTGGCGACGGCGTCAGCGCGTTCGAGGACGAGGGGAATGCAGGGGCCGCTCGACATGAAGGTGGTCAGTTCGCCGAAGAAGGGGCGCTCGCGGTGGACGGCGTAGAAACCTTCCGCTTCCGTCTTCGAGAGGGTGACGAGCTTCATCGCGCGGACGGCGAAGCCTTCGCTGAGGATGCGGTCGAGGATTTTGCCGCTGTGGCCGTTCTGGACGGCGTCGGGCTTGATGATGGCGAGGGTACGTTCCATAGTGGAGTCGAGAGTGTAGGGTCGGGATTGAGTGTCAATACCAATATCCCGGTGTTACAGACTCAGAGACCGCGAAGAGTTGCTAAAAGCCGCCTGCACCGAGCGCAGGAGGCGGGCACTGTCCGTAGTAGGTCGCCTGCGCTTCGGCGAGCGAGAGGCTGTGTTGCACCACCTCGAACTGCTCGCTGCCTTCGAGGTCGTTCGTGCCGAAGGGGACGACGCCGAGCGCGAGGCCGCCGCGCTGGAGGTTGCCAACGAGCAGGTCGCCCCGCCGAGGCGTGTAGTCGCCGCTCGGCTGGAGGACGGCATAGCCCGCGCCGGGCGTCTTGGCGATGAGGTATGGGCAGTCGGGCCGGGTCACGAACACGGCATGCGCTGACTCGGTCACGCTCTCCGCATTAAAACACCCGGCCACTAGGAACACAGCGAGTAAGACGAGGAAGCGAACCGTTCTCTCATTCGACATGCGCCCCTCGTCCTTCCTAAACGTGTCGCTCGGCGTGGTAGGACGAGCGCACGAGCGGGCCACTCTCGACGTGGTCAAGGCCGAGCGCCTCGCCCTGCTCTTTGTACCACCGGAACGTGTCCGGGTGGACGAACTCCTCAACGGGCAGATGCATCCGCGTCGGCTGGAGGTACTGCCCGATGGTCATGACGTCGAGGCCGATGCCGACGAAGTCTTCCATCAGCGTGAGCACCTCGTCTTTGGTTTCTCCCAGCCCGACCATGATGCCGCTCTTGGTGCGGAGGTCAAAGTCCTTGGCGCGCTTCAGCACGTCGAGCGAGCGCTGGTAGTCGGCCTGCGGGCGGACGCGGCGGTAGAGGCGCGGG
Source organism: Rhodothermales bacterium (assembly GCA_028284265.1). Lineage (GTDB taxonomy): Bacteria > Bacteroidota > Rhodothermia > Rhodothermales > JANQRZ01 > JANQRZ01. Next base: position 147,512 of record JANQRZ010000013.1, read on the forward strand.
ACGGTCTCGACGTTGTGGTTGAAGAGGTCAGGCCGTGCGTTGAGGACGATGTCGGCCCCGCCTTCCATGATGCCGCGGAAGTCGGGGACGAGCACCTCGACGGTGCAGCCCGGAACCTCTTCGCGGAGCAGGCGGATCGTCTCGGCGAAGATCGGCGCGCCGCCGTCCTTCCGCTCGTCGCGGTTGACGCTGGTCACGACGACGTGCTGAATCCCCATCAGCTTCGCGGCCTCGGCGACGCGGCGCGGCTCGTCGTAGTCGAGGTCAGCGGTCGGGCGGCCCGTCTTGACCGCGCAGAAGCTGCAGGAGCGGGTGCAAACATCGCCGAGGATCATGAACGTCGCGGTCCCGGCGGTCCAGCACTCGCCCATGTTGGGGCAGCGGGCGCTCTGGCAGACCGTGTGCAGGTTGTGCGTCTCAATGATCTCGGAGACGCGGCGGAACGTCTCGCCGTAAGGGAGCTTGACGCGGAGCCACTCGGGCCGCTGACCGGGCCGGTTGGCCTGCAACGGCTTCTCGACGACGGGCAACTCGAAGAAGCCGTCGCTGGCTCCGTCGCCGCCGGGCGCAGCGGTTTTGAGAGACACCTCGCCGGGGCGGCGCGGGGTGGATGCGTTCGGAGTATCGGCCATTAAATTGGTGCGTTGGAGCGGTGCCGCAAGGTACGACGGAAGCGGAGCCAGCCGACCTTCAGCGCAGCGGGCAGCCTCGAACCCGGTGGTGCTTCACGAGGTTTCCTTCGCCGCGCCGCTTGGGCTGCGCCGGGGCGCGGTGCTATACTCCGCAGGCTGTACCCGAACGACCTTCCCACGCTCGACCGATACGTGCATGATTACCGACGTTCAGAAACACCTTCCCGCTGCTGCTGATACCCGCGACATCATCGACCGCCATCTCCTAGCCGATGGCTTCGAGATGGTGCTTGATATGGAGAAGAGCCAAGGCGTGCTTCTCCACGACGCACTCACGGGGCGCGACTACGTGGACTTCTTTACGTTCTTCGCGTCCAACCCGCTCGGGATGAACCACCCGAAGCTGCGGGGCGATACGAGCTTCATCGAGCGGCTCCTCGATGCAGCGATCAACAAGGTGTCGAACTCCGACGTGTACACGCGCCACTTCGCCCGTTTCGTCGAGACCTTCGAGCGGGTGGGCATCCCGGACGAGTTGCCGCACGCATTCTTCGTCTCGGGTGGGGCGTTGGCCGTTGAGAACGCGCTCAAAACGGCGTTCGACTGGAAGGTGCGCAAGAACTTCCGCAAGGGCTACCGCTCCGAGCGCGGCCACAAGGTGATGCACTTCGAGCAGGCCTTCCACGGGCGCTCCGGCTACACGATGAGCCTCACCAACACCGACCCGACGAAGGTCGCGCTCTTCCCGAAATTCGACTGGCCGCGCGTGCTCAACCCGAAGATGAACGGGCCGGAGTACGCCGCCGACATCGAGCAGCGCGAGGCCCTCGCCATTCGTCAGGCGAAGACCTACTTCCATCACCACCAAGACGATATCGCCTGCATCATTCTGGAGCCGATCCAGGGGGAGGGCGGTGACAACCACTTCCGCCCGACGTTCCTGAAACAACTCCGCGACCTCGCCGATGAGAACGAGGCGCTCCTCATCTTCGACGAAGTCCAAACGGGCGTCGGTCTGACCGGTACGTTTTGGGCATGGCAGGGGCTGGGTGTCACGCCGGACGTGCTCGCCTTCGGTAAAAAGGCGCAGGTCTGCGGCATCCTCGCCGGGCCGCGCATCGAGGAGGTGGACGACAACGTCTTCTCCAAGTCCAGCCGCATCAACTCGACGTGGGGCGGCAACATCGTGGACATGGTGCGCTTCGACCGGATTCTGGAGGTGATCGAAGAGGATAACCTCGTCGAGAACGCTGCCACGATGGGGGCCTATCTGAAAGAGCGCCTCGACGGGTTCGCCGAGCGCTACGATGCGGTCACGAACCCACGCGGGCAGGGCCTCTTCTGCGCCTTCGACCTCACGACGCCCGGTATCCGCGATCTTGTCCGGAAGAAGTGCTACGAGCACGGTCTCGTGATTCTCGGCTGCGGCGAGCGGGCCATCCGCTTCCGCCCGGCGCTCTCGGTCTCGAAGGACGACCTCGACCAAGGTCTTGCGCTGCTCGACCGTGCCCTCGCCGACGTAGTTGGTTAGCGATGGCAGTTCGTCACATCACGACCCCGACGCGGATTCCCGTTCCGGGCGACAAACTGATTGAAGAGCACGTCGGGCGTGTCAACACCGGCACGGCGAGTCTGAGCGTGGCGCACATGGTCGCGCCGCCGGGCTGGGACGAACCGTTCCAGACACCGGACTTCGACGAGGTGACCATCGTGCTGCGCGGGACGATGCGCGTCGAGCACGCCGGTGGCGTAGCGGACGTGCGGGCAGGGGAGACGGTGCTCTGCGAGGCGGGCGACCGCATCCGCTACTCGAACCCAGGCATGGACGAATGCGAATACTGGGCAGTGTGCGCGCCCGCGTTCAGCCTGGAGACGGTGCATCGGGAAGAGGCGTAGTACGGAAGAGGTTCTGCAGCGCCGGTCGGTGGAAAGGGTTCTGCCGACCGGCGCAGTTTTTTTGCGTGGCGGTGAGGGGATGAATGCGGCGATAGCGATAGGAGGTAGTGCGCTCTTATCACTCAACCCCAATCTGTCATGACCTACTCCTTTGCCTTACCCCGTCGCATCGCGGCGCTTTGGGTCGTTCTGCTGTTGTTGCTCTCCGCTCCCGTCGCCTGGGCCCAGATTACAGGCGGGGCGGAACCCAATGATCTCTTTGCTCGGGCACTCGCCGCCGGTGACTTCGATGGCGACTTATACAAGGACCTCGCCATCGGCGTGCCCGAAGAGGATATCGGTTTTGTCCAGAATATGGGCGTTGTCAATGTCGTCTACGGAGCACCCGGCGGTCTCACGGATACAGGCGATCAGTATTGGCACCAAGACAGCCCCGGCCTCGGTGATACCGCCGAGGCCGACGATAACTTTGGCGAAGCCCTCGCTGTGGGCGACTTCGACGGCGATGGCTACGACGACCTCGCGGTCGGCTCGCCCGGAGAGAGCCGCAATGGAAACTCCAGCGTCGGACAGGTCCACGTTCTCTATGGCGGTCCGAGTGGTCTGACGGGCAGCGGCAGTTTCCACTTCCCCCAGCTCACGTTCGCCCACCAAGGCAAGCGGTTCGGCGCATCGCTTGCCGCCGGTGATTTCGACAACGACGGGCGTGACGACCTTGCTGTCGGCATTCCGGGTCAGAAATTCGGGAGTACGACACAGGCTGGGGCGATTGCCGTTTTCTTCGGGTCGTCCACCGGCATCAAAATCGGTGGGTATCAGGTATGGCACCAGAACTCGCCCGGCATCTTCGGCGTGGTCGAGACCGGCGACCTCTTCGGGTGGTCACTCGCCGCAGGCGATTTCGACGGTGACAACCGCGACGACCTTGCTATCGGTGTCATTCTCGAAGATCAAGGCGGCGTAGACAACGCGGGGGGCGTCCACGTCCTCTACGGGTCCGGCAGCGGCCTGACGGCGACCGGCGACCAGTTCTGGTACCAAGACACCGCAGGCATCGAGGGCGTAGCTGAAGATGGCGACTTCTTCGGCTATGCGCTCGCCGTGGGCGACTTCGACAACGATGGGCGCGACGACCTCGCGGCCAGCTCGCCTTACGAGAGCGTCGGGACGCTGAATGCCGCCGGGGCCGTCAACGTGATCTACGGCTCGCCCTCTGGCCTGACCGCGACCGGCAACCAGATCTGGACCCAAGACGAATCCGGCATCAACGGTGTTGCTGAGACAGGCGACCTCTTTGGCTTCGCCCTTGCCGCAGGCGACTTCGATTTAGACGGGCGCGATGATCTCGCCGTCGGTGTACCGTTCGAGGACCTCGTCGGCCTTGACAACGTCGGACAAGTCAACGTGATCTACGGCACGTCAAGCGTCGTCGGCCTCAGTGCCAACGGCGATCAGGTGTGGTGGCAGGGGGCGTCCGGTATTTCCGGGGGTGAAGAGGCCAATGACCGATTCGGGTACGCACTCGCTACGGGGGACTTTGGTACGTCGTTCGCCAAGGCCCTTGCCGTGGGCGTCCCCTTTGAGCACATTGGCACGACAGTCGACGCCGGAGCCGCCCATGCGATTTATGGAGCCAGCGGCTCAGGCCTCGGCTCGGCGGGCAATCAGGTCTTTTGGCAGGGCGTGAACCTGCTAGTCGAGAATCCACTAGCCGCGAAGGGCAGCGAGCCTGAGGTGGTACTTGGTGAGAGGGAAGCGACGGCCTCGCTGGAAGGTCCGGACGAGGAGGTGCCAGCGCTAGATGCGGAAGCGGCACCGGAGGCGGCGTCGAGTGCGTTGCCCGAGGCGGTGGTGCTTTATGCGGCCTATCCCAACCCCGTCCGCGACCGCGCCACGCTCGGCTTCGCTCTTCCCGAGGCCACCGTCATCCGGCTCACGGTCTATGATCTGCTTGGTCGAACGGTCGCTGTGCTTGCTGAGGGCAGGGTAGAGGCAGGCACGCACCAAGCTGTCTTCGAGGCGGTGAGCTTGCCGAGTGGGACGTACCTCGTCCGCTTGGAGGCGGCGGGCACCATCGAGACGCAGCGCCTGACGCTCGTGCGCTGATGCTCGCATTAGCAGGGTTTGCCGAAGCCGGTTTGCCGAGGTGGTGCGGTGTCGTTCGCTGCGCCGCCTCGGTTTTTTTCAAACGCACTAGGCATAGCCACTCTTCGGCGGGTACAAGAGACAGAAACCGGATGCACCTCCTCCACTAGGAGGCACCTCTCTGAAAGGCCTTTCTCCGAGCACCGGTCCTGCTCTTCGTTTCCCTTCTCACCATACCAGGCAGACCTATGTCTTTTCGTCACGTTCTGCGCCCGCTGCTTGCTGTGGCGCTCTTTGCCCTAACCGGCACCGCCTTCTCTACCTCCGCCTTTGCTCAAGACGAGTCTGCTCGCGTGCAGATCATCCACAACGCTGCCGATCCCGGAGCCGCCGTCGTGGACATCTATATCGAAGAGATCAGCACCGCCGAGCCTGCCGTCGATGACTTCGCCTTCCGCACCTCGACGGGCTTCATCGACCTGCCTGCCGGACCCGCCACCATCACGGTAGCCCCCGGCACATCGAGCAGCGCCAAAGACGGCATCGCCACCTTCGAGGCGACGCTCGTTGCAGGCGAGACCTACTCGATCATCGCCAACGGCGTCCTCGATCCGAACAGCTTCGAGGCCAACCCGGACGGGCGCGACATTGCGTTCACGCTCCTCATCGACGGGGACGCCCAAGAAGCATCCTCTTCCGCTGAAGAGGTCCAGTTCAACGTCGTCCACGGTTCGACCGATGCGCCGACCGTTGACGTGGTTGCGCGCGGCGTCGGCACCCTCGTCGATGATGCCGCCTACAGCGACATCACCGGCTACCTCGGTGTCCCGCCCGCCGTCTACACGCTCGACGTGACCACCTCGGACGGCGAGACCATCGTCGCCTCCTTCGAGGCCGATCTGAGTGCTGCCGCAGGTGGTGCCCTGACGGTGCTCGCCTCGGGCTTCCTCTCGCCGGAGAACGACCAGAACGGCGAGGCCTTCGGTCTGCTCGCGGTC
>JANQRZ010000019.1 GCA_028284265.1 Rhodothermales bacterium
TAGACCGTCACGGCGACCTTGCTGCTCTCTTCGAGCGAGAAGGTGATCTCGGTCCGCTCGACGAACGGGTTCGGGTAGGCCCCGACTTCGCTCGTGCGCGCTGCGGCTTCGAGGGTGGGCCACGGCTGGGCGTCCGCGAGGGTCCACTCGGTCGAGGTGCCAGCGGCGCGGCCACCGGAGGTCACCGTCACGTCCACTGCATCCGTAGCGATTGCCGTGCCGTTACTTGGGCCAGCGCTGATCTCGACGCTGTAGGTTGCAGCAGGCGCAGCACCCGGCACGTTGACCGAGAACGAAAGCGTCGGCGAGCAGGACATGGCCCCGAGCGAGCCGGACTGAACGGTGGTCGGACCAGCGACGGAGGCAGCCCCGAGGAAGGCCTCGAAGAAGACGACACCGCTGACGGGGTTGGCCGTGTTGTTGCAGACGACGTAGGTGAAGCTAGCCGTGCCGGGAGCGGAGACGGTCTGCGCTTCCGGGTCGGCGTCGATCGTGAAGTTGGCGACCGGCACCGGCGGGAAGTTGGTGAACTCGACGATGTTGTCGTCGCCACCAAAGGCGTCCCGGCTGGCCACGTAGATTGAGCTGCCGTCGAGGACCATGCTACGTCCAGAGGGCGGCGTGAATCCGCCGAGGTTGGTGTCGGCATCGCCCACCATCATCGTCTGATCCGCGAACTGCTCGCCACCGGTACCGTCGGAGAGAACCGTGCCCCACTGCTCGCCGTCGGTGGCTCCGAAGCTGTTGTTGTAGAGATAGAGCCGGTCGGGGGAACCAGCAAGGAGTTCGATATCCTCGAGACCACCGTCACCACCGTTCGTGAAGATGCCGTCACCGAACGGATCGTAGACCACACTCAGCGAGGGCGATCCTGCCGGGTCCGTGACCTTCACAACGACGTTCCGGAGGCCGGACCCGGAGCTTCCGAACTCCGACGAGGAAGCGTACAGGCTTCCATCCGAACCGATGGCGAGGTCCACGAGGTCGAGGCCGCTATCGGTGATGACAACGGCCGGGGTCTGGTCGGCGTCCGTCGTGTTGATCGAGTAGAACCCATCCTCCGGCGCGCCGAAGAACGCGACACGGGAGAGGTAGAGCGTGCTGCCACTGACGGCGATGCCCGTCATGCCGTCGGCTTCAGCCAGCCGGGTGCCGGTGCTGCCGTCGGTCTTGTAGATCTGGTCCGTGTTGGTCGAGTCCTGCAGCGCCGCGTAGACGTTGCCGGAGGCATCCACGGTGATGGCAAAGCAACCCTCGGCGTCGTTGTTCAGGTCGCTGTCGATCTGCGCGTTCGAGCGGAGGATAGACGTCTGGCTACCGGGGGCCGCGTCCGGGTCGTGGGTGACGAGGTCGCCCGTGGGGAAGTTGAAGAAAACGAAATCGCCCGACGGCATCTGGGCCATACAGGAGATGTCCACGTCGGCGAGAATGCCGCCATCAACGAGAGAGGTCGAGTCAGCGACCGTTTCATAGTCGGTCTGCGCGGTAGCCGGGAAAGCAACCAGCGCGAACGCCATGAGGAGTAAGGAGATACGCATGATGCGGAAAGGTTGGGTGTGAGAGAAAAGAAGGGGAACTGGAAGGTACGCCCATCCCCTTGCTCTGCGATTACTCGCCTGTTACCTCTGCCACAACCTTTGGCGCATTCGCTATGCGCCTACGCCTTACCCAGACATGCGCCTGCCGCTTGGGGCAGCGCCTCACGGCCTAATTTCCCGGACAGCCAGCCCTAGTTCGTGCAGATCGCACGCAGCACGCTACGCCGCCGATCCAGTTGCTCGCGCCACTCGGCCTCCTCCACCTGATCATCGCCGAGGTAGTAGTCCCACCCATCGACCGTGCTGTCCTTGAGCACGATGGAGGTGGCCATATTGGCGATGCGCTTGAGCGTCGGCTGCATTCCCATCTGGTGGACGAACGTAATCTCGCATGCTCCCCCGGTCTCCACTTTCTTAACGGAGAGCCAGTTGTCACCGCACACATGGCAGGTGAAGAAGCGGGATTCCTGCTCACCGCCGAGAAGGTATTCCTCACTCTCCGCTGCCTCGTCGTCTACTTCGAGAGGAACCATGCTGAAGCTCCCACAGGCTTTGCACTTGAGCCGTTCCATGTATGCTTGTCGTTTTGGACTCGTAGATACTAGGCCGCTACAACCTGACCGCGAGGAGAACGTTTCCCGCTCCACTACCTCTTCACGGGCGTAAAAATAACGAGCGGGAGAGGTCGAAACCCCTCCCGCTCGCTAGGCTGTTCCGAGGCGGACCTATTACCGAACGACGGTCAGCTCACGCACATCGCTGAACGTCTCACCGACGACGCGGACGAGGTAAATACCGCCTGCCAGCGACGCCGCGCTAACGCCGAACTGGCGGTTCAGACCCGCCGCGAGCGGCCCGTCGTGGAGGACCATCACCTGCCGACCGAGCAAATCGTAGACGGCGACCCGCACTGTCTGGCTCTGCTCCACCGTCAGGTTGAACGTGGCACGGGCAGCGGTCACACCGAGCGGGTTCGGATAGACCGAGCTGAGGGTGTGCGCCGTCTCGGGCTGCGCCTCGTTCGGCAGCACGATGTCGTTCACCTCGAAGTCCTCGTCGTTCACGTCGAAGAACACGTTGCCGGTGCCCATAATCATGATGCGCGCCTCGTCCGTGTTACCCACAGGAATCGAGACGATCTCGGAACCATCGTTGTCCGTCGTCACGAGGAGATCGAAGGTGGCACCGCCGTCTGCGGAGTAGAGGATATCGACCTGATCGGCACCGATGTCGTCTCCGTCCGTGCCCCCCACGTTCCAAGTAATCTCGTTGTCGCCGGGGCCGACGATGACGTCCTCTTCGTTGGCAAAGGTGACCTCGAAGGGGTCCTCAGCGCCGGTGTCGTAGGCGCGCATCTCAATCTGCATAGTGGCAAATGCACCCGAACCGGCGGTGTTATCCCGCGCCGTGAGGCGGAAGCGCATCCGCCGTCCGTTGGCCGTTGCATCAAGCGGCAACGATTCGCCGACGACCGGGGAGACGCCCAAGAGATACCGGTTGAACTGGGGGAAGTACCGAACGCCCTCGTCGGTGGACGGAAACGAACGGAAGAACGGATATTCTTCGTTCCAACCAGACCGACCGGGCGGCGCACTTTGCGGTCCGAGGTCGAACTCTTCCCAGTTGTAGGTCAGCGTCTCTGGCGTATCGTCGGTGGCCGTGCCGGTGAGCACGAAGGCCGTGTTGATCGGGATGCCAAGCCCTTCTCCTTCCGGCATCACGACGGGCGGCTCGTTGCCGGTCTCCGTTTCGACAGGACAGGTACTGCCGGTCCCGGTCGTGATGAAGTTGGTGATCTCGATCAGCGAGACGACGTGGAAGTAGTCATCGCTATTGTTTTGAATGTTGTCCCCACCGCAGATGCCCGCATAGGCCATGATCGTCGAACCACTACCCGGCTCGTAGGCCGTTGAGCCGTTGCGGTTGCCGCCAGAGCAGTTGCCGTTGGCCCCGTTGAAGGAGTGGTTGCCGCGGAACTGGTGCCCCATCTCGTGCGCGACGAAGTCGATGTAGAAGACATCGTTGATGGGCGTAGGCAGGCCCGTCACGCCGCGTGCCTTTTGCGAGTCATTGCACACCACGCCGAGCCCAGCCACGCCACCGCCGCCTGTCGAGAAGACGTGCCCGATGTCGTAGTTCTCTGCGCCAATGACGCTGGTGAGGTTCGACTGATTCTCGGCAAGCAGCGCGCCCGCGTTGTTGTTCGAATAGGGATCGGTCGCTCCGTCGAGGTAGATGATCTCGTCGTTGTTCTCGATGAGTTCCATGCGCACTGCGACTTCGCGCTCATAGACCCCGTTGACGCGCGTCATGGCGACGACCTGCGCGGCAAGAACCACCTCGACCGTGGCCTCCTCGCCCGCGAGTTGGCTGACGCGCTGCGAGTATTCGCCGGTGGCAGCAACGGCAAGGCGATAGGTACGGAAGATGTCGCCATGCTGAAGCATATCACCACCACGCTCCAGCAGTTCTTCGATGTCTACCGACTCGCTTTCGTCAATGACCTGCTCGCCCGCGAAGGCGGCCTGGATGCGCTCCACAGCCGGGGCGTAGTCGTTGCGGTTGTACGAAATGTAGTGGTCGATGTCGCCGCGCTGATAGGGATCGATGTAGACCGAGCCGCCGGGACGCAGGACGAGCGCGTTGAAGCCCAGCGGCGTGACACTGAAGCGAAGCACGGCAGCCGGTGTGTCGATGCCCTGACCGAGGTAGGTCCGAATCTGCGGATAGCGTGCCTGCAGGCCCGGAGCCATGATCGACGACTCGACGACGCGGAAGGTCTCGGTGCTGCCATCCGGCATCGGGAGGGCGAACACGATGCCATCGCGTACATCGCCGGGCCGCGCTTCGAGGGGTGCCTCGGCCAGCGCCTCGGCCAACGCGACGCGGTCGAGTTGAACCGTTCGGTAGACCTCGGGCACGATATTGCGCTCGGCGGACGTGCGGATGGCGTCCTCGGAAACGTCGGTCCAGAGAGCGGCCCGCTGCGCGAGCGCCAGCGGGCTCGTCATCAACAGCAGGAGCAGCGCGGCCAGCAGCGTGCGCGGCTGAAAAAAGGAGGAACTAGCAGTACGCATGGCAACAGGAGTCAAGGTGTGATAGAAGACCCGAGGCCCATGCGCAGAACGCAGCGGGCCTTATCTAGAGTGTTTTAATATAGGGGATGCTTGCGCTATGTGGAGGGTGGACATCGGGTTTTACTGTTTTGTGTCTCCCTAGCCCCGATCACGCGGCCTCTCCCCTTTTCCGCTCTTCGAGCACGGCCCGCACGACCTCCGGTAGCGCCGCTGGCTCCTCGACCACCCAGCCTGCCTCGATCACGCCATCATCTAGCATCGCGTGTACCCGTTCGCGCGTGAAGTCCGTCGGAATGGCAATGCAAGCCAGCCCGGCAGCGAGGGCTGCCTCGATTCCGGCAGGCGAATCCTCCATAGCGAGGCTCTCCGCCGGGGCCACACCGAGCGTGTCGGTGACGAGGTGGTAGACCTCGGGATCGGGCTTCGTCTTATCCACATCGTCGGCGGTGGCGATGACATCGAAGGCATCGGCCAAACCGAGCGCGTGGAGGACGCGCTCGGCGCTGTCCCGAGCAGATGTCGTGGCAAGAGCGACTTGGCAAGCGTAGGCGTGGGCGTGCCGCAGCAACGCAGCAACATCGATTCGGCAATGGTCACGGATCAGAGCACCGTCGTCGAGCATGGCACGATAGTACCGAAGCCGAACGCCGACGAACGCTTGCCACGGCTCGTCCGTGTCAAACTCGTCGAGCCGCTGCCGAGCCGCGCTTTCCAGCCTGAACTGCTCCAGCAGCGTCGTCGCGATCTCCTTGCGCGACAGGCCGACCAACTCCTTGTACGCCTCAACTACGTCGGCTTCCGCGATCCGTCCATCCAGTTCGTACGCGGCACGGGCATACGACTCCGCCTTGAGCCGCTCGGTCTGAACGAGCGTCCCATCCATGTCGAATACGAGGAGGCGGATCATCGTGTAGGCTACCGCACGAGGGTGAGCGAGCGCGAGGCAGTCTGCCCTCCCGCGCTGAGGCGCGCCACGTAGACGCCCGCGGCGAGGTCGGCGGCCTCGAACCGCGCCTGATGCGCGCCGGTCTCCTTTCGCCCCTCGTCCAGCAACGCCACGCGACGTCCAGCCGCATCGAACACCTCGAGGCGGATATCGGCGGGACGGTCAAGCTCGTAGGCGAGCGTGGTGCCCGAACGGAACGGATTCGGGGCGACGGGCAGGAGGCGGAAGTCCGGCGCGATAGTCCCCGGCTCAGTCGCCACAGCGGGCAGAAGCGCGCGGCGGTACATCCCGTTGCCGTGCGTCGCCACCTGCAGCTTCCGGTCGGCGGGTGAGTAGACGAGGTCCATCACGAGCACAGCTTCGGGCAGCCCGTCGGTGAAGGCTTCCCACGTCGCCCCCGCATCGCGCGTGACGAAGACACCAATATCGTTGCCGATGAAAACGGTCTCGGGCACGAGCGGATCGAAAGCCACTGCCTCGGTGGGCGCGTCGGGGAGCATGCCAGATACATCGGTCCACGTCGCGCCGGAATCTTCGGTCTTAAAGACGTGCCCCGTGCCGAAGCCACCGAGTGTCACCCACACGATCTCGTCATCGCTGGGATGAATGGCAATGTCGGTCACGAAACGGTCGGGCAGACCGAGTGTGATGTCGGTCCAGCTAGTGCCCGCGTTGCGCGTGACAAAGAGACGTGGCGGCCCCGGCGTGTCGATGGGGTCGCGCAGGATCGGTGCCGACGAGACGTAGACCACATCCTCGTCAATCGGCGAGACTGCCATGGCCAGCGTCGGGTTGTCGTTCGGGTCGATGCTGTCGCCCCCATTGGTGGCCGACCATGAGTCGCCCCGGTTCTCGGAGCGGTAGATGATGCTCCGCCCGGCGTAGATGCGGTTCGGGGATGTCGGTGCGAGGGCGTAAGGTGCGATGAACGCCGTATTGCCCGCACCCGGCGGGATTATGAAGTCGAAGCCGTTCCCACCGTTCTCCGAGCGCGCCATGCCGAGGTTCTGGAACGAGGCATAGACGATGTCCGCATCGGTCGGGTCAATGGCGCTCCACGATCCGTCGCCGCCGAGGATGCGGTCCCACGTCGGACTACCCGTGTAGCGAACGGTGTTGTTGTCCTGCAACCCACCGATGGCAAAGTCGGCATCGTCGATGGCGACCGACGTGCCATTGTAGAACTGCGTCGTCTGGTATCCGTCGCTGATATCCACGATGGCGCTCCCCCCATTCGTCGTGCGGGCAACGCCGCCGTCGTGGGCGAAGTAGACGATGTCGGGATCAGTGGGGTGGAACGCGATGGCGTGGTGGTCCGGGTGTGGATCGTTAAGCTCGGTCTGGTTGACGCCCCCGTTGGAGGAGCGGAAGAGCGGTACGCCTCCGAGGTACAGTTCGTCCGGGCGATTCGGGTTAACACCGACGTAGTGCGCAAACCATCCTTGGAAGATGGCATAGTTGTTCGTCGAAACTGTCGTCCACGCATCACCTCCGTTGTCGGTGCGAAGGAGGAAGGTTTCAGTACCGCCCGACGAGAAGATGCCATCGCCGACGCTCGCATAGACTGTATCGTGGTCGGTCGGGTGCCGACTGAGAAGCACCTTGCCGATGTAGCTCGGAGGAATGCCGTTGGTGATCTGGGTCCAGGTGTCGCCGCCGTCTGTCGTCCGGTAGAACCCGTATCCTTCCGACTCCTGATTGCCGCACACCGCGAGGATGTCGTCGGGGTCTGAAGGATTGATAGAGAGGTCAGTCCCCATCACTACCTCCAGCGATACGTCCCACGTATCGCCTGCGTCGCGGCTGACGTAGATGCCTTCGGTCGTGGCGGCCCACACCGTCGAGGTGTTCACAGGGTCAATGCGGATCATCTGGATGCCTCGCTCCTGGTTGCGCGTCCAGTCGAGACTCTTGGTCCACGTTGCCCCGGCGTCCGTGCTTTTGAGAATGCCCATGCCGTAGCTGCCCCGCGTGGGCCGGTAGACCACCCCGCCGAACGACTCGGCGTAGCGGTACACCTCGCCGGTGCCGAGGTACATCGTGCTCGTATCGCCCGGCACGAGCGCCACCGCTGAGGCCGCTGTCACGCCGAAACCGGTCGAGATACGTTCCCACGAGCTATTCAGGCCCGCGTCGTAGGACCGCCACAACCCGCCGCCCGCCGACCCGACCCACACCGTCTCAGGTCGTTCCGGGTTGAGCACGATGGCCAGCGAGCGCCCGCCGATGTTCTGCGGCCCGATGGCCTCCCACGGGTCCTCGCCGCCGCGCGACTCGGCTTCGAGGCTGCGCCGCACCGCCAAGGCTTCGGCAAAGCCGGTGGAGGGAATCGTCTCGTTCGGATAGGCCCGCTTTTCATTCCATAGCACGAGGGCCTCATAGGCTCCGGACACTGTTTTCTTCTCCTCCTGATTGGATTCGACCTGCGGTCGGTTCAGCATGAGCACGAAGCCCAGAGCAGCAAGAGTGAGGCCGGGCAGGAGGAGGCGCAAAAAGGACGGCATGGCTTGGCGGATTGAGAGGAGAAAGCGACAGGGGAATATCGTAAAGTTTACGACGAACACCCCTAGATTATCAGGGCAAACCTCCCTGCCCCTAGTTTTCCATCAGCAGCCAGTCGTTCGGGTCGATGGCGACCTCGGCTCCTAGCGGCACTGTGATTTCGCCTTGCCCACCGGACATCGGAGCGCGCTTCGCTTCTCCATCAACGGACACCTCAACGGGCAGGTCGATGGGATAGCCCTCAGGCGTTTCCCAGCGGAGGCGCAACACATCGCCTTCGCGCTCAGTGACGAGTCTCGGTAGATGGGGCTGGTAGAGATAGAGCCGGAAGAGATCGCCGAGATCATCGCCGGTCTCTTGTTCGAGTATGCGCTGGAAATCCTCGGTTGTGGCGAAGCGGGTCTGGCTACCGTCGGTGACCGTCTCCATCGACGGATCGGGATACGTCATGCGGCGGAGGGCACGCATGAACGAGGCGTCGTCATTCACGGCCCAGCGGAGGGTGTGGAGGAACCACATACCTTTGAAGTAGACATCGGCATCAGTTGCGCCGGTTGGGGTGCGTCGCCCGAAATAGGCCTCCTGCGTGTCGCGCGATTCGCCCGGCACGACAGGGTTTTGGTTGGCGATCCGCCCGCGCTTCGAGAGCAGGTAGCGGCGGTAGGCGTCCGGCCCACCGAGTCGCTCAGCATAGAGTGCCTCGACGTACTCCGCCGTGCCCTCGTGGACCCAGAAGTGCCGCCAGTCCGGTACGGTGACGAGGTTGCCCCACCACTCGTGCGCCAGTTCGTGAAGGTGCAGCCAGTCGAACCCGAACTCGTTGTCGGTGAACGTGTCGCCGTAGGCAATCGCCGTCTGGTGCTCCATCCCGAGGTAGGGTGACTGGGCGACCGCATACTTGTCCGCCCGAAACGGATAGGGCCCGAAGACCTCCTCCATGAACCGAAGCTGGTCAGCGATCTGCGGCAGCAGTCGCTCGGCCTTCTCTACGTCTTCGGGGAGCGCGTAGAACGTGATCGGCAAGTCCTCTCCCGCTGTGCTCGTGTACGGGATTGTGGCCTCCTCATAGGGCGCGACGTAGAGCGATAGGCCGTAATTGTTGATCGGCGTCGAGACGAACCAATCGAAGGTGCGCCTGCCGTCGGAATGGTCTGTCGTACCACGCAGCCGACCGGCGCTCACGGCGGTATGTCTGGCAGGTACCGTCGCGCTGATGCGCAGCGAGTCCGGCTCATCGGAGGGGTGATCTTTCACCGGCCACCACACGTCAGCCCCCTCGCCTTGGCACGACACGCCTACCCACCACGTCCCATCGCCCCGGTCCACCCACGTAAAGCCGCCCTGCCACGGTGGATTCGGTGCCACGCGCGGCTGTCCATCATACTCCACTCGCACGATGAGTTTTTCCCCTGACTGCCGCGTCCGCCCGAGGTCGATCCAGAGCCGTCCACCATGCCGCTCGAACGCGAGGGCGCGTCCTGCCTCTGTGACCTGCACTTCAGTAAACGTCGTATCGAGATCCAGCACGACGGTGTTCGTCGGGATCGTCACCTCAGCGTGCATCGTGAGCGAGCCGTTGAGGGCACGTTGATCGGGCAGCACCTCCAGTTCGAGGTCGTAGTAGGTCACGTCGAACGCCGCCTGCTCGAAGATCAACTCACCGCCGGACGACGATGGGTCGGAGGCGCGTGGTTGTGCGTGGGCCGAGACAGCGACGAAAAGAAGCGAGAGGGCGAGAAGGCGAAGCATCGGGGGTGCGGTTGGTATCCGCTGAACATACGGCCCGGAACGAAAAAGGCGGTGCCAGTCCATAGACCGACACCGCCTCTCGTTCAAACTCAAGGCCGGATCACATCTCCGCAGGGATCAACTCATTCAGCAGATGAATGTTGTCCGGGCTTTGCTGGATGTGCCGGATCAGCGCCTGCATCGCCTCGACGGGGTGGCGCGAGTTGAGTGCCCGCATCAGCATGTGGTGATACTTCACCATGTCGCCGAGGAGCCGCTCCTCGTTCCGCGTCCCGCTCTTGCGGAGGTTGATCGCCGGGAAGATGCGCTTGTCGGCCAGCTCGCGGTCGAGGACGATCTCGGAGTTGCCGGTGCCCTTGAACTCCTCGAAGATCACGTCGTCCATCCGGCTGCCCGTCTCGATGAGCGCGGTGGCGATGATGGTGAGCGAGCCGCCGTGCTCGATGTTGCGCGCCGCGCCGAAAATCTTGCGCGGCATCACGAGGGCGCGGGCGTCGAGACCACCCGACATCGTGCGGCCCGAGTTGCCGCCCCAGAGGTTGAATGTCCGCCCGAGGCGCGTCAGCGAGTCGAGCAGCAGCACCACGTCCTTGCCCTGCTCCACGAGTCGCCGCGAGTATTCGTAGGCGAGCGTGGCGACGCGGACATGGTTGTCTTCCTCATGGTCGTTGGACGAGGCGAAGACCGTGCAGGCCGTCGTCCGCTTGAAGTCGGTGACCTCCTCCGGTCGTTCGTCCACGAGCAGCGCGACGAGCGCGACCTCGGGGTGGTTCTCTTCGAGGGCACGGGCGATTTTCTTGAGCATCACCGTCTTGCCCGTGCGCGGCGGCGCAACGATCAGCGCCCGCTGCCCCTTCCCAAGCGGTGCCACGAGGTCAATGACCCGCATTGAGACGTCCGTCGGTTCGGTGACGAGTTGGAGCTTCTCGTTAGGGTAGATGGTGACGCCGTCGTCATAAGTGCCTAGCTCCTTCCACTCGTCGGGCGTCACGCCCATGACCTTGTCGAGGTCCGTCACCTGCCACGCGCCTTTGCGCCCCGGCTTGATCGTACCCTCAATGAGGACACCGTCGCGGAGGTTGTACTTGTCGATGATCGGCGGCGGCATGAAGGGGTCGTTGTCCCCTTTTGGCAGCGAGGCGTCGAAGCCTCGAATGAAACCGAAGTTCTTGTCCCCGATCATTTCGAGCATGCCGACAATCGGCTTACCGGGGTGATTGCTCTCTTCCCGGTTGCCTTTGCCGCGCCCTCGGTTCCGATTGCGATTGCGGCCACCTCGGCCTTTACCGCCCCGGTTGTTACTGCCGTTGCGGTTGTTGCTTCCGTTGCGATTGCCGCGTTCATTCCGGTCGGACCGGTTCTCGCGTTGCTCTTCTGCCATGAATCTGGGACTAGGTGAAACGGGATGACCCTCGGTCGCACCGGGCGTCAAGTAGGTAAAGAAGTAGGGGGAGACGCTCACACGAGATGGCCGCTCCACGCTGGAGCGACCCGGGACTAGAGAAAATCCACTGAGCGACGGTCGATGGCCTGTGGTTGTAGAGGCTGGGGCGGCGGTACAGCAGCCGGCCCGAAAGAATGCATTGGCGCGTTGCGCGTTCACCAGCCCGGCCTAGCTTTCGGATCGCTGATCCTCGAAAAAGCCGAAGCCAGTGGTAATCGAAGGCGTGTGGCTATGGGACGCAGCAGCGGACGGGTGACACTCACCCAACGTTTTACAGCAACAAGCGAGCCAGCTATGAGCACATATTGACTTCTGCCTGCCCTACTGCGCTTTGCGGTATAATCTCCCGGACCAACCGCAAGGAACCAAACGCCTCAAAACGCCCAAGAGACACTATGTGGGGCGTGAATCGGGGGTGTGAACGGCTTCCAATATAGATGGTTTCCCATTCTGGAGCAACCCATCCACCTCCCCACCCCTTTTCGGTCCACCTTCATAGAAAAAAGTCCCACCTATCAGACCCGTCATGGCATCCTTCGAGATTGAGAGTGAACACTGGCATTGCGGTGCGCGGTGGATTGCAGGCGTGGATGAAGCGGGACGCGGTTGCCTCGCAGGGCCTGTCATGGCGGCGGCTGTCGTGCTCGCGCCCGACACCCGAATTCCTGCTCTCGACGACTCGAAGAAGCTGAAACCCGCCGTGCGCGACACCCTGTTCGACACGATCCATGCCGAGGCGCTCGCGATCGGCGTCGGGCAGTGCTCACCGGGTGAAATCGACGAACTGAACATCCTCTGGGCTTCGATGGAAGCGATGCGCCGCGCCGTGCTCGACCTGGCGTTGGAACCTGATGTACTCCTCATTGACGGCAACCGACCGATCCCCGACGCACCGTGGCGGCAGGAGGCCGTCATCAAGGGCGATGCGCGCAGCCTGTCGATTGCCGCCGCATCGGTCGTGGCGAAGGTGACGCGAGACCGGCTGATGGTGCGCCTCCACAATGACTTTCCTACCTATGGTTGGGCCGGTCACAAAGGCTATCCGACCGCAGAGCATTACGCAGCTCTCCGCACGCACGGCCCTAGCCCACATCACCGACAGTCTTTTCGACTACGCTAGGCAATCACCGGTAGCGCCTGAACAATCGCATCGGCTACTTGGTCCGGGGTCAGGTCCTCAGCCTCCACCGTCACATCGGCGTGGCTGTAGTACCGCTCGCGCTTGCGGAGAATCTCATTGATGCGGTCGAGGAGCGCGGCGTCAGAATAGGGTTGACCGTCCTCATCAAGCAGCAGCGGCTTGCCCTCTGCGTCGCGGAGTCGCCGCGCTAGGGCCTCCGCAGAAAGCTTGAGAAACACGATGACGCCACTCGTCTCAGCCGTCAGCAGATTGCCTTCCGTGGCGAGCGCTCCGCCACCCGTAGCAACAACGACATGCTCTTGCTCTGCTGCCTCGCAGAGTACCGCTGTCTCCAAGGCACGGAATACCGGCTCTCCGCGACGGGCGAACAGTTCGGAGATCGAAACCCCTGCAGCACGCTCCACCTCGTCGTCAAGGTCGAGGAAACGGTAGCCAAGACGGTCGGCAACGAGAGGGCCAGAGGTGCTCTTGCCGCTGCCCATGAAACCGGTGAGGTACACGCGCGGTGGGTGCATATCTTCGGAGCCTTCAAAAGGCCTATTGACTGAGGAACGGAACGCCTGCTCGGCACAGGCCCGATCTAGCTACCTCCAATGTATCACTTTTTTACGTGTCAACCTACCGCCTTCTGATCGAATACGACGGGTCAAGCTTTCACGGCTGGCAGATTCAACCCGACCGGCCATCGGTGCAGGCCGCGCTCGAAGAAGCGCTGGCGACGGCGCTTCGTGTGTCGGTCAGCGTAGTGGGCTCGGGGCGGACGGATGCGGGCGTACATGCCCGAGGCCAAGTCGCCCACTTCGCCACCGAAGCGCCCGTCAATCTGTTCCGACTGCGGCGCTCGCTGAATGGCCTCCTTTCCCCGAGTATCGCGGTCCTTGATGTGGCGCAAGCACCTGACGGTTTCCACGCCCGCTACGACGCCCGGCAACGCCTCTATCACTACCACGCTACGGTCCAGCCCCGCGCCCTCGACCAACACATGCGCTGGGCGATCCGACCTGAACCCGACTGGGAACTGATGAATGAGGCCGCGCAGCACCTCCTCGGGGAGCATCACTTCGGCGCGTTCTGCCTTACCAAGTCGGAAACCACCAACCGCGTTTGCACGGTCGAGTACGCCCACTGGGTGCCGGAACTACGCGATGGCGACTGGCGCTTTGAGATTGCCGCCGACCGATTCCTGCACGGGATGGTCCGGGCGATTGTCGGGACGCTCGTGGATATCGGCCACGGACGGCGGCAACCTGACTCGCTGCCGGAGGTGCTGGCATCGAGAGATCGACGCGAAGCTGGACCCGCAGCGCCAGCACACGGCCTCGTGCTGGAACGGGTCACGTATGAGGATGACGAGTTGGAAACCCGCGCCTGAGCGCATCATTCAACGCTGTCGCCTGCACATACTCCTGCTCATGCCTCGCGCCGCCCTTCTTCTGCTCGCCACACTGCTCCTGTTCGGGTGCGAGCGCCCCTTCGTCGAGCCTGAGGCTCCAAGCATCGAACTGATCAGTTCTGTCGACCTCTCGGTGGTTCTGATGGAGCGACAGCTTCCGCTCGCCTTCCGCGCGACGTCCTCGTTCTCAAGCATCAACCGCGTCGAGGTCAACGGAACCGCCGCGACCTATTTCCGGGAGGAAGACGCGTACCTCGACACGCTGCAACTCGACCTCGGACTGAACCGGATCACAGTCGAGGCCTTCGATGGGTTGGGGACAGCAGGCAGCGACACGCTCTTTGCGATGTACCTCCCGTTTCAGTTTGCATCGCTCGCCGTGCTTCGCCTGCCGGAACCGGTCGGCGGACACACAACCACCACATTGACCGACGGAACCCTCCTCATCACCGGTGGAACTGGAGGTGTCAGCGCACCCGCCCGCAACGGCGCCCTTCTCCTCAACCCCACCACCTTTGCCTTCACACCGCTCGATGCGCTGATGCAGGCGGCACGCATGGGCCATGCAGCATCACTTCTGCCGGACGGGCGCGTGCTCTTTACCGGCGGTAGCACGGTTGTGACGCTCAACGACGCCAGCGAACTCGTCACCACGCTGGAACTGTTCGACCCGGCCACGAACACGTTCACAGAAGTCCCACTCGTAGCAGCCGATGGTGGCACGGTAGCTCCGGTGGAACGAACCGGGCACATAGTGACGGTGCTGGAGGGTAGCGATGGAACTGTATCCGTCTATCTCTACGGCGGAACCGCTAACCTCGGTACGGCTGAGGCGCCCCGCCTCGGCCCGTCGCCCTTCATGCGACGGCTCCTGTTTGAGGACGGCGCGGAGGGGCCTCGACTTGTCGCGCCGAACCGCTCGGAAGGGTTCCGTTTTGCCGCGACGGTCGGGCACACCCAAACGCCGCTATCAGACGTGGCGATGGACGGCTTTGGACGCTATCTCGTCGCGGGAGCCTCTGATCCTTCGGACGCCGCCACACCCCTGCCCTTTGAGATCACCTTCCGACCCGATGCCATCAACCAGCGCCTTGTCGGTTCGCTGCAAACACCGCGCACGGACCACGCTGCTGCGCTCCTATCGGATGAAACACTTTCGGAGAACCTCGTATTGGTAACAGGCGGGCTGGGAACTGACGCAGGGGTTGCGCTGGCGTCCGGTGAAATTTTCGCTGCCGAGGCCGCTCAGTTCTTCCGTTTCGCAGACAACACCCGCCTTGCCACACCGCGATGGGGACACACTGCAACAAATCTCGGCGACGCTCGAATACTGCTCGTTGGCGGATTTTCCGCCTCGGGCACACCGCTCGACCTGATCGAACTTTTTACCCCACTCCCTGCTCGCTGAGAGCCTCTCGATGACGATTCAACGCATCCTCCAAGTCATCCTCGTCGCCATCGTGCTGATGGTGGCGTTCTCGCTCTTGGTGTTCCTCCTCCGTATCGGGACCGCCTTGCTCGGCTTCGGCCTGAAGATTCTGCTCCTCTTGCTCATCGTCGCGGCCATCCTTCGCTTCTTCGAGTTGCTCGCCCAGAAACGCCGCTACTGACACCAAGCGGACCCGCCGCTTCACCCCGTCGTATGTTCCGGCAGTCGCCCTTCCTCGGGCGGCTGCCCTTTTTATGCCAATCCTTGACGCCTGTGACCACGCCTGCTTCCCCCAACACTGCTGACCGCACAACGAGCGCTACCCTCCCCGTCCATGTTTCATCCGAACTCGCTCGGCTCCGGCAAGTCGTCGTCCACACGCCGGGTGAGGAAATGCGCCTCGTTTCGCCGGAAAACCACGCCGAACTGCTCTTCGACGACATCCTGTTCACCGAGCGGGCGCAGGAAGAGCACCAAGTGATGTGCCGCCTGTTCACCGAGGTTGTCGGCACACCCGACGCGGTGCTTCAGATCTCCACCCTGCTCCGTGAGGCGTTCGAGCGGGAAGATGCCCGGCACGAGTTCATCGCGCTCCTCGCCGAGCGGCAGCCGCAGCGCAACTTCGAGGCCTACGAGCGTGAGCTAAAGCAGCTTTCACCGGACGAACTGCTCACCTTCGCCTTCACCGGGCGGTCCAGCCTACCGCTTACGACGAACCCGATACCGAACCTGCTGTTCACCCGCGACCTCTCGGCGGTCGTTGGTAAGCACATCATCCTCTCGCACGCAGCCACGATGGCGCGAGCAAGAGAGAGCATCATCATCCGGGTCATCATGCACCACCACCCGCGCTTCGCGGACGTGCAAGACTGCTTGATTGAACTTCCACCGCACGTCTCTTTTGAGGGCGGCGATCTCCTCGTGGCAAGCGACAAGGTGGTGCTGATCGGACAGTCCGAGCGAACCTCGCTCGGCGGAGTGATGGCCGTCACTGAGGCGCTGATGCAGAGAACCTCCATCGAGCACGTCCTGATGGTGAACCTCCCGAAGGCCCGCTACTGCATGCACCTCGACACGGTGTTCACGTTCGCTGCGCCGGGCGAGTGTGTCGTCTTTCCGCCCATCATCGAGCAGGACCGGCAAAACGTGATGCACCTGACCTCAACGGGTGAGCCGGGCCAGTTCAACATGGAGGTATGGCCCAATCTAAAGCCTGCCTTGGAAGCGCTTACGGGACGAGACTTTACCTTCATCCACTGTGGCGGCGAAGAGTTGGTCAACCAGCAGCGCGAGCAGTGGACCGACGGGGCCAACCTGTTCGCGCTCGCGCCCGGCCTCGTTGTCGGCTACGAGCGCAACAGCCTTACCTACGACGCACTCCGCGACCACGGATACCACGTTGTCGAAGCGGAGAACTTCCTCGCCTATCATGACGGCAACCCCATCGGTGGTGATCGGAAGGTGGCGATCCAGCTTCGTGGACACGAGCTTTCGAGAGGTCGAGGCGGTCCGCGCTGCATGACTATGCCGATTCTCCGACAAGCTGCGAACGTCTCTTCAAATGGCGCTTAACTCGCTCCTCGACACAGACCGACGCTGGATGCTGCAGGCGTTCCGCGAGGCCGAGCGGGCATTCGAGGAAAACGAGGTGCCGGTCGGCGCAGTGGTGGTGAAAGACGGCGTGCTCGTCGGGCGCGGGCGCAACGCTGTCGAGCGGCTCGGCGACCCAACGGCGCACGCGGAGATTCTGGCAACCTCCGCCGCGTGCGAAACCCTCGGCTCGAAGTTCCTCGACGGCTGTACGCTCTACGTCACCCTTGAACCCTGCCCGATGTGCGCAGGCGCGCTCGTCCTCGCCCGCTTGCAAAGACTCGTCTTCGGCGCGTTCGACGAAAAGTTCGGCGCAGCCTCGACGCTTTACTCGATCCCGCAGGACCCGCGCCTGAATCATCAGGTCGAGATCGTCTCCGGGATCGAGGCCGAGCGGTCGGCGGAGTTGTTGCAGGCCTTCTTTCGACAGCGACGACATGCGCCGAAGCAGGAGCCTCGATGAAGGCGAAACAGCCGGATCGGGCGCCCGTTCCACGCATCATGGATACCACCAGAACAGAGACCGTGCGCGATGTCATCATCGTCGGGGCTGGCCCCATCGGCCTGGCCTGCGCTGTCGAGGCGAAGCAAGCTGGGCTCGATGCTCTCGGCATTGAGAAGGGCGCACTCACCAACTCACTCCTCGGCTATCCGACCGGGATGGAGTTTTTCTCGACGCCGGACCTGATCGAGATCGGCGGCTACCCCCTCATCGCCCGTGGCTACAAGCCGCTCCGCGAAGAGGCGCTCGACTACTACCGCCGCGTGGCTGAGGTAGAGAAGCTCGACGTGCACCTCTACGAGCAGGTGATCCGCGCCGACGGCGAGACTGGCGCCTTCACGGTCGTGACGAATAAGGGGGCCTATCCCTGCCGTGCGGTCGTCATCGCCACGGGTTTCTATGACATCCCGAACCTGATAGACGTGCCTGGAGAAGACCTACCCAATGTCTCGCACTACTACAAAGAGCCGTACCCCTTCAGCGGCCAGAAGCTCGCCATCATCGGAGCGAAGAACTCGGCGGCCCTCGCGGCGCTCGACTGCCTCCGGCACGGGGCTGAGGTGACGTTGGTGATCCGCGGCCCGGAGGTCGGACCGAGCGTCAAGTACTGGATCCGCCCCAACCTCATCAACAGGATCGAGGACGGTAGCATTACAGCCTACTTCAACACCACCATCAAGGAAATCCGCCCGGCCTCCCTCCTCCTCGACACGCCGGAAGGCGAGCGCGAGATTGCCAACGACTGGACGCTCGCCCTGACTGGCTATCGCCCGAACTACGCGCTCCTCGAACGGCTCGGTATCGCCTTCGAGGGACCAGCCCGCAAACCCGTCTACGATCCCGACACGATGGAGACCAACCGACCGGGGCTGTACCTCGCCGGAACCGTCTGCGGCGGTCTCAACACGAGTGAGTGGTTCATCGAAAATGGGCGCGTCCACGCTCGTCAGATCATGCAGCACCTCGCCGCCCGCGACTCGGTCGCGGCGTAGCGATTACGCTAGCGCCAAGACCATGTACCGGCAAGGACCAACTTCAGGCTCCTGATATTCCCGGAACAGCCTGAACCCGAGCTTCTCGGCGGCCCGAATCGCCCGCTCGTTCGAGACTGAGGTTCCGATGCCTGCAAAAGAAACGTGAGGGTCGGCACGCAAGCGAGCCAGCAGCAACGGTCCAAGGCGAGGCCCGACTCCCTGCCCCATAGCCTCCGGCTCACCAAGAAAGACATCGATATCCACCAGCCCGTCGGGGAGGTCTGTCAGGCCCACCGCGTTCATCTCCTCAGGACCAAGTCGCTGCCAGCACACGTAGCCGATCGGGGCACTATCAACGGTAATGATGGCATGCTGCTCCGGCGGGTGCCCCAACGCATCGCCCAGCCGCTCTTCGGGATCACCCCACCACCTCGCCACATGCGGTTGGCGCAGCCAATGCCGGAGTGTGACTTCATCCGACGCTGGATTGAAGGGTCTGAGTGCTACCTCTGGCATCGACATCGTCGGGTTTGCTCCTATCTCACCGCAACGCGTCAATCACTTGCCGCGCCACCGCTTGTCCGGGGTCAAGGCCAAGCGCACCCTGGGCGTAACGCCGCGCCTCGGTGGCATTGCCAAGCTGGAAATAGGCCACCGCGAGGTTGGCGGCGACATCGGCCCGGCCCGGCGCAGCGACCGTGGCACGCTCCAAGATTTCGACGGCATCGCGGACGGCCCCACGCTGAAGGTGATACGTCCCGAGGTTGCTCAAAGCGTTCGCGTCATCCGGTCCGGCATCGACCGCCCGGCGAAAGAGGTCCCCTGCTGCGGTTTCCTCTCCGCTACTCGCCCGCACGATCCCGAGATTGACGAGCGCGTCCACATAATCGGGCTGCAAGTGTATAGCTTCTTTCAAATGCTCCACGGCCTCGTCCGGCGCGCTGCCGAGACGCAGCAGAGCTGTGCCGAGGTTGTAGTGCGCCGACGCTAACCAAGGCTCATCCTCAATGGCAGCACGGTATTCACGGGCGGCGGCTTCGACCCGACCCTGCGTTTCTAGGAAGCGTCCGTAGTTGATGCGAACGTCGGCTAGCGCAGGCTGAACGGCGAGCGCCTCCCGATAAAGTCGCTCGATCTCGGCAGGCGAACCGCCGGTAGCTTCATAGGCTTGAGCCAGCGCGTTGAGCCGCTCCGGCACGTTCGGCTTCAGCCGAATCGACTCTCGCAGCGCAGGAATAGCCTGCTGCATCTGGCCCCGTTTCATACGGGCAAATCCAAGGAGGTAATGCCCCTCGCTCAGGTATGGTGCCTCCGGGAGCGTTCGCTCCAAGGCCGCGATGCCCTTATCTAAGGCTTCGACATCGCCTTGCTGGCGACCGTAGATGACATAGGCCATGCCCTCGTAGACGGCCCCTTCAGACCCCGAGGCGTCGCGCGGGAAATAGCTCGCCAGCTCGACATTATCGTTTTCCTCGGCCATGCCCTCTAGCCGGTCTTCAGCACGGACAACCCGGATGTAGTGGTCCGTGAACGATGAGTGCGGCGCGTCCTCTGCCTCGACCTTCGGCATATGGCAAGCGAAGCAGTTGGCCTCCGCTTCATGCTGGCTGCGAAGCTCGAGCGTTGGCATCAAGGCTTGCAGCGGAGCGGGCGCGTGACAGTCCTGACAGGTGGCGTTGAAGTACGTTGGTCCTTTGTCTCGGAACCCCTCATGCGGGTTATGGCAAGTCGTGCAGTCCATCGCGCTCGACTCGATGAAGCAGGCGCTCTGCTTCATCCGGTCGGCGTGGGAGATGACGCTGATGGTGCCAGGGCGGGTAGCCTCCACATCGAAGTGGGCAACGTGGGCGGCGAGGGGCTGAGAGGGTATGTAGCCGAACGCCTCCTTGCCTTCTCGCAGAATAGAGACGGTTCCGTTGAGGTGGCACTGCTGGCAGACGTCGAGCCGGAGATCGAGACTCAGATGCGCGGGATTGACGATGGTGTAGTCGACCGAGTCGGCAGCTTCTGGATCCACAAGGCGTGCCTCAATATGCACTGAGCCGGGACCGTGGCATCGCTCGCACCCGATGCCATCGGCAATCGTTGTGTAAGCTCCTTCGACGAATGAGACCGGCTCGGAGAATCCATTGTGACAGGCCATGCAGCGCGCTGGAATCGTCCGGTCGAACCGCCCATTCGCTTCGCGATAGCCGGGACTAAAATCCCAACGACCGGCCCCTCCGTCAGCCTGTGTGTACCACGTCAGTGGCAATTCGTAGTAGGTACTACCCTGCGCCGTGAGGTAGGTCCGCGCCGCCGTTCCGCTCCCGACGACAAAGTCCATCCGCCGGACCAGTTGGTGGGTCTTCTCCCCACTCGTCGTCTGTCGGTACTCTTCCTGATAAAACGCCCCATCGCGCTCGTAGGCCGTGTAGTAGAACCCGCTGCCCTCGTGGTAAAGCACGGGATTGCCGAAATCCTCGACCGCCCGCTCCGGCGTGAGGGCGTAGAGCGACTGCGCCATCCCGTGCGCCTGATAACTCATGTAGAGGTCTTCGTGGCACGAGGCACACGCTTCGTCCCCAACGTAGGCTGCTCCCTCAATGTTCTGGTAAACCGCTGCCGCGGCCTCCCCAGAAGTCGGCTCCTCCGTGCCCCCGCACCCGGCAGCCACGAAGGCGAGAAGAAAGAGGCTGGCTCTCAGGCGCATAGCTGTTGGTATCACGACGCAGCGTTGGAAACGTAGATCAGGTCACCAAAATAAACAACGGGGTGAGCCGTTGACGGCCCACCCCGTTAGATACAACGGTGGTATCAGCGAGACTGCTTAGAGCGTGAAGCTCACCGAGAACATGTTGACGCCGCTGAACACGTTGGAGGGGCGGTAGGTGTAGTCCACCGCCAGCCCGCGTCCGATCATGTTCAGGTTCAAGCCGGCTCCAATGTTCCACACTTCCCATGCGCTCACGTCCGAGTCGGTTGTGAGGTTGAGACCGCTACGCACGAAGAAGAGGTTCTGGTAGCCCAGTTCCACACCGGCAGCGTACTGATCGAGGTCGTAGGCATTGGAGCGGAAGTTGCCCAGCACGGTCGCCGTGAGGTCACCCGCGAACTGGCGCGTGTAGGCCACGCCGAAGTTCAGGAGCGAGGGCAACTCAGCGCCGAGGTCATCAATCGTACCGGCAATGTTCCCCTGCCCGCCCGGGCCGTCCTGGATGATCGGCGTGTTGAGGCCGTCACCGCTGAACTCCATCTGCGGGCCGAAGTTCTTCAGGCTGACGCCGAAGCGCAGGCCGCTCTCGCCAACGATGTAGGTCATTCCGGCATCGAAAGCAATCCCGTTCGAGCTTACGTTGTCGATCCGGCGACCGAGTCCTTTGAACGTGACACCTGCCGCGATGCGGTCGGTGAACTGCCGTGCAAAGGTGGCCCCGAGCACGATCACGGAGGCGTCCCATGTGAGACTCGGGTCAATCTCCGGGTTGGCTTCGGTCTGGCGAGCAATGTCGCCATAGTCCCACGACGTGAGCGTCAGCGCAATGTTGTTGTTGCCAAAGCGCTGCGCAATGCCGAAGTAGTTGATGCCGATGTCCGCCAGGTACTCCGTGCGGCTGAACATGGCGTTGGTGCTGTTGTTCACCATGAGCGCGGCAGGGTTGCTCTGCACGGCTTCGACGCCGCTCAGGTTGTTCATGCCGCTGGTGAGTGCAGAGCCGAGCGCCACGGTGCGTGGCGTGATCGGCACGAGCAGTTCTTCCATCGCCGCCGTGCCAGATCGGTCGTCTCCCTGTGCGAGGGCATCAGGGGCACAGAACCCGAGGAGGGTTGCGACCAAGACGCTGGCTGTGAGAAGGTTGATCTTCATATCAGGATTCCGGTTTGGGATGACGTGATTGCGTCACGGTCAGGTTTAGAAGACGGAGATTCGGGTCCGCCGGTTGACGACGCCGAACTTGAGCACCTTCTCTCCGATACCGGGGGCATCGACGTGGATCAGGTACATGCCGCTTGCGACAGGAAGCTGGTTGTGGGTGTTGAGGTCCCAATCCAGCGACCGGGCCGGGCCGTCCTTGCGGAGCGTGCGGATGAGCGTCCCCGACACCGTGTAGATGCGAATCGTCACCTCGTCCGGCAGGTTGATGAAGCGAGCGATGCGGTCGAGGTTGTCCGTCTCGTAAGCCGAGACACCCATGTAGGGGTTCGGCACGATCCCGATCAGGTCGAGCGCGTCTTCCGCCGCTTCCGCAACACCCGTCTGGAACGCGAAGTCAGCCGTGTTGAACTCGACAGCGTCCCCACTTGCAAGCGCGGGCTTGGGCGAGGTGCGGAAGAGGATCGTAGTCCCCGCGTCCGGCGTGGTGCCATCTCCTGCGAGGTCCGCGATGATCATACCGTCGAGGCCACCGATCGGTGCAACAAAGCGAGCATCGCCGCCCTTGTAGCAGTAGTCGATGTAGGCACCCTGACTGCGTGAGTTGCACTCTTTGTCTACCTGATCATCCCCATCGTTCTCGCGGTCGTAGGTCCCACCGGGGCCGCCGAACAGGTTGTTCGCATCAGCAGCGAAGAGGTCATAGCCGTTCGGGCGGTCCGGCATCGTCCACAGGACCCGGTGCGAGATACCCAACTCGAGGGTTTCGTTCGTGATCGCGGTCGGCGACACCACGTCAACGGTGACCTCCTGTGTTGAGGTGTAGGCATCTTCCCAGTTGGTGACCGGGTCGTCGCCGCTGGGCGCACGCAGGATGGGGATCATCCGGATATCATCATCGGCGAAGCCGCCGTTGACGTTTCCGACGTTCCACAACTCGAAGGGCACGCTGGCAATCAGGTCGTTGCCACCGGGGACAGCCGAGGCGTAGATGCCGAGGCAGGCTCCGGGCGTAGCACACGCTTCGGTGAAGCGCATCTCGAAATCGTCCGGCACAGCCTGCTCAATGTTACGTGCGAGGTCGCCGAGATCGTTATCCGGCGCGGTCACGACGTAGTCGCCGGTGCTGTTGGCGTTGAGCCAGACGGAGTTGCCGCCGAGGTAATCGACGAACCGGCAACCGATGTCCGAGTCGCCCGCATTGGAGCCGCAGACTTCGGCATTCGAGTTGGCCGTCTCAACGATCCCATAGGTATTGCCTGCCGCCGTAAGGCCAGCGAAGTTGGCCCCAGCGTCAGCATCACCGGTGAACGCGGCAGGAATCTCCTGAGGCAGCGTCTGGGTGAACTCGATTCCGTCAACGATGATGCGCTGCTCGTCCGAGCGGATAACACCCCGTCCGCTATCGAAGGCGTTCTGGCCATCGAAGACACTTTGCCCATCGCGGAGGATGCGGAAGGTGCTCTCCAGCGAGTCTGGGTCGCCGGTAACGCCCGAGTCAAAGTCGAAGAATTCGACGCGGTACGTGGCACCGGTGACTTGTGTCGGAGCTACGACCTCTGCTACGACGGTGGCATTACCAACACCCGCCGTGCGCGTACCCACGATGAGGTCGCCGAGGTTCGCGTTCTGCACCGACCCACTGTTGCCAGCCTGCACGTTCGCAGGCCGCACCGTGAGGTTAGTCGGCGCGCTCTCGATCACCTTGGGGACGGAGAACTCGTTGTAGGCATAGGCACTAACGCCGAAGTAGTAATCGGTGTAGTTGGTCAGCCCCAACTGTGACAGGTCGAAAGAGTACCGAACTCCACTGTCTTCGGCTATCTCAGTTGCGGGAGCAACGAAGGGCACGAGGTCACCGATGGCTGGATCGAACGCCGTGTCGATCACTTGGGTCACGCCATTTATGACATCGTAGGTGGCGAGGAGTTCGCGGTCACTTTGCTCGAAGTTCGAGTTCGGGTACTGGTACACGTTGAACCCTTCGAAGTTGTAGAACTTGTCCGGGGCCACCGAGTCCGGCAGGGCCGCGATCAGTTGGTCAAAAATCTCGTAGCTGCCGAGATAGTTTGAACTGGTCTCGGGATAGCCCCACACCAAGGATGCCTGACCATTCACTTCAATGCCTTCGAGGCAGCCACCGCCACCTGGCTGCAGTGCCGCGTTGGGGCTGTTCGAGTCGCAAAGGGTCGGCGGCGGCGGCGCAGCAGCTAGCTCGAAGTCCGCGTCGTAGGCGGCCTGGGCGAGCGCGTCGGCCTGCCGCATCACATCAATAGAACTGAGGCGGTCGCCGCCTTGCCCGAAGACGATCCCGAAGACGATGTCTTGGGCCACGCCCTGCTCAAGGTCAAACGGGCCCGTGGTCACGAGGAAGCGGCGGTCACCCGATGGATTGGGGGTACCGCTTCCATCAGGGTTTTCTTCGCTCCAGAAATCGCCGCTTACAGGGTTTCCGGGGAACGCGAACAGGGTCACCTTACCGTCGGTCTGGTAGCCATCCCCCCCTTCGGTCATCGGTGTGCCATCGCCCCACAACCCCTGCATGAAGTTGTACTTCAGCGGAGCCGTGTCCGGGTCGCCAATGGCAGGATCAGCGGAGTTCTGGAAGTAGGAATACCGGGTCACGCCGAGGGTGTCATCGCGTTCGCCGTCCCCGTCTGCGTCCACGATGGGACCTTGGAAGAAGTCGTAACCGGTAGCAGGCGGAATACCGTAGACACCGTCAACGTCGGCCTCGTTGTAGACAAACCCGAGGCTAAGGGTCGTGTCCACCCCGACGAAATCGTCAGCCGCGTCGCCGAGGTCCGGGTCAGAGAAGATGGAGAAGAACGTCTCTTCGAGTGTACCGGGTGTCTTCTTGGTGATGGTGTACTTGTAAAACGTGACGTCATTGAGTGCGTCGGCACGGGCGAACGAGAAGGCGAGCACCTGAGCCTCAACGCCGATGGGCGGACTTTGGCTCTCAAGGTGTGTGTTGCCCATGTCATTCATCACCCACCACAAAGCCTGGTTGCCGATAATCTCGGGACGGTCACCACCGTTGAGGTCGTAAATAGGCCGACCGGCTGCCTGACGAACGCTGGCAACCGCCCGCTCGCGCTCGTCTCGTTCATCGATAAAGCCGTCTCCGTCGTTATCGATCTGGTCCTCGCCTTCATCGGTGAGGCCATCTCCATCGTCATCGAAACCGTTCCCGGGCGCAGCGAAAACTGGAGCACCTAGCTCGGCAGGCCACTGGGCCAAGTCAGCCGTTGCGGGCAGCCCTGCCTCAAAGTTGCGAATATCCACTTCGCTGACTTTGTAGATGCGGTCGAACTCGCTACAGTCGTTCGGGTTGGGAAGCGTCCCATCATCATTGAGCGGACCGGGCCAGAACTCAAAGTCATCGTACCGGGAGCCAGCTGTGACAACGTTGCCGTCGACCATGCCGCCAATCCAAATGCCACTAGCGAAGATCGGCGGGTTACCGGAGGCTTGCGGGACGAGGTACCCGAGCCCGTTAGTGGTAGAACCACCGTAGAAAAGGCTGCCCGTGTTGAACATGCGGGCGAGCACATTGTTGATGTCGAGGTCTTTTTCAGCCTGACCAAGCAGGCAGGACCCAGGAGTCGGGGCCTGACTGTAGGCCTGCGGTGCCGCCCCTAGCAGGAGAGCGAGAAGCAGGAAAAGGGAGGTCGTATAAGATCGCATGCGAGCCATCTCCGTAGTTGGTGGAGTGGGAGAGTCGTTCAGGAAAGGAAGAGGCAGGAGGCGGCCTAGGCTACCTCCTGCCTCACAGGCTGCCTAGAAGTCCAGCAGGAAGCCGAGGCGGATACGCCGGGGCGGTCCGTAGAAGAAGCCACCGCCGGAGGACTGGCTTCCGCCGATGTTGACCGGGCCGCTGATGTAGGCGTCGTAGTTGAAGAAACGACCATCAGAGAACGGCGCATTGTTCAGGTACGTCGTCCCACCGGGCGTGAAGAGGAACCCGTCTTGGTCTGCAAGGCCTGTGGCCCGGTAAACCGCAACGATGTTCTCCGTATCCAGCAGGTTTTGGACCCAGAGATAGGCCTTGAGACGCGCCCCACCGAAGCCGAGGTCGAAGCCACGGTCGATCCTCAGGTCGATCCGCGACGTAGCGGGCAAGGTCTCGCTGTTAACTTGGCCTGCCACTTCACTCGTGAACGACTGGTTCACGTCGAAGAGTGCCGATTCGAGCGGCGTGTAGCGCTGACCGCTCCCGAAGGAGGCGAGAATGTTGACGCCGAAGTTCTCGAGGATGCGGGCACCGCCGAGCATCGGCCCTTCGTCCGCACCGAAGCGGTAGTCCAGTGATACGTTGCCGGTGTGGCGCTGGTCGAAGTCCGCCGGGCTAATGAAGTTCGGGAAGAACTGCCCGCGCCATACCACGGTCCCGGTCGAGGCCGCGTCCGAACCCGTGCCACTCGCAAACGAGAGGGTGTAGTTCGTGTTGATGGACAGGTTGTTCGTCCGCCGCAGGTCGAACCCGACCTCAACACCCTTCGTCGTGGTGAAGTCGGCGTTGAGGAAGGTGCCGTACTCCGGCTGCGCGCCAAAGAGCGTGCGGTTGGAGATTTTGTTCTCCTGTGTCCGGTAGAACCCGGAGAGGGTGAACGCAGCCCGCTCGCCTACGCGCTGGCGGAAGCCCAGTTCGTACTGCGTCGTCCGCTCCGGCTCAAGAGCCGAGTTGGGCGTGCGCGAGTCCTGACCAGTGATCTCCTCATAATCGCTGAACGGCGTGAAGGAGCGTTCGGTCGGGCGCTGGGTCGTGACGTTGTAGCTGGCGAAGAAGAGCGCCCGGTCCGTTACCGGGAAGCTGACCCCAACGCGCGGCATGAACGTCGCCTGCGGCGTGTAGTCGGTAAAGGCGGCCGAGCGAGGCGCTTCGGTATCCGGTTGCACTTGGCCTGAGAGATCGCCTGCAATGATGGCGGCGGTGGTAGCGACACCTTGGGTATCGAAGAAGTTGCCTTCGAGGTCGCGGTAGCCGACTACATCGCCCGCGTCATTGAAGTAAACGGCGTAGTCACTTCCAATCCCGGACGGCACATCCCCTTGGCTACCAGCACGCACAATCGGTGTGACAGCGAACGGATCGAGGAGGACCTGCGTGTTGTTGTCAAAGACATCAACGCGGAGGCCAAGGTTGATCACGAGATCCCGGAATTCGATTTTGTCCTGCACATAGCCAGCGTAGTAGATCGGCTTGTACGGAGCGATGTTGAGGTTCTCCCGGTTGAAGTAGCCGTCAATGTCCTGATCGTCTACCTCATTGAGGCCAAGGAAGTCATACCCATAACGCTCAGGGGTAATGCCACGGACGGCCTCAAAGGGAAGCTCGTCGTAGGAGCGAACGCCGCCGTCAGGAAGTCCCTGAACAGTCGACTCCGTGTTGCCGTCGTTGTAGAAACGAGAGAGCGAGGCCGCAGCAATGCGGAAGTACCGCCGGGTCTGCTGCTCGAACTCGCCACCGAACTCGACTTGGTGGACGCCAAGCTGCGTCGTCGCGCTACCGGAGAAGCGGATCTGCTGATCGTGTGCCTGCTGGAACTGCGTGAGCTGGGCACCCGGGAGGTTGAACGTACCACCTACGCCGCCGGGACGAGGACCGCCGTCTTGGTCAAATACCTGCTGGTACTCGCCATTTCGGAAGACGAAGTAGTTGCGGGCGATCGCGTGGTAGTCACCGTCAATGTCGCCATAGAAGAGCGCGTCTTCGACCTGATCGGAAAAGCCTTCAGGGTACTGGACATACTGGAAGTCCTGGTACTCACCCTGAATCTGGTAGAAGGCGTTGTCCGAGAGACGCTGGCGGAACGTGCCGTAGACACGCCAGCTATCCCGCTTGTCGTTGTAGAACCGATCACGGTTGTAGAGCGAGTTCGTGAAGGTGAACTCCTCTCGCCAGTTCGTTTCATAGCCACCGCCGATTCGGAGACTAAGGGCACTCGAGATGTTGAAGTTCAGGTTGCCGTTGAGCGTGTAGTTGTTCTGCGGCGCATCCTTGCCACGCTCCAAGCTGAACCGGTCGGCCAGATAGGTTTCCGGCGCGTTGATCAGGAAGTTGTTCCCGGCGATCTCAAAGCCGTCAGGAATCTGCCCCCCCAAGAGAAGCGCGAGGCTGTCGTTGTCAATCCCAGCGCCCGTGATGAGGGCCGGGTCGAATGGGATGAACTGCTCATCGCCCGCCGCATTCACGAGGCGGAGCACCTGCGGGTTGCTCTGGAGGAAGGCAAAGTCCTCGTCCGAGAGACGGTAGGTGTCCACGCTGTACGTGTTGTAGTCGGACTCGAAGGTGCCCTGCCCGGAGACGAAGAAGCTCGCCCGGCCCGGCACAATCGGACCACCGATGGAGAGCGAACCCAAGTTGTAGCCGTAGGCGTCGAGCACCTCGGAGGTGATGAACTCGGCCGACCCAAAGAAGTCGCTACGACCGGTTTTGGTGGTGATCGAGATGACACCGCTCTGCACGTCGCCGTACCGAGCCGGGATCGTCCCGATCAGCATTTCCTGCTCGGCGATGGCGGCTTGGTTCACACCCACCGACGCGCCAATGCCTTCCGGCGACTGGCCCGTGACCTTGACGCCATCCACGTAGTAGGCGACCTCTTGGTTACGACCACCACGGATGAAGAGGTCATCGCCTCGGCTGTCACCGACGACGCCGTTCTGGATCGCCGCCACGTCCTGCACGCCCCGGATGGGGAGGTTGGCGATGTCTTCGCCTGAGATCACGCGGGGTGCGCCGATGGCGTCCTTCTGGATGATCGGGCGCTCATAATCGACGACGATCTCGCCGAGCACATTGTCGCTGCCCAACTCGAAGTTCTGCTCGGTCGTGTAGCCGGACGAGATCGTGACGCCTTCGACCGTCTGGGACTGGAAGCCCACAAACGAAGCCGTAACATCATATTGACCGACCGGAACGCCGATGACAAAGTAGTTGCCGTCAATGTCCGTTGCGGCACCGAGCTGTGTGCCGTCGATGATGACGTTGGCACCCGGAAGCGGATCCCCCAAATCATCGACGACGCGGCCTGACAGTTTGCCGGTGTTCTGCGCCACTGCTGCGAGCGGCGTAGCCAGCAGCAGCAGGAGCACGAGTGTACCCAGGTTGCGAAGCATATGCTACCTCCTCCGAGATGGTAATGCGGTGTTGAGAGTTGAGCCTAAGCCGGAAGGGCCATTGGCTCCACATTGGCTAAAGGTGTGCGCTGAGGACTACCACTTGCAGCCTTGGCTGCGAAGCGAAACGCTGTGCCGACCACGATTCCCGGGCGGCCCGGCTGCCGAGCATCGCGTGCGATGCCGGTGGATGGCAGGGGGCGAGAGTAGAAAGGATCGTAGCAACAGCAGATGGCGGGTTCCTCAAATGGGCGGTTCGACTGGTGGTATTTAATCGTTCCGTAACGCGGTGGCGAATATAGGCGGGGCCTTCGGAAGATGTCAAGGCACTCTGCGTGCCCTTCATCTGGACCGCATACGAAACGGGCTATATGAGGCGTTGTGGACAGATGGTCCGTCGGTTTTTGCCCGGCGGCAGCATTGCCCTTGCACCTACAGCGTCACACGGAGACCGAATCGAACGAGGCGAGGCGGCCCGTAGGAAAATACGCCGTTCGTGCTTTGGGTACCGCCAATATTAACTGGGCCGCCGATATACGCAAGGTAATTAAACGTCCCCCCTACCGGGTCCGGTGTATTGTTTATGTATGTCTGCCCGCCCGGCGTAAGGAGGAACCCATCGTCGTCCGGCTCGCCCGTCGCCCGGTAGAGTGTCAGGGCGTTCTCCGTACCGAGCACGTTCTCGATCCACAGAAAGCCGGTCAGGGTACTCGGCCCGATGCGGAACGCTTTGTCGAGCCGAAGATCGAGTTGCTTGGTCCACGGGCGACGCATTGCGTTGATCATGCCACTCGTCTCGCTCGTGAACGGGTCGTTCGGGTTGAAGAGCGCAGACTGAAGTGCGGTGTAGGGCAGTCCGCTCTGGGCGGAATAGACTACGCCCAGCCCGAGGCCGCCGAGAATCGGGCCGAAGGCCTCGCCGAATCGGTAGTCCGCCACGAAGTCGAGCACGTGCCGCACGTCGAAATCGGTCGGAGACTCGAAGTCCGGGAAATTGCTTCGCCAGACGACTGTGCCCGTCGAGGCTGCATCGGCACCGGTGCCGTTCGCAAACGAGAGGACGTAGCTCGCCCGCAGTGCCAGCCCATGCGTCCGGGCGAGCACCCCATTTAAATCAAAGCCATAGACTGAGGCTGTCCCGATGTTCAGCGAGGTAGCGTATTCGGGCCGAGCACCGACTAGCACCCTCGACTGGATGAGATCGTGGTGTCGTCGGTAAAACAGGGTCCCGCGCACGCGCACGCCGCCGACGGGCTGGCCCTCCGCCCCGAGGCCGAAGTCATCCACAATCTCGGGATCGAGCCCGGCGTTGCCGACTCGGTCCTGACCAGTCACATCCTCATAGATAGGGAATGGTGCGTAGAGCTGGGGCGAAGGCCGACGCGCCATGCGCCCGTAGTAGGCGAAAAGACCCAGTTGCTCCGACAAGTCGAACCGCATACCCAACCGAGGCTGCACCACCACATCCGTCGGGTCCGACTCGAAGGCCGCCGACCGAGGCTCGCCCGTGCCTTCGACCTGGCCGGAGAGTTCGCCCCTGATGAAGAAGGTGGTGCTCTCCTCACCGGCGGCATTATAGAACAGCCCGTCCAGATCGCGATAGCCGACTACGTCGCCCGCGTCGTTGAAGTAGACAGCAAAATCGCCGCCGATCCCATCCGGTCGCATGGCGAGGGCAGACGCCCGGACAATCGGAATGGTGACGAAGGGATCGAGCAGCACGTTCGCGTCGCTGCCGAAGGCTTCCACCCGTAGGCCAAGATCGAGTGTCAGCCGATCGAAGGCGATACGGTCCTGGACGTAGCCCGCTATATAACTGGGCTGATAGGGCGCTACATCAAGGTTCGTCCGGTCGAAGTAGGCGTCCACATCTTCGCTATCGGTCTCGGACAGCCCACGGAAGTCGTAGCCATAGCGTAGGAGTGTGATGCCGCGCAAGGCCTCGAACGGAAGCTCGTCGTAGGAGCGCGCTCCACCTTCGGGCAGCCCGTCCATCGTGCTCTCTACCTCACCATCGGCGTAGAACCGGGCGAGGCTCGCACCTGCGAGCGCAAACTGCCGGTGCGTCTGCCGCTCAATTTCGCCACCGACTTCGACCCGGTGCGCGCCGAGTTCGAACGTCGCCCCACCATGCACACGAAACGCAGAGCCTTCTCCCTTTCGGAAGATGGTCAATTGAGCGCCCGGCAGTGCGAACGTACCGCCGACTGTTCCGGGCCGCGATCCACCGTCTTGCGTGTAGACCTGCTGGTACTCGCCGCTGCGAAAGACGAAGTAGCGTCGCGCAATCTCGTGGTAGTCGCCATCGATGTCGCCGTAGAAAAGCGCATCCTCCACCTGATCGGAGAATGCACGCGGATGCTGGACAAAGCTCGAACGCTGTCCTTCGAATTGAATATGATAGGCCGCCCGGTCGCTAGGCTTGTAATCTAGCGCCGCGTAGAACTGGCTGGCGTCACGCTCGGCCCGGTAGAGCTTGTCGCGGTTGTAGAGCGCGTACCTGAACCGCTGCGCTGGATTCGATGTCCGGTCGAGTTGGTCGCGGTAGTAGCTCCCGCCGAGCCGGAGGCGGAGCGACGGCATAAGGTTGATGACGGCGCTGCCATCGAGCGCGAGGGCATCGAGCGGATCATCTTTGCTGCGTTCTAGCTCGAATCGGTCTGCCGTGTAGGTCCGGGGAGCGTCGATCAGAAAGTTGCGCTCGGCGATCTCAAATCCATCAGGCACGTCAACGAGCGCGAGCAGCGCCTCTTGGGTCAACGGTTGCCCAGCGGCTTGAGCTTCCTGCGCGGCCTGCCATGGGAAAGGGAGATAACGCGCTTCGCTTCCGTCCCCGTTGACTACACGGACCACCTGCGGGTTGGCGAGAAGGTCGGCATAGGCCTCGTCCGTGAGCCGGTAGGTCTCGATGCCATACGGCGTGGCATCGGCGAGGCGGCGCACTTCACCAGACAACGCGAACCGTCCGAGCCGGGTATTCCCGAGCGGTCCGTGGACAGCGAACGATCCGAGGTTGTAGCCGAAAGCGTCGAGACCCTCGGAGGTGATGCCCTCGACCCGACCGCCGTAGCGTCCGCTTCCCTCTCGGGTCTCGACGAGGACTAGCCCACCGGCCGCCTCGCCGTAGCGCGCCGGGATATGCCCCGTCACGACCTCGATACGTTCGACGGCCTCGAAGGGTACCGCTGGCTCTCCGATTACACGTACACCATCAATCACGAACGTAGGCTCCTGTCCGACGCGCTCCCGGTCGAAGGCATTGCCTTGGAATGAGGCAAGGCCGGTCAGGTTGGAGACGGTACGCAGACTCGGCGAGGGCGTGCCGAGGTATGATCGGTAGAAGAGTGTCCCATCGCCGAGCCTGCGATTGACACCCGGCAGGAGCGCCGCCACATCGCGCACGGATCGTATGGGAAGCCCGTCGAAGCCGGGGCCCGCTCCGTCGCTACGTGTCCAGACGGAGAGGTCGAGCGAGTCGGCCCGCGATGCGTCCGATGCGGGCTGCGCGGCGAGCGGTGCGGCGACGAAGAGGAGAAGCAGAAGACGGATCGTCACAGAAAGAACCATTCGCTGAGTGAGGGCGAGGAAGCTAAACCCCCACCTCTTACACATACAACCCAGCTTCCGCTGACCGATCAGACGTGGACGACGCGCACGTCCTTTACCCCCTCAATGGCCTCGACCTGTCGCACGACCTCAGGCGGAACCGGATCATCCAAACCGATGGCGGTCAGCGCCGTCTCGCCGGGGCGGTCCCGCCCGAGCGCAAGCGAGGCGATGTTGATGCCCGCCTCGGCCAGCAGCCCCCCGACCGTGGCAAGCATCCCCGGCCGATCCACATTCTGATAGAACAGGATGTGCCCTTCAGGCTTCGCCTCGAACCGGAATCGGTCCAGCCCGACGAGTCGCGCATCATCTTCTCCAAGCACGGTGCCTGCCATCGAGCGCGTCCCAGAATCAGTTTCCAGCGCCACCTCGATGAGGTCCGTAAAGTCGGCGGGTTCGGAGTGGCGCTGTTCCTCGATAGCCAACCCCATTTCGCGGGCGAGGGCCGGGGCGTTGATGAGGTTGACTGGTTCGTCGCTCCAGCGGGCGAGGAGACCACGCAGTGCGGCGACGGTCAGCACTTCGGCGTAGCGCCGGGTGGTCTCGCCGTAGCAGCCGACGGTGACGCGGCGCACCTGCCCGTCGGCGATCTGGCTGACGATCTGCCCAAGCCGGTCGGCGAGGTCGATGAACGGGCGGGCCTCGGGCTGGGCGGCAGCACGAATGGCCCCGGCGTTGACTGGCGTCGAGACCGGACGCCCGTGGAGGGCTTCGATGACCTGCTCGGTGACTTGCCGGGCGACTTTCTGCTGGGCCTCATCGGTCGAGGCCGCGATGTGCGGCGTGGTCACGACCCGCGGGTGGCGTACCAAATCATTGAGTGTGGGCGGTGGCGGCTCTTGGCTGTAGACATCGAGCGCGGCTCCGCCGACCTTGCCACTTTCGAGCGCCCTTAGCAACGCCGCTTCGTCCACAATCCCGCCTCGCGCACAGTTGACGATCCGCACACCATCGCGGCAAGCCGCTAGGCTCTCGTCATTTATGAGGTGGCGAGTCGCCTCGTTGAGCGGTGCATGAAGCGTGATCACATCGCTCTCAGCCCATAGTCCGTCGAGGTCCACAAGTTCGACCCCGATCCGCTCGGCAGCCTCGGATGAAA
The DNA here is from genome assembly GCA_028284265.1 of Rhodothermales bacterium. Lineage (GTDB taxonomy): Bacteria > Bacteroidota > Rhodothermia > Rhodothermales > JANQRZ01 > JANQRZ01. The sequence goes on from JANQRZ010000019.1 coordinate 33,969, forward strand.
GCACCGGGTCAAAGCCGATAAGCTGCATCCCAAAGCTCTGCATCCGCCGCGCCACGGCCCGACCGATCTTGCCAACGCCGACGATCCCGAGCACCTTGCCATCGAGTTCGGCACCGGAGAACTGCTTTCGCTCCCACGCGCCGCCCTTGAGCGAGGCTGCTGCCTGCGGAATCTGCCGGGCGAGCGACAGGATCATCGCGCACGTATGCTCGGCGGTAGAGATCGTGTTGCCATCGGGCGCGTTGAGGACGAGGATGCCCCGCCGTGTCGCCGCCGCGAGGTCGATGTTGTCCACGCCGACCCCCGCCCGTCCGATCACCTGGAGGTTCGGGGCCGCCTCAATCATCTCGGCAGTCAGCTTTGTGCCGCTTCGGACAATCCAGCCGTCGGCGTCGTGCGCGAGCGCCTTCAATTCCTCGGGCGATTGTTTGAGGTAGACGGCGGCCTCGATTCCGGCCTCCTCTAGCAACGTCTGGCAGATTGGATCGAGGTTGTCGGTGACGAGAACTTTCACAGGGACTAAGTACGAATGACGAGGGGCGAACGGGAAGCTACTGCCCCGACTCGACATTCGTCACTTGACACTCGTCAATAACTCGACCCACTGCCAGACCTCGGCGGCCCCTTGCTTCTTCTCAGCGGAGGTGAGCACCACCGGAAGGTCAAGGCCCATCTTGGCGAGGCGCTTCTTCAGTTGCGCCACACGGCTGCGCTGCTGGTTCTTGCCGAGCTTGTCGGCCTTCGTCAGCAGGATGATGTATGGCACCGGCCCGCCGCGCAGGAGGTCGAGCAGTTCCTCGTCAAGCGTGGTCGGCGGGTGGCGGCTGTCGATGAGGTGAAAGACGACGCCGAGTTCCTCGCGCTCGGTGACGTAGCGTCCGATGAGTTGCACCCACTTCGCCCGCTGCGTCTTCGCCACCTTCGCGTAGCCGTAGCCCGGCAGGTCCACGAGGTAAAACCCGCCGTCGCCGCGCTCGTTGGCGTTCGTCAGGTAGAAGTTGAGCGTCGCCGTTTTGCCCGGCGTGTTGCTCGTCCGGGCCAGCGCCTTCCGCCCGATGAGGTAGTTCAGCAGCGACGACTTGCCGACGTTCGACCGACCGACAAAAGCCAACTCGACGCGCCCGTCCTCTGGCAACTGCGCCCACGTCCCGGCGGAGCGCACAAACTCGACGTTGCGGATTTTCACGCTACCCCCCGCCACACTTGCGGTCGCTCACTTCGCTCGCTTCCAGCTTCGCGTGGCTGTCCCCCTTCAAGGGGGACAGTTTTACGAGCGACAGCGAGGAAAACAGGGGGGCTCACGCCACCTGCGCGAAATGCGCCTTGACCGTCTCGCCAATCTCAGCCGGGTTCTCAACGACCGTGATGCCTGCCTCGCGCATCGCGTCGAGCTTGGCGTCGGCGGTGCCTTTGCCACCGGAGACGATGGCTCCAGCGTGACCCATCCGGCGACCGGGAGGCGCGGTACGACCCGCGATAAATCCGAAGACTGGCTTCGTCATGTGCTCCTTGACATAGGCCGCGCCCTCTTCTTCCGCGGAGCCGCCGATCTCGCCGATCATCACCACGGCCTCGGTCTGATCGTCGGCCTCGAAGAGACGAAGCGCGTCGATGAACTGCGTCCCGATGATCGGGTCGCCGCCGATGCCGACCGCGGTGGTCTGGCCGAGGCCTTGCCGGGTGAGTTGGTCGACCGCCTCGTAGGTCAGCGTACCCGAGCGCGAAATCACACCGATGGGACCGTCAGAGAAAATCATCGTCGGCATAATGCCGACCTTGACCGAGTCGCCGGGCGTGAGGACGCCGGGGCAGTTCGGGCCGATGAGCCGTGCGCCTTTCTTCTGGACATAGGCGTAGGCCGGGATCATGTCGGCCACCGGAATGCCCTCGGTGATGCAGATGATGACCTCGACGCCTGCCTCGGCAGCTTCGATGATGGCACTCCCCGCGAACGCTGGGGGCACAAAGATGCACGACGTGTTGGCGTTCTCCGCCTCGACGGCCTCACGGACAGAATCGTAGACGGGCCGGTCGATGTGGGTCTGGCCGCCCTTGCCGGGGACGACGCCCGCGACGACGTTCGTGCCGTAGTCGATCATCTGCTCGGCGTGGAAGGTGCCTTCCTTGCCGGTGAGGCCCTGCACGATGAGCCGGGTGTTGCTGTTGACGAGGATACTCATGGAGACGGGAGATACGAGGGTGAAAGACGAGATGGGAAGGTAGCGCGGCGCAGGCTAGCGAGTTTTGGGTTCTGGGTAAAGAACAACCATTGCCGGACGCGCGCTTCCGCCCTAGCGTTTCACTCCATGTCACCGGACGCCGTTGCTACTTCTCGACATCCGGCTTGACCGTCTCGGCTTGCTGGGCGGGCGAGTCGGCGCGGGGCTGGGTGGCGGGCGGGGCTTCGACGCGGCGCGAGGGCGGCGGCGTCTCGTCGATGGTCAACTCGCGCTTCACATCGGCGGTGGCGTCCTTGAACTCGCGGATGCCTTTGCCCATGCCGCGCGCGATCTCAGGAATCCGCTTCGCGCCGAAGAGGAGCAGAATGACGAGGAATATGAGAGCGATTTCGAACGGGCCGAGACTCATAGCAGCAACGGGAACGTGGGGAGAACGTGGCACCAAGGTATCGCCGCGCCGGGACGCGAGCAACACGCCCGCTTGAAGCATTCCCGAAACCGCCGGGTTCCGGGTCGGTGAGACGGTGGACGGTGAGACCGTAAACCGTGAGGCGAAGCAGGGGCCTCCGTACCTTCGCCACCTTAGCCTGTCCACTGTCCACTGTCCACTGTCTATGCCCGATCTCTCCCGCGACGACCTCCTCGCCTGGCCTAAGGCCGAACTCCACTGCCACCTCGACGGCTCACTCCGGCTCGCGACGATGCTCGACCTCGCCGAGCAGCAGGGCAAGCTCGCCGTGCTCCCGGCGCAGGACGAGGACGGTCTCCGCACCATCCTCCGGCAGATCGACGACGCGGAGACGCTGGAAGAGTATCTCGCGTGGTTCGGCTACACGATCCCGCTGATGCAGACCAAAGAGGCGCTGCACCGGATCGCCTACGAACTGGCCGAGGACAACGCGAAAGAGAACGTCCGCTATCTCGAAGTCCGCTACGGCCCGATTCTCCACACCGAGGAGGGGTTGTCACTCGATGAGGTCAACGATGCGGTGCTCGCTGGACTGAAAGAGGCCGAGCGCGACTTCGGCATCAGAACCGGGCTGATCGTGTGCGGGCTGCGAGACCGCTACGAGAGTGCCTCGCTCGCCCAAGCCGAACTGGCCGCGCGGTATTTCGGGCGCGGGGTTGTGGCGTTCGATCTCGCCGGTGGTGAGACAGGCCACCCGCCGAAGCAACACCTCCACGCCTTCTACTACGCCCGCAACCACCGGCTCGGCATCACGATCCACGCGGGCGAGTCGTTCGGGCCGGAGTCGATCCAGCAGGCGCTGTTCCATTGCGGGGCACACCGCATCGGGCACGGCGTCACACTCCGGCAGGCCCCGGACTTGATGCAGTACGTGATCGACCACCGCATCCCGCTCGAAATCTGCCCGACGAGCAATGTGCAGACGCACGTCGTCTCCGGCTATGAGACCCATCCTATCAAGAGATACGTCGAAGCTGGCGTCGTCGTCACCGTCAATACAGACAACCGCCTCTTCAGCCACACGACCGTGACCGATGAGCTGTGGCTCGTCCACACCCGCTGCGGCGTCGGGGCCGACGCGCTCCGCGAGGTCGTGCTGAACGGGTTTCGGTATGCGTTCCTGCCGTGGGATGAGAAGCAGGCCTTGCTGCGCGAGGTGGAGGCCGAAATCTCTGCATAACAGGCGAAGAAGCCGAAGCAGATAAGCCCCCATAACGCGGTCATACGAGGCTTAAGCACGACGTTTTCGCCGCCGATACAAGAGCGGCAGGACGGCGCTGGGACACGCGCTCCTGTCGTCCTTTTTCGGCGATGTGGCCCTCTGGCACCGAGGCCACGTAATGCGATCCAAACGCTGCTACTATGTCTTTCAAGGTCACGTACAAACTCGCGTTGAGCTTTCTGCTCATCGCCCTCCTCGTTGGCGGCCTCGGCTACCTTGCGGTCATGCTAGGCCAGTGGGTCGAACGTGACGCCGATGCCATCGGAGCCAACTCGCTGATCGAACTGGAGCGAGCCTATGCCATGATTCAAGCGGCGCAGGCGAGCCAGGCCACCATGCAGCAGGTCCTCATCGAAAGCGCCGAGGACCCCGACGGGGAAGCTGCCACGCTGGCCCGTGAGACCCTCACCGGCCACCTGTCGGTTTTCGCCCGGCAACTTGCCCAGAGTCGGGAAAACAGCCCGCGCGAAACGACGCTCGGTGCCATCCGGCAAGCCTTCGGTACGTATCAGGGCCGCGCCGAACGCATCGCCGCCCTGAGCGCCACCGCGCCTCGCGAGGCGGCGGCCCTCTTCAACGATGAAGTCGAACCCTTCTATCTCGGCACGTTCCAGCCAGTTCTCGCCCAGCGAGCCGATAAGGTACAGGCCACCCTCGAAGAACGCGCCGACCGCGTCGAGCGCACGGGCGTCTGGGCCGGACGCATCGGCATCAGCGCTGTGGCGCTGCTGCTGTTCATCGTCATGGCGCTGGGTATCTACCTGACACGCTTTGTAGGCCGTTCGCTTCGAGAGCTGAATGATGCCGCCCGTGCCATGGCCGAAGGACAACTGGACGAGCGCGTCGAGGTCACATCGAACGACGAGATCGGGCAGGTGGGCCAGGCCATCAATGAGATGATGGACCAGTTCTCCAGCACCACCGTCTCGAAGGGGTACGTCGAGAACATTGTCCAGTCGATGGCCGACCCGCTCGTGGTGGTCGATCCGAGCGTCAAGATTTCGATGGTCAACCAGGCCGCGCTCGACATGCTCGGCTTCGTTCGCAGCGACCTCCTCGGCAAGCCCGTCATGACGATCTTCGCCCACACAGGCAGGAATCGGGGCGTCGAGATCAAGCAAACCATTGAGCAAGGCCTCGCGGGTAACGTTGAAACCAGCTTCCGGGCCAAAGCGGGAGACGGCATTCCGGTGTCGCTGTCGAGCGCCCTCGTCCGCGACGGCAGCGAAGTGCAAGGCCTCGTGATCGTCGCCAAGGACATCACCAAGCAGAAGCAGTTCGAGACCGAACTGATCGAGGCGAAGGAAGAGGCCGAGCAGATGGTGCATCTCCGCGATGCCTTCCTCGCCAACATGAGCCACGAAATCCGCACACCGCTGACGGGCATCCTCGGCTCGGCGCAGGTGCTGGCCGAGGGCGTCGAAGGCGAACACAAAAACCTCGCGAAGATCATCGAGGACGCGGGCACCCGCCTCCTCGACACGATCAACTCGGTCCTCGAAATGGCCCGCATTGAGGCGGGCGAGGTGCAGCCGGAAGTCGAGGTCCTCAACATCTTCGAGGAAGCCCAAGCCTCGGCGCGTGTGCTGCAACCCGTCGCTGACAAGCGCTGCTTGCTGCTCCGTGTCGAACCTGCCGACAAGCCAGTCTACGCGCAGATCGACCGGAGCTGTCTCCACCGGATTCTGAACAACCTGGTCGGCAACGCCATCAAGTTCACGCGCGAGGGCGCGATCTCGGTCGAGGTCGAATCCACAGAAGAGGACGCCATCCTCACCGTGCGCGACACGGGGGTCGGCATCTCGAAGCAGTTCCTGCCGCACCTCTTCGACGACTTCAAGCAGGAGTCGACCGGCCTCAAGCGCAGCCACGAAGGCAGCGGCCTCGGCCTCGCCATCACTAAGAAACTCGTCGAGATGATGGGCGGCGAGATCTCGGTCGAGAGCATCAAGGGTATCGGCAGCGCCTTCACGATCCGCTTCCCGCGCGTGCCAGTCGAGCAGGTGCCCGAGACGCTCCCCTCCAACGAGCGCCCGAACGAGCCGGAAGCCCCGAAAGCCGCAACACCGCGCTACCCGTGGGAGACCGAGGAGATGGCCTCCGCCCGCACCGAGGAGCCGACGTTTATCTCCCCTCCGGCTCCCGCTGAGCGAACACACCGCGACATCCTCCTGATCGAGGACAACGCGCAGAATGCCTACATGGCCCAGTTCATGCTCCAGAGCTACGAGACGGACATCGCCACGAGTCCCGAGGAGGCCATCGAGAAGACCCGCTACAACCAGTATCGCGTCCTCCTCGTGGACATCAACCTCGGGGCCGACCGCTCGGGGATCGACCTACTGCACGAGATTCGCGGCATTGAGGGCTACGAGCGCGTCCCGGCCGTCGCCGTCACGGCCTATGCCCTGCCCGGCGACGAGGACCGCTTCCTGAAAGAGGGTTTCGATGATTACGTTGCCAAGCCGTTCCGCAAGGAAGTCCTGCTCGCCGCGGTAGAAAAAGCACTCATCGTGCCAGAGCAGAGCGATACACCCAACCTCGAAACCATCCTTGATGGTAGCTTTGAGGACTCCACGGCGTTCAATGAAGGGATGTTCGACCAGAGCGTCGTCCCAGACCCGGCGGACTCACCGCTCGGCGATCCTGCGGACCTCGTACCAGAGGCGGCATTCGATGCGGACGACGCTTTCGCTAGCGTCCACTCGTTTGACGCCGCCGACGGGATGCCTACAGTCGAAGATTCCTTCGACGTAGACGGCGCTTTCGCGATAGGCGACAAGCCCTTCCCGGCGGGTGACGATTCCTTCAGCATGGATGCCTCGGCTTTCGAACCGGCTCCGCTCCCCAATGACCCGAACGATCTTACCGGCGATGGGCCTAGCGGGCCGCCTTCGCCTGCCAGCTGACAAATCTGTTTCGCACCGCACCGCGCTCCTCGCCGCGCTGGCCGAGGGGCCATCAGAGATCGTCGGGTTCTCTGATGCGGCCGACCCCCAGTCAACGCTCGCCTGCCTGCGTAGCCTCGGTATTCAGATCAAGGAGCACGAGGACAGCCTGATTATCCACGGGCGAGGGCCTCGCGGCTTCACATCCCCGACGGGAGCGCTCGATTGTGGCAACTCGGGCACGACGATGCGCCTGCTCTCGGGCGTTCTTGCAGGCCAGTCGTTTGACTCTACCCTGACCGGCGACGCCTCGCTATCCCGCCGCCCGATGGGCCGTATCGCCGAGCCACTCCGCCGGATGGGGGCTAGAATCGACCTGACCGACGGGCACGCGCCGGTCCGCATCACCGGCGGGACGCTACGCGGCATCGAGTACGAATTGCCGGTAGCCTCGGCGCAGGTCAAAAGCTGCGTGCTTCTGGCCGGATTGCTGGCCGGAGGGTCCACGACCGTCATCGAGTCGGTGCCATCGCGGGACCACACCGAGCGGATGCTTGGCCTCGACACGATGGAGATTGGAGGCCAGCGGTACATCACCATCGAAGGCGGTCGGGCGGTCAAGGCGCAACCGTGGATCGTCCCGCGTGACTTCTCGGCGGCAGCCTTTTTCCTCGTCGCCGGAGCCATTGTTGCGCATAGCCACATCGAGATGCGGAGCGTTGGACTGAACCCGTCGCGGAGCGCGCTGCTCGACTTGCTCCGGGCGATGGGAGCCAACATAACTGTAGGCAACGAGCGCACCCGAGGCCACGAACCCCTCGCAGACCTGACCGTGCAGAACGAGGGCGGGCGGCTCCACGGTATCACCGTCGGCGGTACGCTCATCCCGAATCTGATCGACGAGATTCCCGTGCTGGCTGTGGCCGCAGCCTATGCCGAGGGACGCACCGAAATCCGCGATGCGGAAGAGCTTCGGCACAAAGAGACAGACCGGATCGCCGCGACGGCGGCGTTCCTCCGAACGATGGGAGCCGAGGTGATGGAACTAGACGACGGCCTCGTAATCGAAGGCCAGCCGATGCTAAAGGGAGCCACCGTGGAGAGCGAGGGCGACCACCGGATCGCGATGGCGGCAGCCATCGCCGCGCTGGCGGCTGAGGGCGAGACAACGATCCGCGACGCGGACTGCGTGGCGGTCTCATTCCCGGCGTTCTGGGACGAACTCGCGGCGCTTGCCGGTAGCTAGCCCTCGCTTGGAATCCAGAGGTGGTCGTCCAGGATCACCTCACCCTCTTCGTTGAACGCGACACCCTCACTGCGGAGGCGTTCTTCCATGACCGTCGGCGTCGCAAAGTGCAGCCGCCCGGAGAGGGCACCGCGCCGATTGACTACGCGGTGGCACGGCAGATTGGTACTCGCCGCCGCCTTCATCGCCCATCCGACCACCCGCGCCGAACGCTTCGCGCCGAGGTGCTGGGCGATGTGTCCATAAGTCGTGACCTTGCCGTGTGGGATGTCGGCCACCACATCCCACACGCGCTGGAAGAAATCGGTGCGGTCCTCCGCCACCGCTACTGGTCGCCGAGAATGACGGGCAGCCCGCCCTCGCCCGCGCCGATCACGACCACCTTGGAGTTGCTGGACTGAGCGAGTTCCCGCGTGGCTTGGATACCCTGAAACTGGAGGAACTGCGGCGAGAGACTCTGAGCGATGATCCGTGCCCGGTCGGCGTCGCCGCTGGCTTCGACGCGCTTGCGCTCGGCCTCCTGTTCGGCACGAGCGATGGAGAGGCGAGCCTGCTCGACGCGCTGTTCTTCTTCCAGCTTGTTCTCGATGGCGCGGCGGATCTGGTCGGGCAGCGCGATGTCACGGATGAGCACCGCCTCAACCTCGACGAAGTTCTCTTCGACGGCAGCAGCGACGCTCGACTCGATCTGTTCTTGGAGTTCGGCGCGGCGGGTGGAGTAGAGTTCCTCAGGGGTGAACTGACCAACCACTTCGCGGGATACGCTACGAAGCTCGGGCTGCACGAGGCGCGTGTAGTATTCCTGACCGTAGGTGGTGTGCAGCTCCGGCAGTTGGTCAACTTGGGGCCGGTAACGGACCGAAACGTCCATCACAATAGTGAGACCGTTCGAGGAGAGGACTTCGACGGTCTCATTCTCGTTCTTAACCCGCACATCATAGTCGATGATCGTCTCCCAAGGCAGGAAGACGTGGAAGCCCTCGTCGTAGCTCCGCTCCATGTTGGTCCCGGAGAAGTAGCTAAACTTGACGCCTTGCTCACCAGCTCCGATGGACTTGGTCATGCAGCCTGCGGCGATGAGCATGAGCAGGACGACGGCTCCAATGATGACGCCAAAGCGTCCGGCAGCGCGGGTGAGGTTAGGATACGTGTTCGCCATGAGTCGTTGGGCAGGTGAAGCGATAAGGATGACGTAGAATACGAGCTTTCAACGATGGGGATGCGTTATCTAGCGCCTGTCCCGGCGCACCTGGCCTCGTTTCACGGATTCCAAATCAGAACCGGCCGCTGCCGATCCGGTATCACCTGCCCCCTCACCCACCTGCTTGCCCGTGACCTCGCCTGTCGTCGCTCACCCCGATCAACTCGCCCACCTCCGCGAGGCCCTCGGCGCTAACCGCGTCCGCACCGGCGAAATCCTCGCCCCGTACACCACGTTCAAGATCGGCGGTCCGGCGGACCTGTTCTACGAAGCTCACACTGCCGACGAACTCGAAGCTGCCCTCCGCCTCGCCCGCGACCTCGACCTCCCGTTTTTCCTCCTCGGCCTCGGAGCTAACATCCTCGTCGGCGACCTCGGCTTTCGGGGCTTCGTGATCCGCAACTGCGCCGACCATACCCGCATCGACCGAAACACGGGACAGGTCTGGGCCGAGAGCGGAACGGTGGTCTATCCCAACCTGATCGAGCAAACGGTCTCGGCGGGACTATCCGGGTTGGAGCACTACGTCGGGATTCCGTCGAGCGTGGGCGGGGCGCTGTGGCAAAACCTGCACTTCCTCTCGCCGCCGCCGGAGCGCGAGCGGACGATGTTCATCGAAGAGGTCGTTCTCTCCGCCGATATCCTGACCGAGGAAGGCGAACGAAAAACCGTCGGGCACGACTACTTCGACTTCGGGTACGACTACTCCATCCTCCACGACCGCGCCGACATCGTGTTGGCAGTGACATTCCAACTGGAGCTGGGCGACGAGGCGCGGATGCGGGAGATCATGGCCGCCAACCTCGCGTGGCGCAAAGAGCGTCATCCGCCACCGGATACCGAGCCGAGCGCCGGGTCCATCTTCAAGAAGATCCAAGGCGTCGGCGCAGGGCGGCTCATCGACTGGGCGGGACTGAAGGGCTACCGGATCGGCGGGGCTGAGGTGACGCAGCGCCACGCCAACATCCTCATCAACACCGGCACCGCGACGGCTTCCGACGTGCGCCGTCTGATCGGTCACATCCAGCGCGTCGTCGAGGAGGACCAAGGCTACCGGCTCTCGACCGAGATCGGCTTCATCGGCGACTTCGGCGACCTGCCGGACGACCTGCCGCACAAAGGATGGGAGAACGAAGACGGCTTCACCGGCGGCCTCCCTCCCGGCGGCCATACCGACGCTCATCGGGACGCAGAGCGACGCTAGCGCGATTCTGCCAGCGCATCACCGAACGCCCTCGCCTCAGCTTCGAGCCGTTTCACATTCTCTAGCCCTTCGCGCCACGCTTCGGGGAAGGCGGCCCACCCGTGCAGCGCACCCAGCATCGCCCCGACGAGCGCACCGACCGTGCTCGCTGCTCCACCGACGTTGATCGCAGGCAGCATCGTTGCCTCCAGCAGTGTCGGGTTGCGAGCGACCATCGCGAGAGCGAACGGCCACGCCTCGTCCGTCGCAGCGCCGGTGCCATCGCACAGGTCTTGCAAGTCGAGTGGGAAAGCATCGAGATGGCCAGCAAGGAGCCGTAGCCGATCCGACACATCGGGTCGTGCACCGAACCGTTCCTCCGCCTGCGTGGTGACCTCGGTGACCGCACGGAAGAGCCCCGCCCCATCAAGGCCAGCAGGCATGTGAGCGAGCAGGTGCTGCACGGCCAAGGCGTGCCCTACGGCGGCGGCGAGAACGACGCTATCGTAGTCATCGCCAAGCGCAGACGCTACCAACTCGATCACTTCATCGCTCGTCCGTCCCTCGGAGGCCCACCACAGAGCGAGCGGCGTGGCGATGACCACAGCCTCGCTCGACGCCTCTCTGTCTGCGCTCGGACGACGTAGATCAAGCCGGGCTACTTCGTCCGCGTAGCGCTCGCGGCTGGTTGGGATGGCCCCATGTGGCATCGGGTCAGCCAACACCCGCACGAGCGCAAAGCTGCGCTGGGTAAGCGAGGTCCACTGACCAGCCTCCAAGCCACCTCGATGTTCATCGGCGCGATAGCCCTTGATGCCTTTGTAGTAGGTGCGGACGTTCTGGTGGCTCAAGCCGTCGATGGGCATGCCGAGGGCGTCGCCGACAGCGCTGCCGAGGAGGGTACCGAGAACTTTATCGTGATCGAGCATGGAGGTACTTGGGTGAGAGGATAGAGAATAGCGGCTGGGCGATGGATTGTCTATCCTCTATCCTCGATCTTCCATGATCTCTCATCAACCTCCCCGACATGGACTGGCTGCACGGAGCTTGGGCCGTTTTCCAGAAAGACCTCCGGCTGGAGCTGCGGACGCGCTATGCCATCAACGCGCTGCTGCTGTTCGTGGTGTCATCGCTGCTGCTGGTGGCGTTTGCCATCGGAACAGGCCAGGTCGGCGAGCGGGTGGCGTCGGCGTTGCTATGGGTGGTGATCGTGTTTGCGGGAGCGGTCGGTTTGGGGCGGGCGTTTGTCGCGGAAGAGGAGCGCGGTACCGTGCTACTCTTGCAACTGCATCTGCGGCCAAGCATGGTGTACGCCGGGAAGCTGCTATTCAACGTCTTGCTGGTGGGGGCGATGAATGCGATCGCAGCGGTGGGTTTTGTGCTCGTGCTCGGACTGGAGGTCGAGGCGGTGGGCTTGCTGGCAGCGACGCTCGCGCTCGGGGCGCTGGGGTTGGCGGGGGCGATGACGCTCTTGTCGGCGATCATCGCACGGGCGGCATCGGGCGGGCCGCTGTTGCCGGTACTCGCGTTCCCACTGCTGATTCCGCTCTTGCTGACGGTGGTGCGGGTGACGCAGCGGGCATTGCTACTCGGGGCGTCGGCGGGACCGTGGGACGCATCGGCGGGCGACCTCGTGACGCTCGGAGCCTACGCCGGTGTCGTCATCACAGCGTCCGTGCTCTTGTTCGACTACGTGTGGAACGATTAATGAAAGCGCCGTTGGCTAGAAACCCGACCTGTATGCAGGTGTGCAATCCCTTCCCATTTAGCCCCTCACTATGAACACGACGCGCACACGGTACGGCACCGGCTACCGCTTCCTTACCATTGGCATCGCCGGATGGATGACGGTGGTGATCGTGGCTGGCCTTGTGCTGTCAATCCCCCGGCTGAACATTCTGGAAGAATCGGCGCGGAACCTGTATTTCCATGTCCCGATGTGGTTCGCACTGATGGCGGGCATGATCGTGTCAGCGGTGTACTCGGCGCGGTACCTGATGAAGCCGACGCTGGAGCGCGACGTGCGGGCCGAGCAGGCCGCGCTCGTGGCGATGCTGTTCGGCGTCCTCGGCCTCATCACCGGGATGGTGTGGGCTCGGTTTACGTGGTACGTCGGCACTGGCAAGTGGTGGAACTTCGACCCGAAGCAGTCGATGACGGCAGTGCAACTGATGGTCTTCGCGGCCTACTTCGTGCTGCGGTCGTCCATCGACGAGCCTCGGAAGCGCGGGCGAATCGCGGCGGTCTACAACCTGTTCGCGGTGGCGATTGCGCCGTTCCTTTTGTACGTCCTACCCCGGCAGTTGGAGAGTCTGCACCCCGGCGGCGAGGGCAGTCCGGCGTTCAGCCAGACCGACCTCGCGCCAGAGATGCGGATGGTGTTCTATCCAGCGGTGATCGGCTTCATCGCCCTGTTCTGGTGGATTTATACACAGCGCGTCCGTCTCCGGTTGGCCGAGGAGCGACTGGCTGACGGCTGAACATTTCCATCGACTTTCGCATAGCCGCTCTGCCTCCGCTTTTAACTTCGGTCATGCAAGCTCCGATCACTCCTACCGACTCGACTGACGCCGCCGTCTACGACAGCGTGTGGGCGGCGATTCCCGATGCCCCGCCGGTGGGACTCGAAACGGTGATGCTACAACAGGACAAGCTCTACGTCGTCCTCGCGGTCGTGCTCATCATCTGGTTCGGGGTGCTGTTCTTCCTCTTCCGCACCGACCGTCGCCTCGCCCAATTAGAAGACGACCTCGACGCGCGCCCGGAACGCGAAGATACCTTCGGGGCGTAGAAGCTTCCGACTCAACCGCTCGATGCTATGAAGCCTAAAACGATCATCGGCCTCGTCCTACTGGTCGGATTCACATTCCTGATGTTGCGCTCCTTCGGTGAAAGCGTCGGGGGGTACATGACCTTCACCGAGGCCGCCGAGCAAGACGCCTACGCACACGTCGTCGGCGAGTGGGTGCAAGCCCAGCCGACGACCTACGACCGCGAGGCAAACGTCTTTTCGTTCTGGATGAAGGACGAGGACGGAGCCGTGCGCGAAGTGCGCTACCTGAACCCCAAACCAGCCAACTTCGAGGACGCCGAGCAAGTCGTGATCGAAGGCCGAATGGAGGGCGATGCCTTTACCGCCGAGCACATCCTCATCAAGTGCCCGTCGAAGTACAACGATGAACGCGAGTTCGAGGCCGCCGAGCCTGCTGCACCGACCCAGCCTACGTCGCTCTAGTCCGTTCCCCCTCTTCCATCGCGCAGCCTCTCGATTCGGGGCTGCGCGTTTTTTTATGCCTCATGTCCACGCTTCCCGAGAACCCGCTCCCGCCCTGCCGACTTCCGACGAACTGCGTCCGCGAGAGCCGGTACTTCGACCGCAACCCTGCCGCCCTGTTCGATGCCGCACACGACGCGGTTCGTTCGATCAGTGGCCTCACCATCGGGGCGGCGAAAGAGATCAAGACTGACGCCGATGGACTCGGTCTGCACGCGACGTTCAGCACAGGCTTCTTCACGGACGACGTGCAGTTGCGTGTCGAGCCGCACGAAGGAGGGGCGGTACTGCACGTCCGCAGCGCGAGCCGCGTTGGTATGGGCGACCTCGGCGTGAACCGGCGGCGCGTGCGGGCGCTGTTCAGTGCGCTTTAGAGGTACAACACCGAGGCGACACCGAAGAATACAGCCAGCCCGATGATGTCGTTCGAGGTCGTGATGAACGGGCCGGTGGCGAGGGCCGGATCGATCCCGACACGGTCGAGGAGCAGCGGGATCGTCGCGCCGAGGACGGTGGCAAGAACGATCACGATGAGGAGCGAGACCGCAGACGTGAGGGCGAGGCGCGTGGTATCGGCATCGCCGAGACCGCCGACCGCGCCCATCACGAGAACGATGAGCGCGAGCGCGATGGCGAGCGCCACACCGTTGAGGAGCGCGACCGCCAGTTCCTTGCCGATGCGCTTAACCACGTCCGAACTCCACAGGTCGCCCGAAGCCAAACCCTGCACCGCAATCGCCGAACTCTGAATCCCAGCGTTGCCCGCCATCGCCATTACGATGGGAATGAACATGGCGAGCACGGCGGCCGCCTCCAGCGCACCTTCGAACCCGCGAATGACAAGGCCCGACCCGTAGGCTCCGACAAGACCGATCATCAACCAGATCAGTCGCCCTTTCGAGATCGCAAAAATCGACGCCGTGATCTCCTCGTCGCCCGCGATGCCGCTCGCGCGCTGCAAGTCCTCCTCGGCCTCGTCGCGGATCACGTCCACGATGTCGTCGATGGTGATGCGCCCGATCATCCGTCCGTCAGCGCTGACGACAGGCAGGGCGACGAGGTCGTACCGCTCCATGATGCGGGCGACCTCCTCCTGATCAAGGTCCGGCTCGACGCTCACCACCTCGGCGTCCATGATGTCCGCGACCGCCGCGCTGCCTCGGGCAAGGACGAGCGTTTTGAGGTCTACCAACCCGACGAGTCGGTCGTCTTGGTCGAGGACGTAAACGACGTAAACCGGATCGACTTCGGCGGCGCAGCGGCGTAGCTCTTCGGTGGCGTGATCCACGGTGGCGGTGACGCGGGTAGAGACGTAGTCCGTCTCCATGAGGCCGCCCGCTGTCTCGTCCCCGAAGTGCAGCAGCGCCTCGACCTCAGCGGCATCTTCCAACTGCGGCAGTACCTGCTCGGCGACCTCGTCCGGCAGATCGGCAAGCACATCGGCGGCATCATCCGTGTCGATCTCATCGAGGAGCGAGACGATCTCGCTCGGCGGCATCTCGTCAAGCAGATCGGAGCGCCGGGCCGTCTCCAACTCGGGGAGCACGGCTCCTGCTTTTTCCTCGGGTAGCCATCCGAAGAGCGAGTCTGCATCGTCGGGGCTTAGGTGCAGGATAAGGTCCGCGAGGTCTGCCGCGTGGAGATCCGCCACGAGGTTGAGCACCATGCCCCGCTGCCCGTCTCGCAGGAGCGTGCCGATATCATCGACGAGTGTTTCGTCGACTTCGATGCGCGCAGGGCGCTCTAGGTCTGGGGCGAGAGACTCGGCCACGGGACAAAGCGAAGTGCGGCACCGGGGCCGCCGAATGAACACGGGGCCGGAAGATAGGTCGGCGGCTACCCTATGCGCCCGCCCCGCCGAAAATTGCCCGCGTGAGACTGACGAACGCCGCCGGTTCCAGCGACTCAGGCCGTTGGCCTGCTAGGTAGTCGGGTACGTGAAAGCCGGTCTCCGACGTGATCGGTTTGAGGCTGTTGCGGAGCGTCTTCCGCCGCTGGTTGAATGCCGTCCGCACTGTCCGCCGCATTTGCTCCACGTCCACGCCGAGATTAGGGGCATCAAAGTCGAGCGCGACGACGGCACTCGTCACGTCAGGCTTCGGGTGGAAGACGTGGCGGCTCACATCGAAGAGCAGCGTCGGGCGACAGAGCAATTGGGTCTGCACGCTGAGGATGCCATATGCCTTCGTGTGCGGCACCGCCACCAGCCGCTCGGCGACCTCTTTCTGCATCATCACGACCGCCCGCCGGAGGTGCCGCCGCGCGTCGAGGAGCGAGAAGAGAATCGGCGAGGTGATGTAGTACGGCAGATTGCCGACCACCCACAGCTTTTCCCCTTTCTCCTCAGCGAGCGAGGCCCAATCGGTATCCAGCACATCGCCGTGCTGCACGTCGAGGCCGGGCAGCGTCTCGCGCAGATGCTCGACCGCCCGCTCATCTACTTCGATGGCGGTCAGGTCGGGATAGCGCTGCAACAGTTCTTCCGTCAGCGCCCCTGTCCCTGGCCCGATCTCAACGACCGGCGCGCCTGCCGGTGCCTCCACCGACGCCGCGATCTTGCGGATCGTGTTCGGGTCGCGGAGGAAGTTCTGGCCGAGCGATTTTTTCGGGCGGATGCTCATGCGTCGGCGGCGCGGTTCGGTGAAGCGACGGAGAAGATGCCACGCGGCGCTTGCACCTCCCGTAGCGTGAGGGTCCTACCCTTGTGTCGTCACCACGATCCCTCCCATGAACGACGCCCCACTTCGCGTAGGCGCGCTCGCCCGTCGTACCGGGCTGACCGTCCGCACGCTGCATCACTACGACGAGATTGGCCTGCTCTCGCCGTCGGCACGCACCGACGCTGGGCACCGGCTCTACGGCCCCGACGATGTATCGCGGCTGTACCAGATCGTCGCGCTGCGGTCCGTCGGGCTTCCGCTCGATGCGATCCGGTTGGTCCTCGATGAGGCGGCGAGTCCACTCGAAGCGGTGGAGCGACAGCTCGCGTTTCTCCGCGAGACGGTCGAGCAGCAGCAGCGGCTCGTCGAGCGATTGGAAGGTATCGCGGCTCAGGTCCGCGCGGCGCAGCCGGTCGCCGTGGACGACTTTCTCCACACCATCCACCTGACGACCATGTTCGAGAAACACTACACCCCCGAACAACTCGAAACCCTCAAGCAGCGCCGCGCCGAAGTCGGCGACGACCGTATCACCGCCGTGCAGCAGGAGTGGGCCGACCTATTTGCCGAATTCGACCGCCACCGCGAAGCGGGCACACCCGCGACCGATCCGGCCAACGAACCACTCGTCCAACGCGCCGAAGCGCTCATCGCCGAGTTTACCGGTGGCAACGCCGGTATCAGGCAGTCGCTCAGCAACGCAGTGCAACAAGACCGCTCCGCGATGTACAAAGCGTGGGGCATCGATGAAGCGCTCGGTGCCTACTACGGCGAAGCGATGGCCGCCTTCGAGCAGCGCTAGACCTCAACCAAAGGCTGTCATTGCGAGGAGGCCGAAGGCCGACGTGGCAATCTCCAAATGGATGAGCATCTGTCGGGAGATTGCTTCGTCGCTACAGGGCTTGCCCCTTCGCTTCTCGCAATGACAGGTTGAGTATGCGAGGTTCCTCTAGCAGATTCGGCGGCTAGTAGAAGTCTTCGATCCCATAGCCGAACTGTTTGCCCTTTTCAGACATGGCAACCAAGTTGCTCAGGCGCTTGGCGAACTCATCGGGGCGTGTCCGCGCGGTATCGATGTAGGCTGCCCGAATCCGCTGGTACGATGGCGAGGTGGTCTGAAAAAAGGCCCATGCCTCGCCGTTGGCTTGCAACGCCGCGATGATGTCCTCGGGATACTCGAAGTCCTCGGCGCGCACACCGTCGAGGACTTCGAGTACGGAGGGAATGACCTGCCCCTGCTCGATCAGCCGAGCCAAGCGCTCTTTGTTCAGTTGGGAATAGCCACTCCCCTCGCGGCGCGGGGTGTACCGCTGGGCATAGCGATCCTCGTCGATCCCCTTACGAATGCTGTCGATCCACCCGAAGCAAAGGGCTTCCTCGACGGCATCGTTGTAGGGTACGCTCGGTCGGCCCGTGTGCTTCTTGTAGGAGACGAGCCAGATGTCGAGCGCGTCCTCGTGGTGCGCCGCCAGCCAATCGCGCCATGCCTCGCGGGTGGAGACATACAGCGTTTCGGTGATGTCCAATGTTCTGCTCAGAGGATCGAGCGGAACGTGTCGGGTAGTTCGCCTCGGGCGTCGGGCTGGTCGGCGGGTTCGGGGCGCTCGGCTTCGCCGTTGGCGGTGGCGTCAGTGCCGCAGTAGGTCTCGAAGGCCCCGACGAGATCGGTGGCAATGGCGCTTGCGCTGCGGCCCTCAATATGGCGGCGCTCCAGCACGAAGACCGGGTCGCCATCCTTGAGGAGCGCCATGAACGGCGACGACGGCGGGATGCCCTGGAGATATTCGCGCATCCGAGCCGTGGCTTCCAAGTCCTGCCCGGCGAAGACCGTCACGTAGCGGTCCGGCTGGGGCACGGCGGCCTGCTTGGCGAAGGCGACAGCGGGGCGGGCGTTCGCTGCCGCGCAGCCACAGACCGAGTTGATGACCACGAGGGTCGTCTGCCCCTCGGCAGCGTCCATCGCCGCATCGACGGCGACGGCATCGGTGAGTTCGTCGACGCCGAGAGTGGTGAGTTCGGCGCGCATGGGCTGGACGAGCGGCTCGGGATAAGGCATGGCAAAAGGCTTCGATGGATCGAATGTTGTGACGACGAGGATCGTGAATCCGCGCCCCCTGCCGGAGTTCCCCGATGGGGTACACCGGATGGCCCTGTTAGCCGTTTCGCCCGCACGCCGTACCTTTTCTTCACGACCTCACTGTAGTATGCCCAACACTCGCCCCACTCTCCTCGCCTTTGGCGCGCTCGTTTTCCTGATGGGCTGCGGCACCAGTAGCTCTATCCAAGGCACGAGTACGGCCACCCAGCAGGCCCAGCAGCTTCTACCGTCGAATGAGATCGACACGGAGACGCGGCTGATGACGGCGGCAGACGACTGGCTCGGCGTGCCCTACCGATTCGGCGGCACCTCGCGTAGTGGTGTCGATTGCTCGGCGCTCGTCCGGGCGATCTACGCCGGAGCGTTTGGCCTCCGCCTGACGCGCTCGACGCGCACGCAGGTCCGCGAGGGCCGTGAGGTGGCGCGGAACGACCTCCGCACAGGCGACCTCGTCTTCTTCCGCACAGGCCCGAACCAGCGCCACGTCGGCATCTACCTCGACGGCGACCGGCTGCTCCACGCCTCGTCGTCGCAGGACCGCGTGCTGGTGGACGACTTCAACAAGGACCACTTCCAGCGGACCTACTGGACCGCCCGCCGCTTCCTCGATGTCGAGACGACGATCCCCGTGCGCCCGCCCGTCATCGCCGAGGCTCCGCCAACACCTGATCCGCCCCGCTCCGGCCCCGCGCGCTCCGGCTGGTAACGCACACGGATTCGCACGCCCTCCACAGCGCAAACAGGCAGGGTAGCGTTATATTCGCTCAGCCTTTCGCCACGTCCCTCGCCGGGATGCGGCGTTCTTTTTTTGCTGGGGATCACACCGACCCATCTATGGACAAGCCTGTTTATCTCACCGAGGAAGCGCTCGAGAACCTGAAGGAAGAGCTACGCATCGCCAAGACGAAGGGGCGACAGGATATCGCGCAGGAAATCGCCGAAGCGCGCGCTCAGGGCGACCTCTCGGAGAACGCCGAGTACGACGCCGCCAAAGAAGCGCAGGGCCACCTCGAAGCCCGCATCGCCAAGCTCGAAACGACGATCGCCAACGCCCGCCTCGTCGATGAAAAGCAGATCGACGACTCGAAGGTTTTCATCCTTTCGACCGTCCGGGTGATGAACAAGAAGTCCAAGAAGGAGGCTACCTACACCCTCGTCTCAGCGGAGGAGGCTGATATGGCGAAGGGTAAGATTTCGATTGCCAGCCCGGTTGGGAAAAGCCTGCTTGGGCACGAGGTCGGCGACGTGGTGGAGGTGACGGTGCCCGCGGGCAAGATTCCGTTCGAGATTCTGGAGATCAGCCGGTAGCGCACAATCCAGCCTGAGGGATCGATGCCTGCTGCCAGCGAACCGAAGAAAGCCCGACGCCCCCGGTCTCTCCTCGGCAAGCTTGTGCTTTGGCCGATCCTCGCGGTGCTGATTTTCTACGGCCTCTGCACGCTCTCGCTCGTGGCAATGCTGGTCGTGCCACCGCCGGTCACGTCAGTCCAGATACAGCGCCATGTCGAAGCCCTCTTCGAGGAGGGCGACTTCACCTTTCGCTACACGCCAGTCGCGGGTGACGCCATCTCGAGTCAGGCCAAGCGGGCCGTCGTCGCCGCTGAGGACACGCGGTTTTACACACACGGTGGGATCGACTGGGAAGAACTCGAAAACGCCCGCGCCGACGCCGCCCGTCGGGGTCGGCCACCGCGTGGAGCCTCGACCATCACCCAGCAACTCGTCAAGAACCTCTTCCTGACGACGCACCGTTCGTACATCCGCAAGGGTCTGGAAGTACCGCTGACCTACCTCGCCGAACTGATCCTGCCGAAAGAGCGGATTCTGGAGCTGTATCTCAACGTGATCGAGTGGGGACCGGGCGTGTTCGGGATCGAGGCCGCCGCGCAGTACCACTACGGCACCTCGGCAGCGAACCTGTCGCGGGAACAGGCCGCCCGTCTCGCCGCGTGCATCCCCGCCCCGCGCTCGCGCACCCCGCAGCGGATGGGCAGCTACGCCGGGACGATCCTGACCCGGATGCGGCAGATGGGCTACTGAACATGATCGACCTCCGCAGCGATACCGTCACCAAGCCGACGCCCGCGATGCGGCAGGCGATGGCCGAGGCGGAGGTCGGCGACGACGTATTCGGCGAGGACCCGACGGTGCAGCGGTTGCAAGCACGGGTAGCACACCTACTCGGCAAAGAGGCTGGCCTCTTCGTGCCGAGCGGCGTGATGGGCAACCAGCTTGCCATCAGGGTCCACACGCGCCCCGGCGATGAGGTCGTGCTCGCCGAGCGGAGCCACATCTTCCACTACGAGTCCGGCGCACCCGCTGCCCTCTCCGGCGTCCAGCTTCGACCCATCGGCGATGCACGCGGATTCCTCACGGGGGATGACGTGCGGGCCGTTGTGAGGGGGCGCTACGACTGGGAGCCACGGACCCGCCTCGTCTGCCTCGAAAACACTGTCAACAAAGCGGGCGGTTTGGTCTATCCACTCGACCTGACGCGAGAGGTCGCCGAGGTAGCGCGTGAGCACGGTCTCGCGCTGCATCTCGACGGGGCGCGGCTGTGGAACGCCGCCGTCACCTCGGGTCAGTCTGAAGCCGACCTCGCAGCCCCGTTCGACACCGTCAGCGTCTGCCTCTCGAAAGGACTCGGCGCACCCGTCGGGTCGGTGCTCGCGGGCGAGGCAGAGACAATCCGCCTCGCTCAGCGCTACCGGAAACTCTTCGGCGGCGGGATGCGGCAGGTCGGCATCCTCGCCGCAGCGGGCCTCCACGCGCTCGATCATCACCGCGCTGACTTGGCGACAGATCACACCCGTGCCCATCGCCTCGCCGAGGCGCTCGCGGTGCTCCCAGTCTTCGAGATCGACCCCGTTTCGGTGGAGACCAACATCGTCATTGCCCAGACGGCCATGCCTGCTGAGACGGTGCTGGAACGGCTCGCAGAGCATGGCGTGCGGATGGTGGCCTTCGGCCCCCACACGATCCGCGCCACCACCCACCGCGACCTTTCTGACGCTGATGTGGAACGCACCGTGGACGTGCTGACGCAGGCGTTCGGATAGGGCTGCGAAGTGCCCCACTCTTGCATCAGTCGGAGCAAACGTAACAAATGTGTACCCTCTGAAACTTTCGGGGACTGTTCTCTATCCTATCGCTATCTTTTCGGCAGGAGGGGCTCATGGCTGACTGGTACGAAGTATTCGACAATGAGGAGGTGCAGCTCGACACGCGCAAGCATGTCGGGAGGCTGGCCGGTGCCCTCGTCGTCGGCTTCGGCGCGATCTTGGGCTTGACGCCGCTGCTGCTGCTCTGGGTCCCCTCGCTCGTCCTCGTCACCACCCTCGTCAGCGGTTCGCTGGCTGTGATGGTGGTGGGCGCTTCCTACGCCTTTCTGCGACTTCGGAGCGTGGTCTGGTGCGTGAAGCTCTCGGTGCATCGGGTCGTCGGCTATGACTACGCTAGGCGCAAGACCGTCCTTTCGTGGGCCGAGATCGAGCGCGTCGAGCTGGACAAGACCAGCCTGTCGATTGTCGCCGCACCGAAGGACGGACGCCCCAGCCGCGTACTCCGTGTGCCGCACGTCTTCCCCGACTTCGCTCACCTCAGCCACCGCACCGTCGAATACGCCGAAGCGCATGGCCTCCCGGTATGTGTCGAAGGCCGCCCGTGGCAGTTGCTCGATGTGGGGAGGCTGTATCCGTTCCTGACCGATATCGCCATCGCCGAGCGGGCCGTGCGGGGTCGAACCCTTGAAGGCGACGAAGAAGTCTAGGCTTCGATCAAGGCACCGATCTCATCGATCTGCGCCTCAGCATCGCGCTCACCGATGGCAATAAGGTGGCGGAGATAGTCCGGCTCGAAGAGTAGCATCGAGAGCCAGTCCGGGCTGCGCGTCTCGCGGGTGCCGAGGCCGCGCATCAGGAACCGGAAGGTCGGCGGCAGTTCAGGTTCGTAGTCACCCGCGAGGCGTCCAAGGTCTTCGGAAGGACGCAGCACGAGAAGATCGACCGGGCGAAGGCCATTACGCTGCCCGGTTCCACAGTCCTCCACAAGGTGCGAGATGCGGCGGAGCGTCGTCGCGTCCTGATCGAGCAGGTCAAGGAAGATGCCATTCATCAGGACGCCCGCGATCTGGGCAGGCGGCGGATAGCCAGTCGTCGCGGGATCGGATGCCTCGGCAGTAGTGCGAGCGTAGCGCGTCGAGACGGCAAGGATGCGCCCGGCCCCGAAGTGCAGGGCAGGCGAGAGCGGAGCCGTCAGCCGAATGCCGCCGTCGCCGTACCACCCACCGCCGGTCGGGGTACGGACAGGGATCGCCGGGAAGATAAACGGTAGCGCCGCCGAGGCCATGATGTGCTCCACACCGATGCGCGCCTCGATGCTCTTGCGCTTCGGCAGGTCCCAAGGCTGTAGGTCCCGCCCTTGTTTCCACGTCACCGAGCGCCCCGTCGCATAATCCGTCGCTGTCAGCCCAAACGCGCGAAGGCGACCATCACGGATATTCTGCTCGATACCCTCGATGCCGTTGCCGTTCGGGTCAAGGTGCTGCCGGAGCAGGCGGTACAACGGCGTGGTGTCAACGAAGCCACGCGCTTCCTGCCCGGCCTCACCGCCAGAGAGCAACCGCCGCACCCATTGCCACCCGATGCGGAGCAGGCTGGGGCCGTCGGTACGAAAGACTTGATCCGTCGTCAGGTTGACCCACAGACGCCCGAGCGCTTCCACTGCCTCGGGGAAACTGCCGGGGTGGCTGGCGAGCGAAGCCGCGTTGATGGCTCCCGCCGAGACGCCCGTAATGATGTCCGGTCGGAACGTTGGCCATCGCCTCGCCAGTGCTTGCATCACGCCGACCTGATAGGCCGCACGGGCACCACCGCCGCTCATCACAAGCGCGATGGGTGCCTCGGCACGAGACGACGGCACAGCCTGGCTGGCGTTCGGAGAAGAGGACTCGGTCACGCCGAAAGCTACGAAGCCCGCGGGCGACCTACACGTCCGCCACCGTCACCCCAATCGAGAGCAGCGCCTCCATCAGGTCCTCCTTCGAGAACGGCTTGCTGAGGTAGGCATCGAAGCCCGAATCGAGGAAGCGTTCGCGGTCGCCGGGCAGCGCATAGGCTGTGAGGGCGAGTGCCACCACCGCCTCGTGGTACGGCAGCGCACGCGCCGTCTGAAGCAACTCCACCCCGGTCTGCTCCCCACTGAGGTGGATATCGAGCACGAGCGCGTCATACACCGATTCCCTCAATAGGTCGAGCGCCGTGTCCACGTCACCCGCTGCATCCACGCGGTACCGCTCGCCGAGAATGCGCTCGATCAGGCGGCGCGTATCGTCATTGTCTTCGACGATGAGCACCCGCGAGCGCTCATCGTCCTCCTGTGGCTTCTGCACGCTCTCGCCCTTGGCGAGTGCCATCTCGACCGCCTGCTGCACTTGCTCTTCGTCGAAGACGACCGGGAAGGTGAGCGTGAAGGTGCTGCCCTGGCCCTTGGTACTCTCAACCGTGATGGTTCCATCCATCAGGTTCACGAGGCGCTGCGTAATGGCAAGGCCGAGGCCGCTGCCCCCGCCCTTTCCTTCGGCCTCTTGCTGGAACTCACCGAAGAGGTTCGGCAGAAACGCTTCATCCATCCCGATGCCTGTATCCCGTATCCACAGCCGAGCATGGGGGCCGTCAAGCGAAGTCCCAACCACCACCTCCCCGTGCTCAGTGAACTTGATCGCATTCCCGATGAGGTTGTTGAGGATGCGGCGGAGGCACACGGCGTCGAGCGGAGCGATGACCTCAGCAGCTCCTTCATCGACCCGGAGGTCGATACCCTTCTCATCGGCGAGCGGAGCCAGCAGTCGAACGGCTTGCTGCACCTCTTCTACGATGTCGAGTGGCTCAGGCGAGAATTCCACCTGCTCGGATTCCAGACGGGCGAGATCAAGCACGGAGTTGAGTGTCTCCATGAGCCGCTTCCCACTCGTCTCGATAAGCTGCACAAATTCAAGGTTGTCTTCATCCACGTCTTCGGCGAGCACTCCGGCGAAACCGAGCAGTGCGGTCAGTGGCGTACGAATCTCGTGGCTCATGCTGGCAAGGAACGTAGACTTCTGGCGAGCCAGCGCCTCAGCCTTGGTGCGTGCCTCCACGAGATCGGCCTCGAACTGCTTGCGCTCGGTTACGTCTCGGCCAGACACGTAGACGTAGGAGCAGTGCTCCTCTTCATCACGGATGAGTCGGCTCCGGTGGGCAACCCACCGCTCGTCTCCATCCTTCGTGTGGATTCGGCACTCAAGCGATACTGTCTCGCCATTCTTGAGCGGCCTCAGCGTCTCTTTTACGAGCGGTTGGTCGTCTTCATGGACCAGCCCGATGAGGCCCTCGTACCCGTCCAGTTCGTCCGGGGTGTATCCGCTGACGCGCTCGAACGCTGCGGTGGCCCACACAATCTCGGTCGTCTTGTCGGCGTCGATGCGTAGCGCATAGGCGAAATCCGCGGCCAGTTCGGAGATGGCCCGGTAGCGCCCTTCGCTTTGCTGGAAAGCGGCTTCGGCTTCGCCGCGTCCAGACCGTTCCACCACAAGCGCTACGAGGTCAGCGATGGCAACGGCAAAGTCCTGCTCATCCTCGGTCCAAGCACGAGACTCACCGAGATGCTCTAGCGCGACGAACCCGATGACATGGTCCCGTCGCCGGACTGGAGCCGAGAGCACCGCGTGGACGCCGTTTCGTGCATGGTAGACATCGAGTCCAAAACGTTCCGACGCAGGCTTGCCGAGCACGTTCTCCGTCGCCACCACGCGCTGCCGACTGAGGAGGTCGAATGTATCGGCCATCGACTCGGTGCGGAACGGGGAATCGGTGCGATGCGCATCATCGTCGAGCACATAGAGGTCGCGGCACTGCACCTCGCCTGCGTCGTCGTCGAGCAGCCACAGACTGACTCGCCCAGTGTTGGTGACACGGGCGGCAGCGGCTGTCACCTGCTGCAACACCTCATCGGCCTCGCCCCCCAGCGACGAGAGTTCTGTGAGCACCTTCTGCCAAACGAGACGGCGCTCGCTCTGGGTGCGCTCCTGCTCCTCACGGCTTCGCTGTTCGGTCACATCGCGCAGCACGCCTGCCCGACCGATGATCTCGCCTGTTTCGTCCATCCACGGGTGCGCGTTGTCTTCCACCCAGCGCACGTCGCCATCTGCCGTTCGGAGTTGATACAGAAAGAGGGTGGCTCCCTCGCCATCCTTCTGTCCGGCGATCATCTTGCGCTCTTCGATGAGCATTTCCAGTCCGCCTTGTTCGGCGAGTTCATCGGGCGCGTAACCCGTCAGGGCTTTGATCGAGGCACTGACGTGATCGTAGCCATCGCTCCCAGAATGGCGGCGGTAGAACACGAGGCCGGTGGCCTCGGCGATGGTACGGAGCGAGGCTTCGCTGTCGCGCAGCGCATGCAGGGCCTTTCGCTCCTCGGTGATGTCTTCGATGGTCCCCTCGTAGTAGAGCAGTCGCCCCTCTGCGTCGCGGACAGCCCGCGTATTTTCGCGTGTGCAGACATCCTCTCCGTCGCGCTCCCACCACGCCTCGTAGTTCTCCACCCGCCCTTCGTTCTGGAGCCGCTCGGTGAAGGCGTCTCGGGAATAGGTAATGGCGTCGGAGACCTCTTCGCCGAGTAGCTCATCCACGCTCTCGCATCCGAGCAGACGGGCGAAGGCGGGGTTAGCATACAGGATGCGCCCCTCCTCTGTCGTCCGGTACAACCCGATGGGCATGTGTTCGGCGAGATCGCGGAAGATGACTTCTGCCGACGCGTCATCGGACTCGTGCGATGCGGGATGCTCCTTCCGCCACCGCAATGCCTTCGCCACGGCGACGCCGAGGCGCTCTAGGTCGGACATGTTGACCACGTCCCGCGCCCCGGCTTCGAGCAACGCGACCACCGTGCCTTCTTTGCTCTCTTCCGTAATGACGATTACGGGCACGCGCACGGCCTGACGCTCAACCCACGCCAGCACATCCCACGATGACAACCCCGGCAGGCCGTGCTGGACGATGAGCAGGTCCGAGACGCCTCGGTGCAGGTTTTCGCCGAGCGCTTCGGGCTGGGCAATAAACTGCGGACGGGGATCGTATCCAGCGCGCCGGAGCGCGGCGAGGAGGTTGTCGGCAGGATCGGGGGCCGCGAGTAGAAAATGAAGGGGGGATATCATCTGAAACAAGGCAAAGCGTGGTGGTGGCCATAGGGGGATGCAAACGCGGTGCCACCGCACACTATAGTGCCCATCTAGGTAAACATTACGATATCCCTGATTTTATGGCTCTTTCTGGGCACAACCCTTCCTCCACCTATTTCGGAACTACCGCTTACCCTTCTGAACTGCATAGACCCTGCACTGGATACCCTCCCCCTGCCGTGTGCCGACACTCGGGACGCTACCAAACTGCTATCTTTCCCGGATCAGTCCCCTGCTGCTATGCATGAGTCTTCTGCTTTTGCCCTGGCCCTCCTCGGTTCGGATGGAATAGGTCGCGTCACGACGCAGCGCTTGCTGTCTCACTTCCCGACCTATGAGGCGCTTCGCGCGACCCCACGCGAGCAGGTGCTCCTTCGCATCAAAAGCGCCCCGAACGCGGTCGCTCTCGTCGGCCACCTTTTCGATGACGAGAGCATGGGGCCTGCCCTCGCTGAAGCAGAGAAAACGCTGAATATGCTCGAAGCGCAGCGCGTGGAGGTTCTCACCGCACACGACCCGCGCTGGCCGGTTGGCCTCACCGACCTTGACCGAAGCGACCGCCCCGTCCTGCTCTATGCCTACGGCCACGCAGACGTGCTCGCCCGACCTTCCGTAGCACTGTTCGCCCGTCCTCCGCTGCCGGGCCCCGCCTTCGAGGTTGCCCAAGACCTCGTACGGAAGCTCATCGGGCACGGTGTCGTGGTGGTGGCCGGAGCCGAGCACGGGTTCGATGTGGTCGTCCACAAGCTCTGCGCGATGGCCGGGCACCCGTCGATCCTCGTAGCCAATGCCGGGATGGGGCGGATTCCGAAACCGATGCGTCCCATCGTCAGTGCTGTCGTCCGGGCAGGTGGCGTGCTTATCTCCCCGTTCCCGATGGCCCACGGCCCCTTCGGCCATGATGATGCCGAGCGTGCCCTCGTAATGGCCGCTGCGGCCCGCGCCTCAGCGTTCTTCGCGGTACCGCCCGACTCGCATGAGATGCGTGCCCTAACGTGGGCCATCGAGCAGGACCGCCCTACCTTCGGCGTCGAGGGCGAGAACGGCTTGCCCGACCGCGCCCATGCTCTCAACCGTCCACTCGATCTTGACTGGGTTGTGGCGGCAGCCTCACCGGAGAGCGCCAACCTTTCGTCCCCCGAACCCACCCACGAAGCGTGACGTCTCCACCGCCCCGCACCCTCTTCGTCTTCCTCGATGGTGTCGGGCTTGGTCCGCCGGACGAGGCAAATCCGCTCCATACCCTCACCCTGCCGAGCTTCGAGCGGATGGCGGGTGGACAGCGCTGGGACAGCGAGATCCATCCTATTTCCCAGCCTAATCACGTCTTCCAGCCCATCGACGCGACGCTCGGCGTGGCGGGCCTGCCGCAAAGTGGAACGGGGCAGGCGACCCTCTTTACCGGCGTCAACTGCGCCGAGCGAGCCGGACGGCACTTCGGCCCGTACCCGCACTCAACCTCGAAGCCAGTCATCGCCCACCATAACTTGTTCGTGCAGTTGCGCGAGGCTGGGCGGACGGGCGCATTTGCCAATGCCTACCCCGACCGTTTCTTCCGGTTTGTCGAGGCGCGCAACCGCTGGACGGTCACGACGCTCTGCTGCGTCGAGGCCGAGGTTAAGCTTCGCCGGGAGGATGATTTGCGGAACGGCGAGGCCCTTGCTGCTGACCTCACTGCGAGCGCATGGCGCGAGAGCCTTGGTCTCGATGTGCCACTCCTCGCCGAGCGCGAGGCCGGAGAGCGTCTCGCCCGCCTCAGCCCCGAAGCCGACCTCGTCCTGTTCGAGTATTACCTCACTGACAAGGCCGGGCACAGCCAAGACCTCGGACGAGCCACCGCTGTGCTTCGCTCACTCGATGCCTTCTTCTGTGGCCTCCTCGACGCGCTCGGGTCGGACGATTTACTCATCGTCACAAGCGATCATGGTAACCTCGAAGACCTCGCCACGAAGAGCCATACCCGGAATCCGGTTCCACTCGTCGCGCTGGGGCGTGGAGCGGAGGCACTGGCTGGCGTGGAAAGCCTCGTAGACGTGACGCCTACCCTCGTCGCCAGCATGAACAAGTAGCGGGGCCGTGCCTTTGAGCACGGCCCCGCTTGGTTTACTATCTGGTCTGTCCAGACTACCGCATCATCATAGTCTTGCCAGCGCGAAGCTCGTCGGCGATGCGCTCGGCGTCGTAGACGCTTTCGAGCACCTCCAGCATCCCGCGCGAGTCCACGCCAACCGTCCGGTTCTGGTACGGCAGGTAGATGTAGTCCCCCGGCAGGCTCTGGATGTTGCCGTCGAAGGCGACGCCAACCACTTCGAGGTCGCGGTTGAGCATCGGCGAGCCGGAGTTGCCGCCGATGATGTCGTTCGTGGTGACGAAGTTGTACGGCGTCGTGAGGTCGAGGGCTTCCGGGATTGGCAGCCAACGGTCCGGGAGGCCGAAGAAGTCCTCATTCTCGGCGTCGGCTTGGAAGCTGAAGTGCCGGTCATAGAGGCCGTAGAACGAGGTGTACGGCGGCGCGACGGTGCCGTTGTAGTTATAGCCCTGCACCACACCATCGTTGATACGGAGCGAGAAGGTCGCGTCCGGCGGAATCTCCGTGCCATAGACCTCGAACCGGGCACGAGCCAGTTGCCCTGCTAGCTCGCCGACCTGAGCGCCGAGGGCTCCATTCTGCTGCTGGAACTGAATGTAGCTCGGCCAGATAGCTGCTGCGACGGCAAGCGCCGGATCGTCCGACGCCATCAGGTCGCCGCCCATCGCTGTTTCGGTGCCACTCTGTGTCACGAACGCCGACCCGTCGAAGATCGACCGGGCGGCCTGTTCCACCGAGCGCCCCTGCAGGATGGCCTGGACGACATCGCTGTCCGCGCCCAAGTAGTGGACGAAGTCGGCGAGCCGGGCCTCGATGAGCATCCGTTCGAGGTCCGCTGGGCGACCATCCTCGACGCCAAGGGCTGTACCGCGGAACTGGTCGTTCTGCGTCGCTGCATGGGCGTGGGCGTTGAGCGCCCGCGTGAGCGTGTTCGAGGCCACCACCGAGCCGGGGTTCATCCCGATGAATGCGCCGAACTCGGCCCCGAGCTGCCCGGCCTCGCGGCGGTTCTGCGCGATCTGGTCGAAGAGGTCGCCGTACTCGGCCCGGAGCTGCGGGTCGTTCTCGACCTCCATCCGGAAGGCGCGCTCGGCAGCGGCACGGCGGGCGATGACATAGGGATCACGAAGCCCCTCGACACGGCCCGTGTACGCCTTACGTCCGTTGGAGAGCGAGAAGTACGTGTCCTCGATCTGCGGCGTCTGCGGGTCGTTGGGGTGCATATCCACGAACCGCTCGTACACGTCAGCGCGGGTTTTGAGGAGGTGAAGCGTGCTCGGCTCCTGCACGTCGCGCCGGTATTCAAGCTGGGAGACCGTCTGGAGGCGCGTCGTCGAGCCGGGGTTGCCAATCACGAAAACGAGTTCGCCCTCGTCGGTGCCGTCGGCACTCCACGGGAAGAAGAAGTCCGACGTGTCGAGCGGCTCGCCGTCGTCCCCGTAGGCGCGGAAGAGCGCAAAGTCGAGGCTGTAGCGCGGGTAGGTGAAGTTGTCGGCATCACCGCCGAAGAACCCGAGGTCGTCTTCCGGTGCGAACACGAGCCGCACGTCGTCGTAGCGCCGGAACGTGTAGGCCGAATACTGCCCACCGTTGTAGAGCGTGATGATCTGCACGCGCATCCCGGCGTCCGAGCCGCCGACTTCGCCCTCCATCCGCTCCTGAATGGCGGCAATCGTTTCCTGCCGGGCGTTGATCCGCTCGGCATCGGTCTCCATGCTCGCGGCGGCAGCATCCACCTCTGCCGTCACGTCGGTGATGTCGATGAGTTGCTCGACGAACAGGCCCTCGACGATTCGCTCGTCATCCATTGACTCTGCGTAGAACCCGTCTTCGCCGAGGTTCTCACCCTCCCCTGTCACCTGCGTCACACTCTGGCGCGCGCAGTGGTGGTTCGTCAGGATCAACCCGTTCGGCGAGACAAACGACGAAGAGCAGTAGGTCGCAAAGCGGAGCGCCGCGAGATGGGCGTGCTCGAACCACGCTTCGTCAGGTGAGAAGCCGTAGGTCTCGGTGAGGTAGGCGCGGGGCGGGTTGTCAAACGTGAACATCCGCCCGTTGTCGAAACGACCTGCCTGCACCGTGTCGGGGTCAAGGAGCATCGGCGCAGTCATCCCGGCCTCGCCTTCCATCGGCACGTCCATCATGGCCTCGTCCGGCATAACGTCCTCCGTCATCGGAGGCGTGGACGGGGGCGCGGTGGTGACCACCTCGGTGCTGGAACAGGCCGCGAGCACGAAGGCGAGAAGCAATGAGAAAGAAATGCGTCGAGTCATGGGTCTAATCGTTGTGAGAGAGGGAGCATGGCAGCGTTATATTGGCGCTCGCTGCCGACAGAGGTGGCGGTTCTGCGAGAGTGGCGGAATTGGTAGACGCGCCAGATTTAGGATCTGGTGGGGTAACACCCGTGGGGGTTCGAGTCCCCCCTTTCGCACAGTCCGAATACAGCCCGGCCAGCGCAAGATAGCCGCTGCCGGGCTTTTCATTCGCGGCTTCCGCTGTTTCGACGCACTCTTCGCACACGGCCTCTCATGCGCCCCGCCTTTCTGTTTGCGCTCCTGCTCGCCCTCGCAGGCTGCACCTCTACCCAGACCGGCCCCAGCCTACCCGAGGTACCGCTCCCCGCCCAAGCTGCCACCGTCCGCCTCAGCGACGGCCTACTCGAACGCGACGATCTTCAGGCTATCGTCGAGCGGCAGACGCGGCGCGATACGTCGGCACTCCGAACCTTCCTGATAAATGATGACCCGGCGGTGCGCGCGCGAACCGCTCTCGCCCTCGGCTCGGTACAGGACGCCGACGCAGCCCCCCTCGTGCTTCGCCTCCTCGCCGATCCCGCCCCGACGGTCCGCGCCGACGCCACCTTCGCCCTCGGACAGAGCGCCGACTCGACAGCGGAACAGTCGATTCTTGATGCACTCCGCGCCGAGCGTGACCCGGTGGTGCAGCGGCTCTTGCTGAATGCCCTCGGAAAGACGGGTGGGCAGGCCACTCTCGCCGCGCTGCCCGACGTGCCGCTCAACGCGGCTCTTGACCCGGCCCGAGCCATTGCCATCGCTCGCTACGGGCTGCGCGGCGTCCACGACCGCTCGGCCACGGGCTGGCTCGCGAATCACCTCACGGCACCCGACGCCGAGCTACGCGAGCACGCGGCCTACTACTTCAGCCGGATGCGCGACCCGGCTCCGTGGCACCACGTCAGCGACATGGTCTTCTCGGCATCCGACAGCCTCTCTGCAGACGACCCGGCGCAGCAATACCTCTCCATCGCGCTCGGTCGGCTGGACCCAGTACGTGCGACGCCGCGCCTCCTCCCGCTGCTTCGCCGGAGTGATGACTGGCGCGTTCGCACGAATGCCGTCCGCGCCCTCACTCGGCCGGATGCCTCCGACGCCGTTCAGCACGCCCTCCTCGTCGCGCTCGACGATGCATCGGTCCACGTTGCAGTCACAGCCGCCGGAGCGCTCGCATCCATGAATCACCTTCCCACCGAACGGCTTGACCAAATCGAAGCGTGGATCGAGGCGCATCCCGAACGGTGGCGCGTGTGGACACCGCTGCTGCCAGGGCTAGTCGCGGGCGAGCGTGGGGAAGCCGCCTTGCGGTGGGTGCAGAGCGTGGACCCGCAGCATAAAGAGATTGCGGTGCCCTTGCACGAAACGGCCTTCGCCTACGCCGCCGCGCTCGATGCTCTCGTCGGGGCCGGACCAGAAGGCCGAGACATTCTTGTGGTGGCAGCAAGCAATGACGACTCACGTATTGCCTACGCCGCCCTCGAGGCGCTCAAGGAAGACTGGGAAGCAGACCGTACAGCGGAGCGCGCGCCGTTCTTCTTCGACCGATTCGCGGAAGCGGTCCGACGGCGCGATCTCGCGACGGCCTACGCTGCCGCGCCCGTCCTCGCCGACTCGCTCTTCCGACTGCTCGGTGCCTCGGCGGTGCTCCGCGAGACCTACGCCGAGATGACCGTCCCCGCCGATATTGAGCCGATGGTCGCCATCGTCCGGGCGCTCGGCGCGGTGCAGGACACGACAGCGATTCCGTTTCTGCTCGACGTAGCGCTCGAAGGGCCGCACCCGACGATCCGGCAGGCCGCTGCCGCCACTCTCAGCGAACGCTTCGGACAGGGCGTAGACTTCGAGGCGACCGGCCTCGCCACCCCGCGCTTTCCGGCGCTCGACTGGCCCTACCTCCGATCTCTCGGACGGCACCCGCTTCTGACGCTGGAGACAGACCGAGGTGTTATCGTCCTCGAACTCGATACCGAGGCGGCCCCTCTCACGGTCCAGACCATCACCCGGTTCGCCGAACGCGGCGACTACGACGGCGTGTCGTTCCACCGCGTCATCTCCAACTTCGTAATCCAAGGCGGCGACTTCGTCCGCGGCGATGGGTTCGGTGGACCGGACACCTTCATCCCGAGCGAGTTCGCCCGCATCCCCTACACACGCGGCACCCTCGGCATGGCCTCCTCCGGCAAAGACACCGAAGGCTCACAGTTCTTCGTCACCCACTCGATGCAGCCCCACCTTGATGGACGCTACACCGTCTTCGGGCGCGTCGTGCAAGGACAGGACGTGGTGGACCTCATTCTGCAGGGCGACCGCGTGCTGAAAGCGACGATCATCCCTCGCCCTTGAGCTACTCCAGCAGTCGGTCGTAGTCACTCGACCGGGCCGGGTCCATTTCGATCAGCATCGTGTAGAGCTGGTTCTTCACCTCGTCGGCCTCTTCAAATAGGTCGCCAATCTCGCGGGCTTTGATAGCGAAGAAGATGTCGGTGGAGTACTTCCGCGAGACTTCGAGGAATAGCTCATAGATGCCTTCGATGGCAGTAAAGCCGGTTTGCCACGCGGTCTCTTGGTCGCGCGTGAAGAGGTCGAGCGTTCCGTAATGGTAGAGGAAATACGCCCGGCGCAGCCCCTCATAGCGCGGGTCGAGGAGTTGGCGAACGAGCGTCGTCCGCGTCCGGTCGTCGCCGATGGAAACCCAGCCCGGATCGCCCTGCGACTGGGCGAGTTCGGAGATTTCGCGGGCCTGCTCGAAGTACGGCGTGCCGCCTAGCTCGGAGAATGTGTCGTAGTCGTAGCCGAGGATCATGAAGGCGTAGAAGTCCAGCAAGCTCGTCAGCGAGTCGTAGCGGTTCGTGTCGAAGATCAGCGGCTGGCCCCGGTTGTACTGGAACTGCCAGTCCGTGTCGGAGACCTGCATGATCTGCGTGGAGCTACGTGTCGCATAGATCGGTCGACGGGCACCGACGACAATCTGTGCCGTGAACCGGTCCAGCCCTTGGGCTTCGAGGATCTCGATCCGCACGTTGCAATCGATGCGTTCGATCTCGCGGAACCGGTCGTCGGTCCATGCCCGGTTGTTGTAGTACTGCTCGATCTCGTCCTCCAAATCGTTCAGGAAGTCGAACTCATTCCCGCCGAGGCTACTGAACTCGACCCGGATGGTGCAGAGCAACTCCTGCGCGCTCGCGCTCGGCGCGAAGGCCAGCAGGCAGGCAAGCAGGGCGAGGCAGCGAGACATAAAGCGGATAGCGTCGAGGGAAGCAGCAGGACGGGAAGATACTTTCACCGGGCAGCGGGGCAGCAAGTCCCTTTCGGTATACGGTGCAAGGAATGGGAATCGTATACTTTCCCACCGTTTCCCATGCCGATGCTGTTCCGCCTACTCCGTGTCCTCGCGCTGTGCCTGCTCGCTGCTCCGGTGGCGCACGCCCAACTCGTCCCGCTCGCCGAGGGTGGCGCGCGGGCGCTCGCGCTCGGTCGGGCCACGGTGGCGCTCGAAGGCGACGTGTGGGGGCACCACAATCCGGCCAGTTGGGCGACGCTCCCCGGACGCGCTGGGGCGGCCTTTGCCTCGCAGGCGTTCGGACTGAGCGAGCTTCGGCTCGGGGCCGTCGCTGTCGCCGAGCCGACGCGATATGGGACTCTCGCGGCGACAGCGCGGACCTATGGGTTCGAGGACTTCCGGGAGACCGTCTTCGGCCTTGGCTTCGCACGGTCGTTTCCCGTCTCGGCCTCGCGCTTCGTGCATGCTGGACTGAAAGTTGGCTATACGTCTGTCTCGATCCCGACCTTCGGTTCAGCCGGAGCACTCGGCCTCTCGCTCGGGGCGATGACCGAGGTGCTGCCCGGCCTCGACTTCGGCTTCCACGCCTACAACCTCAACCGGCCCGAGATCACCGAGACTGATCCGCTCCGCCGCGGCCTAGAGGTCGGCGTCGCCTACCAACCCGCCGAACAAGCCCTCGTCTTAATTGGTGTCGACAAAGAAGTAGACTTTCCAGTCTCATTCCGGGGCGGGCTGGAGGTGCAACCCGTCGAGGTGCTCTTCCTCCGCACCGGATTCACGACCGAGCCGGTGCGCTTCAGCGCGGGCGTCGGCGTCAGCACCGGCATCCTCCGCGCCGACGTGGCCGCCGAGCGTCACGAGGTGATCGGCTGGACGCCCTCGTTCGGCTTCGGCGTACAGTTTTGAGAGGGTCGCATGTCGAGTGTCGAGTGTCGAATGGATAGCAGGATAGCGCGGCGGCGGCTTGCGATCACTCTCCCACTCTTCCTCTCTCTCCTTCTCGCCCCCACCGCCTTCTCCCAACCCGTCCCGCCGGACACGATTGACACCACCGCCGAGGCTGTCCTTGAGGACCTCACCGACGACGAGATCTCCGGCGACCCGACCGATCTGCTCGAACAGCTCGAAGACCTCCGCGAGAACCCGCTCGATATTAACACCGCGCCCGCCGAGGACCTCGCACTCGTCCCCGCCTTCTCGTCACTCGTCGCCGAGACCATCGTCCGGTTCCGCGAGACGTTCGGCCCGTTCGAGTCGATTCCTGAGCTTCGGAGCGTAGAGGGCATCACCGAGGGCGTGTTCTTTGAGGCACGCCCCTATCTGAAGATCGGCCCTGAGCTTCCGGCCGTGGCGCGGGCGATTTCGCGGTATCCGTCCGTCCCATCGCTAGCAGAGATTCGCGCTGGAGCTCGGGTCGAGGTACTCCAGCGGGTGCAACGGCGACTCGACCTCGGCGAAGGGTTCGACGCGCTCCCCGATAGCCTCGTGGATGATCCCGATGCGCCGACGCGCTACGCCGGATCGCCCGAGCGGATCTACACCCGCATCAAGGCGACGTATCGCCGCAACATCAGCGCCAACGTCACGCTCGAAAAAGACCCCGGCGAGCGGTTCGCCTTCGATGGCGGGAGTCCGGGCTACGACTTCGCTTCGTTCCACCTCGCCGCGCTCCGGGTCGGACGGGTCGAAGCGCTCGTGCTGGGCGATTACGTGCTGGAATTCGGGCAGGGCCTCGCGCTGTGGCGGGCCGCCGGGTTCGGGAAAGGGCGCGAGTCAGTGCGACCGCTCGTCAAGCGGGGCCGGGGCGTCCGACCCTACGGCTCGACCGACGAGAACCAGTTCTTCCGAGGAGCCGCCGCCACCCTCGCCGTCACGCCCGACCTCTACGTCACTGCCTTCGGCAGCCGCCGCACCCTCGACGCCTCATTCAACGATGTGGACACGACGGATGTAGAAGGACCGATCACGGACGCCACCGTCGCAGGCCTCGCCGCCGATGGGCTGCACCGGACGCCAAACGAGATCGCCAAAAAAGACGCCCTCGGCCAGACTCTCTTCGGCGGCGGGGTCGAGTACCGATTCGACCGGGCGACCGTCGGGGTGGTCGGCTACAACGCCCGGTTCGACAACCCGATTGCACTGGGCGAGCAGCCCTACGAGCGGTTCGACTTTGCAGGCGATCAGTCGACCGTGGCGAGCGCCTACGCCAACGTCTTCCTCGGCACCTTTCAACTCTTCGGCGAGGTGGCCTCGTCCGAAGGCGTGATCGCGGGCATAGGCGGGGCCGAGGCGAGCTTGGACCGGCTCGACGCGGTCGTGCTTGCCCGGCACTACCCGCGTGACTTTGCCAGTCTGCACGGCTATGCCTTCGGCGAGCGCAACGGGACGACGCAGAACGAGACCGGCCTCTATCTCGGCTTCCGCCTCCGACCGGCGCGACAGTGGGTCGTCTCGGGATACTTCGACCAGTACCGCTTCCCGTGGCTGCGCTTCGCGGTCCCGCGACCGGCGACCGGCCACGAGGCGCTACTCTACGTCGAGTACAAGCCGCGCCGGTGGATCACGCTCTACGCGCAGGGCCGAACCGAAACCCGCGAGACCTCCGCCGACTTCGCCCAGCCGACCGGAGCGGTGCTCGAAGGCTTGGTGCCAGAGACACGGCGAAGTCTTCGTGTACAGGGCGAGTACCTCGCCAACCGCGACCTCCGCTTCCGCACGCGGATCGAAGGGTCGCACTACCGCGAGGGCGACGCACCGGTAGCAACCGGCGTGCTCCTTTTCCAAGATGTGCGCTGGCAGTTCACCCAGTCGCTCCGCCTCGACACGCGCTTGACGTTCTTCGACACCGAGGGATTCGACGCCCGGCTCTACCAGTTCGAGAACGACCTGCTCGGCGTCTTTGCCAACACGCTGCTCTTCGGCAAGGGCACGCGGACCTATGCCATGCTGACCTTCAAACCCGGCGGTCGGTTCGAGGGCCTCGACCTCCGCGTAAAGCTCGCCTCGACGCGCTTCGAGGACCGGCGGACGATCAGCAGCGGGCTGAACGAGATCGACGGGCCGCGCGTGCGCGACCTCTCGCTTCAGCTTCGCTACCGCTTCGGCGGCTAGGCTACCTCCTCAAGCGGCAAGCAGACTTTGAAGACCGTCCGCCCCGGCTCCGACTCGAGGTTGAGTGTGCCGGTGTGCTGCTTGACGACGATGCGCTGGACCATGTCGAGACCGAGGCCGCTTCCCTCGCCCACGCCCTTTGTGGTGAAGAACGGCTCGAAGATGCGCGACTGAATGTCCTCGGGCACACCGGCCCCATCGTCGATGATGGACACGCAGAGATAGTCGCCCACGACCTCCGCCTTGACCTCAATCGTACCGCCTTCGTCTACGGCGTCGAGCGCGTTGTCGAGAAGGTTGGTCCAGACCTGATTGAGTTCGCCAGTGTAGGCTGGGATACGCGGCAGATCGCTGGGGATGGAGCGGATGAAGCGGACGCTTTTCTTCTTGATCTTGTGCCCGAGCATCGTCACCGTCGAGTCGATGCCGACCGGTACGTCGGTGGCCTCCCGCGCCGGAGCTTGGTCCATGTGCGAGTACGTCTTCACCGACCCGACGAGACCCGAAATGCGCGAGGCGGCAGACTCGATCTCGGCCAACAGCCGGTCGGCGGCGAGCCCCCCCTCGATCCAGCGTAGCACGTCGGGTACGGCAGCAGCCGGTAGCTCGTCGGCGATCTCATCGAGGCACTCGACGGTAAACCCAGCATCGACGAGCACCTCGGCCAGCCGCCAGCCATCGTCTACGCCTAGCTCTTCGAGACGGTCGGCAAGATCATCCTCTTGCTCACCTCGTGCGACCGTCGAGAGGGTGCGATCTGGCTTTGCCGTGTTGCGGATATCGCTGGCCTGCCGGACCTGCTCTGCCGTGACTTGGTGCTCAGTCATCCGCGCTACCAGTTCGGGAAGCTGCGTGACGCGCTCCTGGAGCTCGGCAGCAGAGCGACGGATGGCGGCAGCCGGGTTATTCAGCTCGTGCGCGAGGCCCGCCGAGAGCTTGCCGAGCGCCATCATCTTCTCGCGCTGCTGCGAGGCCCGCGTCGACTCGCGGACCCGGTCCGTCATCCGCGCCACGAGGCGCTGGCCTAACTCTTCGCTCGTATCCAGCAGTCCGGGGAAGTCTTTGCGGTCGACAAACACGGCGCGCACCGGCTCCAGCACGAGACCCGTCCCGGTGTAGTGCGTCATCCGGGAATAAGGCAGCAAGCCTGCCACACGCCCGCCTCGCATGGTGTCATAGAGAATCGGCTGACCACCTACGTCGATCACAAGTTGAACCGCTCCATCGAGAGTAATCACGAGTTCGTTCGCCTCATGGCCGTTCTCGAACACGCGCTCGCCGACGGAGAACTCGTAGTAGCGACCGTGCTCGGCGAGCCACTCGAACGTCGCCTCGGGCAACCCCTCGAACTCGGGGACCACACGAATGTCATCAACGGGGACGGGACCTGCCGTGGGACGTTCGGCAATGGACGAATAGGTAGTGGAGGATTCCATAGTTGGGTAATGGGGGTGCAAGGGTAACGAGGATGAGCCACTAACACGCCCATCCTCTGAAACACGCACACCTACAGTTGAACCTTATCGATATAGCACCAGCCCCACCGCTCGCCCGGCTCAACAGAGCGCATGACGGCATGGTCGGTCTCATGAAAATGCTTCGTGGCGTGCTTACCCCGCGACGAGTCGCAGCAGCCGACGTGCCCACAGACGACGCACATTCGCAGGTGGACCCACGCCTGTCCGGCCTTCAGACACTCCTCGCACCCCTGTGCGCTCGGCTGCACGGACTGAATCTGGTCCGTGTGCGAGCACACCGCGCGAGGCGACGGCTCAAAGTGGATCGTGGCCTCAGTGTCGATGAACGGAGCGGAGGTAGGCATGGCGACGAGGGTCAGGACGCAGTGATGCCGACAGCGTCGAGCGCGGCATCGAGTTCTTCGAGGGTCGGGTTCTTCATCTCCCGATCGCCGACGACGACCATCGGGAACTTGAGCTTGCCCTCATTCATGGCGAGGACCGCTTCCTCGGCGCTCGGATCGGCCTCGACATCGTGGAAGGTGTGGCGAATGCCCTGCCGGTCAAAGTAGGCGCGAAAGCCGGTCGTGAGCGGGCACCACGTTGCGCCGTAGACGGCGGGGACCGGCGCTTTGTCGAGATCGCCGGAGGCTCCGTCGCCGGAACTGAACGCGGAGGGAACGTGGACCGCGTCGGGCAGCGCCGTGCCTTGGGCATCGGTGCTGAGGCCCTCGGGCCGAAAGAGCACGGCGGCAGCAGCGAAGGCTTCAGACGACCCGACGAGCTTGACCTCGTCACCCGCCTGCAGCGTCAGGCTGTCATCGTCGATCTCCTGCCAGTCGCCATCGCGCTTAATCATCTTCGCCTCGACGCCGTAACGCCCGAGATCGAGCGCTCCGACCGTCGAGCCAATAGCAGCGGCTCCGTGGAAGACGTGGACGTGGCGAAGGTCGAGGTTGCCGTCGGTCAGCTTGCAGACGAACGCGGCCATGTCGGCGTCGGTCATCTCGCGGAGCGCGACATATCCGTTCTCGCGCATCGCCTCGACCTGCTCCTCGATCCGGTCGCGCCCAATGCCGTAGTCCCGCAGAATCCCGGCGACGAGCTGGACGACCACCTCGAACTCCTGCGCGATCACATGGTCCGCCCCGACCTCTTCGAGCGTCTCGGCGTCGGAGAGGTAGCGGGCGCGGGCAAAGACGCGCATCGTCGGGTTCAGCCCGCGAGCAACCTGAATGGTACGCTCGGCGAGGGCGGTGTCATCGTCGGCGATGACGAGCGCTTTGGCGCGATAGATGCGCGCCGCTTCGAGCGTGTGAGCGCGAGCCGGATGTCCGCGCACGACGGCCAGTCCGTCGGCCTCGGCTTCATCGGCGCGCGGCGGCGAGAGCGTGACTACGACGTGGGGAATACCACTCGACCGCATCACCCGGACGAGCCGCCGGGCGCTTCGCCCATAGCCCGCCACGATGACATGGTTTTCGATCTGGCTATGCTCCTCGGCGAGCATCCCCGTCTCCTCCGATTCCTCCATCTCGGCCATCATCTTCGTTTCCTTCTGGTCCTCCATCTTCCGCCCCAGACGCGTACCGAGGGTCGCCAGCATCGGCGTGGCAATCATCAGCAGGACGGTCGCCGCGATGAACGTCTGACTGCCAGTACCTTCGAGGCCTGCTGGGAAGAGGCCGACCTCGCGTCCAGCCCGTTCGAGCACGAACGAGAACTCCCCGACCTGCGCCAGCAGCAGCGCACTCGCTGCCGAGACCGGAAGCGTGTAGCCGAGTGCCCGTGCCGCGATGCCGGTGATGAGCACCTTGATGACAAGCACGGCCACGACTGCCCCGATGACGAGCGGGAGGTTCGAGATCAGAAAGCCCACGTCGAGCAACATCCCGACCGAGACGAAGAAGGTCGCCGAGAACAGGATTTGGAGCGGCATGATCTCGCCGAAGGCGTGCTCCGAGAAGCGCGACTCGCTCACGATCAGTCCGGCAAGGAACGCGCCGAGGGCGACAGAGACGCCCGCAAGACTGGTCAGCCACGCCGTCCCGAAGCAGAGCGCGATGACGGCGAGGAGAAACAGTTCCTGCGAACAAGTCCGTGCCACGATCTCCAGCACCTTCGGCATCACCCGCCGCGCGACCAGCAGCACCGCCGC
Source organism: Rhodothermales bacterium (assembly GCA_028284265.1). Lineage (GTDB taxonomy): Bacteria > Bacteroidota > Rhodothermia > Rhodothermales > JANQRZ01 > JANQRZ01. The sequence goes on from JANQRZ010000019.1 coordinate 74,997, forward strand.
GATCACGAGCGCCGCCACGCCGAGCGCCTGCACGATCTCCAGCGCACCGCCGCCTTCGCCCGCGAGCATCGGGACGAGGAGCACCATCACGATGATCGCCAAGTCCTGAAAGATGAGAAAGCCGAGGCCGACCTGCCCGTGCGGCTCCTCCATCTCGCCCCGGCTGCCGAGCAGCTTAAGAACGATGGCCGTCGAAGACAGCGCGACGAGGAACCCGGTGAACAGCCCTGCCTGCCACGGCACACCGAATAGCATCAGCAGACCCATCACCACCACGCTCGTCAGCCCGACCTGTAACCCGCCCCCACCGAAGATGAGCCGCTGAATCTTGGCGAGCTTCTCCAGCGAGAACTCGATACCGATTGTAAACAGAAGCAGGATCACACCCACCTCGGCGAGCGCATCGACCATCTCTTGGTCCTCGATCAATCCAAGAGCGTGCGGCCCGATGAGCACGCCCGTCAGCAGAAAGCCGACAATCGGGACGAGGCCGAGCCGGTAGCCTGCGTAGGCCACCACCGCACCAGCCACAATGAGGATGGCAACTTCGACAAGGAACGGGGGCGCAGCAGCAGCGAGAAACAGATTCATACTCATAGCGTGGCGAGATGGCGATGCATGAAGTGGACGGCGACGGAGCCTTCGCCGACAGCACTGGCGACGCGCTTGACGGACTCGTGCCGCACGTCGCCCGCGACAAAAATGCCGGGAATGTTGGTCTCTAAGAGGTATGGTTCGCGCTCCAGCGGCCAGCCGTCGAGGTGGTGGTCTTTGAGGTCAGGGCCGGTCGGGACGAAGCCGCGCTCATCGCGGACGACGACGCCGTCGAGCCAGTCGGTGCGCGGCGCGGCTCCGATGAAAACGAAGACATACTTGGTATCGACGGTCTGCTCCTCGCCCGTTTTCTTGTTCTTGAGCGTAAGCCGCTCCAAGTGATCCTCCCCCTCGCACGCAGCAACTTCGGTGTGCAGCATCACGTCGATGGTCGGGTGCTCCTCAATGCGCTCGACGAGGTAGTGACTCATGCTCTTGCCGAGGTCGTCGCCCCGAATCAGCATCACGACACGCTTCGCGTACTCGGCGAAGTACATCGCCGCCTGCCCCGCCGAGTTGCCTGCGCCGACGATGTAGACCTCTTCATTCTTGCAACTCATGGCTTCGGTCATTGCCGCGCCGTAGTAGACGCCGCGTCCGGCGAGTTGCTCGGCCCCCGGTGCAGGAAGCTTCCGCCACGAGACACCGGTGGCGAGCATCAGGACGTGGCACGACACCTCGCTTCCGTTGGAGAGGGTGAGCCGCTTGTAGGGTCCGTCGATGCGCAGGCTCCGGACTTCCTGCGGCGTGAGGATTTCGACACCGAAGCGCTCGGCTTGCGTCGTGGCTCGCCGCGCGAGGTCGGCCCCGGAGAGGCCGGACGGGAAGCCGAGATAGTTCTCGATCCGGCTCGACGTCCCCGCCTGTCCGCCCGTTGCTTCGCGCTCGATGAGAACGGTCCGTAATCCCTCGGACGCGCCGTAGACCGCCGACGCCAATCCTGCCGGGCCGCCGCCGACGATGGCAAGGTCGTAGAACTCACTCTCGGCACTGGTTCGCAGGCCGAGCCGCTCGGCGAGTTCGCTGGGGGCTGGTGCTTCGAGCCGCTCTCCTTCAGGCAGGACCGCCAGCGGAAGCAATGCTTCGCCGTTTAGCAGTGAGGTCCCCTCCTCGCTCTCGGCATCGATGAACTCATAGGGGACCGCGTTGCGGGCGAGGAAATCTTTGAGCGCGTGCGTCTCCGCCGACCACCGGCTGCCGACAATCCGGACACCGCCATACCCTGGCCGGTAGCTCGCCTTCCAGTCGCCGAGGAGATCATCGAGAACGGGATAGAGCCGCTCTTCCGGTGGATCCCACGGTTTGAGGAGGTAGTAATCGACCTGCGACCGGTTGATGGCCGAGATCGCGGCCTCGGTGTCGGCGTAGGCGGTGAGCAGCGCGCGCTTACTGTTCGGAAAGCGCATCATCGCCTCGCTCAGAAACCCGACGCCGTCCATCTGCGGCATCCGCTGGTCCGAGAGCAGGAGGGCGACGGGGTCGCCACGTTCCTGTAGTTCGTTGAGCGCGGCGAGGGCTTCTTGGCCGGAGGCGGCACGGAGGACGCGATAGTCTTGCCCGTAGCGGCGGCGCAGGTCGCGGGCGATGGCGCGGAGCACATCGGGGTCGTCATCAACGACGAGGATGACAGGCTTGGTCATACGTTGGCGGGGTCAAGCGGGTGAGGCCGCGATAGCATCGCGGAGCCTCTACTACGCCTCTCTTCCCAAACGGCTCCGCTCAAATCGAAGCCGACCCTACGCGAGCGGGAGCGCTGCATCCGCAACGCTCCCGTCCTCCTTCATGCAGACGGCCTCCTTCACCGATGAACCGCCTGCTTCCCCTCCTCTGGGTAACGATTCAGACAGGCTCAAGAATCGGTGTGACGTTCTGGTGGGTGTGGAAGACGTTGTCAGGGTCGTACTGCTTCTTGATAGCGCGGAGCCGGTCGTAGCTCGCCCCGAGCGCAGCTCGGACGGCCGCCTCACCGTCTTCGGCAAAGCCAGGGAAGTTGAGGTAGGAACCACCCGTCGAGTACGACTCTAGGGCGACGGCACAGTGGCGCGCCCATGCAACATTCGCCTCGTCCGTAGCGGCATCGTGCCAGTTGGCTTCAATACCGATCATGTAGGGCGCGCTCCGGTCTCCGAAGGCGGTAGCGTCCGCCGGGACGCGGCTCGCGGCACCCCCATCCGTGAACCACACGTCGAGCGTCGAGTGGGCAGACGGAGCTTCGGCGTTGAGCGTAACAAGGTCGTCGATGGCTGCATCGGAGAGCACTGCGAGACGAGTCGACTTCCAATAGTAGTGTCCGCCGGTCGGATAGTCCTCATCGAAGAACTGCTGCATCTCGAGGAATGGCAATGGCCCGCTGAGGTCGGCCATCGGTTCGGCGAGGGTGCGAAGCGACGCGAGGGCCTGCTCGCCTTCTTCTACGGTCCCGATCCACGCCCCAACGAGCGCGACGAACGGCTTGCCCCAGTGCTCCACCGGGAAGAACTCGGCCTCAGGGATATGACCGAGAACGCCAATCGGGCTGAGCGATTCAGGGAGATCGGGGCCGAGATCGCGGACATGGCCGAGCACCGTGCGAGCAGCTTCGACCGGATAGAACACGGCGAGGCCGAAGACGTCCGGCCCGAGCGGGTAGGCTTCATACTCAAAGGCCGTCACGACGCCACAGTTGCCGCCACCGCCGCGCAGCGCCCAGAACAGATCGGCATTCTCGTCGGCGCTCGCGCGGAGCACGCGCCCATCGGCAGTCACGACCTCGGCGGCGCGGAGCGCATCGCAGGAGAGACCGTGCTTCCGGGTCTGCCAACCGTAACCGCCGCCGAGCGTCAGCCCCGCAATGCCGGTTTCGGTGACGACACCCATCGGCACAGCGAGGTGATACGCCTGCGTGGCTGCATCAAGATCGCCAATCGTGACCCCGCCCTCGGCGACGACGCGCCGGGACCCGGGGTCTACGCGAACCGCCTTCATCTCCGAGAGGTCGATCACAAGGCCGCCATCGGACGAGGCCATGCCCGCGACGTTGTGCCCGCCGCCACGTACGGCGATGTCCAGCCCGTGCTCGCGAGCGAAGGCAAGTGCGATGACCACGTCCTCGGTGTTCGCACACCGGGCGATGAGTGCCGGGTGTTTGTCGATCATCCCGTTCCAGAGCGGGCGGGCTGTTTCATAATCCGCGCTACCGGGCACGAACAGAGCACCAGTCATACGGCTACGGAATGCGTCGATGTCCGACACGGCAAGAGAGTGCATGTGGAGTTCCATAATTCGCTTGAGTTGGAAAGAGGGGTTGTCTTACATGGCGCGAAAGCGTGCTGAACCTAGAAGCCCGGCACGCCCTCTTCATCGACTCTTTATAGAGCAGACACCGCGGTAGCGTGCCCGGTCAGGATGCGGTATCATGGATACCAGTCGATGTAGCGCCCGCCACGTCGTAGTCAGCTCGGGTGTAATCGAGAGAGAAGCCCAGCGTGCTTGGACACGGTGGGCAGGTGAGGGTTGGTGACGCGCCAGCACAAAAGACCAGCGGGCCACTGTCCTTAGTGGCGGAAAAACCGAACTGGCTCCCAAACCCACCTCTCCACTTTATTCCGTCTTCACGACGACGGCGCGACAAACGGCTACACCACGGAACCATTCAGAGACCCGAACCAGCGAGGAGCGAATCGGGCGCGTAGAACATGCCTTTCTTGACCACCCACTCCACCGCCCGCGTGTTCGCCAGATCGGCGGATGGATCGGCGGTGAGCACGACGAGGTCGGCCTGTTTTCCGGCCTCGACGCTCCCGACCTCGCCCTCGATACCGAGCGACACCGCACCGTTGTAGGTCGCCATCCGAAGCACGTCGAGCGATGGGATACCCGCGCTGTGAAGCAGGAGCAGTTCGTCGTGCAGGCTTGCGCCGGGTACAATCCAAGGGTTCGGAAGATCAGAGCCCGTGGTGAGCAACACGCCGCCGTCGTAGAGCGCCTTTGTGAGAGCGAGCACCGTAGGCCATGCAGCCCGACCTCGGGCGTAGTCCTGGGGCCTCCAGTCATCGGTGAACGTGCCGCGCCGCCAGAGATCGCGAATGAGATGCGGCGCATAGATCGAATCGGGATTGGCGAGATAGGCAGGATCATCACCCGCGAACTTGGTATGGTAGGCGATGAGGGTCGGGTCCACGGTCACACCGCTGTCAGCGAGCGCGGCAATCATCTCGCGGATGGCCTCGCCTTCTAGGTCGATGTGTTCGAGCCAGGTCATTCGGTCCTTGAGTGTCCCACGATATCCGGCCCGCACCGAATCTGAGAGGTAGGCCCCGGACCACGGCGCGCCGTGCGTGATATGGTCGATTCCGAGCAGAGCCGCCTCCGTCCACGTCGTCCGCTGGAGATGGCCGACCACGTCCAGTCCGTTCGCGTGCGCCTCGTCGATGGCTACGGCGATGAGGTCGGGCGGCATCGCCGCGTACACCTTCACATAGTCGACGCCAGCCTCAGCCTGCTGCCGGATTTCGGCGCGGACGCTCGCTGCATCGGGCGTTCCGGCAAACGGACCGAAGCCCGCGCGCCGAGCGTTCAGCGCTCGCCCCGATGTCTTGATGGTCGGACCGAGAGGTTCGCCGGAAGCGACGGCCTCACGGAGTGCGACCCCATCTTCAGTCGGAGCCGCCGGGTTGCGAACGGTGGTGATGCCGAAGGCGAGGAGCGTGCGGAGCACCGCTTCCGAGACGGCCCGGTCCATCCGGTCTGCGAGCCGACCACTCTCCTCTACCGGCAGAATCGTGACATGGGCGTGCGTGTCGATCAGCCCTGGCATCACAAAGCGACCCGGCAGATGGACGACGCGCACATGATCCCCCGGCGCGAACTCGGCCTCCGACATCACTACCTCGATCCGGTCGCCGCGCAGCACGACGACCTGATCAGAAACCGGCGGATTCCCGAGGCCATCGATCACCGTCACGCCGCGCAGCGCCAGTAGGCTATCACCGACAGCTAAGCCGTGCGCGAGGGAGACCGTCGGAACAGGTGACTCCGCACCGCAGCCGATCATCAGAAGCAACGCGAGACAAAGTGGCGAGCCGAACTTCATGGGGCAGCAATGTGGCAGCGTAGAGGGGAACCGTTGAAGAGCCTCTGTAACCTAAGCGCCCGCCGTGTGGCGTATGAAATCGGGCCGGGCGATTTGGAACTCCAACGGCCCGGTAGCATCTTCAGCAAGCCGCTCTTCGCTCACCGCCCATGAAATCTTCCGACCCCACCGCTGCCCTCCACGTCAACGGACGCATGGTGTCGGCACTCCCCGGCGAACCGCTTGTGGAATTGCTCGACCGACTCGGCCTCGGCGTGCCGCACGTCTGCTACCACCCGGCGCTTGGCCCGATCCAGACGTGCGACACCTGCCTCGTCGAGATCGACGGGGAACTCCAGCGGGCATGCGCGGCAACGGTGCGCGACGGGATGCGGGTTGATATCAGCAGCGTGCACGCGGCGCGGCAGGAGGCGATGCAGAGGCTCCTCGGCAACCACAACCTCTACTGCACCATCTGCGACCGCAACAACGGCGATTGCGACGTACACAATGCCACCGAGGCGCTCGGACTTCAGCACTACACCTACCCCTTCACGCCGAAGCCGTATCCGGTCGATGCGAGCAACCCGTTCTACCAGTACGACCCCGACCAGTGCATCCTGTGCGGGCGCTGCGTCGAGGCGTGTCAGAATGTGCAGGTGACGGAGACCCTGTCGATTAGCTGGGAGGACGAACACCCGCGCGTCAAGTGGGACGGCGGCGACCAAATCGAAGGGTCGTCGTGTGTGTCGTGCGGGCACTGCGTGACAGTATGCCCGTGCAACGCGCTGATGGAGAAGAGCATGGTCGGGCAGGCGGGCCACTTTACCGGTTTGCCCGAAGCGGTCCGCAAACCGTCCATCGCACTGGTCCGCGCCGCCGAACCGGTCATCGGGTTTGACCCCATCTTCGCGCTCTCGAATGCCGAGGCGAAGATGCGCGAGGCGTCCGTCAAAAAGACCAAGACTGTCTGCACCTACTGCGGCGTCGGGTGCTCATTCGATATCTGGACCCACGAGCGGCGCATCCTGAAAGTCGAGCCAACCGGCGAGGGACCGGCGAATGGCATCTCGACATGCGTCAAAGGCAAGTTCGGATGGGACTTTGTCAACTCATCGGACCGGCTGACGACGCCGCTCATCCGGGGTGAGGCCGCCTTCCGCGAGGCGAGTTGGGACGAGGCACTCGACACGGTCGTCCGGCAGATGCGCGACATCGCCGACCGGCACGGGCCGCAGTCGGTCGCGTTCATTGCCTCGTCGAAGTGTACCAACGAGGAATCGTACCTCGTCCAGAAGATCGCCCGCGCCGTCTTCAAGACGAACAGCGTGGACAACTGCTCGCGCTACTGTCAGGCCCCCGCGACCATCGGCCTCTGGCGCACCGTCGGCTACGGCGGCGACGCAGGCACGATGAACGACATCGAGTCCGCCGACCTCGTTCTACTAGTCGGGACGAACACGGCGATCTCGCATCCCGTCCTCGCGGCCCGCATCCGGGCGGCCCAGAAAAAGCGCGGACAGCAGATCGTCGTCGCCGACCTGCGCGAGCACGAGATGGCACAACGCGCCGACCTCTTCCTCCGCCCCAACCCCGGCACCGACCTCATCTGGCTGAGTGCCGTCACGAAGTACATCCTCGACCAAGGCTGGGAGAATCGCACGTTCCTCGACAGCAAGGTCAACCACGAGTCGGTCTACCGCGAATCGCTCGCGCCATTCACCCTGGAGTTCGCCGAAGAGCGGACGGGCATCCCGGTCGAGACGCTGAAAGACGCAGCGAAACGGATCGCCGAGGCCGAGAGTGTCTGCGGCCTCTGGGCGATGGGCGTCACACAGCACAAGATGGGGTCGGACACGAGCACGGCGATCTCGAACCTGTTGCTCGTCACCGGCAACTTCGGCAAACCCGGCACCGGCGGCTATCCGCTGCGCGGGCACAACAACGTGCAAGGCTGCTCCGATTTCGGCTCGATCAACACGTTCTACCCCGGCTACCAGAAGGTGGATGCCCCCGAGGTCCGCCAGAAGTTCGAGGCTACGTGGGGCGTCGAACTACCAGGCGAGAAGGGGCTGAACAACCGCGAGATGATCGACGCCATCCACGACGGGACGCTGAAGGCGCTCTTTGTGGTCGGTGAGGAGCTAAGTTTGGTCGATGCCAACATCCACTACGTGCAGGAGGCGCTCACCCAGCTCGACTTCTTCGCCGTGCAGGACATCTTTTTCTCGACGACGGCGCAGTTTGCTGACGTGGTGCTCGCGGCGAGTCCATCGCTGGAGAAAGAGGGCACGTTCGTCAACACCGAGCGGCGGATTCAGCGGCTCTATCAGGCGATGGACCCGCTCCCCGGCTCGCGCCCCGACTGGGTGATCCTGACCGACCTCGCCAAACGCTGGGGCCACGATTGGGGCTACACGCATCCGAGCGAGATCATGGACGAGGTCGCCGCCGTGACGCCGCTGTTCGCAGGCGTGACCTACGACCGGCTGGCGGGCTACCAGTCGCTCTGCTGGCCGGTCGATGCCGACGGGACCGACACGCCCCTGCTCTATACCGACGAGTTCCACCTTCCCGAAGGCAAAGCCCGGCTCTACCCCATCGCGTGGACCGAGCCGAGCGACCAGCCCGACGACGAGTTTGACCTCCACCTCAACAACGGGCGCGTGCTCGAGCACTATCACGAGGGCAATCTTACCTACCGCGTTCCGGGTATCGCGTCGAAGGTGCCCGACACTTACGTTGAGGTCTCGACCGACCTCGCCGCCGAGCGCGAGCTGGAGACCGGCGACTGGGTCCGGCTCGTCTCGCGGCGCGGGGCCGTCCGCGTCCGCGTGCTCGTCAGCGAGCAGGTCCGCGACGGCGAACTCTACATGCCGATGGCCTCCTCGACCTCGCCGATCAACCTACTCACCTCCAACGTCACCGACCCCGACAGCAACACGCCTGCCTACAAAGAGATCGCCGTCAAGCTAGAGAAGCTGGGCGAGCGCGGCAAGCGCCCCCTTCCGAAGACCAATCACCGCTACGGCAACCCGACACCGCAGACGGGGGTCGAGGTTGAGCGCAAGTGGGCGCGGGCGGACTACGTCTTTCCCTCTCAATCGCGTCCCGCCGGAGGGCACATTTGAGTATGAGGGTTTGGGGGTATGAGCGTGTGGAATTTATCTCACCCTGACAGCCCACCCTCACACACTTACCCTCCCATACGCCCACACTCCCACCCATGGCTCACCCGCTTGGCTATACCCGCTCCGCCCCCGCTCCGGGCGTCGATGCGTTCACGCCGGAGGACGACGTAGCGCGGCTCGTCCGCACGCTCCACGAGTCGGGCACGCTCCGCGCCTTGCATGGCTTGGTGGCTCAGTTCGCTGAGGTCAATGCTGTCCTCCTCGACCGACTCAACACCGAGGAGGGCAAGAACGGCCTGGCGAATCTGCTCATCCTCCTGCGCGGCCTCGGCCACCTCGACGCCGACGGCACCGACCGATTCGTGAAAGCACTCACCGACGGACTCGATGCAGCAGGCGATCGACTGAAGAACGACGACGATCCGCCGAATCTGATTCAACTCGCTGCCAAGCTCCGCTCGCCTGAGGTCCGGCGCGGCCTCGATGCCACACTCACGCTCATCGGCACCTTGGGCCAGCGACTCGGAAACGGCACATGACTGAGCGAATCACTGCTGATCCGCAGGTTGCCACTGTACCCGTCCGCCGGGTGCGCGACGGTGCCGTACAGATCGACGAAGACTGGCTCGCGGTCGAGGAGCCGCTGGAGATTCGGTTGCAGTATGAGGAAGGCGGTGCCCCTCGCTTCCGGCAACTCGCCATCACGATGCGAACACCGGGGCACGACGCCGAACTCGCCGCAGGCTTTCTCGTGAGCGAAGGCATCGTTCGCTGCGCTACCGAGATCGAGTATACACAGCACTGCCCGATTACTGACGCGCAGACGAGCCACAACGTCCTCACCGTCCGCCTCGCACCGGGCGTCGCGTTCGACGCCAAGCGGCTGGAGCGCAATTTTTATACGACCTCATCGTGCGGCGTCTGCGGCAAAACCTCGCTCGAAGCTCTCGACCTCGTGGGTTGCCCGACGCTGCCGACCGGCTCGCCGCGCCTCGCGCCCGATACCATTCACCGATTGCCCGAGACGCTGCGTGCGGCGCAGGACGTGTTCGAGCAAACGGGTGGCCTCCACGCGGCGGCCCTATTCTCACCGAGCGGCGATCTGCTCCGGGTTCGGGAGGATGTCGGGCGGCATAACGCGGTGGACAAACTCATCGGGTCGTTCTTCTTCGAGGACCGTCTGCCGCTCGCTGAGGGCATCCTGTTCGTCAGCGGGCGGACGAGCTTCGAACTGGCGCAGAAAGCACTGATGGCCGGCGTGCCGGTGCTCGCAGCCGTCAGCGCACCGTCGTCACTCGCGGTCAGCCTCGCCAACGAGTTCGGGATGACGCTCCTCGGGTTCGTCCGCGACGGGCGGTTCAACATCTACGCGGGCGCGAACCGCATCGCTGATGCCGAGTGACGTGACCGGGCTGATCCTCGCCGGAGGCCAGAGCCGACGGTTCGCCTCGGACAAGGCACTGGCTGAAGTGAACGGCGTGCCGATGATCGCCCGGGTTTATGAGGTACTCGCGCCGATCTGCTCTGAGGTACTCGTGAGCGTAGATGTGCCGGAACGAACCTACCCCCTCCCCGGCCCAGCTCGATTCATTGCGGACCGGGTGCCCGATGCCGGGCCGCTCTCCGGTCTGGACGCGGGGCTGGTCGAGGATATGACACCGTCGCTGCTCGTCGTCGCGTGCGACCTGCCAGCTATCACGGGCAATGCACTCCGCAACCTCATCGCGGCCCGCTCGCATGACACCGACGCTGTCGTTGCCGTGACGCCGGACGGACGGCGGCAGCCGCTGTGTGCGTGCTACCACCGAAGCATTGCACCGCTTGTCACGGAGCAGCTTGCCGAGGGTCGCTACGCGATGCACGCCCTGCTCGACCGACTGACCGTGCGCGAGGTCATCGTGCCCGCCGAGACACTCCGCAACGTCAACGCGCCGTCCGATCTGCCGAGCATGAAGAGCGAGTAAGAGCGCAAAGCACTGCTTGAAGTGGCCGCGCGGCTTTGTATATTGCGTCCCCTTGGGGCTATAGCTCAGTTGGTAGAGCGCTGCCCTCGCATGGCAGAGGTCAGGGGTTCGAATCCCCTTAGCTCCACAAAAGAAGCCGCGCTGCTCAGATAGCAGTCGCGGCTTCTTAGTGTCAAGGAGGTAACTCAGTTGCTGCGCCGGTAGTCCCCGCTCTGGCCGCCGGTCTTGGCGAGGAGTTGGGTGTCCGTGATCGCGATGTCTTTCGAGACCGACTTGCACATATCGTAGATCGTGAGTGCGGCGATGGAGACGGCGGTGAGCGCCTCCATCTCAACACCCGTCGGGCCGGTGGTCTTGACGAAGGCGCGGACGTCGATGGCGAGTGCGTCCTCGTTGAGTTCGAGGTCGAGGTCCACCCCTTCGAGGAGCACGTCGTGGCAAAGCGGGATGAGGCGGCTGGTCTGCTTGGCCCCGAGGATACCCGCGATCTGCGCGACACTCAGCACATCGCCCTTGCGAATACGGTTCTCCCGAACGAGGTTGAACGCCTCTTGGCCGAGCAGCACGCGCCCCTTCGCCACCGCCGTGCGAGCGGAGTCCGGCTTGGCGCTGATGTCAACCATGCGAGCACGGCCCTCATCGTCGATGTGATTGAGCGTGAGAGTGTCGGTGGTGGGGCTGTCGGTCATCGGGACAGAGGCTTGGAGAAATCGAGGACAGAGAAGTAACGAGAAGGAAGAGGACCGTGGTGTTCACGATTCTGCAACTTCGCATGAAGTCCAAGAGCGAAAGCGAAAACTAGCGAGGTACTGCACCCGACGTAGCGCTTTTACCCTTCCACTTCTGACTCACTGTGGATACACGGCAAACAGTGGGCCGGACTACGTGCGCTCCTCCCTACCCCCACTATTTGGCCGAAGCCTCACCCACCAATCAGGATCATTGGTCGGTTTTCGGCGCGACGGGCAGCGTCGGCGATCCCTTCGATGCCATCGTGGGTGGCCTTTTTTCGCTGCACGGCTGCGTGGATCGTAGCGCGTAGGTCATCATCGGTTGCCCCGGCGCGCATCCGGTCGCGGAGCGATACCTCAGCCTGACCGAAGAGGCAGACCTTGAGTGCCCCGTCCGCCGTGAGGCGGAGGCGGTTGCAACCAGCACAGAACGGGGCCGTCATCGAGGCGATCACCCCGATACGCCCGGTATGACCCGGCACGCGGAATGTCCGCGCCGTCTCGTGCGGCCCATCGTCGAGGCGTTCGAGCGGAAACCGTTCGCCGATGCGGTCGAGCATCTCGGCATAGGGTACGAGTTTGTCGTTCGCCCACCCGTTCCCGTCGAAGGGCATGTATTCGATAAACCGGACCTCGATGGGGAGCGCCTCCGTCAGCGCGACGAAGTCGACTAGCTCATCGTCGTTGATTCCGCGCATGACGACGGCGTTGACCTTGAGCCGCTCGTCGGCATAGCCGTAATCGAGCGCGAGGTCGAGTGCCGCGAGCACTTTGTCGAGGCCGGGTCGCCGGGCGAGCCACTCGAACCGGTCGGCGCGGAGTGTGTCGAGCGAGAGGTTGAGGTGCGTCACCCCGGCGCGGTGGAGCCGGTCGAGCTTGCGCTCCATCAGCAACCCGTTCGTGGTAAGGGCGAGGGTATGCAGCCCCGGCATTGCCCCGAGCGCTTCAACAACTGTCTCGGCGTCCTTTCGTACCAGCGGCTCACCGCCCGTTAGCCGAACCTTCTCGACACCCATCCCGACGAAAAGTCGGGCGAGGCGGATGATCTCTGGCGTGGTGAGTAGATGATCCTTCTGCGTGAGCGGCACCCCCTCGGCGGGCATGCAGTATCGGCAGCGGAGGTTACACCGCTCGGTGAGCGACAGCCGGAGGTAGGTGTGGCGGCGACCGAAACGGTCCACCAGCAGGTCCGCGCTCCCAGCACGGGCCTCGCTCCTCGCACTGGCTGTGCTCACTGGAAGTCCTCGACGAGGAGAATGTCGCTCTCGTTGCGATCCACATGGGTATAGAGCAGCACACGTCCGTCCGGCGAGACAGCGAGGCTCGGCTGCTCGGGCACGTCGTCGAGCGTGGCGACCCGCGTCGACCAGCCGGAGAGGAAGCTATAGAACCGAATCGTCGGGCCTTCATCTTCGCGTCGGATGAAGTAGATGCCATCGTCGGTGACGGCCCAGTTGCCCCAATCGAACGCTTCAAGCGCCCCGAGCACGAGCGTTTCCTCTTCATCGGTGTGGCCGTGCCGCCACAGCCCAGGCTCGCCCTTCTTGGCGTAGTACAGCATCTCGCCGTCGGGTGCCTCGAAGGCGTTGTACCCTCCGTTGTAGGTGACGCGGCTGGGTCGAGCGTTCTCGTCGTCTGCCGAGACGCGCCATACCTCCCATTCACCGCTTCGATCGGAGGAGAAGTACACGGTCGTCGAATCGGTCGACCAGCTTGGGGCTACGTCCGAGGCCGGGTCTTCAGTGAGGCGTCGCGGTTGTCCGCCTCCGGCATCAATGATGTAGATATCCGCGTTGCCCTCCACGCGCGCGTCGAAGGCGAGACGGCCACCGTCGGGTGCCCAGCGAGGCAGCGTGACGAGCGGCCCGCCGAAGTCGGTAAGCTGAATCGGATTCTCCCCGTCGGCATTGACGAGCCAGACTTCGGGGCTGCCGGAGCGGTCGGAAGCAAAAGCGATCTGCGTGCCGTCAGGTGAGAACTGTGGGTTGGACTCCCACCGCGTGGAGTGAATGAGCGGCAGGCGACCGAAGCGACCTTGCCGAATCGCCCAGATGTTGGCGTCGGAGGAGCGCTGTTCATAGGTCAGCCGTCGCCCACGTCGGGCGACAGAGGGTTGGCTTACACTCTCGCCCTCGCCCGCCGTCGCGATCCACTCCGGGGTCCCCCCTGTCGCCGGAATCCGCCACAGCCCCGCTCCCTCGGCACGGCTCGAGGCGAAAACGATGCTCTGCCCGTCGGACGCCCAATCGAGGCCCGCGATCTCGCGTTCGTCCCGTGTCAGGCGCTCCGGCTCACCGCCGCGAGTGGAGACGACAAAGAGGTCTTCCACACCTTCGCTGGCTCGCCGGACGAAGGCAATGCGTTCGCTGTTCGGCGAGAACGCAGGCTCGGCATCGCCCCACTGCGAGGGAGCCGCCTCCGTCAACTGCCGCATGCTGAGTGTCTCAGCAGAAAGCAGGAAAAGGCTATACGCCCCCGTCGGCTCCGTCTGCGCCGAGAGTGCGAGTGTCGTCCCGTCGGATGACCAGACGAGGCCAGACACTTCTCGGTCCTCAAGCGTGGCGACGACCCGCTCGCTTCCTCCGATAGCCGGCACGATGACCACCTCTCGCGTGCCCTCATCGGTAGCCCGGATGAATGCGATGTTGAGTCCATCGGGGCTCCACGCCGGACTGTGCTCGCGGGCAGGATTGTCGGTCAGCCGGAGCGGGATTTCGGCTCCAGCCTGTTTGACATAGACATCGACGTTGCCGCCGTCGGCTCCGGCCCATGTAAAGGCCACCTGCTCGCCATCGGGCGACAGCTCCGGATCGGCCTCCTCACCGGGGAAGCTAGTGAAGGGAACCGTCTTGAGCGGGGCCTCATCGCCCCCTTGGAAGAGGGCAAAGCCAACGATGAGGCCCACGAGCAACACCGTAGCCGCACCGGCTCCCCACCACATGACCTCTTTCCGGCGAGACTGAATCGACGGTGGGACGATCGGGAGGGAGGCCCCATCCGAGCCAACGTGGACCGTCTCGACAGACACGTCTTCGAGCGGCACCTCTTCGACAACGTCGAGCACCTCTGGCGCGTCAGCGGGCGCTGGTTCCACGCGCGGGGCAGCCTCTATCGATGGAGACTTCTCCGGTGAAACCCGGCCTGCATGGGGAGCAGAAATCGGGGCGATCAGCCGGTAGCCCGACTTGCGGATAGTCTCAATGTATTTCGGCCGACGCGGGTTGTCGCCGAAGACTTTTCGCAACTCCGAGATGCAGCGCGCCAGCACGTCGTCCGAGACGATGGTGCCCGACCACACGCGCTCCATAAAATCTTCCTTCGTCACCGTCCGACCGGGATGAGCGGCGAGACACTCGAGCACCTGCATCACCTTCGGCTCTAGGCGAACCACCTTACCCATTGGGCCGTGCAGACGATTCCCCCTCGGGGCAACCAGCCAGTCACCCACGCGAAACTCTCTCGTTGTCAGCGCACGCGGCGCGGTCTGCTCACTCATTCCTGCCCAAGGGTCCAGCGGGGTTCCAACCACAGGGTCTGCGACCCGTTCTCTTCGAACAGGAAGCACCCGAGGCTGTTCCTCTAACAGTGCTCTAAGGAACGACGGAAGGTATCGACTAGCACGGCCCACTGGCTACCTTTTTCTGATCTCCACATTATCTGAGCCAGCAGCGTTTTCGTTCGGGCTAGCTCTCTGAGGGACTAAAGGTGCCCATTTTGGCCTGCTAGCAGTGAATTCCATAGGTAACAATCAAGCTATGCCCATAGAGGACGCCCCGAGCGAGGGCTAAAATGGGTCCACTCGCCGCTGGCACCCAACCACGTCGGCAGCGGGTTGCACCGGCGGCCCAAGCACGACCCAACGCCGGTGCTCACACCACCACACTGGCTACCCACCACCAGCCATGTTAAAACTCTCCGCTCTCTCACTCCTCCTGTTCACCCTCCTGCTGGCCGCCCCAACGAGCCTCGCGCAGGAACCTGTCCAACCCATGCCTGAGGACGGCGAAGCCACCGACCTGCTCACCACCCTTGAGTCGCTCGGCGACTTCACCGTCCTCGTTCAGGCGCTCCGCGACACGGGCCTCGATGCGGCCCTCACCACCACCGAGTCCTTCACCATTTTTGCCCCCACCGACGAAGCGTTCCAAGCCCTGCCCGCAGGCACGCTCGATGGGTTGACGCCCGAGCAACTCACCGGCATTCTGCGCCGTCATGTACTCGTCGGCGCTGTCTCGTCCGAGGATGCATCGGCGCTTGGCAAGGCTCCGACGGTCGAAGGCAGTGACCTTGAGATCGTTGCCACCGGCGACGGCCTGATGGTCGGCAACGCCCTCGTCTCGGATGCGGATATCCAGGCATCCAACGGCGTCATTCACGTCATCAACGCCGTCCTCCTCCCGGACGCAAAGTCTGCCCCGATGGAGGGCGACACGAAAGAGCAGATGGACGAGGACGGCATCGAAGACCTCCTCCCTTCCCCCTAAACCTGACGACCAGCGCCGAAGCCACTTGGCGCGGAACGCCCTGTCCGTGCAGTCATGCGCCCTGAGCCCCCGCATGACTACAACACACCACCACGGATCACCTCTCGCCTTCCGTAGCCCTGCTCCGCCCGTCGTCAGTAGCGCCCTCGCACGCGCGAAGTCCAGTAAGACTTCTTGTGCGAGGGCGCTGCCCTTTGGTCAGAGGCCACCGAAGATGGCAACGCCGTCGAGATAGGTTGCCACCACCTCGGTCTCCAGAATCTCTGGCTCCGGCACCGTCATGATATCGCGGGACAGGACCACGAAGTCGGCGCGCTTGCCCGGTTCTAGGGAGCCGACTTCGTCTTCCATGAAGGCGGCGTAGGCCGCATCGAGGGTGAAGCCACGCAGGGCTTCTTTGCGTGTGACGCGCTGTTCGGGATCCCACCCGCCGTCGGGATGCCCTTCGGTGTCCTGCCGGGTGACGGCGGCGTAGAATCCGAGAAGCGGGCTGACAGCCTCGACAGGGAAGTCGGAGCCAAAGGCGAGGCGTGCCCCGCTGTCGAGAAGCGCACGCCACGCATAGGCCCCCTCAATCCGGTCGGGTCCGACGCGGGACTCGGCCCACGGCCTATCGCTCGTGGCGTGGGTTGGCTGCATCGAGGCGATCACATCGAGCGCAGCAAAGCGCGGGATGTCATCGGACGAGAGCACTTGGGCATGCTCGACCCGATGGCGGCCCGGCCCACCGCCAGTCTCTTCGATAGCAGCTTCATAGGTATCGAGCAGGATCTGGTTGGCCCGGTCCCCGATGGCGTGCGTGTTGACCTGCAGGTCGCACCACATCGCCCGGTTCACATAGGATTGAAAGACCGTCGGCGGCGTAAGGAGTAGGCCGCTGTTCTCCGGGTCATCGCTGTAGGGTTCGAGGAGCGCCGCGCCCCGGCTACCGAGCGCCCCATCGAGATAGAACTTGACAGAGCGCACGGTGAGGCGGTCGCCATAGGCATAGAGCAGACCGTTCGCGCAGATGTAGTCCAGCGTCTCGCCTGCTCCTCCGACCATCCCGTAGAGCCGTAGCGGAAACTGGCCTGCGTCGATCATCGCCCGATAAAGCGCGATGGTAGCGAGGTCGAGGCCTGCTTCGTGGACACCGGTGAGGCCACGCCGCGCTGTCTCTTCGAGCGCCCGCTCCAGCCGGAGTTGGAGTTCCACTTCGCCGGGCAGCGGCACAACGTCTTCGACGAGTCTCTCGGCGTTGTCGATAAAGACGCCGGTCGGACGGCCCTGTTCGTCGCGGATCACCGCTCCCCCTTCTGGATCGGGCGGGGCGGGCTGCATGGGATCGATTCCGGCAGCACGGAGGGCAGCGGTGTTTGCCCACGAGGCATGCCCGTCGACGCGCGTAATCCAGACGGGCCGGTCGGGGAACGCGGCGTCGAGGTCAGCAGCCGTGGGGAAGTCTGTCACTGGCCAGTCGTTCTGGTCCCAGCCGCGTCCCATCACCCACGCGCTGTCGGGGAGTGAGAGCGCAAACCGCTGGAGCCGCTCGACGACCTCGGCCTTGGACGCTGTCCCGACGAGGTCGGCTTGCAGCAGCGACGTGCCGAGGTTCATCAGGTGCGCGTGCGCGTCGATCAGACCGGGGACGACGGTGCGCCCCTCGGCATCGAGCCGCTCGGCCTCGGGATACGCAGCCAGTACCTCCGCCTCGGTGCCGACGGCTAGGATCTTGCCGTTCTCGAAGGCCATCGCCACAGCGGTGGGCTGCGCCGGATCGACTGTGTAAATCTGCGCGTTGTGGAGGACGACGAGCTGGGCACGAACCGGAGCGACGGCAAGCAGAAGCAGGACGAGCCAGAAGCGATGGAGCATAGCAGGAAGGGCAGGCTGGTGGGAGCACGAAGATACGTGGGTATGAATAGGAACCGCATCGCGTGCATTCCTCCTCGCCCTACCGGATATTGCCCTTGCGCCGGAACAGGAAAATCCGCACCTTCCCTTCGCCCATGCCCGCCTCACCCCCCGATACCGTCTATTGGACGCCGTTCACGACGCCGCTCGGAACGGCCTATGCCGCCTCAACCCGCAACGGCCTGTGCTGCCTGATGCTCCCCGATGAGACCGAAGCCCACTTCACGGTCTGGCTCCACAACCACTTCGACGCCGAGAACATCCACCCCCACCCCGAACCCAACCTCGACGTGATCGAGCAACTCGATGCCTACTGGAAAGGCACGCGCACGCGGTTCGAGCTTCGGCTGGACTTGCGCGGGACACCGTTTCAGCGGGCTGTCTGGGACCGGCTGCTCCATATCCCCTTCGGGAAGACGGAAACGTACAGCGTGCTCGCCGAGGCAGCAGGTGCGCCGCAGGGTTATCAGGCGGCGGGCGCGGCGGTCGGGCAAAATCCGGTGCGACTCGTCGTCCCGTGCCACCGCGTCCTCGGGAGCGATGGCGGGCTGACGGGCTTCGCCTCGGGTGTCCGCACGAAACAGTGGCTCCTCCGCCATGAGGGCGCGCTTCTTCTCTAACTTCCCCGTTCATGCGTCTGCTCTGCTTCTCGATTGTTCTGGCGAGCCTACTCGCCGGGTGCAGCGGCCCGAAGCCCGGCCCTCCCCCTCCCGCCCCTGCCGAGGCAGGCCTCGACGCGCACTACGAGCGGGCCTTCGCCGCGCTCCGGGTCCACCCTGCCGTGCAACGATTCGGCGCACAGCACCTCGCCCCGTCGGAGCCGCTGACCATCGAGGTCTCGCCCGAGCTTGTCCCACTCGACTACGCGCTCCTCGCACCGGACGTGCTACGGCAAGCAACCGAGGCCTCGGGCACGTCGCGTCTCGCTACCGTCCGCGACTCTCTCGCCACCCTCGCCGCTGCCGACCGCTTCGCACCGACGTCCGACGAAGCCCTGCCACTCCTCTCGATGAACCAGCGGCGACCCCTGATGCTCTTCTTCAGCCAGAGGAACGGCGGACGGCTCGGCGCGCAACTCTACCCGAATCCCTATCGCCGCCGGACCTACGAGAATGTCCGTGACGACGCGCCCGGCCTCGCATTGCTCGTCGTCTTCGAGGGCACCCGCGTGGCTCAGGTCTATGCTGAGGAGATCGCGCCCTAGTCGGCGCGTTTCTCTATCCACAGCGTCACCGGCCCGTCGTTCGTGAGTCGCACGTCCATGTGTGCGCCGAAGACGCCGGTTGGGACTGGCTTGCCAAGTAGACGGCCTAGCTCCGTGACGAACGCTTCGTAGAGCGCTTCGGCCTGCTCCGGCGGGGCCGAGGCGATGAACGACGGGCGGTTGCCTTTACGGGTATCGCCGTAGAGCGTGAACTGTGAGATGACGAGCGCCTCGCCGCCCGTGTCGAGGAGTGAGCGGTTCATCTTGCCCTCTTCGTCCGGGAAGATGCGGAGGCCCGCAACCTTCTTCGCCACCCACACCATCTCCGCTTCCGTGTCGTCCCGATGCACACCGAGAAGAACGAGTAGGCCAAGGCCGATCTCTCCCGTGACGGCGTCATCGACGGTGACGCTGGCTTCAGAGACGCGCTGAATGAGGGCGACCATGCAGGAGCGGATGTGAGCGGACGGGCGTGTGGGGGAAGGTACTTCGACACAGTGAGACTCGGCGGATCCTCCTAGGCCAACGTGCCGTTGTGTCTGACTTCGCCACTTCTTGCTCGCTATGGAACCGTCCTCCGCCTACTCCACCAGCCCCCGCCGCCGCGACCGACTCATCGTCCACGTCCGAGCGCCAGACAGCCGCCACGTTCAAGTCGCCCTCTACGGGTGGGGTGTGGAACCGCCAACAGCGCGTGGGATGCGCCGCAAAGCAACGTGGGAAGCCGCCGTCTACGCCGACACCGAGGAACCGTTAGCGCCGGACGATGCCGAGCGGTGGCACGACGACCTCACTGCCGCCGTGCTGGTCAGGGCTGCGGGTTAGGATGCTGTGAGCCGAGCACGTAGGAACTCGGCGAAACCGGCGAGCGCCCGGCCCCGGTGGCTGATCGCATTCTTCGCGTCCGATGGCATCTCGGCGAAGGTCTGTGTCTCCCCCTCTGGCTGGAAGAGGGCGTCGTAGCCAAAACCACCAATGCCACACTCGGCTTCGGTGATGTGTCCCTCGCAGATGCCCTCCGAAAACGAAACCTCCCCCCCCTCCACGAAGGCCAGCACGGTGCGAAAGCGAGCGGCCCGATCGTCTGCACCGGCGAGGTCCCGGAGCAGGCGCGCGCGGTTGGCCATGTCATCTGCATCAGGACCGGCGAAGCGAGCGGAATGGACGCCGGGTGCCCCGCCGAGGGCATCTACCTCCAACCCCGTATCGTCGGCGAGGGCCGGCAGGCCAGTATGGGCGTGGAGCGCAAGGGCTTTCTTGCGTGCGTTGCCTTCGAGCGTTGGCGCGTCCTCCTCTACCTCGGGCGCACCCGCGACCTCCACCGCGCTGACAAGTTCGACAGGCAGATCAGCAAGGAGTGCTCGGAGTTCGGCGACTTTGCCGGAGTTGCGGGTGGCGAGAACAATGCGCATGATGACATGGATGAGAGCGTACTGAGAAGATAGTAGCCCTACGTCTCCTCGCTACTTCTGCCTTTGCCTTCGCCTTGTTTTCAATCTTCCAACCGAACAAACCATTGCTTTAGGCGCATAAGCGCCCTATCTTTTCTAGCTCGCACCCGATCATCCTGACACCATTCCCCGGAGGTCCCGTTGTCCGTAGGCATCAAAGTCCGCGATAAGGAATCCATCGACCGCGCCCTGCGCCGGTTCAAGCGCGCCGTCAACCGCAGCCGCGTGCTGCGCATCTACCGCGGCAACATGGCATTCACGAAGCCCTCCGAAGAGAAGCGCCTCGCCAAAGAGAAAGCGATGCGCAACGCCCGCAAGCGCCGCCACTACTAGGTCCAGCGCTCTCCCTTCTTTAGAAAGGGCGGCTCCGACTGAGTTCGGAGCCGCCCTTTTTGATGCAGAATCGTCTTGCCGAGAGATCAACCCGGCGAGCGCATCGTGAATCGCGCCCACTTGCCCGAAGCGTCTGCACATCGGCCCGAGAACCCGCTCGTTTCGTCACGACCGAGCGCACACTGGAGCGGAACGTTCGCCTCTGACTCATTGAAAGCAAAGTAGAGGGTATCTGCTTCGAGGCGGATATCTCGTGTCGGCACGGTCGCACCGTCTGGACCAATGAGATCGACAGCAAGATCATTCCCCACGTATCGCACGTCGTAAGCGATCGGGTTTGCCATATCCGGGTGGTTCATCGGCGTGAGCGTGCCGGTCCAGCGCCCTTCCTCTAGTTGAGGTGGCGTGGCACACGCAGCGAGAGCGCAGAGTGCGAGGCCGAGGAGCTTTCTCATGGTCGTAGCGGACGCGGCATAGAACGACCTGTTCTACGCCTAGGTCCAGCGTGTCTCACTCGATGGTCAGCGCGGTCTGCACGATGTGCTGCTGCTCAGCGGCGTGGACCCGAGCACTACCTGTCGCCGGACTAGCGCTCGGCACACGACCGACGTAGCCGACCTCGACGCAGGGATCGCCGTGTTGGATGCGAAGTAGCTCGTTGAAGTAGGGCTGGACAAAGCTCCACGCACCCATGTTCTTCGGCTCTTCCTGCACCCATCGCACGTCCGTCACGTTGCCGAAGCGTTCGAGTTCGGCCGTGATCTGGTCGGCGGGGAACGGATAGAACTGTTCGAGCCGGGCGATCGCGACCGAACCGGGGTCGTCCAGTTCGCTCTGCGCTTTGAGGAGATCGTAGTAGACTTTGCCGCTGCAGAAGAGCAAGCGCTTCGCCGAGGCGGGATCGGTCTCCGCCGGGAAGACCTCGTGGAACTGCCCATCGGCTAGCTGATCGACGTTGGCGACTACCTGCGGGTGACGCAGCAGACTCTTCGGCGTCATCACGACGAGCGGCTTGGCGACCTCCCGCTTCATCTGCCGACGGAGCGCGTGGAAGTAGTTAGCCGGGGTCGAGAAGTTGGCAACGATGATGTTGTCCTCGGCGCACGCTTGGAGGAAGCGCTCGAGGCGGGCCGACGAGTGCTCCGGCCCCTGTCCCTCGAACCCGTGCGGGAGCAGCATCACGAGGCTGCTCGACTGGCCCCACTTCTCTTCCGCCGCCGTGATGAACTGGTCGATCATGATTTGCGCGCCGTTGACAAAGTCGCCGAACTGCGCTTCCCACAGCACGAGTGCCTCGGGTGCAGCGACCGAGTAGCCGTACTCAAACCCGAGCGCGGCATACTCCGAGAGCAGGCTGTCATAGACCTGAAACTCCGCCTGCCCGTCGGCGATGTGGTTGAGCGGGATGTAGAGGCTGGCGTCTTCCTGATCGTGGAGGACGGCGTGGCGCTGGCTGAACGTGCCGCGCCCGGAGTCCTGCCCACTGAGCCGGACTGGCGTTCCCTCTTGCAACAGCGTCCCGAAGGCAAGCGACTCCGCGAAGGCCCAATCGACCCCCCCCTTCTCGAACTGATCGTCTTTCTTTTTGATGAGGCGTTCGAGCTTCGGATGGACGTTGAACGAATCGGGGATATCGACAAGCGCACGGAGCGTTTTCTCCAGCGCCTCGCGTGAGGTCGTGGTGTCGGCATCGCTGGCAACCGAAACCGGCGACTCTTCCATTCGCACCGTCACCTCGCCACTCTGCTCTTCGCTCAGTTCCTTCGTGTCCTCGAAGGCCTGCTGGAGCTTCTCATGGAAATCGTCGAGCATCTTCTCGGCGGCCTCGGGGTCGAGGTCGCCGCGCCGGAGAAGCGTCTCGGTGTACTTCTTCCGCACCGAACGGTGGCCCTTGATCTTGTCGTACATCAGGGGCTGCGTGTAGCTCGGCTCGTCGCCCTCGTTGTGTCCGTGCTGGCGATAGCAGACGAGGTCGATGACCACGTCTTTGTTGAAGACCTGCCGGTAGTCCAGCGCGAGGCGGGCGACGCGGATCGCGGCCTCGGGATCGTCACCGTTGACGTGGAAGATCGGAGCCTGGACGAGGCGTGCTACGTCCGTGGCGTAGGCCGAACTCCGGGCGTGCATCGGGAGCGTCGTGAACCCGATCTGGTTGTTGACGACGATATGGACCGTCCCGCCGGTCTTGTAGCCATCGAGTTGGGAGAGGTTGAGCGTCTCGCCGACGACCCCCTGCCCGGCGAACGCGGCATCGCCGTGAATGAGAATCGGCAGCACCTCGTCGCGGGCGGTGTCGCCGCGCTGCGTCTGCTTCGCCCGCACCATCCCCTCGACGACCGGGTTGACGGCTTCGAGGTGGCTCGGATTCCCGGCCAGCGACAGTTCAACCGTCTGCCCACTCGGCGACTCGTGCGTGCCGGTCGCGCCGAGGTGGTACTTCACGTCGCCCGATCCGTGGGCCGTGCCCGTGTCGAGGTTGCCCTCGAACTCGCCGAAGATGGCGGAATAGGGCTTACCCATCACGTTGGCGAGGACGTTCAGCCGCCCCCGGTGCGCCATCCCGATGACGGCCTCACCGACCTCCTGATCGGCGGCGTCGGAGAGAATCTGGTCGAGGATCGGGATGAGCGTCTCGGCTCCTTCGAGCGAGAACCGCTTGTGGCCGATGTACTTGGTGTGGATGAAGCGCTCGAAGGCCTCGGCGGCGTTGAGCTTTTCGAGGATGCGCTTCTTCTTGTCGAGCGGCACGTCCTCCCCGAGGCGCTGCGGCTCGATCCGTTCGATGAGCCAGCGCTTCTCAGTCGGGTCCGAGATGTGCATAAACTCGGTCCCGATGTGCTTGGTGTAGGTGTCCCAAACGATGTCGAGAATCTCGCGGAGCGTCAGCGTCTCCTTGCCGCCAAGTCCACCACCGACCGTCCCGATGCCACCGACATAGAACGTCCGGTCAAGGTCCCACACCGTCAGGCCGTAGCTGGCTGGATCGAGTTCATCGTGCTGGCGGAGGTCGCCGCCGAGCGGGTTGAGGTCGGCCATGAGGTGGCCGCGCACACGGTAGGCCCGGATGAGTTGGAGCACCCGCGCCTGCTTCCTGACGAGCGAGTCCTCATCCGTCTGCCCGAGGACTGGCGTCGTGTCGTGCCCCATCGTGAGCGGCGGGGTCGAGAGGCCGAGGTCGCGGAAGATGCGCTCGTAGAAGCCGTACTCACCGGTGAGGAGCGCGCCGACGTAGGCGAGGAACTCGCCGCTCTCAGCGCCCTGAATCACGCGGTGGTCGTAGGTGCTCGTAATCGTCATCACCTGGCTGATGCCGAGGCGACTGACTTCGTCGGGCGGCAGCGCGAGGAACTCCGGCGGATAACCGATGGAGCCGACAGCGAGGATGAGGCCCTGCCCCTGCATCAGGCGCGGCACACTCATCACCGTCCCGATCATGCCGGGGTTGGTGAGCGTCACCGTCGTCCCCTGGAAGTCGGCGATTTCGAGCTTGCCGTCGCGGGCGCGCTTGACGATGTCGTTATAGGCCCCAAGCAGCTCGGGGAAGGTGAGCGATCCGGCATCGGGCACGTTCGGTACCATCAGCGAGCGCTGGCCGTTCTTGCGCTCCACGTCGATGGCGAGGCCGAAGTTGATTCCGGCAGGCTCGATCCGTTCCAGCGTACCGTTGTCTCGACGGAAGGCGTTGTTCATTGCAGGCACCGCCTTGAGTGCTTGGACGAGTGCGTAGGCGATGATGTGCGTGAACGAGACCTTGTCGCCCCCAACCGACCGCTGGTGGTCGTTGATGAGCCGCCGATTCTCGAACATCAGCTTGACCGGGATCGTCCGTGCCGAGGTCGCCGTCGGGATTTCGAGGCTGGCCTCCATGTTCTCAACGATCCGGGCAGCGGCTCCCTTGAGCGGCTTCAGGTCCGCCCCGCTCGGTGCCGGAACGGACGGCTTCTCGCTCGGCGCGGCAGGTGCTTTCGCCTTCGGAGCCGGAGTTTCGGTCGCTGCGCCGTCGCCCGACGGCTTGGCCGGTGTAGGCGTCACCTCCACGTCTGGCGCAGCCGCGGCCTCGGTAGCGCCCGTCGTAGGCGCGTGGAAGGTAGGGCCGGGGTTGTAGTCGGCGAAGAACTCGCGCCAGCGCTCGCTGACGGACTCGGGGTTTTCGAGGTACTGGGCGTACAGGTCTTCGACGTAGCCTGTGTTGAATCCGAAGGTGCTCACAGCGGGAGGGTCCGATTGGAGAAGAGGAGCAGTAGACAAGCGCTCAAAGGTACGCAGTCCGTAGCCCAGAGATTCCAGCCCACAAGAGGTTCAAAAAGAGCGAGTCTCAGAGCCAGCTATGCTTGCGATACCATGCAATGGTATCGGCCATGCCTTCATCTAGTTCGACCGTCTGCTTGTAGCCAAAGTCCCGACGCGCCTTCGCCACCGAGCACAGCCACGACGCGGTCGCCTCGCGCGCCTTCTCCCGGTTCAGCGGCGGGTACTGCCCGAAGAGACCACCCACGCGCTCTACCGCCGACCCGAGCGGCCCGACGAGCGGGCGCGGCACATTCAGCTTTAGCGCCCGGTGCCCGAGAGCTTCGAGCACACCGTCGCGGATTTCGTTCCACGAGTAGTAGGCCTCTGACCCGATGAAGTAGGTCTCCCCCACCGCCTTCCTAGACTCGGCGGCATCGACCATCCCGCGCACGAGGTCGCGGACGTGGACGAGCGAAAGCTGCGGCTGCTCCCCCTTGCCGACGACGGGAAAGACACGCTGCTTGTCGGCGGCCTTGATGACGGTGTAGATGTCCGCCTCGCGCGGACCATAGACCGCAGGCGGTCGGACGATGGTGACCGGAAGGTCCGCAAACTGGGTGCGCACAGCCTCTTCCATGCGCGCCTTGCTCACGCCGTAGCGCGAGATCGGCTCCAGCGGCTCAGCCTCTTTGAGCGGCTGCCGTCCGCTCGGCCCGCACGCTGCGAGCGACGAGGTGACGAGGACACGCTGCACACCCGCCGCGTCTCGCACAGCATCGAGCAAGTTCAGCGTGCCGGTGACGTTAGCCCGGTCGAACGCTTCCTGCGTCTCGGCCCGCGTCAGCCCGGCGATGTGGTACACCATGTCCACGCCGCGCACGCCCTCACGCAGCACCCCGGCACCAAACAGGTCACCGCGCACTGGCACCACGTCGAGGCCATCGAGCCATTTCAGGTCGGAGCGGACGAGGCAGCGGACCTCGGTATAGCCCCGTTGCAGAAGTTCTTCTACAAGGTGGCTTCCCACGAAACCCGTGCCGCCGGTGACAAACGCTTTCATCTCATGTGTCCGAGGTGATGACTTGGCAGAATACGGCTCCCACCCGTCGCCTGCGCGACACAGGGTAGAATCTCCCCACAGCCGTCACCTTTCTACCCGAGGCCCTGATTTGGGCACCTTTTCTCGCTCTGAGACCGGCTTGTTTCACAGTGATCCCCGTAGACGGCGCGATTGCGAAGCGAACAGACATCCCCTTAAAAACGCCCTAATCGCCGAAAAAAAGTGAGACTGACGCCGTGACGGTGGCCTTCTTGTACTACACGGGGCGACAACCACTCACTGCTTGTTCAGCATGGCGACTCCGACCGAATTCCCCGAGAACTTCTCTCCTGTTCACGCTCTCTGGTTCGCTCTGTTCTTGGTAGCGGCTCTCTTCGGCGTTGGCTGTGACACCGTCGGTGTCAATGCCCCGGCGGAAGCAGATGGTACTTCTATCGATGCCGAGAACTCCGATGGCAAGTTGCGCCACGCGCACCTGATGCACCGGGCCGTCCGCAAGGCAGTCGCTGCTCGGGGCGGCGAAGCGCCGGAGAACAGCGTCGGCCTCATTGTCGGGCTGGACACGTATAAGATTCTCGACCGCTACGGCGAACTCGACACCCAGAAGATTCTGGACCGCTACCAAGAGATGGACGAGTACCGCATCCTCGACCGCTACGAGTACGACCACGTTTTTGATGGCTTCGCGATCTGGGCCGACGAAGACCACCTCGGCGACCTCATCGCAGCGATGCGAGCCGACGATGAGATCGACTGGATCGAACCGGACATCACTGTGGAGATCCACCCGCTGGGTATCACACTGAGCAGTGGGATGTCCAGTGAGACGACACCGTGGGGCGTGGCGCGCATCGGAGCCGGGACGGGCGACGCCTCAAAAGTGGAACTATTCGTGATTGACACGGGCCTCTCGCATAGCCAGAATGACCTTCGCCAAACGGACGGTATCGACTTCACCGAGGACATCGGCGGGACGGCAGACTTCCGGGGTCATGGCACGCACATCGCGGGCACGGCAGCGGCCCTCGCCAACGGGCATGGTGTGCGCGGCGTGGCTCCCGGCGCGAACATCCACCCACTCCGCGTGCTGAGTGGCTTCGAGGCCGATGATGATTCGGGGCCCATCGAGCTCTCGAAGGCGATTGCTGCTGTCGAGTACATCACTGGTGAGAAGCTCCGCAAGCCGAACACGCCGATGGTGGTCAACTTCAGCCTCGGGGCCGACATTGGCACGACGCAGTACAACGCGCTCGACGAAGCCATCGTCGCCTCCATCAAGACGGGCGTGACCTACGTCCTCGCCGCTGGCAACGACGGCATCGACGCCTCTACCGTCACCCCGGCGCACGTCCGCGAAGCCATCACCGTCGGCGCTTACGACCCGAACGACCGCTTCGCTTCCTTCTCGAACTACGGCTCCGTCGTAGACCTCCTCGCTCCCGGCGTGGACGTGCTCTCGCTCGCCAGCCACCATGCCGACAACAACAGTGAGCGCATGGCAATCATGTCGGGCACATCGATGTCGGCGGCCCATGTATCGGGCGCGGCAGCCCTCGTGCTCCAAACCCATCCCCATGCGTCCCCCACGCAGGTGGCCCGTGCGCTGCTTTCAACCGCCCAAGCGACCATCGCGGGCACGCCGAGCACGACGACCAACCGCACGGTCTGGGTCGGCGAGGGCGGCGCGTCGGACCAGAAGCTGCCGCCGTTCTTCCAGTATGCCCTAACGGCTGGAGACGACGTAAAGGCCCTCTCCGGCGACCTCCGCGTTCTCAACGATGGGTCTGGTGCCTCGAACGCTAGCGTGTTCGCCAACGACCGGCTCTTTCAACGACACAGCGGCTCCCACTTTGAAGGCTTCGGCTACTACGGCACGAGCGCCAACCGACCCGATGCCTTCCATCCGGTCTACAACCCGACCGGCCTGCCGAGCACGATGCAGCAGAACCGCATCGACGTGCCGTCGTTCCGCGCGCAGGACTTCCGGCACCTCGCCACGTATGAAGTCTCCGGCGGCTCGCTCGCTGGGCCGATGCAACTGGGCACTCAAGAGAACCCGCTCATCCTCTACGTCAACGGTAACCTCCGTATCAGCGGAGCGACGCAAATCAACGGATATGGCATCTTCCTCGTCACCGGCACCGTGACCTTTGACGCCTCGATCACGACCAGCGGCAACGCCGCGCTTGGGATCTATGCCAATGGCGCGATGCGGATGCAGGCCTCTGGGAGCGAGATCGAGGCCCAACTCTTCAGCCGAGGCGACATCATCTTCCGCGCCCCGACTTCGCTCTACGGCACGGCCACTGCGGGTGATGACGTGCAGATCGAAAGCTCCGGCGTGGTGGTCCACTACCGCCCGGCCTCGCCTGCCCTCACCGAACCACTCTGGCCGATGGGCAACTAACCCGCCTACACAGCCCAACCAGCGCGGCTTTCCGACCTCGGTACGAGGATTAAGTCTCCTCGCACCGAGGTCGATAGATAGACAGGATAAATCTCTTTGCCTGATCACATCGCTGACGGTCCAATGTCTTGCCGTCTTCCCCTTTTCCGGCACCCGCTCCCCAGCTTCGCGCTTTGGTGCCTCGTCGCACTGATCTGGACCGTTGCGACACCACACGCACAGCCCTCACCGAGCGTTGACCAAGTCAGTCTCAACCCAGCACGAACGCTGACACAGTACGTGCAAGACGTGTGGACGGTAGAGGACGGCTTGCCGCAAAACAGCGTCGGGGCCGTGCTTCGTACACAGGATGGCTTTCTCTGGGTAGGCACACAGGAAGGGTTGGCCCGCTTCGATGGGCTTCGCTTTGAACTCGACTACCGCGGGCTTCCCAGCTCATTCGTCTCGGCCCTGTATGAAGAGGCAGATGGCACACTCTGGGTCGGTACCTATGGCGGACTCGTTTCCTACGCTGACGGACAATTCAGCGACCCGATAGAAGGATTGCCGGGGAACCGAATCAGTACCCTCGCCTCCGACGCCGCGGGCACACTGTGGGTCGGCACCTACGACGGCGGACTGGGACGCATCACGGGGGAGAACGTCGACGCGTTTACGCTGGCTGACGGGATGCCGGAAGACGCCGTGATGGACCTAGCCGTTGGTTCTAACGGCGTAGTCTGGATCGCCACGCGCACCGCAGGGCTGGTCCGCTATGACCCTACACCGGGTGTCCAAGGCCGGTTCACCACGTTCACATCGGCTGATGGGCTGCCGGACGCCTCCCTGACGAGCCTCGCTTTCGATCCCACCGGCGCGCTCTGGATTACGACGGAGAATGGCCTCTCACGCTATGCCGGAGAGCACTTCACGACGTTTACCACCGAGGACGGCCTGCCTCTTTCTGACCTCCGAACCATCCTCGCCGATGACCGGGGAGCCGTGTGGCTCGGCGGCAACGACGGAGGGATTGCCCGTTTCTATCAGGGCCGCTTCAGCGCACTTACACCCCAGACTGGTTTCCCTGATGGGACAGTGCGTGCCCTCCACCTTGACAATGAAGGCAACCTCTGGATCGGGACCGACAGTGGCGGCCTGACCCGGCTTCGTGACGACGCACTTGTGCCCTACTCCACCGCGGAAGGCCTAACGGATTCCTACGTCTGGTCTGTCTACGAAGCTTCCGACGGTGCGCTCTGGGTTGGAACCGAGGGTGGACTGAGCCGCCTCTACCAGAACCAGTTTACGACCTTCACAACCGAGGACGGCCTCCCGAGCAATCGTCTCATCGCGGTCCGAGGAACACGCGATGGAGCCATCTGGGCAGGCACACACGGAGACGGTCTGATTCGATACGCCGAGGGACAGTTCACGATCTTTACCACAGAGCAGGGTCTCCCTGACCTGTCGATCTATGCTCTGTACGAAGACCTGCCCGGCAACCTGTGGCTCGGAACAGGTGGTGGGCTAGTTCGCTACACGGACAGCCAGTTCACTACCTTCACGACCGACGACGGGCTGTCGAGCAATCTTATCACGGTCATCGCAGAGGACACGCGGGGCTGTCTGCTCGTCGGGACCTATGAAGGCGGACTCAACACGTTGTGCGACGGGACTGTCGTCCGGCAAGTCACAACAGATCATGGGTTGCCGAGCGATCTCGTACTATCGCTCTATGTCGATAACGCAGGCGTGATCTGGGCCGGGCTGCTGGGCGGGCTTGCTCGCATTGAGGGTGACGCTGTCCACACGTTTACCGCGGACGACGGGCTGTACAGCGATGAGATACTGCAACTCTTCGAGGACCGCTCCGGCAATGTCTGGATGTCGTCCAATCGGGGCCTGTTTCGCGTGCCAAAGCAAGCCCTCAACGCCGTAGCAGCCGGAAAGGCTGAGATGGTAGAATCGGTTCCGCATGGACGCGCCACCGGGCAGCGCACGCTGGAGTTCAACGGCGGGGTGCAACCCGCTGGCTGGCAAAGCACCAATGGTACACTGTGGTTTCCCACCACGGAAGGTGTTATAGCCGTTCAGCCGAACGATCTCCAAAACCGCCCTATTCCTACGCCCCACATTGAAGCGCTCTTTGTTGGTGAAGAGTCCCTTGCTCTCGACGGCGCTGTCACACTCCCGGCGGGCGACAGCCGGTTCTACTTCCGCTACGTCGCACCGAGCTTTGTCGCGCCCGAGCGTCTCCGCTACCGCTACCAGCTTGAGGGTATAGACGCAGGCTGGGTCGAAGCCGACCACCGACGCGAGGCGTTCTACACCAAAATCCCGCCCGGCACCTACACCTTCCGGGTCCAAGCCCTTGGTGATGGAGGTCGCGTCAGCGAGGTGCGATCGCTCACGTTCGAGCGAACGCCGCACTTCTACCAGACCGTTTGGTTCTTCGCGCTCTGCCTGGTGCTCGCGGTTGGGCTTCTCTACCTCATCTACGTTCTCCGCATCCGCTACCTCATGGCTCGGCAGCGCGAACTAGCACACCTCGTCGAGGTGCGAACCGAGGACCTGCGCGAAGCGAACCAACGCCTGACGGAAACGAGCGAGCTAAAATCTCAGCTCATGCATATGGTGGCACACGACCTCAAGAACCCGCTCAACGGCGTCCACGAGATCGCAAAGCTATTGCGCATGGAGTTAGAGACCGAAGCCCCGCAGCAAGAGTTTGCCACCCTCATCGAAGAAGCTGCTGAGCAAATGCTTGCGATGGTGATTCGCTTCCTCGACGCCGAAGCCCTCGACAGCGACACGCTCAATATCGACTTCCAACCTGTGGATCTCACGGCGGAGGTTCATGCTGCAGCCCATCGCTTCCAAGGAGCCGCCGAGCGGAAAGAGCAACGTCTTACCGTCGAGGCCCACACCGAGAAGTCCTTCGTCCGGGCTGACCCGGCGTGGCTCAAAGAGGTATTTGACAACCTCGTTAGCAACGCGGTGAAGTTCACACCGCCGGGGAAGCGCATCTGGATCGGCGTTGAACCTGCCGGAGACTCGGTTCGCTTCGCCGTCCGAGACGAGGGACCGGGCCTGACACCGGACGACCTCGACCGGCTGTTCGGCAAGTTCCAGTGCCTCTCGGCTCAACCGACTGGTGGAGAATCGTCGAGCGGCCTCGGTCTGTCTATCGTCCAGCGCGTTGTCGAATTGCTCGGCGGTCAGGTGTGGGCCGAGAACGCACCCGAGGGTGGCAGCATCTTCTTCGTTGAGCTTCCAGCCACGGACGAGGCCCCCGCAGCGGCCCCCGCGTCAGGCGAAGCGCCGGACGAGGCATTCGACGAGTTTGACCTCGGCGGCGTGCTGCTCGAAGGATAGCTACAAACTTCAGCGGGCGCGCAGGCTGATGACGTTCTCGACGTGGTGCGTGTGCGGGAAAAGGTCCACCGGCTGCACGGCTTCGATGCGATACTGGTCTTTCAGATACGAAAGGTCACGCGCCTGCGACTGCGGGTTGCAGCTCACATAGACGAACCGCTCCGGCTTGAGCGACCCGATTTGATCGACAACTTTGGGATGCAACCCTGCGCGCGGCGGGTCTACGATCAGCACGTCTGGTTTCCCCTGTGCCTCCACGAAGTCTGGCGTGAACAGCTTCAGCATATCGCCCGTCACGAATGTGCAGTTGTCAACGCCGTTCGCCGCCGCATTGGCCTTCGCATTCTGTACGGCCTCCTCGACCAACTCGACGCCGACGACTTCGCGGACCTGCTCAGCGATGAAGAGTGAGATCGTTCCGGCCCCGCAGTAGAGGTCGTAGACGAGGTCATCCGGTTGTAACTCAGCGAACTTAGCAGCGATGGCGTAGAGTTTCTCGGCCTGCCGGGTGTTAGTCTGGAAAAACGCATTCGGCGCGATCTCAAACGTGTGCTCGCCGATCCGGTCGTGGACGACGCCAGAACCGAAGATGGTGTGCATCGCCTCACCGTAGGACGTTTGGGCGACGCCTGTATTGATGGTGTTGATGAGTGTTGTTGCCTCGGGAAACTCGGCTTGGAGGAAGGCAGCGTAGGCGGCGATGCGCTCCTCGTCGTGCCCGTTCGTGACGAGGTTGACCATCTTCTCGTCGATGTGCTCGGGTGTGCGGAGAACAAGGTGGCGGAGATAGCCGACCTTTTTGTGTACGTCCCATGGTGTCCAGCCTCGCTCCTGAGCAAAATCCCGCGTCGCGTTGACGAGGCGGGCGCTCCACTCACTCTGGAGATAGCACGCCTTGAGGTCTAGCACCTTGTCGAACCGACCGGGGACATGGAGGCCAAGCGCGAAATCGCGGTCGAAGTCCTCGCCGGAGGCGATCTCCCAATCGGTCAGCCAGCGCTGGGCCGAGAAGGAGAACTCCATCTTGTTGCGGTAATAGTAGATGTCGTCCGCCCCCATCGTCGGGCGCACCTCGATATCCTCAAACCCGCCCGTGTGCGCCAGCGCTTCGGCCACGCTCTGCCGCTTGGCATCGAGTTGGGCGGTATAGTCAACGTGCTGCCACTTGCAACCGCCGCAGCCCGAGAAATACTCGCAGCGCGGCTCGGTGCGGAGGGGACTCGGCTCTAAAACGTCTAGCAGCCGCGCCTCGCCAAATCCACGACGCCGCTTGAAGAGCTTAGCCCGGACCATATCGCCCGGCACCGCTCCGGCCACGAAGACGACGTACCCGTTGAGCCGGGCCAGCGACTTCCCCCGGTCAGCAAACTTCTCGATGGTGAGGTCAAGGGTCGCACCTTTCTTGGGGCGCTGGGGTTTAGGGGTTGCAGGGGCAGAGGTCTCAGGCATAGCGTTCTGGGTCATGGGAGCACAAGGTATCCACTCGGCACGCTACATCTGCTATCCCTCACTCAAAATGCTTGACCGATCCCAAAATGGAAGAGCGGGCGGTTGCCCTTGGGGAAGAGATCGGTGCCCGGCACGGGGGAGCGAACCTGCCACGCGAGGTCGAAGCGGACGATGAGAAACTCGTAGGCGATGCGTAGCCCGACGCCCGCTCCTACGGCTAGTTCCTCGGCGAACGAATCGAACCGGAAGCGCCCCTCATCGCTCGGGTTGCGCGGCCCAAGCCAGACGTTGCCTGCATCTGAGAAAAGAGCCAGCGACCAGTCGGCGGCGAAGAGTTGACGCAGCAGGATCGTCCGCAGTTCTAACCCAAGCTCCAGCTTGACATCGCCGCCCTGCACGAAGGCGGCTTCGCCCGGCGAGACATTCCCCGGCCCCAGTTCGCGCAACCGCCACCCCCGCACGCTGTTGGCTCCACCGACATAAAACCGCCGGTCGAACGGCACGACCGGCGCATCCCCCGTCGGGTGCGCCACCCCAACAATCGCCTTGGCTGCCACCGTCGTGAGCCGACCAATCGGTCGGTACTCGCGCAGGTCCGTGACAGCACGCACGTAGGGCCTGTATTCAAGCCGACTCGAACCACCAAAGATGGGGAGGCCGGGCAGCGTTCCTTCGAGCGTATCAGGTGAGAAGACAAAGCGATCAAGGAGGTATGACACGTTGCCCCCGACCTCTACGGCAACCTCACGGGCGTAGCCTCGGTCGCGGCGGAACAGGTCGGCGGTCGTGGCACGGAGGGTGTAGCGAAGTGCGTTGTTGATCTGGGGCCGCGTGTAGTCTTCGAGCACAAAAGCGCGCGCCACCGGGTCATCGAGGAGGTCGAGGAACTGGTCGGAAAAGCCGCTGAGTGTGTCGGGGTCGGACAGCCGGAAGTCGACGAGGTCTAGGAGCGAGGCGAGCGAAGGGGTATGCTGGACGGTGATGCGGAGTCCCGCCGTGGCACGGCCTCGAATGAGGAGACGCAGATCGTCCTGCCGCGCTGTGAGGAAGCCAAGCGAGAGCCGCGTCCGCGCATCGAACGGCCGGAGCGCACGCTCGACGCCGCCGAGGGGAAAGACCAGATATGGATAGGTGAGCGTGGTCGAGACCTCAGCCTGTGATGTCGGGAAGGCCCCGATCTCACCTGCCACCGAACCGTTGAGTCGCACACCGAAAGCTTCGGCCCCACCGAAGAGGTTCGCGTTCCGATAGGCTGCGCCCACCCCGAAGCCCACCTCGTCACCGCCGAGGTTGCTGCTCTCGGGTGTCAGGAGCGCCGTCCGCTGAAGTACGAACCCCTCGAACCGGAGGCTGTGCCGCCGTCGCGTCCGCAACCCAATCCGGTGCGCCAACCGAGGGATCGTATCGGTGGAAACCACTCCGCCGCCGGACGCAGGGGCAATCTCGGTAAACGAGAACACACCGGTTCGCTCCAACCGACGCTTCGTCGCCAGCAGATCGCTGCGGCGATACGGTGCCCCCGGCTGAAACTGTAGCGACCGGGCAAGCAACCGCGTATCGAGCGTCCCCTCTCCCTCAAACCTCGCGACGAGTTGACTATCGCCCGCGCGCAGTGAATCAACACGCGGAGGTTGAACCTCGGGCCCATCCACATCGAACCGGACATCGCCAAAGCTGTAGCGAGGTCCCGTCCCGACCCGGAACGCAATGTCATAGCGCAGCGAGTCCACAGCGAAGGCGACAGCACGGATCGAATCGCGCGTGATCCGGGCGAAGCCCTCGTCGCGGAGAAAGGCCAAGAGTCGGCGGCGTTCTTCCAGCAGGTCCGGCTCGGAAAGGCGTTGTCCTCGCGCAACGAAGAAAAGGGTGTCAGCGTTGCGCGTGCCAGTCAGTCGAAGCCCGGTGTTGCGCGGCAGCCGACGCCGGGCTTCGGCATCGAGGTCAGCCAATCCCTCATAGCGAACTGAAGAAATGAGGCTCGGCAACCCCAGCGTGATGTTGAACCGCACGTCTACTCGCTCTGCCGATAGGGTATCTACGCTCGACGCCACGAGCGCACTCCGGTAGCCGTCTTGCCGGTAGAGCAATTCGAGCCGGGTACGGTCCGCCTCTACGAGTTCGAGGTCGAGATCGGCAGGAGGCTCGCCGCTCCGAAGAAAGGCCCGCGAGAGGGCACCGCCGAACGTACCGGCAGCACCGAGCTGGTAGATCCAGAGACCGGGTGTGACACCGGGGACACCTAGAAACTCCCGGTTGGGCTGCGTCCGCAGGAGCGCACGGAGGTCCTCTTCCTGAAACGGACCGAGGTCACCGGAGAGCCGGACCGACGAGACGCGGAGCGGGTCAGACTGCGCAGAAACGGGCGCGGCGGCGCAGAGGCACCACAGAAAGCCGACAGCGAGGCATCTCACAAAGTCAGGCAACGCGGCCCTGAGACGGCTATTCGTCCTCGTAGTAGAAATCGTCGTTGTTGATGGGATAGTCCGGCCAGATCTCCTCGATGCTCTCATACGGCTCGCCGTCGTCTTCGATCTCGATCAGGTTCTGCCTGACTTCGAGCGGCGCGCCGGTGCGGTCGCAGTAGTCGATGAGTTCTTCTTTGGTTGCCGGCCACGGGGCATCTTCGAGATGCGCCGCAAGCTCCAACGTCCAGTACATAGGAAAGGGATCAAAAAGTGCGGTCCGCGCGCTGCACGGGGTGGGGTCGTGCGGAACCGCACGATAAAGCTATTGCCAACCAAAAGCAACCCATCCGAGGAGGTTCCCGCAATCTGGATGAAGTTGCGGGATCGGCCAACATAAAAGCGGGGCGAGCGCTCCGTGCGCCCGCCCCGCTAAAGATGAGTCAGATTACTTGCTCAGTCGAGCGGCATATTCTCGCTCTCGGCAACCGAGACGAGTTCCTGATATTCCGACGGCTTCACGCCCGGCGCGAACGAGTAGATCGGATTGATCGCTTCATCGTCCCCCATCCGGCGGATCTCATAGTGGAGGTGGGGTGCGGTGGATAACCCGGTGTTGCCGCTGATTCCGATTACGTCGCCGCGTTTGACTGGGGTGCCGGGACGAATACCCTCGGGAATCCGCGAGAGGTGAGCGTAGAGCGTGACGCGCTTGGCCTTCGGGTGACGGATACGAACGTTGTAACCATAGCCCGAGCTGACACCTGCAAAGTCTACGATCCCGTCGCCGGTGGCGTAGATGGGCGTCCCGGTCGGCACGGAGAAGTCGACGCCCGCGTGCATCTTGTAGACGCGGTGAATCGGGTGACGCCGCATGCCGAAGCCGCTCGTGAGCGGGCCAGAGGTCGGCAGAATGGCGGGCATCTGCGGGATCGCCTCGGCGCGCTGCGAGGCCAGCGTGAGCAACTCATCGTAGCTGCCGCGCTGAAGCGCCACTTGGCGTTCGAGCTTGTCGAGCGTTTCCTCGTTCTCTTGGAGGAGTTCGCTGGCCGTCTCGCTGAACCCGTCGAATTCGCTCACGTCCGCGCCACCGACGCCGACCTGCCGTACCTCTTCAGAGATGGGGTCGGCCTGAAAGATGGTGCGGTAGAGATCGCGGTCCGTCTCGGCGAGTGCGTCGAGTCGGTCGGATAGCTCGCCGAAGCGCTCGCTGTTGGCCTCGAGCTGCTGCTGGAGCGCCTCGTTCTCTTGCGCGAGGGCGATCTCTTTCGGTGTGGAGCTCGTTTCGTAGACCGCCCACATGCCGGCCCCGGCGAAGACGATAGCGAGGGCGAGAACAAGGGCCGACTGTAGGAAGAGCTTGCGACGTTGGGGCTGGACCTCGACGAAGGTGCACGCCTCGTGGTCGTAGTAGTAGTAGCTGTTTCTGGGCATGTAGGGCGAGCGACTGAAAAGGTTGTGGTGGGAAAGCTCGCTCTCCGTGCTCAACACATGCTAGATGCGGACATGTGCTCAGCACGAAGATGCAGGTCTCGAGACGCGATGGGCGATAGCATCTCGCTACCCACACCATCATCGGCAACAACTAGGCCCGAAGCCTGATTCACCCGGCGGAGCACAGGTGGGGGAAACTTTACTCCGCGCATCGGGAAAACCTGCATATACAATATATCCAGATCAACCTCTCATAGTCAACCGGAAGAACGGGTAGGACAGAAACTTCGCAAGAGATATCAACCGCTCTTCAAATGGCCGTCGGCTGAGGTATGTGCGCTGCCTGCCCTTACTCCGTGTCGTGCTCGAACCACTCGGTGCTGCGGCGTGGGCGCGAGGCACCGCTCGTTGCCTCGCCCGACTCTTTCGAGCGGATGCGGTCGGCGAGGCGGCGGGCGAAGACCTGGGCCGGGTCGTACCCGTAGTGCTGGAGCAGGTGGTTCATCGCAATCACCTCGCAGATGACCGTCACGTTCTTGCCCGGCACGATGGGGAGCTGCACAAGCGGCAACGGCACGCCAAGAATCTCCTCTGTCGCGTCCACCATCCCAACCCGCGTGTACTCCTTGTCGGGGTCCCACACCTCCATCGCCACCACCACTTCGACGCGCTTCTGGAACCGGATCGCCCGGATGCCGAACATCGCCCGGACGTCCACGATCCCGAGACCGCGAATCTCCATGAAGTGCTGCGTCAGTTCCGTCCCCGATCCCATCAAGACGCCCTCGCTTTTCTTCGTCACCACCACCACATCATCCGCCACGAGCCGGTGCCCGCGCTCCACGAGGTCGAGAGCGACTTCGCTCTTTCCAATGCCGCTCTTGCCGACGAGCAGCAGCCCGACTCCATAGACATCTACGAGCGAACTGTGGACGGTCTGTTGCAACGCAAACTGGTCCTCCAGAAAGTCCCGGAGGTGGTGCATGAACTCCGTCGATGGGACCGGCGTCGAGTAGACCGGAATGCCCGCCTCCGTTGCCATCTGCACAAGCTCGGCGGGTAGCCCGTTGTTCTCCGTCATGAAGAGGCACGGGATATCGAACCGAACGAGGCGACCAAACGCCTCGCGTCGGGCGTCATCGCTGAGATGGCCGAGGTACTGGCACTCGGTGTTGCCGAGCACTTGAACCCGCTCGTGCGTAAAGAGATCAGTGTACCCGGCCAGCGCAAGCCCTGGTCGGTTCAGATTGCTCTCGATGACGCTGCGCTCCGAGGCGTCGGCTCCGTTGACCTCGACGACCTCCACCCCAATACGCTCGCGGAGTTGCTCCACAAGAAACGCGACGGTGATCGACTCTTTCTGAAACGGCTCTGGCGTTCGCATGGGCTACGGGACTTCGACGGTGTCGAGCACTTGGCGGACGAGCATCTCCGACGTGACCTCCTCGGCCTCGGCTTCGTAGGTGACGCTAACCCGGTGGCGGAGCACGTCGAGCGCGACGGCACGCACGTCCTCCGGCGTGACGTAGGCGCGGCGCTGGAGAAAAGCATGAGCGCGAGCCGCCCGGTTGAGGTAGATCGACGCACGCGGCGACGCGCCGTAGGCGATCAGCCCCTCGGCGTCGGCGAGGCGGTAGCGCTTCGGCTCTCGGGTGGCGAGGACAAGGTCTACGATGTAGCCCTCCACCCGCTCGTCCACGTAGAGGTCAGCGAGGACCGAGCGAGCCTCCAGAATCTGCTTCGGCTCCACGACAGCCTGCGCTTCCGGTACCGAACCGTGCGCGGCCATACGGCGCATGATCTCAAGCTCCTCGTCCCGCGTCGGATAGTCGACCACCACCTTCAGCATGAAGCGGTCCAGCTGCGCCTCGGGCAGCGGGTAGGTCCCCTCCTGCTCCACCGGGTTCTGCGTGGCAAGGACGAGAAACGGTTCCTCCAATGGAAAGGTCGTCTCGCCGATGGTGACCTGCCGCTCCTGCATCGCTTCGAGGAGTGCGCTCTGGACCTTGGCTGGGGCGCGGTTGATCTCATCGGCGAGAATGAGGTTGGCGAAGATGGGGCCTTTCTTGATGAAGAAGTCGGCCTCCTGCTGATTGTAGACAAGCGTGCCGAGAAGGTCGGCCGGGAGGAGGTCGGGCGTGAACTGGATGCGCTGGAAACTCGCCGAGATGGCTCGCGAGAGCGTCGAGACGGTCAGCGTTTTGGCGAGGCCGGGGACGCCTTCGAGCAGGACGTGCCCGCCGCTGAGTAGCCCGATCATCAGGCGCTCGATCAGTTCGTGCTGACCGACGACCACCCGGTGTACCTCGGCCACAAGCGATTCGACGAACGCACTCTCGCGCTCGATCAGTTCGGAGAGCTCGGTGATTTCTGTTTCAGTCATTTCGCCTGTCCCTTGTCATTCGTCACTATCCCAACCGGTCGCCGGGACGGAAGCTATACCCCCGCAGAAACTCCTCGGCACTCATCTTGGATTTACCCTCACGTTGGACCTCCAGCACCTGGACGGCTCGCTCGCCACACGCGATGACGAGGGACTCACCCTCGGCCTCGATCACTTCGCCCGACTCGCCTGCACCCTTAGCCGGGCGCGTCCGGTAGATTTTCAGGAGCGTGTCGCCGTGCTTGGTCCATGCCGCCGGATAGGGCGAGAGGCCGCGCACATGATCGTGTACTGCTTTCGCTGACTTCGACCAGTCGATCTCGGTGTCCTCCTTGAACAGCTTGGGCGCGTAGCTGACACGGCTATCGTCCTGCTTCAGCGCTTCGGCTGTACCCGAGGCCAGATGCTCGGCAGTTTCCACGACGACCTCAGCCCCTAGCACCGCAAGGCGGTCATGCAGTTCGCCCGCCGTCTCGTCCGGCCCGATCCCGATGCGCCGCATCAAGAGGGTGTCACCCGTATCGACTTTCGGCTGGAGGAGGAACGTTGTCACGCCAGTCTCAATCTCACCTGCCATAATCGCCCGGTTGATCGGAGCCGCGCCCCGGTACTGCGGCAGGAGCGAGGCGTGGAGATTGAAGGCCCCTTGCCGGGCGATTCCATAGACCTCGGGCGGCAGGATGCGAAATGCGACGACTGCAATTATGTCCGGCTCCAGCGCTTCGAGCGCCTCAGCGAACGACGGATCGCGCAGGTCTTCGGGCTGCAATACGTCGAGGCCGTGCCGCTCGGCGGCACGCTTCACGGCAGAGGGCTGCACCTGCTGCCCCCGTCCTCGTGCCCGATCCGGCACCGTCACAACGGCCACCGGCACCATCCCTGCCCCCACAAGCGCGTCAAGCGACGGCACGGCAAACTCGGGCGTACCCATGAAAACGAGTCGGGGTTGGGGAATCGGAGAGTCCGGCATGGGGCGACGTGGAGCGGTGGGCAGGACCAAAAATAAGCCCCGCGCCGGTCAACAGCGCGAGGCTTGAGAATCAAGGGAGATCCGACTCGCTACATCCTCGTTCGCTCGTCCCAGATCGGCACAAGGAGTTCGAAGTCGCCGAAGCCAGTATCGTCTACGAAGATGAAGCGACGGCCGATGCGGTTGTAGTACCACACTTGATAAGGCTTATCGCCGTAGCTGAACGGGTGGCGCTCCACGAAGTCCGGCTCGCCGAAGCGGATGAAGACCTCGCCCCGATCCGTGTTCCAGCCGTTGTCCTCGAAGCGCCCGTAGTTGCGGTTGGCGAACGAGACGCGGAAGTAGTACTCCTCCATGCGCTCGTTGCGGCGTGTGCCGGGCGTGGGGTCGCGCTTCTCCCAGAAGCTCTGGAACGCATTGAACTGCTCCTCGGGCGTGGTGGCGTTTCGCATCGCCCGGAGGTCGCGGTCCTTCGCGATGTAGCGGAGTTGGGCGATGGCACTCTCGATGTCGGAGATCTGCTCGTCCAGCCCCATCCAGCGAACGGTAAAGTCCTTCGACGCAGCGGCCACCACTACTCCGGCTTCGGTTTCGAGCCGGACGTTGAACACATATTCGCCCGAGCCGAACGGATCGGTCTCGAGCGTGAGAGTGGCAGGGTTGCGGCCCGACTGGACGGTGAGCGTTTCGGTAGTTCGGAAGTCTGGGTCCTCCTCCTCCGATTCCTTCGTCGGAAGGCCGAGGAGTGGGCGCAGGATCTCGGGACGGCGACGCTCGCGGTTCTGCTTGAGCACCTCATAGTGTACACGCAGGCGCTGTGTCTGGTCCGCGTAGATCTCGTAGAACAGGGTAAAATCGTCGCGGTCCGTCCCGATAGCGTTGGAGACGTTCGGGAAGATGACCTGCTGGCCGACATCATAGCGATCCGCGAGGAGGAGGTCGCTCATTGACACCGGATCGTCGAAGGCGCGGACGGCAAGCGGAAGCTCACGGGTGAACGTCCGGTTGGAGGCCGCGTCCTCAATCTGCACTTCGAGGGCGTAGGAGCCGGGCGCGAGGCGAAGCGACTGCGTGGCGTAGTCGTAGAGCGTGTCAGCCTGCGTGACGTCGTAGTCGGGAGCCTCGACGGTGCGGTCCCACATCCGGCTGCGGACGAGGCCCTGCACCTTGCCCTCGTCATCCGTCCGATAGACATCCACAGAAACACTGTACTGGGCATCGAAGCCGTCGTCTTGGCTCAGGAAGCGGAGGCTCTGATACGGCACCTTGGTATAAACATCGAGACGGGTCTCGGTCCCGCCGTCTCCTCGTACACTGACGGCGTCCACGTCAAACTCAGGCTGATAAGCGACTTGGGCGATGGCACTCGCTGCGGTCCAGCAGAGGGCAACGAGACTCAAACCCAGCGCGAGACCGCGCATGAGGTTTCGTTGGTGTGTGGCAAAGCAACCCATAGGCTCCGGCCTCTGTTCGGCTTTTCTGGATCGCCGACGACTCCTATCGCCAGCGATCTCTATCGCTTATGATACGCGCTCAAGTGAGTTCCGCAAAGCCCTGCTGCTCATCTGCGGCGAGCGGCTTTGCGTTACGATAAATATGCGAACGGGGGCGCGAAAAACAAAGCGAGAGCACGTCCTACCGTCCCCCTGTCGCGCCGAACGGTTGCAGATGCCCTCCGAACGGATGGGTTCGGGCAAGCACACTAGTCGAACAGCGCAGCGACAAACGCAGGACGGTCAAAGATCTGGAGATCGTCGATGCCCTCGCCGACCCCGATATACTTTACGGGAATCTGGAACTCGTTGGAAATGCCAATCACAATGCCCCCCTTCGCTGTCCCATCCAGCTTGGTGAGCACGAGGCCGGTCACATCCACGCTCTTGGTGAACTCCTCGGCCTGACGGAGCGCATTCTGGCCGGTCGAGGCATCGAGGACGAGCAGCACCTCGTGGGGCGCGCCGGGCACTTGCCGGTCCATGATGCGCTTAATCTTGCTCAACTCGTCCATCAGCCCACCTTTCGTGTGCAGGCGTCCCGCTGTGTCGATGAGCACGACCTCGGAGCCACGCGAGTTGGCCGCAGCGAGCGTGTCGAAGGCGACGGCAGCGGGATCGGCCCCGTGGTGCTGCCTGACAATCGGGACGCCCGCTCGCTCGGACCAGATTTCGAGCTGCTCGGCGGCGGCGGCACGAAACGTGTCGGCAGCGCCAAGAAGAACCGACTTGCCTGCCTCCTTGTAGCGGTTGGCGATCTTACCAATCGAGGTGGTCTTCCCGACGCCGTTGACACCGACCACCATCACGACGTGCGGATGGTTTGGGAGCGGCGCGCTGAAATCCGCCGGACGGTCCGGAGCCGTGGCAAGGAGCAGGTCGGCGATCTCCTCGCGGATGATGCCGTTGAGGTCGTTCGTGGAGACGTACTTATCGCGCGCCACGCGGGCCTCGATCCGGTGAATAATGTCCACCGTCGTCTTGACGCCCACATCGCTCGTGACGAGGATTTCTTCGAGGTTATCGAGGACCTCTTCATCCACCTCATCCTTCCCGGCGACGGCGCGGGTGAGCTTGCCGAAGAAACTAGTGCGCGTCTTTTCGAGGCCTTCTTCGAGGCGCTCTTGTTCTTTCTCTTTCTTGCCGAAGCCAAACAGGGCCATGCGTATTGGGCGATTGAGTGATGTACTGATTGGGTGATTAGGAGCACCTAGCTGGTAACACCGTCCTCTTCCTGAACGTTTTCGGGTAGGCGTTCGGTGACGATGCGGTCACGGTCGTCCACGGGCACCGCCGGGCCGAGGCGCATGACGAGGGCGAAGCGGTGGAGATAACGAACGAGCGAATAGGCCAACAGCACGGTCGTCGTCCAGATGCAGGCCATGAGCACGGGCAGGTCGGCGCGCATGAGGGCCGCGAGGATGGTGATGGCGAGCGCCGTCACAGCGACCTTGCCGCTCCACAGGCTCATCATCACATAACCGAGTTTCCGCGTCTGGATCAGTCCGCCCACGGCAATCACCGTGTCGCGCAGGATCACGCAGGCGACAAACCACACCGGCAGCGCCGGACCCAACTCCGCCGGACGAAGCACGAGCGCGAGCGTGACGGCAGCGGCCGCGAGCTTGTCGGCGGTCGGATCGAGCACCTTACCCCACTCGGAAACCGTCCCGCTCCAGCGGGCGATCTTCCCGTCCAGAAAGTCCGTGGCGATGGCGAAGAGGATCAGTCCCATGATCCACCCAAACGACTCGCCCCGGTAGACCAGCACTGCGATGGGTCCGATAAGGGCCGCTCGGAAGAGCGTCAGCACATTGGCTGCCGTCCAGAACCGTCCGAGGTCTGGAAAGCCGGTGCGCGTGGTTGGGGGCGAAGAAACGGACATACCAAGCAGGACGAGGAAGCGTGTGCAAAGATACGGTGTCGCGGAGCCTACCCTGTGGAGCCGAGGCAACGGCTGGGCCGAATCAGACACGTTATTCGCTAAACCCACAGGGCCGGAACGCCACGCCCTACGGCCCGAACCCGTACGTTCTGCGTTCCACCTTCCGTGCTGTCATGCTCCTCCTCTTCGCTGTTGCCCTCGCCGTCCAAGTCGGCTGCTGGCTCCTGCTCGGCGTCGGATTTCGGCGGGCGCGTCGGCAGGCGTCGGAAACGCAGGCAC
Organism: Rhodothermales bacterium; assembly: GCA_028284265.1. Classification (GTDB taxonomy): domain Bacteria; phylum Bacteroidota; class Rhodothermia; order Rhodothermales; family JANQRZ01; genus JANQRZ01. The sequence goes on from JANQRZ010000019.1 coordinate 119,178, forward strand.
CGACGCTGGCAGACTGGCGCTACATCTCCGTCATCGTCGCGGCGCGAAACGAAGAGAGCAACCTGCCTGATCTGCTGGCTGCCCTCGAAGCACAGTCGCACCCTGCCTTTGAAGCCATCATCGTGGACGATGCGTCGGACGACGCGACGACAGCGGTCGTCGAAGACCTCGCCGCACGGGATGAGCGATTCCGACTCGTGCAAGTGACCGAACCTCAGGACCCGAGGAAGAAGCACGCCCTCACGCTCGGTATCGCTGCTGCCCACCACGATCACCTCGCCTTCACCGACGCCGACTGCACGCCGCCCCCCGACTGGCTCGCCCGACTCGTTGCCCACCACGCCGCCGCACCCGACGCGGTGCTCATCGGCTACGGGCCGTACCGCCAGCGGCCCGGTACCCTCAACGCCTTCGTGCGCTACGAGACGCTTGTGACAGCGCTGATGACGGCAGCGGCAGTCGGACTCGGCAAGCCCTACATGGCCGTCGGGCGCAACTTCAGCTATCCTACCTCTGTGTTCGAGCAGATCGGCGGGTTCGCGCACTCGATGCAGTCACTCTCGGGCGACGACGACCTGCTCGTGCAGGAGGCGCACCGCCACGGCATCCCGGTTCGCTACGTGTTCGACCCGGCTTCGTTCGTGCCGAGCGAGGCTCCTTCGACGTGGCGGCAGTGGGTGCGGCAGAAGCTCCGCCACACGTCAGCGGGAGCCTTCTACGACCGAGGCATACAGGCTGTCCTCGCGGTCTTCCACGCCTCCAATCTCCTCGTCTGGCTCGCCCCACTGGTTCTCGGCTGGACCGGCGCGGGTCTGCTCGCGGCGCGGTTCCTCGTCCAGCGCGTCGTACTCCGCGATGCCGTCCATACCTTTGACGAAACCAACCTCTTGCTCGCGCAGCCGCTGCTCGATGTGGGCTACGTCCTCTACAACACACTCGTCGCCCCGCTCGGCACGCTGCTGACGCCGAAGCGGTGGTGATTACTCGATGCGGACGAGGCCAACGACGTGGGAAGCAGCAGTACGAGGCGGTAGGCGCGCACGAATCCGCCCCGTGGGAATATCTTGGCACGGCCCGCTCCCACGGGGCCGCTCTGTATGGGGCCTCGCCCCGCTCCCACTGGGCTACGCGCCCCATTCCTCGTCTGCATGGACATCGTCTCTCTCCTCCGGGGCCTCCTCGGCCTCGTCGCCATCCTCGGTATCGCCTTTGCGTTCTCCTCGAACCGCCGCCAGGTGAACTGGCGCACCATCGGCGCAGGGCTGCTGCTGCAACTCGTCTTCGCGGTCATCATCCTCAAGGGCAGCGACATGGCCGAGGTGTTCGCGCCGCTTGGCTGGCCGAAGGCGGCGTTCGCGTGGGTGGCGGGGTTGTTCGTCAAGTTCCTCGCCGCCGTCGAGGTCGGGGCGACGTTCATCTTTGGAAGCCTCGGGCTGCCGCCGGGCGCGGACGGATCGCTCGGGTTCTTCTTCTTCGCCTACGTGCTCCCGACGGTCGTGGTGTTCGCCTCGCTCATGGCGATTCTCTACTACCTCGGGATCATGCAGTGGGTGGTGCGCGGCATGGCCTACGTCGTGCGCCGCGCCCTCGGGACAAGCGGGCCGGAGAGCCTGAGCGTGAGCGCCAACATCTTCGTCGGGCAGACCGAGGCCCCGCTCGTCATCAAGCCGTACATCAAGAACCTGTCGCGGAGCGAACTGATGGCCGTGATGACGGGCGGGATGGCGACCATCGCAGGCGGCGTGCTGGCAAGCTACGTCGCCTTCCTCGGCGAGCGCTATGCGTCGGTTGCGGGCATCGCCGTCGAGGCCGGACAGCAGCTCTTCGCCGAGCAGCTCCTCGGCGCGAGCGTGATGGCAGCTCCCGCGGCGCTCGTCCTCGCCAAGATTCTGATTCCCGAAACGCGCCCCGTCACCGACAGCGCGGTACCCGACACTGACGCGGGCGAGGCCACGCTCGCAGCTACCTCCAGCGACGAGGCCCTCGACGCGGCGGAGGACGCCCTCGAAGACGAGGGACCGAAGAACGTCATCGACGCTGCCGCAACCGGGGCCGCCGACGGCATGAAGCTCGCCCTCAACATCGGCGCGATGCTGATCGCCTTCCTCGCGCTCATCGCCATCTTCAACGGGATCATCGGCTGGGCGTTCGGCTTCTTCGGGCTGGAGATCACACTGGAGACGATCCTCGGCACCGTCCTCGCGCCCATCGCGTGGCTCATCGGAGTCCCGACGGCGGACATCACCACCTTCGGCGGGTTCCTCGGGACGAAGGTGATCGCCAACGAGTTCGTCGCCTACAGCCAGTTCGCCGACGCGATTGGCTTAGGTACTCTCCAACCCAAAACCATCGTGATGGCAACGTTCGCGCTGTGCGGCTTCGCGAACTTGTCGTCCATCGGCATCCAGATCGGCGGGATCGGGCCGCTTGCGCCGGAGCGGACAGGCGAGATCGCCTCGCTCGGTCTCCGCGCCGTCCTCGCCGGGACCCTCGCCAACCTCATGACCGCCACCATCGCCGGGGTCTTGCTCGGCTGACCCTATGCCACCTCCCGACTGGCACGTTACCGTCAAAGACGGGCTGCGCTACCTGCCCGGCCCCGGCGGCGAGCGGTTTGCGCCGTCTTCGATCACGGCACCTTGGAAGTCGAGGTCTACGCCCCGCGCGGCCACGACCCGCAGACGCCGCACACACGCGACGAGGTCTACATTGTGTTCTCCAGCACCGGCACGTTCATGCGCGACGGCGAGCGCGTCCCGTTCGGCCCCGGCGACTTTCTGTTCGTTCCGGCGGGTATGGATCATCGGTTCGAGGACTTCTCGGACGACTTCGTGACGTGGGTGCTGTTCTATGGTCCCGAAGGCGGCGAGAGCGACGAGGCATAGTCGCAGGCCATCCCTATATTGAAGCGAGACCCGATCCTCGGACCTATGCCTCGCCTCGCGCCCCTTGGGATTCTGCTGCTCGCGCTCGCGGGGTGTGCCCCGTCGATTGCGCCGTTCAGCGAGCACGCCTACGAGCAGGCCGTGTCGCTCAAGGTGGAGTCGCTCGCGCTGATGGAAACCGCGACCGAGCCGTTCGACGATCGCCGCGACGAGGTGGAGACACTTCGGAAGGAGCTGGAAAAAGCCTACGAGTTCGCGCAGGGCCGTCCGAAGAACGAGATTAGCGCCCGGCAGTGGGCGATTCTCAAGGACCCGGACCGCAACCTACTCGGTGGCTTCCTCACCCGGTGGGAAGCGCAGGGCAGCCTCTCCCCCGTCTTCGTGACGGAGGCCCAGCGTCTCGTGGCCGATGCCTTCGACACAATCATCGGGCTGGAGAGCGGTAAAGTCCGACCTGACGATATCGAGTGATCGAATACGAGGGATGCTATGGCTGATTTCGACACGTTCCGCGACACCCTCCTCGACCGCCTGAAGGCGCTCGCGGTCGATCAGTGGACCGATGTCAAAGACGCCGCTGTGAGCGATGGCCTCGCGTTCGTCACCAAGACCGAAGCAGACCTCGTCCGCTGGACCAACCTCCTCGCCGCCGACGCGCTCACGCCGGAGGACTTTACGTGGCTCGTGCAGGGCAAACGCGACCTCGTCGAGATGGAGTCGCTGAAGCAACTCGGCCTCGGGCTGGCCCAACTGGACCGGTTCCGCTCGTCGCTGCTCGACACCGTCGTGGGCACCGCGTTCGACGTGTTTCTGCCGTGACGCCTCGCGGTCGCTTTGCCCCGAGTCCAACGGGCCTGATGCACATCGGGAGTGCGCGGACGGCCCTCGCGGCGTGGCTCTCCGTGCGAAGCCAAGGCGGGCAGTTCGTCTGGCGAATCGAAGACCTCGACCCGCCGCGTGAAGTCGCTGGTACCGCCGAGGCTGCACTCGAAGACCTCGCGTGGCTCGGACTGGATTGGGACGAAGGACCAGACGCTGGCAACAGACAGGGTGGCGGCCCGCACGCACCTTACGTGCAATCGCAGCGGTATGCCTTCTACGAGGCGGCCCTGCGATACCTAGCAGAGGCCGGGCGGCTATTCCCGTGTCGCCGCTCGCGCAAAGACCTCCGCGAGATCGCTTCGGCTCCGCATGGTTCGACGGGCCTTCCGCCCTACCCTGACTCGCTCCGTCCGAAACACCTCGCCCCGGATTGGTTCGACCAGTTATCCGCGATGACGCATCCTGACGCGGCCCTTCGCTTCCGGGTTCACGACAACCCGGTGACGTTCGAGGACCGCGTGCAAGGCCGCATTTCCGAAACGGTCAGCGAAACGACAGGCGACTTCGTCCTCAAGCGGCGAGATGGACTCTACGCCTATCAACTCGCTGTCGTCGTGGACGACCTCGCGATGGGCATCACCGAGGTCGTGCGCGGAGCCGACCTACTCGACTCAACGGCGCGACAAGTCCAACTCATCGACGCGCTCGGCGGAACGCCACCGGCTTACGCTCACCTCCCACTCGTCCTCAACGCCGAGGGCGAAAAGCTCTCGAAGCGCGACGAGGCACTGACGCTCCGCAGCCTCCGCGAAGCAGGTGTCTCACCCGAAGCCCTCATCGGCGTCCTCGCCCACTCGCTCGGCTTGCTTGACGCTCCAGCCCCCCTCTCAGCCCAAGCTATCATCCCGCGTTTCGACTGGTCGCGCATCAGACCCGAACCGTGGCGATTGACCGATGTGTTTACGAAATCCCTGCGCTAGGTCGAATATCCGGTGATAGAACCATCTTTCCTCGTGCCACCTCGTCGCGCTTTGAATCTTCGATTCCTCATCGTCTTTGCCCTTCTCTGTACCGGCTGCCACTCGTCGGACAGTCATGAGGGGTATGCTCAAGACTCCGAAGCAGCGGTCACCGATCCGCTGCCTGCGTGCCAGTGGTGCGGTGCGGACGAGGCTCCCGACAACCTGCGCTGGGACATGACAATTGCTGGTCCCGACGAGCCGGGGGAGCGCCTCGCGATCACAGGTACGGTCTACGAAAGTGGCGGGACACGCCCGGCATCGGGCGTTCTGCTCTACGCCTACCATACCAACGCCGAAGGCATCTACCCGAAGCGTGGCGACGAAACCGGCAACGGGCGCCGCCACGGCTACCTCCGCTCATGGCTCCGCACCAACGCGCAGGGGCAGTACCGCATCCGAACGATCCGCCCTGCCGCCTACCCAAGCGGCACCGAACCGGCCCATATTCACGTCACGGTACAGGAGCCAGACGGGCAGGAAGACTGGATCGACAGCATCGTCTTCGACGGCGATTCGCTGCTCACCCCGGCGGTACGCGCCGGGTTCGACAACCGGGGAGGTCCCGGTATCGTCACGCTGCGCCGCAACGCGCAGGGCGTGTGGCAGGGGCGGCGAGACATTCTGCTGGAGCGCTAGAGCACGGCACCCCAGCAGCTGGAAGCGACACGTGGAAGCGCTTCTATGTTAAGATTATGTACAGGAAGCGCTTCGCCTGCCGCATCGCGGCAACTCACGTCGATACGCTTCGTTGAGGCGCCTTCCCGACCACGAAACCTGTTTCTGGTTATGAAAATCAACACCGAGAAGATCATCGACGTCATCGACCGCATCCTCTGGAACAGTCGCATGGCATCCCTTACCTCCCCCACTTTCTGGGGCCGTTGCACGACGTGCGACGAGACCTCGCCTTGGATCACGAGCGTCCGCAACGCTGAAGCTAGCTGCACGCGTTGTGATCAAGAAAACCAACATCGCCACAACGAACTTGTAGGGGCCTGACAGCCTCTCTGTGCCATGAAGCAATTGCCCAACGTCCTCTTGAGCCACCAACGCGTGGACCTGTGAGTGCCGCTGCGATCGCTGCAACATGGACCAGATAGCGGTATGAGCCATGACCTCATCCGTTCAATCCGAGACGCCCGGACCTCTCCCACGGTTCGGGCGTCTCTGCTTTAGCTCACACCGCTCCTCCTCCTCCTCTCTGTGTCATGGCCTCTCGAACAGCCGTCATCGCCGGAGCCAGCGGCCTCATCGGTAGCCACCTCCTGCGCCGTCTGCTCGATGCCGAGGCGTGGGACCACATCGTCACCGTCGGTCGCCGACCGCTCGGTCTGGATTATCCGAAGCTGGAGCAGCGCACGCTCGACTTCGACCGCCTCTCTGAAACACCTGACTTCCCCGAAGCTGACGACGCCTTCTGCTGCCTCGGTACGACAATCAAGAAGGCAGGCCCTGAGGAGGCCTTCCGGCGCGTCGATGTCGACTACGTGCTCGCTTTCGCCCGTGCGGCTGCCGCGCAGGGGGCGAGTCAGTTTCTGGTGGTCAGCGCGCTCGGAGCGAACGCCGGGTCGCGGATATTCTACAACCGCACCAAGGGCGAGATGGAGGACGCGGTCGCTTTGATGCCGTTCGAGGCTGTGCAGATCGTCCGCCCTGCTCTCCTCCTCGGCGAGCGTGATGAGGACCGACCGGGCGAGCGTGCCTCGCAGCGACTCCTCAGACCGCTCGCCCCGCTCATGCTCGGCCCGCTGAAGAAGTATCGCCCAATCGAAGGCGACACCGTCGCAGCGGCGCTCGTCGCAGTGGCTCAGGTTCGGCAGCCCGGCGTTCACGCCTACGAGTCCGACGAACTCCAGCGGCTGGCGACCTAGCCTTACAGCAGCGTCCACGGCTCGCCGCCGGAGTACCAGCCGCCGCGCGCCATCCGGGGTGTCGTGAACGCCCAGCCGCCGCGCCCGTGGCGATCGAGGACAATCAACCCACCGGTCGCAGCACCAGCCACGCCACGCTCGCCGGACCCCTGCACGACCTGTCTCATCCGGTCCAATCCGGCAGCGGAGGCTCCTTCGGGTGTTGAACCGGCGGTGACGGCGTCGACCGCACGACCGCACAGCAGCACAGCGGCGATGGCCTCGCCCCACCCCGTCGCACTCGCCGCGGCTTCCGTGTCCGCGTAGTACCCCGACCCGACGAGCGGCGAATCGCCGACACGACCGGGCCGCACGAAGGGGGCGCCCCCGGTCGAGGTGGCCGCAGCGAGGCGACCCTGCTCGTCGAGCGCGATGCAGCCAACGGTGCCACGCGGGTGGGACTCACCTGAGAAAGCCTGGCTCGTGTGGAAACCATCAGCACCTTGCAAGGCCGCGAACCGTTCCCGCTCCCGCTCGACGATCAGGGCCTCGTTCTCGATGAGGTCGAATCCAACCTCTTCGGCAAAGGCTTCGGCCCCGGCCCCAACGAGGAGCCGCGCCTGCCCGTCGTCTTCGAGCAACCGGCGAGCGACATGGATGGGATGAGCGAGCCGCCGGACGTGCGCTACCGCGCCCCACCGATGCGTTGCGCCGCACATCAGCCCCGCGTCGAGTTGCGCCTGACCGGATCGGTCGAGAACGGCTCCGCGTCCGGCATCGAAGGCCGGATGGCTCTCCAGTACGGCGACGGTCTCCGCGACGGTATCGAGCGCCGAGGCTCCGGCTTCGAGCAACGTGCGACCGCGTGCCAGCGCCTCGATCATGCCTTCGAGGTGCGCGTCCGTTTCGGCGAGCGGGATATCCCACGCACCGCCGTGGACAAGGAGCGCCGGTCGACCGGGCGGCGGTGCTTCGACGGAGGCCGAGGTCATCCGAACATCCCGAAGGCGTTCTCGAAGTGCTCGATCTCCGGCTCGCCATCGCTGAGCAGCACGGCGATCACGTCGAACCGGACGAGCGCGCCTTCGAGCTTCGTCTCGTGGAGGTAGGCCTCGGCGACGCGCATGATGGCCTCCTGCTTGTCCCGCGTCACCGCCTCTTCGGGCCGCCCGTAGCCCAGCCCGCGTCGCGCCTTGACCTCGACGAACACGAGTTCGCCACCCTGCGTGTAGTCTTCGTAGGGCTGGAAGCAGACGAGGTCCACCTCCTCCCGGTTGAAGCGGTAGTTGCGCTCGATCACGCGATACCCCTTCGCCTTCAGAAAGTCCGCCGCGACGGCTTCGCCGAGGTCGCCGGTGGTTTTGGTCGAGCGATCAGCCATCGCCCCCGGCCTTCTTGCCTCCGAGGCGGGCCGCGAAGCCCGTGAGCTTCTGCACCTTCCGGGCATTGCGCTCGTGCAGGAACGGCAGCAGCGCTTCGGTGAACTCATCAAAGACCTGCATGAACTCCTGCATGTCCTCCATCCGCTTGAGGAACAGCGCCTCGGCGGGCGAGAGTGCTCCGCCCTCCTCCATCTCCGAGATGCAATCGGTCAGCGCCTCCTCAACCGGCTTGATCTCACGGCGCTGACGCTCCTGAATGATGGTGGTTGTGATCTTCCAGATGTCCTTCTCGGCGACGTAGAAATCTTTCCGGCTGCCAAGCTGGTGGATCTTGCGGACGAGGTTCCAGTCGACGAGCGACCGGAGGTTCATGTTGGCGTTGCCCCGGCTGATCTGGAGGCGCTCCATGATCTCGTCGGTGTCGAGCGGGCGCTCGACGGCGTAGAGAAGCGCGTGGATCTGCGCCATCGTCCTATTGATGCCCCAGTAGGTCGCCATTTCGCCCCAGAGCAGGATGAACTGCTGAAGCGCCTGCTGATGGCGGTCGCTGAGGGCCTCATCGGCGTCAGGCGTGGGCAGTTCGGAGCGCTCGGCGGACATGAAGGTGTGGGCGTGGGAAGGAAACACCGATGGGAAGATAGGGTGATTCGATGCAGCGTGTCATTCTGTTTCGGGGCGGCGCGAGGACGCCTATATTTGCCCCTCACCCGCCGCGCTCCCCGTGCCCCTCATCACCCTCACCACCGACTTCGGCCTCGACGACGCCTACGTGGCGGCGATGAAGGGTGTCATCTTCTCGATTGCGCCCGACCTCCGCACGGTCGATGTATCGCATGGCGTGACGCCGCAGGACGTGATGGGAGCGGCGTTCGTGCTCCGCGATGCGGCTCCGTATTTCCCGGAAGGCACGGTCCACCTCGCCGTCGTCGATCCGGGTGTGGGCACGGCGCGCCGCCCGATTGCCGCTCGCATCGGCGGGCAACTGTTCGTCGGGCCGGACAATGGGCTGTTCTCGCTGCTGCTCGATGGCGGCGAGCCGGAAGCGGTGGTGGTGCTGGACCGCCCGGCGTTCTGGCGGACGCCGGAGCCGAGCCGGACCTTCCACGGGCGCGACATTTTCGCCCCCGTCGCTGCCCACCTCGCCTCGGGGCGCTCGCTCGACGACCTCGGCTCGCGGACGGACACGCTGCAACGGCTCCACTGGGTCCGCGCCCGCGCCGACGCCGAAGGGCTTCAGGGCTGGGTCGCACACATCGACCGATTTGGAAACGCGATTACGAACATCCCAGCGGCGCTCTTGCTGGCCCACCGCGCTGGGCGTCCGCTCAAGTGCTACGTCGGCTCGACGATTTTGACAGGGCTGGAGGAGACATATGCCGACGTAGAAGAAGGCGAGCCGGTCGCACTTATCGGCTCATCGGGGTGGCTGGAAGTCGGGGTGCGTGATGGCGACGCGGCGGAGCTACTGAGTATCCACAAGGGCAGCGCCGTCAACGTCGTATTCGGAGACCGCGACTGACAGGCGATCCGGTGCTATTTTTCGCTCTTCCAAGCTTCTCCCCCTATGCTCCCGTTCGCACTTACATCAACAGATAGCCCCGGTCCTCCCGACGACGAGGACCTCAGTACCGAGCGCCCGCCGGAGTCACCGTTAGAATCGCCACCGCTGCCTCCTGATCTATCTGACGCAACACCATTTCGGGACCCGTCCCCCGAATCAAGCGAGTCGCCCGAACCCGAGGAGCCGTCTGCGCCCGCGATTCCTCCGCCGGAACCTGCCGACTTGCGTCCCTCCGCCCCGCCGGAACCACCGCCTGCCCCGGCACCACCGAAGCGCTCGCGTGTGCAGCGCCTCATCATCGCGCTGCTCCTGATCGGGGCTGCTGGACTGATCGGCTACATGCTCTCGCGCCCGAGCGAGACGCCCGAGGCCCCGAGCGTGCTGTCGCGCTCCATCGAAGCCGCCGGGACGCTCCGCCTCGTGAGGAGCACCGATCAGCCTGCCGAGGCGCAGCAGTTCGTGCGCGACGAGTTCGGCTGGCGCGTCGGCGTGCCCACGTTCACGACGGCGACGCTGCGGGGCGTCGCGCTGGCACGGGCGGCTCCGGCTGTTGAGGTGCCGGTGTTTCTCTACACCGATGCCGAGGGACGCGATGTAGCCGTCTTCGCCTACAGCTATGCCCTGCTCGACCAAGTCCCCGACCGCCTTACCCTCGCCCGCTCCGACTACGACGACCTCGACCTCGGCACGCCCATCATCCGGCAGAGCGACAACACGGAGGTGCTCCTCTGGCGCGACCGCGACGACATCTACGTTGCCGTCACCGACCTGCCGCCGCACGCTTTGCAAGATGGCCTCTCTATGGAACGCTAACCCCATGCCCTACCGCCTCCTCGCTCTCGCCTTCGTCCTTCTACTCGCAGGTTGCACCGAGCGACCTACTCCCGAGCCTGCACCCGTCGAGCCATCGCCTATCGCCCTCGACACCAAAGCCGACTCCGTGGCGATGCGGGTCGTGGCGGCGTCCGGCGGGTTCGAGGCGTGGCACGCGCTCCCGGCGCTGCGCTTCTCGTTCGGAGTGGAGCGCGACGGCGTGGACCGGATTGCGGCGCGACACCTGTGGGACAAGCAGGGCAACCGCTACCGCGTCGAGTGGCCCGGCGGCGAGGACTCGACCTACACGGCGCTCTTTACGGCGTGGCCGGACAGCGGGCGGGCCTACCTGAACGGCACCTCCCTCGAAGGCAGCGCGGGTGAGGTGGCGATGGCGAGCGCCCGCAGCCGCACCATCAACGACACCTACTGGCTCCTCGCCCCCTTCAAGCTCTTCGACGACGGCGTCACCCGCACCTACGTCCCCGACTCCTCCGACGCCACGACCGACGCGATCCAGCTTTCGTTCGACAGCGTCGGCCTCACGCCGGGCGACCGCTACTGGCTGTTCGTGGATAAGGAGACCGGGCGACTCGTGCGGTGGACTTTCATTCTCGAAGGCGACACCACGCCGCGCTCCTCGACGTGGACCGGCTACCGCCCCCTCGACAGCCCGCAGGGCCAAGTGATGCTCTCGGCACGCAAAGAAGTCGTCGGTGCCCCCGTCGCCGTCCTCACCGACGAATTGCAAGCCCCGGCCTCGCTCGACTCAACGTGGTTCACCGATCCGACGCCACGCCTGTGAGGCTGGATTAATTACACCGCTCAAGCTTTGACTCATCACAGCAAATACTTGCCACCTCATTGGCAAGAGTGGTTGAGGCAATATCGGCCTCAAACTGAAGGTAGTCTCTCGGCTCGCGACTTTCAGCCGGATGAGAAGATCACTCTTCATTTTGAAGACGATTCCAGCGCAGAGTTCAAGTATGCTTTCTGTGCGCATGACAACGAGCGGCACGAGTTAGTCGTATTTACTGAACACTGCGGCTATCATGTCTTTCGGAGTATGGGCCTTGACTGGGAAGGTCGTCAAGAGTCAATCGGAGAGAATGCAGAATAACCTATTATACCTTCCAAGGAGCGTAAGCTGAGTTGGTTGGTATAAAGCCACCTAGGCTTTCATTATCACAGATCCCTTCGCGCAATGGCTGATACACGTTCCAAGCTGGATAAGTCGGCCTTTTCAGTAACATCGTTTGCTGAGGCTGAGGAAGAAGACCGGGCCTACTGGTTCTCCTTAGCGCCGCAGGAGCGCTTGGCCGCGCTCGAACAGATGCGCCAGATTAACTATGGCTACGATCCAGCTTCCGACCGAATTCAGCGAACTGTTGAAGTTGCTCAGCGCACATGAGGTGAAGTATCTCATCGTCGGCGGCTATGCGGTTGCCTATCACGGCTACCCTCGAACCACGGGGGACATCGACATCTGGATCGAGCGGTCTAAAGAAAACGCGCAGCGCACCTATCGTACGCTGAGGGCGTTTGGCTTTGATGTGCCCACGTTGCAGCCGGAGCTGTTCGAGAAAAAGGACCAGATCGTACGAATGGGTTATCCGCCGCTCCGCGTGGAGATTCTAACGAGCGCGAGCGGGGTCGAGTTTGCGGCGTGTTATGGGAGCCGCGTAGAGGATGAGTTGGGTGGGGTGGTCGCTTCGATTATCGGGCTAGAGTGCTTGAAGACGAACAAGCGAGCCAGTGGTCGGCACAAGGACTTGAGCGACCTGGAGCATCTTCCGTAGCGTCAAGAGACGGTAGAGCCTTTCCTCTTACGCTATCAGGGCCTTCTCAAGCACGGACTCAGCGTGAGCGACGAGCGCGGCGACATCCTCTGGCGGGTTCGGATGAACGGTCTCTAGAATTACCACGTCGGCGGTGAGGGTGCCCCGGTGCTGGGCCAGTCGCCAGACGGCGCGGAGGATCGGCTCGCCCTCGTACCAGCGGACGGCGGCCTCGTCGCTGTAGCGGATCGCGCAGAGAAGGTAGGGGATCCGGTTCGCGGCGGCCACCTCGAACGCGCCGCGCCGGAGCGGCGCAAGCCCTGGCTCGCGGTTGATCCCGCCCTCGGGAAAGAGCACGAGCGGCGGGTGGCTCCGGGCGGCCAGCGCCTCGGCCATTTCGCGCCGCGCCTCGGCCCGTGACGCCTTGCTCTCACGGTCGACGAACACCGTCCCCATCGCTTTCGCCAACCACCCGATGAATGGCATCTGCTCGACCTTGTGCTGGCTCAGGAATCGCACCGGGAAGAGGTACAACAGCACCGCGATGTCGGCGTAGGACCGGTGGTTCGGAAAGAGAAACCCGTGGTGTGACCGCAGCCGCTCGACCTCGTCGCACCGGACCCGGACGCCGAAGATCGCCCAGGTGATGTGGGCCATGCCCATCACGATCCACCCGCCGAGCCGCACCCCGCGCACCCGCCCCGGCACCCACCCGACGAGGAACACGACGACCGTCCCGACCACGACCATGAGTAACACCGACGTAAGCCGGGTGCTGCCGAGGAGCACGCCAGCGAAGCCCGAAGACCTACGCGCCATCGTGGAATCGGCGTCAGTCTTCAAGCCGCACCGCCGTGCCGTAGGCCAGCATCTCGGCCATGCCCTGCATCACCATGCTCGTCGTGAAGCGAACGTTGATCACCGCGTCAGCCCCAAGTTCAATAGCGTCTTCCTTCATCCGGTCCAGCGCTTCGTCGCGAGCCTCGCGGAGCATCTCGGTATAGCCTCGAATCTCGCCCCCGACGACCGTTTTCAACCCCGCCATGATGTCGCGCCCGAGGTGCTTGGCCCGGACCGTGTTGCCATAGACCACGTCGAGATGGTCGATAATGGTCTCGCCGGGGATGTGGTCGGCGGAGGTGATAAGGATGAGGTTGCTGGGCATGGGGGCAAGGTGCTAGTGATACGACAGAACAGTCACGAAACCGGGCGAGGTTGGAATGTTTCCTCGCTCGGTGTGGCAGGAGCCTCCGCGACCGGCTCGGCCTCGTCCAGCACGATGCGGAACGTGGTGCCCTGACCGGGGCGCGTCTCGGCGAGTGTGAGCGTACCGCCGTGGTAGTCCTCGACGATGCGCTTGGCAAGGCTGAGGCCGAGACCCCACCCGCGCTGCTTGGTCGAAAAGCCGGGGCGGAAGACGTGACGGGCCGCGCTCCGCTCGATGCCCTTGCCGGTATCGCTCACGTCGAGCGTGACCGTGCCCGACCGCCCCGGCGTTCGGTAGCCGTTGACGGTGATCGCCCCCGCCTCGCCCTCCATCGCGTCGAGGGCATTCTTGAGCAGGTTCTCTACGACCCACTCGAACAGCTCGCGGTTGGCGCTCACCCAGAGGTCGGGCGCTACGTCGATGTCGAGCCGGACTTGACGCCCGGCGGAGGGCAGGCGGCGGCGGATGTAGTCGGCGATGGCTTCGGTGATGGGCGCGAGCGGCTGTGCCTCCAGCGCTGGGACCGAACCAATTTTCTGGAACCGATCCGCCACGCGGTGCAGTCGCCCGACGTCCTTTTCCAGTTCGTCGGCGACCTGCTCGTTCTCGACCCCATCGCCGATGCGGAGGAGTTCGATCCAGCCGAGGATGCTGGAGATCGGCGTACCGAGTTGGTGCGCGGCCTCCTTCGCCATGCCGACCCACAGGCTCGACTGCTCGCTGCGCCGGACGTAGCTGAACCCGAGGTATCCGACGAGGATGAACAGGCCGACGAAGAGGAACTGCACGAACGGAAACCACCGAAGCGTGCGGACGGTGTCGCTCTCGCCGTAGTGGATGAGTTGCACGTCGAGGCCGTCGCCGAGGTCGAGCCGGATCGGCGGGTGGATGGCGTCGAAGGCCGCGGCCTCGCGCAGCAGTTCGGCGTCGATCTGGGTCTGCGTGAGCGACGAGTCCACGTCCACGTTGCGCGAAGTCACAACGTAGCTCAGGGTCGTGTCGGTGATGATGGCCGGGACGTAGAAGCGCTCGGGCTGGACGATCTCGTTGAAGACGAAGTTGATCTCGTCGGACGCAGGCATCGAGCGCGCCCACTGGAGGGCCTGCCGGAGCGAGTCGAGCGAGCGGCGCGGCAGCGGCTCCGCGGTCGGGCCGCGCAGGATGCCTTCGATCCGAGCGAACGCTTCTTGGTACGGGTTCTCTGAGTCCACTTGGGTCTGGTACTCGATGGCCCGCGCCCAGAGTTGGATCGCCTCCTGCTCCTGCCGCATCAGCCGGTTCGCCAGCGCGTTCGTGTACCACAGCGACGAGACCGCGATGAGCACGGCGGCCACGATGAGGCCGAGCTTGATCTTGACCGAGGTGCGGTACGCCTTCATGAGCGGAAGAGCGGAGGAACGAAAGAGCGGAAGATACTGGCGTAGCGCCTCGCCTCAAGACGAACGCCCATCTCTATACCTTCAGGTTTCATCGCGTTCCTCTCCGCAGTCATCCCCACGAACGCGGGAACCCACCGGTCTTGCTAATGCTCTGGATCCCCGCCTGCGCGGGGATGACTTGCATGGTAGTTGGGGGCAAACTCATCAATTCTCGTTCGCTTGAAATCAGATTTTAGGATATGCATCTCGAAACTGGGATGCGTAGCGACCCGAAGTGTTATGTACTCGCTGCTAAACAGGCGTGATAAGAAGCCAGTTGGTTCAGGCTTTTCCTCTTCTGTTATGCTCACGACTGACCACGGTAGCGACATCGTGGGGTGGCCTGGCCTGAACGGTAAAACTGATGCAAGCACTATTCTCTCCTCATCCGCCCCTACACGGTAAGAACGAGAAAATGAAACGTCGTTGGCGTACCCGCTAATCGACTTCGTCTTTATGCTGCCAACATCTTCCCCTGTTTCCTTTACCGCGTACTCAGCGGCCAAGTCCGTCCATCCTGACTCTTTTGCAAGCGTCGTGCATATATACAGCCACATTCCGATGAACAGTGGAACGAAGACAACAGGAGTGAGGAGAATCTCAAACAGAGCAGATGCCAACTTCGACAGGGTATCCAGAGGCGGTGGCAGTGCGGCGTTTGCAGAACCTGCTATTGCCAGAAATACAGTTGCAAACCAAGTGTATTTCCAGATACGCTTAACCAGTTTCAAGAAGCCACTCCGTCTCTAGTCTTGCACACGCATATCGCTCAAACCATCATCGTTTCCGAGCGTTTGGGGCCGGTGGAGACCATCGCAATCGGCACGTCGAGGAAGTCGGAGGCGAAGCGGAGGTAGTCGCGGGCGGTGGCGGGCAGCGCGTCCAGCGAGTCAGCTCCGGTCACATCGCCGAAGCCGTGGAAGGTCTCGTAGACCGGCTCGGCGCGCTCCAGCGTGGCGAGGTCGTTCGGGAAGCGGTCGGTCTCCTTGCCGTCGATGCGGTAGCGGGTGCAGACCTTGAGTTCATCCAGCCCGGCGAGCACGTCGAGCTTGGTGATGGCGAGGTCTGTGAAGCCGTTGACGGCGGTCGTGTAGCGGAGAGCGACGAGGTCGAGCCAGCCGCAGCGGCGCGGGCGGCCGGTCGTCGCGCCATACTCGTGCCCGACATCGCGGAGCTTCTGCCCAATGCCTTCCGGGTCGCCGTCGAGTTCGGTCGGAAATGGCCCGTTGCCGACGCGGGTCGAGTAGGCCTTGACGATGCCGATGACGCGGTCCACCGCCGTCGGCGGCACGCCGAGGCCGGTGCAGCAGCCTCCAGCGGTCGGGTGACTGCTCGTGACGAAGGGATACGTCCCGAAGTCCACGTCGAGGAGCGACCCTTGCGCGCCTTCGGCGAGGACGCGCTGGCCGTCCTTCAGCGCCGCGTTCAGGTACTCCGTCGTGTTCTTGACGAACGGGTCGATCTCTTGGTCGAAGGCTACGTACTCCTCAATCATCTGGTCCACGTCCAGCGTCTCGGCGTCGTAGACCCCGCGCAGGATCGCGTTCTTCTCGTCGATGGCGTCCTTCAGCTTGCGGCGGAGCACGTCGCGGTCGAGGAGATCGACGACGCGGATGCCGGTACGGGCAAACTTGTCGACGTAGGCCGGGCCGATGCCGCGTCCCGTCGTCCCAATCGCCCCAGCGTCGCGGTAGCGCTCGCGCGCCTGCTCGACGGCCTTGTGGTAGGGCATGATGAGGTGCGCGTTGTGACTGATGAACAGCCGCCCCTCGACCTCAAAGCCCAACTCTTTGATCGTGTTGATCTCCTTCATCAGCGCGACCGGGTCGATCACGACGCCGTTGCCGATCACGCAGGTCGTCCCTTCGTGGAAGATGCCACTCGGGATCAGGTGCAGGACGAATTTCTTATCGTCCCACGCAATCGTGTGTCCGGCGTTCGCGCCGCCTTGGTAGCGGGCGACGATGTCCATCTCGGGCGCGAGCAGGTCCACGACCTTGCCCTTCCCTTCATCGCCCCACTGGCTTCCGATGACTATTGTGACTGGCATAATTCAGAAAGCAGAAGGCAGCGAGCAGCAGGCGGAAAAATCAGCTTGCAGGTCGCAACCACGGTTGAGGATTTCGCATCATGGCTCCGAGCATGCGACCAACGTGGTCACTAAGTTCGCGGAGTTGATCATGCGTGGTGTCCGTGCAGTAGCCGCACGTCTGGGCAGTTCGGAGCCAGTGCTGAGTCTCAGCGAGTTCGGCGTCGGCGTCAGAGAGCTTGCTGACGAAGTGCGCTTCGTAACGCCGCTTTCGCCACGCCTCGGCGATGTTCGCACCTACCGACCGGGATGAGCGTCGGGCCTGATCGGTCAGCGCGTATTTCTCCTCTTTAGGCCACGCCTTCGAAAGCTCGAACACTTCCTGCTGCAGAGCGAATGCTTTCCGGTACACTTTCAGTTGCTCGAAGTGCCCGATCTGCTCGCCCATGTCATGCTGCCATCTGCGCCCTGCTCTCTGCCCGCTGGAAATCAGCCTTCAGCGGCCGTTTCGTCGTTGTAGCTCTCGACGGCCTCGTCAACCGACTCGTAGTGCTTGAAGACGGTCAGCAACTTGGCGATCATCAACAGCGACTGGATACGGTCGGTGGCGTTGGCAAGGCGGAGGTCACCGCCCGCGTTCCGCATCGTGGCGAGGCCACCGATGAGCATGCCGAGGCCGCTGGAGTTCATGAAGCGGACCTTCGAGAGGTCGATGACGAGGTTCTGCTGGCCGGACTCCTTCAGCTCGCGGAGTTGGTCGTGCAGCTTCGCGCCATCCGGGCCGCCCATCACGTCACCTTTGAGTTGGAGGACGACAGCGTTGTAGCGCTCTTCGGTTTTGAATCGCATGGGCTTGATAAGATGGTGGAGCGGAGCAGACGGAAGGAAGGTACGGCACGCGGCGAATAAAGTTATCCGCCGCGCACCGAGAGGGTGGCTCTGAGGCTAGTTCCCTTTCGCAGCGAGGGCACGCTGCTTCAGTTCGACCAGCACGGGCGACGCGACGAAGATCGAGGAATAGGTCCCGATGATCACCCCGACGATGAGTGCGAACGCGAACCCGCGCAGCACCTCGCCCCCGAAAATAAACAGCGTCAGCACCACGATCAACGTCGTTCCCGAGGTCACCATCGTGCGCGAGAGCGTCGAGTTGATGGAGCGGTCCACGACCTTCGCGTAGTCCTCCGTCTTGAACAGGTTCGTGTACTCACGGATGCGGTCGAACACGACCACCGTATCGTTGAGCGAGTACCCCACAATCGTCAGCAGTGCCGCGATGATGGCCTGGTCGATCTGGAGTGAGAACGGCAACAGGTGGTGAAACATCGCAAAGATGCCCAGCGTGATCGTCACGTCGTGCGCGAGCGCCGCGACAGCCCCCGCCGAGAACCGCCACTCGAAGCGGAGCATGATGTAGAGAAAGATCACCCCGAGCGAGGCGAGAACGGCCCAGATGGCTCCACGCTTGAGATCATCGGCGAAGCGCGGCCCCACGGTGTCGATCTTCACGACCTGCGTGGTCGCCTGAGGAAAGGCGGCCTCAATGGCGTTGATGGCGTTGCTCTGAATCGCGTCGATGTCATCGCCGCCTGCGGTCGTGCGGATGAGCAGGGTCTCGTCGTTGTCGTAGGTCTTGACCTCGGGCTGGATGCCGCCGAAGGCACCGGCGATGGCGTCGCGGACACCGGGAATCGGCAGCGCCTCGCCTGTCTCGATGACGAACTCGGTGCCGCCTTGGAAGTCGATGCCCGTCTCCAGTCCGCGCGTGATGAGCGCGAACAGGCTAAGGACGATCAGAGTGCCGGAGATGATGTAGGCCGTCCGGCGCTTCGGGATAAACTCGAAGCTGGTGTTTTCAAAAATGCGCATGGGGATTACCAGTCAAAAAGTGTAGAGGGCGGATCAGCCAAAAGCAACGCTGCTGCGACGCTCGGCGACGAAGTAGTCGAAGACGATCCGCGTGACGACGATGGCGGTGAAGAGCGACGACAGGATGCCCGCCATGAGCGTCACGGCAAAGCCCTGAATCGGCCCGACGCCGAACGAGTAGAGAATCACGCCGACGAAGAACGTCGTGATGTTGGCGTCAGCAATGGCCGAGAGCGCCTTCGCGTAGCCGCCGTCGATAGCAGCCTTGAGCGTCTTGCCGCTCGCCATCTCCTCCCGGATGCGCTCGAAGATGAGCACGTTGGCATCGACCGCCATACCGATGGTCAGCACGATACCGGCGATGCCGGGGAGTGTGAGCGTCGCCCGGAACGCCGCCAGAATCCCGAAGATGAACAGGATGTTCAGCAGCAGCGCGAGGTTCGCCACCATGCCCGCGGTGCGGTAGTAGAAGATCATGAACACGGCCACCATGAAGAGGCCGACCAAGATCGAGATCGTCCCCGCCCGGATCGAGGCCGCGCCGAGGCTCGGGCCGACGGTCCGCTCTTCGACGATGTCCACCGGAGCCGGGAGCGAGCCGGACTTGAGGACGGTGATGACATCCTCCTGCTCCAGCCGCGAGACGCCTGTGATCGAGGTGCGCCCGCCGGGGATTTTGTCGATGATCGTCGGATACGAGTAGACCACGTTGTCGAGCACGATGGCGACCGGCTTGCCGACGTTCGCGCCGGTGAGGCGGCTCCACGTCTGCGCGCCTTCGCTGTTCATCGTGAGGGAGATCTCCGGCTCGTTGGTGTAGGGGTCGAAGCTCGGTCCGGCCTCGGTGATGACCTCACCGGTGAGTTCGGGATCGCCGCCGCGGACGCCGAGGAGGTAGAAGATTTCCTCGCCCTCTTCGGTCTGCGCCTCGCCCTTGGCCGTGTAGCGGAGGTCGATGCCCGGCGGAAGCAGCTCGCGGACTTCATCGCTTCGAAGCAACGCCCCCGCTTCGGCGGTATCACGCTCAGCGACGGCTCCGAAGATGACGCTTTCGCCCGCCAGCGGGGTAAGCACCCGCAGCAGCGCGTTGTCAAGCTCCATCGCTTCGTCGTCCAGCCCGAGGAGATCGTCCACCTCGGACGCCCCGGTATCAGCTTCGGCGATCTCGCCGAGGTCATCCGCCTCGGACGTCTCAACCTCCGCATCGACTTCGGCGAGGTCTTCGGCTTCGAGCACGGTCGTGTCGAGCGCGGAGGTTTCGTCCTCGGCTCCGAGGGCGTCGAAGTAGCCGATGATGCGGTTGCGCGAAGCCATCAGTTCGGTCGGGTCCGCCATCATGCGGAACTCCAGCCGAGCCGTACCGCGAAGCAGGTCGCGGACACGCTGCGGGTCGTCCACGCCGGGCAATTCTACGTTGATGCGGCTCGCGCCCTTGCGCTGGATCGATGGCTCACTGACGCCGTAGCGGTCGACGCGCTCACGGACGATGGAGACGGCGCGCTGCACGGCCTCGTCGGCTTCACTGCGAAGGAAAGCAGCCACATCCGGGTTCTCGGAGCGGCGCGTGATGTCTCCCCCGGTCGAGCGGAAGTAGCGCGAGAGCCGGACGTTGGGGTCCTGCTCCTCGAAGACCTCTACAAACGTGTTGACGAAGTCATCGTCGCCCGCATCGACCCGCTCGCGGGCCGCGGCAATGGCCTGGTCGAAGGCCGCGTCGGTGTCGGTGGCGAGGGCGCGGACCAGCGCGTCCATCCGCACCTCCAGCGTGACGTGCATCCCCCCTTGGAGGTCGAGGCCGAGCTTGAGCGCCCGCTCGCGCAGGTCGCGTATCTCGGTATAGTTCGCGTTGAGGTAGTCCGTGCGCTCGGCTTCCTCCATGGCCTCGATTCGGTTCTCCGTGAAGTAGTTCTGGAGGGTCGGAAAGAGGTACCAGAGTGAAAGCAGCAGAAAGCCGAGGGTGACGAGGATTTTAAATCCGTTTTCTTGCATGGGAATCAAGGTCTGGGGTCGAGGGTCGGGGGTCCATCATGGAGTCCCCGCGGAAGCACACGGCTTCCAGACAGAGGAGGCCTGCACCCACGGTACAGGCGAAGGTCACTGGCAGACAGCCAGCGAAAAGATGACGGCAGCAGCTAGGGGCCGAGTGGCTGCGCTGCCGAGAGGACCGCGAGCGGCACGATGACTTCGTGCCGGGCCGAGGCCTGAATCAGCGAAGCTTGAACCGACGCATCAGCATCGGTGCGAAGCAACTGGGCCGCAGGGCCGGGGGCGGCTCCGATGGGGGCGGCAACGGGGGGTGCGGGGGCCGCTTCCACGCCGCGCTCGTGCCCGAATGCACGGAGCAGATGTCCATAGAGAATCGGCAGCAGCGCATCCGCCCCCCCCTGCTCCTCAAGGAAGCGAGCGAGGTCGGGGTCGGCATCGAGTGCCTCAGTAAAGGCCGCGATGAAGGCTTCCGGGGTACGTGCTCCGTCCGCCGCTGCAAGGGCCTGCTCGAAGGCGGCTTCCACCGTCGGCGGCGCGCCGAGCGACGCGGGTATAGCCGTAGGCTGTGCCGCACCGGTAGCGGGTGCGACCAGCCACAGCCCAAGCCCCACAAGGAGGCCCACGCTGAAGACGCGCTGCACGATAGAATGCCGCAGGAGACGCATGGAATGAGGCAATGAGAGCGCCGCAACATACCGCCTCCGCCGAGCCGGTGTCAACGCGCACATCCGGAGTTCACCGGAGTTTGCACAACCGAGGGAACGACTATATGGAAGAAAAACGTGCGCCGTAGCTTGTCCTATATCCTCCTCTGCCGCCTGTCGCCGCCCCCATCGTGTCCTACATTCTCGCTCTCGATCAAGGCACTACCAGTTCTCGCACGCTCCTCTTCGATGCGGCAGGGACCGTCGTCGCCCGCGCCCAACAGGAGTTCACCCAGCACTTCCCCCGACCGGGCTGGGTCGAACACGATGCCAGCGAGATATGGCAGAGCCAGCTCACCACAGCACAGCAAGCACTCCGCGAGTCGGGTATCGACGCCGGTGACGTTGCCGCCATCGGCATCACGAACCAGCGCGAGACGGTCGTGCTGTGGGACCGGGCAACGGGCGAGCCGGTACACCGCGCCATCGTCTGGCAGGACCGCCGGACCGTCGACTACTGCCAGCGCCTCGACGCTGAGCACGGCGAGCACCTCCGCCACACGACCGGCCTCCGGGCTGACCCCTACTTCTCCGGTACCAAGCTGGCGTGGCTCCTCGACCACGTAGAGGATACCCGCACACGCGCCGAGCGCGGCGACCTCGCCTTCGGAACCATTGATGCGTGGCTTATCTGGAACCTGACCGGTGGGCACGTCCATGCCACCGACATCACCAACGCCTCGCGCACGCTCCTCTTCGACATCCACCGGCTCGACTGGGATGACCGGCTCCTTGATGCCCTCAACATCCCCCGGTCTGTTCTGCCAAAGATCGTCCCAAGCAGCGGGTTCATCGGCGAGACTGAGAAGAATCTCTTCGGTGCACCGATTCGGATCGGCGGGATCGCGGGCGACCAGCATGCGGCGCTCTTCGGTCAGGCCTGCCTAGAGCCAGGGATGGCGAAGAACACCTACGGCACGGGCTGCTTCATGCTGATGAACACGGGCGCGAAGCCAGTCCTCTCCGAGCACGGCCTACTGACGACTGTGGCGTGGGACCTCGGGGATGGGCCGGTGTACGCGCTCGAAGGGTCGGTTTTCGTTGCCGGGGCTGCCGTGCAGTGGCTCCGCGACGAACTGGACCTGATCGAATCGGCGGAAGCCTCAGAAGCGCTCGCGGCGAGTGTGCCCGATGCCGACGGGGTGGTGGTTGTCCCGGCGTTCACCGGGCTGGGCGCGCCCCACTGGGACCCGCACGCACGGGGGGCCATCTTCGGCCTCACGCGGGGCACGACGAAAGCCCACCTCACACGGGCTACGCTCGAAAGCCTCGCCTTTCAGGTCCGCGATGTGCTCGCGGCGATGGAGGCCGACGCCGGGCAAGCGCTCGCCGCGCTCCGCGTCGATGGCGGAGCCGCAGCCAACGGCTTCCTCATGCAGTTCCAAGCCGACGTGCTCGATGTCCCTGTTGAGCGCCCAGCGAACGTCGAGACGACGGTGTGGGGCGCGGCCCTCCTCGCCGGTCTCGCCACCGGGGTCTATCCCCTCGATGCCTCGTGGGGCGCCGAGGCCCGCTTTGAGCCACAGATGTCCGCCGAGAAGCGCGCGCACCTCCTCCACGACTGGCACCGCGCCGTCGAACGAGCGAAAGGATGGTCCGAGAGCTAACCTACTCCGTCACCTCGACGCCGCGCCAGAAAGCGACGTGGTCTTTGATCTCGGAGGCGGCATCTTTCGGTGCAGGATAGAACCATGCGGCGTTCGCGTTCGTCGCGCCGTCCGCCTGAATCGTGTAGTAGCTCGCTTCGCCTTTCCACGGACAGGTCGTTTGGTGGTCACTCGGCTGGAAGTGTTCGCGGTTCAGCGAGTCGGGCGGGAAGTAGTGGTTGCCTTCGATGATGATGGTGGCGTCGCTCTCGGCGAGGACGGTGCCGTTCCAGGTAGCTTTCATGGGTGTGTGTTTGGGAGGGTGAGGGTGTGAGCGTAGGGGGCGCGGCAGGGTTTGTACCCTCATACACTCATCCCCTCAAACTTTCATCAAACCCGCACGCCGCGCACCCCATCGGCGAGGTCGCCGGGGGCGGGTAGTACGCAGACGGTGTCCGTGCGAAACGGGTCGAGGACGATGGTGAGGTACTGGTACGTCTCGAAGCGCCCCGGCGTTCGGTTGAACCGGCGGGCGATAGCCTCGCAGAGCATGGCGTAGGATGCTGGCCCGACGAGGACCGTGCGCGGCTCGACTCCCTCGTGCTGGAAGGCGCGGATGCTCTCGTCGATGAAGGCGAGCACGCCGTCCGGCGTGGCGATGGTTTCGGTGACCGTCATGAGAATGTCCGGTGATGGGTGGCGACTGACGAGCAGATAGTGGATATTAACCACTCGTCCCTCGTCATCCGAAACTTGTCCTTCTCCCGATGCAGCACGATGCCGGTACGTTCCGCACCGACGACGGCCTGACCCTTGCCACGCGCCGCTGGCTGCCCCACGACCACCCCGAGGCTGCTGTCGTGATCGTTCACGGCATCGGCGACCACAGCGGGCGGTTCGCCCACGTCGCCGCCCACCTGATGCTGCACGACTACGAGGTCTATGCCTTCGACCTGCGCGGGCACGGGCGCTCCGAGGGCGAGCCGCGCGCCTACGTCGAGTCATTCGACGAATACACTGAAGACCTTGCCCACTTCCTCCGGCACGTCCATGAGGCTACATCGGGGCCGGTCTTTCTGCTGGGCCACTCGCTCGGCGGGCTGATTGCGGCGAGCTACGTGGTGCAACACGGCACCAACGACCTCGCTGGGCTAATCCTGTCCTCGGCAGCGCTCCAGATTCCGGCTGACCTCTCGCCGGTACTGCAGAAAGCCGCCGGCGTCCTCAGCCGCTTTGCCCCGAAGGTCGCACTCAAAAAGCTCGACCCGTCGCACCTCTCGAAGGACCCCGGCGTAGCGCGGGGCTATGAGCTAGACCCGCTGACCTATACCGGTGGGATCCGCCCGCGCGTGGGGCATGAGATTCTGCGCGTGACCGAGGTGGTCCGGCAGCACGCCAGCGCCTTCACGCTCCCGCTCTACCTGTTCCACGGCACCGCCGACCGCATCACGGATCCCGCGGGCAGCCAGTGGCTCCACGACCATGCGCCGAGCGAGGACAAGACGCTCCACTTCTACGACGGTCTCTATCATGAGACCATGAACGAGCCGGAGCGCCAACAGGTACTTGACGATCTCGCCTCTTGGCTGAACGAGCGCGTTTGACAGGCAGTGGTGGAACACGAGGGTTCCGGTGGCAGCGTGCATCAAACCTCTGCATGCTCTTTGCCCAAGTTACACGCACAGGCCGGTTACGCCGTCTGAAAGAGGTGGTAGGTTCCCGGCATCACAACGTGCATCCACCATTCAACCTTCTATCCTGTGACCCGAGGCATTGTAACTACCTTTGACGCGCAGCGCGGCGTCGGCTACGTCCGCCATACGGAAGGCAGCAACCTCGTCCCGTTCTCGGCGCGTGACATCCACGGCGAGGCTCCCGGCCTAGGCGACCCTGTCGAGTACACGGTCGTCGGTGGCAAGGCCGGTGTAGCGGCGAAGCAGATTCGGCGCATCGACTCCTAGCGCGCTGCCCGTAGGAATACCGAAGCCCCGGTTGCCATTGCTGCGGCAGCCGGGGCTTTCG
This sequence comes from Rhodothermales bacterium, assembly GCA_028284265.1. Lineage (GTDB taxonomy): Bacteria > Bacteroidota > Rhodothermia > Rhodothermales > JANQRZ01 > JANQRZ01. Next base: position 144,112 of record JANQRZ010000019.1, read on the forward strand.
TATGTCGAGGACCGAGGCTCGTTCTTACTTGAGGACAGTCACCTTCTGACTGGCGGTGAACGTCTCGCCCGTGAACTGGACCACGTAGGTGCCGCCCGCGAGCGCATCGCCCGTCACGCGAAGTGTCTGCTCCACGTTCGCTGGAATGCGCGCGTCGAGCAGCGTCTGCACACGGCGACCGAGGAGGTCGTAGACCTCGGCACGAACGGCCTGGGCCTCGCGGACGGTGAAGCGCACCGCTGTCGAGCGGGCAAACGGATTCGGGAACGCTGCGGCGATCCGGTAGGCTTCGGTCAGCGTAGCCTCATCTTCAACGTCCGTGCTCGGCTCGGTGTAGAAGAACAAGGCCCACTGCGCAAGGCTGCCAGTGTCCTGCCCGGCCCCGTCACAGACGCTGAGCGTCCACGTCCCTTGCAGGTTCTCCCCATCAAAGTCTGAGAGCGGATCGACGCCCGTAGTGCCCGGATCGCCCTGTTCGGGCTGGCCTTCTACGTCATAGAACGGAGCATCCGTGTCGTGGGCATCGCCGCTGCCGAAGACGCCCGCCGTTCCTGTATCGCTGAAGAGCGCATCGAGGTTGGGCGCGCTCGTGCCGAAGTTGCCCGTGCCGGGCCGGTCGAGCAGGTTGACGACCGTACCTTCGGGACTTTGGAGTTGGATACGGAGGTCGCCCCGGTAGGTGTGGTCAATTGTCACGCCAACCTTCATGTCGATCGGATCGAAGTCGTCGGTCACATCGACTGTGCTGCTCTGGAAGGTCGGGCACCCGTTGTCGCTGATGCTAAAGCCCTCGTCGTTCGAGTAAAAGAAATCCGGCGCGACGAACACGTCAATGAGCGTGCTGGGGCGAAGCGGAAGATTGAGGCTTGGGTGGTTCACAACGCCCTCGTTCGTGATCGGCTCGCCGGGGGCGTCTTCAGAGACGGTCACGTCGTAGGAGATCGTCTCCGAGCCGCCATCATCCACGTCCAGCGTCCACGAGATCGTCCCGCCGTCTTCCGAGGCATTGCCACTGGACGCCGTAAGGTTGCCCGCGTAGGAGAGGTTCGCGGGGAGCACGTTCTCGAAGCTCACGGCCTCACCCGTCTCGGTGCCGCCGTTGAAGACCTCGACGCTGATCGTCGTCGTCTCGCCGGGGGACACCGACACCGGCTGGGCATCCATCACCGCGAGAAGTTGGATCGGGCCGGGCGGATTGCCCGCCTCCATTCCGTTGATGAACTCCGCACCCGTGTTGCCAGGATCGAGGAAGGCTTCGGCCCCCGTCGTCATGTTGCGCGCCATCCGACCGTACCAGTCGGGGGTCTGGCTGCTACACGACGCAAAGCCGCCGGAAAGCTGCCCCACGACGCGCTTCTCGGGGCTATAGAGTGGCGAGCCGGAGGAGCCACCTTCGGTCGTGCCGAGATCCCAGTCCTCAACGCGGATGTGGGTGCCGCTCGGATTCGGCGTGTCGCTCAGGTATGAGGTGATGCTGGTTGGATCGTCTTCAAACGAGATGCGCTTCTCCTCGACCTGCGGGTGGTGAATGGCGATGGCGCTCGCCGTCGCTTGGTCGCGCTTGTCCCAGCCGTTGAGCCAGACGCTGTACTCCGGCGGAATCGGGTCGTCGGTTTCGAGGATGGTCCAGTCCGGGCCGCCGGAGGTGCCACCGCCGGAGGTGTCCATGAAAATGGTACCCGAGGAGAACTGGTCGCGCGTGCCGTCGCCGGGACCGCCACTCGCAGCGGAGCCGGGCGGGCGGCAGGTTGAGTTCTGGTAGTTCCAGTAAATCACGACACTCGGGGCATTGCCCGCGCTGTTGCCGCAGTGGTCGGCGGTGAGGAAGTAGGGCGTCCCGTCCATCGACGTGTTGTTCATCGCCGAGCCGCTGCAAATGTCCGTGCCGCTGCGCGTGTAGGCCCCGACAGAGCGGATAATGTCGCGGTAGCCGTTGCCTTCGGGACACACCACGTCCACATTGCACGAACCGGAGCGGGCGAGGTCGGTCTCGTCCCACGTCTCGCGGGCGATCCCGAAGGGCCGGTAGGCGTGGTTGACGCTGCCGATACGCAGTTCGTAATCGTCGGCCTCGGACGGCTTCGCATTAGGCAGGTTTAGCTCGACCACGATCTCGTCGCCGCGCACGATGGGCGTCCAGAGTTCGCCGTGGACCTCGTTGTCGGCAGCGGTGAAGGCGCGGAAGTGCGGCTCTTCGCCCGCCGGGTAAATCCAGAGCACCGCACCCTCGGGCAGCCGAAACTGGTCAAAGCCGAGGTTGAGCGAGTACGCACCGGGCGAGGCGATGCGGAGCCGCCACAGGCGCGACCCGTCGGCGAGGGTCTGCCACGTTCCAGCGTTCCGGGTGGTCGTGGCGACCTCGAACGGCTCGGCGAAGCGCAGTGGGCCGAGTTTGCCGTCGGACGCAGCCGCATCGCGGGCGATGAGGGCGTCGTTGTCCAACGTCGGCATCGTGACCAGCGCTACGCCGTCAAGGGAAGCGGATTCAACAGCGTGGAACGAGGCCGGGAGCGGAGCGGCTTGCTGGGCTTGGGTCGGGAGAGCGAGCAGGAGCACGCACGCCGCGAGGAGCGGGTAGCGGTACGGCATGGGAGTGAAGGGATTGGAAGGAACAGGGCAACGGCGGAATATCCCCTATTGTCACCTGATCTCCAAATCCAATCGTTACCGCTCTCGCCCTCTCACTCTACCCATACCGCGACCTCATCCAGCGGCTTCCGCCCGAAGTCCGGCACCGTCGCGTCGGTGGCGGGATAGCCGATGGGAAAGAGGATGTACGGTCGCTCGTGCTTGGGGCGGCCAAGAATCTCGTTCAGGAAGCGCATCGGGCTGGGCGTGTGGGTCAGCGTGGCGAGACCCATCTGGTGAAGCGCCGCGATGAAAAAGCCCGCTGCGATGCCACAGCTTTCCTGCACGTAGTAATGCTTCTCCTTCTCCCCCGCTTCGCCCACGCCCGTGCTCTGCGCGAAGAGGACGACAATCCACGGCACCATCTCCAGAAACGGCTTCTCCCAGTCCGTTCCGATAGGTGCCAACGCCTCCAGCCATTCGGGCGTGGCGCGCTCGGCGTAGAACGACCGTTCCTCCTCCTCGGCGGCCTCGCGGATGCGGCGCTTCACGTCGGGATCGCTAATGGCGACAAAAGTCCACGGCTGCTTGTGTGCCCCGCTCGGAGCCGTGCTCGCGGTCTGGATGGCTCGTTCGATAAGGCGACGCGGGACTGGCTGATCGGTGAAGTCGCGGACGGAGCGGCGGCGGTCAAGGTCGCGGTAGAACGCCTCGGCGCGGCTTGCCATCTCGTCCTCGGAGTGGGTCTGAAAGTCGAGAGGGATACGGGGAAACGCAGGCATTAATACAGTTTATCGCGACTTACTTGGGCAAAGAGATCGAATGCTTTCTGTGCTTCATCGCGGAGGATACCCCCTTCGATGGCAACGGTTGCACCGCCGAGCGTTTTCATCTGCTCGTTGGACACGGATAGCTCGCGGAAGCCCGCCCGGTCGGCATCTTCGATGTAGGTGCCGAAAACGATGCGGTCGCAGTTGGCCCAGTGGATCGCGGAGAAGCACATCGGGCACGGCTCGGTCGAGGAGTAGATCGTGCAGCCCGCGAGGTCGATGGTTTCCAGCTTTTCGCAGGCGACGCGGAGCGCGTGAACCTCGGCGTGGGCCGTGATGTCGGTCGTCGCCCAGACGACGTTGTGGACGGCACAGACGACCTCACCATCTTTGACGATGACGGCCCCGAATGGACTCTGCCCGTCGCGGACGCTCTGTTTCGCCTGCTCGATGGCGAGGCGCATGAAGTCGAGATCGGCAGTGTCGGGCATGGGTACGTAGGCAGTTTTCTTATCTGTCATTCCGAGCGCAGCGAGGAATCTCCATCGTTTAAGCCAACGCTACCGACGGGGATACCTCCTCGCTCTGCTCGTCGATATGACAGAGATGAGACGGTGCTGTTCAGCCTCTCTATTCCAACTCAAAGATGACGGTGACGGTGGCGCGGACGGTGATCTCGCCTGCGGCATAGGCACCGGGGTTGCTCTCCTCAGCCATGTCCATCGCGGCCATCTCGGCACGGGCGTACATCATGGGTGGCGGACGCGGCACGCTCACACCGCTCTCGGCGATCTGGACGACGCGACCGAGCCGGGCGTCGAGCACCTCGGCCATATTTTGTGCCTTCTGACGCGCACGGGCGACGGCGTCGCGCAGCGCTTGGTCTTCCACGCTCTCACGGTCCTGCAGGCCGTACTGGATGCCGTTCAACTCATTCGCCCCCTGCTGCACGACTTCGGCGACGAGACTCGGCACCAAGTCCAAGTCCTCAATCGTCACCTTCACGTCGCGGCGGGCGATGTAGCCTTTGCGGATGCGCTGGTTGTTGCGGTACTCCCACTCCTCGTCGAGCCGGAGGGAAAGAAGCTGAATCTTGCGGTCGGCGACGCCGAGGGCGCGGACGGCGTCGATCGCGGCTTCGGCGGCTTCGGCGTTCTCGCGCCGGGCGTCCTCCGCCGTCTCGGCCCGCGTCACGACGGCGAACTGCACCGTCGCCTCGTCCGGCTCCACGTCGATGGTCCCGACGCCGCTGACGGTGACGGTGCGCGTGTCAGGCTTGTCGGCGGGCTGGGCGGTCACGGTGGGGATGGCGAGGAGAAGGAGGAGCGAGAAAAGAGCAAGCAGAAAGCGGTTCATGGCAGGAGGTGTTGATGAAGAGCGTGACAGGCCCTTCAACGGTTGAGGCTGTCGGAAAGGTACATATCACTACGAGTATCCGAAGAGCCGGGCCAAGAGAACCATTACCGCGATGGTGCCCAAGCCTATAAGCATAATCCACCCTCTGGTGCGCTCATACTTACTCGACGTGTTATCAGTAGCTCTGAAATAGGACCAAGGCAAGAATGAAGCAAGCCCGATAAAGACAGCGATGTCACCGGGGAGTCTGTCAAGTCTGTCTTGCGACGTGAGGAAGAGGACCGCAAAGCCCGCAGCAGCCGCTAGCCATGCCCACAATGGGATTCCAGCAAAGCCATGTCTTACGCTGCTCTCTGTCTCAGCGAAGGATACCTCCTGCACCACCTCCTCCCCGGCCAAGGTCATCCCAGCCAAGAATGCCGTCACAGTCCGTTCCCATTCCTTTTCTGGAACCAATGCATGGGTTCCTTCTCCTCCCCCTTCACTGACTACTTCCGCAACGCCTGTCTCTTCATTCGGAAAATAGAAATGGAGAAGACGGCCCCCGGGAAGCGTGATCCCCAAACCCGGCGGGCAACTGTCTTGACCGTTTGATTCAATCTCTCGACAGAATGTAATCTCTTCAGCCCAATCGTGCGTGCGAAGCACTTCGACCAGTTCCTCTGCTGATGAGGCAGTATGGTTGGAAGCAGAGAAGTCTGCACGCTGAATCCAATAGTCGATCATTGCAAATGGACCCTAAGGATTGAGCCGACCGAGGAGGCACGGGAAGGGGGTCGTGGGTTAGCTGTGTGATGAGCAAGGCTCGAAGCGGACCGTTGCGACCGTTTCCTGATCGACTCGAAACCGGCCTACGCCTTTGCTCCGCATCCGCATCCGGGTCTTGACCGGCAGCGGCACGCCGTTTATGTAACCAAACAACACCTCTGTCTCGATCACGTCCACAAAGAGCCGGGCAATGCCTGAGAACGCCGGTGGATGCAGCATCGCCTGGACGAGTCGGGGCGGCTCTTTCGTGAACATCAGGTCAGCACCCGGCGGTTCATCAGTTTCACTCGACTGGACGCTGCTACGTGTGGCGCGGATGCGCACTTCGTTGGGATGCGAGGTGGGTAGCTCCTCACGGTCGTAGGCTGGATCGGCGAGGAGTGGCAGAATATCAGGCTGCTCTGCCTCGGGCGTGTCGAGGCGCTCGTCGATCTGCTCTGGTTGCTCGTCCGGCCCCCATTTGCCGTGCTTCGTATGACGCACTTCGCCTCGAGCACAGAGCCCCTGCACGGCCTCGCCATACCGCTCTAGCTGCGCAACGACCTCCGCCAAGACACGTTGCGCTGTGCTACCTAGCGGCTGGGTTACCTCTGACTGATTCATGCTCAATAAGCCTTATGGATTCAGCCGCCCGAGGAGGCGCGGGAAGGGGATCGTCTCGCGGACGTGCGGGAGGCCGCAGACCCACGCGACGGTCCGCTCCAGCCCCAGCCCGAAGCCCGCGTGCGGGACCGACCCGTAGCGCCGCAGGTCGAGGTACCACTCGAACACCTCCTGCGGCAGACTGTGCGCGGCGATCTGCTCCTTGAGGAAGTCGAGGTCCGTCGCCCGCTCGCCGCCGCCGACGATCTCGCCGTAGCCCTCCGGCGCGAGCACGTCCATGCCGAGCGCGAGCAGATCGTCCTCGGGGTCGCGCTTCATGTAGAACGCCTTGATCGCCGCCGGGAAGCGGTGGACGATGATAGGCCGGTCGAAGTGCTTGGTGAGCACCGTCTCGTCGGAGCCACCGAAGTCGTTGCCCCACTCGAAGTTCGCCGCGCTCTCTTTCCACTGCGGCAGGTTGCGGAGCGACTCCTCGATCTCGTCGAGCCGCCCGTTGATGGCGATCTCGCGGGCGTCGATCCGGCGCTTCTCCCCTTTCTTGGCCTGCCCGTAGCGGGCGCGGTTCTCGTCGCGCTCCGTGGTCAGCGCCGCCTGCTCCGCTTCAAGGTCGGAGATCTCGGCATCGAGCATCTGCTGCGTCTCGTCGCTCCTCAGAATCTCGACGGCCTCGGAGTAGTGGACGCGGGGGAAGCCACCCTCGGTGGCTTTTTGCAGCGCCGTCGTGTCGCGCTCCAGGAGGGCGAGCTCGTCAGCGCAGTCGCGCAGCACGTCGGTGGCGACCCGCTGGAGCAGCCCTTCGGCGAGCGTCATATCCATGTCGAGGTCGTAGAACGCCATCTCGGGTTCGATCATCCAGAACTCGGTCAGGTGCCGCCGGGTCTTCGACTTCTCGGCGCGGAAGGTCGGGCCGAAGGTGTAGATCTTGCCGTGGGCGAGCGCCATCGCCTCGCCGTAGAGCTGGCCGCTCTGCGTGAGATAGGCAGGCTCGTCGAAGTAGTCTAGCTCGAACAGCGTGCTCGTGCCCTCGACCGCGTTGCCGGTCAGGATCGGCGGGTCCATCTGGATGAACCCGTCCTCCTGAAAGAAGGCGTGGATCGACTGGATGATGCGGTTGCGAACGCGCATGATGGCCCACTGCCGCTGCGAGCGGAGCCACAGGTGTCGGTTGTTCATCAGGAACTCGACCCCGTGCGCCTTCGGGCTGATCGGGTACTCCTCGGCGAGGCTGAGGAGTTCGACCGCCGTCGCTTGCACCTCGTAGCCGCCCACCTGCCGCTCGTCGGCGACGACCGTGCCAGTGATGCGGAGGGCGCTCTCCTGCGTCGCCGCGCTCGCCGCCTCGAAGCTGTCGGCATCGACCTGCTCCTCGTTCACGACGCACTGGGCGAGGCCGGTGCCGTCGCGGAGAATGAGGAAGTAGAGGCTCTTGGAGCCGCGTTTGTTGTAGAGCCAGCCCTGGAGAGTGACAGTCTCGCCCTCGTGCTGGGCGAGGTCGCGGACGGCAGTAACGGAATCGATCATGGAGACGAAGGGCAACAGGAATAGGAGCGCAAAAAATACGGTCGCGCCGGTCGCCCCTGCCCTAGCCGCCCGTGACGATCTCCTGAAGCCTCGCGGCCTCGACCGCTCCTTCGCGCAGCACGACGAGCCGCCCGTCCTCCACGCGCACCACGGTCGAGGGCGTGCCGCCGAGGCCACGCCCGGCGTCCACGGCGAGGTCAGCGGCATTGGTCACTGCTGGATCGAGATCGGCGAAGCGGTGCGCGGGCGTTTGGCCCGCTTGATTGGCCGAAGTCGAGAGCACGGGCGTGTCAGCAGCGACGATGAGGGCGAGGCAGAATGGGTCGGTCGTCCGCCGGATGCCGATGCCACCTTGCGCGCTGACGAGACCCGGCGGTGCCTCGGGCGAGGCGTCGAACACGACCGTCACCGGCAGCGGCTCGTGCTGCATCAGGCGGCGGTGCACCTCGGTCAGCCCATCGAGCCACGCTTCAACCCGATCCCACGTATCGGTCAGCGCGAGCATCGGGCGGTCGGCGTCGCGGCCTTTGATGGCGCGGATGCGGGCGACGGCCTCAGCGTCTGCCGGATCGCAGCCCAGCCCATAGACCGTCTCGGTCGGGTAGACGATCACCCCGCCCGACCGGATCACCTCGGCGGCGCGCTCGACCTCACTCACCGCCGAAGCTGTTGTTGCCAGTCCGGCATGCTCACCTCACCGTTGACCGTCGAGTGGATCAACTCGAAGTCGCCGAAGCCGAGGCGGTCGACGAAGACGAACATGGAGCGACCCGCACCGGGGATGTTGTCATACTCCCAAATCTCATGCGGGACCGTGTCGCTATCGTAGAGGTTTGGATCGACCTGCGACGGCTGGCCGTATTTGAGCACGGCGTGCCCCCGATCCGTATTCCAACCCTCGGTGAACGAGGTCGAGTAGCGACCGTTGGCGTACTGGACGAGTTCATAGAACCGGCGGCGCGTCTCGTTGATGGGCGTGAGCGGGTTCTCATCCTTCTCGCTCCAGAAGCGGGCAAGGAAGTCGCGCTTGTCGTCAACGGTGGTCAGGCGGCGCATCTGGCCCATCTCGCGGTCGTTCGCCAGCACCTGAGCGTGGGCGAGGTTCTCCTCGACCTCCTCTTCCGGCATCACCGCGTAGAGGTTGGCTTCGTAGGATGAGCCGTCCGCTTCGGCGACGGGCTGGGCGACGCCGGGACTATAGACGAAGAACTTACGCCCCTGCTCAGCGAGGGCCTCGTTGTTCTCGTCGAGGAGTGCGATGCGGAGGTAGTACGACCCACTCGGCACCTCGCGGAGATCAAACTGCCCGACGATCACGTCGGTATCACGGGCCTCGCGCTGCGTTCGCTGCTGGTAGCCTTCCATCGGCTGGGCGAGGTCGGAGGAGGCGAGGTAGGTAAAGAGCGTATACGTCCCGCTTCTCACGATTTCGTCGAGGCCGTAGACCTCGGCGTAGTAGTACAGCGTCGGGAGACCCTGCCCGAAAAGGTTGTTGGGATTCGGCAGGACGGTGAGGCCATTCTTGTAGAATGCGGCCTCGCGCTCCTCCGAGCGGCGGATGTCCGACGCCAGCGTGATATCTGACACCATCGCCCGGTCGTTCGTCCCCGCCGCCTCGAAGTCGGGCACCGAGACATCGCTTCGGGCGGCGAAGGCGGCCCGGCCCAATGCTTCGTTTCCGAGCACGTCCACTTCGAGTACGTATTCCCCGGACGGCACGGCGGCGCGGACCTGCTGCACGAAGTACTGCCCCTGTACTAACCCCGTCGTGTCGGGCACGGCGAAGCGATAGGCGAGCGTGTCGGAGAACGCCAGCGCTTCGGATGCCTGCGCCAGTCCGCCGGTGGACGACCGCCGCAGCGCCACAATCACCGGCAGCACCACCTCGAACTGCTCCTCACCTCGGACATAAGGCAGCGACGACGCTTCAAACGCGAGATAGGCCTCAACGAGCGAGGTCTCGGCGTCGTACTGGAACGCGGCATGGTCCACGTCGAGTTGGAGCGGGAGGGCGGCGGCAGGCTGTTGGGCCAGCACCGGAGCGGCGGCGCAGAGCGCGATGCAGGCGAACAGGGTGCGTAATCGAAGCGAATGCATAGAGGGAGAGCACGATGGAGAGGACACCTGCAATATAAAGTGAGAAACACGCGGGACCGGGGCACTCGTGCGTCCCCTCTCGCGAAGCGGCAAGCCTCACCCACAGGAATTAACCGGCTCGGTACCTTAGACGATTCCCTCCCTGTCCGCAACTTTGACGTGTTCTTGGAACCGCTTCCATTGCACCTGTCCCCCGCAATGCGTTTCTTGTAAGCTTATTCGGCGCTCGTTTTCCTCTACATTCGCAGAAGCGCCATCCGCAGGCGTGCCTGTGATGTACGATGATCGCGCTCATCCCCTCATCTAATCAAGGAAGCCACCCATCCTAGAGGAGTCCATGGACTTGAACATCAGCCTGAAGCAATACGGCATCGACGTGACGAACGTGCTACGCAACGTGGCACCGGCCAAGCTCTATGAGGAGGCCATCCAAAATGACCCGACAGCGGCCATCATGAACAGTGGCGCGTTGCGCGTCGGCTCTGGAGAGAAGAAAGGCCGCAGCCCGGCCGACAAGCGCGTCGTACGCAACCCTGAAAGCGAAGCCGATGTCTGGTGGGGCCGCATCAACATCGAACTCGACGAAGAGACCTTCCAGGTCAACCGCGAGCGCGCCATCGACTACCTCAACACGCGCACCTGCCTCTACGTGGTCGACGGGTACGCGGGCTGGGACCCGACCCATCAGTTGAGGGTCCGCATCATCTGCACGCGGCCCTACCATGCGCTCTTCATGCACAACATGCTCATCCGCCCCACGGACGAGGAGTTGGCCTCCTTCGGCGAGCCGGACTTCGTGGTCATCAACGCGGGCGAGTTCCCGGCCAACCGCCGGACGTCCCACATGACCTCGAAGACGAGCGTGGACGTGGACTTCGAGCAGGGCGAAATGGTCATCCTCGGCACCGAGTACGCGGGGGAGATGAAGAAGGGCGTCTTTACCGTGATGAACTACCTCATGCCGAAGCGAGGCGTCCTCTCGATGCACTGCTCGGCCAACGAGGGCGACGACGGCAATGTGACCCTCTTCTTCGGCCTTTCGGGCACGGGCAAGACCACCCTCTCGGCAGACGAGCGCCGCCACCTGATCGGCGACGACGAGCACTGCTGGAGCGACGACGGCGTCTTCAACATCGAGGGCGGCTGCTACGCCAAGGCCATCGACCTCTCGGCAGAGAAAGAGCCGGAGATCTTCGCTGCCATCAAGTACGGCACCGTGCTCGAAAACGTCGTCTACGACCCGCGCACCCGCCAAGTGGACTACACCGACGTCTCGCTGACCCAGAACACGCGGGCCTCCTACCCCATCGAGTACATCCCGAACGCAAAAATCCCGTGCGTCGGCGGGCACCCGAACAACATCATCTTCCTGACCTACGACGCCTTCGGCGTGCTGCCACCCGTCGCCAAGCTGACGCCAGAGCAGACGATGTACCACTTCATCAGCGGCTACACCTCGAAGGTGGCCGGGACCGAGGTGGGCGTGACCGAACCCGAACCGGCGTTCTCGGCCTGCTTCGGTGCACCGTTCATGGTGTGGCACCCGAGCAAGTATGCCGAACTCTTGGCTGAGAAGACGCGCGAGCACGGCGTTGGTATGTGGCTCATCAACACCGGCCTCACCGGCGGCCCCTACGGTACGGGCGAGCGCATGAGCCTGAAGTACACCCGCGCCATCATCGACGCCATCCACGACGGCTCCCTTGCCAACGCCCCGACGGACATCGACTCTGTCTTCGGCTTCGAGGTCCCGCTCGAGTGCCCGAACGTGCCGTCGGAGATTCTCCAGCCGCGCAACACATGGGCCGACCCCGACGCCTACGACGTGCAGCGCAACAAACTGGCCCGCCGCTTCGCGGAGAACTTCAAGAAGTTCGAGGATGGTGCGAGCGAGGCCATCAAGCAGGCCGGTCCCGCCGTACAGCAAGAGGCCTGACGAGTCTCGCACCCTGATTGACTTCGCCGGGGCGACCAGTAGGCCGCCCCGGCGAGTTTTATACCGACGCGGCAAGGATGATGGCGAGCACCATCCCTCCGAGAAGTGCCATCCCGTAGAGGCCCGCAAGCATGAGTGCCTTCGTCGCGGTCTTCAGCCAACTCTGCCCATAAACTCGTTTCTGCGCCAGGAAGAAATAGATCGGAACGGAAAAAAACAGGAGCCGCACAGTGATGGTTACCCAATCCACATCGCCGCCAAAACCGATCAGCATGGCGATCAGGGCAAACACCGTGAAGGCGAAGGCGTGGGTATGGAGTGCAAAGACGAGGTGCTCGCTGTAATACCACTCGCGCCGGAAATACACGCCTTTGAGGACGAGCGCAAAGAAGGGAAGCAGCAAGAACATCACCGTCGGAAGCTGGCCGAGTGCGCTCCGGGCGAAGTCGGCGATGGCCGCACTCTTCTCCTCGTTCGTGCGAGAGGCGGCGAGCCGCTCGATGGACCGGCTCCGCGGTGCCCATGCAGGCAGGTCAATGTTGATGTTGCTCTCTTCCGCGTACAGCGCACGGGCCGCATAGACCCAGGCGTCGGCGTCGATGAGGCTATCCGGCGGGAGTGCTGCGAGCTGGCCGCGCTGCCAGCGGACCCCCTGCCCCCGCCGCTCCGTCTCGGCGAGGTCGCCCACCGCAGCAAACGTGTCGCCGAGATCGATGCCCAAGCTGTCCAGTGCCTCGGAGCCTGTGAGGACCTGCTGGAGGCTGTCGGTGCGAGCGCGTAGCGAGTCGATGAGGGCTTCGCCTTGCGCCCGCTCGACCGCCAGCACGGCGAGCGTCGAGTCCAACATAGCGACCCGGTCGGCGGCACGCACCATACCGATCTGTTCGGCCTCGATCTGCTCCGACAGAGACTGCCGCAGTGTCTCCGCCGGGTCAAACACTGAGAGCAGGAAAAAGAACAGCAGTGTCGCCGAGAGGTAGAGCCGAAGCGGGCGGAGGTAGCGCACGCGGTGGCCTTCGAGGTAAGCCCGCGTGAGCGCGCCAGGGCGGAAGAGCAACAGCTTCAGCGAAGCCCACAGCCGCCCGTCGAGTCCGAAATACTCTTGAAAGGCGTCGGCGAGGAAATGGCGAACGGGCTGGCGAAGCGGCGTATGCTTCTGCCCGCAGGTGGAGCAGAAATCGCCTACCGCCTCAAGTCCGCAGTTGGCGCAGGCCGCATCACCGGCAGGCGGGTACGAACGCTGGTCGGGTTCAGGAAGGGGCACGAGAGCAGGAGCAGGTGGCCCACAACCTACGGATGCGCCACCCCTTCAGGTTGCGGTATCCGGTCGAAGCTCGTCGTCCGATCGGGACGGAACGTGCCCGCCGCCGGATCGAAGCGCCTCTCCTCGACAGCGAAACGGTCCGGCCACACATCGATGTGGTTGTAGAAGTTGACGTTTTTGTTCGTGCCCCGCCCCCGGCTGCTGGTCGCCGTCCCCGCGCTGGCGATCACGAGTCGCCGCTCGCGCTCCACGTCGATCTCGATGTGCTCGACGTGGCTGACGTGGAGGTGCCCGCAGAGGATCAGGTCCACCTTCGCCTCGCCTGCCATCTGCAAGGCGGCTTTCGCACCCCGCGCCACATCGTGCGAGCCGAGGGCACGGAGCCGGATCAGGTGATGATGGAGGACGAGCACACGGAATACATCGGTAGGCTGCGCAGCGAAGAAGCGCTGCATCTCGTCGAGATGGCGAGGCCGAATCTTGCCACCCTTGATAGTCAGCCCGTGCGCCGAGTTCAACCCGAAGGCGGCGAAGCCGGGCACCTGAAACGACGGTGTCGTGTCGTCGCCGATGAACCGGCGGAACCGGGAGGCCGAGTTGAAGACGCGCCCAATCGGGTTGTGCCACCACGCCCGTACGTCATGGTTACCGGGCACGACGAGCGTCGGAGCCTCGAAAGCATCGATCATCTGCTTCGCGGCCTCGTACTCCCGCGTCCGCGCCCGCTGCGTCAGGTCGCCCGAGAGCACGATGAGGTCGAACTGGTCGGCGTTGACCTCATCGACCAGGGCAGGCACGACGCGCGCGTCGGCGATCTTGCCGAAGTGGATATCCGAGAGGTGTGCGAGCCGGAAAGCGGGAGCAGACACGAGCAGAGTCGTCAAGCGAAGGAGGCGGTCTCTAACCTACGAAGTCCACTGCCACTTGGGTTTGGGGGTGCGAGAGGAGTTCTGCCCTTGACCGCCCCCCTACCCTCATCCTCCCACACACCCATACACACTTAAACCTCGCGGCTGGCGTAGGCTTCGTAGTCCGGGAGGCGGCGTTCGTAGGGCGTCGCAAGCAGCGGCGAGGCCACGATAAAATCCGCCGAGGCGCGGTTGCAAGCAATCGGGATGTTCCACACGACAGCGATGCGGAGGAGCGCCTTCACGTCAGGGTCGTGCGGCTGCGGCTCCAGCGGGTCCCAGAAGAAGATGAGCATATCGACAGCCCCTTCGGCGATCCGTGCGCCGAGCTGCTGATCGCCACCGAGCGGCCCACTCTGAAGCCGCGTCACCTCGATCCCGAGCACACCTTCGACGAGTTTGCCAGTCGTGCCCGTCGCAATCAACTCATGCTGGACTAGGGTCTCGCGGTGGTACCCGGCCCAGTCGAGCAGGTCGTCTTTCTTGTGGTCGTGCGCGACGATGGCGATGCACTTGCGGACGCCCATCGGCGGCCCCATGCGGTGCGCCTCGGCCGACCGGGCACTGGGTGTAGCCATCGGTCTAGAGCAGGAGGTTCATCGGCTCCTCAAGGTAGCGCACCACGTCCTGCAAGAACTGCGCACCCGTCGCCCCGTCCACAACCCGGTGGTCGCACGAAAGGGTCACCTTCATCCGCTTGCCCGCGACCACCTCACCGTCCTGCACGACCGGCACATCGCGGATCGCGCCGATGGCGAGGATGCAGGCGTTGGGCGGGTTGATGATGGCAGTGAACTCCTCGATCCCGAACATCCCGAGGTTCGAGGTGGTGAAAGTCGAGCCTTCCCAATCGGCGGGCTGGATCGTCTTGTCGCGCGCCTTCCCGGCGAGTGCCTTCGTCTCCTCAGCGATCTGCGCGAGACCCTTCCGGTCGGCGTCGCGGATGACCGGCGTGAGCAAGCCCTCATCGACCGCCACAGCCACGGCGACGTTGACGACGTGGTGCCGACGGATTTCGCCTTCGGCTTCGAGGTAGGAGGCGTTGACATTCGGGTGCTGCCGCAGCGCGACCGCGCACGCCTTCGTGACAAGGTCGTTGAACGAGACCTTGCCCAGCCCCTGCGCCTCAGCGGTAGCGTTGAGTTGCTTGCGCACCTCGACGGCGCGGGCCATGTCGATCTCGCGCGTGAGGTAGAAGTGCGGCGCGGTGAACTTGCTCTCGGCGAGGCGGCGCGCAATCGTCTTGCGCATCTGTGTAATCGGGATGGCCTCGTAGGTCTCGCCCTCGACGGCCGGACGCGGCGCAACAGGAGTTGGGGTCGGGCGCGGTGCCCGGTCGGGCGCACGCTCTGCCGGAGCCTGAGCAGGCGCTGGGGCAGCGGGCGCTGTGCCCTGAAGCGCTGCCTCCACATCGCGCTTGACGACTCGGCCATCGGGGCCGCTGCCGCGCAGCGCGGCAATGTCGAGGCCGCCTTCCTGCGCCATGCGGCGGGCGAGAGGAGAGGCCTTGATCCGCCCCCCGTCGTCAGCGGGCGTCGGGACCGGCTGCGGCGCATCGGCCCCATCGCCAGAGGGTGCGGCTGGTTCAGCAGATGCAGCCTCGGCACTCGGCGCTTCGGCGGCAGCCCCGTCGCCCCCGGCTCCGTCATACTTCGCCAGAATGTCGGACACGTCCTCGCCCTCTTTCCCGAGGACCGCGATCAGCCCGCCAATCGGCACGCTCGCACCGTCGGCGACGACCTTCTTCAGCAGCACACCGTCGTCGTAGACCTCGAGGTCCATCGTGGCCTTGTCGGTCTCGACCTGGGCCACCACGTCGCCAGCGGAAACAGCGTCTCCTTCTTCAGCGAGCCACGCGACGAGGACGCCTTCCTCCATCGTGTCGCTCATTTTGGGCATTTCTACAGCAATAGCCATCGTCGGAATCGGTTGGCGGTGAGAGGAGAGCAGGACCTGCTAGTTGACGTAGAGCGCTTTCTTCGAGGCATCGATTACCTCGTCGACGGTCGGCATCCAGGCTTCGATGAGATTCTTGGCGTAGGGGGCCGGGGTGTCTTTCGCCGTCACGCGGGCGATGGGCGCATCGAGATGGTCGAAGCACTGGCTCTGGATGCGGAAGGCGACCTCGCTGGCGATCCCGCCATACGGGCTGCACTCGTCCACGATCACGAGCCGGTTCGTCTGCTTGACCGAATCGATGACGGCCTCGGTGTCGAACGGGCGGAGCGTGCGCGGATCGATGACGGTCGCCTCGTAGCCCTGCTTGGCGAGTTCCTCGGCGGCTTCCATCGCGAGCCAGTAACTCTTGGAGTGGGCGACGAGCGTGATGTCGTCGCCTTCGCGCGCGATGCGGGCCTTTCCGATGGGCAACAGGTAGTCTTCCTCATCCGACACCTCGCCCTTCATTCCGAACATCACCTCCGACTCCATGAAGAGGACGGGGTCGTCGTCGCGGATGGCGGACTTGAGGAGGCCCTTTGCGTCGTCGGGGTTGGACGGTGCGATGACCTTGAGGCCGGGGACATTCGTGTAGAATGCCTCGGTCGAGTTGTTGTGCGTGGCGGCGAGTTGACCCGCCGCGCCGTTGCCGCCACGGAAGACGATGGGCACTTTGAGTTGGCCGCCGCTCATGTAGCGCATCTTGGCCGCGTTCGAGATGATCTGGTCGAAGGCGACGAAGGTGAAGTTCCACGTCATGAACTCGACGATGGGCCGCAGCCCCATCATCGCCGCGCCGATGCCCATGCCGGAGAAGCCGTTCTCCGAAATCGGCGTGTCGATCACGCGCTTCGGCCCGAACTGGTCGAGCATGCCTTGGGACACCTTGTAGGCCCCGTCGTACTCGGCGACTTCCTCACCCATGAGGAAGACGTTTTCGTCGCGGACCATCTCCTCCGTCATCGCATCGCGGAGGGCTTCTCGGAATTGGAGTTCTGCCATTGGGTGATGATGCTATGGGCTGATTGAGTGATTCGCTGATTGACTGATTTATGTCTCCACAATCACCCAATCCGTCAATCGCCCAATCACACAATGAATGGATAGTCTTCCTGCACGTACACGTCCTCGTACATCGTCTCGAGGGGCGGGTACGGGCTGTTCTCGGCGAACTCGACGGAGGCGTTGACCTCGGCCTTCACCTCGTCGTCAATGGCGTCGAGTTGCGCGTTGTCGGCGAGCTTGTGGTCGATGAGGTAGGCCTTGAGCTTGATGATGGGGTCCTCGTTCTTCTTGGCCTCCATCTCCTCCTTCGTGCGGTACTTCTGCGGGTCCGACATCGAGTGGCCCCGGTAGCGGTACGTGCGGATCTCGACGAGCGCGGGCTTGTTCTCCTCGCGGGCCTGCTTGGCCAGTTCGCGCATTGCGTGGTAGACCGTGAACACGTCCATCCCATCGACGAGCGCACCCGTCATGTTGTAGCCGTAGGCCTGCTTGTAGAGGTCGGGCTGGGAGACGGAGCGGTCCACGGAGGTGCCCATCGCGTAGCCGTTGTTCTCGCAGACGAGGAGCACCGGAATCTCGTAGAGCGCGGCGAGGTTGGCGGCCTCGTGGAACGCACCCTGGTTGATGGCCCCATCGCCGAAGAACCCGACCGCGACGGCCCCGGTGCCTTTGTACTTCCCGGCGAAGCCCAGCCCGACCGCCAGCGGAATCTGCCCACCGACGATCCCGTGTCCGCCGTAGAAATGGTGCTCCACATCGAAGAAATGCATCGAGCCGCCCTTGCCGCGCGAGGAGCCGTCGATCTTGCCGAAGAGTTCTGCCATCGACTCGTTGGCGGTCATGCCACGAGCGAGACCGAGGCCGTGATCGCGGTAGGCCGTGATGATCGGGTCGGTGGGTTCGAGCGCGTGGATCGTGCCGGTGGAGACGGCCTCCTGCCCGATGTAGAGGTGCAGGAAGCCGGAGATCTTCTGGCGGCCGTACATCTGCGCGGCGCGCTCCTCGAACCGCCGCTGGAGCATCATGCTCCGGTACATCTCCAGCAATTCGTCTTTCTCCAGCCCGAGCGACTCGTGCGTGTGGCCACCCTCGGTGTACATCCGAAAGTCGGCCGCGTCAGGGACGGTCTGCGGGCTGGCAGCCTTGCCGTTCGAGGCTGAGGTCTTCTTCGGCGCGGCCTTTTTCGCGGCGCGCTTGCGCGGGGGGTTCTTCGTCTCGTCCGCCATCGGAGCGTGCGTGTTGGGTGAGGGGAGGCAGCCCGGAGAGCAACGGACCGCACAGAACATCGAATATAACTACGAGCCATACGCTCGACGGCTCCCCGTGTTCGGTATGGGATGCAGCAACCCGTACACCCCTCTGTCTTCTCTCGCCTGCTCCCCGTAGATTCTGAAGTCTACCCCCAGCCCCACCCTCGTGCCCGAACCCTCCGTACCGCCCACTCCTGATGCGCCCCGCGTGCTCGTCGTCGTGCCGACGTATGAGGAGGCCGCCAACATCCGACCGATGCTGAAAGAGATCATCGGCCTGACGGGATGCTACGACGCGCTCGTCGTGGACGACGGCTCGCCGGACGGCACCGCCGATGTGGTTCGTGAGGTGCAAGCCGAGCATCCGGGCCGCGTCCACCTCATCGAGCGCGCAGGCAAGCAGGGTCTCGGGACGGCCTACCTCACTGGCTTCCGCTTCGCCCGCAACGAAGGCTACACCTACGTCTGCGAGATGGACGCCGACTTCTCGCACAACCCGCAGGACCTGCCGCTCCTCGTCGAGGCTGTCCGCGCCGGGGCGGACATTGCGATGGGCAGCCGCTACATCAACGGTATCCGCGTGCTCAACTGGCCGCTCCGGCGGCTCGTACTCTCCTACGGCGCAGGCGTCTACACCCGTGCCATCACCGGGATGCCGGTCCAGGATGTCACCGCCGGGTTCAAGTGCTTCAACCCCCGCGTCTTCGAGGCCATCGACTTCAGCCGCGTCAAGTCGAACGGCTATATGTTCCAGATCGAAATGACATACCGGGCGTGGCGCAAGGGCTTCAAGATCGTCGAGGTCCCGATCACGTTCACCGAGCGGACCGAAGGCCAGAGCAAGATGAGCAAGGCTATCGTCCGCGAAGCCGCGCTCAAAGTCTGGGAGCTTCGCTTTCGCGACCTGTTCGGTCGTCTCTAACTTCACTCCTTCCTTTTTAGCCAATCACTCGCCATGAACTTGACCCAGCTTACACCTCCCTCCGACGGCACCGCCATCACGATGCAGGGCGACACTCTCCACGTCCCCGACCGCCCAATCATCCCGTTCATCGAGGGCGACGGCATCGGTCCCGACATCTGGGCTGCCGCCGAGCGTGTGCTCGATGCCGCTGTCGAGAAAGCCTACGGTGGGAGCAAGAAGATCGTCTGGTTCGAGGTCTACGCGGGCGAGAAGGCGCACGACACCTTCGGCGAGTGGCTGCCGCAAGACACGCTGACGGCCATCGAGCAGTACCTCGTCGCCATCAAAGGGCCGCTCACGACGCCCGTCGGCGGCGGCTTCCGCAGCCTCAACGTCGCCCTCCGCCAGAAGCTCGACCTCTATGCCTGCGTCCGCCCTGTGCAGTACTTCGACGGCGTGCCCTCGCCCGTGCGGAACCCCGAGGACGTGGACATGATCATCTTCCGCGAGAACACCGAGGATATCTACGCCGGGATCGAGTTCGAGGCGGGCAGCGAGGGCGTGGCGAAGCTCCGCGACTTCCTGCAAAACGAGATGGGCGTCACCTCGATCCGCTTCCCCGAGACCAGCGGCCTCGGCGTCAAGCCGATCTCCGAGGAGGGCACCAAGCGGCTCGTCCGCTCGGCGATCCGCTACGCCATCGACAACGGGCAGGACACCGTCACGCTCGTCCACAAGGGCAACATCATGAAGTTCACCGAGGGCGCGTTCCGCACTTGGGGCTACGAGGTGGCACGCGAGGAGTTCGGCGCGACCGACCTCGACGGCGGCCCGTGGCAAGTCATCAAAACCAGCGACGGACGCTCGATCACCGTCAACGACGTGATCGCCGACGCGATGCTCCAGCAGGTCCTCACCCGCCCGAAGAACTACGACGTGATCGCCACCATGAACCTCAACGGCGACTACATCTCTGACGCCCTCGCGGCGCAGGTCGGCGGGATCGGGATCGCGCCGGGGGCCAACATCAATTACACCACCGGGCAGGCCATCTTCGAGGCCACGCACGGCACCGCGCCGAAGTACGCCGGGCAGGACAAGGTCAACCCGTCGAGCGTGATCCTCTCGGGCGAGATGATGTTCCGTTACCTCGGCTGGACCGAAGCCGCCGACCGCCTCCTCGCGGCGATGGGCAAGACCATCAGCCAGAAGCGCGTGACCTACGACTTCGAGCGCCTGATGGACGGCGCGACCCTCCTCAAGACCAGCGAGTTCGGCGACGCGCTGATCGAGAATATGTAGGCTTGCCGCGCTTCTGTCGTGACTCCGTCTAGATATCCGCGTCAAATCATCTCCACCCCTCTGAGTGAAGTGTGGAATGAGCAAAACGAGATTGTAGCAACTGAGCGAGAGGCTGACTTAAACGAGCGTGATATCCGTAACCTGCTTCGGCAAAGCGCTCTCCAATTCGTCGTTGCTGATGTAGGCAAGCCTCCGCACTGGATACCAATAGCGGAAACGTTCGACTTCTGGAAATCGGAAGCACGACCGCATTTGTCCGAACCGAATGGTGGTGCTCTCGATATCTCTGCCTTCCCTGATCAGTATTGCTACCTCGCCACTCGCTGGCGTTGGGACGAGAACACACCGCTCGTCGTGCTTCTCAAATTCCACTAGCCTCCAAAGCCTGACTTGTCATTGCGAGGAGCAAAGCGACGAAGCAATCTCCTGAAGAATGAGACTGACTCGGGAGATTGCCGCGCTCCCTGCGGTCGCTCGCAATGACAGCTTTGGGTTCTTTAGTCTCTACTGCCGCGTCTTCTGAAAGGCTTGAATCTGCTCCACGGCGCGGCGGCCCCACTCGTCGTAGACGCGGGGACCGGGGTGGAAGCCATCGGCTCCCATCACCTCGGCGACGGTCACTTCGCCTTTGCGGAGTGAGCCGTCGGCGGCGAAGCCGAGGGAGATGTAAGACACATCGGGCGTGCCGTCGGCCCACGCTTCGAGCGCGGCGTCGTAGCGGCGGGCCTGTCGGCCCAGCACCCAGCGGAGCGGCTGCGGCACCGCCGGAAACTGCCCGATGAGCGGTAGCCCAGAGACGACGATGTGCGCCACGCCGAACCGCTCCTGAAGCTCTGCCACAAGATCGCGGTACGACGCCAGCCACGGACCGAGCGCCTGCCCCGCGATCACGTCGTTCATCCCGACTGCGAGGAGCGCCACGTCGAAGTCTTCCGGCTCCTGCTTACGAAGAAAGCCTAGCGTTCTCGGCACCGTCGAGCCGAACCGGGCGAAGAGCCTCCACGTCACCCGGTTCGTCTCCGCGAGGCGGTGCACGACCTGCCCGAGCAGCGCCTCGTCCAGCGTATCGACGCCGTAGCCTTCCGCCGACGAATCGCCCACAACCAACAGTCGGAGCGGTTCACCCTCGCCGCGTATGCCTTCTCGTTCGCCTGTCGGCGCACTCAGCTTGGGCATTCTCTCAAACATCCGCTTGCCCTGCACGAGCAGGATCGGAGCAAGGAGCGTGCGGGCAAGGTCGGGCATAGCAGCGGCGTGGGTGAGGCCGTGTGTAGGACGCAACCAGCGTCAGGTTTCAGCACCGGCTGAAACTTTGTGTATGTTAGCCCTATGCCGCCCGCCACGGTAGGCCCTTTCTTCCACCTCCACCACACATCTTCCCTTCCCATGCGCTACCTCTTCGCGTTCCTCTGCCTTGCGCTCGTCGGCCCGGTGTCGGCGCAGCCGCTCGTGAATGCCTTCCCGAGCCTCACCTTCGCTGCTCCTGTCGATATTCAGGCCGCGGACGACGGGTCGAACCGGCTGTTCGTCGTCGAGCAGGACGGCATCATTCGCATCATCGAAAACGACGCCTCGACAACGGAAAAGCCCATCTTCCTGAATATTGATCCGCGCGTCAACTCCGGCGGCGAGCGTGGCCTCCTCGGCCTCGCCTTCGACCCGAACTACGCGCAAAACGGATACTTCTACGTCAACTATACGGCGAGCAGCCCGCTCCGCACGGTCGTCTCGCGCTTCGAGGTGACGGACGATCCGAACGTCGCCGACCCGAACAGTGAGGAGATTCTCTTCACCGTCAACCAGCCGTTCAGCAACCACAACGCCGGGCAGCTTCAGTTCGGGCCGGATGGCTATCTCTACGTAGGCATGGGTGACGGCGGATCGAGTGGCGATCCGCAGAACAACGGGCAGCGTCTCAACACACTCCTCGGCTCCATGCTCCGCCTCGACGTGCGCGGCAACGGCAATCCTCTCGACTGTGCGGCGGGTACAGGATCGGCTACCATCCCCGCTGACAACCCGTTCATCGACGGGCCGGGGGGCAACTGCGACGAGGCATGGGCCTATGGCCTCCGCAACCCGTGGCGCTACAGCTTCGGTCCCGATGGTCGCCTGTGGGTCGCCGACGTGGGCCAGAACCGCCGCGAGGAGGTCAACCTGCTTATCGCAGGCGGCAACTACGGCTGGAGGACGTACGAAGGCACCACGTGCTTCAGTGGTCCCTGTGCACCAGAGGGCTTCGAGTTTCCGATCTATGAGCACGCGCACAACTTCGGTAGCCAAGGGGCCTTCTCGCTCATCGGTGGCTACGTCTACACCGGCCCCTCGTGCGCAGCGCTCGCAGGTAAGTACGTCTACGGCGACTTCATCACCAACAACCTATGGACCCTCACCTTCGACACAACAGCGGTCAACGAGGAACTTGCCGCGTCCGCCGGTCCGACGACCTTCGGACGAGACGAACAGGGCGACCTTTTCCTCACCGACGGCAGCCGCATCGAGCGCTTCGATTGTGCCACCGACGTAGCCGTGGCTGCGGAAGTCATCGATGGCCCGGTCACGATCCCGCCCGGCGGCGGACCGTTCTCCTTCGAGGTACGACTCACCAACACCACTGCCTCCATCCAGACCGTCGATGTCTGGGTCTCCGCCGACCTCTCGAACGGCCTAGAGCGCGACGTCGTCGCCGGGCCGCGGACGATCACGATGCCGCCCGGCTTCGATGGCACTGGCCAAGTGACGCTCACCGTGCCGAGCATCGCTCCGGCAGGCGTCAGCACGGGCGTCGTCAAAGTCGGCGACTTCCCCGGCGGCCCGACCGATGCGGCGCGGTTCACGATCACCAAGGAGTCGTCGCTGACCGCCGTGGCAACGACCGGCTCAGATGAGTGGCAGGTCGAAGCGTTTGACTTCGCCGTGGAAGAGGGCGAAGCCGCCGCTCGCACGGACGAGACCGTCTCGCTCGCGGCCTACCCGACGCCGTTTGCCGCCCAGACTACCGTGCGCTACGCGCTCGGCGAGACCGGAGCGGTGCGCCTCGCCGTCTACGACGTGCTCGGGCGCGAGGTGGCCGTGCTGACCGACGGGCAGGCAGAGGCAGGCGCGCACGAGGCGGTGTTCGACGCCTCGGAGCTTCCGAGCGGGGTGTATCTCGTCCGGCTCGAAGCGGCAAGCACCGTGCAGACGACCTCGGTGACGCTGCTGCGCTAGTCCCATTTCACAATAGTCCCAGCGCCCCGACTGCCTCTGTGGTGGTCGGGGCGCCTCTCGTTCGGGCTGGCGGCTTAAAATGTCGCATCGTGAGACATCGCAGCCTGACGAGGCGTAGTCGCCGAAGCAAGACGAAGCGGCGGAATAGTTCTATTCCTCCTCATCGGACCATTGCAGGCATGCCGAGGAGCGCACAGGCGTTGCAATTACCCTCGTACCTCAGAGCATCGCCCCCATGATTCCTATGCGCTTCTTCCTTGCCCTCGCCTCGGTCTTTGTGCTGACCGCCACCGTGCACGCCCAATCCGCCCGCACGAGTGCAGCCATCGGCCACCTTCGCCACGAGGCCCCGGCACTCGGGCTGGACGCCGCCGACCTCGCGGACCTCGCCGTGACGGATGCCTACGTCAGCCGTCGCAGCGGCGTCTCGCATGTCTACCTCCGCCAGCAACTCGACGGCCTCGATGTGATCGGCTCCGAGATCACGATGAACGTGGACCGGCAAGGCACCGTGTTCCACCGCGCCGGCACGCCGCTTTCCGGCCTCGCGAAACGGGCCACCTCGCGGCGCGCCAGCCTGACAGCCACCGCCGCCGTGCAGCGCGCTGCCAACCTCGCTGAGATGACGGCCCCCTCTGGACTCCGCGCAACGCAAGCGAGCGCTGGCCCTGCCCGGAAGACGACCTTCGCCGCAGCCGGTCTCGCTGCCGAGCCAGTCGAAGCCCGGCTCGTCTACCACCCCGATGCGCGTGGCGATCTCCGGCAAGCATGGGAGGTCGGCCTCTACACGCCGGACCGCCAGCACTTCTGGCTCGTCTACGTAGACGCCGCCACCGGAGCCGAACTCGCCCGCCACGACCTCGTGATCCACGACTCCTTCGGGCACAGCCACGCGCACGAGGCCGAGGCGCATTCGGAGCACACCCCGGTAGCGACGGCAGAGCGCCAGAGTGGCCCTGCTGCCGCGTACCGCGTCTACCCCTTTCCTATCGAGTCGCCGAACCACGGGAGCCGCTCGCTGGTCTCGGACCCGTACGACATCTTCGCCTCGCCCGATGGCTGGCATGACGACGGCACCTCAACCTACACCATCACGCGCGGCAACAACGTCCACGCCTACCGCGACGACGACGCCGACGGCACCCCCGAACCCGGCGAATCGCCCGATGGGGGAAGCAGTCTCGTATTCGACTTCCCGGTCAACCTCTCGCAGTCGCCTTCGGCCTATGCAGATGCTGCCGTCACCAACCTGTTCTACTGGAACAACCTCATCCACGACATCCTCTACCAGTACGGGTTCGACGAGGCCGCAGGCAATTTCCAGCAGAACAACTACGGCAACGGCGGGGTCGGGGGCGACTACGTCCGTGCCGAGGCGCAGGACGGCGGCGGCTCGAACAACGCCAACTTTTTCACGCCCGCCGATGGCAGCCGTCCTCGGATGCAGATGTACCTCTGGAACTACACGAATCCGGGACGCGACGGTGATTTCGACAACGGCATCATCGTCCACGAGTATGTCCACGGCCTCTCCAACCGTTTGACCGGCGGCCCGAGTGCGACCGCCTGCCTCGTCAATCAGGAGCAGATGGGCGAGGGCTGGAGCGACTACTACGCCCTGATGCTCACTCTCGAAGCGGGCGACACCGGGACCGACCCACGCGGCATCGGCACCTACGTCCGGGGCGAACCGACCGACGGCGTCGGCATCCGTCCGACGCCCTACTCGACCAACTTCGCCATCAACGGTGTGACCTACGGCGACGTCGGTAGCCAAGCGATTCCGCATGGCGTGGGCTACGTGTGGGCGACGATGCTCTGGGACGCAACGTGGGAGCTGATCGACCTGTACGGATTCAGCCCCGATATCCACGACGCGACCGGCACGGCGGGCAACCAGGTCATGTTGAACCTCGTCACCGAGGCGATGAAGCTCCAGCCCTGCACACCCGGCTTCGTCGATGGACGCGACGCCATCCTCGCTGCTGACCAAGCCCTCTACGGCGGGGCCTACAGCGCCGACCTCTGGCGTGCGTTCGCCCGCCGCGGCCTCGGCATCGACGCCGATCAGGGGTCGTCCTCGGTGACGGGTGATGAGACGGAAGACTTCACCGAGCCGGGGCCGCCGCCCGTCGCCGAGGTCAGCCCGGCCTCCGTGTCGGCCTCCGCGCCTTCGGGCGGAAGCACAACGTCGACCGTCACCCTCTCGAACGTGGCAGCCGCAGGCTCCCGGTCGCTGAACTTCAGCGCAGCGCTGCTCGCATCCAGCCCCGCTGTCCGCTTCGGCTCTAATGAAGAGAGCACGACCGATGCCTTCAGCGGATCGGACAGCTTCGGCTACACCTGGACTGAGTCGTCCGAGCCGGGCGGTCCGGCGGTCGATTTCCAAGACATATCGGGCACCGGCTCCGCGCTCACCTTCACCCCGACCGGCAGCTTCCCCGCCGGGGATGAGGGCTATGCCGACGTGGCGCTCCCCTTCGCCTTTCCCTTCTACGGGACCAACCGCACGAGCGTCCGCGTCCTCTCGAACGGCCTCCTCACCTTCTCCTCCTTCGCCAGCAACTCGTTCTCGAACGAAGCGCTTCCCAACAGCGACGCCCCCGACGCCCTCATCGCCCCACTGTGGGACGACCTCAACCAGAGCGACGGCGGCACCGTCTACGCCGGGTCGCTGGCCGACGGGCGCTTCGTAATCCAGTGGAACGAGGTGCCGCGCTACAACCAGTCCGGTACATCGCTCACGTTCGAGGTCATCCTCTCGCCCGATGGCACGGTGGAGTATCAGTACGCCAGCCTCCTCGGCACCCTCAGCGCCGACGCCGGAATCGAGAACGACACCGGAACAGTTGGCCTGAGCACCACCGATGCCATCGCGAGCAACAGCGCGGTGCGGATCACCCCGCCGCTTCCGTGGGTCTCGGTCTCGCCCGCCTCAGGCAGCGTGCTTGCCGGAGCCTCGACCTCCCTCGACCTCACGCTCGACGGGGCAGACCTCACAGACGGCACCTACACCGCTGACCTCCGCATCGGGACGAACGACCCGGACAACCCGGTGCTGACCGTGCCGGTCACGTTCACTGTCGGTACTGGCGGCGGGACGGTCACGATGACCGCCGTGCGGACAAGTGGCCCGACCGTCTCTTCGACCGGCGGCACCGTGAGCTACGACCTCACCTTCACTAACACCTCGGGAGCCGACTTCACGGGTGAATACTGGGTCTTCGCCACGCTGCCCAATGGCAACCAGTTCGGCCCCGTCTTCGGCCCGGCTCCGCTCTCGCTCGCCGATGGAGCCACCATCTCCGAATCGCTCACGGGCAACGTCCCCCGCCGCGCACCGGCGGGCGAGTATACGGTGACGGCCTACGTCGGTGCCGCCTTCCCGGACGAGGTCGACGACAGCAGCAGCTTCACTTTCTCGAAGTCCAGCAGCCTCGCCTCACAGGAGTTTCGTTCCTCTGACACCGACGCGCTGACGTGGACCACCGAGAACCTGACGCGGGGTACGACCGCAGCGGCTACGCTGTCACCGGCTGAGGCCGAGGCGCAGGTCACGCTCGTCGGGGCCTATCCGAGTCCGTTCCGCGACCGCACCCTCGTGCGCTACACCCTCGCCGAGGATACAGCGGTGCGGGTGGTGGTCTATGACCTATTGGGCCGCCAGGTCGCTGTACTGACCGACGAAGTGGAGGCTGCTGGCACGCACGAAGTCGTCTTCGACGCCATACATCTTCCAAGTGGTGTCTATGTACTCCGACTGGAAGCAGGTTCTCATGCCCAGACGCAGCGCGTCACCCTCCTGAAGTAGCGCCACACTGGGCTGATTCTGGGGCCGACGTTCGCGTGAGCGTCGGCCCCTTGTCTTTTGCGACCGAGAGAGGTGCATGCGGTGCACATTGGTGTGCAGTCGCTGCACGTAGCGAGGCCGACCTGCGTGCGGGGTAACGTGTGCGAGACACGGTCTCGAATACGCCAAATTTCGATGCACAGGGCGTTTTGGGGCTGCGTCCGGCATTCTGGCATCGCGCTTGTCATAGAGGATAGCGGCTAGCCACCACCCGTACTCTCAACCCCAACGAGGACTCTACCATGAACCGCCTACTCACCACTGGCCTCTTCGGCTGCCTGCTTCTGCTCGTCGGTTGCGACACCAACCAAGCACCGACTGCCACCCCCGAGGTTTCCTCGGACCCCTTCGCTGAACTCAACGTAGCACTCGACGACTTCCAACGCGGCTTCGATGCCCTTACGGAAGCGGAGCGCCGCAACCCCGAGACCGTCCGCGCCCTGCTTGACGAGGCGCTCGTCAGTCACTTCGGAGAGCGTGCGCCCTCCGTCGAGGGGAATGAACTGAACCGCAGCTTCGGCCCGTTCACGATTGCCTTCGGCGGGCAGCAACGCCGCACCGGCACCCTGAACGCCGCGTATCCCGGCCCTGGCACCTTCGACGTCTACCTCTACGACATCGTCGGCACCACCACCGCGGAGTTCTCCGCGAAGATGGAAGACGACGACGCCCCCGTCGGTGCCCAGCTTCGCATCAACGGCCAGATCGTCGATCAGGACGTGGACAACGACAAGGCAGGCGTTGAAGCCATCGTCACAGCACCTGCCTCGGCGCTGGTAGGTGTGGCCTACACCGGCACCCCGCCCGGCGGCTTCCCCTCGACCTACCTGCACCGCGTCGAGTTTCAGCCCCCGAACTAGCCCGATTGCCACATCCGGCGAGAGATGTTCTCGCTCATAGACCACCATACGGTCCTCGGAGCTTCCGTGCTCCGGGGACCGATATCTTTATACACGAACCCGTTTGAGCCAAAAGCGATAGCAACACAAGCCTCTCTCCCACAGGGTAGGTTTTGCCCACGCAGATTTTTTGTTTATAATCTCCCCAATCGCTGTGACGATGAGAGAAACCGGACGCTGTATGCCCTGCCTGCGTCGGCCTCCAGCCCTCTCTCCTTCTCTTTCCTACGTCCACCCCCTCCCTCAATCCCATGCCTACTGCAACGATGCCCGGCCTCCGGTGCCTCCTTCTCCTGTTCCTTCCGGTCCTGTTGGCCGTCAGTGTGCAGGCGCAAAACTCCCCCTTCGCCTCACCTATCGAGGCGCTCACGGCGGACACACAGCTTCGTGCACCCGATGGCTCAATGCAAGATGCGGTCCGCTGTGGCGTTCCGAACCCGACGGATGAGCAGATGCAAGCCATTGAGGCCGAAATCACCCGGATGCGCGCCATCAAAGGCGACGACTTCGGCGTTCGCGGCTCTGTCGTCATCCCTGTTGCCTTCCACATCGTTCGTAGCGGTACCAGCATTAACCAAGGAAACGTGCCGCAGTCGCGGATCGACGACCAGCTCGATGTGCTCAATGCCGCGTTTGCCAGCACCAACTTCCAGTTTAGCCTCGACAGAGTGACGAGAACTACGAACAGCACATGGTTCAATGGATGCGCTGGTAGCTCCGAGAACACGATGAAATCGGCGCTGAACGTGGACCCGGCAACAACGCTCAACTTCTACAGCTGCAACCCCGGCGGCCTCCTCGGCTTCGCCACGTTCCCGAACTTCTACCCTGAGAGCGACTTCCGCCACGGCGTCGTTGTGCTGCACTCGTCGTTCCCCGGCGGCAGCGCATTCCCCTATGACGAGGGCGACACCGGCACCCACGAGGTCGGCCACTATCTCGGGCTGTTCCATACCTTCCAAGGCGGATGCTTTGGCAGCGGCGACCAAGTGTCGGACACCGCACCCGAGGCCAGCCCGGCCTTCGGCTGCCCCATCGGACGCGACACCTGCTCCGGCGGTGGCCCCGACCCGATTCGCAACTTCATGGACTACGTCGACGACGACTGCATGAACGAGTTCACGCCAGGCCAGTCGGCCCGCATGGACGCGCAGGTCGCCACCTTCAAGCCGACGCTCTTGCTCGGCAGCAGCGGCAACGGCGAAGCCACGGTCTCCGTCGAGCAAACTGGCGGCTTCTTCGTCGGTGGGTCGGGCGGCACGGTCAGCGCAGACTTCGAGTTCTCGAACAACTCTGGCAGCACTTTCACGGGTGAGTGGTGGGTGCAGGTCGAGTTCCCCAACGGGAGCCCCGGTCCGACCCTCGGCCCTTTTGCCCTCACGCTCAACAACGGCCAGACCACGACCCTGTCCCGTTCGCGGGGTGTTCCCGGCAGCGCGCCCTCCGGCACCTACACCGTGACGGGCTACGTCGGCGAAGCGTTTCCGAACGAGGACGATTCTGACTCCTTCACTTTCCTCAAGGGCTCCAACCTCGTCGGCGGCGATGAAAGCCTTCCCATGATCGATGGTCCGACGTGGACGGAGGGAGACGGCGTCTCCTCGGATGTCATGAACCCGGCATCGGCGCAAGCTACCGTGGGGCTCGACGTCTATCCGACACCGTTCTCGGGTCGGACGACGGTCCGCTACACGCTCGACGAAGTCGCTGAGGCACGACTCGCCGTCTACGACGTGCTGGGACGCCGCGTGGCGCTGCTCGCCCACGGCATCGTCGAAGCCGGTGAACACGAGGCTACATTCGAGGCCACGGACCTGCCTAGCGGTGTCTACCTCGTCCGCTTCGAGACCGCTGGTCGAGTCGAGACCCAGCAGATCACGCTCATGAAATAGCGGGTGCTTCGGCTCGATGTAGCGAGCCGGTCTGCCTTGTTCCGGGCGGTCTGTTGCGATCTTCGCAGCAGACCGCCCTTTTTCGTTTCTTTCGGGGTATCCTCTGCTGACCTCATCCTCACGCTACCGCCATGCCCCGCTACCTCCCACTCTTCGCCCTGCTCGTTCTCCTGCCCCTCGCCTCTTGCGACGACACCACCTCGCCACCTGCCGATGCAAGCGTCGAAGCCGGACCAGCCCCGGACCAAGCCCTTGCCCAAATCGACTCCGTGATGCTGCGCGAGCACATCGCTGTCTTGGCCGCAGATGAGTTCGAGGGACGGGGAACCGGCACGCCGGGTGAGGAAAAAACCATTGCCTACATCCGCGAGCAGATGGAAGCCGCAGGCCTCGTCGGGGCGATGCCGGACGGCAGCTTCTTTCAGCCCGTCCCACTCCTCGGCTCGACACCGACCGATGTGGGCACCCTGACGTTCACGCCTGCCGACGGCGATCCGGTCGCGCTCGATTTTGTGGACGACTACATCGCCTCCACCGACCTCGATGCCACTGAGGCATCGATCAACGGACCGCTCGTCTTCGTCGGCTACGGCATCTCAAACCCCGGCTACGACTGGGACGACTACAAGGACATGGACGTGACGGGCAAGGTCCTTGTCTCGTTCGTCAACGACCCGCCCGCCACCGAGGACGAGCCGAATCTCTTTCAGGCCGATACGCTGACCTACAACGGGCGCTGGACCTACAAGTACGAGGAAGCCCGTCGGCGCGGGGCCGCAGGCATGCTCTTGATCCACACCGGGCCGATGGCAGGCTACCCCTTCACTGTTCTCTCCGCTGGTGCGCGCGGGGAGCAAATCCAGCTCGCCACGCCGCCCGAGAACCCGCTCCAACTCAAAGGCTGGATCCCGCAACCCGTCGCCGAGCAACTCGCTGAGATGAGCGGCACCACGCTGGCTGCGTGGATGGCCGAGGCCACCACGCGCGACTTCCAGCCCCGCGAGTTGCCCGTCACCGCCGATCTCACGATGACTTTCGAGACACGCACGTTTGAGGGCACCAACGTCCTCGGAAAAATCGAGGGCACCTCGCATCCCGACGAGGTGGTTCTCTACACGGCTCACCATGACCACCTCGGGATCGACCGCGAGCGAGAGGCCGCAGGCGAGGATGGCATCTACAACGGGGCCGTCGATAACGCCTCCGGCGTAGGGATGATGCTGGAACTCGCCGAGGCGTTTAACGCCACCGAATCGCCCGCACGGACGGTGATGTTTGCGACGCTCTCAGCCGAGGAGAGTGGCCTGCTCGGCGCGGGCTACCTCGCCGAAAACTTCCCGGTCTCGCTGGCCAACGTCATCGCCAACGTCAACGTGGACTCCGGCAACCTCAACGGACCAACCGACGACATCGTCGGCATCGGGGCGGAGCGAAGCGAAATGCTCGGGCTGCTCCGCACCGCCGCTGCTGGAGAAGGTATGACCGTGACGCCGGACAACCAGCCCAACCAAGGCCTCTTTTTCCGCTCCGATCAACTCGCCTTCGCGCGTGGTGGTGTCCCGGCTCTCTTCCTCAACACCGGCACCCAGTTCCGAGGCCAGCCCGCCGACTATGCTGCCCAGATCAAGGCCGCCTACCGCGCCACTAGCTACCACCAGCCGTCGGATGAGCTACGCGACGATATGCTGTTCGGAGGCATCGTCCAGCAAACCCGTGTCGCCTTCCGCCTCGGACATGCGATAGCCAACTCGACGGTGCGCCCGGCGTGGAATCCGAGCGAGGCCTTCGCCGAGACGCGCCGCCTGTCGGAGCAGGAAACTGGGATGTAGAGAAGAGAAAGAGGGGAGGGAAAAGATCGAAAAGAGAGACACTCTCTCCTCTTTCTCTTCCCTCTTTTCTCCAAACCGGGTACTTCCAGCGAACCGGCGAGAATCAGACGATTGGTCATCGTATACTTCTAGCCCCTTCTTCCCCAACCCCCTCCTCTCATGGTCCAGTGGCGCGGTCGGCGGCAAAGCTCTAATGTTATCGATGTACGCGGCAACAAGGGCAAAGTCGCCCTCGGATGTGGCCCCATCCTGATCGTGATTCTCGGCCTGCTCTTCGGGGTCGATCTCACGCAGATCGCCGCGCTGCTCGGCGGCGGGCAAACAGCCCAAGTCGAGCAAGCGCCGGGCAATACCGGGCCACAGGACGAGGCGGGCGAGTTTGTCTCGGTCATCCTCGCGGACATGGAGCAGACGTGGGGCGCGATTTTTCAGCGTGCCGGGCAACGCTATCAGGAGCCGGAACTCGTGCTGTTCTCCGACCGCGTTCAGTCGGCCTGCGGGATGGCCGGGGCGGCGGTCGGGCCGTTCTACTGCCCCAACGACCAGCGGGTCTATCTCGACCTGAGCTTCTTCCGCCAGCTTCAGCAACTCGGCGCGTCGGGCGATTTTGCGGTGGCGTATGTGGTTGCGCATGAAGTCGGCCACCACGTCCAGAACCTCGAAGGAACCCTCAGCGCCGTCGACCGGCGCAAGCGGCAGGTGAGCCAGGCCGAGGCGAACGCGCTCTCCGTCCGCACCGAGTTGCAGGCCGACTGCTACGCGGGCATCTGGGCGCACTACGCTGAGAGCGAGCGCGACCTCCTCGAAACAGGCGATATCCAAGAAGGCATTGACGCCGCCTCGGCTGTCGGAGACGACTACCTCCAGCAGCGGGCCGGCCAGTCGCCCGTGCAAGAGTCGTTCACGCACGGCACCTCAGCGCAGCGGGTGCAAGCATTCCAGACCGGCCTGCGGACTGGCGACGTCGGAGCCTGCGACACCTTCGCCGATCTGCGCTGAGGCGAGCAAATCAGGGAGCGTTGCTGCAACTCAGCAACGTTGTTTCCCGAAGACGGTCTCTTGTACGCCGAGGGGATGCTTCCCCCGGTGTCTTCCTACCTCTGCCGTCTATCCCTGCTGCCATGCCTCGCTTCCTGCCTGCCTTCGCGCTGCTCGTCTTCGTCCTCGCGCCCGCTACCCTCGCCCAACCCGACCTCAACCAACTCGACGAGGTGCTGATGCGCTACCACGAGGTCGGCCTCCTCAACGGGACCGTGCTGGCTGCCCGCGGCGACGAGGTACTCTATGAAGCCGCGTTCGGCGAGGCGAACATGGAGTGGGATATCCCGAACACCCCAGACACCCGCTTCCGCATCGCCTCGATCACGAAGCAGTTCACGGCAGCGCTCATCTTGCAACTCGTCGAGGAAGGCAAACTCGACCTGCACGCGCCGATCTCAACCTACCTCCCAGACTACCCCGAAGTCCAAGCGGGCGTGACGGTCCACCAACTGCTGAACCACACGTCGGGCATCCCGAGCTACACCTCGCTGCCCGGTTTCATGCAGAACGATGTCCGCGACCCCTACACGCCCGAGGAGTTCCTTGCCTTCTTCGCCGACCTCGACTTGGAGTTCGAGCCGGGGACGCAGTGGAGCTACAACAACTCGGGCTACTTCCTCCTCGGCGTGCTCATCGAGAAAGCGACGGGCTTGCCGTATGACAAAGCGCTCCAGACCTACCTCTTCGACCCGCTCGGCCTCGACGACTCCGGCTACGACCATACCCAAGCCATCATCGAGCGGCGGGCGGCGGGATACGAGCGCTCCGGGCGGCGCTACCGCAAGGCGACTTATCTCGACGCCTCGATCCCTTATGCAGCCGGGATGATGTACTCGACCGTCGGCGATCTCCATGCATGGACGATGGCGCTCCACGGCGGTGAGGTCTTCGAGCAGGCCGAGACGCTGACCGCGATGACGACGCCGTGGATGCAGGACTATGGCTACGGCCTCGGCATCGCCGACGTGCCGGTGGGCGACGCTGAGGTGCGAATGATCCGCCACAGCGGTGGTATCAACGGCTTCAACACCCAACTCTGGTACCTGCCGAACGAAGACTACACGATTGCCGTGCTTGACAATGCTGGTGGTGAAGCCCACACCATCGCCGACGTCATCGCCCACGTGCTCACCGGACAGCCTGCTCCCCCCCCGACGCCCTCGATTGCCGACGCCGTCGGAGAAGCCATCGACGCTAACGGCATCGACGCAGGCATCGCCCACTACCGCGAACTAAAAGAGACGCAGCCCGACACCTTCGACTTCGGCGAGAACGAACTGAACGGGCTGGGCTACTTCTATCTCGGCGAGGGCGACCTCGACACGGCGATCCGCGTCTTCCAACTCAACGTCGAGATGTTTCCCGAGGCGTCGAATCCCTATGACAGCCTCGGCGAGGCGTACCTCGAAGCGGGCAACCGCGAGCTATCTATCGTCAACTACCAGAAGGCGCTGGAACTCAACCCTGGCACGCAAACCGCCATCGACGCGCTCCGTTCGATGGGCGTCGAGGTGGAAGAGCAGAGCGTCGCGCTCTCTGCCGACGAACTCGCCGAGTACGTCGGGGAGTATGAGATCCAGCCAAACTTCATCCTGACGGTGACGACCGAGGATGGCAAGCTCTTCACGCAGGCCACCGGCCAACCACAGGTCGAGATTTTCGCCTCGGAGAAGGACGAGTTCTACCTCAAAGTCGTCGACGCCCAACTCTCCTTCAACCGCAACGACGCTGGCGTGATCGAGAGCCTGACCCTCCACCAAGGCGGCCAGCACATCCCCGCACCAAAGGTGAACTAGCGTTTAGGCTTCAATCTCCAGCAACTCCCGCTTGAACCGCTCGGCGAGGGCCTCGGCCTCGTCGCGTGTGCGGGCCTCGGTGTAGATGCGGAGGATCGGCTCGGTGTTGGACGTGCGGAGGTGGACCCACCCTTCATCGAGGTCGATCTTGACGCCGTCCACGGTCGAGATGCGCCCGTCGGCGTAGCGTTCGGCGAGACCGGCGAGGAGCGCCTTCGCGTCGAGGGTGCCGCTCTCCGTTTCGAGGGGGAGCTTGTTCTTGGAGATGTGGTAATCGGGATAGGTCGCGCCGAGTTCGGAGAGCGACTGGCCGGTTTCGGCGAGGAATTGGAGGACGAGCGCGGCCCCGGCGAGCGCGTCACGCCCGTAGTGGAGCGCGGGCAGGATCACCCCGCCGTTGCCCTCACCGCCGAGCACCGCACCGTTCGCCTGCATCGCCTCGACCACGTTGATCTCCCCGACCGCCGAGCGATGGACTGGCTGGTCGTAGCGCGCCATCACGTCCTCGATCAGTCGGCTCGACGAGAGGTTGGTGGCGAACGGCCCCGGCTGTTTCCGCATCAGAAAGTCGGCGGCGACGACCTGCGTGCGTTCCTCGCCGAAGAACGTCCCGCCATCGGCGATGAGAGCAAGGCGGTCCGCGTCGGGGTCCACGACGAGGCCGAGGTCGGCCCCAAGGTCGGCGACGAGTTGCGTGGTCTCGGTGAGGTGTTCCGGGAGCGGCTCAGCCGGGTGCGCGAAGCGGCCCGTCGGCTCGCCGTTGACGACGTGGACGTTCTCCACCCCGAGCGCATCGAGCAGCGCCGGAAGCGCCGTCCCCCCGACCGAATTGATCCCGTCCACAACCACGCTGAAGTTGCGTGCCGCAATCGCCGCTGGGTTGATGTAGGGCAGCGCCAGAATCCGCTCGATGTGGTAGTCCAGAAAGTCGGCGGTGCGGTAGCTGCCGATCTGATCATAGGCGACCGTAAAGTCCTCCCCGCTCTCGGCCCGGTCGATCACCGCCTGCCCGGCCTCGGCGTTGAGGAACTCACCGCGCTCGTTGAGCAGCTTGAGGGCGTTCCATTCTGCGGGGTTGTGCGAAGCCGAGAGGATGATCCCACCGTCGGCCTCGGCCTTGAGCACGCCCATCTCGACCGTCGGCGTGGTGGCGAGGCCCGCATCGATGACGTGGCAGCCAACGCTCTGGAGCGTGGCCGTCACGAGGCGACTGCACACGTCGCCCGTCACCCGCCCGTCGCGCCCGACGACAACCGTTGGCTGGTGATCCGTTCGGTTGCGCAGCCACGCGCCGTAGGCCGAGGCGTAGGTGATAAGCGTGTCGGGGCTGAGGCCGTCGCCGAAGACGCCACGGATACCGGAGATGGAGACGATGAGGGGCATGGGAGCTATTGAGTGATCGGGCGATTTGCTGAGTGGGTGATTTGGAAGCTACGGTCTAGCGGGAAGCCGTTCGTCCTTCACCGCCCGTCCCCCCGACATCCCCTAACAATTAACGGAACGCACCCGTAGCGTTGATGTTGATTTAGCTGCCGGTCGATTCCACCGTCCACGCTTCCCTTCTTCCCTCAACGGATGCCTCCTCCTTCCGCCTCCGCTACGCTTGACGCGCCCCCCTCGCGGGCGGCGGACTTGCGGGAGTTGCTCAAGCCGGGCATCAGCCTGTTCGTCACCGTGACGGCGGCGGCAGGCTATCTGTTTGGTACGGCAGGGCCGATTGATCTGGTGCGACTCGTAGCGCTCCTTGTCGGGACAGCGCTGACGGCAGGTGGCAGCGGGGCGCTCAACCACTGGATGGAGCGGACCTACGACGCGCAGATGAAACGCACTGAGCGTCGCCCCCTTCCCGGCGGACGGATCAGTCCCGGTGCGGTACTCGCCTACGGTCTCGCGGCCCTCGCGCTCGGCTTGGCTGTCCTGATCACGTTCGTCAACCCCCTGACGACCAGCCTCGCTGCACTTACAGCCGCCGCTTATCTGGCCGTCTACACACCGATGAAGCGGTGGTCGACGCTGAACACGCTCGTCGGCGCGGTACCGGGCGCACTCCCGGCTCTCGGCGGATTCGCCGCCGCAACAGGCACCCTCGGCGCGGCGGGGTGGGCGATCTTTACGATTCTATTCCTATGGCAGCTTCCGCACTTTATGGCCCTCGCGTGGATGTACCGTGAGGACTATGCGCGCGGGGGCTTCGTGATGCTGCCGGTCGTGCAACCGGACGGGCGCTCGACAGCCCTCGTGGCATTGTCGGCAGCCCTGCTGCTCCTCATCGCGGGTGTAGTCCCGGCGGCGATGGGCGTCACGGGCTGGCTCTACCTCGCAGGCATGGCCGGACTGGGAACGTGGTTTACACTCCCCGCCTTCTCGTTCTACAACGAGCCGACCGACGCCCGCGCCCGACGCCTCCTGCTGGCGTCGATCGTCTACGTCCCGGCCTTCTTCGCGCTCGTCGTGCTCGACCACTTCCTGTTGTAGTGCGCACTGACCTCAAAGCCCTCGACCGGGCCGGGCTGGAGGCGTTTGCCCAGTCGCTCGGGCAGCCTGCGTTCCGGGGGCGGCAGCTTTTCCAGTGGCTCTACGGCAAAGGCGCGACCGACTTCGCCGCGATGACGAACCTGCCACAGGCGTTCCGCGAGCAGCTCGCCGAGGTCGCCACCATCCCGACGCTCGACGAGGTGCAGCGGCAGACGGCAACGGATGAGACCATCAAATCGTTGTTCCGGCTGGCCTCAGGCCGGGAGATAGAGAGCGTGCTGATCCCCGACTTCGACGAGTCAGGGACGGCGAAGCGGCTGACGGTGTGCGTGTCAAGCCAGGTCGGCTGTGCGATGGGGTGCCACTTCTGCGCGACGGGCCTGATGGGCTTCCACCAGAACCTGATGGCGAGCGAGATCTACGAGCAGGTGTGGCGGATGAATGCGCTCGCCGAGGAGCGCTTCGGGCGTGGCATCACGAACGTCGTCTATATGGGCATGGGCGAGCCGCTCCAGAACTACGCCTCCGTCCTCCAGAGTGCTGCACTTCTCTCCGACTCCGACGCCCTCGGCCTTGCCCCGAAACGGATCACCATCTCCACCGTTGGCCTCGCCCGCCGCATCCGCCAACTCGCCGACGACAACGCTCCTTTCAACCTCGCTATCTCCCTCCACGCCCCGACGGACCCGCAGCGTAGCGCCATCATGCCCGTCAACCGCTCGGAGAAGACCGACCTCGGCGCGTTGCAGGACGCTGTGCAGCACTACCACACGCAGACCGGCAAGCGCGTCACCTACGA
This sequence comes from Rhodothermales bacterium, assembly GCA_028284265.1. Lineage (GTDB taxonomy): Bacteria > Bacteroidota > Rhodothermia > Rhodothermales > JANQRZ01 > JANQRZ01. Next base: position 182,093 of record JANQRZ010000019.1, read on the forward strand.
ATACTGCATGTTCGCGGGCATCAACGACAGCGAAGCCGACGCCCGCAACCTCGCCACCGTCGCCCGATGGGCACCGAGCAAGGTCAATCTCATCATGTACAACCCGGTCGAGGGCACCGACTTTACCTCAACGAGCGAGGACCGACTCAACGCCTTCATCCGGGTGCTCGTAGACGAGGGTATCCGCGTCACCGTCCGCCGCAGCCGGGGGCAAGACATCGACGCCGCCTGCGGACAACTTGCGGGACGGGACTGAGACGAGATAGAAAAGAGAGAGGCATTCTCTTCTTTCTTCTCCTCTATCTTTTCGCAGTCGTCCAAACTGGAACCGCCCGACCAGCGTCATCGGTATACGCACCTCCTCTCATCCAACCGCTCCTCTGCTCATGGCCGCTTCCAAGTCCGGCGTCGGCACGTTCACCGTCGAAACCGTTGTCGCCTTTCTCGGTGCGCTCCTCGTCTTTCCGCTGCTCATCAAGATTCTGATCGGCACGGTCAAGGGCCTCTTTCGGATCGGCCTCGTCCGTAAGCTCCTGCTCGAAGGCCTCATCGTGGGTGCGACGACCTTCCTGACGAAGCAGGGCGTGCTCGACAAGCTCTTCGGGCAGCCGGGCCAACGCGGGGACGGGCTGCTGAAGCCGAAGACGAGGCGGTAGCAACAAGCCGCCCGTCGTAGTTTCGCGGCCAGACTTTTCCTGCGCCGCCTGTGGATACCCTCAACCGCTCTCACGACACCCGACGCCGCCTCGGCGTCCTCACGCACGGCTCGCTCAGCAGCGGCATCGAGATGAAGCACGCGCCCGGCGAGTCCGTCGAGGCTGTCCGCACCGGACGCTTCTGCGTGGTCGAAGGCGCGCACTACGACTTCTTCGCCCTCGTCACCGACGTGCGGATCGAGGCCGCCAACGAGGGCATCCTCCTCCACCCGCCCGGCCCCGAGGACGAGTTGCTGCGCGAAGTGATGCAAGGCTCCGGCACCTACGCCACCGTTAGCCTCAAGCCGATGCTGATGCTGGAGCAAGGCATCTCCGACGCCGATCCGCTGCCGGTCAAGACTGTGCCTGCCCATTTCTCGGTCGTCGGCGAGGCGAATGAAGAGGACGTGGCGCGCGTCTTCGGACACGAGTCCCGCGATGGCGGCGACCGCTACTTCCACGTAGGGACGCCGCTGGAGATGGACACGCCGGTCTGCCTCGACCTCGCCCGGCTCGTCGAGCGCTCGAACGCGGTCTTCGGCAAGACCGGCACCGGCAAGAGCTTCCTGACCCGCCTCCTGCTCTGTGGGACGATCAAGACGGGCCGCGCCGTGAACCTCGTCTTCGACATGCACAACGAGTACGGCTTCCGCGCCCGCAAGGAGACCAGCGATGGCACCGGCACCTACGTCCCCGGCCTGCGCGACCTCTTCCCGAGCAAGGTCCAAGTCTACTCGCTCGACCCCGCCTCGGCCCGGCGACGCGGCAAAAGCCCCGACGTGGAGGTTCACCTCTGGGCCGATCAGGTCGAGCCGGAGGACATCCTCCCCCTCCGCGAGACGCTCAACCTCAACCCGACCGCCGCCGAGAGCACCTACGGACTCAAAAAGGTCTACGGCGACAACTGGCTCGCCCAGCTACTCCGCGCCGACGGCCCCGAGATCGAGGAGATGGCCGAGCGCACCGGCACCCACCCCGGCTCCCTCAGCGCCCTCAAGCGCAAGCTCGACCGGCTCGACGGCCTCCCGTTCTTCCACCTCGACCGCACGGCGCAGCACCGCGATGTGGTCGAGAGCCTGCTGGAGAGCATCGCGGCGGGCAAGTCGGTGGTGCTGGAATTCGGGCAGCACAACTCGCTGCTCGTCTACCTCCTGGTCGCCAACGTCATCACGCGGCGGCTCCGGCGGCGCTACGAGAAACTCTACGAGGAGCACGAGGCCGACCCCGACCACGTCGCCGCCCCGCGCCAGCTCATGATCACGATTGAGGAGGCGCACAAATTCCTCGGCCCGGCCACGGCGAAAGAGACGCCGTTCGGCAAGATCGCCCGCGAGATGCGGAAGTTCTCGGTCAGCCTGCTCATCGTGGACCAGCGTCCGAGCGGGATCGACGAGGAGGTGCTAAGCCAGATCGGAACCAAGATCGTCGCCCAACTCAACGACGAGAAAGACATCGCCGCCGCACTCGTCGGGACCAGCGGCGCGGCGGCGCTGCGGCAGGTGCTCGCCTCGCTCGACTCGAAGCAGCAGGCGCTCGTCCTCGGCCACGCGGTCCCGATGCCGGTCGTCATCCAGAGCCGCCTTTATGACGAGGTCTTCTTCGCCGATCTTAAAGGAGATGCCCCTTCCGGCACCGCCGACGAGATGCAAGCGCAGATGAACGACTTGTTCTGAGCCGGAAGCACGCTCCAGAACCAGCGAATCCCCTTGCTTTCTTGCACCGATTCCGCTATTCTGCCCGCACAGCTTCTTCATTTTCCGAACCATTCTGCCATGACGATGCGCTGCCTCCCCCTGCTGCTCGCCCTCATGCTTTGCCTCACCGGCTGCCGCGAAAGCCTCGTCGACGAGCCGCCCGGCGGCGTGGACGACCCGCCGCCTACGGAGATTGAGGAGACTGACCCGAACGTACGGGGCATTTATGTCAAAGGTAACTACGTGCTCGGCGTCGGCGAGACGGCTAACTACCGAGCCGAGGCGATACCGGGTGTCGTGCGCTATGCGTGGACCCTCCGGCGCGAGAGCACCGGAGCCGTCACCGGCACGCCGACAGACATACTCGAACGGCTCTACGAACTCACTGGCGCGACCCCCGGCACGGCACATCTCCGAGTCGCCGCGCTCGATGCGCAGAACCGGGAGATTGGCCTCGGTCAGATCGTCATTCAGATCGCGCCCTGAGCGACACACGCTGCTGTACCGGGCCGCTGCCGTCGAACGGTGGCGGCCCGTTTTTGTTGGATCCGGCACCTATCGGTGTGGGTAGCTTCCGCCATGCGTCTCGCCCTCCTTCTCCTCGCCCTACTGCTCGCACCTCGCTCCGGGAAGGCGCAGGCCGACCTCTGGCCCGGCACCGGCGCGTGGGCACAGGCCGTGCTCGATACGCTCTCGCTCGAAGCCAAGGTCTCGCAGCTTTTCGTCACCGACGCGCGCGGCACGGAGGACGGCATGGCCCCGGCAGAGATGGAGCGCTTGCTCGACCGGGTCGGGCCTTTCGGCGCGGGCGGCGTGCTGTTTTTCTCGGGCGATGACGAGCGGCAGGCGGCGCTCACGCAGACGCTTCAAGACGAAGCGACACTGCCGCTCCTCATCGCGCAGGACATGGAGAACGGCGTCGGGATGCGGGTCGAGGGAACGACGGCGTTTCCGCCGATGATGGCGCTCGGGGCGGCGGGCGACCCGGACCTCGCCTATGCGATGGGCCAGCACCTCGCTGACGAAGCCCGCGCGCTCGGCGTCCACATCAACTTCGCCCCCGTCGCCGATGTCAACAACAACCCGTTCAACCCGATCATCAACACCCGATCCTTCGGCGAGGACCCGCAGGCCGTCGCCGAGATGACGGTCGCCGCCTTCCGGGGAATGCAGGACGGCGGGCTTATCGCCACCGCCAAGCACTTCCCCGGACACGGTGACACCGACACCGACTCGCACCACGCCCTCCCTCTCCTCGACTTCCCACGCGCCCGACTCGACTCAACCGAACTCGTCCCGTTCCGCGCCGCTATTGACGCCGGGGTGCGGATGGTGATGACCGCCCACCTCGCCATCCCGACCCTAGAGCCAGATCCGACGCTCCCCGCTACCCTCTCGCCTCACGTCATCACCGACCTGCTGCGCGGCGAACTCGGCTTCGAGGGCCTCGTCGTCACCGACGGCCTCGACATGGGCGGCATCACCGATGGCTTCGGGATCGGCGAGTCGGCGGTGCGCGCCATCGAGGCGGGCGTGGACCTCTTAATCCTGACGAGGGACGAGTATGTGGCGCGGGCGGCACTCATGGCGGCACTCCGCGACGGACGCATCACCGAGGAGCGCATCGACACCTCCGTGCTCCGCGTGCTCCGGGCAAAAGAGGCACTGAACCTCCCCGACGTTTCTCATGCCACATTCGCACCAGATAGTGAACTCCTGACGCAAGGAGAGGCGCTTGCCGAGGAAATTGCTCGCCGCTCTATCACCGTGCTCCGCAACGACCGCGCCCTGCTCCCGCTGCGCGACGACCACTGCCTCCTCGTGATTTCGATGGCAGACCGAGAGCCAGAAGAGGTCCAGCCCTTCGCGGAGTATTTGGAAGACACCGTCGGTCCCGAGTTTGTCACGCACCGCGTGCTCCGGCGCGACGCGACCCAAGCTGAGGCCGACCGGCTCTTTGCCCTCGCCGAGCAGCACGACGTGATCGTGGTCCCCGTCTACCAGAGCGTCCGGCGCTGGAGCCGGGATGGGCTGCCCCCGGTGCAGCGCGACCTCGTGGACCGACTCGTCGAATTTGGCAAAGCCGTCGTACTCGTCGCGTTCGGCAATCCGTACCTCCCGCTCGACCCTGGATCGAGTCCGGGGCAAGCGCTCAGCCGCCCCCAAGCGGAGGTCGTGGCCTATGACGCCCGCGAGCGCACGCAGCGCGCCGTCGCCGACGTGCTCATGGGACGGAGTTTGGCGAGCGGTCGCCTCCCCGTCTCGGTCCCCGGCTTCTACCGGCGTGGCGACGGCCTCACGCAGACGCACGCCGCCTCGCCGCTCGACTCGGTCGCACTCCGGCAGATCGACCTCGTGATCGCCGAAGCCATCGACGAGCGCGTATTCCCCGGCGCGGTCGTCGGGGTCGGCGTAGGCGACCACATCGCGAAGATGCAGAGCTACGGGTGGGCGACCTACGACCTCGACGCGCTACCCGTCTCAGTGTCGTCGGTCTTCGACCTCGCCTCGCTTACGAAGGTGGTCGGGACGACGCTCGCGGCGATGAAGCTCTACGAGGAGGGTCGGCTCGACCTCGACGCGCCGGTCGCCCGCTACGTCCCGGCGTTCGGGCAGAATGGCAAGGGAAACGTCACCATCCGGCAACTCCTCTCCCATTCCGCCGGGCAGCGCGTCTTCCACCCATTCCACACCGAGGGTGTCCGCGACCGCGAGGCCGTGCTCGACTTCATCTATGCCGACACGCTCCGCTACGTGCCCGGCACCGCGACGCGGTACAGCGACTTTGACATGATCGTCCTCGGCGAGGTCATCGAGACGATCACCGGGCAGCCGCTCGACCACTACCTGCGCGAGACGTTCTACGAGCCACTCGGCATGACTGACACTGGCTTCCGTGCGGTCGGCACGGTGGACGAGCGCGCGCTCCCGACGGAGATCGACTGGGCGTTTCGAGGGCGGGCAATTCAGGGTGAGGTCCACGACGAGACGGCCTCGCTCCTCGGCGGCATCGCGGGCCACGCCGGGCTGTTCTCGACGGCTGCCGACCTCGCCCGTCTCGCCCACCTTCTCACGAACGGCGGCGAAGCCTATGGCCAGCGCTTTTTCTCGCAAGCCACCATCGACACCTTCACCAAGCGTGCTCGACCCGTCGGCGAGTTTCCGGCGGCACTCGGGTGGCTCGCCATGCGGCCTGCGTCGGAGGGCTATTCGTCCGGCGGGACGCGCCTCGGACCTCGCGCCTTCGGGCACACCGGGTTCACCGGCACCTCGCTGTGGATCGACCCCGACACCGAGCTGTGGGTGATCCTCCTCACCAATCGGACCTGGCCCGAGCGCGGCGAGACCGCGATTGGCCGCGTCCGGGCGACCGTCGCTGACCTTGCGGCAGAAGCGTTGATGCAGCAGGCAGAGGGCAGCGAGCAGAGGGCATACGAGACATGGCCTCGCGGCTCTCAGTAACTTGGGCCGCTTCGCCTACCTTCCCACTCGTCATTCGACACTCGTAACTCGTCGCTCCCTCATGCCCACCTACGTCTACCGCCGCCCCGACGGCACCACGTTCGAAGTCTTCCAGCGCATCACCGACGACGCGCTCACGACGGACCCCGAGACGGGGGTGCCGGTGGAGCGCGTGATCGGCGGCGGGGCCGGGCTGATCTTTAAAGGCTCTGGCTTCTACGAGACCGACTACGTCCGCAAGTCCGGCACGCCGGAGGCGAAAAGCGAGACGAAATCAGATGGTTCATCGCCGGAAACCAAGAGCGATGCGAAGTCCACGAGCAAGCCTGCCTCTGATGACTGATGAGCTTCGCTGGTAGTCCTATTCCGTGATACATCTAGCAATCTGCTAGAGGCCAAGGTCAATTCGGATAGCATTTGTAGGCACATCCACTAGGTCAGAGGAGCGGATAGCTAAGTTCATCTGGGCAGTAACCACATCGACTAGTCGTGTGAAGGTCTCTACACTTTCCAGCAGGGCTGGGATGGCTTCTTCGTAAGCTGAATAAGCCAAAGCAAATCGTGATACGGTACCTAACCGAAACGATTCCCAAGCATCTACGCAGGTAAAGCGCAGCCAACCGTTTTCACGCTCCACGTAAGGCATAGGGTGTCCTTCGGGCGCGATATAACCCGAGGTAAAGCCCGTCATGGCTACCTGACACCAACTCCTTATGTCGGAGAGATCGCCACAACACTGAGGCCCTATCATTAGCTCCCCGTTTATGCGTAGCTCAATACCTCCGCTTAATGGGCAAGTCATTGAGTCATCTTCTTCCGCTTGGCGGAGGGGCACAAGGTGGCTCTCGATCTCCTCTTTAAGCACCTCTGCAGAGACATCGCCTAACTGAAGATAGGCGCTCGTATATAGCACGGGAACAAGCTCCACCTTCCCGTTTGGTTTCTTCATTGTACTGCCATTCACTCTTCAGACCAAAGCTCGGAGAGCGAACGTGTCTCGTCACGCTTCGCCTCATCCCACCCACGCCGGACACTCTCCTCCGCAGAGCCGAGGGCGACACTCTCATGGAAGGCAGACACGACGCGAAGCAGCGCCGGGAGATACTCCTCGGGCACCTCACTGACCTGCGCGATCACACGCTGGAGATAGGTAGGGTTCGCTGTAGCTGACATAGTAGAAATCCCATTCAAACTTGCCCTACGACGCTTAGCCTATTCGTCCCGTTCCGTTACAAGGCTGTTCCCTCGCGCCAGCGCTGGACGGCTTTGACCCACGCCCGCTCGTAGGCCGGTTGCCGCACGAGAATGTAGTGCCCGAAGGGGTCGGCGGTCCCGTAGTAGTCGGCCCGCTCGAAGACGAAGGTGCTCGCGGGGTCGTCCGCGCCGTAGGCGTAGTACCACACCTCGCCCTCGAAGGTCGTCTCCACGTACTCCGGCGCGCCGAAGACGACGTAGACCATCCCCCGGTCGGTCTTCCACCCCGGCTTGACGGACGTGAACAGCCGGTTGGCCTCCTCGACGCGCTCGTAGTAGGTCCGCAGCAGGTTCTGCGCCACACGCCGGTCGTCCACCAAGCTGCCCCAGAACGCATCGAACCGGCGGCGACGCTCCCTCGGCGTCGTGCCCTGCCGGATGAACTCAGTCTCGCGGCGATAGCCGATATAGGCGAGCGCATCGACGAGTTCAGCGAACGTGGCGAGTTGGGGAAACGCCGGGCCTTTCACTGAGAGCGTCCGCTGCTGCTCGGCGAGCGTAACGCTACCTGCACGCAGCCTGAAGTCGAGGCGATAGACGCCCGGTCTCAACTCGGGAAGATCGAACGATGCCGTCTGCTCAGGTGAAGCGTCGAGGACTTGCGTGGCGGCGAAGGTGGTATCGGCCTCGCCCGTGTCGATGCCGCGAAAGGCGAGGGACCCGCGCGAGGGCGAGAGCCAGAACGGCGGGACCGCCACCGTCGTGTCGGCGCGGAGCCGGAGAACGTGGAGCGAGAGCACTGCCTCGGACGGCGCGTCGTAGGCAGCAAGCTCTACCGAGAGCGAGTCGCGCCGGGCCGGGAGGTGCAGCGCCACGACCGGCTCCACCGGCCCGCCGGGTCGGAGCCGCGCCCGGACGAGCGGACGCCCCAGCATCGCCGCGCCGGTCTGCCCCATCACCTCGACCCGCTGCTGTCGAATCACCTGCTCGCCGCTCTCCACGTCTTCCAGCGTCGCCTCGACGACGTAGACGCCCGGTGTGAGCGGCACCCATTCCTGCCGCCCGATCCGGTCCGGTGCCCGCGTCGCGTCGGGCGTCGGCACGTCGATGGTATCCGTGACCGTGGAGAACGACTCGGTGCCTCGGCCCTGCTCATCTTTGACGCGAAGCGAGAGATCGTACCGAGCGATGTAGCCCTCGTCAGTCCGCGTGAAGACGAGGGTGGCCTGGGGAATGCTGATATAGACCGCGAGGCCCGGCTGCCCGTCTCGGATCGCCGGAATCGCCTCTAGGTCGAAGCTCGGCAAGCCGGGTTCGTAGGTCGCCGTTCGCCCTGCGTCGGGCGCGTCGAGCGGCGAGGGGCCGGAGCAGGCGGTCCAGCAGGCAGCGAGCAGCAGGCAGAGGGCAGCGCGTCTCAGGTATTGCATCGTCATCCCCTCCAAATATCCAGTCCAAGCTGTCATTGCGAGCGCAGCGAAGCAATCTCCAAACAAATGGGCCTTCATCGGGAGATTAGCTGCGCTGAGCCCTTCGGGGTTGCCGCGTCGCTCCGCTCCTCGCAATGACAAACTCTGGAATAGCCTAGACCTTACTCGCTGCTTCCACGATGGCGGCGAAGCTCTCGGCGTCAAGGCTCGCGCCGCCGATCAGGCCACCGTCGATGTCGGGCTGCGCGAAAAGGTCGGCGGCGTTGCCCGGTTTGACACTGCCGCCGTAGAGAATCTCGACCTCACGCGGTGCACCGAAGCTAACGAGTCGGTCGCGGATAAACCGGTGCATCGCCTGTGCCTGCTCGGGCGATGCCGTCTCGCCGGTTCCAATCGCCCACACCGGCTCATAGGCCACGACAAGGTGCGCGGCGCTGTCGAGGTGCACTCCGTCGAGCGCCGCGTCGATCTGCCGACCGACAACCGTTTCCTCCTCCCCCGCTTTCCGCTCGTTCAGCGTCTCGCCGACGCATACAATCGGGACGAGGCCGTGGGCGAGCGCGGCGAGGGTCTTGCGGTTCACGCCTGCATCGATCTCGCCGAACAACTGCCGCCGTTCGGAGTGACCGAGAATGACGTAGTGGCACCCGACCGCGCCCAGCATCGGAGCCGAGACCTCGCCGGTGTACGCGCCCTGCTCGGCCTCGTGCATCGTCTGCGCCCCAAGCCGGACGGGCGTGTTGCGCACCACCTCGCCGACCGCCGCGAGCGAAATCGACGGCGGGCAGACGGCAACGGCAACGCTATCAGCGTGGCTGCGGACGCGGCGCGCCACATCGCGGGCGAGTTCGACGGCTGCATCGGGCACGGTGTGCATCTTCCAGTTTCCAGCAATGAGCATGAGGACTGAGATTATTCGAGCGGTGGCACAGAAAGAAACGACACAGCCAAACGGCTGCTTTCAGTTCTTGGCTATTAGCCTCGCACGTTCTAGGCTGAGAGCTAAAAGCCAAGAGCTAAAAGCTCCACCGAAGATACCGCTCAGGCAGCGAGCGCGTCGCGCTTGGCGAGTACCTCTTGGGCGTGCGCCCCCGTCTTGGGCCGCTTGAAGACGTGCCGGACAACACCCTCGGGGTCGATCAGAAAACTCGTGCGTTTGAGGCCGACCAGCTTCTTGCCGTAGAAGTTCTTCTCGCCCCACACGCCGTACGCTTCGAGCACCGTGCGGTCGGGATCGGCGAGGAGCGGAAACGGGAGGTCGTACTTCGCCGCGAAGCGCTCGTGCGAGGCTACGTCGTCGCCCGAGACACCGACGACGGCGATGTTCTCCGCCTCCAGCACGGCGAGGTTGTCGCGGAGGTTGCAGGCTTGCTTGGTGCAGCCGGGCGTGTCGTCCTTCGGGTAGAAATAGAGGAGCAGCCAGCGGCCCTGAAAATCGGAGAGGGAGAGCGTGTCGCCGCTCGCAGTCGGGCCGGAGAAGGCGGGGGCGGCATCACCAGCGTCAGGCATCGTGTTCGTCATGAGGGGTCGGGGGTAGCGGTGTCGTTGAGGGACCAGTCGTACTTGAGAAAGCCTACACCGTAGCCGCCTGCTTCTAGCGTCTCGCGGACCTCGCCCTCGAAGTAGGGAGCGAGGAAGCGTTGCAGTTCGTCGTCGTTGTCCCCGAAGTCGCCGCCGAACCAGTCAAAGATTTTGGAGAGCCGGATCGTCTCCTCGTCGTCGGGCACGCGGTTCTTGTCGGGGTTGTAGAGGAAGCGACGCGCCTGCTCGTCGAGTTGGGCATCAAGCCGGTCGCCGACATAGGCTTCGGCGCGGAGCGGCGGGCAGCTATAGGCGGCGCAGACGAGCGCGAAGTGGATACGCGGCTCCTCGAACTCAGGGCGGATGATCCCGTGCTCCACTTTGTCGAGCGTCATCGTTTCCCCGCCGACTACCACGAACTCGACCTTGAACGGCGTGTTGACGAGCGGAATGAAGACGCCGCTGACCACATCGTGCAGACTCTCGATGGGGTAGTTGTCGGCGGCGAGCTTGAGGGTGTAGGCGTTGTAGACGTTGAGCCAGAATGCGAGCCGGTCGGCATCGCTCAGTTTCGACGGATCGGCAGCCGCGAGTCCCGCAAGGTAAGCGTCGAGCGCAGCGGGTTCGGCAGCGAGTGCGGCATAGTCCACAAAGCCGCGCTCGTCCACGACGGTTTCTAGGATCGCGTCGAACGCGCTGTGGTCGAACGTCTCCGGTGCCATGACCGGCTTATCCGGCGCGACGGTCTGCACGGAGGCGTTGGAGAGGCACCCGGCGAGTACCAGAGCGAACGGAGCGACGATGAGAGCGAGAAGACGCAACATGGCAGGATGGGTGATGGACAGATGGCGGCTCCAACGCCCCACCCTTCGGCGAGGTCCACCCGAACCGGTCACGCTTTGGTCACACCCGCTTCCACCCATGCTGCGAGCGACTCGATCTCATCGTACGCCGTGAGGTCGCAGTGCAGCGGCGTGACGGACACGTACCCGGCCTCGATGGCCGCGAGGTCGGTGTCGCGCCCTTCGTCGAGGTTGATGAACTCACCGCCGAGCCAGTAGTACGGTCGGTCGAAGGGGTCGCGGCGCTCGTGGAACTCCTCCTCCCACCGCGCCCGCGCCTGCCGGGTAATCTCCATGCCCCGAATCTCACTGATATCGCCCGACGGCACGTTGACGTTGAGCAGCGTACCGGGTGTCAAGCCGTCGTTGAGCACGCGCTCGGCGAGGAGGCAAGCATAGCGGCCTGCCGCCTCAAAGTCAGCCTCCGGGTCCCACGAGCAGAGCGACATGGCGATAGCAGGCACCCCGAGGATCGTCGCCTCGGTGGCGGCGCTGACGGTACCGGAGTAGATGACATTGACTGCCGTGTTCGGCCCTTGGTTGATGCCGCTCACAACGAGGTCGGGGAAGCGGGGCAGGAGCTTCTGGCAGGCGAGCTTGACGCAGTCGGCAGGCGTCCCGGTGACGGCCCGCGCCCATAGCTCACGCTCGCCTAGCTCGAACGGCCAAGGATGTGCCCGGACGGGGTCACGTATTGTGATGGCGTGCCCGACCGCACTCTGCTCTACCGTCGGTGCGACGATAGCGAGCGTACCCAACCCGTCGAGCGCCGCCGCGAGCGCTGCGATGCCATTCGCGTCGATCCCATCGTCATTCGTGATAAGAATGAGAGGGCGATCCGGCGAGGCGTCGAGTACGATGTTGGGGCGGGGCATTGTTCGAGGTGTGGGCGTGGGAGAGGATGAGGGTGTGAGAGCGGCTCTTCTCCTACTCTCGCGCCCTCAAACCCTCACACCTCCTAATAGCTTTCGTCGAGAGCAGGAAACGTCCCGGCACGGACGTCCTCGATGTAATGCTCGATGGCGTCGTGGATCGTGTCAGCAAGGTCGGCATAGCGGCGGACGAAGCGAGGGTTGAAGTCTTTCGTCAGGCCGAGGAGGTCGTGCGTGACGAGGACCTGACCGCTTGTGGACGGTCCGGCCCCGATGCCGATGGTCGGGATCGAGATGGACTCGGTGACTTCGGCGGCGAGCGTCGCAGGAATCTTTTCGAGCACGATCCCGAAACAACCCGCTTGCTCCAGCAGCACGGCGTCGCGGCGCACTTGGTCGGCCTCTTCTTCCTCACGCGCGCGGACGCGGTAGGTGCCAAACTTATAGATGCTCTGCGGTGTCAGCCCAAGGTGGCCCATCACCGGAATACCCGCCGAGAGAATCCGCTGGATCGCCTCAAGCGCAACCGCCCCGCCCTCGAGCTTGACCGCGTGCGCCCCGGTCTCCTTCATCACCCGGATCGCCGAGTGCAGCGCCCGCTTCGTGTCGCCTTGATAGGTCCCAAACGGGAGATCTACGACCACCAGCGACCGCTGCACGCCGGGGATGACGCACTGCGCGTGGTAGATCATGTGCTCCAGCGTGATCGGCAGCGTGGTCTCATTGCCCGCCATCACGTTCGAGGCCGAGTCACCGACGAGGAGTACGTCCACGCCCGCCCCGTCGAGGATGCGAGCCGAGGTGTAGTCATAGGCCGTCAGCATGGCGATCTTCGTCCCGGCGCGACGCATCTCTTGGAGCGTCTGGGTCGTGACGCGTTTGGTGCGGTCTTCGAGCGTGGTGACAGAGGCGAGTTGCGTACTCATAGGGATCTGCAGATGGAGTTGGGAGAGCGGAGATTAACGACGGTGCCCGTAGTGCACAACTGCACCCCAGAGAAAAGGCCCCCACCGTGGAGAACGGCAGAGGCCTTGACTGGCGGGTACAGTGCCTATGAATCAGCCGCCGGAGCCTGCGGGACTCTGGGTGATGCTGATGCCGAGCTTGCTCATCACCTCGGTCGTGATATCGATGGTGTTCTCCTCATCGGCGAAGAGAATCACCGGCTCGGTCGAGACGCGGGTCGAGAGCACGAGCGAGAGGCCACGAGCGGCAGCCACCTCGTCGATGGCACTCTGCAACTCGTTGAAGAGCGGCTGCAGGAGTTCGTTCTGGCGACGGTCGAGGGCCTGAAGGCGGCTCTGCTGCTCCTGCTGGAGGTCGGTCTGAAGCTGGACGATCTCTTCTTCGCGCGTCTGGCGTGCTTCCGCCGAGAGGACGCCACTCTGGTTCTGGTAGTCGGCGAACTTCTCTTGGATGGTCTGCTCCATCGTGGCAAGCTCCTGCTGGTCCTGTTGGGCCTGCGTCTGAAGCTGGGTCTGCACCTCGCGGTACTGCGGCATCTGGACGATGATTAGCTCATAGTCGGTGAAGCCGATCCGGGCGCTGGTCTGTGCCTGCGCGGGCGCAAAGCCCACCGCGAGGAACGCGACGCACGCGATGAGAAGGAAGAAGCGGTTGAGGTAGGTCATGGGTCAGGTCGATGGTGGTCAGAATCGGGTAGCAGGCGCGGCGAGCTAGCGTCCGGCCTGGGTTGTTTCGATGCCGAGTTCGTCGAGGACGAGGTCGGAGATGTCGTGGTCGGTCTTGGCGTAGAGAAAGAGGAAGTCACCGCTCCGGTCGAAGACGAAGTCGTAATCCTCGTCGCGGGCGACTTGGTCGATGGCTTCAAGCACGCGCTCTTGGATAGGGCGCATCTGGCGCTGCTGCTCGCGGAAGAGTTCGCCCTCGGGACCGAAGCGCTGAATCCGGCGGGACTCTAGCTCCTGCTCCTTGGCGACGATCTCTTGGCGCTTGCGGTCGCGCTCTTCGTCGGTGAAAAGCAATTCCCGCGCCTCGAAGTCCCGAACCAGTTCGTCCACCTCGCGCTGAAGCTGGTCGAGTTCGCCCTGCCACTGCTGGGCGAGGCGGTCCAGATTCGACTGTGCCGTGCGGTATTCGGTGATCTGGTCGAGCAGGAACTCGGAATCGACATATGCGATGCGCTGCTGGGCCATCGCAGGGACCGCCACGGAGAGCACGAGGAGCAGGAGAGAGAGAACGCGCATAGTGTCTAGTTTAGACGACAAAACGACGAGCGACTACTGCCCGCCGAGCGAGAACTGGAAGCGCCACTTCGGCTCGATCTCGAACGGCGTGTTGCTGCGGATGTCGGTGAACGAGTCGATCTGATAGCCGTAGTTGAGGTCGATCAGCCCGAGGAAGGGCAGGAACAGCTTGGCCCCAAACCCGGCAGAGCGGAAGAGCTTGGTCGGGTTGTAGTCGTCGAAGCTGTTCCACGTATTGGCCGCGTCGACGAACAGGTACGGCGCGGCGGTGAACTGCGGCGTCTGGATCGCCACGATACGGGCCTCGGCGGAATACTTGTTCAGAATCCGACCGCCGACACGCCGCCCGTCCTGGAGCGGGGTGATGGCGAGCGTCGGATAGCCACGCATGAAGATGATGTCCTTGCCGTAGCCCTGGAACGTGCTCTGCGCCTCCAGCGGCGAGCCACCGACGAGGTAGCGCTGGAACTCCACCTCATCTCCGGTCAGCGAGCCGATGTACCCGTAGTCCGCGCTGAAGTCGAGCGCGAGGCGACCGATGATGGGCGTCACCCAGCGCGTCGAGAAGCGCTCTTTGTGGTACTGGATGAAGCCGGGAATCGGGAGAGCCATTTCAGCCGAGAGCAACAGGCTCGACCCGGCGGTCGGGAATTGCGGCGCGTCGAATGAGTTGCGCGTCAGGCTCTGGCGGACGGTGAGCTCTTGGCTACTGCCTTCGGGCAACCCATAGCTCCGACTGAGCGACTCCCCGGTGAGGTCGTAGATCCGGTAGCCGATGTTGGTGCCGGTCTGGAAGAAGTCGTCCGGCCACTTGAGCGCCTGCCGGTAGAACAGGCCCGCGTTGAAGGTCGAGAACTTCTGCGAGACGGTATTGTCATCCCCACCATCGAAACCGATGAGGCGCGACGAGTTCGAGAAGTCACGGTAGGTGTACGAGAGCGAGCCACCGACGGGCGTGTTGCGCCCACGGAACCACGGCTCGGTGAACGTCACCGAGTAGCTCTGGTAGCGCAGACCGGAGGTCTGGACCGAGAGGGCCAACTGCTGCCCGTCGCCCGACGGCACGGGCCGCCACGCGCCGCCGTTGAAGAGGTTCTGGATCGAGAAGTTGTTGAACGCGACGCGGGCCTGAAGAATCAAGCCGAAGCCGCTGCCGCCCCACCCACCGGAGAGTTCGAGTTGGTCGCCGCCGGTCTCGATCATGTTGTAGGTCAGGTCCACCTTCTTCGTCTCCTCGTCGATGGAGACGCGCGGGCCTTCGGCGAGCTTCTGCTGATCGAAGTAGCCGAGCTGGATCAACTCACGGATCGAGCGTTCAAGCGCTTGGCGGCTGTAGGTCTGGCCGGGGACCGTGCGGAGGGCGCGGCGGATGACATGCTCCTTCGTCCGCGTGTTGCCGCGAATCGTGATCTCGCCGAACTCGTAGATATCGCCCTCATCGATGGCGAAGGTGATGTCGAGCGAGTCGCCCTCGACCTCGATGATCTGCGGCTGGATGTTGAAGCGGAGATAGCCCCGGTCCGAGTAGAGCGACGTGATGTCGGTGTGCTGCGGATCGTAATAGAGGCTGCGCTCCAGCTTCGAGCGGCTATAAACTTCGCCGCGCTCCATGTTGAGGGCGAAGAGCAACTGCTCGTCGGTGTACTCGGCGTTGCCGTCGAAGGCGAGATTGCGGATGTGGTACTTCGGCCCCTCCTCGACGCGGATGTCGATCACCATCTCCGGCTCGTCACCTGACGTGTCGAGGTAGACCGAGTCTTGGAGAATGCGAGCGCTGTAATAGCCCCGGTCGTTGTAGTAGGCGATCAGGTTCTGCTTGTCCTCCTCGAACCCTTCGCTGTCGAACGTCGAGGCCCCCCAGAAGCGCCACCACCGGTCCTCCGGGTTGTTGCCGAGTTGCTTCCGCAGCTTCTTGTCGCTGAAGGCGTCGTTGCCCTCGAAGTCGATATCGCCGATTTCGACCTTGCGGCCCCGGCTGATGTCGAACGTCACACGCATACTGCCCTCGGGCGTCGCCTGCTGCGTGGTCTCGATAGTGACGAGCCGGAAGCCTTTCTCGGCGAAGTAGTCGCGGATGATCTGCTCACTGCGTTCGACGCCTGCTGGACGGAGCGCCTGCCCACGCAGGAGCGGAATCTGGTCTCTCAGCTTGTCCCGGTCGCCGCCTTTGATCCCCTCAAACTTGACCTCGCCGAGGCGCGGCACCTCCTCAACCCGGACCAGCAGAAACACGCCCCCGCCGACGTAGCGCTCGGCGATCACGTCCACATCGGTGAAGTTGCCCAGTTCGTAGAGCTGGCGGATGGCGTCGGAGATGGCCTGGTCGCCGGGGATCGTAACCGCTTGCCCGATGCGGAGTCCGCTGGAAGAGATTACAAACTGGCGCGCATTCTCGTCGCTCACGCCCTCGACCGACAGGCCGAGGATTTCGTAGGAGGCCGGAGCCCCGATAGCTCCACCGCCTGCCTGAGCGATAGGCTGCGATAGACCCTGCGCACCAGCAGGCAACGCGAGGGCGAGCACGCAACTCAATGCGAGGAAGGGCCGGAGCAGAGCAGAGGAAAGCGAAGTGGAAATCACAAGCGGCGGTGGTCTAGGCGCAGGTCTTTGCTGGGGTCAGGCAACGAACGGCAAACAAGCAGGGTTATTGTTCCGAAATGAGGGCACCATTCGGTGCCTCTGGTACCCGCCCGAAGCGTCGCTCGCGGTTCTGAAAGTCTTCGATAGCGGCGTAGAGCGCCTCCCGGCGGAAGGCAGGCCAGTAGGTGTCGGTGAGATAGAACTCGGTGTAGGCGAGTTGCCAGAGAAGGAAGTTGGAAATCCGCACATCGCCCCCGGTGCGAATCAGCAGATCAGGGTCCGGGATACCAACTGTGTCGAGGTGCGATGCAATGAGAGCCTCGTCCACGGCCTCAGGGGCGAGTCGTCCGGCTTGGACTTCTTCGGCGATGCGGCGGGCGGCGCGAGCGATTTCCCAGCGCCCGCTGTACGACAGGGCAAGGTTGAGCGTCATCCGCGTGTTGTCGCGCGTGAGGTCTTCGGCCTCGCGCATTTCGGCGGCGGCGCGGCGTGGCAGCCTGTCGAGTTCACCGAGGGTGCGAACGCGGATGTTGTTCTCTTGGAGCCGCCCCACCTCGCGGCGAATCGTGCGGACCAGCAGTTCCATCAAGGCCGTCACTTCCTTCGGTGGGCGCTGCCAGTTCTCAGTCGAAAATGTGTAGAGCGTGAGGTGCTGCACACCGATCTGCGCGCACGCCTCGGTGATATCTCGCACCGACTCGACGCCCTCGCGGTGCCCGGCGACCCGGCTCTGCCCCCGACTCTTGGCCCAGCGCCCGTTGCCATCCATAATCGCGGCGATGTGCACCGGAATCTGGCCGCGCGCCTGCAACGCTTGCTGGCGGGCCGCGTCGGCGTCCGTCTGGGGTGTTTTGGTCAGCGAGACCGTAGACAAGGCGGGGGCGATAAAGTGGGTCGGGGACAGCTTTTGAATCTACGCTGCCTACCTTGCCCTACCGCGTGAAAATCGGGTCGAAAGCCGGAGCCACCGGAAGCACTGACTCGCCCTATTGACCGGACATAGAAAGGGCGGCAGGCCCCACCACCAAGCCTGCCGCCCAAGTAGCACCCCGATTGTACGTGGTGGGCGCTACGGTGTATGTCAAAAACTCAAAACGATCAGTCCATCATCGTGGGCACGCTTATGCTGTGTAGCATGCTCCCTTGTACATACGGGAAAAGAGACCGAATCGGGTCAAGCTGAAACGAGAAAATATCCTCGCCACAACACACAGAAGACCCAAATCCCTCACGATTCTAAGGATAGCACCCCTATGAGAAACCCCAAGAAAGCCCTCTCTTTGTATATAAAGCACACCTATGATACAACCTACTTGCGGAAAATCAAGCGAGTCAGTCCTCACCGCATGAATTTCCGCCGGTTGCGGACATAGTCCTCAAAGATGAATCCGCCGAGGTCGTCGAGGCTGGCGTAGTAGGCGCGGCCCTGATTGGCGTCGGTGAGTTGGCGGACGAAGTTCTGGAGGTAGGGATCGTGGGCGATCATGAACGTCGTGATCGTGATACCCTCGCGGCGACAGATCGCGGCCTCGTCGAGCACTTTGTTGACGATCTTGCGGTCGAGGCCGTAGGCGTTTTTGTAAAGCCGCCCCGCTTCGAAATGGGCACTCGGCTTGCCGTCGGTGATCATGAAGACCTGCTTGTTGCGGTTCTTCCGGCGGCGGAGGATTGTGCGGGCGCGCTCCAGCCCGGCCCGCGTGTTCGTGTGGAACGGCCCGACCTGCAGGTACGGCAAATCCTTGACCTCCACCTCCCACGCCTCATTCCCGAACGCGACAATGTCGAGCGTGTCCTTCGGGTACTGCGTCATGATGAGTTCGGCGAGCGCCATCGCGGTCTTGCGCGCAGGCGTGATCCGGTCTTCCCCGTAGAGGATCATCGAGTGCGAGAGGTCGATCATCAGGACCGTCGCCACGGACGAGTGGTGGTCGGTCTCGAAGACCTGGAAGTCGTCCTCCGAGAGCGAGAAGTCGCCGAGGCCGCTCCGCCGGAAGGCGTTCGAGAGCGTGCCCGTCACGTCGAGCGAGTGGATGTCATCGCCGAAGTTGAACGGGCGGGTCTCGGGCAGGCGCTCGTCGCCCGACCCGGCGTAGGGCGTCTTGTGGTTGCCGCGCCCGCTCTTGCGGAGGTGGGAGAAGATTTCTTCGAGCGAGCGCTGCCGTAGGCCCCGCTCCCCCTTCGCTGTGATCTGCACGACACCGGTCTGCTCGTCGCGCTCGATCAGGCCCCGGTTCTTCAACTCCTCGATGAAGTCGCCGATGCCCATCTCGTCATCGGTGAGGCCGTACTTGTTGTCGAGCTGGGTGAGCCAACTCAGCGCCTCATCGGCGTCGCCGCCGGTGTGAAAGAGCAGTTGCTGGAAGAGGTCGAGGAGCCGGTCGAACGTGGGAAGGTTCTGGCCGTGGCGGCTTTCGTCCCACTCGGAATAGCGGAAGAACATGCGAGCGCGGTGAGGTTGAGACCTTAGCTACGCGCTTGACCGTAGGGACGATCCATGTAGCGTCGGGCGCGGTCGTGTGCCCCCGCGAAGTCTTCGAGCCGGAGCACCTGTCGGTAGCGCTCGATGGCCTTGTCGCGTTCGCCGCGTGCGTCGTGGCTCATCCCCTGCCGCAGCCGACCGAGCGTCTCGAACGCGCCCTGCTGGGGACGCGCTGTGGCAATCTGTTCGAGCCGGTAGAAGAGCGCGAGGGCTTGGCCGTGGTTGCCGCGCATCTGCTGGACTCGACCGAGGTAGTAGAGCGCCTGCTCGGCGATGGCGTCATTGTAGCCCGTGTGCCCCTGCGCGTGGCGGCGCATCACGGCTTGGAAGACCCGCTCCGAATCGTCCCAGTCGCCGAAGCGGGAGAAGATGCGGCCTTCCATCGCGTGGAAGAAGGCGTTGTCCGGGTAGTTCTCACGGAGCCACCCGATGAACTGGAGCGTCTTGGTGTAGTCGCGCTCGAAGATGTAGTAGATCTGGAGCAGGAAGTAGGCAGCCTCGGCTTGGAGGTAGCTGCCCTCGCGGAAGGTGCGGTGCAGCGCTGCCAGCCCGCGCGACTTGCTGCCGGAGGGAAACATTGCCACGAACGGCTTGCTCCACGAATAGCGCTCAGGCACCGCGGCAGCGTAGTAGTCGTAGATGCCTTTGCCGAAAAGAAAGTCGGCGTTGCCCTCGCTCTCGTCGGCTACGTCGAGGACGTAGTCCATCGCCCGCTTGCCGTCGAGGGCGGCCTTGAGCCAGCGGCGGCGGTTGCTCTGAAGGCGACCCCGGAAGCCGAGCGCCGCGCCTTTGAAGAACTGCGCGTCAAGGTTGTCCCGGTCGCGGCGGAGGAGGCGGTTGGAGCGGTCGATGACCTCGTCCATCCGGTCGAAGAAGTCGTCGTCGTGACGGGTGTCGGAGAGGTCCATCAGGATCTGCCACCACGGAACGAGGGCCTGCAGAAACGGCGCGACGGGATGCTCCGGGTGCTGCGCCGCAAGGCGGTCGAAGATGACTTCGGCCTCGTCGAACTCCATGTTGTAGAGGAGGTCCAGCCCGCGCGTGGCCTCGGCCTTGAACGCCGGGTCTTCGAGTACCGAGACGGTTTGCGCCTGAGCAGGCAGTACCGCCGCACCCATGATGAGTAGGGGCAGGACGAGTCGATAGAGAGAGGAGAGAGCAGGCATCGGTCGAGTCATGGCGCGTGGTACAGCCGCGATTTTTGCGCTGTTCCTGAACCCCCTACTCCCTCTGCTTCGCTGTGGGAGTTGTCCCCCTTGAAGGGGGACAGCTTTACGAGGGCGTTTGTTGGACCCGAGTGAAGCAGGGGGTCACAGGAGGCGTCGCGCTCACCCAAACGCGACGCCCCCCGTCCCTTCTTCCCCTCACTCAGTCGGGCAGATTGTAGGCTTGCTTGACGGCCTCGTAGTCCGAATAATCTACCCCGCGCGCGAAGCCGGGAATCGTGACGAGGCGGAACGCGATGGTCTCGATGTTGTCGAGTATCGCATCGGTGATGGCAAACTCCTCCTCGCTGAAATCGTTGGACGCGATGAGGTTGACATAGAGCCGGTTCACGTCATAGGTGTAGGTCGTGGCGAGGGTGTAGTCCACGAAAAAGTCGCTGTCGGCATCAACGCCCAGCGTGATCGGGAGCGCCGTCCACCCGTTGCGAATCAGCCCGTCAATGCCGCCCGAGCCGGTCTGGTCCGAGGCGTAGAGCAGCACGACGCCCTCATCCACCGCCGCCGAGGAGAGAATGGAAGGCCGTCCTTCGTACTGCACCTCCAGCCCGCTGTCGCTCAGCGTGCGCGAGAACAGAAACTCGTCGCGGTTGTCTCGGTCGTCGAGCGTGAAGGTGTAGACGCGGACGTCGTTCTCCACGATGACATCAGGACCGCGGGGGTCGCGGTCATCATCGTAGTAGTGGTCGCACCCGGCGAGAACGAAGAGGAGCGCGAGCAGGCCGAAGACGAGCAGCACCGTATGGCGTGCCGCACGGCGGCGCATCGGGAAGGACTGTTCGAAGAGGTGGCGAGAGACGGGCATCGAGAGCATGGGTATCAAGGTTGGTTCGCTACAGGAGCCGCCCCTGTCCGGTCGGGAGTAACGCGGCTCGGTCTCGTTCTTTGCAAAGCCGATTCCATCGGCTCGGAAGAGAGCACGGTGCTCGTTTCGCCCTTCACAGCGCCTTTACAGTGACCAACATCGTGGGCACTGGCCGCCGGGCAGCAGTCCTGCCGAAGTGCCCTGTGGGTCGTAGACTAGGTGCCCCGACGCGCACGTTCTGCTCCACGTCCGCCATGCCTACTCCTGTTCGATCTCTCCTGCCGATGCGCTGCCTCTCGCCCTGCCTCGCCCTCTTCTTTTTCGCGCTGCCCGCCTTCGCGCAGCCCACCTCCGCCACCCTGACAGGCACCGTGACCGACCGAGACGGACAGCCGCTGCCGGGCGCGCACGTCTTCATTGCCCAATCGCAGCGCGGGACGATCACCAATGCCGAGGGTCAGTACCGACTCCCCGCCGTGCCGCTCGGCGCGCACCGGCTCGTCGCCTCGATCATCGGATTCGAGACTGATACTGAAGACCTCGTGCTCCGCGACGCGGGCGAGACCAAAACCGTCAACTTCCGGCTGCGCGAGGCGGAGTTTGAGTTGGGCGAGGTCACGGTCGAGTCGACGCAAGACGCCCGGTGGCGGGAGCGCTACGAGCGGTTCAAGCACCGCTTCCTCGGCGAATCGTCGAACGCAGCGGAGACGGAAATCCTGAACCCCTACGTGCTCGACTTCGACCAGCACATGGGCACGCTCACCGCGACGGCCCGCGAGCCGCTCATCATCGAGAACCGGGCGCTCGGCTACCGCATCCGCTACGACCTGACCGACTTCGAAGCCCGCTCCAACTCCAACTTCTTCAACGGCGAGCCGCTTTTCGAGGAGATGGAGCCCGCCGACGAGATCCAGTGGGCGCAGTGGCAGGCGAACCGACGTAAGGCCTACCTCGGCTCGCCGCGCCACCTGATCCGCTCGCTCATCGCGGACGCTGCCGAAGAGCAGGAGTTCACGCTCTACCTCCTCTCTGGTGGAAGCCCCGGCGGGGGCGGCGGTCTCGGCAGCTTCGGCGGGCAGCGCGGCACCCGCTTCCCGACCACGGCGGAGGAGATCCTGAAACCGGCCAAGAACGACGAGTACAAGCTGACCTTCTTCGGCGTCCTCGAAGCAACCTATCTGGCCGAGGGCGAGGACGCAGAGTACCTCGGCAGCGAGTGGAACCCCGAGCAGCGGGCCGCCCGACCAGTGCAGACCTCGCAGCTTCGCTTCCCGATGGCCGAGGACACGGCCAAGCTCGACCGCTTCGGCGAGGAGTTGGACGCGCGCTCGATTGTGGTCTCGGGCTACATGGCCTTCGAGCGCTTCGCCGACGACCTCCCGCGCGAGTACGGCCTCGCCGAAAGCGGCATCCCCGGCGCAGCCGAGGCCGTCGAGGCCTCCCTCAACGAAGCCGAGCGCGTCGTGCCGGATGTTGAGTAGTTCCTAGGTCGAGCTACCATCACCGCCTGCCCGATTTCGGCGAACCATCCGCTCTGCCTCTTCTACAATCTCCTTGCTTGTGTAGTCTGGCCCGTTTCGAGCCTCTGGATTCCGAAACACAGCGAGGTCTCCGCGCGCCGACACGAGCGAGGCTATGTCCTTCTGTGACACACCGACGCGCTCCTCATACATCAACTCTGCCCCATGCTCTAGGTCGTCATAGATCCGAATCAGGTCTCGAAGACCCAAGAATCGGAATTGTACAAGCTGACCGCGTGGGTTCTCATATTCATCATTGTATCCCTCTGCTGTGGCAGCAGCATAGGCAGCCTCGTCGTCATCAGCCTCAATCAGAATGCTGTTGATGTGAATGACATTGTCGGCCTCACCTTCAACGGTAATCTCTTCAATAAGGTCGGCGATGTACCACATAGCAATAGGTCCTGTTTGTCATTGCGAGAAATGAGCGTAGCGAGTGACGTGGCAATCTCGCGGGTTGGCACCACTCTGGGAGATTGCCACGTCGCCTACGGGACAAGTCCCTTCGGCTCCTCGCAATGACAACATGGGATGCTCTCAGTCGCCTGTCGAACTGAAAAACGCTATCGTTCGCTGGCTAGAAAACTATGTAGATGACAACAATGCCGATCATCACTGCAACGAAGCCCCTTGCCTTAGAAAGCTCATGCTTGCTCTCGGTCACTCTGAATCTGTGATATCTATAGGCTGCAAGGGCCGCGCAGAAACCAACACACCCTAGTACTATTTCGAGCGACATCATTATTCTACCGCCTGCCTAAATCACCCAGTTCGAAATTCTAATCCGTCAACCGACGGGCACCCGTGTAGGCAGCGCCGACGAGGAGAATCTTGGCAAGGTCCCACAGTACGAACCCGAGCCAGCCTTTGCTGATCGACTCGGCCCACGTCGTGTGACCGGCGGCGTAGTGAAGCCAGATGACGCCGATGGTGAACAACACCGCCGAGCCGAGGAGGAGCGAGAGCACCGACCCGGCGAACGTGTTCCACCGCTTCGAGGCCGCGCCGACGACCGCGCCGACGAGCGGGTAGGCCAGCAGGTAGCCCGCCGAGACCGCGCCGAAGAGGTAGGCCGGGCCGTAGCCGTCGCCCGCGAAGACCGGGGAAAACATCCCGATCACGAGGTAGAGCGCCATCGCGAAGAGGCCGTTGCGCCAGCCGAGGAAGAGGCCGCTGCCGTAGACGGCGAGTGTCTGGAGCGTGATCGGCACTTCCCAGAGGTAGATGCGGACCTGCGCACCGAGCACGGCGAGGAGCGCGAAGCCAACAACGCCCGCGACCTGAAGAAGCAGCGAAGCGTTGTCGCTGCGAAGCAGATCGACGGAGGCGGTGCGGGGCGAGTGGAGGGCGAGAGCGGACATGGCAGCAGAGAGGATCAAGAGTGTCACCAAAGATACACCATCGCCGCGTTTTGCTCTACGTAGCTTTCGCCCCTCTCCCCCACGCTTATCCGCTCGCTCATGTCTGATCCCATCCTGACCCACACGGAGAACGGCGTCCTCCGCGTCACCATCAACCGCCCGGAGAAGAAAAACGCTCTCACGGTGGCGATGTACGCGGCCCTCGCCGACGCACTCCGCCACGCCGAAACCGATCCGTCGATTCGTGCTATCCTTCTCCACGGAGCCGGTGACGCCTTCACGGCGGGGAACGACCTGATGGACTTCGCTGCCAACCCGCCGTCGGACGGGTCCAGCCCGGTCTTCCAGTTTCTCACCGCGATCAGCACGGCCACGAAGCCGGTCATCGCGGCGGTGCACGGCCCGGCCATCGGGATCGGGACCACGCTGCTGCTGCACTGCGACCTCGTCTACGCCACGCCCGACGCTCGCTTGCAGATGCCGTTCGTCACGCTCGGCCTGTGCCCCGAGGCCGCGTCGAGCTACCTGCTACCGCTCGTCGTGGGACCGCAGCGGGCGGCGGAGTTGCTGCTCCTCGGCGATCCGTTCTCCGGCGAGCAGGCCCATGCGTGGGGTCTCGTCAACGAACTGCTGACCGAGGGCGACCTCCTAAACCGGGCGATGGCTCAAGCCGAGGCCATCGCTGCCCGGCCACCCGCGTCGATTCGCCTGACCAAACAATTCCTACGTCGCCCGAATGCCGAGGTGGTACAAGCGACGATCCGCGACGAGGCCGAGGCGTTTCTGGAGCGGCTCCAAAGCCCCGAGGCCGCCGAAGCCTTCACCGCCTTCTTCGAGAAACGCGCCCCCGACTTCTCCCAGTTCGACTGATCTATGTCCTCCCCTTCCCGTCTCCTCCTCACCGGTCTCTTCTTGCTGACCGGGCTAGCCGTGCAAGCCCAACCCTCGTTTCGCTACGGTGTCTCCGGCGGGCTGGCGCTGGCGACGCAGTCACCCGGCGAAGACATCCGCTCCGGCTTCAACGTGGGAGCCTACGGTGAGATCGTGCTCCTGCCTTTCCTAGCCGTCGGTGCAGACATCAGCTACGTGCAGAAAGGCCAGCGCTTCGACAGCACCCTACCCGTCGTCATCGACGGCGACTCCACGATCACTGCCGGTACGTCGACAATTGCACTCGACTACGCCAGCTTCACCCTCACCGCCAAGCCTTCAATCTCAGTCACACCAGCAGGTCCGGTGGTCTATGCGCTGCTCGGCCCGCGGGTGGACGTGCTGCTGCGCGAGAAACTCCTCTTCTCCAGCGATGACGTAGATGACGTCACCATCACGACGAACCGCAGCGAGTCCACTGTGTTTGGCTACGATGTCGGCCTCGGTGTACGGATTGGGACGCTCCTGCCTACGCCGGTCTTCGCCGAGGTCCGATTCAGCGGCGACCTCTCCGATGTCCTCAAAGAGGGTCTCGACGTGGAGAACCGGGTCGTTCAACTCCGCGTCGGCCTCGACTTCTAGTGCGTACCTGCAACTAGGTGGGCAGGCGGCCAGACGGCGTCTTGGGTACGACCATGTCCGGTCTCGGCGTCGTAGGCCCGGTTGTGTGCATCGTACTCGTCCAGCACGGCGACGACGACTCGTTGGGCCTCTTCTCGAATGCGGTCGCAGGTCGGCGTGTGAAGCGAGATGAGCCGCCAGCGGATCGCTTCTCCGGCCTCTTCGGCAAAGCGGCGGTGCCCGTCTTCATGCTCATCAAGCGCCCTGACGAATCGGTCCCATGCGGTGCGCGTCTCGAACGGGGTACCCGCAGGAGGATGCCACTGCGGAAGATGGGTCTTGACCATGACCCGCACGGTGAGATCCTCAATGGAGCACCGTGTGGTGTGCTCCTTCCACCGGTACTCGGCGTTGACCTCCCACTCGGTCAGCCCGAAAAACCGCTTGCCATTGACGACCGGGCCGTGCTCGGTGAGATGTTCAAGTAGGGTGTACGGTGTTCGCCCCTCTACGTCGTAGTAGACCGTTTCGTTGTGTAGCTGCACCGTGCCAATGTCGGGGTCCGACTCGCGCGGCTGCGCCTGAGCATCAGACGCGCCGAGGCAGAGAAGAAGGGCCAGCAGAAAACGGAGCACGGGAGCCAGATAGAGTGAGGGAACGACACTCTAGCTTTCGGTCTTATCGCCTATTCATTAAAACTATTGGGTCTCAATGCATTGCCTGCACGCCAATCTCTCGGAATAAATTCAGGATGGAGTCGGCATCAACACCGCCGCGCCATCACCGCTTCCGGCTTGTTCATTCGGTTCATAGCCGAGGGCAGGCGACAGCCACCGTTCCGCCTCGGCCACCGTCATGCCCTTACGCCGGGCATAGTCTTCAACCTGATCCCGACCGAGCACGCCGAGGTTGAAATAGGCCGACTCCGGGTGGGCAAAATACAACCCGCACACCGACGCGGCGGGCGTCATGGCGAGGTGCTCCGTGAGATCGACGCCAGTTTGCTTGGTGGCATTCAACAGATCAAATAGAACGGGCTTCTCGGTGTGGTCAGGCTGTGCAGGATAACCCGGCGCGGGGCGAATGCCATCGTAGCGCTCGCGGATGAGGTCGTCGTTCGAGAGCGACTCGTCGGGGACGTACCTCCACGTCTCGGTGCGAACGATCTGGTGGAGGCGCTCGGCGAAGGCTTCGGCGAGGCGGTCGGCGAGGGCCTTCGCCATGATGGCGTGGTAGTCGTCGTGGTCGGCCTCGAAGGTTGCCACCAACTCGTCCAGCCCATGCCCGGCGGTGACGACAAACGCGCCGAGGTAATCGCCGCGCCCGGAGTCCTTCGGCGCGACGAAGTCGGCGAGGGCGCGGTTGGGCTTGCCGGGCGTCTTCTCGGTCTGCTGCCGCAGCGTGTGGAACCGGGCTAGCACCTCGCTTCGGCTCTCGTCCGTGAAGAGCGCGATGTCATCACCGTCGGCATTCGCAGGCCACAGGCCGACGATGCCGTCGGCGCGAAGCAGCCCTTCGTCGATGATCCGGTCGAGGAGCGCGTTCGCGTCGTTGAACAGTTTGCGGGCGGCCTCGCCTCTTTGCTCATCCTCCAGAATCTGCGGATACTTGCCCTTCATCTCCCACGCAATGAAGAACGGCGTCCAGTCGATGGTTTCGCGGAGCGTGGCGAGGTCGAAATCGAGAAACTCGGTGATACCGGGCGCGGCGGGTTTCGTGATCGACGTGGCGCTCCAGTCAAGGACGAGGCGGTTGGCGCGGGCGTTGTCGAGTGAGAGGAGCTTCGTCTCCCGGTTGCGGCGGGCGTACTGCTCGCGGACGGCGACGTACTCGTCGGCGACCTCGGCGGCGAAGCCTTCGCGCTGCCCGTCGGTGATGAGCTTCTGAACGACCGGCACGCTCCGGCTCGCGTCGAGGACGTGGACCACCGGCCCGTCGTACTGCGGCGCGACCTTGACGGCGGTGTGGACCTTCGAGGTCGTCGCCCCACCGATGAGGAGCGGGAGGTCAAACTCCTGCCGCTTCATCTCGGCGGCGAGGTGGACCATCTCGTCGAGCGACGGCGTGATGAGGCCGCTCAGGCCGATCACGTCCACGTTGTGCGCCCGCGCCTCGGCCAGAATCTTCGCCGCCGGGACCATCACCCCGAGGTCGATCACCTCAAAGTTGTTGCACTGCAACACGACCCCGACAATGTTCTTTCCGATGTCGTGGACGTCGCCCTTGACCGTCGCCATGAGCACCTTCGGGAGCGCCTTGCCGGTCGTACCGCTCTCCTCCTTCTCGGCTTCGATGTAGGGCAGCAGATACGCCACCGCCTTCTTCATCACGCGGGCGCTCTTGACAACCTGTGGCAGGAACATCTGCCCGCTCCCGAAGAGGTCGCCGACGACGTTCATCCCGTCCATCAGCGGCCCCTCGATCACGTCGAGCGGGCGCTCGGCCTGTCGCCGCGCTTCCTCGGTGTCTTGCTCGATGAAATCGACGATCCCCTTGACGAGGGCGTGCGTCAGCCGCTCCTCGACCGGAGCCTCGCGCCACGCGAGGGTTTTCTCTTCCTTCACCTCGGAGCCTTCGGCGGCGAGTTGCTCGGCGAGCTCGACGAGCCGCTCGGTGGCATCGTCGCGCCGGTCGAAGAGCACGTCCTCGACCCGCTCCTTTAGCTCCGGTTCGATCTCGGAATAGACCTCCAGTTGCCCGGCGTTGACGATGCCCATGTCGAGGCCTGCCTGCCCGGCGTGGTAGAGGAACGCAGCGTGCATCGCTTCGCGGACGCGGTCGTTGCCCCGGAACGAAAACGACAGGTTCGAGATGCCGCCGGAGACGCGGGCGTGCGGGAGGTTCGCCTTGATCCAGCGCGTGGCCTCGATGAAGTCGATGGCGTAGCGGCGGTGCTCTTCGAGTCCGGTTGCCACGGCGAAGACGTTGGGGTCGAAGATGATGTCCTCGGGCGGGAAGCCGACCCCCTCGGTGAGCAGGCGGTACGCCCGCTCGCAGATTTCCTTGCGACGCTCCAGCGAGTCCGCCTGACCTGCCTCGTCGAAGGCCATCACGATGACGGCAGCTCCGTACTCGCGGACGCGCCGCGCCTGCTCTAAAAACTGCGCCTCGCCCTCTTTGAGCGAGATCGAGTTGACGACGCCCTTGCCCTGCACACACTTCAACCCGGCCTCGATCACCTCCCACTTCGACGAGTCGATGACAATCGGCACGCGGGCGATATCCGGCTCGGCGGCGACGAGGTTCAGAAAAGTCTGCATCGCGGCGGCGCCGTCGAGCATCCCCTCGTCCATGTTCACGTCGATGAGCTGCGCGCCGTCCTCGACCTGCTGCCGCGCGACGGACAGCGCCTCCTCATAATCTCCCTCCAGAATCAGCCGGGCGAAGCGACGGCTGCCCGTCACGTTCGTCCGCTCGCCGATGTTGACGAAGTTGGTGTCGGGCCGGACCACGAACGGCTCCAGCCCACTCAACCGGAGCGTCGGCTCGGCGGTCGGAACAGTGCGCGGTGTGAACTGCGCGGCAGCTTCGGCAATCGCGGCAATGTGGTCCGGCGTCGTCCCGCAGCAGCCGCCGACGAGGTTGACGAACCCGGCGCTCGCGTACTCGCGGATTGTCTCGGCCATGAAGGCGGGCGACTCGTCGTAGCCGCCCATCGCGTTCGGCAGCCCGGCGTTCGGATAAAGGCTCACCGGCACTGTCGCTACCCGACTCAGCGCTTCGATGAACGGGCGCATCTGCTGTGAGCCGAGCGCACAGTTGAGGCCGACCGACAGCAGGTTCGGGCAATGGCTGACCGACAGCCAGAACGCCTCGACGGTCTGCCCCGAGAGCGTCCGCCCGCTCATATCGACGACCGTCCCGGAGATCATCACCGGAAGTTTTTTGCGCGACGCCTCGGCGTGCTGCGCGACCGCCGAGATCGCCGCCTTCGCGTTGAGCGTGTCGAAGATGGTCTCGATGAGCAGGATGTCCACGCCGCCATCGACCAAGCCCTCGATTTGCTTGCGGTAGGCGTCGCGCAGTTCGTCGTAGGTCGTCGCCCGGAAGCCGGGGTCGTTCACGTCGGGCGAGAGCGAGAGCGTCCGGTTCGTCGGCCCGAGCGCCCCGGCGACGAAGCGCGGGCGGTCCGGCGTCTCGGCGGTCTTGGCGTCGGCGGCTTCGCGGGCGAGGCGGGCAGCGGCGACGTTGAGTTCGTAGACCAGCCCTTCCGTCCCGTAGTCGGCCTGCGAGATCGAGGTGCTATTGAACGTATTGGTCTCGATGATATCCGCGCCCGCGTCGAGAAACGCCTGGTGGATGTCGCGGATGACGGCGGGCTGCGTGAGGACGAGCAGGTCGTTGTTGCCCTTGAGCGGCTGCCCCCAGTCGGCGAAGCGCTCGCCGCGGAAGTCGGCTTCCTCCAGTTTGTGGCGCTGAATCATCGTCCCCATCGCCCCATCGAGGACGAGGAGACGGTCGGCGAGCAGGCGGCGGAGTTCGTTCGTGCGGTCGGTCATAGCAGTCGGCATTAGCCCCCGTGAACGCCGCCTCGCCCGATGGGTTCGCGTTTAGGTTTGCAGCCAACGCTGTCGCTGTTCAAGCGCTGCTTGACTGCACCCTACCGCTCAAGTCATCCCGGCCCCCGAGCCGGGACCCACCGGCTAGCAACCCCTATGGGTCCCCGCCTGCGCGGGGATGACGTGTATGGAGGTCAGAAGCAATCCGTATTCTTCTCGAAATACAACTGTCATTGCGAGGAGCGTAGCGATGTGGCAACCCAGAAGGGATCGGCGAAGCCAATCTCCTGATCTTGCCTTAGCCCTTTGGAGATTGCTTCGCTGCGCTCGCAATGACAACTAGCTTTATCGCCATGCGCCTACTCCTTCTCTCTCTGCTCCTCACAACCTCAGCCCTTGCCCAGCCCTCGGACGACACCCGCGCCGAGAACGAGAGCCAGATCAACGCGGTGCTCGACGAAGTGGTGGCACTGGCCCGTGCGGGCGATGCCGAAGCCCTCGCTCCGCATCTCGCCTGCTTCGGCCCGGACCGCACGTTCTTCCCGTGCGACCTCGCCGCCGAGCCGGAGCGCGTGACGATGCTAATGAAGCAGACCGTCGACACGTTCGGCGACGACACGCCCTACGTGCCCGATGCCTACCGGATGGAGCGCGAGGGCAACGAGGAGCTGCACCTGTTTCAGGTCAAGATTCGCAGACCGGCGCAGCCCACGCTGGCATACCTGACCTTCATCGAGGCCGATGGGCGGTTCCTCTTCGGTGAGATCGCGGGGACGCGGGCGGCGTTCTCCTCCGAGATGGACGCAGGCGACCCGGCGGAGGCGCGCGTGAAGCGGCGGATGGAGGAGCTACTCCGCCTCGCCGGGGCGGGCCTCTTCGCCGACGCCGCACCCTACATCGGCTGCTACGCCGAGGAGAACGGGAGCTACCACGTCTGGCCCTGCACCTACGACACCGACGCCGACCGCGCCCGCGTGGACGGATTCCTGAACCGCCTCCAGACGCTCATCCAGACCGCCGGACCGACGGGCTACGGCTTCGAGCACTACGGCACCGACACCGAATCCGAGGGGACGTGGCATATCCTCGAAGTCGGCTTCCTGAAAGACGGCACGCCCGGCGGTGAGACCGGCACCGTCTACGCCGCCTTTATGGAAATCGACGGCCAGTTCCGCCTCGGCGACCTTGACTCTGAGTAATGCCTTGTATAAACCTTGCTACCCTATCCTGAGCCAATGGAAGACAATCTCACACTGATCGCCTTCGCCTGTGCACTCGCTACGATCGTTCTTCTCTTCATTGTCATTAGCCAACGAGGCACGATTATTCAACTGAAGCAATCAATTCAGACTGAAGCTGAGAAACGGCTGGCAAAATGGAAGGAAACGGAGCTTCTCCAACTCCAAGAGCAAGAGCGGAATATGGCAGTCCGTGTTGCGTACTCTGAACTTCAAGAATGGAAATCTGAGGAAGAGGCCAACATTCGTCAAGACGCCATTACACGCAGTCAAGCCGTCATTTTAGGAAAGGTTACCGAGCAGGTGATTCCTTTTCATCAAGCATTTCCTTACAATCCAAAAGATGTAAGATTTATTGGTAGTCCTATAGACCTCATCGTATTCGATGGTGCATCAGAAGGCGATGTAGATCGAATTATTCTACTCGAAGTAAAATCCGGCAACTCGTCTCTCTCGACGCGCCAGCGTCGAATTCGGGATGCTGTCGAAGAGGGACGGGTTGTGTGGCAAGAGCTACGCCTGTAGCGATGTCTGACAGGTTCGCCAAGGCTTCGCATCGAAGCCAGAACGAAGTCGGACGACCGGGGTTGGGAGGGCAACCCCTTGCCCCATGCCTGATCCCTTCATCCGCTTCGACGATGTCGCCCGCACGTACCAGCGCGGCAGCAGCACAGTCCACGCGCTGCGCGGGGTCGATCTCGCGCTCCCGCCGCACTCATTCACGGCGGTCGTCGGGCGGAGCGGGTCGGGGAAGTCGACGCTGATGCACCTGCTGGCGGCGATGGAGCGCCCGACACGGGGGCAGATCACGGTCGGCGAGTGGACGGTGACGGACCTCGACCGGGACGCCCGCGCCCGGTACCGGCGCGAGGTCGTCGGCATGATCTTCCAGCGGTTTAACCTCGTCGCGTCGATGGACGCGGTCGGCAACGTCGAGCTTCCGCTCGTCCTCGCAGGCGTCGATGCCCGTGAGCGCAGGCAGCGAGCCGAGGCGATGCTGGAGCAGGTCGGCCTGAGCGACCGGCGGACGCACCGGCCCGATGAACTGAGCGGCGGCGAGCAGCAGCGCGTCGCCATTGCCCGTGCCCTCATCCACGACCCGCCCCTCCTCCTCGCCGACGAGCCGACCGGCAACCTCGACAGCCAGACCGCCGCCGAGATCGTCGGCCTCCTCCGACAGATTCACGACGCCGGGCGCTCCGTGCTCGTCGTGACCCACAACCTCTCCGAGTTCGAGCACGTCGCCGAGCGGGTGGTCCGCCTGAGCGACGGGGCCGTCGTCGAAGATCGTTTGCTCTACGCTGCCTGAAACGAGGGGCGACACGGTATGAGAGGTTGAGCGTGTGAGAGTAGCTTTGACCTGAGCGTTCCGAGACCCTCACCCTCCCAGACACTCTTACCCTCACACTCGCTGTGCGCTTCGCTGACCTCTTCCGCCTCGCTGGGGGCAACCTACTCCGCAACCGGACGCGCAGCGCGATGACGCTCATCGGCATCGCGATTGGCGTCGCCGCCCTCTTCGCGCTTCTCTCCTATGGGTCCGGCCTCCAGCGCCTCGCCGAGCAGGAGGTGGCGACGCTCGAACTCTACAACACCTTCCGCGTCACGAGCACCCCGAACCCTGTCGACTCGTTCGCCGACCTCTCCGTGCGAGCGGTCGAGGCCGACACCACCGAGCCGGTGCCGCTCACCGACAGCCTGCTCGCCGAGATCGCGGCGCTGCCGGGCGTGCTCGCGGCCTATCCCGAGGTCGCCTTCCCGGTGCGTGTGCAGGCCAATGAGCGCGAGGTCTTCGCCGGGGCCGAGGCCGTCCCGCTCGCCTTCGGCGCGTTCCCGGCCTACCAGCCGACGGCGGGCGCGTTCTTCGAGACCGAAACCGACTCGTCGCTGCTGATCCCCCGTTCGATGGCGGAGCGGCTCGGGTTCGAGCCTGCCGAGGCGGCGGTCGGCGAGACGGTGACGGTGCTGACGGCGACGCTCGACTACGCCAAGTTGCAACGGGCGTTGTTCTCGTTCGGGATGGGGATGCAGAGCCTGCCGATCCGCGAGCAGCCGCACACGCTCCGCGTCGCGGGCGTGCTCCCAACCGAGGGCCAAGCGCTCTCCGGGTTCGTCCGCCTC
The DNA here is from genome assembly GCA_028284265.1 of Rhodothermales bacterium. Lineage (GTDB taxonomy): Bacteria > Bacteroidota > Rhodothermia > Rhodothermales > JANQRZ01 > JANQRZ01. The sequence continues at coordinate 215,324 of JANQRZ010000019.1, forward strand.
CTCGTCCCCCTCGGTCTCGCCGAGACGATGCAGAAGGTGACGTTCTTCTCGACGCTCGACCTCGTCACGCGCGGCCCGGCGACCGACGGCTACGCCGCCGCACGGGTGCAAATCGAGAACGAGGATGACTACGCCGCCATCAAGTCGGCGATTGAATCCGAGGGTGTCTACGCGACCGGCTTCCGCGAGCAGTTCGCCCAACTCGACCGGCTGTTCGCCATCATGAACGGAAGCCTCGCTATCGTCGGGCTAATCGCGCTCCTCGTCGCCACCATCGGCATCGCCAACACGATGACGATGAACGTCGTCGAGCGGACGCGCGAGATCGGCGTGATGAAGGCGATTGGCGGCGAAGACGGGACCGTGCAGCGCCTGTTCGTCGCCGAGAGCCTGTTGCTCGGAGTCGTTGGTACGGTCCTCGGCCTCGCCTTCGGCTGGCTCGTGACGGAAGCCCTCAGCGCGGGCGTCATCGCCTACCTCGACCGCATCGGGGTTCCGCCGGTCGATCTGTTCTACACGCCATTCCTCGTTGTGGTCGGCATCGGAATCGTCACCCTCATCGTGAGCGTCCTCGCCGGGTTCATCCCCGCTCGCCGCGCCGCCCGCATCGAACCCATCGAAGCGCTCCGCCACGCCTAGAACCTAGCCAGATAAAACCGAAGCCATCTCGACCGAGCGCAGCGAGTGGAGAGATCTCTTCGGGCACACCTGCAGCAATCCAGCAGCGGTTTCCCCGGAGAGATGGGCTACGCCGAGCCTGCGGGTTCCTCGACTACGCTCGGAATGACAAGAAGAACCGCTCAGGCTTCTTGCGCCTCGGATGCGTGCTCCTTCCCGTTGCGCTTGGCGAGGGCTACGTCAAGGCTGTTCTGGAGGGTCGGGTACGCCACATCGAACATCGACTGTACGCGCTCGGGGTCGCGGACGCCGAGACCTTGAGCGCGGCTCCGGCACGCTCGCCATGTCGCCTTGCGAAGGCCCCACCGCTCGACCGAATACGAAGTCACAGAACGCCCCTCACCGTTGACCCAGTTGGCTTCGATGTAGGGCGTGCCGCTCTTGAACGCGAGGCGGACACCCGCCACGCCGGACGTACTCCGCTTCTGCGCCCGACGCTCGGTCGGTCCGCTCGGTGCAGGCCGCTCGGCGAGGAGCTTGTCGCGGTGCTCGATGGCGAGTTGTAGCGCTGTCTCCCGACCGCCATACTTCCGGTCGGCGAAAAACTTGGTCTTGCGCTGGCCGTTGTGGCTCACACGCACCTGCCAGCCGTGCGTGGAGCTTCGGCGCGCACCGTCCTCCGACGGCTCGATGTCGATGCGGACAACGTGATGATGGTTGGACATAACAAAAGGGTGAGGCTTGCCGGTGTAATACCCGTCAGCCCGCGTTGGTACCTATCTCATGCGCGCTGAAGCGGACGATCCGCGGCCAGCACCGCCGGATCGGGCACGACCGTGTCGAGCACACGGGCGGACGAGAGCACACCGGGCATCCCCGCGCCGGGGTGCGTCCCCGCGCCGACGAGGTACAGGCCCTCCACGTCCTCGCTCTTGTTGTGCGGGCGGAAATACGCGCTCTGCGTTAGCACCGGCTCAAACGAAAACGCTGCGCCTTTGACCGAGAGGTAGTCGTCGAGGAATCCTTGCGGGTCGAGCGTGCGGGAGACGGTGAGGTGCTCGCCAAGGCCGGGTAGCACCGTCGCGGCGAGGGCGTCTTCGATGGCCTGGCGGTAGCGCTCGGCGTGGACCGTCCAGTCGGTACCGCTGTCGAGGTGCGGGACCGGCGAGAGGACGTAGAAGGCATCGTGGCCTGCCGGTGCCATCGACGGATCGGTCGCCGTCGGGCGATGGAGGTAGAGCGAGAAGTCGTCGGCGAGGTGGTGGTGGTGGAAGATGTCGTCGAGCAGTTCGCGGTAGCGTGGGCCGAGGAGGATCGTGTGGTGCGCGATGTCTTCGTATTGGCGGTCGGTCCCGAAGTACCAGACGAAGAGGCTCATCGAGAGTTTGGCCCGGTCGAGCTTGGCATCGGTCCATGTCGGGCGATGGTGCGGCGCGATGAGGTGCCGGTAGGTCCACGCCGCATCCGCGTTCGAGACGACAAGGTCGGCGGCGAGGTGCTCGCCTGAGGCCAAGCGGACGCCGGTCGCCTTCCCCTCTTCGACCGTGATCTCCTCGACGGTCTCGCCGAATCGGAACTGCCCGCCGAGGGCTGAAGCGAGGTTGGCGATGCCACGGACGAGCGCGCCAGTCCCGCCCATCGCGTACCACACGCCCCATTTCCGTTCGAGGAAGGCGATGAGCGTGTAGATGCTCGTCGTCGAGAACGGGTTGCCGCCGACGAGGAGCGGGTGGAAGCTGAAGACCTGCCGCAATCGAGGGTCTTTGATGTATTTCGAGACGAGGCCGTAGACCGTGCGGTGGCTCTCCAGCGCCGCCATCGCCGGAACGATCCGCGCCATGTCGCTCTTGCGCGAGAACGGGACGTGCCCCAGTTCCTCGAAGCCTACATCGTAGATCGCCTCGCTCTTTTTGAGGAAGCGCTCGTACCCTGCCACGTCGTCCGGGTTGAACCGGGCGATCTCGCGACGCATCGCCGCCGCATCACCGGTGTAGTCGAACACGTCGCCGTCGTCGAAGCGGATGCGGTAGAACGGCGAGATCGGGACGAGGTCTACGTCGTGGGCCATGTGCCGACCGGCCAGCTTCCACAACTCGTCGAACAGGAACGGCGCCGTGATGAGCGTCGGCCCGGCGTCGAAGGTGTAGCCATCCTCCTCGAAGACGCGGGCGCGTCCGCCGGGCTGGTCGAGCCGGTCCACAACTGTGACGCGGTAGCCGCGCACGAGCAGCCGTACCGCCGCTGCGAGGCCGCCGAAGCCCGCGCCAACCACCGCGACGTGCGGCGCGTCGGGGCGTACCGGAGCGGGCGCAGTGTGCATGTTTAACCGGGCGTCGGAGCGCCGGGCGAGGCGGGCGAGGCGGGCGAGGAGACTCATAACATTTGCTTTCATTCTTTAGTGAAAGTTACGAAAGCTTTGGCACAGCGCGTAACACCGCGTTTCAACTTTCTGTTTAGAACGCCCCCGTATCCGACGCCTAAGCCGGGGTCTGTTGGCGGAGTTCGTTGAGGAAATCGCCGCCGAACTTGGCGAGAACGAGGGCAACGGTGGCTTCAGCAACGGTGCTGGCGGCGGGGACGCTCGTGACATCGCTCCGCTCGTAGCGCGTCGGCTGCGCCTCACCGGTGGCGATGTCCACCGAGCCGAGCGGACGGATTAGCGTCGGGATCGAAGTCGAAGCGCTACGCCCCGTAGCGCTTGGGCACATGAAGCATATCCAGCATCCTCGTCAGTACCTCATAGGTTCCCCAAACCTGACCAGTTGGTGCTTCCGCACGCACACTGGCTGCCACACCGAGTAGTGCCGTCGTCAGGAAACTCGCCAACTCATCCAGATCAACCGTATCGGTGATTTCCCGAAACTGCTGAGCATTGCCGAGCGCATGCCGGAACGCCCGAGTAATCCGCTCCAAATACGCTTCAACGTAGCGTCCACTACTAGGGTCTAGTGCTCCCCGCTCCACGGCCGTGTTACACAACAAACAGCCGAGACCGCGAAAGCGTCCCTCGTTTGCCAATGCGTAGCCATGAAAGGCATTCTGAATCTCGTCAATGCTTGCGTCTGGTGCCTCAAGCGGAGCGAGCACCCGCGTGAGGTGATTGCGGTTGTAATGCTCCAATGCAGCCTCGAAAAGCTGCTGTTTCGAGCCGAACTCGGCATACATAGTCTTCCGGTTCACACCCAAAACGGCCACGAGTTCTGCGGTGCTTGTTCCGTTGTAGCCTTGGCGACGGAACAACTCAATTGCTCGGTTGAGCAGTTCGGTCCGGTCGTACTGTTTTGTTCTACTAATGAGATTCTCCGGTTTACCTCTTGACACAAGGTAACTGATCAGTTACCTTGTGTCAAGTAACCGATTGGTTACTTTCATAAACTGCCCTAGGGGCATCACTTAAATGGAGTCACGACATGCATGATCAACAACACATCACCGTCGTCTACAAATGGACTGCAAACCCTGGTAAACTGGATGAACTCGCCTCGATTTACGCCGAGGTCACGGAAGCAATGGAGCAGAATGAGCCAGGGGCCGAGGCCGTTCACTGTTACGTCTCCGAACAAGAGGGTGCGCTCTATGTCCGGGACGAGTTCAAAGATGCCGAAGCACTCGGATTTCACCTCCAGACGACAGCGCAAGGGCATTTCCCGCGCCTACTCTCGATCGCTGTCCCTGGACCGTTCTTCTTCTTTGGAGAGGTACCCCAAGAACTGAAGACTGCTACCGAGCAGATGCAACTGGGAGCCGAGTTTGGCTTGCACACCTCTGGATTCGACCGCTAACTGTTGCCACCTTGCTTGTCGGGTTTCGACGAAAAGGCTGAGCAGTGCCTCTTTGCTAGGTGCCCTTTGTGACACCTAGCAAAGAGTGTCCTAGCTGACCCCGAACCGCTCGCGTAACTCATCCAGCGAGTCGCCGCCGAAGGTTGAGAGGACGGCGTTGGCGAGGACGAGGGCGACCGTGGCTTCGGCGACAGTGCTGGCGGCGGGGACGCTCGTCACGTCGCTCCGCTCGTAGCGCGTCGGCTGCGCCTCACCGGTGGCGATGTCCACCGAGCCGAGCGGACGGATGAGCGTCGGGATCGGCTTCATGGTGCCGCGCACGACGACCGGCATCCCGTTCGTCATGCCGCCTTCGATCCCGCCTGCGTGGTTGCTTGCTCGGCGGTACTGCCCACCCTCCTGCATGATCGGGTCGTGGACCTGCGAGCCGGGGCGCGTGCCGCCCGCAAACCCGTCGCCGATCTCGACCGCTTTCTGGCCCTGAATCGAGAGAATCGCCTGACCGAGTTGCCCGTCGAGCTTGCGGTCCCAGTGGACGTACGACCCGAGGCCCGGCGGGACGCCGGTGGCGATGACCTCGTAGACCCCGCCGAGTGAGTCGCCCGCCTTCTTCGTGGCCTTGATATGCTCAATACAGCACACCGAAAGATCGGCGTCGAGCATCCGCACTTCGCTCTCGTCGGCGGCTTCGTAGAGCGCTCGTGCCCCACCCTCTCGGGTCAACTGCTCGACCCGCTCGCGCCAGTCCTCGGGCGCATCGTACCCGACCCCCCCGATGCGGACGACGTGGCTGCCGACCTCGATGCCTACCTCACGCAGCAACTGCCGGGCGATGGAGCAGCACGCGACGCGCATCGCCGTCTCGCGGGCACTCGCCCGGTCGATCACGGGGCGGATGTCGTCGAAGCCATACTTCTGGACGCCCACGAGGTCGGCGTGGCCGGGCCGGGGCAGCGTGACCTTCTCGATGCCCTCGCCCGTGCCCTCGACCGCCATCGTCTCGGGCCACCCGGCGCGGTCTTTCTGGTAGGCCGCGTTGTCGAGCCGGAGCGCAATCGGACTGCCCATCGTCTTCCCGAACCGGATGCCGGAATAGATGTGGACGCGGTCCTGCTCGATCTTTGCCCGCCCGCCGCGCCCGAACCCGAGCCACCGCCGTGCGAGGTGCGCGTTGATATCCGCCGCCGCGACGGGGACACCAGCGGGCACACCCTCGACAATACCAATGAGCGCCTCGCCGTGCGACTCGCCCGCCGTGAGGTACCGGATCATCGTTCGGCGTAGGCCGGGGATTCGAGGTCGTAGTAGGCCGTGACGCCATCAGAGCGGCGGACGCGCACGAGGGCGGTCCCCCCGGCGGCAGCAATCGTGTCGAGCACTACGGAGGCCTCCTCGGCGGACGTGACGGCTTCGCCTTCGATAGCCGTCAGCACGGCCCCGGCGGGCAGGCCATCGGCAGAAGCCACGCTGCCTTGCCGAACGAAGGCGATGTAGGCACCGTCTTCGAGGTCGTAGGCTCCGCGCTCGGCGTCCGTGAGGTCGCGCAGGCCGACGCCCCATGCGTCGAGTTCGTAAAGGCTCAGGTCGTCCGGGATCGACTCATCCGGTACCGGGCCGGGGCCGGGCGTTGCGGGTTCCAACGGCTGCCCCCGGTCTCCGATCTCGGCGATCCAACTCTGAAGCGCATCGTTGTCGCGCCCGATGAGGCGGGCGTCGAGATCGCGTTGGCTGCCACCGCGCCAGACGCTCAGGCGTATATCATCGTCGGGGCGCTGGAGGGCGATGGCGCTTTGGAACTGGTTGGGCGCGTCGATCTCCTGCCCGTTGATGGCAAGGAGCACATCGCCGGAGCGGACCCCGGCGCGCTCGGCGGCACCGTCGTCGGCCACGTTCGAGACGAGGACGCCTGCGACCCGGTCCAGCCCGAGCCGGTCGGCATCGGCGGCCGTGACGGCACGAATCTCGACGCCGAGGTAGCCGCGCTGCACCTCGCCGAAGGCGATCAAGTCAGTGGCGACGCGAGTGACGAGGTTGATCGGCACGGCGAACCCGTAGCCTTCGTAGGACCCGCTCTCCGTCGCAATGGCCGTAGCGATCCCGACGAGTTCGCCGCGCAGGTTGACGAGCGCACCGCCGGAGTTGCCGGGGTTGATGGCGGCGTCGGTCTGGATGAAGTCCTCGATGCGGAAGTCGTCTTCGATGATATCGACCTGCCGCCCGAGCGCGCTGACGATGCCCGAGGTGACCGTCGAGGTCAACCGGAACGGGTTGCCGATGGCGAGCACCCACTCGCCGACTTCGAGCACGTCCGAATCGCCGAGGGTGACCACAGGGAGATCGGCTCCGTCGGCCTCAGGCATGTGGACGACCGCGAGGTCTGTCGTCGGGTCCACGCCGACAATCTCGGCCTCAAACTCCCGCTTGTCGTCGAGCAGCACCCGGATGCGCGACGCTTGATCGACGACGTGCGCGTTCGTGACGACGTAGCCGCGCGGCGAGATGATGACGCCGCTGCCCGCACTCCGACGGTAGCGGCGGGGCTGGATGAACGGGTGCCACTCCTCGAAGTCTGGGTCGTCACGCCCGCTGCGCCGGTCCGCCGGGGTCTCGACCTCGATGAAGACGACGGTCGGGGTGACGCGCTGGGCGACGCCTTTGAAGAGGCGGTTGAGCGAAGTCAGTTCGGGGACGGCCTCGGGCGGCGGCGGGTCTTGGTCGCCGATCCGCACCGGCTCGGCGACGGAGGGCCGCACCGCTGGGGCCTCGCCTTCCACCCGTTCCGGTACGGGCGAGGGCGACCGGACGACTGACACCAAGAGCGCCCCGAGCGCGATTCCTACGACGAGCACGCCGAGGCCGATGAGTATGCTTCGCTTATCCATGTGGTGACGCAGCGTGCGAAAGAGAGCCGAGCCTTCAGCCATGCTGCTAGCTTTCTCAGGCCCCCTGCAAAGACCCGGCACCGGGGGCAATTGTTTCACGGGCCGGTGGAGGAAGAAGATGCAACAGAGGCGTAACTCCGCTCGCTGTGGTATCCTTCCGCCCTGACTCTCCTTGACCGCTATGCCTGCCTCCTCCCCGTCCCGCGTCGTGTTCGCCCTCGTCGGCGATGTGCGAGCGTCATCGCGTGCCCTTCGCCAACTGCGAGCGCTCGCTGACATGGGGCTGGAAGTAGACGTGCTGACGTTCGGCCCACCCGCCCAGCCGGACGAGGTAGCGGAGGGTGTCCGCCTGCACGTACTCGACGAGCCGGGCGGGCAGGGACCGCTCTTCTTCCGCCGAGCGCACCGACTGTTCCAGCGCGAAGCGTCCAAGTGCCGGGCGGATGTATACCACGCCAGCGACCTCTATACACTCCCGGCTCTCGCAGCGGCGGCGAAGAAGCACAGCGCCCGCCTCGTCCTCGACGCCCGAGAACTGTATCCACACGTCGATGCCACCGCCGGAAAGCCGTGGGCAACGCGCGTGTGGACCGCGCTGGAACGGCGCTACCTCCCCCGCACCGATGCCGTGCTGACGGTCAACGACAGCATCGCCGACCGGATGGCCGATACCTACGGCATCGAGCGACCCATCGTCACCCACAACGTCCCCGAGCGGCAGGCAGTGCCTCGCACCGACGCGCTCCGCGACCTCCTCGGAATTCCCGCCGAACGGAAGATCGTGCTCTATCAGGGCCTCGTCCGCGTCGGGCGTGGGCTACGGACGCTCATCGACGCCCTGCGCGATGTGCCGGACGCCCACCTCGTCGTCATCGGCGACGGGCCGAACAAGCACGTCATCATCGGGCACGCCAGCACGTCGCTCCCCGGACGCGCCCACTTTCTGCCTCACACGCCGCCCGACGACCTGCTTCGCTTCACCGCTTCGGCAGACCTTGGGGTGCATATCCCCCGGCCCATCACGCTCAGTATCTACCTCGCGCTGCCGAACAAGCTGTTCGAGTACCTGATGGCGGGCCTGCCCGTCGTAGTCGCCGACATCCCGGAGATGCAGCGTGTGCTCGACGAACACGAGGTCGGCTTGACGGTCGATCCGCACGACCGCGACGCCATCGCCGAGGCGATCCAGCGGGCACTCACCGACACCGAAGCCCGGCAGCGCTGGCAGGCAAATGCCCCATCGGTCTTCGAGACATTCCGCCCGGAAGAAAGCAAAGACCGCTTCCAGCAGGTCTACCGCGACCTGCTCGGCATGGGCTAGTCTTGGCGCGGGCGGATCGGGACGCTGATAGCGGTGTTGCCCCACATGATGCGAAGGTCGGCCCCATAGCCTGCCGACACGAAGTCGATGGTAAACGCCTCGACCGGCGGCATGAGCGGTGCCGGGGCCACGTCTACCGTGAGCACGTCGAGCGCGGGGTCGTACTCATCGGCGAGGTGCATCCCGAGGGCCGAGTTGAAGTGGAGCGTCCAGCGATCCAAGCGCGGCGTAGTGAAGAGGCTGTAGACACCCGGCTCCAGCGGCAGCCCACCGACGGTGACCGGAACGGTGACGACCAACTCGGTGGCTTGGTGCGCGCCTGTGGCCCACACCTGATTCCACGCGACGAGGCCACCGAAGATTTGCCGTCCACGCACATACGGCTTGCCGTAGACGATGTGGAGGTAGCCGCCGTTCGGCAGCCGCGCTCCGGCGCGTCCGACCGCACTCCCCGGCGGCACGTCTTCGAGATCAACGCGCAGCCCTTCGACGAGAAATGTCTCGGTGGCTGGGGTAGCCGTGTGGTGCTGCGCGGCAACAGGTATCGCCGTAAAGCAAATCGCGGCAAGCAGGAGTCGGCTAGTCATCGGTCTGTTCGGTTTCGAGTTGTTCCATGAGGGGCAGGACGCCCATGTCGTACATCGCCTGCATCATCTGCAGCACGTCGGGGCGCGTGGTCTCGGGGCTGCCACCGGGGATAGGCGGAGCAGGATCGTACTCCATGTCAAGCATCACGCCCTGCGTGTAGCCCTCGCCCCAAAGATCGTTCATGATGGCAAGCGACATGTCCATCCCGGCGGTGACGCCCGCCGAGGTCCAGTACTTCCCGTCGTTCGTGTAGCGCTCGTCGGTGAACGTCGCGCCGTATTTCGCCAACATCTCCTCGGCGCGGTACCAGTTGGTGGTGGCGCGGCGACCACGCAGGAGACCTGTCGCCGCGAGCACCCAGCCGCCGGTACAGACCGCCGCCGTGTACGTCGTCGTTTGGTCGATCTGCCGAATCCAGTCGTGGATACCGCTGTCGTAGACGGCCTCGATGGTGCCGCGAAAGCCGCCGGGGACGACGAGAATGTCGAGCGCGTCGACCTCGGCCATCATCGTGTCGGGCACGATCTCGGTCCCCATAACCGTCGTGATGTGCCCCGGCTCGACGCTAACCAAGAAGGTCTTTGCGCCCATGAGCTGGCCGAGAACGTACTTTGGCCCCATCACGTCGAGATCGTTAACGCCGTCGTAGACGAGGATGCCGACCGTGCGGATATCATGCTTCGGCGTGCCGAGCATCTCGGCCATCACGGCATCGTGATTCTCGGGGGTGATGACGAGGGTGGTGTCCTGCGCAGCGACAGGCAACGCGAGGCCGAGCAGGATAGCGAGCAGAATAGGTTTCATGGCAGCAGAGGTAGCGAAAAGAGAGAACGTGGCAACCGGGGCTAGTAGCGTGCGCGCAGGGTGACGCCGAGCGTGCGCGGCGGCCCGGCGAGGCTGCGGCGGTTGAACGACGTGTCGGGCGAGCCGTAGACGAGCACCCGCTCATCCGTCAGGTTCTCCACCCAAAACGCCGCCTCGAACCGACCTGCCTCGACGCCGATACGCCCATCGAGGATGGTGTAATCATCCTGCCGGAGGTCGTTCTGGATGTCGGTGAAGTAGCCGCCGACGTTGCGGACCTCGGCGCGGGCAAAGACGGCGACGCCCGACGCGACGGGCACGCGGTACTGCGCCGCACCGTAGAGCGTCCGCCCCGGCGCATTTGCCAGCCGGTTGCCGCTCACCACCGTCTCGACATCCTCAAACGTCTCGGGGTCGGAGCGGACGAGCACGAAGTCCTCGTACTCGGTATCGAGCAGACTGAGGGCTGCGTCGAGACGGAGGCCATCCACTGGGAGCGCCGAGACCTCGACCTCAACACCCATCGAGCGCGCATCGCCGACGTTTTCGCGGGCGAAGGTGAACGGCCCGACGAGGTTGAAGAACTGAAGATCGGTCCACGAGATGAGAAACGCCGCCACGTTCGCCGAGAGCCGGTCGTTGAACCGTCCCTTCGCCCCGACCTCGATGTTGTCCGAGTATTCGGGATCGAACGTGACCGACGCATCGACGCCCGGTGCGAAGCGCTGTGCGTTGACGCCACCCGCACGGAAGCCGCGTGTGTAGGAGGCGTAGACGCTCGCCGCCTCGGACACGGCATAGCTCAGAGCGACCTTCGGCGAGAGCGCACTGTACGAGCCGTCCACCGTCGTATCGGGTCGGGCAACGGTCTCGACACCGCCTTCGAGCACGGCATCGCCGAAGCCGTTGAACGTCGCCTCGCGCCGCTCGTAGTCGAACCGCAGCCCGAGCGTGAGGTCGAGCCAGTCCACGAGGCCGACGGTCGCCTGCCCGTAGGCGGCGAAGCCTGCGTTGTCGGCCTCGTTGCGGAAGATGGCGAACGAGTCGTCGCCTGTGCGGAACGTCAGGTTGGTCGTCGGCTCCTGCGCCGTCTGGAGGAATCCGAAGATGCCGACCGTCGCCTCGACCGGCGCATCGCGGCCCGCCGTCGTGGCGCGGACCTCTTGCGAGAGCACCGTCTGCACGTTGCGCCCGCCGCGCTCGCCGTCGGCGAACGAATCGAAGATGCCACCCGAGTCGATGTCTTCGAACTTCAACCCGATCCGCTGAACGGTCGAGGTCGAGGTTACGGCAACGGCGGGGGCGGTGTAGGTCAGCGCGAGCGTGCCGTTCAGGATATCCCGCTCGTGCGAACCGACGCGGGCGAGGTTGAGCGCGTCGGGGGTCTCCATCGCGATCTCCTCGCTCGTCGCCCCGACGAAGAAGGCGCTCGCGTCCGAGGACTCAAGTTGGGCTTTGAGGTTGAGCGTCGCGTCGAACTGCTCAGATGGCAGCCACCGCAGGGTCGCGTTTCCATAGAGTGCCTGCTCCTCCCCGACCTCGGCTCCGGCTGCCGTCGGGATCGGCGCGAATGTACCGGTCGTGTCGTTGTCGAAGTAGCCGTCGCGCCGCTGATAGAGCACGGACGCTCCGCCGAACAACTCGCCCCGAGCAATCGGCCCGCGCACGCCTGCGGCATAGCGTTGTAGCCCGAGATTGCCTGCGCTCGCTTCGGCGAAGCCCGCGATAGCATCGGTCGGTCGCCGCGTGACGATGTTCACAACCCCGCCGAGCGCGTTCCGCCCGAAGAGCGTCGTCTGCGGCCCACGCAGCACCTCGATCCGCTCGATATCGGTGAGCGCGAAGCCGCCCGCGAGGATATCCACCCCGTTGACGCCGTCCACGTAGGTCACGACCGCCGGGTTCTCGCTGAACACTTGAATGCCGCGAATCGACTGGAGCGCTTGGAAGCCGACGCCGGACTCTTGGTACAGATAGCTCGGCACGCGTCCGTTGAGGTCACCGACGGTCCACACGCGGGCGTCCTCCACCTCCCGCGCCGGAATCGACGTGACCGCGATGGGTGCATCGAGCAGCCGCGCCTCGTCGCGCTCGGCGGTGACCACCACATCGTCAAGCGCCGTATCGGCGGCGCGGAGGATGAGGCGCAGGTCGGACGCTGGAGCTTCGACCGGCACGATCCGCGTGGCATAGCCGACAGCGCTGACGCGAAGCTGGTAGGGCCCCGGTGCAAGGTCGAGCGCGAAGCGCCCGGCCTCGTCGGTAGCTGTGCCCTGCTGCGTGTTGAGCACGGCGACGTTGGCGAAGGAAACGGAGACACCAGCCGCGTCGGTGACGGTGCCGGTTATGGTAGGTTGAGCAGAGGCAGTCACCGCGAAGAGACCGCCGAGAAGTACGAAGAGGGCGCGCATGAGAGGTCGGGCTAGGGATCGAAGAGACGAGGCGACCTTCTCACCGCATGCGACCCGCACACCGCTCCCTGTTTAGGAAGACGGAACAGGCGCGGCACCGCCTCATCCACCGAGGGGTGCGTGGCAACCGAAGATTCGCCGGAGAGCAGTTCGCGCTACGCTCTCGGCGGATGGAATACCCCAGCCTGATGGCCGCTACGTTCAGCGCTCGGCGCAACAGACATCCATGGGCGCTCGTGCCCGTCAGGAGGCGCTAGCTCCTGCTGCGTCACTGCAACGGCGGCAACCGCGAGCGCTACTTCGAGGAACCCTTTCTGCTCCTCGTCATGCTTCTGCTGCTCACGCATCCGGTCGGCGAGGAAGCACTTGCCCTCGCAGTCCAGTTCCGGCAGATTCTGATTGACGCAGAGCACCTCCGCGATGTAGTCCTGCCGCAGCAGGAACGTGCCCTGCACCAACAGCAAGCCCTGTGTACTCAGCACGACAGCGAGCACGAGCGCAATGCGGACGATATGGACCAGTCGGAGCAACACAGATTCGGATGATACGACGAGTTGCCAGCGATACCGCACCGGTCTGCCTCGCCACAGCGACCGTCTGAAACGCCGTCTCGGGGTTATGGCGTCAGGGTCTGACTGACCGGCGCGGCCTGATCGTCAAGCGTGCGGAGAAACGCGATGAGGGCGGCACGCTCGGTGTCGGTCAGATGGAGCGGACCGATGCGAACGTCCTGCCCCGGCGTGCCGTCGCCACCTCGGTCGTAGTGATCGACCACGGCATCGAGCGTGGAAAAGCGCCCGTCGTGAAAGTAGGGAGCGGTGCGGGCGACAGCGCGCAGGCTGGGGATGCGGAACAGGCCCCGGTCGGCGGGATCGGACGTGATGCGCTCTCGGCCTGGGTCTTCATCGCTCACCGCTGCGCCGTTGTTGGCGAAGCCGTCGGTCGTGAGGTGCGGCCCGGCGTGGCACTTCTGGCAGTGAATCTCGAACAAGACGAGGCCGCGCACTTCGGCTTCGTTGAACGCCTCAGCCTCACCCGCTCGATACCGATCAAAGCGGGTGGGGGCGCTGACGAGCGTGCGCTGGAACGCGGCGAGGGCATCAATGAGCGTCGGCTCGCTTGGGCCTTGGCCGTTGAACGCCTCGGCGAAGAGGGTGGGATACTCGGGGTGTGCCTTGAGACGGGCTAGGGCCTCCCGGACCGGCAGGTCCATTTCGAGCGAGTCGCCGAGCGGGACGAGCGCCTGATGCTCCAGCGACGGGTGCTCACCGTCCCAGAACAGCGAGCGGCGATAGGCCACGTTCAGCAGACTCGGCGCGTTCCTCAGCCCCCGCCGCCCCTGCACCCCGACGCTCCGCAGGTGCCCATCCGTAAACGCCTTTTCTCGTAGATGGCACGTCCCGCACGACACCGTCCGGTCGGACGAGAGAATCGGGTCGAAAAACAGCCGCTCGCCGAGGGCGACGCGGTGGGCGAGCAGTGGGCCCTGCGACGGCACTGCCCTGAACCCGTCGGGCACCGGGACCGACACGACAGCGGGACCGTCCGGCGGAGGATCATCAGACGGGGGACCGTCCGAGTGGAGCGTGCCACACGCAGCCACCGCGAAGGCGATAGCGGGTACGAGCACCGAGGCGAGGAATCGCTGCATCATCATGCCATAGGATACAGCCGATTCGCGCCGATGCCAGACCGGCTTACGGCACCACCGCGACGGTCTGGAACGTAGAATCCACCGCTTCGGGGGTCTCGATCCAATCGGCGACGAAGATATTGGTGTCGCGGCTCTGCTGCCGGTCGACGCGGCGGTTCGAGGCGAAGACCAATTTGTCGCCGCTATAGGAGTACATCGGGAACGCGTCGAAGGTACCGCTATGCGTGACCTGCGTGAGGTTCTGCCCGTCAACGTCGACGAGGAAGAGGTCGAAGAGGCGACCGCTCTCAGAGTGATGATTCGAGGCGAAGAGAATCTTCTCGCCGGACGGGTGGAAGAACGGTGCCCAGTTCGCGCCGGGGAGGTCCGTCACGCGGACGGCGTTCTGGCCGTCCGCGTCGGCCACATAGAGGTCGAGCGCGGAGGGTTGAACGCGACCGTCGGCGAGGAGATCGCTGTACTGCTGCGCCTCTGTGCCCTCGGGCCGACTCCCGCGCCACACGATCCGCTCGCTATCCGGCGAGAAGAACGCGCCGCCGTCGTAGCCGAGCGTGTTCGTGAGTTGGATCGTCTCGCCCGTCTCGATCTCGTAGCGCCACAGGTCGAGGTCGCCGGAGCGGGTCGAGGTAAAGACGATGTAGCGGCCATCGGGACTGACGGTCGGCTCGGCGTCGTAGCCGGGGCTGTCAATGAGGAGCTCGCGGTTCTGGCCGTCGGCGTCGGCGACGTAGATGTCGTAGTCGGAGTAGATGGGCCACGTATATACGCCGGGCACAGCCTCGGGCGGCGTCGGGCAGGCGGGGCTGCCTCCAGCCGTCGAGGCAAAAACGACGCGGCCGTCGGTGAGGAAGTAGCCGCATGTCGTCCGCCCCTCGCCCGACGAAACGAGGCGGTAGCGCAAACCGTCATCGAGCATTGAGCCGTCGGCGTTCATGATGAACTGCTGGTCACAGCCCTGATCGTTGATCTCGGCCCAGTCGCTCTGAAAGATGAGTTGCGAGTCGTCGAAGCTCCAGTAGGCCTCGGCATTGTTGCCGCCGAAGGTGAGTTGCCGGACGTTGCGGAGGTGGACTTCGCCTGTAAATCGGAGCGTGTCGGTGGCAGGGTCGTAGGCGCTCGTATCAGGATCGGCAACGTCGTCTTGGACCTGGCAGCCAGTGGCGAGGAGCGTAGCGAAGAGAGAGACGGCAAGGGTCGTGCGGAAGATCGAACTCATCACAGAAGCGGTCGTTGGAGGCGGATCGGCTCAACGCGAGCCGGGGCGGGGAAGTTGCGCCACACCGACCGCCTCTCGCCACCGTCCTTCCGATATTCGCTAGTGTTTCGCTGACCCGGCCTCGCCCGATGGCTCCTCCCCTCCTCCACACCGCTCGCATCCCCGTCCGATGGGGCGACATGGACGCGCTCGGCCACGTCAACAACGCGACGTACTTCACCTACATCGAGCAAGCCCGCGTCGAATCGTTCGAGCGTCTTTTGCCCGAGGGTTGGGAAGACGGCGACGGGCCGATCCTTGCCTCGATCCGCTGTGACTTCAAGCGCCCGATTGTCTACCCCGCGACGGTCATCGTCCGCGTCTACGGCGGCGAGCCGGGACGCACCTCGTTCCCGCAGTCGTACGACCTGACCGTGGAAGGCGATGAGGACGCGCTCTACGCGCGCGCCGAGGCCACGCACGTCTGGATCGACCGAGCCACAGGTCGCCCGGCCCCGCTGCCCGAGGCATTCCGTGCTGCGCTCACTACACCCGCCTGACGCTATGCCCCCTGCCGACTACACCCTCGACACCCTCGACCAGTTCATCGGCCATGAGTTGGGCACATCTGGCTGGATCACGGTCGATCAAGCCCGAATCAACGCCTTTGCCGACTGCACCGAGGATCACCAGTGGATCCACACCGATCCCGAGCGGGCTGCCGCGACGCCTGGCGGGACAACCATCGCGCACGGCTTCCTCACCCTCTCGCTCCTCCCCGCGCTCCGCAACGAGATCGGCGTCGTCCCCGATGGTGTGGCGCGCGTGCTGAATTACGGCCTCGACCGGGTCCGCTTCCTCGCGTCGGTCAAGTCGGGAGCACGGGTTCGCGCTCGGGTGCACCTTACTGAAGTCGCGCCGAAAGGTGAAGGACGGCTGCTTCTCAAGACCGAGAACACCATTGAGATCGAGGGCGAGGCCAAACCGGCGCTCATCGCCGACACCCTCGCCCTGCTGATCCCTGCCTGACGTGTCCGACGAATACCCGCCCTTCGACCGACCCGAGCGCCTGCCAGAACTCTGGGCGCTCGCATGGAACCGCCGCGACGCCGACGCCCTCGCCGCACTCTTCGACGAGGACGCCGAATTTGTCAACGTCACCGGCCTCTGGTGGCACGACCGCAAGGCGATCCGCAAAGCGCACCGCTATGGCCTCGATGTCATCTTCAACGAGTCGGAGTTGACCGTCCGCCAAGTGAAGGTAAAGTGGCTGCGGGAGGATGTCGCCGTCATCCATGCCCGGATGCGCCTGACGGGCCAGACGCCCATCGGCACCATCGAGCAACCCGGCCCGCGCACGACGATTTTCTCCTTCGTCATCCACCGGACCGAGGCGGGCTGGCGCTGTGCCTCGGCTCAGAACACCGACATCGTCCCCGGTAAGGAAACCCACATCGTCGATGACGCGGGAACGTTCGGAAGCGTAGACTACCGGACCCGCTGACCTGTGCTTCACTCTACCGCGAACCTTCCAATCATGTCACCTCGACCGAGCGAAGCGAGTGGAGAACCCCGAAGGGCTCGGCGAAGCCAGATCTTTAGTGATGCTACGATCAGGTTCACTAGATATCCCTCGACTCCGCTCGGGATGACATAGAGCAGAACGTAGCAACAAAGCCAACTTCCCTATCTACCTTCCTTACCCATGTCGCTTTTCGAGAACCATGTCGTCGTCGTCACCGGAGCCGGTCGGGGGATCGGCGCGGCGGCGGCCAAGCTGTTCGCCCAACACGGCGCATCCGTCGTCGTCAACGACCTCGACGCTGAACCCGCTGAGTCCGTCGTTCGGGAAATCGAAGATGCCGGGGGCACAGCCCATGCCATCGCCGGGAGCGTCACCGAGGACGGCTTTCCCGAGGCACTGCTGGCCGGAGCGGTCGAGCGGTTCGGCAAACTCAATGTGCTCGTCAACAACGCCGGATTTCTGTGGGATGGGATGCTCCACACGATGACCGACGAGCAGTGGCTCCGCATCATGGAGATTCACACCTTCGCGCCGTTCCGCATGATCCGCGCCGCCACGCCGTACCTGCGCGAGCCGGGCAAGCAAGAACGCGCCGCGGGCGAGCCGTTCGCCGAGAATCGGGTAATCATCAACATCTCGTCGACGAGCGGGCTGCACGGGAACGTCGGGCAAATCAACTACGCGACGGCCAAGATGGGCATCGTCGGGTTGACGAAGACGGTAGCGAAGGAGTGGGGCCGGTTCGGGGTCCGCTGCAACGCAGTGGCGTTCGGGTTCATCGACACGCGGATGACGCGCCCGAAAGAAGACGGCGAGACGGTCGAGGTGGGCGGACAAGAGATCGTGCAAGGCATCCCCGAGGCGGCGCGCGGTCGAGCGTTCACGAACAACCCGCTCGGTCGCCCCGGCACCGACGAGGAAGCAGCAGGCGGCATCCTGATGATGGCCTCGCCGCTGGCGGGCTACGTCACCGGCCACACCCTCGAAGTCACCGGCGGTGCGGGAATTTAGCGTGTGCGGGTGTCGGGTATGAGCGTGTGAGCGTGCCCCACTCCAAACCACTCTCTCATACTCTACACACCCTCAACCCCTCCTACCCATGCCCGACCTCCGCTATCCCATCGGCACCTACGAACCGCCCGCCAATATCACCGACGCCGACCTCGACCGCTGGATCGGGCAGATCGAGTCGCTCCCGGCGGAGATGCGAGTTGCCGTGGACGGCCTGACCGACGCACAGCTTGACACACCGTATCGAGCCGAGGGCTGGACCGTGCGGCAGGTGGTCCACCACGTCGGCGACAGCCACCTCAATGCCATCGCCCGGCTGAAGCTGACGCTCACCGAAGACACGCCGACCATCCGCACTTACAAGGAAGCGGCGTGGGCAGAGCTTGCTGACTACGCGATGCCGGTCGAGGTCACCCTCTCGTTTCTCGACAGGCTGCACGCGCGCTGGACGACCGTGCTCCGCTCACTCGACCGCGCCGATTTCGAGCGCCTGCTCTACCACCCCGAAGCCGAGCAGACGATGCGACTGAGTCGGCTGACCGGGCTGTACGCATGGCACGGACGGCACCACGTCGCCCACATCAACGGGCTGCGGACCCGCGAGGGCTGGGACGCGCCCTCGTAACTTCGGCTAAACCCTCGCTGCCATGAACGACTACGAACGCATCGCCGACCTGATCGAGCAAGGGCAGAAGATCGAAGCCATCAAGCTACTCCGCGAAGCCACGGGTGTCAGTCTGGCCGAAGCGAAAGCACAGATCGAGCAGTTGACGGCGGAGGCGGCAGGACAGGCCGTGCCCGATGCTCCACAGGCACCACTCGATTCCACCTCGGGGTTGCCGGAGGACGTGCTCGCTCTCGCCCACGCAGGACAGAAGATTGAGGCGATCAAGCTACTGCGCGAGCGCACCGGGCTCGGGCTGAAAGAGGCGAAGGAGCGCGTCGAGGCCGAGACCGGCCCCATCAGCAGCACCCGTCCGGCCCTGCTCGCCATCGCCATTGCCGTCGCGCTGATGATCTTCGGTATCGTCGCCGCCTTGCTGGCAATGGGAGCGTGAGGGCGATGTCCGATGCCGTGTTCTCCTACCACACGAGCCAAGATGGCAAGGTGTTCATCGCGTGGCATGGGCGGACGGTGACGACACTCAAAGGAGCCAAGGCCCAACACTTCCTCCGCCGCATCGAACGAGTCGACGCGGCGGAGGCACAGCTTCTGATGGCGAAAGCGGCGGGCAACTTCAAGCGGGGCAACGAGCACCGACTGAGGCTTACATCGCGGCCAAGTCACGCACCGTAGCGGCAACCATCCGCACCTTCGCCGCATCGCGGGCCGACCCGGCCTGCCCATCGAGCATCTCGGCGAGGCCCGTCAGCGCCGCGTTCCGCGTCGAACCCGACGCGCCTTCAGCACCGTCGAGCGCTTCCCGCGCTGCCGCGATCCGCGCCGCATCGAGACCACCGGAGCGTTCGAGTTGGTCGAGGTAGGCATGAGCCAGCGAGAAGGTAGTGGGCCAGACGAATTTCGGCTGTCCCTGCGCGTTGAGGTAGTCGAGGCGAACCGTGTTGGCGGCGTCGATCTCGTGCTGCGAAAGGTAGGCGCTCGGCGTGAGTTCAAAGATATCGAGGCCGCGGGCGATCTCGGAGTTGACGATCAGGCCGTTGTACCAGTAGACGGACCAGCTTCCGCCCATCACGAACTGCTCCGGGTCGATGGGGCCGCGGTCGTGGAACGCGATCTCGACGGGGTTCGCGGGATCGGTCCAGTCGAAGATCGAGATGCCGCCTTGGTACCAGCCCTGCACCATGACGTCGCGGCCGGGGATCGGGATGAGTGAACCATTGTGGGCGACGCAGTTTTCTTCGGGCGTCTGCGCGGCGGGCATTTTGTAGTAGCTCTGAAAGACCATCTCGCCGTCTTCAATCGTGAAGAGCGCGTTCGCGCCCCACTCGTAGGGGTCGTCCACGCGGCACTTCGGCTGGCCGCCGCCGCCCCATTCATCGGTGAAGAGGACCGCCGTACCGTCGTTGTTGAAGGTCGCCGAGTGCCAGTAGGCAAAGTTCGAGTCGGCGACCGCATCAGTACGGCGCGGGTTGGCCGGATCAGAGATGTCAAGCAACAACCCATAGCCTTCGCACGCACCGCCCGCGAGACCGATCTCTGGATAGAGCGTGATGTCGTGGCACTGCGTCGGGCCGGGGGCGGGGCCATCGCCCTCCTCCTCATCGTCCCCGAACCAGTTGGCGGCGATAGCCGGGAGCCGCTCGCGGAGCATCGTGCTGTCGGCGGCGGTCGGCGCCCCCGAACCGCCGCGCTGGGCGACCATCTGACCGAGAAGCTGCATGACGAATCCATCCGGCACGACGAACGACGTACCATTCGGTCGGTCCACGACGAACCCGCCGGTGGCGCGTGCCTCCTCAACGGCGGCGATATCCGCCGGGGCCATGCCATGACTCGGCGGCTCTACGAGGCCGTCGAAGATACGCGGCGAAGAGACGATGGCGGCGGCCTGCGGGTTGTCGAGCGGCACCTTGATGACCTCGATGCGGAACAGCGCCGAGTTCGGGTCTTCGTCGGGCGCGGCATCCGAGCAGCCCGGCAGTTCCTCTTCGGGCCGCACGCCCGCCGAGCCGGAGATGTAGACGTAGACATTCTCATCGTCATCCGGGTCTTTGAGGACGGAGTGCGTGTGCGAACCGCGGCACGTCTGCACGTTGGCGATGTACTCGGGGTTGCGAATGTCGGTGATGTCGAAGATGCGGATACCACGCAGGCGGTCTGGGCTCACACGCTGGTCGTTCCCCTGCGTCCCACAGTCGAGCCGACCGCCGAGGCCCTCGCCCGAGACGAAGAGCAGGTTCTCGTAGACCGACACGTCGCTCTGCGACGCCGGGCAGAGGTACTCCGTCACGAGGTCCGGCGAGGCCGGGTTCGCGAGGTCCCATACGAGGACGCCGTTGTAGTTGCCCTGGATCGCGTACTGGTCCTTGAAGGCGAGGTCCGAGTTGGTGACGCCGACGAAATCTTCCGGCGGGCGCGTCGTCGAGACCATGCGGAGGTTCCAGATGGCTTCCTCGGCATCGAAGAGGCCGCCGCCGAGGCCGACGCGCGGATCAGGCGTCGGCGGACCGGCTTGGTCTATCTTCTTCATCATCGAGGACGTATTCTGCGTGGACGAGCACGCGGCGAGGCCGACGAGCGCGGCGGCGCACAGGGCGAAGGCGAAAAAGCGAGGGGTGGTCATGGCAGGGTTGGGTGAGATAGAAGAGTCAGGCTGGTGCTGAGTCTGATGACCTGTCATTTCGAGCTTAGCGAGAAATCCCCTTCGGTAGCCTTTTGCAAAACGTCGAGGCGGGAGATCCCTCACATACGTTCGGGATGACACGTTCTAACGAAGGTGCTAGTTGGAGTCGGCGAGGTCGTCCAGCATCTGGTGCATACGGGCGATCTCGGTGGTCTGGTCTACGTTGATATCCGAAGCGAGCTTGAAGGCGGCTTCGTCCTGCCCCGCCCCATCGACAGCGAAGAGGTCATCGACCATCACGATGGCTCCGCCGTGGTGCTGGATCATGTAGGTCAGGAAGAGGCGGTCGAACTCGGTGCCTCGGGCGGCGGCGAGTTCTTCGAGCTGGGCCTGCGAGAGCATCCCCGGCATCGACGAGTGGTCCATCGCGTCGTGGGCCATGCCCCCGTGATTCATCCCTCCGTGATCCATGCCCTCGTGGTTCATGTTGCCGTGGGCGCTGTGGTCCATCGAGTCGTGGTTCATCTCACCATGATCCATCGCGCCCTCTTCTCCCTCAAGGTGGAGCATCAGGTCGAGGCCGTCGATGTGGACGAGGGGAACCGGCTCGCCACGCAGGCGGAGCCACCGCTGCATCGTGGCGATCTCGTCGTTCTGCGCGTTGATGATCCGCGAGGCGAGCCTCTGCACGGCGGGGCTGGCCCCGTTCTCCGGCGCGAGGCGCGACATGATGAGCGCCTGCGCGTGGTGCCCGATCATCCCGATCATGAACGACACGTCGGCCTCGGTGTAGTCGGCGCGGGCCTCCTGTTGGCGCTGCCAGTAGAGCGCCTCGGTCTCGGACGTGTCCTCCGAGGGTTCAGCAGTGATCGACTCGACGCGCACAGGTTCGGTGCTGCGGCACCCGGCAAGTACGAGCAAAACGGCAAGGGAGAGCAGGAAACGAGGGCGCATGATCAAGGCGGAAGATGAAGCGGGGCAATGTGGAAGGTAGGCACGACGAGATGCTGCCAGGGCACTACGATTTGGATCGACCCTTCGATGTTCCGAAGCGGTCCTTACAGTGATTCACAGGGATCGCTACCCATCACAAGCGCCGACTTTGCTCCCGACCTTTACACTCGTCATCCCCGCGAAGGCGGGGACCCACAGGCGTGCTGGCCGGTGGATCCCGGATCAGAGTCCGGGATGACAGATTGTTGCGAGGAGAAACAGGACCAAAACCAGTCTCTTCGTGAACGGCGTGCGATGGAAACCCGGCCAAGGCGCGGTGTACCTTTCGGGCTTCTCTCTGAATCCCAGCGCTACCCCGATGTCCGACCGTCCGACCACCTCCGAAGCCATCCGCCAGAGCTTCCTCGACTTCTTCCGCGAGAAGGAGCACGAGATCGTCCCCTCGGCCCCCCTCGTCCCGCACGACGACCCGACGCTGCTGTTCATCAACGCGGGGATGAACCCGTTCAAGGACGTATTCCTCGGCGAGGGCACGCGGCCCTACAACCGGGTGGCCGACACGCAGAAGTGCCTCCGCGTCTCGGGCAAGCACAACGACCTCGAAGAGGTGGGCGTGGACACGTACCACCACACGTTCTTCGAGATGCTCGGCAACTGGAGCTTCGGGGACTACTTCAAGAAGGAGGCGATTGCGTGGGCGTGGGAGCTTTTGGTGGACCGCTGGGGCCTCGACCCCGACCGGCTCTACGCGACCGTCCACGAGGGCGACGACGCCCTCGGCCTCAGCGCCGACACCGAGGCAGCCGACCTGTGGAAGTCGGAGACGACGATCCCGCACGAGCACATCCTGTTCGCCCCGTCGAAGGACAACTTCTGGATGATGGGCGACACCGGCCCCTGCGGGCCGTGCTCCGAAGTCCACTACGACGCCCGGCCCGACGCCGAACGCGCCGCCATGCCGGGGGCCGACCTCGTCAATCAGGACGACCCGCGCGTCATCGAAATCTGGAACCTCGTCTTCATCCAGCACAACGCGCAACCGGACGGGAGCCTGAAGCCGCTCGCCGCGAAGCACGTCGATACCGGGATGGGCTTCGAGCGCGTCGCCGCTGTGCTTCAGGGCAAGGTCTCGAACTATGACACCGACCTCTTCGCGGGCCTCTTCGCCGCGCTGACCGAGTTAGGCGCGCCGGCCTACGCCGAGGCCGACGAGAAGCAGCAGATCGCGATGCGCGTCGTCGCCGACCACGTCCGCACGCTGGCGTTTGCGATTGCCGACGGAGCCAGCCCGAGCAACACGGGGCGGGGCTACGTCATCCGCCGGATTCTGCGCCGCGCCGTCCGCTTCGGCTACCAGGCCCTCGGCTTCCGCGAGCCGTTCCTCTACAAGCTCGTCGCCCCGCTGAAGAAGAAGATGGGCGAGCCGTTCCCCGAAATCGGCGAGCGGCAAGACTACATCGAGCGCACCATCCGCGCCGAGGAGGAGGGCTTCCTGCGGACGCTAGGAATAGGAATCGAACTATTCGATGCAATTGCCTCCACGATCGAACCAATGAAAGAGAGGTTTGAGGTCGAAAGCATCTTTGACTTGAGCTGGGCTCATGAAAAGGAAGGAGTGTTCTGGAAACGGGTCAAGAGGCTTTACGACGAGAACTCAGACTTTCGAAAGGCTGCCGACGGTATTGCTGAACGTCTCAAAGACGAGCCTTCTGCACAAGGTGTGGTAGACAAGGCATTCGACAGCGAGCGTAGCAAGTCGGTTAGAATGGTGGCATTCTTTGCCATGGGTGGTTACATCCCTGGCAACGTTGCTTTTCTGCTCTATGACACATACGGGTTTCCTCTCGACCTCACAGCCTTAATGGCTCGAGAGCGAGGCCTGAAGGTAGACACAGAGGGCTTCGACCTATTAATGCGAGAGCAGCGTGAGCGTGCCCGCGCCGCCGGGCAGTTCGGCTCGGACCACAGCACCGTCGCCGGGTGGACCACCGTAAGCGAGGGCGAGGACTCGGCCTTCGTCGGCTACGACGCGACGGAGACTAAAGACGTGCACGTCCGCCGGATGCGGTCGTTCGGCGAGGGGGAGACCGAACGGCACGAGGTCGTGCTCGACCGGACGCCGTTCTACGCCGAGAGCGGCGGGCAGATCGGCGACACCGGCACTCTCACCGTCGGCGCCGACACGCTCACCGTCGGCGCCGACACGCTCACCGTCACCGACACGCAGAAACTCGACGACGGCAGCATCGCCCACACCGTCGACCGCCTGCCGAGCGATCCGACGGCGACCGTCACCGCCACCGTCAGCGCAAGCCGCCGCCGCGAGACGCGGAAGCACCACACGGCGACGCACCTCCTGCACGCCGCCCTCCGCGAAACCCTCGGCGAGCACGTCCAGCAGAAAGGCTCGCTCGTCGCCCCCGACCGGCTGCGGTTCGACTTCTCGCACTTCGAGCGTGTCACCGACGAGGAGCAGCGCCGGATCGAGCGCCGAGTCAACGAACTGATCCAGCAGAACATCGAGGGCCACATCGAATCCGACGTACCGATTGCCGAGGCCAAAGAGCGTGGGGCGATGGCACTCTTCGGCGAGAAGTACGGCGAGACGGTCCGCGTCGTCACCTTCGGCGAGTCGGTCGAGCTGTGCGGCGGCACTCATGTCGGCGCGACGGGCGAGATCGGCATCTTCCGCCTCGTGAGCGAAGGGTCGGTGGCGTCGGGAGTCCGGCGGATCGAAGCCGTCGCGGGCGAGGCCGCGCTCGACGTGATCGAGCAGGAGCGGGCTACGCTCGACGCCATCCGCGCCCCCTTCAAGTCGCTCCAGAAACCCGTCGACGAAGCCGTCGCCGACGTACTCGCCGAGGTCAAGGCCCTCGAAAAAGAAATCGCCGCGCTCAAGCAGGCCGAAGCCGCCTCCGGCCTCGACTCGCTCATCGAGCAGGCCGAAGACGTGGACGGCATCCGCCTCGTCACGGGCGACCTCGGGGCCGCCGACATGGACACGCTCCGCGAAACGGCCACCCAGTTCCGCGACACGCTCGGTGCGAACGCCGTCGCCGTCCTCGGTGCATCCGACCCCGAAGGCGGCAAGGTCTACCTCTCGGCGTCGGTCTCCGACGACCTCGTCGGACGCGGCGTGCAGGCGGGCAAGCTCGTCGGTGCGCTGGCGAAGAAGGTCGGCGGCGGCGGCGGCGGACGCCCCACCCTCGCCACGGCGGGCGGTCGCCAGCCGGAGAACCTGCCGGACGCCCTCGGTGCGGCGGCGGATACGCTGCGCGAGATGCTGTAACGTCCAGCGGGAACCCCTCGCTTGGCGACCACTTGGCAGACCTCCTATTCTGCCGTGGGTGTTGTGGCAGGAACGTCGCGCCGTGCCTACCTTCCACCCATGGCAGACCAATCCCCTTCGGCTGAGACCTCCTCGCTGTCGGTAGTCCGGTACTACCAAGCCGCTATGTTGGTTGGAGGGATTGGCATCCCACTGTTTTACCTGCTAGAGGGAGACCATGCCGTGGGCGGCCCCCTCAACTACGGCCCCCGACTGGTGGTGGGGGCCATCTGCCTTTCGATGTTTGCGGCGCTACAATTCAGCGCGTGGGCGCAGGCACGGGCCTTTCAAATCGGCTATGCGGTAGCGGGCGTCACGCTGGTATGGTACGCTTGGCTGCTGGTGCTGTCCGATTTTCCGCCCCACTTGGTCACCGGCACCTTCGTGCTGCTCATCGGCCAGATGGCGATCTTCCGCCGCCCGCGCCCGTTCGCCTACTTCGCGGTTGTGATGACCGCAACGTATGCGCTGCTCGCCTCCTACATGCCCGAGCAGCACCCCGTCCCGCCTGCATACTTCATTGGGGCGGTCGCCACATCCTGCGTCGTGATCTACATTCTGATGGTGTTCTGGGAGCACCTAGAGGGGAAACTCATCGATGCCTGGCAGGAGGCGGAGCGGAACCAACGTGCCGCGGAAAGGGCGCGCGAACGCGCTGAGGTCGCCCGCGAGGAGGCACTAGCAGCGACACGCGCCAAGAGCGAGTTCCTCGCCACGATGAGCCACGAGATCCGCACCCCCATGAACGGTGTGATCGGCATGACGGGCCTGCTCCTCGACACCGACCTCGACGAGGACCAGCGTGAATCTGTCGAGATCATCCGCGTCTCGGGCGACGCCCTCCTGACGATCATCAACGACATCCTCGACTTCTCGAAGATCGAGGCGGGTAAGATCGACCTCGAACGGCACCCATTCGAGGTACATGCCGCCGTTCAAGAAGCGCTCGACCTCCTCGCCCCAGAAGCGAACAACAAGGGCATCGAGCTAATGCTGCACATCGACGACTGCGTTCCGCAGACGGTCGAGGGAGACGTGACGCGCGTGCGGCAAGTCCTTGTCAACCTTTTGAGCAACGCAGTGAAGTTCACCGAGGAGGGCGAGGTCGTCGTCCACGTCGCCCCAGCCGACGATTTCGATGGGCTGGCACTGAGCATCCGCGACACCGGAATCGGCATCCCACCGGACCGGCAAAAGGTCCTCTTCGAGGCCTTCACGCAGGCCGACGCCTCTACGACCCGCCGCTTCGGCGGAACGGGACTCGGCCTCGCTATCTGTAAGCGACTCGTTGAGTTGATGGGCGGTACACTCAGCGCCGAAAGCGAGCCGGGGGTCGGCTCCACGTTCCGTTTCACCGTCCGTACCCCGGCCGTGACGCCACCCTCGCCTCGACGCCCGGTGCCCGACCTGGAGGGCCGCCCCGTGCTGATCGTGGACGACAACGCGACGAACCGCATGCTTGCCTCCGAGCTGGCCCGCCGCTGGGGCATGCACCCGACTGCTGCTGCGAGCGCCGAGGAGGCCTTGGCGCTCATCGACCAGGGAGCCAACTTCGATGTAGCGATACTCGATATGCACATGCCGAACGTGAGCGGACTCGACTTGGCGCTCGCGCTCCGCACCCGGCCAGCCACGGCGACGCTGCCACTGGTCCTGCTGTCCTCCGTTGGGATGGAAGAGACAACGGCAGAGGTTTTCGCTGCGATCCTCACGAAACCGGTCGACCGAGACCGCCTCCGGACAGCACTCGTCTTCGCGCTCCGAACAACCTCTGGCTCTCCCGACCCCTCCGCCACGGGACCGACTGCTACGCCGCCGCGCCACGACACGTCCGGCCTGCGTATCCTTTTGGCCGAGGACAACGTGATCAACCAGAAAGTAGCGCTACGCATGCTAGACAAGCTCGGCTTCCGTGCCGACGTGGTCGCCAACGGCGAGGAGGTGGTCCGTGCTGTGCAGGATGTGTCCTACGATATGATCCTGATGGACGTCCAGATGCCGGTCCTCGATGGCCTCGCCGCCACCCGTCTAATTCGCGCATTGCTCCCAGCCGTACAGCAGCCGCACATCGTCGCCCTGACGGCCAATGCGCTGCCAGAGCATCAGACGCAGTGTCTGGAGGCTGGTATGGATTTGTATCTATCCAAACCCGTGCAATACGACGCGCTCGCCGAGGTTATCGAGAAAGTCGCCGCTGACCGCAAGGCGACGATCCAGGCCTCCTGAGTGCTGCCTAGCGCACTTAACAGCAGAAGGTGTTGCGCACACTGGATTTGACACAGGCATGGTCTGTGTATAGTATCGGTCCTCGTCCTTCGCTCCTGCTAACCCAAACGGATACCCTCGTGACCTATCGCTACCCCACGCTCGTGCTGGCCGTGTTCGTCTTCGCTACGGCGGCGCTCGCGCAAAAACCCGAGCCGCGCTCGGCCCTCGAAATCGGCACCGATGCCGCGCCTGAATGGGTCGCGGCCATAGACGGCCTCCGCACTGCCGATGGCACACCGCGCGCCCTCTACCGGCAGGACTACGCCGTGGACGCCGCTGCCCCCGAGACGATGGCTCGGCAGTACCTCACCGAGCAGGCTGAGATGCTCAACCTCAACGCCGATGCGCTTGAACTCCGCCACGTCCGGTCGAGCCGGGCTGGGCACACTGCCCGCTTCACGCAGACGGTCGATGGCGTACCGGTGCATGGAGCCGAGGTCGTCGTTAACATCGACCCGCAGCACCGTGTGCAGCTCGTACTGAGTGACTACCAGCCCAGCCTCTCGGTGCCTCGCTCCGCGCCATCGATGACAGCAGACGCCGCCCGTGCCATCGCGCACGACCACCTCGACGTGTCGGGCCGCCTGCTCGATGACGAGACTCGCCTCACGATCTACCCGACCGAGGACGGAGGCCGCCTCGCGTGGCGTGTGTTCGTGACCCCGGATGCGCCGTTCGGCAACTGGGAGTCGTTCGTCGATGCCGAGACGGGCGACCTGCTGCGCGTCGCCCGCCGCACCGTCTTCCACCACGGGCTGCACGAGGACACACCCAAAACCCCGGCCCGCTCCATCGTCGAGGTGTCGGCTCAGCGCGTGGATGCGACGGGTATGATCTTCGATCCCGACCCGCTCACGCGCAGCGGCGCGGACTACGGCGACCCCGGCTACACCGACGGCGGCGACGCCAACACGCCAGAAATGGAAGCCGCCCGCTCCGAGTATACCTTCGACGTGACCTTCGAGGACGACGTGTACAAGCTCGAAGGCGAGTACGCCGACATCGACGATTGGGCCGGCCCCTTCAAGGGCGAGTTCGAGCAGACCGAGGCCGAGTGGCTGTTTACACGCGACGAGGACGCCTTTGAGGCCGCGACGGTCTACTGGCACATCGACAACTACATGCGCTACATCAACGAGACGCTGGAGATCGAGGTGCGCCCGTACCAGTATGCCACCGGCGTCCGCTTCGACCCGCACGGCTTCAACGGCGCGGATAACTCATCGTATGGTGCCGGTCGCCTCCAGTTTGGCGAGGGCGGCGTGGATGATGCCGAAGACGCCGACGTGGTCATCCACGAACTCGGCCACGGCCTCCACGACTGGCTCACCGTCGGCGGCCTCTCCAACGGCGACGGCCTCAGCGAAGGGCTGGGCGACTACTTCGCCGTCTCGTATGCCCGCAGCCTCGGCCTCCTCGCCCCGCGCGACCCCGAGTATAACTGGGTCTTCAAGTGGGACGGCCACAACCAGTTCTGGCCGGGCCGCGTCACAAACTACCCCGGCACCTACCCGGCTGGCCCGCCGCCGCACACGCGCGGCCAGCACTGGTCCACAGCCCTGATGCGGGTCTACGACGACCTCGGGCGCGAGCGCACCGACATCGCCGTGATCGAAGGCATTGCGATGACCAGTTCGAGCACGACCCAACCCGTCGCCGCGCAGGCTGTCATTCAGGCCGCCGTGAACATGGACTACACGGACGAGGAAATCGCCGTCATGGTCGAAGAGTTCAACGCGAAGGGCTACAACGTCACGCCGCCGGTCGCCAACGAGGACGCCGCCCCCGACGCCTCGTTCTCCCTGACCGCTGCCTATCCGAACCCGTTCAGCACCGACCGCCCAGCCTCACTCACGCTCCGCGTCGACGAGGCGCAGCAGGTCCGCGTCGTGCTCTACGATGTGCTCGGTCGGCAAGTGCGTGTGCTGCATGATGGCGCGGTGGCTGCTGGGCAGGATCAGCGCATCACCGTGGACGCCGGGTCGCTTCCGAGCGGAGCCTACGTGGTCCGCGCCGAAGGCGAGACGGCTTCCGCCACGCGGTCGTTGCTGCTCGTCCGCTAAAACATCCAGCATTGCTGTTTGCGCCGACTCCTCTCTCGTTCGCCGAGGGGGGAGTCGGTATGTTTAGCCCCTGCCCCACGCTGCTTCCTATGCGCCTCGCCCTGTTCACCGTCCTCCTCGCCCTCATTGGCTGCACCGACGCTCAGCCCGACGTGGAGATTGCAGAGGAAACCATGTCGGCGGATTCCACCGCCGATCTCTCGTCGTTCTTCCCTGAGGGTACAGTCGGGGCGTTCGTGCTCTACGACGCGCAGTCAGGCATAACCACACGCTACAACCCTGAGCGTGCCGCCGAGCGCCGGCCCCCGGCCTCGACGTTCAAGATTTTCAACTCGCTCGTCGCCCTCGATGCCGGGGCGGTCGCCGACGAAAACGAGATCATCGAGTGGGACGGCGTGGACCGAGGGTCGACGGGCTGGAACCAGAGTCAGGACTTGGTGACGGCGTTCAAGCAGTCGTCGGTCTGGGTCTACCGCGAACTGGCCCGCCGCGTCGGGCGCGACACACTGCAGACGTGGCTCGACCGCGAGGACTTCGGCAATGCCACTATCGGCGAGGAGGCCGACCTCTTCTGGCTCGACGGATCGCTGCAAATCTCGCCAAACGAACAGATCGATTTTCTCCGTCGGCTCCACGCGGGGGATACCGGATTCTCTGACCGGGCGATGAATACGGTCAAGGAGATCATGGTTACCGACACAACAGGCGGCGCTGTGCTACGCGGCAAATCGGGCTGGGCACTCAGCGAGACAGAGAACCTCGGCTGGTGGGTCGGCTGGGTGGAGCACGGGAATGAGACGTACTTTTTCGCGATCACTGTCGAGAACGACAACCTCGAGTTCGAGATGCGCGGGGCGCGGCTCCCGGTGGCGGAACGCATTATGGCCCATCTGGGCGTGCGCTGACATCTTGCTAAAACGGCGCGTGCGGGCTACCTTAGACCGCCGGTTGCACCGCTCCCATCTGCCTTCTGCTCCGTGTCTCATTCCAACGGCTCCTCCACCTACGACCGCCTCCTAGCCGCTGCCCACGCGCAGGGCGCAGGCTTCGTCGTCCTGATCGACCCTGATAAGCTGCCGGAGCAGCGGCTCCCTGCCTTCGCCGACCGGTGCGCCGACGCGGGCGTGGACGCCTTCTTCGTAGGCGGGAGCCTGATGCACGCGACTGAACTGGACGGCTACATCCACGGACTCAAGGCCGCGACCGACTTGCCGGTCGTCGGTTTTCCAGGCACGCTGCACCAGATTTCGGGTGCGCTCGACGCGGTGCTCTATCTCTCGGTCGTGAGCGGGCGGAACCCGGAGCACCTGATCGGGCAGCACGTCCACGCTGCCCCGCTGATTCGTCGGCTCGGCCTAGAGCCAATTCCGACGGCTTATATGCTCATCGAGAGCGGCCCCCTGACGACGGCGCAGTACATGAGTGGGTCGGCTCCGCTGCCGCGCAACAAGCCCGACATCGCAGCGGCCACAGCGCTTGCGGCTGAGATGATGGGGATGCGGCTGCTCTTCACCGACGGCGGCTCCGGAGCCGAGCACCCAGTACCGGAAGAAATGATCGCCGCGATCACGCGGACGTGCTCGATTCCCCTCGTTGTCGGCGGTGGGCTGAAAACACCGGAGGCCGTAGCCCGGAAGGTCACCGCCGGAGCGCGGTTCATCGTGATCGGCAATGCCATCGAGCACAACGACGACGCGGCCTACATTGCCGACCTCGCCGCTGCCGCGCACGCGGCGGTGCCGCAACCGATCGGCTGACCTGCGCCGAACGCATCGCCAGCACTCAGTTGCCGACGATGACGCTCCAGTCTTTCCCCATGACGTAGGACGTGCCGCCGCTGCTGCCCGCGCCGTGCCCCGTCACCCCGGAGCGATAGAACGAGCTGCCGCCCTGCTGGGCACGGGCCAGTTCGTACAGATTTACGAGGGCTGGGCCTCCTTCCGGCCCCGCGTTCCCATAGGCATCCACCCAGTACCGCCCCTGCTCAACGTATCCCGTGAGCGCGTACAACGCGGCCACATCCTGCGCGTGTAGTTCGCGTCCGTTGATGAACACGCCCGTGTTACCACCCGACGCATCAGCACGAAGCGGCCCGCCGAGCGCCAGCCCCGCCGGGATCACCCCGACCGCCGGCCCTCCTTCAAAGCCCCATCCCCCAGAGCGAGCATCGTACCAGTACGAGCCGTTCTGAATCTGTACCCCGTACTGCCGTTCGAGCGAGGCCACCTCAGCGTCCGCAAGCGGCACCTGATTGATCACGACGTGTCGGTCGCCCTGAGCGAGCGCATCGGGTGAGGCGGCGAGGGTGCAGCAGAGAAGCAAAGCGGGAAGCGAGAAGAAACGCATCGGTCCAAGGGTTGAGGGTCTGTAAACAGAACGCAACCCTACCCCAGAGCGGGTCACGCCTCGCGCACGCCAGCCTCTCCCATGGCACCGAGTTGCCGATGTAGCGCGTCCGGCTCTTTCGTGGGAGCTTGGCAAGCGAAGTGCTCACAGACATAGGCCGTCGCCGTACCCTGCATCATCTGCGCCTCCGTGTAGGGAGCCAGTTCGATCAGTTCGTCGGCATGCGATGACCGGAGGTGAATGATGGCGTTCGGGAGGTAATGGGCGCGCAGCACATCGAGTAACGCTGCTGTGTCCTCGGCCTCTGGCTGGCCTGCCACCGTGATCTCCTGTGCCGGGCCGACACTGAATGCGAGGGCGTTCATCATCATCGTGTGGGCCACCGGCTGCTGCGCGATGGTTTCGGACGACTGCAAGATGCGCTCGGCTACGTCTTCGAGTTCATTCTGCCCGGTGAGTCGCCCGAGGCGGAGGTTGTTGAGGGCGGCGACAGCGTTGCCAGACGGGATCGCCCCATCGTAGTACTCCTTCTGCCGGATGAGCAGTGCTTCGCCGTCGTCGGACGAGAGAAACAGCCCGCCGTGGTCCTCGTCCTCGAAGTGCCGCAGCATGGTCTGATTGAGGTCGAGCGCCGTGCGAAGCCAGCGTGTCTCGAAGGTCGCCTGATAGAGTTCGATGAGGCCCCAGACGAGGAACGCATAGTCGTCGAGCAGCGCCAGAATCCCGGCCTCACCGCGCCGGTAGCGATGAAGCAAGCGTCCGTCGTCGGTCTGCATCGTATCGAGGAGGAAGTCGGCAGCACGGGCGGCGCGTTGGGCATACTCCGGTGCATCGAACACCCACGCGGCGTTGGCGAGGGCAGCGACCATCAGGCCGTTCCAGTCAGTGAGCACCTTGTCGTCGAGGAGCGGACGAGGGCGCTCGGCGCGAGCGGCGAAGAGTTGCTGCCGGATGCCGTCGATCCGCTCGCCCAGCGGGCCTTCGGGCACGCCGAGCCGGTCGGCGGCATCGGCATCATCTGTGGTGCGGAAGAGGACGTTGGCCCCCGTGAGCTGGCGCGTCGCCTCATCGCGGAAGTTGCCCTCGCGCTCGGCGTTGAAGAGCGCGACAGCGAACGACCCGTCCTGCGGGCCGAGGGTGTGCATCAGGTCGTCCCACGTCCAGACGTAGAACGCGCCTTCCTCCTTCTCACCCTCGGCATTGAGCGAGTCGGCATCCTCGGCAGAGAAGAAGGCCCCTTCCTCGCTCGTCAGGTCGCGGTGGACATACTCGAAGATCTCCTCGGCAGTATGACGGTAGGCGTCGTTGCGCGTGAGGGCAAAGGCCTCGGTGTAGGCGATGGCGAGGAGCGCCTGATCGTAGAGCATCTTCTCGAAGTGCGGCAACTTCCAGACGCGATCGGTCGAGTAGCGGTGAAACCCGAACCCAGCGTGGTCCCAGATACCGCCGCGCCGCATCGCGCCGAGCGTTTCCTCCACCATCTGCAGCGCCCGCGCCCCAACGACCGTTTCTGTCCCCGCGCGCTGCGCCTCGCGGAGCAGGAAGAGCAGGTTGTGCGGCGTCGGGAACTTCGGTGCCCCGCCGAACCCACCCGCCTCGGCGTCGAAGCGGCTGGCGAGTTGGTTGTAGGCCGTGGCGAGCACGCTCGCATCAAGGGCTTCGCCGGACGCTGATTGCCCCGTCAATCCGTCGCGGATGGCTTGGGTAATGTGCTCGGCGGAGCCTGCCACCTTGTCGCGGTTGGCTTTCCACTGCGCGGCGACGCTCGGCAAGAGTTCCATCATGCCGGGCCGACCGGCGCGTCCGTGTTTCGGGAAGTATGTCCCGGCGAAGAATGGCTTCTTGTCTGGCGTCATCAGCACCGTCATCGGCCACCCGCCGTGCCCGGTGAGCGCTTGGGTGACGCTCATGTAGAGCGCATCCACGTCGGGCCGCTCCTCGCGGTCCACCTTGACTGGAACGAAGTGCTCGTTCAGGAGCTTCGCCACGTCGGCATCCTCGAACGATTCGTGTTCCATGACGTGGCACCAATGGCACGTCGCATAGCCGACCGAGAGAAAGACCGGCTTGTCCTCGCGCTCTGCTTTATCGAAGGCTTCCTCGCACCACGGATACCAGTCGACCGGGTTCTCGGCGTGTTGGAGGAGGTAGGGACTGTGCGTGTCGGCGAGGCGGTTCGGCATGACAGGAAAAGGAAGTGGACGTGCGGTACGGCGCGCCCCACTGCACGTTCCGACTAGGCTCACTCTGCCCGCTGCTCACTGCCCGCCGCCTGCTGACCGCCACCGTTCCCGCTAAACCCCGACGGCTCGGCGCGGGCACCGGGCTTGCCCTCGGTGACGTTGTGGAAGTACCGCATCGTCGGGTAGGCGAGGTCGATGTCGTCGCGCTCGCCGAAGGCGTCGAGAATGGCCTCCCAAAGAATCTCCTCGCTTCCGCGCCGCCGCCGAGGCTCGACGAGATACCGGATCACGAACTGCACGCCGACATCGACGACGCTTGTGTAGACGGTCGGGGTGAGCTTGGAATAGAAAATCAGGTACTCCTGCGCGGCCTGCCGGACCTTGCGCTCGGCGTCAGCGCTCAACTCCTCAGCCTTGTCGTGCGCGATTTGAAAAAGGATGTCCTTCGCGTCCCGCCACACACTCTCGAAGGTCACGATGATCGCGATCTCATTCCAGATGTAGGGAAAGCCGCGCGTGTAGTTGACGACCGCCTCGGTGAACACCTTGCCGTTCGGAATGTGGATGATCCGCCCGGTGGACTGCTCCGCCCCCGTCGCCGTCCCGACTTCGAGCAGCGTGAACCGGAACAGCCGCTGGTCGATCACGTCTCCCGCGTACCCGATCACCCTGATCCGGTCACCGGGTCCGAACGGTTTACGCCAGACGATGAAGCCCCACCCGGCGATGTTCGTCAGCGGGTCTTTGAGCGCAATCGCTACGCCTGCCGAGACGAGGCCGAGAAAGGTGCCGACCTCGCCGAAGGCATCAAGCCAGATGCGTCCGACAGCCAGCGTACCGAGGACGACTGCCGTGTAGGTCGTCGTCTTGCGCCACTGGTATTGGACGCGCACATCGGTGATGCGCCGCTTGACGAGCCGCAACACTACGAGCCGCAGCAGCCACAGCACGACGATGACCGCGAGCGTGCTCAGGACGTGGTTGAGCGTCGACTCGCTCAACCCGGTGGCTTCGAGCAACCAGGCGTAGAGTGCAGCGAAGGCTTCGGTGATGCGACTCATCGGAAGGCAAAGGTGGAGGACGGCATCAATCTACGGTGCCGAAGACCGTATCGCCCTATCCCTCCACGATCAGAACGTGCTGCCGAAGAACACGGCGTTGAGCAGCAACCCTTGCGTCCCCCACCAAAACGCCCGGAACGTCGGGTCGAAGTCGAACAGCACGACGTGGCCCCGACCGAGACGCTGCCCGGAAATCGCCGACGCACCCTGCAATCGTTCGAGGTTGGGCACAGAGGCATAGCCACTTAGCAGCGGATCATCGGTGTAGGTAGCGACGATGGTGCCTGCTTCGTCGGCGGGATCGAAGGCGAGGGTGTTGTTCTTGAAGATCGCCATACGCTCCGGGTGCCCGAACGCAAGCGGGTGCGTCGTGTCGAGTGTGACCTCGAAGATGGCTCCCCCTAGGAACTGCGCGCCACGGGCAGCGGATACGTCGGCGTAGGGGTGCATCGTGCTGTCTTCCTCGGCCTCACGCTTCGTCCACGCGCCGAGTCCGTTGTCGGCGGCCCACGATGCCGTGCCTTCGGTGGCGATGAATGTCCCGCCCCCTCGCACCCATCCTTTCAGTTTTTCAGTGGCCCCGTCGTCCAAGCCACGCAGGAAGCCCGTAGCGATGATGGTCGTGTAGCGGCTGAGATCGGCTCCGCCGACCTCGTCTCGCTCCAGCAGCGACACCGGCAACCCGGCGCGCTCGGTGAGGAGGTGCCACACCTGCCCGACGTTGTACGAGTCCGTGCCCTCGCCCGAGAGCAACGCCACGCGCGGCACCCCCAGCACGGGCATCGATCGGCTCCCGAGGTCCGGTCCGCCCGGCGTCAACCCACTCCCAAGCGCGAATATGTCAAGGTCGCCCTGCCGCACCGACTCGGTGGCGAGTGCATGAACCGTTTCGCCACCTACGTCGGCCTGCCGCACCGACACGACGAGCGTCCCCCGCTCAAACGTGTCCCCGCCTGCCTCGAACGGTGTGGTTGCCATCCGCACGCGCACCCCGGCTCGCTGGAGTCGGGCCAAAGCCCGCGGTGCAAACGTTTGGTCCCACGGAATCAGATAGGCCACTCCGGCACGAGAAAGAGAACGAGGCGGCACCAGCATACTCCCCGCCTCGGGAAGTCGGTCTAGCTCGGCATACCGCAGTCCGTAAGCGAGCGGAAGGCTCCACGCCGACACGTCGTAGAACAGCGAGTCTTCGAACGTCGTCACGCGCTCGAAGGCGGCCTTGATGAGCCGCGCCTGCGGTTGCTCCATCGGTACGACCAGTGCCTCACCCGGCGCGAAACGCTCTCCCCGCACTTCCATCTGCTCACCGAGGGTATAGGTCTCGATCCGATGCTGCCTCAGCACATCCGTAAAGTGTGCCGCCCGCGCCCGGTCTTGCGTACTGACGACATACGCTTTCACATCAGAGTCCCGCGCCACATCCGGGGCGGAAGCGTAGAAATCACGCTGGTGCTGGAGGAGCCGCCCGCGCATAGCGACGGCAGCCTCCAGCGATGACAGTGAGGTAGCAACCTGATTGCGGACGGTCGTCGCGTAATCGAGCCGACCATTCACGGTCTCAGCAGCGAGAGCACGGCTGCTGGCCTGCTCGAAGAGAATCCCGACGCTGCCAT
This sequence comes from Rhodothermales bacterium, assembly GCA_028284265.1. Classification (GTDB taxonomy): domain Bacteria; phylum Bacteroidota; class Rhodothermia; order Rhodothermales; family JANQRZ01; genus JANQRZ01. Next base: position 252,176 of record JANQRZ010000019.1, read on the forward strand.
TCACGTCGGGGTAGGTCGAGCCTTTGCCGTAGTAGAAATCGTCGAACGACTCCTCGGAGTAGTAAAGCTGCCCGATCCGGTCGAGGGCGCGGGCATGGTAGGTAGCGATCTCGGCGGTCAGGTCGAAGGTCCGCTCGGGCGTGTTGGGGTTGTTGCGGCTGGGGATACCGGGTTGGAAGAAGTAGGTCGCGTCGCCGCCCATCTCGTGGAAGTCGGTCGAGAGTTGGGGCCGCCAGCTATGCCAGAGCGCCATGCGCGCCTGCGACTCTGGGTGGACGAGCGGGAGCCAATCGCGGTTGAGGTCGAAGAGGTAGTGGTTGGTCCGACCGCCGGGCCACGGCGCGTTGTGCTCGCGGTCCTGCCCGTCGAGCGAGGGCATTCCTTTGGTGCCACCCCGATTGCCGTTGACCCAATCCACGAAGCGGTCGCGCCCGTCGGGGTTCATAAGCGGATCGATGATCGTGACGGCGTTCTGGAGCACGGCCTCGACGGCAGGACCTTGCCCGGCGGCAAGGTGATAGAGCAGCAAGAGCGCCGCCTCGGTGCCGCTGGCCTCGTTGCCGTGAACGCTGTACCCCATGTACGCCACCACCGGCATCGCGCCGAGCGCGGCATCCCCCATTTCATCCGGCGCGTCGGAGAGACGGAGGTTGGCTTGCCGCACTGCCTCTAGGTCCGTCCCCTCGGCGGTAACGACCGCGTGGATGAGCCGTCGCCCCTCCCACGTCCGCCCGTGCTCGGCGACGTGGACGCGGTGACTCGCCTCGGCGACCGCCTCGAAGTAGCGCACTACCTGCTCGGGCCGCGTGTGGCGCGTGCCGATGATGTGGCCTATGACCGCCTCGGGCGTCGGAATTGCCGGGTCATAACCCGAGACACCGGGGGCGGTGAAGTCCGTGGCGAGCGGCAGCGGCTGGGCCGCTACCGCGGAGGTAATGAAGAGTAATGCGAAGCAAAAGCGCATGAGCCGGTCAGAAATGGGTAGGGGCGACCGGCCGGTCGCCCCTACGGTTTGCACGTTGATGGATGGGGCTGGGTTACTACTCGGTTGTGGCTGCTGACGCCGTCTCTGCCGCCTGCCGCTTCTCTTCGGCGGCGTGTTCTACGAGCCGACTGATACAGCCCGCCGTCCACGTCGTGGGCGTGTTGGCGAGCACCCGGCCCTCGATCACGAGCCTCGGCACGCTGCGGATCCCGCTCTGGGAGATGATCTGGTTCTCCTCCCGGATCAGCCCAACATATTTCCGGCTGTCGAGCTCCTGCCCCATGGTCTCAGCATCGAGGCCCATCCGCCGGGCGGCGTCCACGAGTTGATTTCTCGACAGGCCAACACCGGGCCGCTGGTTGTCAAACTGGAGGTCCAGCATTTCGGAGAACTGCCCCTGCTCGGCGGCGAGATAAAGCGCCTGGGCCTGCGGAATTGAGTAGTCCCAGATCGCGTAGGGCTTGTAGTAGAGCTTAACCTGGTCCTCGATCTGCGGGAGGATGGTTTCGAGCGCCGTGTGGAGCGTCTTGCAATGCGGGCAGTTCGGGTCGAAGATCTTCATGACGCGGACCGGCCCATCGGGATTCCCGGCAAAGGGCGTGTCCATCGAAATCAACTGGTCGAAGGCCGAGAAGCGCGGCGTCTCGTAGTCGTAGTGGCACTCAGCCGTCTCGGCGGAAACGCGCTGCACGCCGCGAGGCACCGCTGCCGTGCTCTCCTCCGGCTCGGGCGCGAGCATCACGTCCGCCCCGGCAAGCACGACGAGCGCGACCAGACCAAGCGCATAGGGCCGAAGCGCCGTGCTCACCACCACGTCGCGGCCCGGCCCCTTCGACCGCTCGATGAGGTGCAGCACGAACAGCACCGTCGTCGTGAGCGAGGAGACGAGGCAGAGCGTGCAGAACTGCGTCAGCATGAACGTCTGCACGCTCACGAGGTAGAGCGCGAACAGGAACCCGGCGGTGACCACCCAGAAGCTCACCTTCCGCAACGTCTCGCTCGTCGGCGCTTTCAGCATCGCCGCACCGAACCGGAGCGCAGCCACGGCGACGTAGAATAGACCGCCCCAGACAAGCACGTCGAGGCCGAGGAATGTGCTGTACGCACTCGTCGTCACGTCGGCGCAGCCGCTACCGCTCTCGGCATCGCCTGCGCCCGTGCAGCCGAACTCGAAGCCCGCCTGGCTTTGTATCCAGAGGTGAACTACGACGAGTACGCCGAGCAGCGCGAGGAGAAAGATCGGGAGGTTGAGACGAGGACCGCGCGCGGTCGTGTTGGGACGAGCCATGAGAATCGGGGATGCCGTCGGAGGGAAAGGAGGAAATATACCAACGGCTTCGCCGGAGCGGTTCGTGTCCCCTTACTCTACTCGTTGGCACTCGTCGAGTTGTCCCCCTTGAAGAGGGACAGATTCTGAAGCGAAACTGAGGAAGCAGGGGGTCACGTCTGGATCACGCCGGGGTTGAATCGCGGGACGTGCGGGTTGTGGTCCGCCATCTCGATGCCTGTCGCAAGCCACTGCCGCGTTTTCGCCGGGTCGATGATCTCGTCCACCCACAGCCGGGCCGCTGCGTAGTACGGCGAGGTCTGGGCCTCATAGCGCGCCGTCATCTCTTCGAGCAGCGCAACCTGCTCGGCCTCAGAGACCTCCTCCCCCTTCCGCTTCCGCGTGCCGATCTCGATTTGCAAGAGCGTCTTCGCCGCCTGCTTGCCGCCCATCACCGCGATCTGCGCCGTCGGCCACGCGAGGATCAGGCGCGGATCGTAGGCCTTGCCGCAGAGCGCGTAGTTGCCCGCCCCGTAGGAGTTGCCGATGATGACGGTGAACTTGGGGACGACAGAGTTGGCAACGGCGTTGACCATCTTCGCGCCATCCTTGATGATGCCGCCGTGCTCACTCCGGTTGCCGACCATGAACCCGGTCACGTCTTGGAGGAACACGAGGGGGATCTTCTTCTGGTTGCAGTTCATGATGAACCGCGCGGCCTTGTCGGCGCTGTCGGAATAGATCACCCCGCCCGCCTGCATCTCGTTTGTGTGCGACTTCTTGCCCTGCTTCGCCATCACCACAAGTCGCTGGCTGGCGACGATCCCGACGCTCCATCCATCGATTCGGGCATAGCCGCAGAGCAGCGTCTGGCCGTACTGCTCTTTGTACTCCGTCCAACTGTCAGCGTCGATGATGCGGGCGAGGACTTCGCGCACGTCGTAGGGCACCTGCCGCGTCTCGGGCATCACGCCGTAGAGTTCTTCTGGCGCGAAGGCGGGTGGCCTTGCATCGCTCCGGTCGAACCCGGCGCGGTCGCGGCTGCCGAGGTGCGAGACGAGATCGCGGATCGTGGCGAGGCAGGTCTCATCATCGGGCATCTTGTAGTCGGTGACGCCCGAAATCTCGGAATGTGTGCTCGCCCCGCCGAGGGTTTCGTTGTCGGTCGTTTCCCCAATGGCAGCTTTGACAAGAAACGGCCCGGCGAGGAAGACGGAGCCGGTGCCATCGACGATCAGCGCCTCGTCGGACATGATGGGGAGGTAGGCCCCGCCCGCGACGCAGCTTCCCATGATCGCCGCGATCTGCGGGATGCCCATGCTCGACATCCGGGCGTTGTTGCGGAAGATGCGCCCGAAGTGCTCCTTGTCGGGGAAAATCTGGTCCTGCATCGGGAGGTAGACGCCCGCCGAGTCCACGAGGTAGACGATGGGCAGGTGGTTCTCCATCGCGATCTCCTGCGCGCGGAGGTTCTTCTTGGCGGTGATCGGAAACCACGCGCCCGCCTTGACCGTGGCGTCGTTGGCGACGAGTACGCAGAGCCGGTCTTGGATCCGCCCGAGGCCCATCACGGTGCCACCCGACGGGCAGCCGCCTTCGTCCTCGTACATCTCCCATCCAGTGAAGAGGCCGAGTTCCATGAACTCGGTGCCCTCGTCGATGAGCGCGGCGATGCGCTCGCGAGCAGTCAGTTTGCCCCGGCTGTGCTCGCGCTCGATCCGCTTCTTGCCACCCCCGAGCCGCACGCTCTCGGCGCGGTGCGCGAGTTCGTCGAGGAGCGTGCGGGTGTGCTGCTTGCGGGAGGTGAACTTCGCATTGTCGGACGCAGGGCTACCGAGCGTAGAGGAGGCGACTTCGGCCATGAGATGAAAAGCGTTCGGAAGAGAAGGAGACAGGGCCGAAAGTAGCCACCGCCGCGCCAAAAAAAAAGGTCCGACCCGACGGGCCGAACCTGATGGTGGGGCAGAGTGGGCGCTACATCAATCCGACGACCCTCTGGCGAATCTGGGGCCGGGGATCACCGGTCTTCTCGTGGATCAGGTTGACCATCTTGCGGAGGCTGCCGCGGGTCTTCTTCATTTCCTTGTCGCTGAACTCGGCGTCGCTCCACGCTCGCTTGATGCGGTCCCGGATGCGATACCACTGTTCGTTCATTCTCTTCGTCGCCATGAGACCTCGGTGTGTTGATATTACATCGCTTAGGCCATTACATACGGATCAGCGGCACACTTGTTCGCATAGGACCAAACGAGCAGCGCCCGACCTCGTCGGGAGGCCGGGCGCTGGAAGGAGGTTGGGACGCGGTGTCAGATCACAGCGCTCATCTTCTGCATGATGAGGGAACGGTCTTCGCCGGTCTTCTCGTGGATCAGGTTGACCATCTTGTTCAGGTTGCCGCGCGCCTTTTTGAGTTCTTTCTCATCGATCTCGCCCCAGACGGCAAAGATCTGCGCTCTCACGCGCTCCCAGTTCTGCTCCATGCGCTGCTTGCCCATGCGTCTCACCCAAAGTGTTTGTGGTACAAAAAACGTGTGTCGACCTCTGCCCCGAAGGGGCATCGCGCAGACTGTTCAAAATACAACGGGGATTCCCCGGTGACAAGTGTGCGGGTGGGTGGCTGTCTTCATTAGGGTTTGACAATTTATCTGAGATGTGATACCATCCGTGCCTTGCCTTCACCTTAATCGCTCCCTGCTATGCGCTTACGTATCCCCTGCCTCTTGGCGGTGGCGCTCTTTGCCGCCCCGGTGGTGCTTGCTCAGAACGCCACCGACGAGGCTCAGGCTCACCTTCAGCGGAATGCCTTCCGCTACGGCCTCGTCGAGACCGACCTCACCGACCTCGCCATCACTGACACCTACACGAGTCGTCAGTCGGGCACCACGCACGTCTACCTTCGCCAGCAGGCCAACGGCATCGAGATCATCGGTGCTGAGTTCACGGTGGCCTTGGACCGCAAGGGACACGTCTTCCACGCGGTCGGCAACGGAGCCTCGGCACTGGCGCAGCGTGCGCTGGCAACCAGCCCGTCCGTGACGGCAGAGGCCGCCGCCGCGATTGTGGCCCGCGACGCCGGACTTTCGCCGAGCGAATCCTTCCAAGTGCTGTCGATGGAAAGCGGCCGTGCGCCGCAGGTGACGCTCTCGCAAGCAGGCATCGCCGAGGAGCCAGTTACGGCCCGCCTCGTGTACCATCTTGACCGAGACGACAACCTCGCGCTCGCTTGGCAGGTCGGCCTCTACGAACGCGGTGCCCAGCACTACTGGCAGGCCTACATCGATGCAGAGAGTGGCCGCGTCCTCGCCCGCGAAGACCTCGTCATCCACGACACCTTCGGCGAAGCGAAGCACCATGGCGAGATGGTCACGAGCCTCGCACCGCTCGCGCCGACCGCGCCGGTAGCGGGTCCGCTGGCGCTGGCGGGTTCCTACCGGGTCTACCCGTACCCGGTCGAAAGCCCAAACCACGGCGACCGGGTACTCATCGCTGACGCCGACGACGCCGAGGCCTCGCCCTTTGGCTGGCACGATACGGACGGCTCCGCCGGAGCCGAGTACACCATCTCGCGCGGCAACAACGTCCATGCCTACCAAGACTCGAACAACAGCAACTCCTCTTCGGGCGACGAACCCGATGGCGGAGCAAGTCTGCTGTTCGACTTCCCCATCGACCTCAACCAAGAGCCGTCGGCCTACCGACCGGCGTCCGTGACCAACCTGTTCTACTGGAACAACATCTACCACGACATCATGTGGCACTACGGCTTCGACGAGCCGAGCGGCAACTTCCAGGTCAATAACTACGGACGAGGTGGCGTCGGCAATGACGATGTCCGCGCCGAGGCACAGGATGGCGGCGGTACCTGTAACGCCAACTTCTTCACACCCTCCGACGGTAGCCGCCCGCGCATGCAGATGTACATCTCGTCCGGCGGTGCGTTCGGGTGTAATTCCAACCCGGTCCAGCGCGACGGCAGCCTCGACAACGCGGTCATCATTCACGAATACGCCCACGGCGTCTCGAACCGCCTCGTCGGCGGCCCGAGCAATGTCTCCTGCCTCGGCTCCTTCTCCACGCCCGAGCAGATGGGCGAGGGCTGGAGTGACCTCTACGGCCTGCTGATGTCCATCGAGCCTGGCGACACTGGCGCCGACGCTCGCGGCATCGGGACCTGGCTCTTCGGTCAAGGGGCCGATGGCGAGGGCATCCGCGACTATCCCTACAGCACCGACATGGCGGTCAACCCGCAGACCTATGCCTTCACGCGGACGGCCATCGTGCCGCACGGCGTCGGCTCCGTCTGGGCGGAGATCGCGTGGGAAGTAACGTGGGAGTTGATCGACAACTACGGCTTCGATCTCGATCTCTACAACTTCACGGGAACGGCCTCCGACGCAGGCAACGTCGTCATGATGGCGCTGCTGACCGAGGGCATGAAGCTGATGCCGTGTAACCCGGGCTTCGTGGACGCCCGCGACGGCATCCTCGCCGCTGACCAAGCGCTCTACGGCGGCCTGCATATTGACGACCTATGGGCGGCCTTCGCCCGTCGTGGCCTCGGCATTGGTGCGGATCAAGGGTCGTCGGGCACGAACTCCGACAACGTCGAGGACTTCGCCGAGCCGGAGACGATTCCGCCTACCCCGGTCACGGACCTCGCGGCCTCCGCGGCCTCCCTCGGCATCACGCTGAACTGGACGGCCACCGGCGACGATGGCAACGAAGGCACGGCGTCGAGCTACGACATCCGCTACTCCACCAGTGGCCCCATCACCAACGATGCGGACTTCGACGCGGCCTCGCAGGTGGACGGCGAGCCTGCGCCGCAGGAAGCAGGCTCCGCCGAAAGCTTCACCGTGACGGGCCTCGCGTTTGCGACGGAGTACTGGTTCGCCATGAAGGTGTCGGACAACTCCTTCAACACGTCGGAGCAGTCCAACTCGGCCTCGGCCACGACGCTCGACCCGCCGGGTGCCCAGATCAGCACCGCACCGATCACGGTCACGACGCCGCCGAACACGCAGGCTACCGCCTCATTCTCGATTGGCAACAATGGCCAGAGCGGCCTCACCTACGCCCTCGACTTCACGGAGACGACCCCGGCACCCCGTATCGCCTCTGTCGGTGAGGTACGCAAGCCTAGCTCGTTGCAGCGTGCCGTGGCCGAGGTGAAGGATGCGGTTGAGCCTCGCGGCACCACGCCGATGCGCGGCAGCGGCGGCCCGGACGCCTATGGCTACAACTGGATCGACTCCGACGAACCCGGCGGCCCGACCTATGACTGGGTCGATATCTCCGAGACAGGCACCTCCATTTCGCTCTCCGATGACGACGGCGAAGTCGTGACGCTCCCCTTCGCGTTCGACTTCTACGGCGATACGAAGACGAGCATCGAGATTTCCTCGAACGGCTACCTGACGTTCGGATCGGACGGATCAGACTACACCAACGACGCCATCCCGACCGACACCGATCCGAACGACTTCATCGCACCGTTCTGGGACGACCTCGATCCGGGCAACTCGGGCACATCGGCTCGGATTTACTACCAGGACATGGGCGACGGCCGGTTTGTGGTCTCGTGGGAGGACATCCCGCATTACCCGAACGACGGCAGCTTCACGTTCCAGGCGATTCTCTACGCCAGCGGCCAGATGCTCTTCCAGTACGCGGAGTTCATGCCGGACGCGGGCGACGAGGCAAGCGCCACCATCGGTCTCGAAAACGCAGACGCGACGGACGGCCTTCAGGTGGTCTACAATGCGCCTTACGTGCATGAGAACCTCGCCATCCGCATCTCGGCGATCTGGGTCTCCGCCGATCCCGGCTCCGGCCTCGTTGACGGCGGCTCATCTGACACGGTCGAGCTGACGTTCGACGCGAGCGGCCTCGCCGAAGGCAGCTACACCGCCGACATGACGGTCACGACGAACGATCCGTCGAACCCGACAGTGATCGTGCCCATCGTGTTCAACGTCGGTGACGCCGTCGATGAGATGTCGATCGAGCTTACCCCGGCCAACCCGCCGGTCGTCGTGCCGAAGGGTGGCACCTTCGATTACACGGCAGCGCTGACCGTCCCCGAAGGCGGCCCGAGCAGCGTCGAGGTCTGGGCCGAGGCCATCGGGCCGGATGAGATCACCTACCTCCTCGTCGGTCCCATCACGGCAGAGATCGAGTCGGGCGTCACGACCCGCATGCTCTCGCAGTATGTCAACCGCGGCGCAGCCATCGGGGACTGGACCTTTACCATGAAAGTGGGGGCCTACCCGGACGATGTCATCACGCAAGACGACATCACAGGCATGGTGACGCCCGCCGAGCCGCGTAGCAACAGCCTCGAAGAGTGGGTCCTCTCGCTCGCCGACGGCACGCGCCTCAAGACCGGCATGACCCTCGACCTCCGTACCCCGGAAGCTGAGGAGACCGCCGAAGCCGCCTCGACCTCGTCGCTTCCGACCGAACCGGCGCTCTACGCGGCCTACCCGAACCCGGTCGGCACCACGGCAACGGTCCGGTACGACGTGGCAGAGAGCGGCACGGTCCGCATCGTCGTCTACGACCTGCTCGGGCGTGAGGTGGCTGTCCTCGCCGACGGCTCGCGGGAGGCCGGACAGCACGCTGTAACGCTGGACACGCGCTCGCTTCCGAGCGGTACGTACATCCTTCGGATGACGGCTGGCTCGCACGTTCAGAGCCAGCGCGTGACGGTCGTGCGCTAGTCGCTGATCCGTCAGTAGCTCACAGCAGGGCACCGGGTTCCTACTCGGTGCCCTGCTGCTTTTTCAGGCTCCGGCGGCACTCCCGGCAACGTATCCGCTCGCCCACGCCCACTGAAAGTTGAAGCCGCCGATTCGTCCGTCTACGTCGCAGATCTCGCCGCAGAGATATAGGCCGGGGGTAACACGCGACGCCATCGTGCCGAGGTCCAGTTCGGCAAGGGGCACACCGCCTGCGGTGACTTCGGCGTAGCGGTAACCCCGGTCGCCGGTGAGCGGGAGCCGCAGTTCGGTTACCGTCTCAGCAAGCACGAGGCGGTCGGCGCGGGTGAGGGTGTCGCCGGTCGTGGCTGTGTGGATGTTTGCCGCGTCTAGGAGGGCACGGGCGAGGCGGTCGGGCAAGCGCTCGCGGAGGAACCGAAGCACCGTCGTGGCGAGGGCCTGCAGTTCAGCGTCGAGCGCCTCGCGGGTCGTGCCGGGGAGCCAGTTGACGGTGATGTGCGCGCCGGGGTCATCGGCATGAGCATCGAGCCAGTAGCGGCTGAGGTCGAGCACCGACGGGCCTGAGAGGCCGAAGTGGGTGAGCAGGGTCGAGTCGGTGAAGGCGACCCCCTTTTTGCCGTTAGCGCTACGGAGTTGGAGCGTGGCGGGCACGGTGACACCGCTGAGGGCGCAGAGCCAGTGGTCGCGCGGGAGTGTCAAAGGGACGAGGGCGGGAAAGACGCGCTCAGTGATGGAATGCCCGAGCGACTCGGCGATGCGGTAGCCGTGTCCATCCGACCCGCTCTTCGGCAGACTCTTGCCCCCCGTCGCTAGAACGACGCGCTTGGCATCGACCGCGCCCCACTCGCCCGTCACGCAAAAGCCGTCATCCGTTCGCTCCACCGTCTCGACACGCTGGGGATGCCTCATCTCGACGCCTGCCTCCCGGTTCGCCCGAAGCAGGGCGTTCAGGACCGTCTTCGCGCTATCGGTTGTCGGGAACAGCTTGCCGGTCTCCTCGCGCTTGAGCACCACGCCGAGGTCGGCAAAGAACGCGACGGTCTCGGGCACGTCGAACCGACGGAGCACCTTCTTGATCGCGTTCCGCGTCGAACCAGCGTAGGCGCGGGCGTCAACTGCATGATGCGTCACATTGCACCGCCCGCCGCCCGCCACGAGAATCTTCGCGCCGAGCTTCCGCGCCCCATCGAGGAGGACAATCCGCTGGTCTGGGTTCGTCCGTCCAGCGAATACCCCAGCCATCAGCCCCGCCGCCCCAGCCCCGATGACGACCACGTCCGCCTGCTCCATCGCAGCCCTACTGCGTCGTGAAGTTGAGTACACTACGAACGTAAGAAGGCATCTGCTGACCTCGGCTCGCGGCGGGCTGCCACGTCTTCTGCGTCGTCGCCTGCATCGCAATCGCGTCGAGCGTTGGGTTGACCGAATCGACCAGCTTGATAGCGAGCGGCGCGCCGTCCTCGCTGAGATAGACCTGCATCTTCACGGCTCCACCGATGCCTGCCTGCCGAAGGCTATCAGGATAGATGATCGCTACATCGCTCGGTGCGGGCCGCGGGAAGAAAAAGACCTTGTTGAACTCGCGGTTGATGTCGCGCTCCAACGCCTCGCGGTTTTCCTCCTGCCCACGCGCGTCGATCATCGGGACGGCGATTTCGGTGAAGAGAGAGTCGACGAACTCCGGCGCGTTGCGGTAGAGTGCGATGAATGTGCCTTGCACGTTGCGGTGCGTCGGGCTTTCGGCGCGCTTGCCGTCGGGCCGTTCGCTGAGGCCCATCGCCTCGAAGGTTTCGAGGTCGCGAAAGGCGATGGTGGTATCGACGCCCTCCTGCCACCAGCGCGGGCCGTCGGCGTTCCAGCCGGTCGGTGGACCGAGATCAGGGGCGCTACTGCTGCCGCCACATCCAGTGAGCAGGGCGAGAGCGAGCGTGCAGAGGACAAGGCGGGGCATAGCCAAATACTTTTCTCTTGTCACCTCGACGACTGCAAGGAGGAGAGGTCCCCAGCGCATCAGACTTGCTCGACGACGGGGATTCCTCACTTCGCTCGGAATGACAGAATTAAACGGGTGAGAACACCCGCAAAATACGCCGTCTGCGTTGGAGCCGCTATTCGCCCGTGCCGTGCTCGGGCAGTGCATCGGCGAGACGAACGAAAAAACGTCGCCGGTCCATCGCCACCACGCGCACCGTGCTGCCTGCTGCGATGAACTCGCCCTCGGTCTGCACCTCGACGCGCTCGCCGTCGATCTCGACGATCCCGCCGGGTCGTAGCGGCGTCACGGCAATGGCATCACGGCCGAGGTAGCGAGAACGGGTATCGTGCTCGCGGGCATCGGCGTCGGTGTCACGCCGGAGGTCGGCAGCAAGGACGAAGCGGTCCCATGCGCCGGTCTGCCAGAGGAAATAGAACAATCCCGCTCCGGCTCCGACCGATCCCAGTGTGGTGAGAATGCCGCCCGTCATCCCAGCCACCACGAAGGCATAGACGATACCCGCGACAATCGCCACGCCGCCGCCAATCCCCACCGCCCCAAGTCCGGGCACGACGTACACCTCAACCGCGATCAGGCCGAGGCCGACGAGTACGAGGAGGATCGGGATCAGGAGTTCCACGGAGAGGGCCGGACGTTAGTTGTTGAAACGAAAGTCCTACAAGCTACGACACGCGAGCCGGACGCACCTCCACCCGGCTGCCACGGACGCTGACGACTTCGATCTGCTCTCCTTGCGACACAAAGGTGCTTTGCGACACCACATCCACCCGCCGCCCCCCGATCTCGGCAGTGCCTGCGGGCCGAAGCGTCGTCAGCGCGATGCCGACCTGACCGAGCAGCGTGTCGTCAGTGTCGGCAGAGATATATCCGGCCGCGCTCCCGAGTTCGGGTGCGAGGATGAGGTGCCCGAACCGTTCTGACTTCGGTAAATACCGACCGACCGAGTAGCCGAAGATGATGACGAGGACGAGCGTTGCAGCCAACGTCAGGATGGCCTGCGTAATCGCTCCGCCCGAAGGAAACTGGAGGCCGACGTTGCCGATGAGCGCGGCTCCGAGCGAGAATAGCGTGAGGAGGATGCCGGTGATGCCCGCCAACCCAAAGCCGGGGACGACGAAGGCCTCGATCAGCAAGAGCAGCACCCCCAACGCGAAGAGCGCGATCTCCCAGCTCTGCACGAGGCCGAGCATATAGTGCGGTGCGAAGAACAAGGCAGCCCCAATCGCCGACATCGCTCCAGCGAACCCGATACCCGGCGTCTGAAGTTCGAAGTACAGCCCACTGAGCATCATCATCATCAGAAGCGACGCCATCACGGGCGCGCCGAGGAAGCGGAGGATGCGCTCGACGGTCGACGCTTGGTGTTGGACGACGGCTCGGTCGCCTGCGCCAAGGGCAGCGAGAATGTCCTCCTTGGTGCCGTAGACGGCGTCGGCGACGCCGAGACGTTCGGCTTCGCTCGCTGAGAGCGTGAGCAGCTTGCCTGCCTCAACCACACCCTCCACTTCGAGCGTCTCATCCACCATCGCCTCGGCGATCTCGGGGTTGCGCCCGTTGGCTTCTGCGGTGGCGCGCATAAGGCCACGCATATAGCTCTGCATCTTCTCCGACGCCTTCGTGCCCGCACCATCCACGACCGTCGCGGCCCCCATTGACGCGCCGGGAGCCATCACGATCACGTCGTTAGCGTAGGAGATCAGCGCCCCTGCGCTCGCGGCGTTCGGGTCGATGAACGCGACCGTCGGGATCGGGCTGTGGAGGATCGCCGAGCGAATCTGATCGGCAGCGTCCACGAGGCCGCCGAAGGTGTCAATGTCGAAGAGGACGAGCGCTGCCTCGGCTTGGGCCGCGTCTTCGAGCGCCCGGTCCACGTAGTTGGCGAGTGCGGCGTCGATCATCCCCTCGATGGGTACGACAAACACATCGCCCGCGCCGAGCGAATTGGCTACGGCGGCGAGGCGGTCGTCAGCCGTGCGCGTGGTCTGCGCGCCAGCATTGGGCGCGGCAAGGCCGAGGAGCAGGAAAGCCCAGAGGAGGTGGAGCAGGCGTGGCATAGGTCCGAAGAATGCGTGTCGACCATGTACGCGACCCATTCGCCGGAAGATTCAGCGATGCCGTATGCTCACGCGGACTCCTTCCGTTGGAACAGCCTCTGCCAATCTCGAACGAGCGTCAGCAGATCGCCACCATCGAACTCAAAGGCGATATCCGCTCCGAGCAGTGCATAGGTCTTAGACGCCACTAGCTTATTGCGTCGGACAATCACGCGGGCCGCCGCTGATACTGCGTTAAGCTCGAAGCAGAAATAATTGGTAGCGTCTGCCACTCCTGTATTGTAAAAAACAGCCTTGCCGCCCCGCTTCTTCTCAAGGTCCACGAGTTCAGCAGTGAACTGAATGAGTGCATCGTTCTGGAAGCTTATGTCTTCACTGCTCTCCGTAAACCCATAAGCATCGACTTCAATATCAACCACCACTGAACCATCGGCTTCATCTCGGTATGTGATGCGGCACCACGCCTGCCGATCAGCCGAACGAATGAGCAGGGAATCGCTCGACTCCGTCATCGAATCAGCACTGGCGTACCCACTTCGACGAGATCCCAGATGGCGTCGAGGTGGACGTCGCGGAGGGCGACACAGCCGCGCGTCCACGCCCGCTGGCGGCCCGATCCCTGCCCGTGAATCGCTATCGCCCCGCCGAGCTTCGTCCCCATCGGCGGCGTGTGGAAGTCTTCCGATGCCGCCACGATGCGGTCGTGCTCGCCTCGGGAGATCAGCCCGGCCTCCAACCCACGCGCGGCGTCCTCTGCATTGGGGTAGCTTAGCATCAGCGAGCGGTAATACTGGCTCTGGAGGTTCTTCGAGGTGATAAAAAACGAGCCTTCTGGAATCCGGTAGTGGTCGCGCTCGCCGAGATCAGCCCGGCGCACCTTGTCGTCCTCCGGGTTCTGCGACACGTCGGCGGGGAGGCGGCGGACGACCTCGGTGCCGCGATAAACGTACAGGTCGCGGGTGGTTTTATCAACCATGATCCACACGTTGGAGAGCGCGGCGGAGGCTACCCAGCCTACCGTCTCTTCGCCCACGATCCGGCTCCACCCGTTTTCGCGCTGCTCGATCACGCGGACCCCCTCGCGGAAGTCGAGACGATCAAAGGCGTGGGCCGAGTCTGGCTTGGTGAAGACTCGCGGGCGCTCGCGGACGACGTAGAAGATGGGAGCTTCGTCCACCGGCACTGCGTGGCTCGTCACGCGTCCTGGTGCTTCTGCCACGCGATCCTCCAAGCCGGACACGTCGGGGTCCGACGGCTGCGCGACGGCGAAGGCGGGCAGGCAGAGACAAAGGAAAGCGAGCAGACGGAGCATCGATGCAGACAGCGCGTGGTGGAGGCCGAATATAGCACGAGGACAGACGGGCACAGAGCCTACCCAAAGCATCGCCCACCGCTTGTCAGCGATTAAGCCGACTCGGCTACGGATTCGTTGTGGCGAACGCACCAAGCGTAGGCTTCGAGGACGCCGTCGAGCACCGCCCCCTCGGTCACCACCTGCACCGCCGCCTTCGTTGCCTCCGTCGCGTTCTGCGGTGCGAAGGAGAACCCGACCGTCTCCAGCGCCTCGATATCGCCCTGTGTGTCCCCGATGAATGCAACCTCGCTGATGTCTAGGCCCTCCTGCTCGGCGACCGTCTCGACCGCGACGCGCTTGGTCAAGGCACGCGGCAGCACGTCGATGGAGACATGTGTCGGATGCACGATGAGGTCTGGGTAGTGCGCCGAGACGAACCGGTCTACCTCCACGGCACGGCGGGCTATCTCCTTCTGATCGGTCCCCACGACACCGACCTGAGCGCGCTTGCCGTAGTCGAATGAGAAGCCCGAACCGGGAAGCAGGTCGCGGTGGAAGTAGTCTCGGACGGAATGGAGGGCTTGCTCCACCTCGTCGGTAAGGAGTGGACTCCACCGGATGCTCGCGGTCTGGAGATCGAACCGCCCGCCGCCGCTCTCGAAGAGGGCCGGACCGCGCAGATCGAGTGCCTGCGCGACCGCCTCGACGTAGGCATACGACCGCCCGGAGCAAATCCCGATGCGCGGGTAGAGCGGATCGGTCTCGGCGCGACGGCCTGCCTCGGCAAGCCACTTGAACCCATCGAGGTCATAGGCCTCGTAGGGCGCGGAGAGGCAGCCATCGATGTCGGCGAGAAAAAGACAAACCATAGCTCTTGGCTTTTAGCTGTTGGCTGTTGATCTATCGTTGAGGAAGCTAAAAGCCAAGAGCCAAAAGCTAAGAGCCATCTTCCCCCATCGCTTCGGCGAGTAGCTCGACGGTACGGTCAGAGATGCCCATCGAGGAGAAGCCACCGTCATGGAAGAGGTTCTGCATCGTCACCATCCGCGTGAGGTCGCTGAGGAGCGTCACCACGTAATCGGCACAACTGTCGGCATCGGCGTTGCCGAGGGGCGAGAGTTGCTCGGCGAAGTCGAACATCGCATCGAAGCCAGAGATGCCGCCACCTGCCGTGGTGCGCGTCGGGCTTTGGCTGACGGAGTTGATGCGAATGCCGCGCTTCCCGAGGCGGTAGCCGAAGGAGCGGACGATGCTTTCGAGCAGCGCCTTTGCGTCTCCCATCTCGGAGTACTTCGAGAAGACCCGTTGTGCGCCGATGTACGAGAGCGCCACAATCGAGCCTCCGTCGGCGAGAGCCTCTTGCTTCAGTCCAGCCTGCACGATCCGGTGCAGCGAGGCCGCCGAGATGTCGAGCGTCTTGAGGTACCAGTCGTGGTTGAGGTCTTCGTAGGGCTTGTCCTTGCGGACGTTGACGCCCATCCCGATGGAATGGACCACGAAGTCCACCGGCCCGTGCTCGCTCTTGACCTGATCGAAGAGCGCTTCGAGTTCGTCGTCTTTCTGCGCGTCGGCGTAGATGACCGGGCTGCCGGTCTGTTCGGCGAGGGCTTCGAGGCTGCCGAAGCGTTTCGTGACGGGGGCGTTCGAGAGAACAAACGTCGCGCCTTCGCGGCGGCAGGCATCGGCGATTTTCCACGCGAGGCTGCGCTCATCGAGCGCGCCGAAGATGATACCGTGCTTGCCGTCGAGGAGTCCGTGAGAGGTAGGCATGAGAGGCGGGGTTAAATCGGAACGGGCGGGCCGCCCAAAGTAGGCAGCCCACCCGTTCCGATTCAAGGAATTTGCGGCAAGCACCGCACGCCTAGTCCACTACGCCTCGCCGTTCTCCTGTTTTTTCGTCACCCACACACCTTGTCCGTCGTGCCCACTACCGTGCAACATACTGTGGACCTTCTTGAGCGTGCGCTCCTTGAACAGCGGCTTGGCGATGTAATCGTCGAAGCCTGTTTCGAGGAAGCGCGTGCGGTCATCGGGATAGGCGTAGGCCGAGGTGGCGAGGATTGGCAGGTCCTTGAGCGCCGGTATCGCCCGGATCTGCTCGGTGGCCGTCATGCCGTTCATCCCGTCCTGAAAGTTAATGTCCATTACCACAAGGTTGGCGGGCTTGCCCTCAGCGAGATAGGCGACCGCCTGCTCTGCCGACTCCACTTCGACAACCTCGTACTCGTCGCGGAGATAGAAATAGATCAGGCGACGGGTCTCCGCATAGTCGTCTACGACGAGAACTACCGGGCGCGTAGATGGCTGCGGCGTGCTAGCCTCGGTGGAGGCAGAAGGCTGGATGCTCATGGGCAAAGCACAGAAGAAATCGAACAGGAGTAGGGCGAGACTCAGTCGGGGTGACGCGGCGTTCCGAAAGGTAGTAGACGATCAGTCGGCGAACCCTTGACTGATATCGTCCCCTCAACATCCATGTTAAGCTCAAAAACCCTAACCAAGCCAACAGCGTCGCTTCATCTGTGCTCTCATGTCACGCCAGCGTGTCAGTGCCGGAGGTGTAGGCTGTACCAAGCGGCTCCGTGAGTGCCCGCATCGCCTGGTGGAGGTGCCCGTTGGTGGCGAGAATCTGTCCGCCAAATAGCATCCCACGCTTCGCTCCCCCAAGTGTCGTCACGCGCCCCCCGCCTTCGCGGACGAGAACGATCCCAGCAGCCACATCCCATGGTGCGATGCCCGCCTCGAAGTACCCGTCGAACCGACCACAGGCAACGTAAGCAAGATCGGCAGCAGCAGAACCGGGACGACGGATACCACGCGTGGCAAGCATGAATTGGTGCAGCACGGCGAGGTAGGTCTCGGCGTACCAGAAGAGTCGGAACGGGAAGCCGGTGGTGATGAGACTGTACTCCAAGTCCTCCGTGCTGCTAACACCGACGGGTTCGCCATTCAGCGTCAGGCCACGCCCCCGCACAGCAGCAAACAGTTCGTCGGCGGTGACCTCGTAGACGACGCCGAGCACGAGGTCTTCCCCGTCATGCAGCGCAATCGAGATGCAGAACGGGGCAACGCCATGCGTGAAATTGGTCGTCCCATCAATGGGATCAATGATCCAGCGGGGCCGACCGTAGTCGTCTCGCTGCTCGGCTTCCGAGGCTCCCTCCTCGGCGAGGGCTTCGATGTCGGGGCACGCTTCGGCGAGCACATCGAGGATGAGCCGCTGCGAGGCCTCGTCGGTTTCGGTGACGAGGTCGTGGAGACCCTTCTCCTGAATTGCTCCGGCCCGCCCGATCCGCGTGCGGACGAATGCTCCGGCTTTGCGGGCCGCCGCAATCGCCGCGTCGAGTTCATGTTGATAGTCGGGAGCAGGCATGGCGAAGGGGCGTTGGAGGAACGGGAACGACCGGCGGCCTGCCGTTGCGGTTCCCGGTTCACGCTTTGGTCTTCCGCCTCCCCTAACCGTGCGCTTCGCCCTCCTTCCGCTCCTTCTCCTCGTAGCCTGCACCGAGCCTCCGCCGGAGCCACTCCCCGCCGCCGAAGCCGCCGAGCGCGACTCCGTGCTCGCTGTTCTCCGCACCCTCGACGGCGATGACCTCACCCTGGCCTTCACGCGGCTCGATGAGATGGAGGCGTCTTATCTCCTCGAAACACAGGTTGTGCAGCTTGGACCTGATGGCACACGTACCGCCTTTCAAAGCCGCACGCTCAACATCGCTCCTGACGACACCACTGTCATCTCCTCCGACTCTTCGGGCACCTTTGACTATGGTGGTTTCGCAGACGCCACGCCGTGGGATGCCGGGAGCGGCGTCAACCCCGTTCCGCTCACCCTGCCCGAGGAACCTGCCTGGCTTGACCCGCGCGGACGCGAGGCATTCCGCTTCGGCATGGCCCCAGACAGCCTGCTCGGCGACCGTCCCGTGCGCGTGCTGACCGTCGAGGCTCGCCCCGGCGAAGGCGACGACCAGCCGCTCCGCCACGCCCGCCTATACCTCGACGCCGAGACCAACGAGCTTGTCGGATTCCGGCTGCACCGGGCGATGAACGCGGTGCTTTTTGGCGAAGCGAGCGTGGCGCTCGTGCTCCTTCATCCCGGCCCAGACGGCTGGCGTCCGCACCGCACCCGTTTCGAGACAGCGCTCGACGCCCCACTCGTGACCCAACGCCGCTTCCGCCTAACTCGTCACTACACCTTCCCTGACGAGTCGCCAAGTCTATACTGAAGCATGACCGGCACGGGTTGACGTTCAGGACGAGGCAACAACGTGCGACCTAGAGAGCCTCCTTCCGACTATGCTTCTATGCGCTTCAGGCGCAAAGTCGGGTGCGCCGGATTGTATCTGTGTTAAACGTCTTGATTTTTGCCGCTTGCACGGTTTAATTGCGTGTCGTGCATGAACCGTTGGCATCGTCCCCACTCGTCCCTCAATCTTTCCCGAACACATCCTCCGTGCCATGTCTTCCTTCCGACTCCTCACCTGCTGTCTTGTGGCGCTGTGGTGCTGCACCTCGGCGCTGGCGCAGCAATCTCCCCCCTCCTCCGACGCGCTACTCCAAGCACGCGCTACTGACCTAGCTCCTGTGTCCCGCGTGGACCCGAGTACTGTCCGCATCGCCTCCGTCAGCGCCGTTGACTTCGACGAGGTAGTGTGGAGCGAGCGACGCGGAGGCGGCGACTCCCTCGCCTACTTCGACACGACCGGGGCTGAGTTCGCCATCCAGATCAACTCGGATGCAGCAGACGGTCCCGGCTTCTCTGTCTTTGAAACGTCGCAGCGGTTCACGCCCGGCTTCGGCATCTCACCGCCCTGTGGCACAGACTGTCCTCGTGGCGGGGTGGCGGCATCAGCCGGGAAGATTACCGAGTTCGGGTTCCGCGTAGCGGGTGGCGGCGTGGGCGGCACCGGTAGCCTGCTGCTCATCTTTTCCAAGTTTGAGTCGGACGAAGAAACGTTTGGCTTCTCCCGTCCATCAACCGACGTCGTCCTCGCCATAGACCTCGCCGGGATTGCACCAAACGGGTTCAATGTGGTGGATGTCAGCCCGTTCAACCTGTTCTTCGAAGAGGACGAAGAGTGGATCTGGGGCATGCAAGTCGCTGATGTCGGGGACGGTCCAGCCTTCATCCGACCCGTACTCGACGACGGCCTCGCTAACATCGGGCCGCTGGCTGAGGTGGGATACTACGCTCCGAGACGCTCCGGTGGCGTGGCTTACTTTTCCTCCGGTCCGTCCGGCCCCGGCCTGTATCTCTACACCCGCCCCGACGACAACAACCACTGGTGGTTCAACCGGCTCAACGGCCAGCAACCTGTTGTGGACACCGAGGTCAATGCAGTCTGCGGGACGAACTCGGACGCCTGCCAGTTTCAGGGCGGCGACACGCTGGACTACACTGCCTGCGGACAGAACAACACGTCGTCCAACCAGCGGGTGAAGTTTCGCATTTTCGCCAACGGCCCCGGCCTCATCTCGGACCGAACCATCTTCCAGCAAACGGTCCTGCTGCCCCCCAATGTCGGGGCCTGCCAGAACTTCAGTGGCTTCCTGTTTCCGGTCCTCCCCAGCGGCCGCTATGAGATCCGGGTCGACGTGCGTGACAACGCCGACAACCTCCTCGACTATGACCATTTCTTCTTCCTGATAGGAGACGGCGAGGCTCAAGCGGCGCTAGACCCGATGGAGGCGAACTGGCTCGCACAGCCCGAGGGCGCGTGGACCTTCACCGAACAAGACAGCGCTCCGTCATCCGCTGCTCGCGGCACGACGGCAGTGCTCGGCGCATACCCGAACCCGTTTGCTCGTGAGACCACCATCCGCTTCGCCACCACCGACGCCACCGATGCGCGCCTCGTCATCTACGATGTGACAGGCCGCGAGGTCGCCGTGCTGCTCGACGGCACCGTGGACGCGGGTACGCATGACGTGGTATTCAACGCACGGGGTCTGGCCTCGGGCCTGTATGTCTACCGCTTGGAGGCGGGGGCACAGGTGCAGCAGGGACGCATCACGCTACTCCACTAGGCCGAACCGTTCGACGATGCTGCGGGGCGTACTGCCAACGGGCGGCACGCCCCGCTGTTGTGTTCGGGTGCTACCTTCTTTCATGCCCACCGCCCGTCCCCTCCTCGCCGACCTCGAACCGCTCCTCCAGACGAATTTCTTGGGGCGCGTGACGCGGGGTTATGAGACGGTCGGATCGACAAACACGGAAGCGATGCAGTGGGCACGGGCGGGAGCGCCCGAAGGTGCGCTCGTCATCGCCGAACACCAAACGGCGGGGCGTGGGCGACTGGGGCGGTCGTGGATGGATACATCGGGACAGGGCTTGCTCTTTTCGGTGGTACTTCGCCCGGCGCTGCCGCCGGATCGTCTCGGCCTCGTCACGCTCGCGGGCGGCGTGGCCGTGGCTGAGGCGGTGAGTACGTGGACCGCCCCGGTCGAGCCGCGCATCAAGTGGCCGAACGACGTGCTGATCGACGGGCGGAAGTGCTGCGGCATGTTGCTGGAATCAAGCTTGGACCGTGATCCGTTCGTCGTCCTCGGCATTGGGCTGAATGTGAATCAAGATGCATTCCCGGAGTCGCTGGCTGATCGTGCCACGTCGCTCCGCCTAGAGACGGGTCGCCTTATCCCGCGTGCTGCACTCCTCGCCCGACTGCTGGAACGCTTGGAGGTCTGGCTGGACCGGCTCGCCGCGGGAGAGGCTACCTCGCTCCGCGAGGCGTTCGCCGAACGCATGGTCGGTCAGGGCGAGCGATCATCCGTCCGTCTCACCCAGAGCGATGAACCTGTGGACGGCGTCATCGAAGGGATCGACGAGACCGGGGCGCTCCGCCTTCGCACAGGCGATACGCTACGAGTGCTCCATGCAGGCGACGTAACTTTCCAGCCTGCACCCACGCATTCTCCGTCTCCTTGATTCTCGCACTCGACATTGGCAACACGGCGGTCAAGGGCGGCCTGTTCGATGGCTCGGATCTCGCCCGCACCTTCCGCCTCACCACCGACCCGACCGCGTCGGTCCCAGCCTACCGCCATGCTTTGCGGAGCCATCTCGACGGAACAGAGGTAGAGCGCATCGGGATTGCTTCTGTCGTACCCGCCGTGACGGAGCGCGTGGCCGAAGCCGTCCGTGCCGAGACCTTGCGGGTACCGCTCCGTGTGACGCCGTCGCTCACGCTACCATTTGATATGGGCTACCGGACGCCGGAGACGCTGGGTATGGATCGCCTCGCCGCCGCGACGGGCGCGTGGAGCCTCTACCGCAAAGAGGCACCGGACCAACCGCTCGTCGTCGTCGATGCCGGGACCGCAGTGACGGTTGAAGTCGTGAGCGCCGACGACATCTTTCTCGGTGGGTCGATTGGTGCCGGACCGGACCTCACACGGCGTGCCCTCGCACGCGGGACCGCCCAGCTTCCCGAGGTACAGCCGACCGTTCCCCGCCACGCCATCGGTCGCTCGACGAACGAGGCCCTCCATGCGGGCATCATGCTCCCATTCCTCGATGGCGTGCGCGGCCTCCTCGCTCGCATTGCCGACGAGTTGGGAGCCGAACCCCTCGTCATCGCTACGGGCGGCTGGAGCACCCTACTCGCCGGGCATATCGACCGGATCGATCACACCGAGCCGCACCTCGTTCTCTACGGCGTCCGGTCACTACTCGACCTCAACCCGTGAAACAAAAGGGGCTGTCATTGCGAGCGTAGCGAAGCAATCTCCTGTGCACTGAGGCATTGTCGGGAGATTGCCACGTCGGCCTGCGGTCTCCTTGCAATGACAACCAAGAGGTTACACCTCAATGCAGAAATTCGATTCTCCACTCGTAGGGTGCAAGCTCTACAGGATCGGCAGACCATCGCGGCGAGAACGTGACAGCCCGATTGCGGACGTTCACCGTGATGCGTTGACCTACGCCTGCATCAGCGGACTCGTAGCGTTCGTAAGCGAGCACATCAGCCATTGCGTCGTGTTCGAGCAGTTCCAAGATGCCTGAATCAAACTGGGCGCGCTGTGCCAGAAGATCCGCGTAAAAGCTTCGCATCGCCGGGTCGGTGTCCCACGCGACGGTGGTTTTCTCGAAGAGCGGGATGCGTTGCGGGTCGCCGACCTCCTGCCCGTTGTAGACTAGGAACGCCCCCGGCAACGTAGCCGCGACGACGGCGGCGGCCTGTGCGCCTGCGGTGCCGCCGAAGAGGGCGAGCGGGGTGTCGTCCCACGCGGTCTCGTCGTGGTTGGTGGTGAAGCGCATTCGGGCGTCGTCGCCGTAGCGCTCTCGCTCGGCGTCGAGTACGGTGAGCAGGGTATCGGCGGGGGCACCGCGCCAGATGTCTTTCATTGCACTGTACGTGTCCCACGCATAGTTGAGGTCGAAGCCCGAGGCGTGTAGCTCCGGGTCCGACCCTTCGGCGAGCATCAGCACCGGCTTGATCGACCGAAGCTCAGCGATGGCCTCGCTCCAGAAATCCATCGGCACGAGGTCGGCCACGTCGCAGCGGTACCCGTCGATGCCGACCTCTTCGACCCAGAACCGCATCGCGTCGCGCATGGCCGCACGCACACCCGGCTCGTCGTAGTTCAGGTCGGCCACGTCGGTCCAGTCGGTGCCTGCGGGATGGATGATCTCGCCGTTGTCGTCGCGGGTGTACCACTCGGGGTGCTCATCGAGCCAAGCGTTGTCCCACGCTGTGTGGTTCGCCACGAGGTCGATGATGATCCGCATGTCGCGGGCGTGGATCTCCTCGACCAGCGCCTGGAACTCCTCCATCGTCCCGAAACGTGGGTTGACGGCTTTGTAGTCGCGGATGGCGTAGGGCGAGCCGAGCGTTCCCTTCTTCCGCGCCTCGCCGACCGGGTGGATCGGCATGAGCCAAAGCATATCTACGCCTAGCTCCTTCAACCCGTCCAGCCGGGGAATCATCGCGCCGAACGTGCCTTCGGGCGTGAAGCTGCGGACGAATACTTCGTAGATGACAGGATCGCTCGGTGCGGTCTCCTGTACTTCTGAGGCCGGAGCGTCAGAGGTAATGGGGTCGGGAGAATCAGCACAGCCTGCGAGGAGCAGGCAGACGACGAGAGCGAGGACGCGCATCGGAGCAAGGGTTGGTGAGGCTGAAAGCTACGCCTGCCCCTTGTCTTATGCCTCGGCGCGGGTCAGCGTCCGTTGGACGTGCGCCAGCACCATGTCGAGCGCGACGCGGTTGTGCCCGCCGTGCGGGATGATGACATCGGCGTGCCGCTTCGATGGCTCGACGAACTCGAGGTGCATCGGTCGGACGGTGTGCTGGTACTGCTGGAGAACGGCCTCGATGTCGCGTCCGCGCTCGTGCATGTCGCGCTGGATGCGACGGATGAGACGCACGTCGTCCGGGGCGTCCACGAAGAGCTTGACGTCCATCCGCTTCCGTAGCTCCGGCTCGCCGAGCACGAGAATGCCCTCGACGATCACGACCGGATGCGGGTAGACCGTCTCCGTCTCCGTGCGGCGGCTGTGCGTGGTAAAGTCGTAGGTCGGCTTCTCGATGGGTTCGCCTGCGAGGAGGCGGTCGAGGTGGGCCACCATGAGATTCGTTTCGAGCGCATCGGGATGGTCGAAGTTGAACCCGGCGCGCTCCTCCGGCGGGAGGTGCGAAAGATCGACGTAGTACGAGTCGTGATCGAGCAGTGCGATCCGGTCCGACCCGAACACGTCGATGATCTGCCGCTGCACCGTCGTCTTGCCCGACCCCGACCCACCCGCAATCCCGATGACAACCGACATAATTCAGAGGGCAGAGGGCAGAGATCTACGGTTCAGTGACCCTGAAGGGTTGGCTCGTCTCGCTAATCTTCGTCGTCCTCTTCCTCGGCCTCGCGGGCAGCTTTGGCGGCCGCTTTCTCGGCTGCCTCCTCGGCCCGCCGTACCCGCCGCTGCTCGCGCCGCTGCTCCCATCCGGGCCGCGATACCATGATCACCGTTCCGGTCTTCGTCTCCTCGTCGAACGTCGTTTCGCCCTCGTCTAGCTCGAACCCACCCGGTGCTTCCCAGTCGAGGAGCGCCTCGATGCTTTCGGCGGGGTCGCGGACGATGTAGTTGACGAGAGCACCGCGCAGTTGCTTGACGTTGTGCGTGACCGCCTTGCGCTCGCCGCTGTTCTCGTCGTAGAACTTGACCTGCACGAGCGCCCGGTAGGAGCCGTCGTCGTCCCACGCCTCGCGGTGGGCACCGGGCAGGAGGTCCCACACGAACTTGCCCTTGAGCGCGCTGTTGAGCGCTGGACTCAGCACCGGCTTCCAGAACGTCGCGAGCTTACCAATCTCCGGCAGCTTGGCGTCCATCTTGAGCCGATAGTTCGGGATCAGATCGTCCGGGCGGAGCAGGCCGAAGAGGCCGGAGAAGATGACGCCGTTTTCGAGCAGGCGGCGCTGCGCTCCGGTAGGCAGTTCGGGAAACTCCATCGCGGCGTACATCACGCCGGGGTTGTACCGGTCCACCGCGGCGAGAAGCGGACTGTTGAAGATGTCGAGGTTGACGTTGACCGCCTCTTCCAGCGTATCGCCCTTGACCCCAAAGAGCTTCTCCAGTTCGGCCTCACCGCTGTCCTGGATGACCGACTGAAGTTCCCTGATGATGCTTCGCCGTTCGAGGTTCAGGTCGGAGAAATAGTTAAACGTGTTCGAAGTCCGGTAGTCGAACATGTCCGGGGCGAGGGGGTTGCCGCCGGGGGCCTTGCCCTCGGCGCTCGCCAGCAGAATCGCAAAATCGGCCATAGAGATGGGTCGGGGGAACCCCAGTGACCGGCAGCCCAACCGGTCCCGGTCGGCGACCTGCGCGGCCTAGAGAAACAAGAGGAAGCGAAGCGGTCAGGAGTCGGCGGGCCGCTGGCGCACCTCACTGATGAGCGAGTTGGCGTCGCGGAGGATGCGCTCGGCCTGCTCGCGGGCGTCGGCAATGAGCGCGGCCCCGCTGTCGCGCGCGCCGCTCTGCACCTCGTCCGACCCCAGTTGGTCGACGAGTGTGGCGACCTGCCGCGACCAGCGGTCGAGGAGGTACGCGAGGCGGCGGCGGGCCGTGCGCCCCTCGTTCGGGGCGAAGATCAGGCCTAGGCCGAAGCCGGTAAGCCCACCGACGACCCCGCCCAGCACGGAAGCACGGATAAGACTGCTAGTGGAAGTGCGCATGGCAAGAAAAGACAAGAGATCGTGGAAATACCGCGCCGGAAAGATACGGCAGCGCCCTAGCACCGGGGCGACGCAAAGAAGCTGCCCCCGGCCAGCCGGACGCAGCTTCTCTACACAGGAGACCACGCAGAAGGACTAGCGGCCCTTCTTCTTGTGGCGATTCTTGCGAAGCCGCTTCTTCCGCTTGTGGGTAGCGATTTTGTGACGCTTGCGCTTACGGCCGCAGGGCATAGATTCGGGGGTCAGGTGTAAAACAGAAAGCTAGGAAAGGTACGCAGTCAGGTGAGCCAAAGCAACTGGTACTGCGGCTCTTTCACACGGAGTACGCCCCCGAACGGTTCTGCCTACCCCTCCGATTAATCCCCTCTTCTCATTTCTACGGAGCATCTACAGGGCACACGGGAATGCCCGACACCCATCTGTACAATCCTGTGCAGGATAGCACACACCTGACTCGCCGCGCTACCCGGAATAGCGCCTCTTGCCGCCTCTTTCGGTTTGGCATACCCGTTGTTAAACAACCAAGCAGAAGCTCTGGGGATGCCTCCTTACACCGGAGCTTGCTCGAGCGAAGGTGCATCTAGTGCATGACGCACCTATACGGATGCTAGCCTCCGCGCCGGGCGGACACGTTTGGGTGAGCGTGTTCGCCCGGCTTTCTTTTTGCCCTGCCGCCGCGCCGCTGGCTCCGTATGTTGGGGGCCTCGTTCGTCCCATCGCACGCTATGCATCAGCGCACCATTCTCGGCTTTCTTCTCCTCGCGCTGCTGGCCTCGGGCTGTGCCCCGTCGTTCTCCCCGCTCTACCGGGACTACGACGTAGAGCCCATCGCCGTCGCTTCGGCTGACGCGACGAAGCAAAGCGAAGAAACCCGTAGCCAAGACGTGCGCGCCCGCCTTCGTGCGGCGCTCGTCGAGGCCGGGTGGACGGAGGCAGCCCCCTCGGCCCCCAACGTCATCTCGACCGAACCCCGCCAACTCAGCCATTGGGGCCTCTGGAACGTGATCGTCTCCCTCGACGCCGTGCCAGTCGGCGACCAGCATGTTCGGGTGCTCTTCCATCCCGTCCGGCGGTATGTCACCGGCGGGCGGTCCAAGATTTCGTACCTCGGTAGCGGCCTGCGGCGGGCTATTCTGCCGGACCTGAATGAGGCCCTCGAAGCGCACGGGTTTCTGCCCATCGGAACGCCGCGTGAGCGCGACGAGGAACAGGTCGAAGGAACCTGATTGGGCACGTCCGGTTTGATGGATGCTCGCTGCGGGACACGAGTTGCTTTGATTAGGGCCTCGCTGCGGCGGCTGTTCTTTTACAACTGGGGATGTTTTGGATTCGACGGAGCGATTGTGCGGCAGGCTGCGTGCCGGGTGGTTCTCAGTACGCCCGTGACCCACGCTGAGAAACCTGATAACTGCGAACGATTACTCGTACGCGATGGCGGCTTAAGGCCCCCATCTGTCTCCTGATTGGCTCGCTTACCGGCCTTTCCTGAGGCATCATCCTAGATAAGCTAGCTGCCTAGGCTCCGGCTGAGCCGACGGCAGCGAACCTCAATCAGCCTGCGCTCTTGCGGAAGCCCGGTTCGTGGGCATCGCCGTGGGAGCAAAGACCTCCAATACGCGGACTACGCATGTAGACGCCTGGACTGTAGCTCGTTTCGGACCCGGGTTCGACCCCCGGCATCTCCACCTCACCATAAGCCGCCAGCCTCTATCGACAGGGGCTGGTGGCTTGTTTTTTATATTCGCAGTCTTTATACCCCGGCTTCATCGCCTTCCGCACCAACCTTCCTCACCCCGCTTAATGAACGCTGTCGTCTGCTCACAGTACGGCTCCCCCGATGTGCTCCGATTTGAGGAGGTTCCGACTCCGAAGCCTGAAGCTGGAGAGGTTCAACTCCGCATCCGAGCCGCATCCGTCAACGCTGGAGACTGGCACCTGATGCGGGCCGACCCGTTCTTCATCCGTCTGATGTACGGTGGCCTCTTGCGCCCGAAACATCGCATATTAGGCTCTGACGTTGCAGGCGAAGTCACGGCTGTAGGCTCTGGTGTAACCGACTTCTCGCCTGGCGACAAAGTGTTCGGTGACCTCTCCGAGTCCGGCTTCGGTGCCTTCGCCGAGTATGTCTGCGCACCTGAACAGACCCTACTCCCGATGCCTACAAGCGCAACCTATGAAGAGGCGGCAGCGCTACCCGTCGCCGCGCTTGCTGCGTTCCAAGGGCTTCACGAGACTGGGGGGATTCAACCAGGGTACCGTGTCCTCATAAACGGAGCCTCGGGTGGCGTCGGCACGTTCGCGGTTCAGATCGCTAGGCACTTCGGAGCTGACGTGACTGGGGTATGCAGTACGCGCAATGTAGAACTCGTTCGCTCGCTCGGTGCACACCACGTCGTCGATTACACGCAGGAGGACGTAACGCAGGGTGCCGAGCGATATGACCTGATTCTCGACGCTGCCGCCTTCCAGAGTCCGCTCGCGTTTCGCCCCCTGCTTGCTCCAAACGGAACGTATTTACTCGTCGGTGGCAGCACAGCACGCCTGTTCCAAACGATGTTTCTCGGTCCGTGGATGCAGCGCCAGGGAGTGCAGATGAAGGTGCTCGTCTCCAAGCCGAACCGAGGCCACCTCCAGACTCTCAAAGGTCTTGTTGAGTCTGGTACGATAGCTGCCGCTATTGATCGCTGCTATGCACTTCGCGAGGTACCAGACGCAATCCGCCATCTCGAAGAACGCCGCACCCGCGGCAAGGTCGTGATCAAGGTCCAGTAATCCGCTCGCAGCAACGTAACCTGCCCGTGACTACAGAACAGAAATCATTAGCTCTAAGTCACAAGACGATACGCCCCTTCCAACCTAGTCATCCGGTGTGCCATAGCCCACCAAGTTAGAGAACCGAGAGGGCTGTATCTGCAACCAATCGCGATTTGCCGGGTTCGCTTGGGAGGTTAGATGTTCTTGGGATTAATCTCAAGCTGCATTGCTGATTGCACGGTTCGAGGTCATCCTCCCGCATCTGGATTGTCAAGAAGATTCGCTGGACCCGCTCCTTCAACCTAGTCCTACTCTGCCATGAACATTCTCTTCTTTCTCCTTATCGGTCTGCTCGCTGGATTCATCGCCGAGAAAGTGACCAGCGCTTCGATGGGCCTCCTTGCCAACCTGATCGTCGGGGTTCTGGGGGCCTTCATCGGCGGCTTCCTGTTCGGCTTGCTCGGCTTGTCTGCTAGCGGCCTCATCGGGAGCCTCATCACGGCCACGGTGGGGGCCGTCGTCCTGCTCGTCATCATCGGCCTCGTTAAAGGCAAAGGCTGATCGGTCTTCATTCCGAAGCAGGACGCGCCGTAGACGGTCGGAACTACGAAGGGCCGGAGGGTGTCCCCTCTCCAGCCCTCTTTCTTTGCCTGATGCTTTCTATCGTTCGTCTCTCGCTCGGCCTCGTGGTCCTGCTGACCCTAGGCTGCGGGTCAGCGCCCCCCTCCACCGCGCAGCCTGTCTCGCTGCCCGACCAAGGCGTCGAGGTGCCACACTACGACGTGGCAGACCTAGAGCGGCTGGTGCTTCGTGAACTCAACCGGGTCCGCCGGGCGCACGGCTACGCCTCCCTGCTCCCGGACACGAGCCTTGCCGCGATTGCGCGCGGCCACAGCCGGGCGATGCTGGAGCGGGGCTTCTTCTCCCATCACGACCCGGAAGGCCGACGGGCCGACGACCGGGCGCGCAGCGCAGGCTACCGCTTCCACCGCTTCGGCGAGAATCTCTTCCGAGGCCACCTCTACGACACCATCACCACGACCCGGCACGGCGACGAGGTTCGCACCTCCTACTACTGGTATACGCCCGAGGACCTCGCCGCCCTCATCGTGGAGAGTTGGATCGAAAGCCCCGGCCACCGGGAGAATATGCTGTCACCTGCCTACGACTTCGGCGGCATCGGCATCGCCACCGGGCCAGAGTTCGATGTTCTGGTCACCCTGAACCTGAGCGCACGCTGACGCCCCGCGCCCGCTATCCCTCGTTGACCATCCTGACACCCTCGGCCACGAGCGAGTCGGCGCGCTCTTGCGACGAGGCTTCGGAGTAGATGCGGAGGACCGGCTCCGTGCCCGAGGGACGGAACATCAGCCAGCCATCACCGAGGCGGAACTTGAACCCGTCCAGCGTCTCGACCTTCTCGACCGGCTCGCCCGCAATCGTGTCGGGGCGGCGGTTGTCGAGCATATCGAGGAACGCCTCCTTCCGCTCCTGCGACGTGTGCATGTCGTTGCGCGAGAAGTAGAACGGCCCGAACTCGTCCTGAATCTCATCGACCAGCTCCGAGAGCGTCATCCCGCGCGCCATCATCATCTCGACGACCGTGAGGCCGATGAACACACCGTCGCGCTCGGGGATGTGGCCCTTGACCGCGATCCCGCCCGACTCTTCGCCGCCGACGAGCACATCGCCTTCGATGATTTTCGGGGCGACGTACTTGAAGCCAATCTTCATCACCTCGACCGGGAGGCCGTAGGCTTCGCCGAGGCGGTCCAGCATATCGGTCGTCGAGAAGGTGCGGATGATGGTGCCGCTCATACCCTTCTCTTGGTGGAGGTACTTGGCGAGGAGCGAGAGGATCTTGTGCGAGTCCACGAAGCGCCCCTCCTCGTCCATCATCCCGATCCGGTCGGCGTCGCCGTCGAAGGCGAGGCCCACGTCGCAGCCCTCCTCGCGGACGACCCGCGAGAGGTACTGGAGGTTTTTCTCCATCGGCTCGGGCGGCTGCCCGTGCATGCCGGGGTTGAAGTCGTTGTGGACCTCGACGACGTTCTCTTCGCCGAGGAGGTCGGTGACGGTCCCCTGCCCCGCGCCGAACATCGGGTCGCAGCCGACCTTCAGGCCGGAGTTGCGGATGCCCTCGATGTCGAGCTTGTCTTTGAGCACCCAGAGGTAGGCCTCGCGGAGATTGATCTTCTCGATCCGGTCGCCGAGAGCGTCGAGGCTCTGCAACTCGAACCCGCTGTCGAGGCGGTCCAGTTCGGCCTCCACCTCGGCGATCATGGCCGAGTCGGCGGGCGCGCCGAAGTGCGACTTGATCTTGAAGCCGCTGTACCGGGGCGGGTTGTGGCTGGCCGTGATAACGATTCCAGCAGTGTGGCCGTACTCCCGCGTCGCCCAACTCACGGCGGGCGTCGTCACGAACGAGTCGGCGAGTTGGACGCGGATGCCCATCGAGGCGAGCACCTGCGCCGTGCGCTCGGCGAAGGCAGCACCCTGAAAGCGGGCGTCGTAGCCAACGACAGCGGACGGCTCCCCGTCGGCGATGGTCTTCATCCACTGGCCTGTCGCCTGCGCCACGCGCTCGAGGTTGTCGAAGGTGTAGTCTTGCGCGATGACGGCGCGCCAGCCGTCAGTGCCGAACTTGATGGGGGTCATGGAGAGGAAGAGCTTGGGTGATGAAGAGCGGGGCCGGAAAGATACGGTGCCGCACGCGAGCAGGCAGCGCGGCGTGTTACCAAACAAAAAGCCTCGAACCATACAGGCTGGTTCGAGGCTTGACGCGCGCCGGGGAGGATTCGAACCCCCGACCTTCTGATCCGTAGTCAGACGCTCTATCCAGCTGAGCTACCGGCGCGTGGCGAGCGACTAAGATACCAACCTGCCGCAGCCGGTCAAATGAAGAAAGCGTAGGTCTTCATCCCCCGCCGCACGGACCGGCGGGCCGGAACCCTACCCGGTTGATGATCGACACGTCGGGCGTCACGTCCACGTCCACCACGTAGCCGCCGCCGATAAACCCGAAGCCGTCGGTGATATTTGTCAGCGCGTTGGGGTCCACGAGCACCTCGGGGTCGAAGACGCCGCCGCGCGGGACCCAGTCCTCGCTGGCTACCACCGCCCGCAGCAGCACGGCGACAAGCCCGACGTTGTTGTTGCTACCGAGGCGCTCTCGCACCAGCGGCGCATCGGTCAGGAAGTCGGTCGATACGGTCCACCCGAACTCGAACGGGGCAGCGGCGAGGCTCGTCGGGACCACGTCGATGATCTCGTCGCACTCGTTGTCTTGCATGACGAACACCGCCTGGGGCTGGTTGACGCGGGGGGCGGCGGGCCAGAGTGCCGACAGCACCACCTGCGTCACGTTGGTCGATGCCGCCAATGGAAGCGGCTCCACGAACGGCGGGATCGTCACCTCGGCGCTCGTCACGGCTCCATCTTCGCGGCGCGCTTCGATGCGGTAGGTATCGCCGTAGATGGGCCGGAACCCACCGCTATACACGTTCCCGAAAAACCCATTGCCGAACTCCACCACGGAGTCGGCCCACACGGTCTGCTCGCCGGTCTGGAGGTCGGTCGAGATAACTTCGGCTCCGAGCGATCCGGGCTGCTGCGGGTTGAGGTCGGGCGCGAACGGGATGACGCGGAGTGCCTGCGAACCGGAGGTTGGGTCGAGGACACCGTAGACCGTGTAGGGCCTGCCCGCATCGGTTGTTGGCTCGACGAAGTCGGCGCACCCGGCGAGGGTGACGACGAGAGCCGCTAGCGAGGAAATCAGAAAACGAGCCATTAGTCAATCGCTGCTTTGATCCCGAACGTGGGCACGACGGGAAGCTGGTCTACGCGCTGGAGCGTGAAGACATCGTAGGCAAATAGGTTGCGCCGGTCGTAGCCGTTGATGACCCCCGCCTGCGCGGTCAGGCTCAACGGACCGAGATCGAACGCGCGCTCAACCGAGATGTCGAGCCGGTGGTAGGTCGGCAATTCGGCGTTGAAGGGACGGTCATAGACCACGCGGATATCGCCGTTCTCCTCGTAGGGATCGAAGGCCCCGTCGAGCAGGATGAACGAGTCGAAGCCGAGCGGGCTGCTGAACGGGAGGCCGCTGCCGAACTGCCAGCGCGTGCTCACGTCGAACCCGGCGATGGTCACGCGGAGGAGCGCGTTGATCTGGTGCCGCCGGTCGTGGCCGGGGCGGTACTGGATCGTCTCCTCGCCGAACCAGATTTCGTAGCGCTCGCTGGAGCTGGTGTACTCGACGGACGACAGGCCGTAGTTGATGAATCCGTAGACCGGCCCGGCGCGGACCTCGACGCGGGCGTCGGCCCCGACCACCTCACCCTCGGCGGGCTGGAGCCGCGTCGTCAGGCGGGGGAACGCCGTGAACTCACCCACCGAGAGGTCGTCGAGCGATTTGTAGTAGCCCTCCAGCGCCACGTCGAGCCACGGCGTCGGCGTGACGCGGTAGCCCGCGATGGCGTGGAACGCCTGCGGCGTCTGGCCCTGCGGCGCGATGGTCCACGCGGTGAAGATGCTCGTCGCATCGCGCCGGTCGGCCACGCCGACGACCGGCTGGTTGTAGAGACCGGCGGCCCCGCTGAGTTGGTGCGCCCCGATCTGCCATTCGGCCCGGACGCGGGGTTCGAGGAACGTCTGATTCTGGTTCGGGAGCGTCGTAAACCGGAGGCCCGGCCGGAAGCGCAACCCGCCGAGGCGAAGCTCCGGCCCAAGGTAGGCCCCGGCTTCGGTGACGAAGTCGCGGTCGGTCGAGATGTTCTGGAACGCCCCGCCGAGTTGGCTCTCCACCCGCGTCGTCCGCACGAAGGCCCCGACGTGGACATCGGCGAGAGCGAGGTACTGGGTCATGTTGACCTCGGCCCCGAACTGGCTGATTTCGGAGATCCGATCTGGGGCCGAGCCGGGCTGCGGGTCGCGCGGCCCCAACTCTGTTTGGAAGCCGGACGAGGTGACGAGGACCTCGGCGAGGATCGGCAGCCGGGTCGGGACGAAGACATAGCGCCCACCGAAGGCCGTGTTCTGCCAGCGGACCTCATCCGGGCGCGGCGCGTCGAGGTTGCCGACGCTGCCCCGGTCCCACGTATGCAGGCCCGTCACCGAAAGCTGGCCGCTCTGCCCGATATCGACGTGGACCTTCCCGAACACATCGCCGAAGTTGTAGGGCAGTTCCTGATCGACGATCCGCGCCGCGCCCTGCTCGATAACCGAGATGCGACCCGACCCGAGGAACGAGGCCCGATCCGGCGCGAGCGGCCCCTCAATCGTGGCGGCGCTGACAAACGGCGCGGCGGCGACCGAGGCGTTGAACGCCCGCTTGTTGCCACTGCGCGTCGCCACGTCGAGCACGGAGGACAACTGGCCGCCGAACCGGGCGTCGTAGCCGCCTGCGTAGAGGTCGGCACGGGTGAGGATGTCCGACGGGAAGGCCGAGTAGAAGCCGAGGACATGGAACGGCTGGTAGAGCGCGATGCCGTCGATGAAGACCTGGTTCTGGCTCGGCTCGCCGCCGCGAATGAAGAGTTGCCCGCCTCGGTCGCCCGTCGTAACGACGCCGGGGACGGTCGTGAGGTAGCTCGCGAGGTCGCCCGAGACGTCGGGGGTCGGGACGAGTTCGATGTCGCGGACCTGAATGCGCTGGAGACCCGCCGTCACGTTCGCCGCGCCGGAGGTCCGCTCGGACTCGACCGTGACCGCGTCAAGTTCGGTATCGCCCACGCTCATCTCGATATCGAGTTGGCGCACCTCGCCGGGATCGAGCGTGAGTGAGTCTTGATAGAGGGCGTAGCCGAGATAGGAGGCACGAAGCTGGTAGCGCCCCGCCGCGAGCGACGGGATGTAGTAGAACCCGTTCACGTCGCTCGCTGCCCCGCGCACGGCCCCCGCCGCATCTTCCACGACGACGTTTACACCGGGCAACGCCTGCCCGTCGTCCTCGTCCGTCACAAATCCGCGCAGCGCTGCCGACTGCGCCCATGCCGGAACCGCCCCCGCTACGATGCAAAGGAGTAGCAGCGTAGCACCTGTATATCGCATGGAAGGTCGGGGGTAAAGAAGTAGGTAAGCGTGTGAAGCGGTACGCACGGCGCGGGGCCGGAATCTACACCGATCCGCCTCATCAAGCGATGCCTTTCGGGAGCCATTAATTCCGCCCTTTCATCTTGCCCCTAAAAGCCGTAACCTCCCGCCGCTCTTTCCCTCTGATTTCCCGCACCCGCTCGTTCATGTTCACGCCCCTCCGTCTGGCCCTTTCCTGCCTCCTGGTCGCTTTCATCGGAGGCGTCCTGCTCCTCGCAGGCTGCGACAACGCCGAGCCAGAGGCCATCGGCGACAACCTCCTCGGGGTCGTGACCATCTCGGAAAACTTGGAGGTACTGGAGGACCTCGTCGAGAACCTTCCCCTCGCGGCCACCCTTCGCACGGGCAATGACCTGACGTTCTTCGCCCCAACGGATGAGGCGCTGAACAATCTGGGGGCCGACATGCTTGGGCTGTTTCGGATCAACAGCAACCAGGACGTGGTGCAGAAGCTGCTGCGCCGCCACCTCGTACCCGGCCGGATTCTGCTCGCGGACCTTCAGGACGGCGACCTACTCCAACCGCTCGACGGCCCGCCGCTGGAAGTCCGCGTCGAGGACGCGGAGGAAGGAGAGGCCAGAACGGTAACTGTCGGCGGCGCACGCATCACCGGGTCCGACCTCGAAACCAGCAACGGGGTGGTCCACGAGGTCGATGACCTTGCCCGCAACCACCTCACGCTCGCCGAGCGGCTCCGCGTCACGCCGCTCATCAGCGACTTCGCCGACCTCCTGACCGTGGCCGACCTGAACAGCCTCGCGTCCTCCGGCGAGCCGCGAACCCTGCTCATCCCCATCAACAGCGCCTTCGACGCGCTCGGCACCGCACGGCTCCAATCGCTCGAACGCTTCGACAACCGCACCGTGCTGAGCAAGATTCTTCGGCACCATGCCCTCCCCGGTCTCCTCCGGGAAGCCGACCTTGAAAACGGGGGTACCCTCACTGCGCTCGACGGCTCAGACCTCGATGTTCGCGCCGAGGGCGGGCTGACGTTTCTCAGCGAGGCGCGCGTCATCGTCCCGGAGATCGAGACGAGCGATGGCCTGATCTACCTCCTCGACACCGTCGTACTGAGCCACCTCGACCTTGCGGAGCGGCTACAGGTCGAGCCACAATTGAGAGACTTCTATAACATCTTCGGCGATGCCAGCCTGCTCGGTCGACTCGGCGGCGACGAGACCTTCACCCTGTTCGTCCCCACCGATGCGTCCCTCGAACCGCTCGGCGAACCATTCCAAGACGAGCTTCGACTGCGCGCGGACCTGCTGCTCCGCACGGCGCAGTACCATGTCGTACCCGGTCGGGTGGAGCCAGACGACCTGATGCAGGACGGCACCCTTACGACGCTGGGGGACTACGACCTGCGCGTGCAGACTATCGACGACGTGGGCGGTGTCGCTGCGTTTGTCGGAGGGCGCGGCCGGGTGGCGTTTCCTCCCATCGAAACGCGCAACGGGCTGATCTACTCTATCTCGCCGTTCATCCTTCCGCCCGACCTTGACCTCGAAGAGCGGGCGGTCTTCGGCGCACTCTACACCTTCCTCAACACGATGCGCAACGCGGGCCTGACCCCACTCCTTCGGGGTGAAGACCCGCGCGGCGAAGGCCCCTACACCATCTTCGCCACAACGGACGCGGGGTTCGATGGGGTGAGTCTTCCTCCTTCGACACGGCGGCGCACGATGGAGTACCATATCCTTGAGGGTGAATATGATCTCGGCGACCTATTAGGGTTCAAGCCCATACCAGACTCGCTGTTTTTCCGCCTCCCCACGCTAGAAGGAGACGATATCCGGGCTTACCCCCCTCCTCCAGGCTTGGGTGTGGGCCTGAACTGTACGGAGGTCCCCATTTTTGATGAGGAGACGGGCGAGCAGGTAGCAACGGAACTTGTCGACTGCACGCGGCTGGTCCAACCTGATATGCGCGCCACGAATGGCATCATCCACTCGATTGACGGTGTGTTGGAGCTTCCTAATTAGCCCCGCTGCGGCAAGAAATAGAAGTGGTTCGTCGGGCCGTGGCCGCTGCCGATGGCGAGGCCGTGGCGGATGGCCTCGGTGACATAGACCTTCGCGTGTTGCACGGCCTCGGGTAGTGCTGCGCCGCGCGCTAGCCACGCCGCAATCGCCGAGGCATAGGTGCAGCCCGTCCCGTGCGTGTGGGGCGTATCGATCCACTCGGCGCGGACGTGGTGCATCTCGCGCCCATCAAAGAGCACGTCCACCGCGTCTACTTCGCTATCGAGGTGCCCGCCTTTGATGAGGACGGCTTGGGGTCCGAGGTTGTGAATCGCACGAGCGGCGGCTTCGGCATCGGTGAGGGTGTGGACCTCGATTTCGGCCAATCGCTCGGCCTCGTGGGTGTTCGGTGTGACAAGCGTGGCGAGCGGGATGAGCTCGCGCTTGAGAGCGTCAACGGCGTCCGGCTTCAGCAGAGCAAAGCCGCTTTTCGAGATCATCACCGGATCTACCACGAGCGGCCCGAGGCTGTGCTCTCTTACCTTCCGTGCTACGAGGTCGATGATGGCCGCCGACGAAAGCATACCCGTTTTGACTGCGCCGAAGTCGAAGTCCTCAGCCACGGCATCGAGTTGGGCCTCGATGATGTCGAGCGTCAGGTCGAACCCCATCGTAACAGCGCGGGTATTCTGCGCGGTCACCGCGGTGACCGCGCTTGCGGCGAAGACCCCGTTGGCTTCCATCGCCTTGATGTCGGCTTGGAGACCGGCTCCGCCGCCGGAGTCGCTCCCGGCAATCGTGAGCGCGAGGGGTTTGGATTTAGAATTTGGAGTCATAGAGCGTCGAGATAAGATCGGGCAGCGGCGGTAGGGTCAGATGCGTTGAGGATGCCAGAGAGCACGGCGACGCCGTAAGCTCCGGCGGCGCGGCACAAGGGAACGCGCTCCGGCGTGATGCCGCCAAGCGCGAAGACCGGCGTATCGGGAAGCCCCGCGCAGCATGCGGCAAGCGCGTCGAGGCCAGCACCAGGATGGTTGGGTTTGCTTGCGGTTGGGAAAATGGGGCTAAAGAACACAGCGGCGGCTCCTTGCTCCGCAGCAGCGGTCGCTTCACCGGGCATGTGGGCGGCATAGCTCAGTTGCGCATCGGGATGCTGACGCCGGGCCTCGGCCACTGTGGGGCCGCGTGTGCCGACGTGCAAGCCCACACCGAGCGTCCGTGCAACCTCGGTGCGCGTGTTGACAGAAATCAGCGAGTCAGGCCGAACGGCCCTGACCTGCTGCACCAGTACGTGCGCGGCTTGCCCGAACGCTTCGTCGGACGCCGCGTGGTCACGCAGATGCAACCAGAGTGGTACCGCCTCCACCACCTCAACGACACGCTGCTGCACAGCCTCACTCGTAAAGCCATCAGCGATCAACACAAGGCGCGGTAGCCCGATCTCTGGCCCGCCGTTATCCGACATCGATCCGCCCGTCAGTGGGCGACGATGCCTTCGCGTAGAGGCGGCGCGGAATCCGTCCGGCGCGGAACGCGAGCCGCCCGCCCTCGACCGCGTGGCGGACAGCAGCGGCCATCAGCGCCGGGTGTTCGGCCCCTGAGATCGCCGTGTTGAGCAGCACGCCGTCGTAGCCCAACTCCATCGCCCGCGCCGCATCGCTCGCCGTGCCGATTCCGGCATCTACGATGAGCGGCGTGTCGGGCAATAGTTCGCGGATGATGCGAAGCGTGTACGGGTTAACGAGGCCCATTCCGCTGCCGATGGGCGCGGCGAGCGGCATCACAGCGACGCAGCCGAGATCAGCGAGCTTGCGGCAGGTGATCGGGTCATCGTTGGCATAGGCGAGGACGTGGAAACCGTCGTCCACGAGTTGCTTCGTGGCTTTGAGGAGTTGCTCAACGTCGGGATACAGCGTCTCGTCGTCGCCGATGACTTCGAGTTTGACGAGGTCGGTGCCGAGCGCCTCACGGGCGAGCTGGGCCGTGAGGACGGCCTCGCGGGCAGTGTAACACCCCGCCGTATTCGGGAGCAAATGGTAGCCACGCTCGCAGAGCAGCCCGAGCAGGCTCTCGCCCTCGGTGTCGGCGAGGTTGACGCGGCGAATCGACACCGTGACCAGTTCAGCTCCCGACGCATCGAGTGCATCGAGCATCACCTGCGGACTCGGGTACCGACTCGTCCCGACGAGCACTCGCGACCGCAACGCCAGCGGCCCGATCCGCAGGAGATCGTCGTCCTGCCTCGTCTCCGACATGCTATCGGTCAGTTCCGCCATATCAGCCGCCTTGAGTAGCCGTGATGACCTCGACCTCGTCACCGCCTCCGAGCCGTTGCTCGGGCCATTCGGCGCGGCGCACCACCGCCCCGTTGACAGCGACCGCGATGCCGGGGTTTGCTGGGTCGAGGTCGAGGTGCTGTAGCAAATCGGGCAGGGCGAGGCCAGAGGCGACCTCGTGGGCCTCGCCATTGACAGTGATCGGGATGAGCGTGACGGTGGACATTGGAGCGAAATCAGCCAGTAGAAAACGCGGGGCCAAAGCGGCGCGGAGCAAACGGGCCGAGCCAGTCCGAGGTTTCTCTTCCTCTGTCCAGCATGGCCTCGATTTCGAACGCGAGTTCGTCGGCAGTGACGGGAGTCAGCAGGATGCCATGACGGTAGTGCCCGGCAGCCAGCACGATGCCCGGTGCGCCCGCTGCTCCGAGCAGCGGCGCATGGTCCCGGCTCGCTGGTCGCAACCCGGCCCACGTCTCGACCACCTCCAACTCCTCGACGCCCGGCACCACCTCGACCGCCCCTTCGAGCAGGCGATACAGTCCGCCTGCCGTCACTGTCATATCGAAGCCCATCTCCTCGCTCGTCGCACCGATGACGAGGCGACCATCGGACTTTGGTGCGAG
The DNA here is from genome assembly GCA_028284265.1 of Rhodothermales bacterium. GTDB lineage: Bacteria > Bacteroidota > Rhodothermia > Rhodothermales > JANQRZ01 > JANQRZ01. Next base: position 291,361 of record JANQRZ010000019.1, read on the forward strand.
GTAGGCGTCGGGGCCGCGCACGACATGGGTGAGCGCGAAGGGCGGCTCGGCCCGCAGCGACAGCATCTGCCCTTTCACCGGGCGCACGGGCGGCGCAGGCTCGATCCCATCGATCCTGCGTACCCACGCTCCGGCGGCAAGCACCACGAGGCTCGCCTCGATTCGGTCTTCGCTCCCGGTGACAATGGCGGGCCGTTCGGCGTCCGGCTCAACAGCGCGCACCGGCGTGCCTTCGCAGAGCGTCACCCCCGCCCGCTCGGCCGCGACACGTAGCGCTTCTAGCACGCGGCGATTGTCCACCTGATGGTCCTCTGGCGAATAGATCGCTGCCGCGAGCCGGGGCGAGAGCATCGACTCGATCTCCCGCACCTCGGCTCCGGTCAGCCACTCCACCGGCACGTCGTGCGCTTGCTGAAACTGGTAGAGTCGGCGCAGCGCCTCGGCAGCGTCGCGGTCGTCGGCCACGACGAGCGTGCCTTCGCTGCGATAGTCCACATCGACCCCGCTCGCCTTTTCGAGGTCGCGAGCGAAGGCGGGCCAACGACGCAGGCTCTCTCGGCCGAGCCGGTAGAGGTCGGCTTCCTCGAACTGAATCTCGGCAGCGGGAGCGAGCATCCCGGCGGCGGCGTAGGATGCCCCACGCCCCACCCGGTCGCGCTCGAAAACCGTGACGGCACGGCCATGCTCGGCGAGTCGCCACGCGAGTGCGAGGCCGATTACGCCGCCGCCGACGATGGCGACATCGGTTGGTGGTTGGTGGCTCGGGGTCATAGGTTCATGGTACTCTCTCTCGCCCTTCCCGTCCACGAACAACCGATAAAAGACTCGTGAGCCACACCCTGATTGTCGGAGGCGGGCTGGCCGGGGCGTGTGCCGCGCTCTGGCTCGCCGAGCACGGCGAGGCGGTGACGGTGCTCGAAGCCGAGTACCCAGCGACAGGCGCGTCTGGCGCAGCGGCGGGCCTCGTCAACCCGTTCATGGGGCAGCGGGCGAACCCGGCGTGGCGATTTGAAGAGGCACTGGCAGCAATCCACGAAACGCTCGCTCTCGCCAAGACACCCGACCTGTTTCGACCCACCGGTATTCTCCGCCCCGCCCGCGATGAGGCGCAGGCGCGACACTTTCGTGAACGGGCCGAGGCGACGCCGCAGCATGCCGCGTGGCGCTTAACCGAAGCGCTCGCCTCTATGTACCCCGACCTTGCTGCGCCTCACGGCGCGCTATGGATTCCCGATGGTGGATCGGTCCATCTTGCAGCGATGGTGGTAGCTTTGCTCCACGCTGCCGAGGCACGCGGCGCGACCGTCCGCACGGGCGTTCGCGCAACGGAATGGGGCGAGGATGAGCGCTGCGCCTTCGTAACGACGAACACCAGCGAGCGGATCGAGGCCGACCGCATCGTGCTCGCCCTCGGCGATGGGTTCCAATACTTTCCCGACCTTGACGCGCTACCCCTGCACCGGATCAAGGGCCAGACGATTCGCCTCGCCCGACCCGACAGCCTCGCTGACCTCCCCGCGCTCTCTGGCTTCGGCTATGTCGTGCCTGACGGCAACACCCTCGTCGTCGGCAGTTCCTATGAGCACGACTTCGAGGACGTGCAGCCGAGTCAGGTGCAGTCCGAAGCACTTCGGGCGAAGGCGGCACAGATGCTCCCGGCGCTCGCCGACGCCGAGATCCTTGATGCGCGGGCAGGTGTCCGCGTGACGGTGCCGCGCAGGCACTCGCCGCGTCGGCTACCGCTCCTCGGTCCGTTGAGAGGCCATCAGCGGGTGTGGGTCTTTACCGGCCTCGGCTCGAAGGGCCTGCTCACGGCCCCGCTTCTCGCCCGCCACCTCCCGACCTACCTCGAAGACCCTACGCGGATTCCACCGGACGTTCAGCCGCCGCGCTGACCCCCTGCTTTTCCCGCTCGTGCTTGAAAAGCTGTCCCCCTTCGAAGGGGAGCAATCACGCATAGCGAATGTGAGCGTGACAGGGGGGTGCCGCGTGCGTATTTTGCGCGCTCCGACCTGCTGCCCCTCACCCTCCCGACCTCTCATGGCTGACACCGCACACCTCGAAGAACTCCTCGGCGACGAATCCGACGACCTCCTCGGTTTCTCGAACCCCGCTATCTCGAAGGACCGGCTCTATCTGCCCGGCCCCGATTTCGTAGACCGCGTGTGGCGCGAGTCCGACCGCTCGATCCAAGTCCTGCGCTCGCTTCAGGCGATGTACGACCACGGGCGGCTCGGCGGGACGGGCTACCTCTCGATCCTCCCGGTGGACCAAGGCATCGAGCACGCGGGCGGCGCGAGCTTCGCCAAGAACCCGGACTACTTCGACCCGGCCAAGATCGTCGAACTCGCCATCGAAGGCGGCTGCAACGCGGTCGCCACGACCTACGGCGCGCTCGGCGCGGTGGCGCGGAAATACGCCCACAAAATCCCGATGCTGCTCAAGCTCAACCACAACGAGCTGCTGACCTACCCGAATACCTACGACCAGATCATGTTCGCGCAGGTCGAGCAAGCGTGGGAAATGGGCTGCGTAGCCGTCGGCGCGACGATCTACTTCGGGAGCGACAACTCGAACCGGCAGATCATCGAAGTCTCCGAAGCCTTCGCCCGCGCCCACGAACTCGGCATGGCGACCGTGCTGTGGTGCTACCTCCGTAACGAGGGCTTCACCGTCGACGGCACCAACCACGAGAACAGCGCCGACCTCACCGGGCAGGCCAACCACATCGGCGCGACGATGGAGGCGGACATCCTCAAGCAGAAGCAGCCCACCTCGAACGGCGGCTACAAAGCGCTCAACTCGGGCGACTCGTCCTACGGCAAGCTCGACGAGCGCATCTACACCGAACTCGCCAGCGACCACCCCATCGACCTGACGCGCTACCAAGTAGCGAACGGCTTCATGGGACGCGCCGGGCTGATCAACTCGGGCGGTGGCTCCGGCAAGGATGACTTCGGGCAGGCGGCCCGTACCGCCGTCATCAACAAGCGTGCAGGCGGTATGGGTCTGATCTCAGGCCGCAAAGCCTTCCAGCGCCCGATGGCCGAAGGCATCAAGCTGCTCAACACGATCCAAGACGTCTACCTCAACCACGACGTGACGGTGGCCTAAGAGGCTGAAAATTGGAACTAGGTTGAAAGGCAGCCGGTTGGATTTCCACCGGCTGTCTTTCTCTTTTTTGCCATGCCTGACTCTTCAGCATCCCGGACGCGCACCATCGAGCGGGTCGTGCATAAGTCCGACAGCTTCGAGGATGCGGCGGCGTGGGATCGGGCGCAGCACCTCCACCTGTCGCCGCAAGAGCGGCAGCACATCGCCCGTGTGCTGAAGGCGCGGGTCTTCCCCTCTGACGCTCCAGATGTCCGCGCATGGCGAACGCGATAGCGGCCTCCCACTTCTCGCCGGACACACAGGACTTTATCCGACTCCTGCATCAGCACGAGGTCCGCTACCTCATGGTCGGAGGCGAAGCTGTCATCTACTACGGCTACGCTCGCCTCACGGGCGATGTGGATTTCTTCTATGATGACAACCTATCCAATACCCAACGACTGTTCGAGGCACTACTCGACTTCTGGGGTGGCGACATCCCCGGCGTAACGCACGCCGACGAGTTGAGACACCCCAACCTCGTGCTTCAGTTCGGTCGCCCACCCAACCGGATCGACTTGCTCAACCGGATCAGCGGGGTAGCATTCGCCCCAGCGTGGGACGCGCGCCGGACGCTATCGATTGAGTTAGAGACTGAGGCTGTCCCGCTGTACTGCATCGCTCTGGAACACTTGATCGCTAACAAGCAAGCCTCGGGGCGTCCGAAGGACCTCGACGACCTGAACTACCTACGCGATGCCGCCGCTTCGGACCAAGAATGAGGCAGCCCTGATCTCCGGCCACAAGGCGTTCCAGCGCCCGATGGCCGAGGGCATCAAGCTGCTCAACACGATCCAAGACGTCTACCTCAACCACGACGTGACGGTGGCCTAACATTTATCTAGCATCTCCAATAGCGCCGGAAGCGGATTTCTCCGGGAATCGCCCCGCCTTGCATACGAGCGCAGCCCCTTGACGACAAGGGCGCAGTGGGTGGGTGCATTTCCTGCCCGAGAGAACTTCACCCCCCGTAGTCTCAGTTATGCCAGCGTCGCCAACCACGCCCTAGCTATGCTGCGTGCTACCGTTCTGCCTCTCTTCGCTGCCGCCCTGCTACTCACACCGAGCGCTCACGGGCAGCCTCCGCCTATCGCAAACCCGGCCTTTCCCCTCGGCGGGGCGATCTACGAGTTGGACAAGAACCACTCGCTGCTGGACTTCACGGCCCGGCACCTCGGCTTCGGGCGGGTGCGGGGCACGTTCAACGAATACCGCGCCGCCGTCTTCTTCACGCCCGACGACCTTACGCAGTCAGCGTTTCGGGCGGTGATAGACGTCGCCTCGCTCGATACCCAGAACCCCGGACGCGACGACCTCCTGCGCGAGGAGTTCTTCGCGATGGCCGAGTACCCGACGCTGACGTTCACGAGCCGCTCCATCCGCCCACGCGGCGTGCACTATGTGATGACGGGCGACCTGCAAATCCGCGACGTGACCCGCGAGGTGGCGATCCCGTTCGAGGTCATCACCCTCGACGGGCAGGACCAGTGGCACAACCAGCGGATCGCGCTCGAAGGGCACGTCACGATCAACCGGAACGACTACAACTTGGTCTACGACAACGCTTTCTGGAACGGCATCGTCTCGGACTCTATTCGGATCGACATCAGTTTTGGTGCGGCGCGCTACAACGCCCTGAACGATGTCTTCCCGTGGCGCGCCGAGAGCATCGCCACCATTCTCCGCGACGGGATCGAGCATGACGGCGTCGAAGCCACCCTCGCCCGCGTCCGCCAGCTCTACCCCGCAGACCCCGACGACTGGAACCTGAGCTATGGGCAGTTTTTCCGGGCCGGTTGGGCGTTCTATCAGCAGGCTCGTTTCGACGAGGCACAGGCCGTGTTCGAGCTAGGCCTCGACCTCTTCGCAGAGGCATCGGACACGGAGCGCGCCGACCTCCACCTTGCCCTAGCCGAGGTCGCCCTCGCCCGCGACGACCAGCAGGCAGCGCGCGGGCACATCGACCAAGCCCTCGCCATCGACCCGTTGCACCCAGCCGCGTTTCTCCTCGACCGTCGAGTGCGCTAGAAACGCAGAGGACGCCACCCGTTTACGAGTTCTCGGAAGCCTACTGCAGTTGCCTCTCGAACACGAGAAAGTGCTGCCGGGGCAGGAAGTCCTTCGTCTCGACGTGGCGCAGCCCGACGGCCTCCATTTCCAGCCGGACTTGCGCCTCGGTCATCTTGTGGAGCGGCTTGATCGGGACCGTCGGATCTTCGCCCCGGTACTCGATTAGCACGACACGCCCGCCCTCGCGCAGCGACCGCACGATCCCCTGCATCATCTCGCGCGGGTGCGAGAACTCGTGGTAGGCATCCACGATCAGCACGGCATCGACCGCATCTTCGGGCAGGTTCGGGTCGTCGATGGTGCCCTGCACAGGCTCCACGTTGTCGTAGCCGTCCTGCACGGCCCGCGCCTCGATGATGTCGAGCATCTCGGGCTGGATGTCGACAGCGTAGACACCCCCTTCGGGCACGCGCTCGGCGAGGCGGAAGGTGAAGTAGCCCGTCCCCGCCCCGATGTCCGCCACCACGTCGTCCGGCGCGAGGCCGAGTGAGTCGACTACGTCGTCCGGGCGTTCGAGGTCGGCGCGTTCGGAGCGCTCCAGCCACGCTGCGCCCCGGTGACCCATCACCTGCGAGATTTCGCGGTCCATGTAGAACACGCCGGTCCCGTCGCGGCTGGCCGAGCCGAGGGTGTACACCGTCGTGTCACGCGGCACCTCGGTCTCTTCCAGCACCACCTCCGCCGACGCCGAGCGGGCGAGGTCGTCCGCTGTGTCCGGCCCGCAGCCGGACCCGATGAGCAGCGCGACGAAGAAGAGAGCTAGACGATTCATGTCGGCGGTGATACGCGGCACAACATACGCCGCCGCCCGACGCTCCGGTGCAACAGGCACTTCGGCGTACCTCATGCTCCGGGGCGCGTGACGGGCACAGGGCGGGCAATCTCCTCGGGGAGCGGTAGGCCCGGCGTCGCGCCCTCGATGATGTGCGGCTCGCGGAGCTGCACCGCCGGCACATCCTTGCCTCGCTTCGAGCGGATGTTGAGGAACTCGACGATGAGCGAGAAGGTCATCGCCGAGTAAATGTAGCCCTTCGAGATGTGCTGGTTCATGCCCTCGGCCAAGAGCGTGACGCCGATCAGGATGAGGAACGCCAGCGCCAGCATCTTCACTGTCGGGTGCTTGTGGACAAAGTTCGAGATCGGGGTGGCGAAGACCATCATCACCCCGACCGCGATCACGACCGCGATGACCATCACCGCGATGTCGTCCGCCATCCCGACCGCCGTGATGACGGAGTCGAGCGAGAAAACGAGGTCGAGAATGGCGATCTGAACGAGGACGCTCGTGAAGCTGATCGTTTTCTTCTTCTCGACCGCGTGCTCGGCATCGCCTTCGAGCTTGTGGTGGATTTCCTTCGTGGACTTGTAGATAAGGAACGCCCCGCCGAGCAACAGGATGAGGTCGCGCCCGGAGATCACCGAGGGCAGCATCCCCGGTCCGTCGGGCATCTCGCCGTGCCCGCCGCCGCCATGTCCGCGCGCCGATTCACCGAGCGTGTCAAGGCCTTCGAGGAACGGAATCGAGAACAGTGGATCGGTGAGGCTCATCACCCACGAGAGCGAGAACAGGAGCAGAATCCGCATCCCCATCGCCAGCGCGAGGCCCCAGAACCGCCCCTTCGCCTGCTGGTCCTCGGGCAGTCGCCCCGTCAGGATCGAGATAAAGATGATGTTGTCGATCCCGAGGACGATCTCAAGCGCGGTGAGCGTACCGAGGGCGACCCAGGCTTCGGGCGATGCGATCCAGTCGAACATGAGGTGCGGGGTCGGGGGTCGAGAGTTAGGAAGTCAGAAGAACGCGGTCCTGCCAAGAGCTAAAAGCCAACAGCCACTAGCTGCTTCCCTACCCGGTTATATTAGCCAAGCTCGCTCTTTCGGTTCAGCATTTCTTTCTCCCGACCACTCCGCATGGCAACCACCCAGACCTCCGCAGGCGGCGACGGCCAAGCCGACAGCCTCGAAACCTACATCGCCCATTATCCCGAGTGGGCCAAGACGCTCGCACGGCGCTACTTCACGAAGACGATCAACCAGTTCGTCCTCCACGGCAACGTCCGCGACCTCGTCCCGACTGAGGACGGCGATGAGCAAGCGTTCGTCCCGCTCCGCGAGTTCCTCTCGCGCGACCTCTTCGCCGGACGCGACATCGTGATTTTCTACGACCGCTCCTCCGGCATCCACTTCGGCGACAAAGCCAGCCAGACTGACTTCAACCGGGCGCTCTCGGGCTACGACACCATCTTTGGGACCGAGTACGCGAAGAAGTTGCCCAAGGACCCGGTCCGCGTATTCTCCGTCCTCGACAACTACTTCCGCCTCCGCATCGCCGACGGCAAGCGGATCGCCTGCATCGTCGACTACGCCGAAACCATCGTCCCAATGGCCGAGGCCGCGAGCTACTCGTCCGAGGACCGCAACGCGCTCGTCTTCCTCCAGCGCTGGAGCCACGACCCGCACCTCCTCAAGGCCGACTTCACCCTCGTCCTCGTCGCCGAGAACCTGAACGACCTCAACCGGCAACTCGTCCAGAGTCCGTACACCGAGGAGATTCAGATCGACATCCCCGACGAGACGGGGCGCAAGGGATTCGTGCAGTGGATGCTGCGCGACGGGCGCGGAGCGACGTTCAAAAAGCGGAGCGAGGTCAGCCAGACCGCCCTCGCCTCGAACACCGCCGGGCTGGGCTTCGTCCAGCTTCGGACGATCCTCGCGGACGTGCTCGAAAACAGCCGCCGCCTCACCTTCGAGCGGCTGACCGAGCGCAAGAAGGAACTGATCGAGGCCGAAGCCTACGGCCTACTGGAGTTCGTCCACACCGACTTTACCCTTGACCTCGTCGCCGGGCACGACGAGGCGAAGGCCCACCTCCGCGACGCCGCCCGCGCCATCCGTCAGGGGCGGCACGACGTGATGCCGATGGGCTACCTCATCGCCGGGCCGGTCGGGACAGGCAAAACGTTCCTGATCACCTGCTTCTCGGGCGAGATCGGGATTCCGATGGTCAAGCTCAAGAACTTCCGCAGCCAGTGGCAGGGCGTCACCGAGGGCAACCTCGAAAAGATCCTCAACCTGCTCCGCGCGATGAACCCGGTCGCGGTCATGATCGACGAAGCCGACGCCGCGCTCGGCGACCGCAACTCGTCGGGCGATAGCGGTGTCTCGTCCCGCGTCTTCGGGCAGATCGCCCAAGCGATGAGCGACACCCGCTTCCGGGGCAAGATCATCTGGTTCCTCGTGACCGCCCGCCCGGACCTCATGCCGGTGGACCTCAAGCGGCAGGGCCGTGCCGAAGAGCACATCGCGCTGTTCTACCCCTCGACCCGCGAGTCCCGCGAGGAACTGCTGGAGGTCATGATGAAGCGCACGGGCGTCTCCCTCTCGATGGACGACGTGCCACACACCCTCCTCAACGGCGAGCGCACCCTCAGTGGAGCCGACATGGAGGCGCTGTTCACCCGTGCCAAGTTCCGCGCCGCCGCCGAAACCGACGGACGCAAGAAAGCCGAGGTCACATCAGCCATCGTACAGGACGTGGTGGACGACTTCATCCCGCCGACGTACCCGCTTCAGGTCGAGCTTCAGGCCCTCGTCGCCGTGCTCGAATGCACGAGCCGGGCCATGCTGCCGGAGCGCTACCGGGAGCTAGAGCGCGAGCAGATCGTCCGCCGCGTCGAGGAACTCAAAGCCCTCGTCGGGGACGGATAGCGAGGAGCGATATAACAGACCGCGGGCCGCCCCAGTGTCTCGGAGCGGCCCGCGGTCTATTCTGTCAGCGTCGCTGCTATTTCTTCTTCTTGTCGCGCAGCGTGATCAGGGTTTTGTAGAGATCGTAGGAGATCAATACGGCATAGGGGTCGTTGTTCTTCTGGATCAGAATACCGCTCTTCATTTTCTTCGCCTGCTCGACCAACCCGGACGTGTCCGAGCGGAGTTCGGTGATGGTGGCTACGGCTTCGATGCCTTCGGTGCTGTACATGTTGAGGTCAGGATTAGGTGGGAGGTCAAGCAACGCATTCTCGATAGGTCATCGGAGCACGTCGCACGGTAGTGGTACATCTAAACTACAGACGCTAGTATCTATATACCAATCTTCGACGATAGCCGGAGCAAAAAAAGCAAACCATGATGCTATCTAAAAAGAGATTAAGCCCTGTACCCTATCTTCTGTGATCACGAGAACACATCTTGCATAGCTAAACATATGTTTAGCCTCACACTCACTCTTCGCACTCCTTTCTGGCTTCCGCTCATGTTCCTATGCCGCGTGACAGGCACAGTCGTATCCACACAAAAAAGCGACCGATTCCGTACAGCCAAATTGCTCATCGTTCATCGGGTCGATACGCAGGGTGATCTCGTCGGCTCGAACGAACTCCTCGCCCTCGACCCGAACTACGATGCCGGTGTGGGCGACGTGGTGCTCGTAGCGAAGGAGGGAGCCGTCGTCGCGCAACTGATGGGCGATGACGAGGCACCGGGCGGCGTACCGGCCAACGTCATCATCATCGGCGTGGTCGATGACTGGTCCGTTATCGACGGCGACGGCACCGCGTGAAGGGCTGATGGAACCATGTGAAGTTTGAGCAGGATCGAGTGCCGACGGTGAACCCCGTCCGGCGCATGGATTACAAATCGGCGCGCTCGGCTATCTTCCGGCGTGCCCTTCACCCAAGACTTTCTGCATCATGGCTACCCCCTCCTACGACATCGTCGTCATCGGCTCCGGGCCCGGCGGTTACGAGACCGCGATCCGCGCCACCCAACTCGGCTTCAAGACCGCCATCATCGAGAAGAACAAACTCGGCGGCGTCTGCCTGAACATCGGCTGCATCCCGACCAAGGCACTGCTCAAGAGCGCCGAGGTGATGGCCCAGATGAACCACCTCGGCGACTACGGCCTGAGCTTCGGCGGCGACGGTGCCCCGGCCATCGAGCCGGACTTCGCGGCCGTCGTCAAGCGCTCGCGCGGGGTGGCGGACAAGATGAACAAGGGCGTCGGCTTCCTGATGAAGAAGAACAAGATCGACGTTATCATGGGCAAGGCCACGCTCCAGGGCGGCGGCAAGATCGCCATCGAGCCGAGCGAGACGATGGACGGCGAAAAGGTCGGTGAGAAGGGCGAGGTCACAGCCAAGCATATCATCGTCGCCACGGGTGCCCGCGCCCGTGAGATTCCGCCGCTGCCGGTCGATGGCAAGAAGGTGGTCGACTACAAGCAGGCGATGCTCCAGACCGAGAAACCTGGCTCGCTCCTCGTCGTCGGTGCGGGCGCGATTGGCGTCGAGTTCGCCTACGTCTACCACCACATGGGCACCGAGGTCACGATCGTCGAGGTGCAGGACCGGCTCGTGCCCGTTGAGGACAAGGACGTGTCGAAGGAACTGGAGCGCGCCTACAAGAAGATGGGCGTGACCGTGATGACCGGCGTGCAGCTCAAGGAGGTCAACACGAAGGGCAAGAAGGTCAAGGCCACCATCACGACGAAGAAGGGCGACGAGACGCTGGAGTTCGACCAGGTCCTCTCCGCCGTCGGCGTCGTCGGCAACGTCGAAGGCATTGGGCTGGAGGAGGTCGGCGTGAAGGTCGAGCGCGGGGCGATCCAGGTGGACGAGTATTTCCGCACGGGCGTCGACGGCATCTACGCCATCGGCGACGTGATCGGCGCGCCGTGGCTCGCGCACGTCGCCAGCCACGAGGGCATCACCTGCGTCGAGAAGATCGCGCAGGACGAGGGCAACACCGAGGTCCACCCCCACCCCATCGACTACAACAACGTCCCCGGCTGCACCTACTGCCAGCCCCAGATCGGCTCGGTGGGCTACACCGAGGACGCGGCGAAGGAAGCGGGCTACGAGGTGAAGGTCGGCAAATTCCCGTTCACTGCCTCCGGCAAGGCCGCCGCGATTGGCGACACGACGGGCTTCGTGAAGGTGGTCTACGACGCCAAGTACGGCGAGTGGCTCGGCTGCCACATCATCGGCCACGAGGCGACCGAGATGATCGCGGAGGCCGTGACCGCCCGGACGCTGGAGACGACAGCGCACGAGGTGATGGCCGCGATGCACCCGCACCCGACGCTCTCGGAGGCTGTGATGGAAGCGACGAGGGCTGCCTACGGGATGCCGATCAACATCTAGCTAGCATTGCTCGATCAAGCAAAGCTCGACGCTACACTTCGTCACGTCGTCACCCTCCTAGCCGCTGGGGAGTATGAAGCTCTGGAACGGCTACCTGAAGGCAATCGCCTGTCGGCTAGCGAACTTCGAGAGGCTGTCGAGAACTATGGCTGTACCGTCAAACCGTTGCCCTTTGAAGTAGACGGACCTAACCCGATTGCGTACACGCGATCTTGGCACGTAGACGTGGACCTCCACACAGTTGAGGAAGGCCGTTCCGACCTCACTTTAAGCTTGGTGCTCTTGGATTCACCGGGACCGTTCTATGGAGTCCAAGTCGATGACCTCCATGTGCTCTGAAGAGAGACTCGCATTATCATGAGCAGGCTGCAACGGGCACGATGCACACCCAAAAAAAGGCAACGTCCCGGCCTCACCCAAGGACCGGGACGCTGCCGCTCTCTCCACCAAGCCCCCGCTAGTGGCTCTTGAGGATGATGTCGCCGTAGTAGGCCGTCGCGCTGCCGCCCGTGTTGTCGGCGTCGGTCATGATCGCGATGCCGGAGATCGGCGGCGGGGCCTCGCCGAAGGCGCGGCGGTAGTCCTCGGCGATGTTGCGCCGCTCGGCCTGCCACGTACCGACGTTCGCCGGGCCGCTCTGGACGGGTACCATCATCACCCAGTCGGTGTAGGCGTTGGCGACGATGCGCGTCTCGTCGGCGTTGTTGGTCCAGACGTAGTTGAGGGCGCGGAGCGGGACGCCACCGGGGACGAGTGCGTTGACCGCCTTGTACTTGAGCCGCTCGCCGAAGGACAGGTTGCTCGCGTCGTAGTCGAAGGTGATGTAGAGCCGGGCCGGGTAGTCGTCGCCGTCCTTCCGACTGATGTCGCCGCCCGCGAGGACGTTCTCGGCCTTCCAGCGCCACTCGATGATCGGGTAGCGCTCGGTCGGCAGGGTGACCCGGCGGACGAGGCCGGAGGCGGAGTCGTTGGCTTCGGCTTTGAGGACGACGCTGTCGCCGTCCCGCGTGAGCGCGTAGCTGCTGCGGTCGGCCCCGCCTAGCTCCATCGGCTCCCACTTGTCGGGTAGCTCGCCGGGCGTGCCCTGTGCGAAGCTGCCGATGTGGATCGTGCCGACGGCCCAGCCTGCGGCCATGAGCGGCACGGCGAGGAGGAGGACGAGCAATCGGAAACGCATGGCAGCAAGGGTCGGTGTGTGTGCTTCCTTCAACCGGCGCGCCGGACGGAGCGTTCAGCCTGCCGGTGCCCAATCGCTACCCATTTCGTCCCGATTCCTGCCCATATCGTGCCCAATCGGCGTTCCTCGCCGCGATAGCTCCCGCGAAAGAGCGCACGGCGCGCTCCGTTTCGAACGAAGTATCTTCCTCGTGATGCCAAATCCGGCAACATCGCTGCCCCTTGTCATTTCGAGCGAAGCGAGAAATCTCCTTCGTTAAGGCCGAGCAACACTCTGGAGGAGGAGATTTCTCCTCACTCCGTTCGTCGAAATGACAAGCATTAAGCGGATTTGGTACAATTCGCCCCTAAGCTCCTCTGATCTCATGGACACCGGTACTCTGCAAGCGATCTGGATCAAACGGGCGAAGCGCGGCCCGATGGACTCCGCAGAAACCGCCGACCTCGTCGCTGGACGCGGCCTCGTCGGCAACGCCGATCAGGGGCGGCGACGACAGGTGACGATCATCGAGGAAGAAGTGTGGGCCAACCTGATGGACCATTTCGACGCCGACCTCGCCCCCTCAACCCGACGGGCGAATCTGATGGTGCGCGGCGTCTCGCTCGCCGACAGCCGGGGGCAGATTCTCCGCATCGGCGACTGCCGCCTCTGGATTCGCGGCGAGACGAAGCCGTGCGAGCGGATGGACGAGGCCCTGCTCGGCCTGAAAGACTTGATGTTCCCCGACTGGCGCGGCGGGGCTTTCGCCGAAGTCCTCGACGACGGGCACATTGCCGTGGGCGACACGGTGCAGTGGGACGGCTACCGCGACCCGAGGGCAGCACTCACAAAGCTTCTGCGTCCTCGACCGCGCTAGGCCGCGCTCTCGGAGGCGGGCGCCAGCAAACCCTCGGCTTCGGCCCACGCCCGCAGGCCTGCTTCGTCCGAGAGCGTCGTCGGGATCGTCACCTCGACCTCGACGAATAGCGCGCCGGTGGCGTCGGCGGTCTGAACGCCCTGGCCTTTGAGTCGGAGGCGCTCGCCGGGCTGGGTGCCCGCCGGGATCGTCACCTTGATCGTCTTGCCGTAGGCCGTCGTGATCGCCCGCGTCGTGCCGAGCATGGCCTCGGCGACGTTGATCGTGGCCGTCGTGACGAGGTCGGTGCCTTCGCGGCGGAAGCGCGCATCGGGGCGCACGTTGAAGGTGAGGTAGAGGTCGCCGCGCGTGCCAGTCGGGCCGGGCTGGCCCTTGCCGCGCAACCGCACTCGCGTGCCGTCCTCGACGCCTTTCGGAATCGTGATGCGGACCTTCTCGCCGTCGGGCAGGCTCACCTCCGTCTTGCCGCCCTTCAGCGCTTCCTCGAACGAGAGGCCGAGCCGGGTCTCAACGTCGCCGCCCTTGACATCGCGCGGTGCGTCGCCACCGAACGGACTGCCTCCGCCGCCGAAGAACTGACCGAAGAGATCGCCCAACCCGCCGAAGCCACCGAATCCCTCGTCCGACCCGAAGCCGCCGGGGTCAACGCGGATGTGCGTACCGTCCGGGGTGCGATAGTACCCACCGGCCTCGCCCGACCCAAACCCGTCGAAGCCGCGCCCGCCAAACGGGTTGCGGCGCATCTGGTCGTACTGCTTGCGCTTCGTCTCGTCGCCGAGAGCGTCGTAGGCCTCCTGCACGGCCTTGAATTTTTCCTCGGCCTCGGGATTGTCCGGGTTGCGGTCCGGGTGGAAGTCGCGGGCGAGCTTGCGATACGCCTTTTTAATCTCAGACGCCGACGCCTTCTCGCTGACGCCGAGAGTCTCGTAGTAGTTGGGGATAGGCGGCATAGATGTGCGATGACGTGTCGTTTGTGGCACCGCCTGACTGAGTTTCTAGTTCCTCGTTTCTCGTTCGGTCACCCCAACCATGCGCGCTCAACGATAAACGGCAAACGAGAAACATCATCTCATCGCCGCTTCGATGTCCGCGACAGCCTTCGGGATGGCGGGGCCGAGGATGCGCGAGCCGTCCTCGGTGCAGAGCACGTCGTCCTCGATGCGGATGCCGCCGAAGTCGCGGTACGCATCCAGTTTGTCGTAGTCGATGAACTCCGTGTGGCGGCCTTCGCTGCGCCAGCGGTCGATGAGCGGCGGGATGAAGTAGCACCCCGGCTCGATGGTCATGACGTGGCCCGCTTCGAGGTCGCGCCCGAAGCGGAGGAAGGCGGTCCCGAACTGGTCGCTGCGCGGCGCATCGTCGGGATAGGCGAAGGTGTCGCCGAAGTCGTGGAGGTCGTGTACGTCGAGGCCGAGCGGGTGGCCGAGACCGTGCGGGAAAAACAGCGCGTGCGCCCCGGCTGCGACCGCATCGTCCACGTCGCCTTTCATCAAACCGAGGTCTTTCAGTCCGGCGGCAAGCGTGAGCGCCGCGGCGAGGTGGAGGTCGCGGAAGTTGACACCGGGCCGCATCGCTTCGATGGCTTCTTCTTCAGCGCGGAGAACGATCTCGTAGACGGCCCGCTGCTGATCTGAGAACACACCGCTGACGGGGATCGTCCGGGTGATGTCGGAGGCATAGCCCTCGGCGGTCTCGACGCCCGAATCGAGGAGAAGCAACTGCCCCTCGCGGAGCGTGTTGTGGCGGGCGTGGTTGTGGAGCACCTCGCCGCGCACCGTCGTGATCGGCTCGAAGGAGACGGGCATCCCGTGGCGATGGCCCACCGCGATCATCGCCGCGTGGACCTCGGCCTCAAGGAGACCAGACCGGGCGACGCGCATCGCCTCGGCGTACATCTCGGCAGACACTGCGACGGCAGCTTCGATCTCGGCAACCTCGCTCTCGTCCTTCGCCGCCCGCTGGTCGCCGAGCGCCCGCATCAGCGGTTCCGACGCACCGTCGCGCACGGTCTCCACGGACTCACCGAGCAGGTCGACAAGCGTCAGCAGCATACTGGGCATGAACAGCGGCGGATAGTGAACCGTCCGCCCCTGCCGCTTCGCCTCGGCGAGCACGCTCTTGAGTTCGCTGCTATCTCGGAGGTCTCCGATCCCGGCCTCGGCGGCGTGGTTCTCGGGCGACGGGTGTGGCCCGTGCCAGAGCAAATCGTCGAATGTGTCCGGCGGGGCGAAGAGGGTATCGGTGCCCGCCTCGGCATCAAGCAGCAGGGCGATGCCCGGTAGCGCGATGCCCGAGAGGTAGAGGACGTGCGAGCTTTGCCGGAAGGGGTGCGGGTTATCGGCGTTGCGCCAGACGGTCCCGGTGCCCGGAATCAGAATCAGGCCGCTACCGACGGCGTCGCGGAGATGGGCGCGGCGAGCGCGAAAGGTATCAGCCGTAAAGCGGCGTTCGAGCGTGGCGACTTCGGGATGGACCATGATGGCGGCGAGCAGAAGACAGAGGACGGTGGTCAGAAGACAGTGGACAGAAGCTAAACACTGGAGCGTTGAATCTGTCTGCGGAAGCTGGTTATGCGGCGACGCGGGTTCAATGCACAGCTATCCAGATGCCGAGATACAACAGAGCCGGAAAAGCTAAAAAGCTACACGCCCGAACCAATATCTCACCTGTACCCATCCGCAGCCTCGCTCCTCGCAAGACGCGACACCAAATGAGTTGGCAGGTATCAACCGCAAGGGCGAGTGCTTTGACGCTTATTACGATTGCAACTAACGAAGTTGCCCCGCGCAACCCACCCGCGTAGCCTCCAAGTCCGATGAGGAGGAGTATTGAGAGCAAGAACCACTTGTTGAGGCTCTGCCGTTCTCGGCCAAGAAAACTGTCGGTATAGTTGCGCTGCATACCGAGAAACTAGGAACGAGGAACCAGAAACGCGAAGCCTACCGAATCGCTCGCCCGATGCGCTCGAAGCGGGGTTTGCCCTCGGCGGCGTCCCACGAGAAGTAGACGATCATCGCCTTGCCGACGATGTGGTCGCGGGGCACGAAGCCCCAGCGGCGGCTGTCGGACGAGTCGTCGCGGTTGTCGCCGAGGACGAAGTAGTAGTCCTGTTCAGGCGTGTACGCCGTTACGATCTCGCCGCCGATCTCGAACCGGCCATCGGCCAGGCGGCGGGCCGTGTGGCCCTCATGCCGCTCGATCACGTCGCGGAGCACAGGCCACGTCGTGCCGTCGAGCCGGACGGTCTCACCGCGCTTCGGGATGGCGACCGGGCCGTAGGCGTCGAGCGATTGGTGCGTGCCCGCCGGGAACAGCATCGCACCCGATTCGGCGATGGCGGGCCGGAGATCGAGCACGGAGTCCCACGCAGCGACGGTCTCCGCTTGGGCGAGCGTCATCCGCACGCGCCACATCCCGTCGCCCTCGCGCACAACAGCCCGTCGAACGCCAATCTCGCGGAACGCATCGAGCGAAAACGCCGAGCGCGTGTCGATGGTCACGAGCCAGTCGGACAGCATCCCCGGCCCGAGGCCGAAGCGCTCGCCGCCGACACGCACCTCCTTACCCGTAATGGAGACCGTATCGCCCGGCAGGCCGACGACCCGCTTGATGTAGTGCGTCCGCCGCTCCACCGGCCCGCGCTCCGACGGATGGTTGAACACGATCACATCGCCGCGCTCAACGGCTCCGAACCCCGGCAATCGGACTGACGGCAGCGTGATGCTGGAGAGATAGCGATCAGAAAAAGGTAGGCCGAGGGTAGCCGGCGTGCGCGACCCATAGTGCAACTTCGAGACGAGCAGGAAGTCGCCGATGAGGAGGTTCTCCTCCATCGAGGCCGTCGGGATGCGGAACGCCTCGGCGACGAAGAGGCGGATGCTGAGCGCTACAACCAGTGCCACCGCGAGCACGAGCAGCAGCGGACGAAGCCGACTCGGCTTCGCCGGGGTCTCCGTCGTCTCGGTTGCCGTCGTCATCGAATCGGCATGAGGCCGCGCAGGCGGGGCAGGAAGAAGCGCTCGGTGTCGAGCGAGAAGAACACGAGGACCGCCTTGCCGACGAGGTGATCGTGCGGGACGAAGCCCCAGAACCGCCCGTCCTGCGAGTTGTCGCGGTTGTCACCCATCGCAAAGTAGTAGTCCTGCTCGAAGGTATACGAGTCCACGATCTCGCCGTCGATGCGGAAGCGCCCACCGGAAAGGGCTTCGGCGGTGTGGCCTTCGTAGCGCGTGATGATCTCGCGGAGGGCGGGCCATATCTCCGGCGTCAGCGCCACCGTCTCCCCTTCTTTGGGCACCGCGAGCGGGCCGTAGTTGTCGCGGTTGAAGCCACTGCCTTCGGGGAAGATGCCGCCCGTCCGCTGGCCTTCGGGGAACGCATAGCCCTCCACCGACGCGATGTAGGGCAGGGCCGTTAATGCCTCAGCCGCCTCGGGCGTCGCGCTGACGATCACCCGGTTGGTGTTCGGGACCGGACCGAGGAGGTCGGCTCCGACTTCTTCGACGCGGGCACGGGGTACGCCAGCGTTGCCTGACGGCGTGACCTCCCACCACTGCTGCTGCGTGTCGGTGAGCATGTAGCGCTCGCCATTGACGTAGAGCACCTTGTCGAGCAGCCGCACCGTGTCGCCGGGGATGCCGACGAGGCGCTTAATGTAGGGCGTCCGACGCTCGATCGGGCCGTCCTCCGGCGGGTAGTTGAACACCGCCACGTCGCCACGCTTCACTTCGGAAAAGCCCGGCAGGCGCGTCTGTGGAAACTCGACGCCGGGCAGGCAGGGCTTGCCGATGAACGGAACGCAGATCGTGTTCGGCGTGCGTGCCCCGTAGTGCAGCTTCGAGACGAAGAGGAAGTCGCCCACGAGGAGCGTCTTCTCCATCGACGGCGTCGGGATGCGGAACGGCTCGACGAAAAACGCGCGGACGGTGAGGACGATCAGGATCGCCCAGCCCC
Organism: Rhodothermales bacterium; assembly: GCA_028284265.1. Taxonomy (GTDB): domain Bacteria; phylum Bacteroidota; class Rhodothermia; order Rhodothermales; family JANQRZ01; genus JANQRZ01. The sequence continues at coordinate 309,707 of JANQRZ010000019.1, forward strand.
AGAACCGAAGGGTCTCTCTCCAGCCATCTTTGCGCTTGGCGTCGTTCTTCTTGTCGCCTTTCCCGTTGCGGGCAGCCTCGCGCTCGGCTTTGCGTTTAGCGCGGGCGGCCTCCCGCTCACGGGCGGCTTTCTTGCTGTTCTTAGTCGGGGTGCTCAACACACGATTGTCGGAAAGTGGGTACGGTCAGGTAAGCAGTTAGCGGAACAGGTACCACTGTCCCGTCCCGGAGCGCCGCCCCGCCCAGCGCGGGCGCTTGATCTCGATCACATAATACTGGTCCCCGTCATACCCCGTCCGCACCCACTGGTTGCGTTCGCGGATCTGGTAGTAGTCGACGTAGGGCATGAGGGGGCGAGGGCCGAGAAGAATCGATGTGAGATCGCGCTTTAGGTCGCCGAGGTAGTGCTCGTGGTCAAAGTCACCCGCCAGCACAAGGCCGCGTCCATACGGCCCGTCGATGTCGAGAGCGACGAACGGGATAGAATCGTTAACGACGAACCAGTACTCAAATTGTACGTAGCTGCTGCCCTCGAAGCCTTTGACACCCCGCGCCACCGCCGTCCGGGTCGGTGCCCCGAAATGGGTATGGAGGCGGGCGCGAAGCTCCGGCGTCGGGATCGTATCAAGCGGCGTGCGAAAGGTCATCCCCTCAACAGTCCAGAGCGACTCGCGGAAACGGTCGAGGAAATCTTCCTGCTCTGACGGGGCCACGCGGTCCCACTCGATGTCGGTGAGCGGAGGTAGTTCCGGCTCGGGTTCGGGCAGCGGGCGAATCGGCGGAAAGCTGTCCACGGCAACACGCGGCGTGCGGCTCTTCGGCAACCACCAGAACAGCAGCGACGCGGCGTCCGTCGGCTCAGCATTCGGCGCGATCTCCACCGGCCCGAGCGGCTCTATCGCCAAGCCCGTCGTCTCGACGATCTCTGCCATCCGCACCGCCGCCCGCTGCGCCCGAAGCTGCTCAACGAGGGTTTGTGCCTGTGCGGTCGGCGTAGTGAGGAAAAGAATCAATAGAGCAAGCGCAGTGCTCATCGCCGACGAGGGCGAGGGAGTGTGTAAGGGCGAGAGTGTGAGAGTTCTCATCATCCCACGTCTCGACGCTCCTACCCCTATACGCTCACACTCCCAAACGCCCATACCTCACCCTACCCTTCGTCCATCGAGAGTACGGCGAGGAAGGCCTCCTGTGGCACCTCGACCGAGCCGACCTGCTTCATCCGCTTCTTGCCCTCTTTCTGCTTCTCGAGGAGCTTCCGCTTCCGGCTGATGTCGCCGCCGTAGCACTTCGCGGTCACGTCCTTGCGGAGCGCCTTAACAGTCTCGCGGGCGATGACCTTGTTGCCGATGGCCGCCTGGATCGCCACGTCGTAGAGCTGCTTCGGGATCAGTTCGCGGAGCTTGGCGGTCAGCTTGCGACCCATCTCGTAGGCCTTGTCGCGGTGGACAATCGTCGAGAGCGCATCGACCGGATCGCCGTTGAGGAGCACGTCGAGCTTGACGAGGTTCGAGGTGCGTTCGTCGATCACCTCATAGTCGAGGCTCGCATAGCCCCGGCTGACAGACTTGAGCTTGTCGTAGAAGTCGAACACGACCTCGCCGAGCGGCAGTTCGTACTGGAGATCGACGCGCTCGGTATCGAGGTAGTTGGTGTTGATGTACGAGCCGCGTCGGTCTTGGCAAAGCGTCATCAGCGAGCCGATGTAGTCGGTCGGGGTGATGATCTGCGCTTTGATGTACGGCTCGCGGATCTCGGCAATCGAGCCGATGGGCGGTAGCTCGCTCGGGCTGGACACCTCGGTCGTCGAGCCGTCGGTCATCTCGACGGTGTACCGAACGTTGGGGAGTGTCGTGATGATGTCGAGGTCGAACTCGCGGTCGAGGCGCTCCTGAACGATCTCCATGTGGAGCATCCCGAGGAAACCAACGCGGAACCCGAAGCCGAGCGCCGCCGAGGTCTCCGGCTCGTAGGTCAGCGCTGCGTCGTTGAGTTGGAGCTTGTCGAGCGAAGCGCGGAGGTCCTCGAAGTCGGCGGAGTCGGTCGGATAGATGCCGGAGAAGACCATCGGCTTGACCTCGCGGAAGCCGGGTACCGGCGCAGCAGCGGGCCGCTTCGAGTTGGTGATCGTGTCGCCGACGCGGGCGTCGCGGACCTCTTTGACGCTGCCGATCACGTACCCCACGTCGCCCGCCTTGAGCGTCTTGACCTTCTGCATCCCGAGCTTGAGGACGCCGATCTCTTCGGCGAAGTACCGCTTGTCGGTCGCCATGAACAGGATCGGATCGCCCTGATTGAGCGTGCCGTCGACGATGCGGACGTAGGCGACCGCGCCACGGTACTGGTCGAAGACCGAGTCGAAGATCGCACCCTGAAGCGGGGCCTCGGGGTCGCCGTCGGGCGGCGGGATGCGATGGACGACGGCTTCCAGCACATCCTCGATCCCCATGCCTGTTTTCGCACTGGCGTGTAGCACATCCTCCGGGTCGCCGCCGATGAGGTCGGTGACGGTCTGGGCGATGATCTCGGGGCGCGCGCTCGGCAGGTCGATCTTGTTGAGCACCGGGATGATTTCGAGATCGACGTTGATTGCCTGATAGAGGTTCGCAATCGTCTGGGCCTCGATACCCTGTGCGGCATCCACGACGAGGATCGCGCCTTCACAGGCGTTCAACGCCCGGCTGACCTCGTAGGAGAAGTCGACGTGCCCCGGCGTGTCAATCAGATTGAGGATGTACTCCTGCCCGTCGCGGGCCTTGTAGTTCATTCGAATCGCGTGGCTCTTGATCGTGATGCCACGCTCGCGTTCGAGGTCCATCGAGTCGAGAACCTGATCCTGCATCTCACGCTTGGACAGCGTACCGGTCGCCTCCAGCATCCGGTCGGCGAGCGTGCTCTTGCCGTGGTCGATGTGGGCGATGATGCAGAAATTGCGGATGTGCTTCTGATCCACGAAGGCGACAGTCGAGTGCGTGGGGACGAGCGGGTCCAACCCGGTAGAGGGCACGGCGGGTCCGAGCGGGGCGTGAATATACCGCCGAACTCTGCCCGCCTCAGGCGTAATCCTTTACCCAAAGCCCACCGACCGCTAGCTTGCGACTCTCCCGTCTTGCCTGCCTCCATGCGACACTGCGCCTTCCTCACGATGGACGAACCGCACGGGTTCGCCACCTACGATCATCTCCTCCACGAACCCCTCGTCCGGCGAGGCTGGCACGTCGAGAACGTGTCATGGCGCGCCGACGCCGACTGGGGCGACTTCGAGGTCGTCGTCGTCCGCTCACCGTGGGACTACCACGCCGAGCCGGAGGCCTTCTTTGGTGTGCTGGAGACCATCGACCGCTCGGCAGCACGGTTGGAGAACCCGCTCGCGCTGATGCGCTGGAACGTCCACAAGACCTACCTCCGCGACCTCGAAGCGCGCGGCTTCCCCATCGTCCCGACCCGCTGGCTCGATGGGCTGACCGAGAACGATCTTCCTGCGCTGTACGAGGCGTTCGATACGGACGAACTGGTCGTCAAGCCCGTCATCGGAGCGAATGCCGACGACACGTTTCGCCTTCCACTTGGCGTCCCGCTGAATGAAGCTCTTACCGTATTTGAGAACAGGGCGTGCATGGTGCAGCCGTTCGTCCCGGCGGTCGTGCGCGAGGGCGAGTTCTCGCTGTTCTACTTCGGCGAGGCGTATAGCCACGCGATCCTCAAGACCCCCGCCCCGCACGACTTCCGCGTGCAAGAGGAGCGCGGTAGCACCATCCGCGCTGCCGAACCCGAGCCTGCACTTCGCGCCGTCTCCGACGCCGTTCAGGCTAGCCTATCTCCACGCCCGCTCTACGCCCGGATCGATTTCGTGCGACTCCCAACTGGCTTCGCGCTGATGGAGGTCGAACTCATCGAGCCGTCGCTCTACTTCCCCTACGACGACGCCTCACCCGAACGCTTCGCCGACGCGTTCGCCCAGCGGATCGGCTAGGATTCTGGCAGCCGCGCCTCGGAGAACGTCTCGCCCTCGGGCATTGCGGGTGTCTCAGCGGCAGAGACTAGGTCGGCTTGCGATGCGGCTTTTTCCTGTTCGGCTATCCGCACCATGCCCTCGTGGAAGCGACGCTGGAATACGATGATCGACGTCACACCGACCACAATCGCCATATCGGCGACGTTCCAGATCGGGAACAGGGCGAGGAAGTTGCCGCCGAAGAACGGAATCCACTCAGGCAGATAGCCGCGCCAGAGATCGACGTGGATGAAGTCCACGACCTCGCCGTGGAACCACCCGCCGCCGCTGATGCCAAGGACGCCGTAGAACACCCGGTCGATGATGTTGCCGAGCGCCCCGCCGATGATGAGCGCGAGCGAGAAGCGATACCCCCACGGCCCCTTCCGCACTACCCAGAGGTAGACCACGATCAGGACGGTAGCGAGAATCGAGAAGAGCGTCAGGAACAGCTTCGAGCCTAGCTCTAGCCCGAACGCCATGCCGGGGTTCGTCGTGTACGTCAGCCGGAGCAGTGTGCCGACAAGCGGAATGGACTCGCCTGTGACCATCTGCGTGTGCACCCACAGCTTCGTGAGTTGGTCGATGACGACGAGGACAAGCGAGACCCAGAGGAGGCGCATGGCGGGCGGTCAGGAGTCGGGAAGGCGGCGGGAGTCGGTTCTATGCGCGAGGCGAGCACTCGACTCCCGACATTCGACTCTTGACACTTATTTCTGCTTCCGCTTCGCCTCGATGGAAATCTCGGTGTGCGGCACGGCACGGAGGCGCTCCTTGGCAATCGGCTTGCCTGTGACCTTGCAGACGCCGTAGGTCTTGTTCTCGATTCGTTCGAGGGCGCGCTCTAGGTAGCCGACGTATTTCTGCTGGCGGGCAATCATGAGGTAGAGCTTCTCGCGCTCCATCGCGTCGGTCCCGGCGTCGGCCATGTGGAACGAATAGGCCGAGTCGCTTTCGTGCTCACGCGAGTCCTCGATCTGTGCCCGCATGGTCTCGATGTCCTCGAGGGCGCTCTCGCGCTTCTGGACGATGAGGTCGTTGAACTCGGCTAGTTCACTGTCAGAAAACGGGGTCCGGCGCTGCGTCGTCCCGTTGGTCTTGGTTCCGTTGGCGTCTACGTTGGTACTCATGTCGTGTGCCGGCGGCCAGCGTCGGCTTCTCAGTTAGTAAATAGTCAGGGCCTCTCAGACCTCGGCGGCGGCGGTCTCTTCCGCCCCCACCCGGCGAATGCCAATTTCGATTGGCTCGCCGCCGATCTCGAATGTTTCAACGGCCTCTCCGGTCGGAACCTCGGAAGCCTCTAGGCTCGCGGCAAGCACTTCGTTCCGAATCGACTCGGCGTGGGTACGAACGGCATGTGCTACCGTGTCTGCGGCGCGGAAGGTAACGAAAATCCGGTCGGCCACCGCGAACGCGGCAGTCTTCCGCAAATTCTGGACCCGATTGACAAACTCGCGCACGAGGCCCTCGTTTCGTAGATCGTCCGTGATCGCGGTGTCTAGTGCCACCGTCACACTGCCCTCTTGCCCGACAAGGTGTCCCTCGATGCCTTCGCTCGTCACCTCGATGTCGCCTGCCTCGAACGTAACGACCTCGCCATCGAGGTCGAGGGTGAGCGAGCCTTCCTGCTCGTACCGACTGATAGCTTGATCGTCGAGGGTGCGGATCGCGGCGTTTGCTGCCTTCATCTTCGGCCCGAGGCGCTTCCCGAGCGTCTTGAAGTTCGGCTTGGCCAACTTGGAGACCAGGCTGCTGTCCGACCCGATGGCGTCGAGCCGCTTGACGTTGACTTCGTCCAGCACGATGCCTTCGACCGATCTGAGCACAGCCTCGTCTACCCCTGCCGTGCCGGTGACGACCGCGATGGACCCGAGCGGCTGACGGACGTTGATCTCCGCCTCGTTGCGGAGCGCGAGGGTGATGGAAGCAACCGTCCGAGCGAGCGCCATCCGGTCTTCGAGCGCCGCATCCACAGCAGCCTCGTTCACCGATGGGAAGTCAGCGAGATGGACCGAGGACGTGCCGTCACCGTGCAGCGCGGACCACAGCCACTCGGCGTAGAACGGCGCGAGCGGAGCCATGAGTTTGGCGAGCGTCGTCAGGCACTCGTAGACGGTCTCGTAAGCCGCCCGCTTGTCGGCATCGCTCTCGCTTTTCCAGAAGCGGCGACGGCTGCGGCGGAGATACCAGTTCGAGAGGTCGTCCACGAACGTCTCCATCGCGCGCGCAGCCTGTGTCGGGTGGTAGGCGTCGAACGCCGCGTCCACATCGCCGACGGTCGTATTCAAGCGCGAGAGAATCCAGCGGTCGAGTTCGGTGCGCTCGGCGAGCGGGGTCGGGGTACCGTCGTAGGCGAACCCGTCGAGGTTGGCGTAGGTGGCGAAGAAGCTGTACGTGTTGGTGACGGTCGAGAAGAACTTGCGCTTGGTCTCCTCGACGGCGCGGTCGGAGTAGCGGAGGCTCTCCCACGGCGCGCTCGCACTCATCAGCGTCCACCGCACGGGGTCTGCTCCGTGACGGGCAATCGTCTCGAAAGGATCGACCGTGTTGCCCTTCGACTTGGACATCTTCTCGCCCTGCTCATCGAGCACGAGGCCGTTGACGACAACGTTCTTGTAGGCGACCGAGTCTTCGACGAGCGCCGCAATGGCGTGGAGCGTGTAGAACCAGCCCCGCGTCTGATCGACGCCCTCGGCGATGAAGTCGGCGGGGAAGTTGCGTTCGAACGTCTCGCGGTTCTCGAAGGGATAGTGCCACTGCGCGAACGGCATCGCCCCGGAGTCGAACCACACGTCGATCAGGTCCGGCTCGCGGCGATAGATCCCACCGCCCTCCGTAGGCCAGGTGATCTCGTCCACGAACGGGCGGTGCAAATCCGGCACGTCGTCCAGCCCGGCCTTCTCTTTCAACTCGGCGAGCGAGCCGATGACGACGTAGTCCTCGGGGTCGCGGTCGTTGACCCAGACCGGGAGCGGGGTGCCCCAGTAGCGCATCCGCGAGAGCGCCCAGTCCACGTTGCCTTCGAGCCACTGCCCGAAGCGCCCCGTGCCGATGCCATCCGGCTGCCAGTTGATCGTGTCGTTCAGTTCGATGAGCCGGTCCTTGATGGCCGTCGTGCGGATGAACCAGCTCTCGACGGGGTACTGCATGAGCGGCGTACCCTTGCGCCAGTCGTGCGGGTAGTTGTGGAGGTATGAGTCCTCACGGTAGAGCAAACCCCGACTGATGAGGTCGCGGATGATCGGTCGGTCGGCATCTTTGAACCATAGGCCGCCAACAACGGGAGCATCATCCCAAAACCTTCCGTCCGGTCTAATTGGATTAAGCAGTGGTAGCTCCTCTCGTTGGCCGGTAGCGTAATCATCTGCCCCAAATGCGGGAGCTGTATGGACTATACCAGTACCATCCTGAGTAGTGACGTAATCCGCCGCCACCACCTTGAAGGCATTCTGTCCGAAGTAGCGACGTATCGCTTCCTCTTTTGTTAGTTCTTCCCCAACGGTGTCGGGCAGATAGCGCTCTTGGTATCTCTTTACACCGAAAGCATTGATCTCCAAGCTGGAACCAATCCTCTCAGTAGTTCTCCCACCTAGTCCTTGAGAGAAAGTCGACAGATCTGTGTCGAATAACTGACTGTAGGCTTTACCGACCAGATCGCGGCCCTTCATTTCTTCAACAATCTCGTACTCCTCTTTGAGGACCGAAAGCAGCGACTTGGCGAGGTAGATGTACTCGGTCTCGCCCTCCTCGTTTTCTTTGCGAACCTTGACGTAATCGATCCCTTCGCCGACGGCAAGCGCGGTGTTCGAGACGAGGGTCCACGGCGTCGTGGTCCATGCGAGGAAGAAAGTATCCGGCTCGCCCTCAACCGGGAAACGGACGTAGACCGATGGATCCTGCACTTCTTTGTAGCCGAGCGAGACCTCGTGGCTGGAAAGGACCGTGCCGCTGCCGGGGCTGTACCACTGAATCTTGTGGCCCCGGTAGAGGAACGGCTCGCCGTCGGCAGTGCGCCGCTCAGAGATCGTCTTGAGGAGCGACCACACCGACTCGATGTAGTCGTTCTCAAAGGTGATGTAGGGGTCGGAGAGATCGACCCAGTAACCCATGCGCCGGGTGAGGTCGTCCCACAGGTCTTTGTACTTCAGCACCGACTCGCGGCAGGCGGCGTTGTAATCCTCGATAGAGATTTTTCCGTCCGGCCCGATCTCGTGTCGCCCCTTCAAGCCCAATTCCTTCTCGACCTCGATCTCGACGGGGAGACCGTGCGTGTCCCAGCCGCCCTTGCGGTCCACGCGGAAGCCCTTCATCGTCCGGTAGCGGCAGAAGAGGTCTTTGATGGTCCGCGCCATGACGTGGTGGATGCCCGGCTTGCCGTTGGCCGTCGGCGGGCCTTCGTAGAAGACGAAGTTCGGCGCGCCGTCGCGGAGGGCGAGGCTCTGCTCGAACACATCGTGCTCGTCCCACCACCGGAGGGTCTGCTCCTCGGTGGCGGCGTGGTCGAATCCTTTGGCGTCGGGGTAGCGCGGCATGGGCAGGCAGGCAAAAGAGACCACGAAGATACGATCTGCTTCTACCCACCCCTGTGAAGGGTTTGTGGCCTATCCGGGTCGGAGGCCGAACTACTCGACGCCGCGCTCGAACCGCTCGCGGAGGTGCTGGACGTGGAGGCCGACGGCATTCCGCACCTCGTAGGTCTGCTCGTAAAGCCGACGGTAGACCACCTCGTCCATGAACGGCTCCGTGCGGAGTTGCCGGAGCGCAGCGAGTGCCCGGTTCGCCGCCCACAGACCACGCTTCGTGATGGCGATGTTGCCGCCGAGCGACCGGAGTTCATACCCCATACCGTGCCCCCCGGCCACCTTCGCCCCGACCTGGAGCGCGTTCGAGCAGAAGTCCACGAAGGCCGTGTCCTTGGCATCCCCCGGCACCGTCTCGGCCCAGTCCATCACCTCGCTGCCGAAGGAGAAGGCGCGCTGGTAGAGCGGGAGGTCGTGTACATCCTGCGCCTCGGGGTAGGCGTCGCCCAGCCCGGCTTTCCACGCTTCACCCTCCTCATCCTCCGGCTCGGCGTCGAAGTCTTCGAGCCAGAGCGGGAGGTCTTCGTCTTTGTCCCACCCCATCTTGCGGGCGAGGTAGGCGTGGAGTCCGCGCTCCCACGCTTCCTGCTTTTCCTCGGGCGCGTCCTCCGGCGGCGGTGGGGTGCGGCGGACGTACTCATCCCAGTACCGCATGTAGAGGTCCGTGCGGCGGTCGCTCTCGCGGAGGAAATCCTCCCACTGGTGCTCGTCCCAGATGTCGTCCATCGCGTGCCGAAGGTACGGGCGAATCACACGATGCCCGATACGAGCGCCCGCATGAGCGCGGTCAGCTTTGGCTCGGCTTCGGCGGCGGCGGCGAGCACGTCGGCGATGGAGACGGGTTCGAGCGCATCGGGAAAGCACTCGTCGGTGATGACGGAGACGGCGAGGCACCGCAGCCCCATGTGCCGAGCCACAATGACCTCGGGGACCGTGCTCATCCCAACCGCATCGGCTCCGATCCCCCGGAGGAAGCGGTACTCGGCGCGGGTCTCTAGATTCGGTCCTTCGACGGCAACGTAGACGCCTTGTTGGAGCTTGATCGCCTGTTCCAGCGCAGCCTCTTCGGCGAGGCGACGCAGCCCCTCGTCATAGGGCATACTCATGTCGGGGAAGCGCGGCCCCCAGTCGTCGTCGTTCGGCCCGATGAGTGGGTTCGCGCCTTGCAGGTTGATGTGGTCCGTGACGAGCATGAGGTCGCCTCGCCGGAAGTTCGTGTTCATCCCGCCCGCCGCGTTCGAGATAAGGAGCGTCTCGACACCGAGCGCCGCAAGGACGCGAACCGGAAAGGTGATCTCCTTCGGCCCGTAGCCTTCGTAGAGATGAAAGCGCCCCTGCATCGCCCACACCGGCACCCCGTCAAGCCGACCGGCGATCAAGCGCCCGTGGTGACTCTCAACCGTCGAGAGCGGAAAATGCGGAATGGCATCGTAAGCGATGCTGGCCTCCGCCTCAATCTCATCGGCGAGCGCGCCGAGGCCGGTGCCGAGGATCAGCCCGATGTTCGCATCGAGCGTAGTGGTTTCACGGATCGCAGCAGCAGCTTCTTCGACGCGGCGACGGTAGAGGGCGGGGTCCATTGGCTGATTGGGGGACTCGCTGATTGGGAGATTAGGAGACACAATCACCCAATCGCTCACTCAGTCAATCGGTGAATAACTATTCGAGATCTTCGAGGATGCGGCGGATGCGCTCTTTCTCGGCTGCCGGAGCCGTCGCGGTCTCTACTTCCTCGTCGCCTTCATCGTCCAGTTCGCCGCCCACTATGGAGCGAAGCGTCCACGTCGGCTCGGCTTCCTCTTCCTGCTCTTCCAGCGCAACGATGGGACCATCCGTTTCGCGGTTGGACTCTGCCTCGGCCGCACGGGCGTAGAGTTCGGCATACGTGGTCTCCCCTGCTGCCTCATCCGGCGTATCGCCCGCTTCTACATCGGGCGCGGGAATGACTGCCTCGGCGGTTTGGGTCTCCGCCTCCTCTTCCACTTCAGGCGTGGCATCGACCGGGACGGCTTCTGGCGGGGCTGGTGCGTCGGCTACGACGGGCAGCGCTTCCGCCGGGGCCGACGGCATGAGCTTCATAAACCCGATGGGCTTGTCGTCCTCGTGCCGGGCGAGAATCTCCAGCTCTGACATCAGGAAGTGCCGAAGGCGGGCCGTGATCTCGTCGTGGCGGTGAGCGAGTTGGGCAACCTCGTGCCGAAGCTGGTGGTGCTTCTGCCCTGCCTCCTGCGTGATCTGCTCGGCCTTCAACTCCGCCTCTTCCACAATCAGTCGAGCGCGCTCCTCGGCATTCTCCTGCGTCCGCTTGGCTCCCTCGCGGGAGGTGGCCAACGCCTCTTGCAGCGCCTCCTCGATCTTCTCGTAGTGTGTGATCTTGCCCTCGATCTCGCGTACCCGATCTTCGGCGCGGCGTAGATCGTCTTGGAGCTCCTCCCACTGCCGCGACACCATTTCGGTGAAGGCCTTGACCTCATCAGGATCATAGCCCCGGACCTTACGGGCAAACTCGTGGGTGCGGATATCGAGTGGCGTCAGTTTCATGGTGGTGTCAGGTTTGGGCAGGCGGCGTGGGCGGGCGTTTCCGAGAAAGGGCAGCGACTTCGAGACCAATCCCGGCGAGGCGGTCCGTGAAGGCGGCGTGGCGGTGCCGAAGCCGAGTCAGCGTCCGCGTCGCGTGCGCCTCGACTTCTTGTTGTCGGCGGCGCAGGAGCAGGGCGAAGACCACGAGCACCGCTGCACCAAGTACGACGATCAGGGCTGGAATCATGGGGAGAATGTAAGCATGGATTGGGCGGCGAGGGAATGGAAGGAACGGAGGGCCATGAAGGGCAAGGCACAAACGATGGGGCCTGCGTATTCCCTCTCCACCCTCCTTTCCTTACCACGCCCAACAACTCCCCTCACCCACGCGACCCGAAAAGGGCCGACCCGACGCGCACGTCCGTCGCCCCTTCCTCGATGGCAATCTCGAAGTCGCCGCTCATGCCCATCGAGAGGCGGTCGAGGCTGACGTTGACGCTGCCGTCGTAGGTCTCGGCGAGGCGGCGGAGGTGCTGGAACTGCGGGCGCACGACGGTCTCTAGCTCGTCGGGGTTCACCGCCGGAGCGGCGAGCGCCATCAGGCCAACGACGCGAAGATGTTGGTAGGCGGCGAGGCTATCAAGGAAGGTATGGAGTGCGTCGGGCGCAAGGCCGGACTTCGAGTCCTCGCCGGAGATGTTGACTTGGACGAAGCACGGGAGGATGCGCTCCGCCCGAGCCGCCCGCGTGTCGATGTCCTTTGCCAGCTTCTCACTGTCGAGTGCGTGGAAAACGTCGGCGTGCTCTAGCGTCTTGTTGATCTTGTTCTTTTGCAGCGGGCCGACGAGGTGCCAGTGGATCGCACCACCGCCCACCTCGCCGGGAAGCGCACCGGCTTTCTCCTCTAGCTCCTGCACCCGATTCTCTCCGAAGTCGGTCAGCCCGGCCTCAACCCCAGCACGGACGACCTCGATGGGAAACGTCTTGCTCACGGCAATGAGCCGGACGCCGTCGGGGTCTCGCCCGACCCGTTCACACGCCGCATGGATGCGAGCGTACACGGCCTCAGCGCGGGCGCGAATGTCGGCAGCGAGCAATGACAGGTCGGCGCTCATTCTCTCATTTGGGTGGGTGGAACCGGCAGAGTGCGCCCCGATGATACGAGGCAATAGTGCAACACTTTCGCCGATTACCCATGTAATCTGTCCCGTTTTCGGGCGAAACTCCGGTTCTATTGGTACGATGCCCCGTGTCGCTGTGAACGGGTAGACTTCTTGATGTTAGCACCCACATTCAACCCTACCACCTGCTCCCAGTCATGCCATTTTCTACCTTTGCCTCGACGCTACACGATGCTCGCACACAGTGGCTCGGCGGTGATGCCCAAGCTTGGAAACGCTACACCGAATGCTGCTGCCAACTCGAAGCGGACCGCCACAAGACACGGCCTACGAGCCGCCCTTCAGAGGCAAGTATTCCAACTGCGTGGCACCCTGCTCCCGACGCCACCACGCAGGCAGCCCGGCAATAAAACCACGCGGATTGGCGTTGGATAGGCTGTCTGTTCGGCCATCCAACCCACGTCCCGATGCCGCTTCGTTTCCTGCTCGCGCTGTGTCTCTTTGCGCCTCTCGCCGCCTCGGCGCAGATCATCGTCCCGCCACCGCGCCCGGTCCCCGTCCCGCAACGCCCCGTCGAAATGGCGGCGCTGGAAATCGACGGCCGGATCGCTGATCAAGTGGCCGAAGTCTCGGTCACGCAAACCCTCTTCAACCCGAACGACCGGCCCGTTGAGACAGAGTTTCTGTTTCCGATCCCGCCGGGCGCTGCGGTGCAAGATTTGGTGCTCGTCGCCAACGGGCAGGAGCTAACCGGCGAAGTGCTCCCGAAGGATGAGGCCCGCCGCCGCTATGAGGAGATCGTCCGGCGGATGATCGACCCTGCGCTGATGGAGTACGCGGGCTACGGCCTCTACCGGACCAGCGTGTTTCCCGTCCCGGCACGCGGCGAGAGCGTCGTCCACTTCCGCTACACCGAAGTCTCGCCCCGCGAGGGCGACCGCGTGACGTTCAGCTACCCCTTCGGCCTTGCCCGGCAGCAAGAATCGGTCGAGCAGCTTCGGATCAGCCTGACACTCAGCGATGGGGTCGGCGCGGTCTACAGCCCGTCGCACGAAGTCGAGATCGACCGCGAGCGGCGGCGAACCCGCGTCACGTTCGAGGCCGACGATGTACGCCTCCGGCGCGACTTCCGGCTGATCTACGAACCCGAAGAGGATGGCCCCGTGAGCGCGACGGTTCTGAGTCACTGGCCCGAGGGCGCGGAGGACGGCTACTTCCTCCTGCTCGCCTCACCCGAGATTCCCGATACCCAAACCGAAGCACTTCCCAAGACCGTCGTCTTCGTGATCGACCGCTCCGGCTCGATGGCGGGCAAGAAGATCGAGCAGGCCCGCGATGCCCTCGCCTTCGTGCTGAACAACCTCGACGACGACGACCTGTTCAACATCGTTGCCTATGACGACCGGGTTGAGGTCTTCGAGCCAGAGCTACAGCACTATTCGCCGGACAGCCGCGACGCGGCGCTCGACTTCGTGGACGGCCTCCGTCCCGGCGGCTCGACCAACATCGACGGGGCGCTCGGCGAGGCCCTTGATCTGATTCCCGAAGACGGCAATCCGGCTTACGTCCTGTTTCTCACCGACGGCCTCCCGACAGCAGGCGAGACCGGCGAAGGAGCCATCGCCCGTAATGCCGAGCGGGCCAACGAGGGCGATGCTCGCATCTTCTCCTTCGGCGTCGGCTACGACGTGAATGCCCGCCTCTTGGAGCGCCTGGCCACATCAAGCGGCGGCACGACGGAATACGTCCGCCCCGAGGATGACCTCGAAGCCAGCGTCGCCGGACTGTACAACCGCCTCACCAGCCCCGTCCTCTCAGACCTCGCCATCGACTTCGACGGGACGCGCATCAACCGGGCCTATCCCCGCGACCTGCCGGATATGTTCGAGGGCCAGCAACTCGTCTGGGCGGGACGCTACACCCGAGGCGGCGACGTGACCGTCCGCCTCTCGGGCCGCGCCGGGGACGACGACCGGACGATGACCTTCCGCGCCGACCTCGCTGAGGAAGGCGACCGCACGCGCACCGACTTCATCGAGCCACTCTGGGCCAGCCGCCGCGTCGCCGCCCTCTTGGAGCAGATCGACCTCGACGGGCAGAATGAGGAGTTGGTGGATGAACTCGTTGCTCTATCGACGCAGTACGGTATCCTCACGCCCTACACCTCGTTCCTCGCCGAAGAAGACGCCGTCTTCGCCTCGCGGGATGACCTTCTTATGCGAGGGAGCCGCAACCTAGAAATGATGGACCAGACAAGCGGGGCAGCAGGTGTCGGGCAGCGAGCACTCCGGTCTCAGATCGCCTCGGCTCCGCAGGCCGAAGCGGAGGCTGTAGCCTACGACGCTGAAGGCCGGGCGCGTAGTGTCGAGACCGTGCAGAAGGTCGGCAACCGAGCGTTCTACCGGCGCGGCGATCTCTGGGTCGATGCCAACCTGCTCGACGCTGGTCCCGACGAGGCGATGGAAGTCGAGCAGTTCTCGGACCGCTACTTCACGCTCGCCCGCCGCCTCACACCCGAGCAGATGGTCTACCTGACCTTCCATGAGGATGTGCTCATCGACTTCGACGGCACGGCCGTGCTGATCCGAGCGGTGGAGTCGTAGGATCATTCCCCTTGGCTCACGGGTGCCGGTAGCGACAGGTTGTGCTACCGGCACCTTCTCGTTTTAGCGTATCCTGTGCCACTGTCATCTGTCTTCTGTCCTCATGCCTGACCTCTCCCCGCTTCTCGTCGCCCTCGATGCCCGGCGCTCCGAGTTCCTTGCTGGACTCGACTCCATACCGCCCGATCAACTCAGCCAATCGCCCATTTCGAGAGCGTGGTCACCGCTCGATATCGGGGAGCATCTCATGCTCGTCGAGCGAGGCTTGGGTCACGCTGCCGTGCGCCAGATCGAGAAGGGTGAGAACCGTAAGCGGTTCGGTGAGCCATCAGAGCGATCGGTCGAGGGACTTATCCGGGCGATGAAGACCCCGTCGAAGTACAAAATGCCGGAGGGCGTCGGCATCGAGCCGAAGGGCGGGGTGAGCCTGAGCGAGCTTCGGCAGGCGTGGCTGGAGGCGGGCGACCAGTGGCGCAAGGTGGCCGAGATGCTCCCGCTCGACCTAGCCGACGAAGGCTTGCTGATGCACGCCGTCGGCGGACCAATGACGGTGGCGCAAACACTCCGCTTCCTCGAATCGCACATCGAGCACCACCAGCACCAACTCGTGCGGACGGTCCGTGCCTTGAGTGCGCAGACCGCCTAAGCCTCGTCGCTGACCGGCTCTTCGTCCCACTCGCGGATCGCATCGAGCACAGCCTCGACGATCTCGTCTTCGGGGACGGTGCGAACGACCTCGCCGTGCTTGAACAGGTGTGCCCGGCCTCGCCCGAGCGAGATGCCGAGGTCGGCCCCCGCGGCTTCGCCCGGTCCGTTGACCGCACAACCCATCAGCGCAACGTTGAGGTCTTTCTCGAACTTCGCTTTCTTGACCGCCACCTCGACCTCGTTGACAATGCTGAACAGGTCGCCCGCGAGCCGCCCGCATGTCGGACAGGCGATGATGTTGACGCCGGGCCGTCCGAGCCGGAGCGACTTCAGAATCTGGTGCCCGACCTCGACCTCGTGGACCGAGTCTGCTGCGAGCGAGACGCGAATCGTGTCGCCGATCCCGTCGGCGAGGAGGCTACCGATGCCAATGGACGACTTAATAGTGCCCGTCTCCAGCGAGCCGCTCTCGGTGACGCCGAGGTGCAACGGGTAGTCGGTCCGCTCGGCGAGGAGGCGGTAGCTCTGAATCATGAAGAACACGTCCGAGTGCTTGACCGAGATGATAAGGTCCTCGAAGCCCTCCCGCTCGCAGATCTCGACGTGCCGCATCGCGCTCTCGAACAGCGCCTCGGGCTGCGGGTAGCCGTACTTGTCGAGGATGTCCTTTTCGAGCGAGCCGGAATTGACGCCGATACGGATCGGGATGCCTTTCTCCTTCGCTGCGAGCAACACCTCGCGCTCCCACTCCGGCTTGCCGATGTTGCCCGGATTGAGCCGCACCTTCGCCACACCTGCCTCAATGGCTTGGAGCGCGTACTGGTAGTTGAAGTGGATGTCGGCCACGACCGGCACCGGGCTGCCGGCCACGACCTCGGCGAGCGCATCGGCGTCTTCGGGTCGGGGCACAGCGACGCGGACGATGTCGGCTCCCGCTTCGGCGAGGCGGGTGATCTCGGCGACGCACTTCTCCACATCATGCGTCTTGCCCGTCGTCATCGACTGGACGGAGATCGGCGCTCCGCCGCCAATCTGGACGGGGCCTACATGGACGGCACGGCTGATTCGGCGAGGACGCTCCATCGAATTTCAAACGGCGAGTGACGAATGACGAGGGGATGGTACCGAGCGTGAAAGCTTGGGTTCGGGCGCGGACGTTAATATTCCGCTAGCCTACTGGCTCCGGTGTGCGGAAGAGGTCGGCGCAGGCGGCGAACTGGGTGGCGGCCCCGACGAGCACGAGGCGGTCCCCGGCTTCGACGCGGAAGTCACCCGCTGGGCTTGCGATGGTCTGACCGCCGCGCCGGACAGCGAGCACCGTCAGTTGATGATCGCGGCGGAGCGCAAGGTCGCCGAGGGTTGCGCCCGCAGCAGGTGCGCCCTCACGCACAGCGACAGCCCGGGTGTGGAGGCCGTCTTCGTCGAGGCCTTGCAGCACCATGAGGTGGGCCTCTTGGATACTTCCGCGCAGCACCTCATAGTCGCCCGAGCGGACGAGCGAGACTTGGCGCTGGACCTCGTCGGGCGGGATGAGGTATGCGCCGAGCACCTGGCTGAAGAGTCGCACCGCCGTCTCCAACTCTTCCGGCACGACTACGTCGGCCCCGGCCTCGTGGAGGGGCTCTACGTCGGCGATAAAGCGGGAGCGAGCGATGACCTGAAGCGTCGGGTTGTGGTAGCGGGCGAGGCGGACGGCCCGTTCTGTCGCTGTCCGGTCGTTGATCGCCACGACGCAGACCTTCGCCCGCTCGACGCCTGCGTGTTCGAGAATGTGGTGGCGTCCCACATCGCCGTAGAGCGCATGCATTCCGGCCTCGCGCGCCGCCTCCACGTTCTGCGGGTTGAGATCCACGATCACGAACGGGATACCGGTATTCTTCAGCACCCGCCCAAGCCGCTGCCCGGCCGGGCCATACCCGACGACGATCGTGTGGTCCTCCAACCCGACCGACTCCTGATGGGCCTCCGGCTCCGCTCCCGGCCAGCGCCGCCCGAACCGCTCGCCGAGCTTCGGCCCCGCTGCTAGCAACCACGGCGTCGCCAGCATCAGCACGACCGTTGCCGCGACGAAGGTCTGTTCCCCGGCCGCGCCGAGGCCCATCGGCGTCAACCCGAAGCGCTGCCCTTCGAGCACCAGCACGAACGAGAACTCGCCGACCTGCGCGAGCGCAAGCGCCACCGCTGTCGCCGTCCGCATCGGCCAGCGGAGCGCAAGGATTGCTACCCCCACGAGCACCGCCTTGATGACGAATACGCCGACGACCGCCGCGAGGACGAGCGGGATGTTCGATACCACGAACCCGACGTTGAGCAGCATCCCGATGGAGACGAAGAACACGGCGTTGAAGACCGTCTTGAGTGGTAGGATGTCCGCCACAGCCGCCTCGGCATAGCGACTCTCCGACACGACGAGGCCCGCGAGAAACGCGCCGAGGGCGAGGCTCACCCCCGCAAGGCTCGTCAGCCACGCCGTCCCGAAGCATACCGCGACGACAGCTAGGAGCAGCAGTTCGGTCCGCCGCGTCTTCGCCAGCCGGTCGAGCATCCACGGGATCACCCGCCGTGCCCCGACGAGTACAAACACGACGACCAGCACTGCCTTCCCGAGCGCCCACGCCACATCGAGCGGCGAGCCGCCGGTCCCCGCGAGGATTGGGACGAGGAGCACCATGACCACGACCGCGAGGTCTTGGAAAATGAGGACGGCGAGCGTGAGCCGCCCGGTGGGACTGTCCGTCTCGGCGCGCTCGGCCAGCAGCGCCAGCACGATGGCCGTAGACGAAAGCGCGACGAGCATGCCGGTGAAAATGGCCTCGCCCACCCCGATACCAAACGCGAGCAGCAACCCCGCCACAAGCGCAATCGTCCCGAGCGTCTGTATGCCGCCGCCGACAAAGATGGCCCGACCGATTCGAGCCAGCTTCTCCAGTGAGAACTCGACACCGATCGTGAACAGCAGCAGGATGACCCCTACCTCGGCGGCCTGCCGGACAAAGTCACCATCGTCCACCAGCCCAAGTGCCCCCGGCCCGACGATCACGCCCGCCAGCAGAAACCCGACAATCGGAACGATGCGGATGCGGTAGCACAGGTATGCGATCCCCACGCTCGCCACCAGAAGAACAGCGACTTCTTGCAGGAACGGCAGCGCGACAGCGAGAGGCAGCATGAGAACAGACACCTCAGACGTACTTATCACCGCGCACTACATCGGCGTCCTGGACGTAGACGATCACGGCGTAGTGCTCGAAATAGCGCTCGGCGATGTGCGCCACGAGCCGGTCCGCCACCTCGGGGCTGACGAGGGTTTCGATTCGTGTGTCCGGCCCCTCCCACTCGCTCGCCCGGACGCCGCGCGAGCCTTTGCCCGTCGCCTGCGTCAGCGTGTACCCCTTCGCGCCGAGTTCGTCGAGCGTGCGCGTCAGGCGGTCTTCCAAGATGCGCTCGGTGACGATGGTGACGAGCTTGAGCGTGATGGTATGCATGACGAAACGGGGCTAGACGACGAGCCACTCGGCGAAGGTGTAGTAGAGCGGGATGCCGAGCGTGACGTTGAAGGGGAAGGTGATACCGAGCGACGCCGTCAGGTAGAACGTCGGGTTCGCCTCGGGGAGCGCGATGCGGACGGCAGCGGGCGCAGCGATGTACGACGCGCTCGACACCATCGCGCCGAGCACCGCCGCTCCGGCTACGGACAGTCCGACGAGGCCGCCTGTCCACACCGCGAGTAGGCCGTGGAGAATCGGGATGATGATACCGAAGCCGATGAGGAAGAGGCCGACTTCGCGGAGATCTTTCAGCCGCCGTGCCGCGACGATCCCCATCTCCAAGAGGAAGAGCGCGAGCGCCCCCTGAAATCCATTGACGAAGAACGGCTTGACCGGCTCGAACCCGGACGGCCCGACGGCCCAACCGATGAGCAGGCCGCCGACGAGCAGGATCACGCTCCGGCCTGCAAGCACTTCGTGGAGGGCGTCCTGCCACGACCCGGCCCGTTTGTCGCGCACGAACGCAATCATCAGCGCAAGGACGATGGCCGGTACTTCGAGGATGGCGACGAGCGCGGGCATGAACCCCTCTGGTGCCCGCCCCGTCATGCTCCCGAACGTGATGGCGACGATGAAGGTCACGGCCGAGACCGAGCCGTAGTGCGCGGCAATCGCTGAGGCGTTGACCCGGTCGAACCGCCCGAGGCGACGCAGCACATTGTAGGCGATGACCGGCGTGAGCAACCCGAGGCCGAGCGTGAGCAGCGCCGGCCCGACGAACTCGCCGAGCGGCGTCTGGTTTAGCTCGACCCCACCCTTCAATCCGATGGCAAGGAGGAGGTAAATCGACAGCGCGTTGTAGATGCTGTCGGGCAGCCGGAGGTCGCTACGGACGAGCGAGGCGATGACGCCGAGCACGAACGCGAGGATGATGGGCGAGAGAAGGTTCGCGGCGAGCGTATCGAGGTTCTCCATCGGGCAACGTTGGGTGAGACCCAAGAAGATAGACCGGGTGCGCCAAAACTACGCGAGGCGGACCAGCCCGAGCTATCCGCCCATGCCGGTCCGCCCCGATGTCCTCCGTCGGAACCTTACTCTCCTTGAGCGAGCGAGTAGCCCCGTTCACCGTTGAACGTGTAGAGGTTCTCCGTCTTGATCACGTCGAACCCTGCCTCTGCCAAGCGTCCGAGCAAGTCCACGATCTGCCCAGCCTGTACCGAGTCGTCAGTGGCAACAAAGCGACAGCGCCAGTGGTCGGTCCAAAACGTTTCCGGGAGACCGTCGGGGAAGACCTTCACGCCCCGGTTCGTGATCAGCTTGAGGCGTAGCCCGTTGCCATCCTGCTCTTTGAGTGCATTACCCAGCGCGTCCGGCTGACGGTTGCTCTGGTTCCAGTCGAGGAAGACATCCACACCGACGAGCGTCTTCTCGACAGTCGGGGTTCTGTGGACCCCCACCGTGACGTCGGCATCGGTGTAGTGAGCCGCGGGCAGCGTGGCCGGTGCTTCTCCCAAACGCTCGATGACGGCATCGGCAAACTCGGCTGTCGAGACCCGCCGGGTGCTATTCTCGCCGTAGACATCGCCCGTGTGGAGACCATCCTCCAGCGTCTTCAGCCAAGCGTTCTCCACCTTCTCGGCAATCCGATCGAGGTTGAGGTGGTCGAGCATCATGATCGCCCCGCGCAGCAGCCCCGACGGGTTAGCAATGCCTTGGCCTGCGATATCGGGGGCAGACCCGTGAACAGCCTCGAACATCGCCACCCGCTCCCCGATGTTAGCCGAGCCAGCCAGTCCGACCGAGCCGGACGCCTCGGCAGCGATGTCGGAGATAATGTCGCCGTAGAGGTTGGGTGCCACGACAACGTCGAAATCGGCAGGCCGGGCACCGATGAGCGCCGAGCCGATGTCGATGATCCGGTGCTCTGCCTCAATGTCGGGATACTCCGCCGCGATCTCTTTAAAGACGCGGTGGAACAGACCGTCGGTGAGCTTCATGATGTTGTCCTTCGTCATGCACGTCACGCGCGAGCGGTCGTGCGTGCGGGCATACTCGAAGGCATAACGGACGATAGCCTCGGAGCCGGGGCGTGTGATGAGCTTGAGCGTCTGATAGACCTCGGTGGTCTGTCGGTGCTCGATCCCGGCGTAGGTGTCCTCCTCGTTCTCTCGGATGATGACCAAGTCAATGTTCGGGTGGGGCGAGTTCACGTAGGGCGCGAAGCTCTTGACCGGCCGGACGTTGGCGAACATCCCGAGCGACTTGCGAAGCGTCACGTTGAGGCTCTTGTACCCCCCGCCCTGCGGTGTCGTGATGGGCGCTTTGAGGAGAATCTTATTCTTGCGGATCGTGTCCCACGCCTCGGGCGCGATGCCGGACGTGTGGCCCGACTTGTACACCGCCTCCCCGACCTCAATCGTGTCATAGTGCAGCGGAGCACCGGCAGCGTCGAGAATGCGGAGCGTCGCCTCCATGATCTCAGGGCCGATGCCATCCCCGTGGGCGACCACGACCGGAATCGTCTCGGTCGGGTGCGTGTCGCTGTGTTGAGCCGACGCAACGTGGCTCGGTGATGCGGTGGGGCTGTCTTGAAGGTCTACGGACATGGTAAGACTTGGAGGTTAGAGAGAAAGGATAGAACGGCAGAGACGGGATACTGATCCGCGATGCGAAGGCGGGTAGGTCGGCTCGGCTTAAAAGATGATTTGGCCCTGAAGCTTGACGAGGTGCCCGATGTCACCCTCCGCATTGCGGCGAACGATGTAATCCAGCGTCACGCGGAGATCCCGGTAGTCCCGGCCCAGCGCAGCACTCGGGCTGTAGCTCACGCCGACCGTCCCGAATACATCAGGCTCCGCGTCGACGTCCTCCCACAGCCCCTCAGCCCGCACAAACGCCTCCCCGTGTTCGAGCATGCGAACGGCCCCGAACAGACCGGCTCCTGCTAGCTGCTGGCGGAACCCATCGACAGCTTCATACTGCGTCCCGACGGCTTCGAGCTTGAGGCGGACCGGCTGGCTTCCCGGACGCTCGCCCCAGTACAGGTGTGCCCCGGCGCTTACATAGCTGCGCTCCACGTCGTCCAAGACGGTTTGTTCATTCCCGCGCGTGTTGACGCTTGCAAAGCCACCATAAGACAGACCGCTTGGCCCACCCCGGTGGACGGCTGCACTGAGCGCGAGGTCTGTCACATCGGCTCCGCGGGTGACCGATGGACTCGACCCGCTTTCGCGGAAGTTGTCCGTGTCGCGGGAGAACCCACCCGTTCCGTTGTGGAGGGTTACTTGGACCTCGGTCTCGCCGAGTTCGGCAGTGAGGTCAAGCGAGATATCGCGACCCGATGAGCCGAGCGTGCCGCGCGCCCATCGCTCGGCGAGGGGTGCCCGGTCGACGGCATCGATTCGGGAATACGAGGTCGGGACGAAACCGCGAGCCTGAGCCGGCGGGAGCCGCCCCGCCCGCAGTTGGACGTTCTCACTGAGATCGTAGAACGCGAACAGGTCCACACTCCGTAGGTCCCCCGGTGTCGTATCGACGTCGTACTCCATCCCCACCTTGTCTAGGAGCGTGAGGCGGAACTGGAGTCGGGCGCGCCGTAGACCAAGCCCGACGCGTTCGGTGTCATCCGCCTCTTCGATCCCCAGTCCCGCACGAGGCTGAATGCCACCCGTCAGTTTAAGGGTGGCATCCTCGGCGAGGTTTACGACTGGCTGTGCGCTAACGGGCACTGCCAGTGCGACGAGGAGTGGTAGGATAAAAAGGCGAAGCGGATGCGACATAGAAGCGGGCGAGAAAGAGAGCAAGACTGACCACTGGCTAGCCAGATGAGCTAGAATGCGAGTTGCCCTTGGAGGACAACGAGGTGAGCCTGATCGAGAACATCGCTCGCACGAAAGTGGTACGCCAGCGTCAGCCGGGCGCGGTGGTAGGGAGCACCTCGGGCAGCACTTGGACTGTAGCTCAAACCCGCTGTGAGGAAGTCGTCCCCGGCTCGGTCTACATCGTTCCAGTATCGCTCGGCACGGGCGAATGCTTCGCCGTGCCCAAACACGCGGACGGCCCCGAACGCGGAGAGGCCCGCCTGATCTTGTGCGCCATCCCCGTCATCGTCATAGCGAAGCACAATAGCGTCCAGCTTGAGCCGAACAGGCTGGCTGCCGGGCGAGGCTCCCCAATAGACATGAGCGCCGCCACTCGTGTAATCCCGACCGCCCTCGCCACGATCCGTTCGGTCAGGGTTAGCTCCATTGTAGCCGCCGTACAGGCCTACCTCAACGCCCCTGCCTGGCTCATAGATCACGACCGAGGAGACCGCTAGCCCCGGTGTCTCAGCGCCATTGACCACATCAGGCCCAGAGATGCCCTCGCGGAAGTTGTTCGTCCCGCGCTGGAACGTGCCGAACCCGTTGTGGACCGCCAGCGATAGCGTCGTTCGCCCCCCCCTGTACGTCACGTCGGCACCGAGGTCACGACCGTCACCGCCGAGCGTGCCCGCGAGCCACCGCTCGTCGATGGCCGCTCGATCAACAGCGTCGATGAGGAAGTAGGGCGTGAGTATGCCGCCTGCAGGCTGCGCGACGGGGAAGTACCCCACGCGCGCTTGGACTCGACTGGTCAGGTTAGCGAACGCGAACAAGTCCACGCTCTCGATCATCCCCGACCCGCCCTCGACATCGTACTCCACGCCGCCGAGGTCGCGGTACAGCACGCGGGCCTGAATCCGGGCGCGGCGGAGACCAAACCCGTAACGGGTCTCGTCCATCGCGTTCTGCTCGACGCCCACGCTCGCGCGTGGCTGGACACCCCCGGCAATGTCGAGGCGGAGGTCGTCACCGAGCGCAAGTTGGGCGCTCGCAAAAGGCGTAGTAAACAGAAAGGCAGATACAGTAAATAGAAGAGAGAGGCAGCGAGCGATAGAGAGAGGCATAGAGAGATGAATCATTGCGGCGGCCCGGAGCACATTTGTGCTCTAGGCCGCCGCGAGCACAGAGCTGGCGGAGGGAAGCATCCGGTCAGCCTATCGCATGCCAAGCTCCCCTACCTTCGCTCTATCAATTCGCGCTGAAGGGGAGCGAGCTGTGGTGGAGCACGATCTGCAGGTCGCCGTTTCGGTCCTTGACATACCCGAAGGAATACTCAACTTTCGTCTCGTTGCCATCGGTGCCGGTGAAGAAGTAGTTACCCATGGCCATAGCCATGTCACCGTCTTCGGAGATGACGGTGCCCTCGTTCGCCCAACGCACGTTGGTGTAGGGAGCGATGGCGAAGCCGCCGTCCTCGGTGCCTTCCGTCCCGACGAAGTAGCTCAGCGCCCCGGCGAAGTCCTCGCGGAACTGGTCCTCGGCGGCGAGGGTCGGCTTGAAGAGGATCGTCTGGTTGGCTCCGTAGGCATAATGCTGCAGGATGTGCTCCATGGCACGGGCGTGGTAGTCACCGCCGTTGGAATAGACCTGGCCGATGGCGACGATGCCTTCGCCCCAAGCCTGCTGAGCAGCTTCGACTTCAGCCATGGTGATCGGGCCGTGCATTTCTTGGGCCACGGTGGGCGCAGCGAAGAGAAATGCAGCGAGCGCGAGAGCAAGAAAGTGTCTCATGATAGTACGTGTGGATTTGGGTGTAGGAGGTGTAGAAAGGCGTGGGCAACTAACCCACATGGGGCCTCGCCGAGAGTCTCCTGCTAGCAGGGTGCCTCCCTTCAAGCGGCAAGGAAAGGAGAAACATCAAAAGGGTGAGGGTGAAATGAAGATGTTACATGGCATTGAGAGGGTTTGAGTTGAGAGGGGGTATGGATTTAGCTAGGTTCAGCGACCGGCGCAGAGACCGTTGCCGAACGGGTAAGCAGCACCCAGCCGAGTACGCCCGAGATGAGCGAGCCGAGCAGGATGCCGAGTTTGGCGGCGTCGAGCAGCGCCGCATCGCCGGGGAAGGCGAGCGTGGCAATGAAAATGGACATCGTAAAGCCGATGCCACAGAGCGCGCTGACACCGACGACCTGTTTCCATGTAGTACCCGCAGGAAGCGATGCAAGACCAGTCTTGACAGCAAGCCACGCCATCAGCGTAATGCCAATCGGCTTGCCGACGACGAGGCCGAGCACGATCCCAAGCGTGACTGGGCTACTGAGCAACGCGCCGAGGCCGCCCGTCAGCGCCACGCCTGCATTGGCGAGCGCGAAGACCGGGATGATGAAAAAGGCGACGGGCTTGTGGAGGCCATGCTCCATCCGTGCCAGCGGCGTCTCGGCGGCCTCGCAGGCATTTTCGAGCGCGAAGATGGCGTCCTGCTGCTGAAGCGTCGGGGCCGTCTCGCCGGGCTTGACGTCTTCGGCGAACGAGGCGAGATAGGCCCGCGCACGATCCAAGAAGTCCGGCGCGTCGAGCCGCCGCGAGGCCGGGATCGTGAGCGCGAGCAGCACGCCTGCTATCGTGGCGTGGACGCCCGACTTCAGGAACGCCAGCCACAGGCCAACGCCGAGAATGATGTAGAGGGCCGTCCGCTGTACTCCGAGCCGGTTCAGCACGACGAGCACGGCGAAGAATCCAGCGGCCCAGAGCAAGGCCGTCGTCGAGACCTCGGCGGTATAGAACAGGGCGATCACGAGGACAGCCCCGAGGTCATCGACGATGGCGAGGGCGGTAAGAAAGACCTTGAGCGCGAGTGGCACTCGGTTGCCGAGAAGTGCGAGTACGCCGAGCGCGAATGCAATGTCGGTCGCCATCGGAATGCCCCATCCGGCCGAACCCGCACCGCCCGCGTTGAGCATCACATAGGCCAGCGCCGGGACCAGCATCCCGCCGAGCGCTGCCGCCACAGCGAGGGCTGCACTCTTCGGGTTCGACAGTTCGCCGCCCATCACCTCGCGCTTGATCTCCAATCCGATCAGGAAGAAGAAAATCGCCATCAGCCCATCGTTGATCCACAGCAGCAGCGGCTTGTCGATCACGAACGAGCCGACCCCGACCGTCACGTAGGTCTGCCACAGGTCGAAGTACGCTGCAGCAAATGGGCTGTTGGCCCAGATGAACGCCAGCACGGCACAGCCCAGCAGCAGCAGACCGCCCGCCGCCTCAGACCGAAAAAATGACTGAAGCGGCCCGACGATGGGGTGCGAAGAAACAGGAGTGTTGGAGCTAGCCATAGCAAGGATAAGGTGTGGGTGTGGGTCAAGCGAGCACAGGCGAGGGCGCGTCAAGGAGGCGCGAGCGTGGGGTCGCGAGGATGAACTGCCGCAGCGCTTCTGCATCCTTTGCCTCCAGCCAGCGGCGCTCGAAATCGGGGGCTTGGACGACCTGGGCTATTGCCGAGAGCGTGCGAAGGTGACGCGAGCGGGCGTCCGGCGCGGACACGATCACGAAGGCTGCACGCACCCGCTCCTCGTCTTCATGACTGGGGAAATAGATACCCTCACGACAGCGAACGATGGCAAACTCGAAGGTGCCGCGCCCGGCCATACGGACATGCGGGATGGCAAGGCCGGGCAAGATCACCGTGCTGCTTGATGTCTCCCGACTGATGAGCCGCTCCATCAAGCGCTCTGGCTTCGTCCCGACGGCCGGGGCCATCACGTCGGCTACTTCCTTCGCAAAGTCCGCAATCGAGAGCGGGCCATCCAGATCGAGAACGGGTGCGAGCGCGACGAGGCGCTGGAAGTCATCCATCACGACGGCATAGCGAAGGCCATGCACCACATCACCGGGGCCGAAGGTGTCATCGCTGCGGATAGGTACCGCCGTCTCGCCATACACGGCGACAAGCGGCAGCCAGTCGCTGCCCTGCGTGGCTTTCATCTCGGCCAGCGTCGTCGGCTCGGTCACAGTATGCTCCGTCACCCCGACCTCGCCCTCGGCGATGCGCATATCCCACGCATCAAGCCGCGTTGGGCCATCGAACAGAACCGCCGTGCCGAGGTGTCCGGCGAGTGCTGCGTGATCTGCATGGCCACGGTCGAGAAGGTAGAGGTCCGGCACGGCGAACGTCGTCCGGGCGAGTTGGGCCGCGAGCGCGTTCACCTCTGGGTTGGCCGTGACCGCGATGAGGGTCCGAACGTGCGCTGCTCCAGCTTCGCTCAAGACACGCTCATCGAGGGCACTACCACGCACCGCCTTGAGGCCATCGCGCTCGGCAGCGACCACATGGTCGGCACTGCTGTCCACGAGACGGACCTCGGCTCCGTGCTCGGCGAGGGTCCGCCCGAGGAGGCGCGCCGTCGGGCCACCGCCGACGATCAGCGTGCCGCTCCGCTCCTCGCTTGACCGGGCGAGGTCGCCGCGACTACGCAACCACGCCACGCCCCACTTCAGCGTCGCCGGGACAAGCGCTGTGGTTGCAATCGCCATAAAGACGAGGATAGAGAATAGGTCTTGCGAGATCAGCCCCATCGAGAGCGCAATCTGCGCAACGATGATCTCGACCGCCCCACGCCCGTTCATCCCGAGACCGATAACCGTGCCCTCGCGCCATCCGTGCCCGGTCGGGATATAGAACAGCGCCGTGCCGATCACCTTGCCCACCGACGCGAGGCCAACCAAACCGACAAGAAGCAGGAGGTCAGTCTGAAAAACGCTAAGGGAAACGGCGAAGCCTGCCGTGACGAAGAACACCGGCGCGAGGAACCCGATGGACACGTCGCGGACGACGTGCATGATCTCCTGCGAGAGCGACCGCCCGAGCACGCTCTCCCGCAGGAACAGCCCTGCGAGGAACGCTCCAAGGATGCCGTGCATCCCAACGAGATGCGCGCCTTCAGCGTAGACCAGCATCACGAGCAGGATCGCCATGAACTTTGCCGTTCGACCGGGAACCTGCTCCAGCTTCCGCCCGAGCCACGGCAGCACCTTCAACCCGACAAGCGTCGCCACCGCGAAGTAGGCCAAGGCTCCGGTTAGGACGGAGACCAAGCGCCCCGCCTCGAAGACGCCGTTCTCCGCCACGCCGAGCACGACCGCAAAGAGGACAAGCGACACGGTATCAGCTACGAGCGCCCCGGCCATCATGACGTGCGCGATGCGGGTGTCAAGCAACTGAAGATCGACGAGGATGCGCGACTTGGTAGCGAGGCTCGTCACGCCCGCCGCGAGACCGACGAACACGCCCGCCAACGGCGGGAACCCAAGCGCGACCACCAGCAGATAGCACAGCACAAACGGCGTGATGAACCCACCGACCGCTGCTAGCAACCCTCCTTTCGACGCCCGCCCTAACTCGCTCGGGTCGATCTCCATGCCGATGTAGAGCATCATCAGCAAGATGCCTACCTCAGCAATTACTGCGAGCGCTTCACCTCCTTCCAGCAACCCGAGCAGCGGCGGCCCAAGCACAATGCCCGCCAGCAACTCGCCGAGCACGGCGGGATAGCCGAGTCGGCTAGCCAGCAGCCCGGCCAGCCAGGCGACGACGAGGACAGCAAGAAGGTTGAGCAGGTCTAGTTCCATATGCGCTACGGTACAGCAGAGATGAGCCGACTGAGTCAATCAGCGGTGCGTGACGTAGCCCACCGAGGTAGAGCCGCAGGACCATGCTGACGGCAAGGCCCTCCTCTCAAAAGGTACTAGTGCGAGAGGTAAAGAAGCAGGAGGCTACGCAGACAGCGTAGCCCGTTCGAGCGGGATGCAGCGCGCTGCCAACCACGCGGCACGCCCGCACGGGGGGCGTAGCAGCGACGGGAGTGGGATGTGGCAGTGCGTGGTCATCGAGCGAGACTCAGTAGAAGTGGCCGTTCCGACGCCCCCTCTCCTGTCTCGGTTTCCAAAGGGAGAGCGTGTGAAGGCGATTTCACAGCCGAGAACCACCCATCAGAATGAGTCGCGCTTCGTCAACCGAATCCGGCTTTGCGACGAGCGTCACCTCGTCTCCCCGGTGGAGTACGGTGTGGCCGCTCGGCACCACCGAACTTCCGCCGCGTCCGACCTCCAAGACGAGCACATCGAGCGGAAGGCGCAGGTCGCGCAAAGGCATCCCCTCTAGCTCGGGATTGGACACGCGGACCTCAACGACCTCGCGGTCTGGGTCTTGATGGAGGAGAAGCGCAACCGACTGGGGCACACGGACGGCCTGCTCCAGCAGCGTTACGATGGCCGTGGCCGGATCAATGACGAACGCCCCTAGCTCATTGAACAGGTCTACATTCTCGCGGCGATGCGGGCGCACGATGAGGCGCTCGACGCCGTAGTGCTCGGCCGCATAGCGAAGGGCGCGGTGGTTGAGATCGTCGTCCGGCAGCAGCGCGACAACCGCTGCCGTGTCGTCCGCAAGCAACTCGTCAAGGACGGCGGCATCGATAGCCGGGACGTGCCGCTCGTCCACGTCCTCCGCCGCGAGACGCTCGATGTGCTCGGCATCAGGGTCTGCCATGACAACCGTCCAGCCCCGGCTGCCAAGCGCCCGCGCGAGGGCCACCGACTGCCCCTCGACGCCAAGAATCAAGACGCCGTGCCCGTCGTCGTCGGGTGCGGTCTCAGGGACGTGCGCTTCGCCGATACGCTTGAGCACCGCCTTGAGAAAGATGGGGCCGAAGACCTCGTTGAGTACGACGACCGAGATAATCAGGGTAGCGAACGCGCTGCCCAAGTCGGGAAACTGCACCGCGACCTCGCGTGCCAACCCGAGCGCGATCCCCGCCTGCGTGATGAATGCCATCCACCCGAGCCGCCGCACCGGACCAGACTCCCCTGCGAGGGTCGCTCCGAGCGCTGCACCAATTCCGATGCCGACCATCCGAACCAAGAACAGCGCCACCGCAACAGGCAGCGTCGCCCACAGCAGGTCCAGCTTGAGGGCGAGGCCGGTGATAGTGAAGAACGCGACGTAGACCGCCGGGCCAACATCATGGAGAATCTGCTCGAACTCGGCGCGGAAGCGCGAGAAGTTGGTCACCAGAAACCCCGCGATCATCGCAATCAGTAGCGGCTCGATGTAGACCTCGAACCCGAGCCGGGCCACGCTCTCG
Organism: Rhodothermales bacterium; assembly: GCA_028284265.1. Taxonomy (GTDB): domain Bacteria; phylum Bacteroidota; class Rhodothermia; order Rhodothermales; family JANQRZ01; genus JANQRZ01. The sequence goes on from JANQRZ010000019.1 coordinate 339,602, forward strand.
ACCTTGACCCAACTGGCCAATTCATAAATCCCGAACCCGATGGCGAGGACGAGCGCCGCCTTGACCAAGCGATGCCATCGCTGTCCGAGGGCCACTTTAAGAAGCTGCCCGACGATGAACCCGATGCCCGCTGCCAACCCGAGGTCAAGGGCGAGGAGCGCGATGAAGGCAGGGCTAAGTGATGTCCCCGTGAGCAGCGCCCCAGCCAGCGAGGTTGCCACAGCGAAGAGGATGATGATGACCACATCCATCAGCACCGTCACGCCGAGCGCCGTCCGCGTAAACGGTCCGCGTGCATGGACCTCCTTGATAACAGCAATCGTCGAGGGCGGCGAGAGCGCGAGCAACACTGCCGCACCGAGGAGAGCCGTAGCAAGGCGGGCAGCAGGCTCCCAGTCTGCCGTAAACGGGAGCCGTGCCGAGAGGACGTATACCGCGCTGGCAACCAGCACAAACGTCACCCCGAGAATCCCCCCCGTGCTGAAAAGGATCGGGCGAATACGAGGCCGAAGCTCTTTGAGGTACAGCTCACTCCCCGCTACGAATGCGATCACCCCGAGTGCGATTTCATCGACAAACCGGAGCTGCTCCGACGCGCTCGATGGGAGGAAGTCCAGCCCGAACGAGCCGACGAGCGCCCCGGCGAAGAGATAGCCCGTGATCGTAGGCAAACGCAGCCATTTGAACCCCTGCCCGATCAGATACGAGGCGAGGCAGATGACAGCGAAGGCGACCGCGTATTCCAGCGTCTGCATAAAGGCGGGCTACGAGCGCTGGGCGCGGAGACGGTCGAAATGGACTTGCTGATCGGTGCCGGGCGGCACGTCCCAGGGGCTAGCCGGAAGCTCAACCATGTTCGGACGAGGGTGGCTCATGGCGCGGATGAACCGCTGCGGGCGACCATCCGGCTCTTCCCCATCGCCGAGGACAAGCACCATCGTGCCTTGCTTGGTGACGTTCTCATTGGCGTCGCGGGTCCACCCATCAGCCCATTCGTAGATCCACCTCGCGTCGGCGGCGATGAGGCGGACACAACCGTGTGAAGCGGGCGCACCGGTCGGCATCGTGTACTGGTGAATGTGGAAGCCGCGTGTGCGGTGGAAGTTAAACACCCAGCGCATCAGCCATTCCTCCCCTTCCGGGCTTTCGGACGAGATACGCTCCGGCGTCTGCCAGTTGAAGTTGTAGCGCCCGCCCGGCGTCCGCGAGCCGGGGGCACCCGTATTCACGACGCCCCAGCGCTGGAGCCGCCCGTACTCATAGGCCGCCCAAGCCTGCACCTTCTTGTCGATGATGAACAGCTTGTCGAGGGCGCCCCCCCCTTCGTAGACCCGAGGGAACGGCGCGTAGGCACGCATGTCGAGATCCACGCGGCTCGGCACGATCAGCGTGTCGCCCGCGCTCAGCTCCTGCACGCGGACGTAGTTGATAAATTCGATCAGCGGCAGTAGGTCGCGCCCGCGCCGCACGTCGCCGTCGCCGATCTCCTTGTAGAACCGGTGCCGCGCCCAAACCGAGTTGTTCTCCGGGTCGCTGAGGACGTGGTAGCGATACGTCACCTCGGGAATGTCATTGAGGTCACTGCTTCGGCTGTAGAGCAACGCTTCGAGGTCGTCTTGATCGTAGGTACGCCCGTAGCTGCCCTGTGCGAGGGTGGGTGCCGCAAGCGCCGCAACGAGCGTGAGGGACAGCAAAAGACGGAAAACGGATCGTGTCATCGGAGGCGGAAGCATAACGGGCCGCATAGTACGCCACCGCCCCTGCCTTCGGTTCTCCTATTCGGTATCGCGCCAGCGGAGGCGGGCGACGACTGGGCGATGATCTGAGAACTCCACCGCTGGGACGTGTGCCGTAACGACTTCCCACGCCGGATCGGCCAGCACGAAGTCGATGCGCACCAAGGGGCGGTCGGCGCGGTAGGTGCCCCCCCAGCCGGACCCGGCGACGCGAAAGGCATCGGTACGCCCCTGCGCGAGTTGGCGATATGTCCAGTTGTCCGGCGTCGCGTTAAAGTCGCCAGAGAGGAGCACTGGCAAGGTCTCGGCCTCAACCCGGGCCACGATCTGCTCCACCTCAGCAGCGCGGCGCTGATACGCCGAGCGGTACTGGCGCAGAAATGGGAGCCACGTTCCCAGTTCGAGGAAGCGAACGGCATCCCACGGTTTCTCTTCTCCGAACGAGCGCAGGTGAAGATTGTAGTGGACCCCCTCGCGCTCTTGCCAGCGGAAGTGGGTTCGCACGTAGCGCGAGGCTCCCTCGTCCTCCGGGCCAGAGGCGAAAACGTGCTGCGTCTGCTCCAGCACGGCAAAACCACCCGGTGCCTCAAGGCGGACGAGCAGCGGCAGTTCCGTCTCCCAGTCCGGCGGGATGGCAAGCCGGTAGCCCATCGAGTCCACGGCAGGCTGCACGTAAGAGGCGATGACGGGCCGGTACGGCGGGCGGCGGGCGTGCTCGGCCCCGGCCTCTTGCAGCGCCACGAGACCCGGTCGCTCTGTGGCTAGCAAGTCGGAAACCGCGGCGGTCAGTCGCTCGGCGCTCGCTCCGTAGCGCGGCGCGTTGAGGGTCATCAGTGTGAGGTCGTCCGGGGCTGGCTCAGGGCGCGCCTCCAAGCGCTCCACCGGCACAAGTCGCAGCGCTAAGACGACCAACACGACGCCGTGCAGCCCGGCCCAACCCCACCGCTTCCACATGACGAGCGCGACCGCCAACACGACCAGCGCAAGCGCGATAAACGGCAGCCCGACCGCCGCGAGCGCAGGCCACCAGAACGTCCGAGGGTCTATATGCGCGGCTGCCCAACCCGCCGCGGCCAGCCCCAGCACGAGGCCATCGACTAGGGCGAACAGGAACCAGAGAAAGCGGCGCATGGGCGAAAGAGTCGAAGCGGGAAGATAGAAGCTAGCGCCCCCACCTTCTATGCTCTATCGTCACCCCTCACTCGTCTTGGCTGGCCTCGAACAAGATGCGCTTCTCTTCCTCGGTGAGCGCATCGTAGCCACGCTCGTTGATCTTGTCGAGGATGCGGTCGATGTCGGCAGGCCCGGCGGCGGGAGGCTCGGCGGGACGGGCACGGCGCTTCGGGCGGCTTGGCGAGTCCGACGAGCGCGACTCGCTAGTACGCGGCGGCTTCGACTCGCCCTTATCACGCCCCGCCAGCCACTGCTCCATGCGGCTGAACATCCCCTCCTTCTCCCCGGCGCGCGACGAGGGAGTGCGTTGCGTGCGCGTGGGAAAGAACACCTGCGCCCACGCCGCGAGATCGGTCCCGTTCTGCTGGGCTTTGGCGAACAGGTACCCCACACCCGCACCGCCGAGGTACAGCAGCACATAGGCCGGGCTGCGGAGCGATGTAAGCACAAGAAGCGTGAGGAAGCCAATCGCCAGCCACTTCAGCGGGACGACGCCGAGCAAGAACAGCCCAATGCCTCGGTTCGGATAGAGCGTCGCCACGCAGCAGAGCACACCGAAGACCGCCGCCATCGAGCCATAGATCAGCGCGTTACCACCCAACGCACTGCCGCCAAAGACGGCCAAAAGCGCGCCACCCAACGCCGCGAGCACATACAGCCCGAACAGCCGGTGGCTACCAAACGTCTCCTCATAGTCGCGCCCCATCCAGTAGAGCCAGAGCATGTCGAACGCGAACGTGATTAGTCCGAAGAAGCTCGTGTCGAGGTGTAGCACGCTGTAGGTCAGCAACTGCCACGGCCGAAACAGCGGGGTCGGAAGCTCCGTGTTGAGCGCGAGGTAGTTCACCACGAACTCCGCGGCGGGCTGCACGAGCTGCAGGATGAACCACGCGAGGAAGAGCACCGCATTGACCGTCATCAACAGGCGCAGCGCGGGCGGCAGCAGGTTATACCACCGCCGGAATCGGTCGAGAGGAGATTCTCCGTTCATAATGCGTAGGGCGGAGCGGCGGGGGTTGAAGGTATCGAGGAGTCGAAAGGTAGGAAGAGACCGAGGCTAAAGCTATGCCCGGGCGATGCCTTTCATTCCTTCCACCGGCCCCCGTTCCCGCTCCTACCGATAGGCCGAGCGTTCAGGCTTCGGACTGAAGGGCAGCTTGCCGCGCCAGTGCTGAATCAGCAGGAAGCCCGCGATGGCCCCGCCGAGGTGCGCGAAGTTCGCCACGCCTGCCTGCGTCCCGGTTATGCCAGCGTAAAGTTGCAATGCCATCAGCCCGATCACGAACCACTTCGCCTTCATCGGGATCGGTGGAAAGAGCAGCATGATCCGCTCCTCGGGATACATCATGCCGAAAGCGAGCAGTACACCGAACACACCGCCCGATGCGCCGACCGTCGGCACGATCACCGGATCGCCGATGCCAAACAGAAATGGGGCGGAGGTCACAAGGAGTTGGGTTACGCTGGCACCGATCACGCAGAAGAAGTAGAAGAACGCGAAGCGCTGGCTCCCCCACGTGTTCTCGATCCGCATTCCAAACATCCACAGCCCGAACATATTGAACAGGATGTGCCCGAAGCCGCCATGCAAAAATGCCGTCGTCACAAGCTGCCACGGATAGAACTGCGGAACGTCCTGCAAGCGACCGTAGGCTCCCGGCGCGATGTCCGGCGTCCCCATCGGCCACAGCGCGAACCAGTTGAACAGGAGTTGCTGAAGCTGTGGCGCGAGCGTGGCAAAGAAGGCGAGACCGTTGATGATCAAGAGATTCTTGATCACTGGTGGCATTACGGACCACGTCGGCGGAGCATAGGCGTTCTGGGACATGCGGTCGGGCTGAGTTCCTCGGGAGTCGGAATGTGCTCGAACGAGTCGGTTGGGGGAAGGTTGCGTCCGTTTCCTGAGAGGCGAAGGAGGACAGAGAAAAGAAGGAGGAGAAAGCGGCTCTCTCTTCCCTCTCTTCTATCTTCTCTGTCCTCTCCCCCCACCCTCGTGTACCTCTTCCTCTCCGATCTTCACCTCGGGCGCGGCACCGACGCTGAGAGCCGCGCCGTCGAGCGCGACGCCATCGCCGTGCTCCACGCCCACGAAGCGGCCGTGCGCGATGGGGCTGAGCGCGACGCCGGGGGCCTGTTCCTAGTCGGCGACGTGTTCAACCAATTCATGGAGTACGGGAGCCTCGTGCCGAAAGGGTTCGTCCGCCTCCAGGCAACCCTGGCCGCGTGGACCGACCGCGGCCTGCCCGTCACCTACCTCATCGGCAACCGCGACCCGTGGCACCTTGACTACTTCGAGAAGGAGCTTGGCGTCCGCGTCCTCGACGAACTCACCGTGCGCCTCGGCGAGTATGAGGCGTACCTCACTCACGGCGATGGTTTAGTCGCGTCGGATTGGGGCTACAACGTCGCCAAGCCCATCCTCCGAAACCGGCTCGCGTACTGGCTCTACCGCACGCTGCCACCCGGCGACCTTGGCTTCCGCCTCGCTCGGTGGTATGCCCTGCGCGGCGACGGGGCACCCGAAGCCCCGTTCGTCGAGGATCTCCGTCACGCCGCCCGCGAACGGCTCGCCACCACCTCGGCAGACCTCGTCGTACACGGGCACGTCCACCAAGCCGAATTGACTGTTTGGCCCGAAGGCGCGTACCTCAACCCCGGCTACTTCTTCGCCGACCGCACCTTCGCCCGCCTCGACACCGATGGCCTCGTACTCCTGCGCTGGGCGGGAAATGACGCCGAAGTTCTCGCCCGCTCGGAACATCAGACAGGGCACTCGTAATAACCCCAAAGCTCCGCTCGTTTCTCGCCCGACGCCCGCCATCCCACGCACGACGTATGCCCGACGAGCCGTACTCCGACGACGAACTGAACCGCTACTTCGAGGACCCCGAGGCCCGACGCAGCGGGGCAGCGAACGCGGCTGCCGCCAATGAACTCCGCCAGCGCTCCGTCAAGGTGCTCAAGGGCATCGTCATAGGCATCGGCGGCGTGGCTTTCGCGGTGCTGCTCTACCTCTTCGCCCTCTCGTTCACGCTTCCCTCGACCGAACTGATCGAGAACCCGGAGCACCTCGAATCGACTGTCGCCTACACCGCCGACGGAGTCGAGTTGGCACGCTACTACCTCGGCCAGAACCGGACATGGGTGACGTCTGACGAGATCTCGCCCGAGATGACGAAGGCGCTCGTCGCGCTCGAAGACCGCCGGTTCTACGGACACTGGGGCATGGATATGCGCGGTTGGGGGGCCGTCGCCTACGGTGTGCTGACCGGTAAGGGTGTGCGCGGTGCGAGCACGATCACCATGCAGCTTGCCCGCAACCTCTACGAAGCGGTCGGGACCGAGCGCACGGTGACGCGCAAGATCAAGGAAATCCTGACGGCGATCCAGTTGGAACGGCGCTACACGAAGGACGAGATCGCCGAGATGTACCTCAACACGGTCCCATGGAACTACAACGCCTTCGGGATCGAGGCCGCCGCCCAGACCTACTTCAACAAGCCCGCCTCCGACCTCAACACCGAAGAAGCCGCCGTGCTCGTCGGAATGCTCAAAGGGCCGAGTCGCTACAACCCGGTCTCTTACCCGGAGCGCGTGATCGAGCGTCGCAACCTCGTCATGGCTTCGATGGTGCGCGAGGGCATGCTGACCCGCGAACGCTACGACGAACTCAAGGCCGACTCCATCCGCCTCGACTTCAACGTCTACTCGCACACCGACAACCTCGCCCCGCACTTCGCCGAGATTCTGCGCAAGCAGCTCAAGGACTGGGGCGAAGCCAACGGGTACGACATCTACTCCGACGGCCTCGTCGTCCACACGTCCATCGACAGCCAGATTCAGGCGATGGCGCAGGCAGCCGTCACCGAGCAAACCCAGAAGCTGCAGAACGTCGTTGATGTCGAGTGGTCCGGGCGGCGCTTCTTCTCCTCGCGCCAAGAGGATTCCTACGAGACCTACCTCGCCGAGAACGACATCGAGCCGTGGGACTATTTCTGGAGCAGCAAGACGCGCCTCGTCGATGCGTTCGTGCGCGACACCGACCGCTGGCGCAGCCTCCGCCGCGAAGGCATGGAGCGTGAGGACGCCACAGCCCAGCTTCGGCAGGACGAGGCCTTCATGGACTCGCTCAAAACCGTCAAGACCCGCCTCGAAGCGGGTTTCGTCGCGGTCGATCCGAACACCGGCTACGTCAAGGCTTGGGTCGGCGGGCGCGACTTTGTGGCCGACAAGTTCGACCACGTCAGGACGGCCAAGCGACAGCCGGGTTCGACGTTCAAGCCGTTCGTCTACATCGCAGCTATCGACAACGGGTACTCGCCCTACTACCAGCTGATGGACTCGACGTTCGTGTGGCGGCAGCCGCCGCTCGAACCCTGGACCCCGCGCAACTCAGGCGGCTCAACGGGCGACTACGTCACACTGCGCACCGCCCTTGGCCAGAGCAAGAACATCCCGACGGCCCGCTTGACGCAGGAGATTGGCCCTGCGACGGTGGCGACCTATGCCCGCCGCCTCGGCGTCGAAAGTCCGGTCGAGGCCGTTCGTTCTATCGGCCTCGGCGTCTCGGACGTGACGCTCTTGGAGATGGTCGGGGCCTACACCACGCTTGCCAACGGCGGCGTCTACCACGAGCCGCAGCTCATCACGCGGATCGAAGACCGGCAGGGCAACGTCATCGCCCGCTTCGACCCGAAGAGCCGCGAGGCCCTTAGCGCAAGCACCGCCTACACGGTCGTGGACATGATGCGCGAGGTGGTCGACAACGGGACGGGCCAGCGCATCCGCTGGAAATACGGCCTCCGCAACGCCGACTTCGCGGGCAAGACCGGCACCACGCAGGAGAGCGCCGACGGCTGGTTCATGCTGATGCACCCCAACCTCGTGGCGGGCGCGTGGGTAGGCTGGAACGACCGCCGCGTAGCCTTCCGCACGAGTTGGTGGGGCCAAGGCGCGCACAACGCGCTCCACGTCGTCGGCGACTTCGTGCGCCGCGTCGACGCCTCCGACACCGACCTCGCCGCTGCCTTCGACCGCAACCGCTTCGAGCCGCCGAGCGGCTACGTCCGCCCCGACCCGCCACCGCCTCTCGAAGACGAGCGCACGGCTGTACAACGCCTCTTCGACCGGTTCGAGGAACGCGAGCGCGAGCGGCGCGACGAGGAACGCCGAGGCCGAATCGGCTGGTAAACCATTGACCGATTGGGTGATTGATCTTCCCATTCACCCAATCAGTAACCGTGCAGCAGCGGCGTAGCCAGTCAGCGAGTCACTCAATGAAAATCCTCCACACCGCCGACATCCACCTCGGCTACGAGACCCACGGGCGGCTCAACCCCGAAACCGGGCTGAACTCGCGCCTCCACGACTTCGCTGCGAGCTTCCGCTTCATGGTCGAGCGCGCCCTCGAAGAGGATGTGGACCTATTCCTCTTCTGCGGCGACGCCTACCGCACCGCCGACCCGACCCCGACCCAGCAGAAGCTCTTCGCCGAGTGTCTCCGCCCCATCGCCGACGCGGGTATTCCCATCGTGATGGTCGTTGGCAACCACGACCATCCGGTGTCGTTTGGCAAGGCATCGAGCGTGGACATCTTCGGGTACCTCACCGGCAACGTCCACATCTACCGGAAGCCGACGGTGGACCGGATCGAGACCAAGACCGGACCGCTCCAACTGATCGCACTGCCGTGGCCGATCCGCTCGATGCTACTCTCGAAGGAGGAGCATCGCAAGAAGACACCGGAGGAGGTCCGCACCTTCATCGAGGAATTGTACGCGAACTTCGTGCAGCAGGCGGCCTCCGAGCTAGACCCCGCGCTGCCCGCCGTCGTCGCCGGGCACTTCACCGTGCAGGGAGCCGAGGTCGGCGGAAGCGAGCGGACGAGTTTGATTGCCCACGAGCCGAAGTTTACCGTCGGCCAGCTCGCCCAGCCGGGGGTCGACTACGTCGCGCTCGGGCATATCCACAAGTACCAGGACCGGAATAAAGAGGCGTACGAGCGTGGCGATGGTCCGCCCGTGGTTTACCCGTCGTCGCTGGAGCGCATCTCGTTCAAAGAGCACGACGCTGACAAGGGCTTCGTCCTCGTGGACATCGAGACAAAGGGCGGTCAGAAAACCACAACCTATACCTTCGTCCCAACACCTGCTCGCCGCTTCCTCCCCATCGAAGTCGACGCCCGCGAGGCCGCTGACCCGACCGGTACCATCGTCGGCAAGATCAAGCTCGCGGATGTGCGCGATGCCGTCGTCCGCGTCCGCTACCGGATCGACGAGTCGCAGGTGCCACAGATCGACCTGCACGCTATCCGCGAGGCTCTCACGGATGCCGACACCATCGCCGCCGTCGAGCGCATCGTAGACCCTGCCGAACGCAAACGAACGACGACCGTGCAACGCGATGCTACGCTGAAGGATGCGATGGCGCAGTACGTCGCCCAGCACGAAAAGCTCGCCCCGCTCAAAGACGACCTCCTCGCTGCCGCGCTAGAAGTAGAGCGCGAGGTCGAAGCAAAGAACTGAATCGCGTTGCCCATACTCTTTCTGCTCTCTATGCGTCTCCATCTTGCCTTCTGGGCCATCCTCATCGTCCTTACCGCCACCGCCTGCGCCCAGCCGACCCCGTGCCACACCGCACCCGCGGACTATAGCGGGCTATGCTACTACGGAGCACTGCCCTCCTTCTTCGATGACTTTGCCTATAGCTCAGCTCGCACACAGGGCAGGGTGCAGGAAGCTCCTGAAGGCGACCTCTTCGGAGCAAACACTTGGCACATCCGCAAAGGCACAGAGCATACCCGCGCTTGGTCCCGATATAATCGTGGTGACCTGTCTATTCCTGGCTCCATTACGTTCGCAGAGCCTTCCACCATGACGCTTCAGTTTCCCGAGGGTCTAGCCGGCACCGATTACCTCCGTGACGCTGTCATCCAGACCCGGTTCACGGCAAAAGGAGGAACCTACGTCTGGCGGGTTCAACTCTCTGAGTTGTGGGAGGGGCAGCGTGTGCGTCAGGCGGCTTGGACCATGTCTAATAGCAGCTACACATTTGAACGTATCGGCCCGAGCGATACGACTCGGACGACTTATTGGTCAGAGCTGGATTTCGAGAACGAGAATCAGTTTCAAGGTGAAGTCCGCGATGGCGTCTTCCAGCCCGACTACGTTACCCGGATGAGTGTGGGCAATCACTACGGGTACTTCGAGCGGCCCGGTCACAACCGGCGTCGGCTAAGCGCAGACGGCTTGGTACCCGGTGAGCAAGGCCGCGGCACACTTGCCCGTAACGGACCAGGCCGGGGGGCAGCGCGAGAGACACCTCTTCTTTCCAGTTGGGCCAATACTTGGCTCTACCTTTTGATTGAAGTCGATAAAGAAGACCGCTCTGCTAACTATCGCATGATCCCGGAGCGATCTGATGGCGCACTGCGTGTACTGATGGAAGAGCAGGTATCCGTAGGCGCAGACTTCTATCCTCTCCAACCGATGCACAGTGCCCTGTCCCTCCACTGGATACGCCCCGAAGATTCCCTGCGCCACCCGCTCTCTCTTACCGCTGACTGGTTCTATTTCAGTCCGGTGCTTGGCCTCACCCCCGACGAGATTCGCGAACAGGTAAATCATCTCCGGCAGCAAAGCATCTCCCGCCTCAACACAACAGGGCATCCCACATTCCAAGCCTACACTGCCGACCAGCCTATCGAACCGTTTGTTGAGGGGCCTCGTCAAGTGGCCTGTGGCGATGCGGCCTCTTGGAAGCTAGGCGTCCAGCGTCTTGGCCAATACCACGTCACCTACCGCTACCGGATTCTCAGAAGCAAAGGATCTCCAGGACCGTGGCAGGATGTGTTCACACCCTTTTTCAGCTTAACCCCTCAGCGGGGACAGGCTGGCGTAGAAATCGAGGTAACGGCTCAGGACTTGTGGGAATCGCATGGCATCACCCAAGGCGAGACAGGGTGGACTTACCCCAATCCGGCTAACACGAAAGAGGGAGCACAGTTCACTGCCCAGTTCGCCTGCACAACTCGTTGAGAGGAGGAAGTGTTCGGAGCACTACACCTCCCCCGGTGCCCACCACGCTGTTTCGCCTCTATCCTGCATTGCCTCCGCAATCTGCCGCGCGGCCTCGGTATCTTCGAACACTCCATAGACAGCCGCTCCAGACCCCGACATCACGACGTACCCAGCCCCCGCCTCTAGCAAGACACGGCGTGCTTGCCGAATCTTCGGATAGCGAGCTAGGATGGGCGCTTCGAAATCGTTCACCAACTCACGCCGCCACCGCTCAAGATCGTTGGAACGAACAAGGGAAGCTAAGTCCGGGCGCTGTTGAGCGTTCGGGTGAACCAGTCCATACGCTTCACCCGTTGATACGGCTTGGGATGGCATCAGGACAGCTAAGGCATATGGCAACCGATAGGGCGGCGATGAGAGCGGCGCTAGCACCTCCCCTCGACCTGTAGCGATCATGGCTTGGTCGTGCAAAAAGAATGGCACGTCCGAGCCTAGTCTAGCAGCAAGAGCATGTAGCATCTCCGGTGACACATTGAGCTTCCAGAACTCAGCGAGGAGTCGGAGAGTGTGAGCAGCATCAGAGGAGCCACCACCGAGTCCGGCACCATGGGGTATCCGCTTGTCGAGATGGAGTATTCCATACGGCTCAATGCCTGCTTTCCTCGCCAGCACATGGGCTGCTCGGACGCAAAGATTCCGCTCATCAACCGGCAGCGTTGGATCGGAACAGGAGAACCCGAAGGCATCGGTCGGTTCTATACTCAGTATGTCATGCCAGCCGATGGGGAATAGTACGGTCGCTACCTCATGGTAGCCGTCAACGCGTCGTCTGAGGACATGTAGACCGAGGTTGAGCTTGGCTGGAGCGTACCGAATGAGCGGATCTGACATTTTCGGGTGAAGACTGTTGTGAGGAGAAGCAAAGCGATTCTGAAGCGTTGCCCCTGCTTACCCCCAACCGTAGTTTACGGCGCTCGAAAATGGACCAACCCCGCCTGTATGCCTACGTTCCTACATTGGCTCTGCTTCAGTGGTACGGTATGCCTTTTTCTACTGAGCGGAACTGCTCAGGCCCAAGCACAACCTTTGGACGCGTTCAGCACTGAGGATCCGAGCGCTTTGTTGAGCCAGCAAGCCCGTCGTGCAGCAACGCAAAATATCCTCGCCGCAAGCAGCGGAACCCCTCTGGAAGGGGCGCTCGACCCTGACACCTACATCATCGGGCCTGGAGATGTATTCAGCATTTCGATTGGCGGCGCTCTGCCGGTTCAACTAACCCCGGTGGTAACAGCAGACGGTGCGCTCGTTTTGCCGGAAGTAGGTAGCCTGGACGTAGCGGGGGCAACCCTAGCAGAGGTCCGCGAACGCGCTCAGGCAAGGTTACGCGGGGTCTACCGCAACGTCCCCACCGAAGTTGCCCTTGCACAGCCGCGGCAGTTTTACGTCCATGTATCAGGTGAGGTCACACAGCCCGGTAGGCACGTTGCCATCCCCGTTGCAAGAGTCGAGGATGCTCTTGCTACAGCCATGGGTGGCAACCCGCTGCTGGTATTCCGCCAACACCGCCAAGCTCGCACGCCCCTACTTCCCGCACTTCGGAACATAGAGGTACGCAGACAAAACGGTGAACGTATCGTCGTGGACCTCCTGCGTTATTACGCCACGGGAGACACTCGGTACAATCCATACCTGACGGATGGAGATGCTCTCTACGTTCCTGCCTTTCAACGAGACGTTCGTGCCGTCTATGTTGACCGTGGCGGCTTGGCTGACCTCCCAGCTCGCAGCTTAGATGGCCTCGGTACCCCAGCATCGGACTCCCGCCAACCCGAACTCTTCGATTATCGCCCCGACGACACGGTAAGTGCCTTACTTCTGGTAGCGGGCGGCCCTGCCCTGCTTGAAAAAGCACAGACTATCCGCATCGTGCGAACGCACCCCGATGGTCGCCTCGAACCCCTCTCTGTTGATGTGCCAGCTATCCTCCGCGGAACCTCGGAGGACCCAGCCCTGCACCCGCTCGACCGACTTCACCTCTTTCACCAGAGACAGAACACGGGCTCCGTTACGGCAGAGGGTTTCGTCGTACATCCAGGTTCCTACCCAATCATTGAAGGCGAGACTACATTGCGCGACCTCTTAGAGGTGGCTGGCGGCATAGCTGCTGAAGGGTTGCTGCGCGGTGCTTATCTGGAACGCGGTGGTTCGCCTCCCCCGACAGAGCTTCCTCCGACTACTCCGAGTGCTACTACTATCCTAGAGCAACGCGAAGACGCTATAGCCCAACGGGTGTTCGAGAATACCCGCCTCAGCGACCTGTCGTTCGGAAGTCGCCAGTATCTGACTCGTGAGATTTTAGGGTTCCAGCGCGTCTCCCTCGACCTTAGCAACGGAATCGACGCACTGCCCTCGATTCCGCTCCGGGATGGGGACCGGCTTGTGGTACCACGCGATCCCAAGGCTGTTCTCGTCGTCGGGCAGGTTCGCTATCCTGGCTACGTAACTCTAAAGCCGGGTGCTGATGCCCGCTACTACCTCGAACAAGCAGGCGGCACAGGCCCTGCTGCCACTGAGGTCTATCTTCGGGAAGCTGGCACAGGCACGTTCCACTCATCGATTGAGACCCCCATTCGGTCTGGAGATGTGCTCTTCGTGGACCGGCCCCAAACTGCGGATACAGAGGAACTGCAGGCACTGGCTCTGCAAGAGCGGCAAGTTGTCCTGCAAGAGGAGAATATCACCAGTTCCCGACGTATCCAGTACTTCCAAATAGGCCTCACAATTCTCAGCACAGCTATCACAACCTATCTACTATTCAACCCGCGTACAGGCAACTAGCCCCTCGGCCTCCTTAGCGTGACCTGATAGGGATCATGAACCCGACGTAGGGAAACGCATCATCCCAACCACCATCATCGGTAGCGTGCTTATCCATCACTGTGTAAGCGCAGAGTCAACAATCCAGCTATCGTTCCCTGAAGAGCTATGGAAATGGAAACCGAAGACAAGGTCATCAGACTAGGGGATGGAAGCGGGGACTCTGTGACCCTAGAACCCACGTATCAGAACCGGGCGGACCAGACAGTGTGGGATTTTGTTGGAAGCCTCTATCGGCGCTGGCGACTCATCGCCGCAGTGACAGGTGTCGTTGCGCTATTGTCGGTTGCCATCGCACTTCTGCTACCCAAATGGTATGCCGCCGAGGCACGCGTACTCCAACCAGAAGGAGGCGCACTCTCCCTGCTCAGTGGTATTGATGCTTCGCTTGGTGGCCTTGGCGGCCTACTCGGTGGAAGCAGTGGGGAATACTCCCGCTACCTCACCATCCTCACAAGTCGATCGCTCATGGAGAGGATGGTTGATGAGTTTGATCTCATACGTGTCTACGACATCGACGACGAGAGCGAGGCTCCTGTATTTGAGGCCATCGATATGCTGGCTGAAAACGTGGAGTTCGAGGTTAACCCTGAGTTTCTCTTCCTCGCCGTTCGGGCCTACGATCAGGAACCGGAGCGAGCAGCAGATATGGCGAACTATCTCGTCGCTGCTCTCAATGAAGAACACGCTCGCCTTTCCTCTCAGAATGCTCGACAGACCCGTGTCTTTATTGAGCAACGACTCGGACGCGCCCAAGCCGATCTCGATTCGGTACGAATCGCAATGCAGGCATTCCAAGAAGAGCACGGTGTAGTGGAGCTGGAATCCCAAGCGCGAGCGTTCATGGAGTCAATGGCTCAGTTACGAGGCGACGTGGCTCAACTGGATGTAAGATATCAAACACTTGCCCAACAGTACGGCCCAGACAACCCGCAAGTCTTGGCGGCCCGTGAGGCGCTCCGGGCTGCCCGAGGCCAGATCAGTAGTGCCCTCGGCGGGCGTGACGCGCTACTCCCGGTTTCTATGCAAGAGCTTCCGGCCCTCTCCCGCCGCTACGCGGAATTAATGCAGGACCAACTCATCCAGGCTCAAATCATTGAGGCGATCTACCCGATCTATGAACAATCGCTGTTTCAAGAGCAGAATGAAGCGGTGGCTGTTCAGGTAGTAGACGAAGCGGTGCCGCCAGTGCTTGCGTCACGCCCCTCGCGGAAAGCCATTGTAATCGTCGCAACCTTTTCAGCCTTTCTCCTCGTGGTGCTCTATGTCTTGGCTCATGCGTGGTGGCGTCGTAACTATAATGGCCTCGCCCTGAAGCTCCAACACGCCCTCCGCGAGCAATCGAGAAGCGTATGAGCTTGTTGGTCTCAGGCGCACCGCCCCCTTCGCCCGAATTGTTTCGGCAGTGGGGCGACCGCGTACTATGGGGTGCGCTTGGGACTGGGCTGCTTGTCACGCTCGGGCTGGCTTGGACTACGCCGAACTATCTCTTCTTCATCCCCCTCGTGCTAGTAGCGAGCACTGTGTTCATCGCACTTGTTCGCCGTCCGCTCCTCCATCTGTGCGTAGTACTGGCTGGGTTCGTCACTATTTTCAACTATGATGAAGGAATCCAAGTCTCAGAAATTCTCTTTGGTCTGTACTATCTCGGATACGTTACGCTTTGGATTGTTTACCGGAGTGTTTTCCAAGGGCAACAACTCCTCCGTCAACCCATCGACTACCTAGTCGCTGCGTACATCGTGTATGCGACCCTCACGCTCGCGCTGAACCCGATCTTTGGCGGCTCACTCTTCAAAGGAATCAACGAGTGGAGAGCTATGCTCGTGTTGGCCTTCTACTTCCCGATCCGGGAGGCCGCACGCGACCCGCGTGCTCTGCGAGCGATACTAGCTACGTTCGTCTTCATTGCTCTTTTCGTCACATTCCGCAACTTCATGCAGTACTTCTTCGCGCTGCAAAGCGTGGAGGCTCTTTGGGAGGTTATCCAGAACCGACATCGGACCAACGAGCGGCTCGTGATGATGGCGCTTCTTGGGTCTCTCGTCTTCTTCCTCTACTATGCGCGGACCAAATGGATGTATGCCCTGCTACTCGCGCTCTCTGTCACATTCACGGCGAGTATAATGATCGGGCGAAGCCGCACGGTGTGGCTGGCCATCGGTCTAGCACTTGCGGTGGTATTTATGTTGGCGAACCGCCGCGACCGGGTACGCCTTCTGCTATTCGGAACAACTGGATTTGCTCTTGTTCTTGGCGTGGGCCTTCTCTTGTTCGACGACCTGTTTCTTCTCGTTCTCTCGGGCCTAGGAGAACGGTTTGCCTCTATCGGTACTGCCAACCAGTCGGACATCTCGATGATCAATCGATTCTACGAGTGGCGCACGACTTGGGGACACATCTTAGAAAGCCCAATCGTTGGTCATGGCTTTGGCGTACCCTATCATTTTTACAACCTGATCTACAGTATCACTGAGCATAAGACGTACACCCATAATGCCTACCTTGGCGTGCTATACCGGCACGGCTTCATCGGGTTGCTCCTAGCCTTTGCTATGCTAGGGGGGTCTTTCATCCGCGGCGTCTTCCTCGTTCGTGGCCTCTCGGGCCGACTGAACCGTTCGACGGCTCTCACGGCCCTCGCCTCAATGGCTGCCCTCGCCTTGGCCGCCACGACGGAGCCACTCCTACTTCCGACAGATGGCGTCTTTGCCGTGATGGTCCCCATGGCTCTCTTAGCCGGCCTAGGAGAGCGCGGCGTGGACACTCAGGAGCCACACCCGTGATGCCCGGCCTGAAGCCTTCGTTTTTAGCCCCCTACCGGAAGCTTCTGCAAAACATTGCTTGGTTGGGTGTAGCGAGTATCGCGGTGAAGCCGCTCTGGCTCTTCTTCATCACCGTGCTGTGCGCACGCGTGCTCGGAGCCGAGAGTTATGGCATCCTGAACACGGCACTCTCGCTGGCAGCCTTGGTGTTAGCACCAACGGATCTCGGCCTCATGCAGTACACCGTCCGCGAGGTAGCAGCAAACCGCGCGCTTGCGTCTCGCTTCTTCGTCAACTTTGTCACACTGCGCCTCGGCTTGGCTGTGCCAGCAACAATGGTTGCTCTCGGTGTGGGGCTTGCGCTGGGATACGAGGGTGGGCTGTTGTTAGCAGTCGGTTTTGCCTGCGTGTACTTCGCGGCCCAGAGCTTAAAGGGTTATGGCTACAGCTTTTTCCAAGCCTTTGAAGTTCTCCGCTATCAGGCGCTCTCCGTCGTGGCGGATAAGGTCTTAGTCATCCTTGCGGGTGGGACACTCCTCTACCTGACGGTCTCGCCCGCCCTGACCCTCTTGGGTATGGCAACGGGTATGGTTCTGGTGACGGGGCTCACATTGTGGTGGGTGGTGCGGCACGTTGCCCCATTCCGGCTAGGCGAGTTCAATGCACGCTTTGTGAGCGACTCGCTCCGAAACCTTATCCCCTTTGCAGTAGCCGGGGTGTTTGGAATGATGTACTTTCGTGTTGATACCATCATTGTGGAAGCGATGATGGGCACCACAGCGGCAGGACAATATGGGCTTGCCTTCCGCATCGTTGAGGCGCTCAACATGCTGCCTCTTATCGTCGTGCAGGCCACTCTCTACCCTAGGCTGTCGAGCCTCTTTAGCGAGAGGAAGTATGGCGAGCTTCGCACAATCACCCGCCTAGGCGGAGGATCGCTCCTAGCGGCAAGCATCCCGATCGCCGTATTGCTTACGCTCTCAGCCCCTTTCCTCGTTACATGGATTGCCACTGATCCCGCCCTCGCGCCCGCCGGACCCGCTCTCCAAATTTTTTGTTGGGTCTTCCCTATCGTTTGCCTCCGACTCCTGCTCTACTCCGTCCTCCTCGCACTACACGAGCAGTGGTTCATCGCTGTAGCTCTCGGCATCGGGGCCATATTCAATATCGTGCTGAACTTCATACTGATTCCTGTTCTCGGCATCCAGGGTGCCGTCATCGCAACGATTTGCTCCGAGGCTATTTTGCTCTTTGCCTACCTGCTTCGCTACCGGAGCCGTTTACACAGCTTCTTACACTCAACCACAACGCCCTAGCGTGATTAACCACGCACGTCTTTGTTAGCTTTCCGCATGCATCACCGACTTGGACTTGTCGGGCTTGCCATGAACGTACCAAAGCATCTCTATGCGCATCCTTACCATCATTGACATCCTCAACATGGGCGGCCGGGCGAGAGCAGCTCAGGAGTACACACTGGGATACCAACGGGCGGGATGCGATGTAGCCGTCCTCTCGATTCACAGTGGCGGTGTGCGGGAAGACGTGCTCCACGAGTACGACGTGCCTGTCTTTATCGGTGGTCCCGATAGCGAAGCACAGCAGGTTGCTGCCCACCGCGCGGCAGAATGGCAGCCAGAGGTGATTCATCTTCATAGCCGAGGCCCGGTCCGCCCCTTCGTCGCCGAAGCCGTCGAAGCGCTGAAAGGGAAGTTGACGACGCGGGCACCAATCCTCGAAACGACGTCGTTTGGGAAGGTAGATTACCAGCAGCGGTTCACGGGAACGGATGTGCACCTGCTCATGACCCGGTGGGCACTCTGGAAGTGGCAGCAGTGGACACGGCCAATCCGCCCAAAACCCATCGGCACCGTCGTCCCTATCACCGTCGATCCAGACGCTTTCTACCGATGCACACCGGAGGAGCAGGCTACCTTCCGCGAACAGTATGGGATCCCAGACAATGCCATCGTGTTCGGTCGAATCGGGCAGTGCTCGCCTTGGAAATGGTCCCCGGTCATCTTCGAGGCCTTTGAGTCCGTAGCCCTGCGGCATCCCAGCGCCTACCTTCTGTTGGTCGGCCTGCCGGACGCGCTCAAACCATGCGTCGACGCGCTCCCCGACGAGGTGCGCGCACGCGTGAAGGAACTCCCTCTCCTCCACGGTGACGATGCGCTAAGGACATGTTACAGTGCTCTCGATGTTTTGCTCCATGCTGCTCGCATCGGCGAGAGCTTTGGACTCGTCCTCGTTGAGGCGATGCTTTGTGAGTGCCCCGTCATCACACTCAGCACGCCAGACCGAGACAACAGTCAACTCGAGGTGGTCGGGCACGAGCGTGGTGGCCTCGCTGTCAGCGACACAGCGAGCATGATTGCCGCAATGGAGCGTTTACTCGAAGACACCTTGCTACGGCAGCGCTTCGGTCGCGACGGAGCGGCTTTCGTCCGTGCCCACTACACACTTGATCAGGCCATTCCTGCGCTTCTCCGTATCGCACAGTTGGCGTGCGAGGCCCCAAACCGGGATGTGTTGGCCGCAGCACTGCGCGCCGAGGCTACCCTCACCACTGAAGTCACGGATACTGAGATCCACCACCTCCTCGACAACACGATGGGCGAGGTCCCCTTCTCCAAGCGGATGCTCATGAGACTCGTCCACACACCCGCTCTCGTGCGGCCATTGTGGGCACTCAAGAAGCTTCGTGACCAGGGGCGTGATGGTCCTCGTCCTCAGACAGCTTCTCTTCAGCACGATAACGTACAGCGCTAACCACACCCACCCTTGTCCATCACCATCCAACGCGTCTGCATCCATTGGCCCCGACTTGGTCCGCTCCACCTCAATCGACTCCGGGCTGCACACGAGGTGCTGAGTGGGCATGGCATAGAGACGATCGCACTGGAAACAGCGAGCAGCAGCGCCATCTACGACTGGCGCCTTGAAGACGAGCCAACTCCGTTCCGCCGTGAGACGGTCTTCCCGGGCGAAGTCTACGATGAAATCCACCCACAGCGGATGCGTCGTGCCATCACCGCTACCCTCGACCAAATCGACCCTGACGCTGTTCACATTCACAGCTATAGCACGCCCGATGCCCATGCATGCCTTGCTTGGTGCCGCCGCCGTCGCCGCATCGCTGTATGCATGGCCGAGAGCAAAGCAACCGATGCCCAGCGTGTGAGATGGCGCGAAGCATTCAAGAAAAGAATTGTTTCTGAGTTCGACGCGGCACAGGCAGCAGGGGGTGCTGCTACCCGCTACCATGCACGCCTCGGCATCCCGGAGCACCGCATTTTTTCCGGCTATAGCGTTGTGGATAATGCATACTTTGCTAAGCGAGCCGCCGCAATCCGCCGCGACCCGGCAACGGCCCGCGCTCTCCCAGGCCTCGCCGATAAGACACCATTCTTTTTCGCATCGGCTCGGTTCATGGAGCGCAAGGACCTCCCAAACCTCTTTTACGCCTATGCGGCCTACCGCCATCGTGCGAAAGCGGCGGGAACTCTACCGTGGCGGCTGCTACTGCTCGGCGATGGTCCCCTTCGCCCAGAGCTTGAGGCCATCGTCAAAAACGAGAATCTTGCGAATGTCGTAACAATGCCAGGGTGGCGACAGATCGAAGACCTCCCTGCCTACTACGCTCTCGCCGGGGCCTTCGTACATACCGCAACCGTAGACCAGTGGGGCCTCGTGGTGAATGAAGCCATGGCGTCTGGACTACCTGTTATCGTCTCCACCGGTGCCGGGTGCGCCGAGGACCTCGTCAGCGAAGGAGGAAATGGTTTCACCTTCCAGCCCGGCGATGTCGATACACTAACTCGGCACCTCTATACCATCGCGCATGCAGTGGACCGAGATGCCTTCATCCAGTGCTCCCGTGCGATCATCGCAGAGTGGCCGCTAGAGCGTTTCGGGACAAGCCTACACCGAGCCCTTAATGCTGGATCTGAGGTCGCACCCCACAGAAGGTTCAGCTTGCAAGCCAGGTTCGCACTTGGACTTTTGGGCCACGTTGCCCGCTCCCCCCGCTCCTTCCACACTGTGCAAGACTGATGGCTCACTCTCCCCTCTTTATCTGCATCTACTCTCCGTGAGCCGCTTCGACAATCTCGACCTCGCTTGGCGCTACGCCATCAAGGAGGCCATCTGGCTGCTTGGACGACATCGCCCCGGACCGAGCCGAGACATCTGCCTGTTCTCGACGCGGCGGGGCGGTAGCACTTGGCTGATGGAGCTCATGGCCGTCAATCGCGGGGTTCGCTACCTCGATCAGCCCCTCTCGCTCCACCACCCTGCTCCTGGACATATCCGCCGCCTCCCAATCCCGAACCAGAGCCAGTTCACCTCACTAACTGAGGACGAGGAACCGCGCGTCCGCGCTTTCATCGAGGATCTTTTTTCCGGCCGTCTGCAAGTGAACGCTCCTTGGGAGCTATGGCACCCGACGTTTCACTGGACTACACACCGCGTCGTCCTCAAAATTATAGACGCAAAGCCTCTCATCGACTGGTTTGATAGGACCTTCGATGTCCACATCGTCTATTCGATCCGCCATCCCCTTCCCTCATCACTCTCGGTGATCCGTAACGGATGGGCGCTCACGGCCCAAGCCTATCTGCGCGATCCTGACTTCACGACGCGGTGGCTCGACACCGATCAAATCGACTTTGCATGGGACGTGCTCCGCACCGGAACGCCGCTCCAGCAGCACGTGCTCAACTGGGCGCTCGAAAATCTCGCACCACTTCGCCTGCTCCCTGAGCGTCCTCATTGGCTCTACGTTTCCTACGAGCATGCTACGTTGGACCCTGAAGGCATCGTCCACTTCCTTGCCAATCATCTTAACCTCGCTGACCATGACCGTATGATGAAACAAGTTCGTGCTGCCTCGCGCTCTACCCGTAAGCTAGATTCAACATATGATCCCACTCATGCGGCCCAAGCACAACTCGGCGCGTGGCGTAAGCACGTCTCGGACGCCGAAGAAAAAACTGCCTTCATGATCCTCGATCACTTGGATATTTCAGCCTATCAGATGGGTTCTAATGTACCAACTCTAGCTCATCCGACTGCCCCTATCTCCTCTCGGAGATGACCCCACTGGTTCGCCCTCTTTCAGTCCCGTTTCCTGTGAGCACCAACCTCCTTCCTTCATGAATGCCTCTATGAAACGTCTTCTTTTGAAGGCAAGCGACCGACTCCCACTAGGCGTCAAACGCCAGATATTCCGAGCCGGTATGGCCTTCGGTCGGGAGGAATCACTGCCCAGCGTCTATGCCTCGCTGCACTACCTGCAAACGTGGGGCTTTCGCCCCAAACGGGTCGTTGATGTCGGAGCCTATCATGGCGAGTGGACCCACTTGGTAAAGTCCATCTATCCAGCAACCAGCGTCGTGATGGTCGAGCCCCAAGAAAGTAAGCGGGCCATGCTGCAACAAGTGTGCGCCGACCTTGCCCCAAATGTAAAGCTTGAGACGGCACTCCTGGGTGCTACCGAGAATGAGACCGTCACTTTCGTTGAGATGGAGACGGGAAGCTCAGTCTTCGAGGAGATATCGGATTTCCCGCGCCACACCGTAGAAAAACACCTAGCAACACTGGATACCCTCATCTCAGCAGCCACCAGCTGGGACGCACTCGACCTTCTGAAGCTCGACGTGCAAGGCTATGAGCTTGAGGTGCTACGTGGAGCGTCCCACTATCTCCCTCGTAGCGAGTTCGTCCTGCTCGAAGTTTCTATCGTGCCTATCAACGAGGGATGCCCAACCATCGACGGCGTCTTTGAGTTTATGACGGCCCATGGCTTTCGCCTGCTTGACTTCTGCAGCCAACACCGCCGCCCCAACAAAGCTCTCACACAGACTGACCTCCTCTTCATCAACGCACGATCGAGCTATGCACCCGAGGTTTTCTTTGACCATGAGGCGTGGATTGCCTCTCACAACATAGACTACGAGAGAGAGCGACTAGATGAAGTAACTTGGGTCAACCCGGTTCGGTTAAGCTGATATGCTTCGATACCTTCAGTTCCGCCCTGTGTGACCGAACCCACCGGCTCCACGGACGGTCTCTTCCAGCGCCTCCTGCGGCATGAGTTCGACGCGCTCATAGCGAGCTACGACCAGTTGGGCGATCCGCTCGCCGCGCTCGACGGTGAAGGTCTCCAGCCCGTGGTTGATGAGGATGACCTTGACCTCGCCCCGGTAGTCCGCGTCGATGGTGCCGGGGCTGTTGAGGACGGTGACGCCGTGCTTCGCAGCGAGGCCGCTGCGGGGGCGAACTTGGCCTTCGGTGCCACGAGGCAGGGCGAGCTTGAGACCCGTCGGGATAAGGGCGTGCGTGCCGGGGGCGAGTGCGACGGGCGCTTCGACAGCAGCACGTAGGTCAAGCCCGGCAGAGTCTTCGGTGGCATGGGCGGGAAGGGCGAGGCCTTCGCCGTGGGGAAGCACTTCGACAGGAATGGGGGTAGCGTTGGACATGACGGAGAGAAACAGGCAGGGGCGACCGGCTGGTCGCCCCTGAGAGATGAGTGGAAGACGAAAAGTTTACTCGACGCCGACCGTGAGCTTCTTCATGAATGGTGCGATAGCAAGGGCGATGACGCCTGCGATGCCAATGGTCGTCGCGACATTCATAAACAGATCGCTAGGCGCGAGGTCCTCAAGGCCACCAGCCACCAGCCCTGCGAACAGGTTGCCGAGGGCGCTCGCCATGAACCATACGCCCATCATCTGACCGACGCGACCTGCCGGGGCCAGCTTGGTCATGGACGAGAGACCGACCGGGCTTAGGCTGAGTTCACCGACGGTATGGAAGAAGTAAGTCACGATGAGCCACGTCATACCGACGGTCGCGGTCTCGCTAGCATTCACTGCACCCCACGCCAAGACAAGAAACCCAACAGCTAGTCCGAGTAGCCCCAACCCGAATTTCATCGGAATCGACGGGTTCGCGTTGCGCCGCGCCAGCCACGTCCAGAGCGTGCCGAACACCGGCGCGAGAATGATGATGAACAGGGCATTCACGTTCTGGAGCAGCGAGGCGGGCATCTCCCAGCCGAGGATGTCACGGTCTGTGAAGTCGCGCGCGAAGAGATTGAGCGAAGACCCGGCCTGCTCGAATCCACTCC
This sequence comes from Rhodothermales bacterium, assembly GCA_028284265.1. Lineage (GTDB taxonomy): Bacteria > Bacteroidota > Rhodothermia > Rhodothermales > JANQRZ01 > JANQRZ01. Next base: position 363,303 of record JANQRZ010000019.1, read on the forward strand.
AGAAGATGGCTGCCAGAATGAACAGCCATACGATGACCACGAGCCGCTTCTTCTCCACGCCCGTCAGACCACCAGCGATGAACAGGAAGGCAAAGTAGATGGTCGCAAGCCCAACAACGATGTAGCCGAGATACGCTGCAAGTTGTTGCAGCGAGAGCGGGAACGTGCCCGTTGCCATGAGATAGCCAACGACGAGCACGATAGCCATCGCGATAGCGAGCACAAGATAGAACCGTTGCGAGCGCGTGCGAAGGGCCGCATCGGTATCGGCCTCTGTCCGATTAAGGTCGCCCGCACCCTGAAGGTGGCGACCTCCCACTTTGTACTGCACCAGTCCGAGGAACATGCCGACCGCCGCGAGCGAGAAGCCCCAGTGGAAATTATACCCTTCGCCGACGAGGCCCACGAGTGTGGTCCCAAGCACAGAGCCAAGGTTGATACCCATGTAGAAAATCGAGAAGCCCGCGTCGCGCTTAGCCCCGCCCTCAGGATAGAGATCGCCAACCATCGCACTCACGTTCGGCTTGAGCAATCCAGTTCCGAGCACGATAAGCGCAAGGCCGATGAAGAACGTGATCGTCGATGGGATCGCCAGCGAGATGTGGCCCAGCATGATGATGACGCCGCCCACAAAGACCGACTTGCGCTGGCCCCAAAGCTTGTCTGCCACCCAGCCACCCGGCAACGCGAGTACGTAGACGAAGAAGGTGTAGAGCCCGTAGATAGCCGTCGCCTCACCGGTTGAGATACCCAGTCCCGGATTAGCTCCTGTGACGGCAGCGGTCATGAACAGAATGAGCACGCCGCGCATCCCATAGTAGGAGAAGCGCTCCCACATCTCGGTAAAGAAGAGCGTCGAAAGCCCGCGCGGGTGGCCGAACCATTCTGTACCGGAAACGGCAGCCGCACCACTGCCAATGTGTGGGCTGGGGATTTCAGAGCCGGGGTCTTTTGCCATAATGCGTACTCGTGGAATGGGAGGAGCGCCGGGACCGACGTCGCCGACGGGCGCGGCACAAACGGGAGGAAGATAGCGAGAACCGACGGGATATGCCGAATCGCCTCGTCCTGCCAACGCTGGGCCTGCCTATTTCGCGTTAAGCCGCGTCGAAGTGCCCCGCCGTCACCCGGTGTGCCAGCGCGTGCGGTGCCCGTTCCGCTCCGTCGAGTGTCGCCACAGCCTCGTTGAGAGCGACCTGCCGTTCGGGCGTCCAGAAGCGCTGCTGCCAGTCGGCTTCCACCAGACGACGGACGCGGCGGCGGAGACGAGCGTCACGCATCGCCTGCCACCGGTCGCCCGATTCGAGCCAGTCGCGGTGTTGCTGCATCGCTTCGGTGAGCGCGTCCAGCCCTTCGGCCTGCGTAGCGACGGTCTTGACGACAGGCGGCATCCAGTCGCTCCGGGCTGTCCGCAGGCGGAGCGTCGAGCGGAGCGCCCCGACGAGTGCGTTGGCGTCGGGGTGGTCGGCTTTGTTGACGCAGAACACGTCGGCGATCTCCATCAGCCCAGCCTTCATCGCCTGGATTGCGTCTCCACTCTCGGGCACGAGCACCACCACGACCGTATCCGCCGCCTCGGCCACGTCCAACTCGCCCTGCCCGACCCCAACGGTCTCGACGATGATCCGGCTGAACCCAGCGGCATCGAGTACGTCGCACGCGGCCTCGGTCGCTTCGCTGAGTCCACCGCCTGCACCGCGTGCTGCGAGGGATCGGTAGAACACCCCGTCGTCGCCGAGCCGCTCCGAGAGTCGAACCCGGTCGCCGAGGAGCGCACCGCCCGTGAACGGACTCGACGGATCAACGGCCACGACGCCGACTGTTTCCCCGGCTTCGCGCATCGACCCGATGAGCCGGTCGGTGAGCGTGGACTTGCCCGCACCCGGCGGCCCCGTGATCCCGATCCGCCACGCCCCGCCGGTATGCGGGTAGAGCGCATCCACGAGCGCATCGGCCCCTGCCAGCCCGTTCTCGACGCGGGTGATGGCGCGGGCGATGGCGCGGCGCTGCCCGTCGCGGACGGCAGCGGCGAGATCGTTGGGATCAGTGCGTGGCATGGCACGGAAGATAGAAGTGTCTCCCGTTCTCAATCATCCATTCTTCCATTCCCTCGTGCTTCTATCCTCATAACTTCCTCGGCTCACGCTAACTCTTTGCAGCTATGCCCAACCACGGCCCCCGCACCCACACCAACGGCGACCTCCGCCCCGAACACATCGGCGAATCCGTCACGCTCAAAGGGTGGGTCGATACGCACCGCAACCTCGGCGGCCTCCTCTTCATCGACCTGCGCGACCGCTACGGCCTCACCCAAGTCGTCTTCTCACCCGACGCCGACCGCACAGCCTTCGACGCGGCGACGAGCCTGCGCGCCGAATCGGTGATCTCGGTGACGGGCACGGTCCGCGAGCGCGAGAGCAAAAACCCGGACATGCCGACGGGCGAGATCGAGGTGTGGGCCGACGCGATGGAACTGCTCAATCCCGCTGAGCCGCTGCCGTTCGCGGTGACGGTGAAGGAAGAGAAGCAGCAGAACACGAGCGCCGACCTCCGCCTCCGCTACCGCTACCTCGACCTCCGGCGGCCCGCACTCCAGCACAACCTCATCCTGCGAAGCAAGCTCTACCAGTCGGTGCGGCGCTACTTCGACCAGCACGACTTCGTCGAGGTCGAGACGCCGGTGCTGATGAAGTCGACGCCGGAGGGCGCGCGCGACTACCTCGTGCCGAGCCGTGTCCATCCGGGTCAGTTTTATGCGCTCCCGCAGTCACCCCAGACCTACAAGCAGATTCTGATGATCGCGGGACTGGATCGCTATTTCCAGATCGTCAAGTGCTTCCGCGACGAGGACCTCCGCGCCGACCGCCAGCCGGAGTTCACCCAGATCGACGTCGAGATGTCGTTTCCGACCGAGGAGACGATCTACGCGATGATGGAGGGCATGGTGGCGCAGGTCTGGAAAGACCTCAAGGGCACCGAGATCGAGACGCCGTTCCCGCGCATGCCTTATGCCGAAGCGATGCGTCGCTACGGTTCCGACAAGCCCGACCTCCGCTTCGGCCTCGAACTGCATGACCTCTCCGAGACGTTCAAAGGCTCCGGCTTCCGGCTCTTCGAGAATGCGGGCGCGGTCGTCGGCCTACGTGTGCCCGGTGAGGGCGACCGGGGGCGCGGCGCAATGGACCGGCTCGACAAAGACGTCGTCCGCAAGAAGATCGGCGCAGGCGGGCTGATCTACTTCCGCCTGCCGAGCGATGGCTCCGAGACCAGTTCATCGGTTAAGTCGGAGGTGCTACCGAGCGAGTTCGTGGACCGCGCCGTCGAAGCTGTCGGGGCCGAGACGGGCGACCTCGTGCTCGTGCTCGCGGGCGACGCACCGCGGGTCTTCGAGCAAGCGGGCACGCTCCGCCTCCACATGGCGAGCGAACTCGACCTCATCCCAAAAGGCGCAGACGGCCCGTGGAAGTTCCTCTGGGTCACCGACTTTCCACTCCTCGACTACAACGAAGAGGACGGTCGCTTCCACGCGATGCACCACCCGTTCACGAGTCCGCACGCCGAGGACATGGACAAGCTGGCATCGGACCCCGGTGCCGTGCGCGCGCGGGCCTATGACCTCGTGCTCAACGGTTCTGAGTTGGGAGGCGGGTCGATCCGTATCCACCGGCGCGACATCCAGAGCCAGATGTTCCGCGCCCTCGGCATCGACGAAGAGGAGGCACAGGAGCGATTCGGTTTCCTGCTCGATGCCTTCCGCTACGGGGCACCGCCCCACGGCGGCATCGCCTTTGGCCTCGACCGCATCGTGATGCACCTCACCGGCGCAGCCTCGCTCCGCGACGTGATCGCCTTCCCGAAGACGCAGAACGCGACCGAGCTGATGAGCCGCACCCCGGACCTCGTGGACGACCACCAACTGGCCGAACTCCATATCCAGACGGTGCTGCCCGAAAGCGAGGAGGCGGAAGTGACCAACCAGTCCTCATAGCAGGAGGTCGCCCTAGCGAGAGGCTGTCTGCCGCTGCCACGGCTCCAGCATTCGCTCCTCGGGCAAGGCCGATGAGGTCTTGTTCTTGACCCGAAGCACGGTCAGCTTGCCTTCGAGGTCGCTCACGTAGACATAGCCGCTCTCGGTATACGGGAACGCCCCCCACGATCCGGCGAACCCGGACGAATCGCTCACCGCGTAGGTGTCGTGCCGCGCCACCTCGACGGGATTCGCCGGATCGGTGAGGTCAATGACCGTCATGCCTGCCGTGTAGTGCGAGAGGAAGGCGTAGCGCCCCATGACGTGGGCGTTGTGCGCCAGCTTGTTCACGCCGAGGTACTCGCCCACTAGCTCCGGGTCCTCCGGGTCTTCGACGTTCCACACCTTGACCGTCTTGCCGACCGTCTCCTCGGTCGTGAGGACATGCGTGCCGTCATCGGTGGGCCAGATGTTGTGGACGTAGCCACCATTGGGGACTTCCATTTGCGTCAACTGCTGCGGGTTCTGCTTGTCCGTCACGTCCCAGATCGAAAACGTCGGCGAGGTGCCTTCGGCGATCCAGACAATGTCGCCGCGCGCGTGGATGTCGTGGATGTTCGGCGTCGGGATGAAACCCACGTCCTGCGCCTCCTGCGGGTCCGAGACATCCACGATGCGCACGCCCGTGTAGTCTTGGGCGAGGATGTAGAGATAGCCCGTCTCGGCGTCCACATCGAGATTGTGCGAGCGGACCTTACCCTCGGGCGCGTAGACCGCCACGAGTTCGGCGCTCCGGGGCAGTCCGCTGAGGTCGATGAGTTGGAGGCCCTCGTTCGTCCCCGTCATCTCCGCCACCACGTAGAGCATATCGCCGTGGACGACCATGTCGCGGTGGTAGTACTTGTCGTTCTCCTTCGGACCGGGGATGATGTCCACGATGTCGAGGTCCGGGACCGAGACAATCGCGGTGCCGTTGAGAATCCCCATGATGGCGTATTCCTGTCCGTCGGAGGCCGTGTAGCCCCACACGTCCGAGCCGCCCGTGTTGAACCGGGGATCGACGCCAAACTGGACCTCGCCGATGAGTTCGAGTTCGAGGTCTTGCGCGGCGCACGGGAATGCTACGAGGAGCACGAGGAGAGGCACGAGGCGGTTCATGGGAGCAGGGGTTGAGGAGAAGGAATCGAGGATCGGGCGTCCGTCATCAACGGACGCGGGAGACGTGGAGCGTGCGCTGTCCGGCAGGCGTCTCGATGCGGACGAGGTAGGCACCCGGCGGCACGTCACCTACGCGAACGGTGTGCGTCCCTGCCGGGCGAGCGCCTTCGGTGAGCACAGCCACCTCGCGGCCCAGCACGTCGTAGAGCACGGCCCGCACTGGTCCGGCCTTAGCTAATTCAAAGCGAAGCGTGGCGTTGGCATGCGATGGGTTGGGATAGACCTCTGCCATAAGTTCCGTTGCTGGAGCCGCCGATTCATTCGCCACCGTGTTGTCGTTCATCTGCAAGACGGTCAGCTTGCCATCGAAGTCGCTCCCGTAGACATAGCCATTCGGCGAGTAGGGCCAGGCTCCCCACGTCCCGTAGAACCCACCGGCATCGGTGCTCGGCGTCGTATCGTACTCCGCGACCTCGACCGGGTCCGTCGGGTCGGACATATCCACGACTGTCACGCCCGCGCCGTAGTGCGAGAGCACGATGAGGTCTCCCATCACCTGTGCGTTGTGGGCAAGGCCGTTGTTACCGAGGTACTCACCGACCAGTTCGATGTCGCCGAGATCGCTGATGTCCCACACCTTGACCGTCTTGCTCTGCGTCTCCTCGGTGGTAACAGCGTAGTCTCCATCGTCGCTCGGCCAGATGTTGTGGACGTAGCCCGCGTTCGGCACTACTTGGCGAGCGAGAAGCTGAGGGGCCTGCTTGTCCGCTACGTCCCAGATGGAGAACGTGCCGTTGCTGCCTTCGGCAACGTAGAGCGTATCGCCCCGAGCGTGAATGTCGTGATTGCTCAGTGTCTCTACGAAGCCGATCTCCTGCGGATCGAGCGGGTCGGCAAGATCAAAAACGCGAACCCCGTTGGCGCTGGGCGACAGCACATAGGCGTACCCCGTGACGGCATCGACATCCATGTTATGCGAAGTAATGCCTCCGTCCGTCAGCACAGTGATGAGGGGCGCGGTATCCGGCAGGCCGCTGAGATCGATCACCTGGAAGCCCTGATTCGTCCCCGTCAACTCAGACACCACGTAGAGCGTCGAGCCGTAGACGACCATGTCGCGCCAGTAGTAGAACCCGTTCTGCGTAGGGCCGGGGATGGTGTGGAGCACCTCCAAGTCGGGGACCGATACGATAGCGGTGCCATCGATGACCCCGACGATGGCGTATTCCGAGCCGTCGGGCGCGACATAGCCCCAGACATCGGACGTGCCGTTGCCCTGCTGCGTCGCATCGAACGATACCGTACCGACGAGGTCGAGCGTGATCGATTGTGCGAAGCACGGACCAGCGACGAACAGAGCGAGAAGTAAAGCAAAGCGTTTCATAGGACAGCGTGGTAAGCGGTGCGTGTTGGCGGAGGCAGCAGGCGTGCGTCCTGCAATGTACTCTCGTCGTCTAGTTTTGCCCAAACTTCGCAACGTGCATGAGACGGAGGGCCGTCCGGCGCGGTATACTGCGTGCCCTCGTCCGGCGCGTGGGGTCTCCCTCTCGCCGGTTCGGTTGACACCGATTCGTTTGACTTCGTAGCTTGCGGACGGTAGCGCCTGTCGGGTTCCCGTTCGGGTGCCCTCTGGCTCCGTAGCTCAGTTGGTAGAGCAGCTGGCTTTTAACCAGCGGGTCGTAGGTTCGAGCCCTACCGGAGTCACGATGCGTTGCGAGTGATTCGATTATGTGTCACTCGCAGCTCAACACTTCCCTTGCCCGGGTGGTGGAATTGGTAGACACGCACGCTTGAGGGGCGTGTGCCTTAACCGGCGTGCTGGTTCGACTCCAGTCCCGGGCACCAAAAAAGCCGCTGAGTCCTCTGCGATTCAGCGGCTTTTGTATGGTTTATCGGCCTCGACACCCTTCCGCCCATGACCCTCCGCCCTTTTTCTCTCCTCGCTCTCTTGCTCCTCACGGGCTGCGCTCGCCCGATGCCAACGCCTCCCGCTTCGCTTGCTGGTACCGCATGGCTTGCCGAGTCCATCGACGAGCGCGGGGTAATCGACCGGCTCCAGTCTACGCTGGCATTCGATGACGAGGGCGGCGTCTCTGGCAACGCAGGATGCAACCAGTTCTTCGGACCCTACGAGGCCGACGATGCCACACTCACGTTCGGGGCACTCGGCATGACGAAGCGGATGTGCGCGCCTGCGGTGATGGATCAGGAAACAGCCTTCACCCAAGCCCTCGAACGAACTGCGAGTTACGCGATCTCGGAGACAGGCTTTCTCCACCTCGCCGACGTGGAGGGCATGGAGGTGCTTCGCCTCGCCCCCCACGAAGCGGAAACAGGCGACGAGTGACGATTCACGGCGGCGTCACGGGCGAGCACGGTAGCTTGCGGCTACCCACCCCATCTCACTCGCTCATGCGCCCCGCCCTCGAATCGCTCCTCGGCACCCTCGACCTCGAGTACATCGAGGAAAACATCTTCCGCGGCACCAACCGCAACCTCGGCTCGAAGCGAGTCTTTGGCGGACAGGTGCTCGCGCAGGCGCTCGTGGCAGCCTACCGGACGCTGGAGATCGAGCGCGTGCTCCACTCGCTGCACGCCTACTTTATCCTCCCCGGCGATATCGAGGCTCCGCTCGTCTACGACGTGGACCGTATCCGCGATGGCGGCTCGTTCACCACACGCCGCGTCCGCGCCATCCAGCACGGCGCACCGATCTTCAACATGTCGGCCTCGTTCCAGCGCATCGAGACCGGCAAGGAGCACCAGACGATACGCCCCGACCTACCGGGACCGGACGGTCTGACCTCAGAGATTGAGATGATCCGGGCCGTCGAAGACCGGATTCCCGAGCACCTGCGCGCACCCTACACGCAGGACCGTCCCTTCGAGTTCAGGCCCGTCGATCCAGTGGACCCGTTCGGACCCGAGGAGCGCGGGCCGAGTCACGCGATCTGGTTCCGCGCCGTAGACCGGCTGCCGGACAATCCCGCCGTTCACCAGAGCCTCCTCGCCTACGCCTCGGATCACGGTCTCCTGCTGACAGCTCTGCGCCCGCACAGCCTCTCCTTCATCCAGCCTGACCTCCAACTCGCCAGCCTTGACCACGCGATGTGGTTCCATCACCCCTTCCGCGCCGATGAGTGGCTGCTCTACGTCCTCGATAGTCCGAGTGCGTCCGGCGGGCGTGGCTTCACGCGAGGAGCCGTATACCAGGGCAATACGCTCGTCGCATCCGTCGCCCAAGAGGGGCTGATGCGACTGCGCGAGAAGCGCTAGGTGTTCTGCTCGCGACTGTCTACGGTGCAAGTCGTGTTGATGCCGCCGCGCACGTTGTAGACCGTCGTCACGACGACGTACTCGGCATCGGGAAGATGGCGGCGGAGATCGGCGAAGATGAGGGCGGTGATGTCTTCCTGCGCCGCGCCGATGTGCCGCCACGAGATGAGGTAGTATTTCAGGCTCTTCAACTCCAGCACGTCGCTGCCGGGCACATACTCGATGCGGAGCGTCCCGAAGTCGGGCAGGCCGGAGAACGGGCAGAGTGCGCTGAACTCGCCCGGCTCGGTTTCGTAGACGACGACCTGCCGGGCGTCGTGCTCGTAGGGGAGTCGATGGATCGACTCTTGACGGGCATCAGGCGGGAGGAACAAACCGACCTGGCCCTCAGGCCGGATGCCGTATTTCGCCATGTGGTCGAGCGACTGCTCGGTGTGGCGGAGGGCCTGCTCGCGTGCTTCGGCGAGGCGGTCGGCGATGTCAGAATCGTGCATCGTATCGTCAGTGGTTGAGAGCGCTGCAACCGGCAGGCCGGTGGCGGGTTCGCACAAGGCCTGGAAATTAGCACATCTTCCCTCCTATGCCCGACCGCACCGCGCTCGTCCTCTTCTCCGGCGGACAGGACTCTACGACCTGCCTCTTCTGGGCGCTGCATCCCGACGCGAAGCGATTCGGTGGGTTCACCCGCGTCGAGGCCCTCGGCTTTCGCTACGGGCAACGCCACGCGGTCGAGTTGGAACAGGCTCAACAAATCGCCGACCTCGCAGGCGTCCCCTTCACCGTGCTGGATCTCTCCGGCTTGCTTTCCGGCAGCGCCCTCACTGAGCACGAAAAAGACGTGAGCGCGCCGCACGAGCTTGCCCCCGACCTCCCCGCTTCGTTCGTCCCCGGTCGCAACGCGCTCTTTCTCACCATCGCCGCAAGCCACGCCTATACGAAAGGCATTCGCGACCTCGTCGGCGGGATGTGCCAGACCGACTATTCGGGCTACCCCGACTGTCGCCGCGACTTCATTGACAGCCAGGAGAAAGCGCTCCGCCTCGCACTCGATGCACCCGTCACGATCCACACGCCGCTGATGTACTTGACGAAAGCCGAGACCTGGAAGCTCGCTGCCGACCTCGGTACGGCGCGCGGAGTTGATGTGCTGGAAACGGTGCGCGACCTCAGCCACACCGACTACCACGGCGACCGCTCCGAGCGCCACGCTTGGGGCTATGGCAAGCTCGACAACCCGGCATCGATTCTCCGAGCAAAGGGTTACGAAGAGGCAGAGGCAAAGGGATGGGTGTGAGCACGCGCGTCAAGCAGTATGCGGTAAAGGCCGTGTGGCGAACGCTTCAGGGCGAGGGAGCATGGTCGGGGCGGGCCGCCGTGTTCGTCCGATTCGTGGGGTGCAACCTGTGGTCGGGGTATGAGGCCGATCGTACCCGCGACGCCGAGCGCTCTGGAGCCGACTGCCCGCTGTGGTGCGACACCGACTTCACAAAAGAGGGTGCCACACGCTTCACCGCCGAGGCCCTCGCCACAGAGATGCAGCGCGTCGGCGGGCCGATCCGGTTCTGCGTTCTCACCGGCGGCGAACCGCTCCTGCAAGCCGACGCCGCCCTCATCGACTCCCTCCATGCTGCCGGGTTTGAGGTTGCCGTCGAGACCAACGGGACGGTGACGCTCGCCGACGCCTTCACCGATGTCGACGATACCCTCGTTCCGCCGGACTGGATCGTGTGTAGCCCGAAGCTGCCCGAAGACCGACTCGTGCTGGAGCACTGCGACGAACTCAAGCTCGTCGTACCGGACTACCGACCGGAGGATTACACCTCGTTTGCTGAGCGTGTCCGTCCTCACACCGTTGGCGGGCGCAAGCGGCAGTGGCTGTGGCTCCAACCGGAGGACGGGCCTCGACTCGCCGACGCTACGGCGCTCGCTGTCGAGACCACCCTCGCGCATCCCGCGTGGCGAGTCTCGGTGCAAACACACAAAGTGCTCGGCGTGGAGTGACTAGGCGAGCTTGGGCTTGACAAACCCGAGCCAGCCGCTCTCCTCCTTGTAGCCCTCGACCACCTCGGCGAGCTTGCTCTGGCGGACGGTCGTCATGATGCTCTCCACGTCCTGCTTCAGCGTCGTGAGCGCATTCGAGACGAGGTCGCCCCGGAAGCCGCGCGTGCCGAGTTCGATGGTGAGGTCCATCGAGACGACCCGGCTGAGGGCTTGGCCGAGTTCGACGAGCTTGCGCTGCGGAAGCTGCGTATCAAGGTCGAAGTCGAGCGCCTCGCGGACGTACTCGGCGGCGCGGGCCGTGAGGTCGTCTTGCTTGAGGTACCGGTAGAGGTTGGTCTCTTTGAGGCGGCGCATCCCCTTCATCACGGCCTCGGTGACCTGCTGATAGAGAATGTCGTTGGAGCCTTCGAAGATCTGGAACGGGCGGCTGTCCACGTAGCTGCGCCCGGCGATGTGGTCGAGCCGGTAACCCTTCGCCCCGGTGAGTTGGAGGAGCGAGTTCGCCGCGTTCTGCATCATGTCGGAGCAGATCGACTTGATGGCGTTGGCCTGCACGGCGTCCTTCGACATGTCGCGGTCAGTGCCCGCGTTCTCGCTTGCGTAGAGGCACATCGCCGAAGCGGTCGTGTACTGCATCTGCATCCGCGAAATCCGCGAACGGACTTGGTCGTAGTCGAAGAGCCGCTTGTTGCTGACGAGGCGCTCCTTGCAGTGCGCGAGGGCCTCGTCGAGCATGCGCTTGATGAAACCCATGCCCATGCCCGGGAACTGCGTCCGGCTGCGGTGGAGCACGTCGAGCATCATCTTGATCCCGGTGGTGTGCGGCTCCAGCTTGTGCGTCTTCGGCACGCGGGCGTCGATCCGGTTGCGTCCGTAGCGGATCATGTAGAGGCCGAGGTTCTCGTAGAACTCCTCGACCGTGATCCCCTGCTCGGGGACGTTCTCATCACAGAGGAAAAAGTCGATGTCACGCCCTAGGTCGCCGTTCTCGTCGCGCTGGCGGGCGGTGACGAGCCAGAAGTCGGCCCAACCGGTGAGACCGGCCCAGTGCTTGGTGCCGCGGAGGTGGTAGCCGTCGGCGTACTCGGTGTAGGCCGTCTTCATGTTGAGCGCGTCCGAGCCGTAGGCCGGTTCGGTGATCATCAGTCCGCCGAGCGCCTTGTCGCGCAGGAAACGCTGGAAGACATAGGCCTTCGCTTCATCCTGCCCGTACTTGGCGAGCGGCTGGAGGAACAGCGCTCCGTTGATCCCGACCGTCAGGCCGAGACCGAGCGACTCATAGGAACTGGCTTCGAGGACGCTCTGGCCCTCGTGGACCTCGCCGCCACGCCCGCCATATTCCTTCGGGATAAAGACCGAGAGCGGGTCGCACGCGAACACTTCGCGCATGACGAAGGCCGGTAGCCCGCGGTCGAGGGCGAGTGCATCGGCGTCGGCGCGGTTGCGGAACATCCGCTGGAGCGCCTCGCGGTACCGCTCCATAAAGTCCGGGAGTGGTAGGCTGGCAGACACCTCAGCGGTGGCGGGGAGCGTCGTGGGAGCTTCCATACGAGTAGTGGGGTCGGATCGTGGCGAAAAGGTACGGCAGAATCAGCCTTCCGTCCATGTGAGCACACGCAGTTGCAAGAAGCGATTTATGGCTAAAATGAGCATGCAGCCATAAATCACCCTCACATACCTATGCACCCGCAACCAGTTAACGCTGTTCCAGTCTCATTCGTATATCTGCATCTATCGCGCTGTGTGGCCGATATACGTAAACTCCCGTTACCGCCTTCCTTAGCGCTATGCCTTTTCGCTTGCTCCTCTGGACGCTCCCGATTCTGCTTGCCGCCTGCGCCGATGCGCCAGCGGAGGCTCCGTTTTCCCACGAACTCCATCCCGTTTCGATGGAAGAAACGGACCGCATTCAAGGGGTCACGCTCGACGCCCGCCGTAAACCACCCGCCTCGACACTACCTGAACTCGCGGCCCTCGGCGTCACTCACGTCTCGGTCGTGCCCTTTGCCTTCCAGCGCCGCAACGACGACCCAGAGCTTCGGACGAACTACGACGCCGACTGGTACACCGAAGGGCAGGCAGGCATTCGCACCCTCGCCTGGCAGGCCGACTCGCTCGGGATGGACCTCATCCTCAAGCCCCAAATCTGGATTCGCGGTGGCTCCTCGCTCGACATCGACTTCGAGACAGAGGCTGACTGGCAGCAGTGGGAAACAGCCTACCGTGAGTTTGCGCTGTTCTATGCCCGCCTCTCCGAAGAAATCGAGGCCCCACTCTTCGTCATCGGGGCCGAACTCGGAAAGGCAGGCACCACGCGCGAGGCATTCTGGCGCAGCCTCATTGCCGAGATACGCACGGTCTACGCTGGCGAGGTGACCTACGCCGCCAACTGGTACGAGGACTTCGAGTATATCCCGTTCTGGGACGCACTGGATGTCGTCGCTATCCAAGCCTACTTTCCCCTCGCCGAGACACCTGCGCCAACCGTGGAGGAGCTATGCGCCGGGTGGGACCAGCACAAGCTCGCTATCGAAGCCGTCCACGAGCGCACGGGCAAGCCCGTCGTCTTCACCGAAATCGGATACCGCGATGTGCCACACGCCGCCGCCCGACCGTGGGAGTGGCCGCCGCACCGGGAGCGCGTCGCAGAGACGGACGAAGACTTGCAAGCCCGGCTCTACACGGCGTTCTTTGAGGAAGTCTGGACCGAACCGTGGATGGCCGGAGCCATCGTCTGGAAGTGGTACCCGCCCTCGAATCGCTCGCACGCAGGCGACTTCACGCCGCAGGGCAAACCCGCCGAAGCTGTGATCCGGCAGATGTTCGGCGCTGGAACGGCAACCGGTGCCCCGTAGTCCACACGCCAATCATCCTCTCACCTAAGCCACCGACATGGAAACCAAAACGCATGCCTACGAAGGCACCGACGCCACCGTCACTTGGGATAAGAAGCGCTGCATTCACTTCGAGGCGTGCGTCCACGGCTTGCCCGATGTGTTTGACCCGAACGGCCGCCCGTGGATCAAGCCAGACGAGGCCGATGACAACGCGCTCCTCAACGTCATCCAGCAGTGCCCGACCGGCGCACTCCACCTCCGCCTCGCCGACGGCACGAACCCCGAGCCGATGCCCACCGAGGCGAGTGTGACCGTCGATGCGGACGGGCCACTCTACGTCCGGGGCGATGTAACCATCGAGACACAGGACGGCGACGTGCTGCTTCGGGACACGCGGATCGCCCTCTGCCGATGCGGACTGTCGAAGAACAAGCCGCTCTGCGATGGGAGCCACGAGAACCGCTTCACCGACCCCGGTGCCCTTCCCGATGCCGGTGCTTCCGATGGCGATGCCATCGAGATCGAGGGGGCAACGCTGACATTCACGGCTCGAACCAACGGCCCGCTCGTCACGCAAGACGCACTCACCATCATCGGTGCTGACGGCGATGTGGTGACGAAACCGAAAGCCGCTCTCTGCCGCTGCGGGCACTCGAAGAATAAGCCCTACTGCGACGGCAGCCACCGAGACGCCGGGTTCGCGGCTCCCTAAGAGACTGTTTGGCAAGACGGATTCCGGGCTGCGAGCGGCTACGCAGGCGCGGCTGCGGCGTCGCCTTGCATCGCCGATGCTGGCGCATCGTCTGCTCCAGGCTTCTGGCAGCGCTCCTGCTCACGCACTCTCGCCTTCAGATACGCTCACCAAACAGTCTCTAAGTGGGTCGTGCGAACTGCTCGGCATAACCGCTTGCTTCGAGCAGCGCGGCCGGATCACGTAGCGCGATGATCTCAGCGAGGGCAGCCTCCCGATTGGCAGCGTTCTCGTAATAGTGCTCGCATACCTTGTAGCCCACGTAGTACCCCAAGTCAGCCGGACGGCCCGGCGGTGGGTTGCTGGCATTGTAGAGCCACCGCGAGAAATCACGCCCGTTCATCTCCTCAGCGAAGTCGGCCCACAGTTCAGCCTCCAGCGTATCGGCAAACGCATGGAGGTGGGCGTTGAACATCGCACCCGAGGTCATCTCACCAATGAAGTCTGCGGCTCCCTCGCGGAGCGCTTGAGCGAGCAGCGTGCCATCACCCCCGGCCTGTTGGATGTGAACCAGTTCGTGCACCGCAATCGCCGGGATCAGCGAATCGGGACGAACAACGACTTGCTCCCATGGAGTCAGTTCCTCAAGCGGCGTGCCCTCGCCGAGTGCGAACAGTTCCGTTCCGATGAGTAGCCCTCGGTCACTGACCGTCCCGCCGGTCGTCATTCGCCCGACCAAGAAATAGACGTCGGCGAACACGGCATCGGGGTAGAGCCTATCGAGTGCGTTGAAACTTGCTCGGACCTCGGCATCCCAAGCCCCGTCAGCGACGCCGAGCACCTGAGGCCGAATCGCGTCGAAGTACGCCTGCCGGGCAAACACCGCATCGCGGAGGTTGGCCGCCGAACCGATGCGCTTCCTGATGAGGTCGTTCAGACCGGGTGTAGCGGGGTCGATGTACTCGGTCTGAAAAGCCGCAACCTGCGCGGCCCGACTTGAGGCGCGGAGGGCTTCGTCATAGGCCGTCCAGAAGCGCCCGATGTCCTCCGAAATAATGCGCGTCGCCGCCGGGTCGTCGAAGAAGCTGCTCTCCGACGCATCGCTGTCACAACCAACAACGAGGGCACCCAAGAGGAAGAACACGATGCCCCTCGACCACCCTCGAATAGGTCTGCGCCTCTCCTTCGCTAGCATCTCAGCCTCCTCAGCGTGTTGACGGGAAACTCGGCGAGAAGATAAGGTCAGGGATTGCCGAGGCACTGAAAAAGAGCGGGCCGAGCACCTCCGGCTCGGCCCGCTCTCTCCTTCCCCTTCCCCCTCATCGGGTAGCGAGTTCCGAGTTCGAGAGCACCTCGGCGGTTTCGAGGAGGCGGACGAACTCGGCGCGGTAGCCGTGCGGGTCGGCCCCGCGGGCGGACTGCGCGAGCATCTGTGCGTTCTCGAAGCTCGCCCGGCCTTTGTGCTCAGAGTCGCGGAGCAACAGGCCAAACTCGGCGACGGCGGCAGCGAAGCGGAACGACTCAGAGGTCGCGTCGAGCGCTACGTCCCGGTCGATGAGCACGGTATCGAGCAGGCGGCTCGTGTCCCCATCCGGCTGCTTGTAGCGGAGCTTGACCGTCAGCAGTTCGAGGTTCGACCCGGCGGAGGGCCGGACGACCTGCTGCTGGTACTTCAACTCATCGACGTTGCTCATCGGAATCTCGACGCCCACGGGGACGATCTCATAGAGCGCGGTGACCGAATGACCCGCGCCGAGTTCGCCCGCGTCCTTGGTGTCGTCGTTGAAGTCTTCGTCGTTGAGGAGGCGGTTTTCGTAGCCGATCAGCCGGTAGGCCGCGACGTGCGCCGGGTTGAACTCGACCTGAATCTTGACGTCTTTGGCGATGGCGACGAGCGTGCCGCCCATCTCGTTGACGAGCACCTTGCGCGCCTCGTGGATCGAGTCGATGTAGGCATAGTGCCCGTTGCCGTGGTTGGCGATGGTCTCCATCTTGGAGTCCTGGAGGTTGCCAGTCCCGAACCCGAGGACGGAGAGGAAGACACCGCTCTCGCGCTCTTCTTCGATCAGCCGCATCATCTCGGCGTCCGACGAGGGGCCGACGTTGAAGTCGCCGTCGGTGGCGAGGATGACACGGTTGTTCTTCTCGGCATCGAAGTGCTCGCGGGCGAGGTTGTAGGCGAGCTTCAGCCCGGCTCCGCCTGCCGTCGAGCCACCGGCTTGGAGCCGGTCGAGGGCTTCGAGGATGGCGTGCTTGTCATTCGTCGGTTCGAGGACGACACCCGCTGCCCCGGCGTAGACGACGATCCCGACGCGGTCCTGCTCGCGGAGGTTCGAGGCGAGGAGCCGGAATGCCTGCTTGAGGAGCGGCAGCTTGTCCGGGCGGTTCATCGACCCCGACACGTCGAGCAGGAAGACGAGGTTGCTCGGCGGGAGGTCGTCGGTGTCGATCCGCTCGCCTTGCAGCCCGATGTGGACGAGGCGGTGGTCCGGTGCCCACGGCGCTTCCGACACCTCGGTGACGACGGCGAACGGATGCTCGCCCTCCGGGTCGGGGTAGTCGTACTCGAAGTAGTTGACCAGTTCCTCGATGCGAACCGCATCCGTGACGGGCATCATCCCGTCGTCGAGGAAGCGGCGGACGTTCGCGTAGCTCGCGGCATCCACGTCGATGGAGAACGTTGAGAGCGGCGCGTCCGTCGGACGGCGGAAGTCGTTCTCGACGATGGCGCTGTACCCCTCGCGGTCGGTCGGCGGCGGGTTGTTTACCTGCACCTTCTGCCCATCCACGAAATGCTGAACTTCCTGATTGCGCCCGCCTCGGATGCGGAGGTCATCACCTTGGCTGTCACCGACGACGCCTTTCAGGGTAGCCGCGACATCATAAACACCACGGACTGGGAGGTTCTCGATCTCCTCGCGCGAAATAATCTCCGGCGCACCAGCGGCATCTTTCTGGATGATCGGGCGCTCATACTCGACGACGACTTCGTCAAGCGTCAGAGCGCTACTAAGCTCGAAGTTTAGTGGCGTCGTTTCGCCTTGTCGCAACGGCACTTTCTCAATCGTCTGAGACTGAAAGCCGACGAACGATGCCGTGACGGTGTACGTCCCGACCGGCACGCCGATGATGAAGTAGTTGCCGTCGCTGTCGGTGGATGCGCCGAGTCGGGTGCCTTCGATGATGACGTTCGCGCCGGGCAGTGGATCGCCGAGATCATCGACCACTTTACCAGCGAGTTTGCCGGTATCCGGGTTGGGATAGGCGAACAGTCCAACGAGCAGTAGAGCGAGCGGGAGCAGGACGAAATGAATCCGCATGGGTACCTCCGTGTGTGGGTTGGTGTGAGCAAGAGAGACACGGGGGAGAAAGGTTGCCCTAATCAAGCCAAGCCACGCGAGAACAGAAAGCCCAATCGCGCCCCCGGCAGTCCCCAGTGCCCCGCACCCTCGTCACACCTCCACAACGGAGGCCGACCCTGCTTATTGCAAGACCGGCCCCCACGCGCTGCAATCGACGTTTTTCTGTTACCTCATTCGCACGATGGTCTGCGTCGCGCGCACATCTTCGCCGACGAGCCGGACGTGGTAGACCCCGCTCGGCAGGTCGCGCCCGTCGAGCGTGACGGTCTGCTCCGACCCCGCGGCGGGCGTGGCATCGTAGAGCACCCGGACGCGGCGACCGAGGCTGTCGTACAACTCCACCCGCACCGCCTGCGCGGTCGGCACGACGAACCGGAGCGTGGCCTCGGCCCCGAACGGATTCGGGTAGGCTGGCTCGAAGCGGAAGCGCTCGGGCGAGGCGGTCGAAGCCACCGGCTCGGTCTCGCCGAAGCTCAGGGTTCCGCCGTTGGCATTGGTGGCAATCCAGCCCACGACGACGGGCGAGCCGGGTCGCGCTGCACCGGACTTGGTGAACGGGAAACTGTCGGACGCGATGACGGTGCTGGGGTACGTCCCGGCGTAGGCACGGTAGACGTAGGCTCCCGCCGGAGCCGCACCGGGCACGCTCTGCGTGATCGTCTGCCCACCGCCCGCGTTCGCAGGCAGCGTCACGGGAGTCGCCGCGATCACTGGACCGAACGGGTTGCCGTTCGGCAGTAGCACATCGGTCCACACCTCGAAGCTTTGCGAGGTGCCGGTGAGGTTCTGAAGGTCAATGTCGAACGAGACTGAGCCACCGGAAGCTGGGACCGTGATCGGTGCCCCGAGCGGGGTGAGGCTGAGCGCGACGGCGCTGCCGCCTGCGCTGAAGCTCGTCACGCGGGAAAGGCCGCTGACGCTGAACGCCCCGTCGTCGTCGTTGACGGTGGAAGTGAAGCCCCCGCCACGCGAGGCCGGTCGGTCGGGGTTGAACGTGAACGTCGAGCCAGACGTGGCCCAGTCGAGCGTCGCGGCCTCGACCGTCGTACCGGCGCTCTGGTCGTAGACGACGAGCCGAAGCTGGTCGCCGACCTTGAGCCTGCCATTTGCGTTCGTGCCGTCGTCGTTGCCGAGGGCTTCGATGAGGAGGTCGTGCTCGCCATCCCACCGGAGGCGTTGCCCGATGCGGCCTAGCCCCGCTGCTCCGCTACCCGTCGGGCCGAGGATCGCCACCTCGTCGCCGGGCTGGATCGGCGCGCCGTTGACGAGGAACTGGTTGGCATCGGCGGCACGGAGCACGACGAAGTGCAGCTTGCCACCCGGCTCCGACTCCATCGCGAAGGACGAGGCCGGTTCGTCGAGCGGGATCGGATAGAGGCCCGTCGGTGCAAACCACGCATAGTTGCCCGGCTGCGCCTTGATGAACATCCGCCCGTCGGCGAACGCCTGCGTGGTCTCGAAGAGGTAGGCGTCGGAGTAGTCCCGAAGCTCGTAGCTCGCGTGCGGCGTATCGACGAAGCCGGTCTCCTCGCCCGCGTTGCTGTCGTTGATGGCGAGCACCATCCCGTAGCGCGGATTCCCGAGGCCCTGCCGACTCAGTGCCCAGAAGTCGCCCTGATCGATCTCGACGTTCGGGTTCAGCCCGCTCATCGGCGTCGACTCGCCCTGGGCGGTCCAGCGGCGGAGGTTCATCAGCCAGCGGATTTCCTCGTCGAGGCCGAACCAGAAGTAGTCTTTCCACCAGACGGTCGGGCGGCCCTCAGCGGCCATGAGGTAGGCATAGCCGAGGTGCTTCCGGCTGACGACTGGGCTGTGACCGCTGTCGGTCGTCAGTTTGACGCAGGTGGTGCCGAAGGGCACCGCGTCGGGATCGCCGCAACTCGTCGCCGACCAGCCGATCCGGTCGAAGTCGTGGTTCTCGACGAACGTGACGGCGCTCGCGGCGTCGAGGCCGCTGAAGTGAAGCCCGGCTCCATTGAGGTTCCGCATATCGAAGAACCCGCCGCCATCGGCCATGTCCTTGAGTGCGAACCGGAGGCCGAAGTCGAAGAGCGAGAAGGCGGGGTCCGCGCTGCCCGCCCCGAAGGTCGTGTTGAACGCCTCGACCTCGTTGTGGTAGTCGATGATTTCTCCTGTCCCACCGAAAAACTCGCCAACGGCGAAGGGCTGCGCGCCGGGCGACATTTCGACCAGCCACGGCGCGAGGAAGCCCGGCTCGATGTGCTTCACCGCGTCGATCCGCACCTCGTCAATCCCGATCTCATCCATCAGCCACCGCCCCCACACGACGAGCGAGTCGCCGACGTGCCCGAGGTTGTGCGGGCCGCGATACCACCCATTGTTCGGCGCACCTGCGTCGAGGACGTTGTTGGTGTTATCGAAGTAGCAGATGTCCTGTCCGAAGATGTTGTTGTGATACGGCGCGTCGAGGTCGCAATGGGTGTCGTTGGCGTGGAAGGACGAGGCCGTCGCCGGGAAGCGCCCGCTGGCGGGGTTGAAGACGTTGAACCGCTGGAACGGCGAGCCGCCGCCGGGCACGCACGCCACGTCCGACTGCGCGTCGCCGCCGTCGCGGTGGTTGAGCACCACGTCCGCCATCGTCTTCAGGCCGACCCGGTCGAACTCGTTGAGCATCTGGTCCAGTTCGGCGCGGGTCCCGAAGCGTGTCCGCCGGGTGAACTTCTGGTCGATGGAGCCGAGGTCGTAGTAGTCGTAGAGGTCGTACCCCATCGAGAAGCGTCCCCCCTGTCCCTTCGCGGGCGACGGAATCCACACCGTCTCGAAGCCAGCGTCGGAAATCTCCTCGGCGACGACGCGGAGCGAGTCCCACCACAGGCCGTTCAGGTTCTGCGAGTGATCGCCGGGGTGAGCGTTCCAATGGAAACCTTGCAGGAGCACGTCGGGCTGGCCTGCGGGCTGTGCGTAAGCGCTTACATGAGCGAGGCAACAAAAAGCGGCAAGGAGCCGCAGCGAGGTCTTCATCGGAGCCGGAGGTTGAGTCTACCCCTAAGCTACGGCCTTGCTTCGCCTGTGTCTAGCACTTCCGGCGCATCGCACCCACGCCGATGGCGCACCCCCTATTTGCTCCACTAGCGCTACGCAAACTGTCCCCCTCTGAAGGGGGACAGCCGAGTGAGTGCCAATGAGCGAGGCAGGGGGTCTACAAGTTCTCTGTAACGAAATCCGTTATCATCGTGAACAGGTGCAGCCGGGTCGTGCCGCCGAAAATGCCGTGGTTGCGGCCGGGATAAATCATCAGATCGAACTGCTTGTTGGCAGCCTGAAGCGCGTCGGCCATGATGACCGTGTTCTGGACGTGGACGTTGTCGTCGGCGTCGCCGTGGACGATGAGGAGTTCCTGGTCGTCGCGGAGGTTCGCCGCGTAGGTGACGGGCGAGCCGAGGTCGTAGCCGTCCGGATTCTTCTGCGGGGTCGAGAGGTAGCGCTCGGTGTAGATCGTGTCGTAGAGCCGCCAGTTGGTGACCGGGGCGATGGACACACCGAGCTTAAACGTCTCGGGGCCGTCCTCGTAGAGCATCGCCAGCAGCGTCAGGTAGCCGCCGTAACTCCAGCCCCAGATACCGAGGCGGTCCTCATCCACCCAGTCCATCGCGCCGAAGTGCTGCGCAGCGGCGATCTGGTCCTCAGCTTCGAGCGGGCCGAGGCGCTTGTAGGTCTGCGCCTTGAAGCGCTTGCCACGCCCGCCCGTCCCCCGGTTGTCCACGCCTGCGACGAGGATGCCGTGTTCCTCAGCGAGCATGTAGTGCCAGAGCCGCTCGGTCCCGCCCCATGCGTTGCGGACCTCCTGCGACCCCGGCCCACCGTAGGTGTGAATCAGCATCGGGTATTCCTCACGCGGATCGAAGTCAGCAGGCGTGATGAGGTAGGCGTTGAGGTCGGTCCCGTCGGCGGCGGGCACGGTCATGAACTCGACCGGCGCGAGGCCGAGCGACTGCACCTTGGCGATCAGTTCTTCGTTCGCTTCGAGCACCTTGACGAGCGACCCATCGATCCGGTAGAGCGAGGTCACGGGCGGTGTGCTGACATTCGAGTACGAGTCGATGTAGTAGCGCAGATCGCCCGAGGTGTTGACATTGTGCCAGCCGGACTCGTCGGTGATCTTCACCGGCTCGGTCGAGGCCCGGTTGGTCCCGCCGCCGAAGGGCACGCGGTAGAGGTGCCGCTCGATGGGGCTTTCCATCGTCGAGGTGATGTACAGCGTACCTGCCGCCTCATCGACCCCGTGGAACGTCGTCACGTCCCAATCGCCGCTGGTGAGTTGACGGACGAAGGTGCCGTCGTTGCGGTAGAGGTAGAGGTGGTTGTACCCGCTTCGGTCGCTGCGCCAGACGAAATGCTCGTCGTCATCGAGGTAGGTGAGCGTACCCGTATCGAGATCCGAGAAGCCGGTCTCCACGTCGATCCACGTATCAGAGGTCTCGGTGAGGATGGTCTGAAGCTCCATCGAGGCGGGGTTGCCGTAGAGCAAATCGAGGTCGTTCTGGTCGCGGTTCATGCGGGCCATCCAGACGTGGTGCCCGCCGTCAATGGCCGGTGTCCAGCCCATGAGCGAGAGGTACTCGGTTTCCTCCCCGCCCTCGTTCCACGTATCGGTGTCAAAGAATCGCGTCTCGCCCATGTTCGCGCCCGCCATATCGATCACGCCGATACGGATTTCCGAGTTCACCTCACCCGCCTTCGGGTACCGGAACTTGGTGTACTCGGGGTAGAGCGTGGTGAAGTCCGTCATCTGGAAGTCGCGCGTGTTCGTCTCGTCGAGTTGGAAGAACGCGAGGTGCTGCCCATCGGGGCTCCAGTCGAACCCATCGCGGAGACCGAACTCTTCCTCGTAGACCCAGTCGAAGGTGCCGTTGATGATGCCGCCATCGCTCCCGTTGTCGGTCAACTGCATCTCTTCGCCGCTCATCAGGTCCACCGCGAAGAGATTGCGGTCGCGGACGAACGCCACCTTGTCCCCCGCCGGATTAAACTTGGCGAACATCTGCAAGCCTTTCGCCCGGTCTGAGACGGGCATGACGGTTCCGGCTTCGAGGTCGTAGACGTAGTAGTAGCCTTTCGTGTTGAGCCGCCAGACGCGCTCGGAGTCGGCATAGAGCAGCACCTTGCTCCGGTCGGCGCTGTACTGGTAGCTCTCGATGTTGACCAAGCCATCGCCGTCGGGCTTCTGGAGACCGTTGCCGTCGATGAGGACGGTGCGGGTGTCGGTCTCAAGGTTGTATTCCATCAGGTCGGTGGCCTCGCCGTCACGCTCCGTGTAGCGCACCACCGGTCCCGTCTCGGCCCAGCGGCCGCCTTGGAAGAACCGACCGCGGAACGTGGATGAGTTGTAGAGGCTTTCGAGCGATAGCTCGACGGTTTCGGTAGCGGGCTGTGCAGCAACAGGAGCCGAAAGCCCCCCTACGGTGAGCAGGAATAGGCCGGACAGAAGCGAGGCAAAGACGGAGCGTTTCATGGGGCGCGTGGTCAGAATGGTTCGGTGGGGCGACGAGCTTCGGGCATGAGCCATCAACGTAGCATCAAGGTACGCCGAGGATGCGAAGAACAGCGAAGTACGCCGCCCTCATCCCGTTGCCGGAAAATCTGAATGGAGCATTTAACATGGAAAAAAGGGGCGCCGATATGACAGGTGGGCTTGCTATTTTGCCCCCTTGATACGTAAATCGTAGCGTATTGCTTGCAGAAACCTCGGCTCTTTACCAAGACACCGGAGCCGCCTGCATGCGACAGGGAGCACCCCAGAAGCTCTTACCACCCGCGCTTCTACCACCCCACTTGGCTCTATCCGCTCTCCTCTACGTGTTTGCGTCACCGAACACCCGCGTGGCCTGTTGGCCGTGGTGTGCTCCGCACGTCCGCCATCGACTCTCGCCCGATTCTCACCCCTCCATCCACTCACTCCACAGGAGGCTCTCATGAGACCTGCTACTCTGTTACGTTTCACCTTTGCGTTTGCGCTTATGCTGGCCGGTACCGGCTGGATGAGCAGCGCCCACGCCCAAAGCCTTTCCGCTGGCGTCGCGCTGGACGCTCCCGTCTACCCCGACACCCGCGGCGGCGAAGACATCGTCATCACGCAGTCCGAAGCCGACTTCATCACGATCGGCGGCGTCTCCTGCGCTAACCAAGACGGCGGCTATACCACCGACAACAACTACTTCCGCGCCTTCGACCTCGCCGAGTTCACCGAGGACACCGACGACATCATGGTGACGAGCGTGGACTTGGGTATCGGCGGCATCGTGCTCAACGGCAACGCTCCCGTCACCACGACGCTCCGCTTTCACTCCGTATCGGCGCTCAACCCCGACGGCTCATTCCTGATCAGCAATGCCACGCTCATTGGTGAGCAAGAGTACGTTGTCAGCGAAACGGAAGCCAACTCGCTCCAGAACATCCCGATCACGGCAGACATCACGCTGGAACAAGACGCCATCTTCGCCTTCGAGTGGTTCGTGCCGAGCGGCAATCCGGCTGATACCGGCAACCCGAACCCCTTTGACATCCGTTACGGATCGAACGCCGCCGGCGAGACGGGTCCGACCCTCCTCGCCGCCGAGCCATGCGGGATCACAGACCCGACCTACGTCGGTGACTTGGGTGACTTTGCCAGCTTGCAATGGGTGCTCTTCATCAACGGCATCGAAGCAGGCGGTGGGGGCGGACCCGAGCTATCGCTCACCCCGACGGAGATCAATGCGACCGTCATCACTGACGACATGACGACGGTGTCGCTCACCATCTCGAACACCGGTGACGAAGACCTCACGTTCGCATTCTCCGACCTCCGCGGCGTCGATCTCGTCGAGAGCGTTATGCCGGAGTCCGGCACCGTGTCTGCCGACGGCTCGCAGAGCGTCTCCGTCGTGCTAACAGCCGATGGTCTTTCGCCCGACACCTATACCGACTTCATCACTCTCACAACGAATGATGCAGACGAAGGCACGGTCAACATCCCGATCACGCTCGAAGTGACCGATACGCCCGCCATCTCCTTTAACCCGAATCCGCTCGTCGAGATGCTCGAAACGGACATGACCGGGACGGAAGTAGTGGCTGTCCGCAACAACACAGACGGTCCGGTGACCGTCACCTTCCCGCAGTTCGCCGAAGACCGACGCGCGGTCACGCCGCAGTTCCCCTCGCTCGACCTTGCCAAGGGGGAGGCCGATCCGCGCCAAGGCACGGCTCAACTTCGCGGTGCCGGTGGGCCGGATAACTTCGGCTATACGTGGATCGACTCGAACGAGCCGGGCGGCCCGCCTGCCAATGCGTTCGTGGATATCTCCGACACAGGCACAGCCGTTACGTGGACTCTTTCTGACAGCGAGCCGGGCTTCCCACCGGAAGACGAAGGCTACGCCGACGTGGCCCTGCCGTTCACCTTCTCGTTCTACGGCCAAGACTACAACGGCATCCGCCTCTTCACGAACGGCTTCGCCACCTTCGACCAGACGTATGGCGACCCGGACTTCAACTCGTTCGGCAACGATCCCATCCCGGACCCGCCAACCCCGAACGCAACACTCTATCCGTTCTGGGACGACCTCACGCTCGAAGACCCAACGGCTGATACCTACGTCCTCGAAGAGCCGGGCCGGGTCATCATCCAGTATGAGGCCGGTCGCTTCCAAGCAGCAGCGCCGACCTACTTCTTCCAGATCGTACTCAACGCCAACGGCAGCATCGAGTACCGCTACGGCAGCATGAGCAACACGCTCGACTCGGCCACGATTGGCATCGAAAACGAGGATGGTACCGACGGCCTCCAGATCGCGTTCAACGAGACCTATATCGAGAGCGGCCTCACGATCCTGATCTCGGCAGCGCCTTCGTTCATCACGGGCGTCACCCCGGCTTCGGGTACGATTCCGGCGGGTATCGGGGGACCGGTCACTGTCTCCTTTGATGCAACGGGTCTGCTCGCTGGAACCTATGAGGCCAACCTGATCCTCGAGGCCGACATCGATGGTGAAGTGTCCACGTTCGAGCTTCCGGTCGTCCTCATGGTCGGCGGTGAGTCGGCCTGCGTAATCGCACCCGACCCGCTTGACTTTGGTGATGTCACCGTCGGCGAGTCAGCCACGGATGCGGTCACGGTCAGCAACGGCGGGACGGCTGCCTGTTCGCTCACCGACGCCTCGTTCGATGACAGCGCCTTCTCAACCGACTTCAGCGGTCCCGTGGATGTGGCACCGGGCGGTAGCGCGGACATCAACGTCACCTTCACACCGGACGTGGCAGGTGCTGCCAGCGCAACGCTCACAGTCGGGGTGGCGGATGACGATGACCTCACCTCCACGGTGCAGGGCAACGGCGGTTCTCCCGCAGATTTCAGCGTCGATCCGGACGAACTGGACTTCACCGTAATCGCGGGCAACGTCTCCGACGCACAGACAATCACGCTGTCCAACAATGGCTCGGGCGAGGGCACCTACTCGGTCTCCGCAGTCATCGTAACGAACCGTCCCGACGGCGAGGTACCCACCCGCGCGGAAGGGCCGGTCGAGCGTCAGTCTGAGATCGTCCTCGACCCCGAGGTGCTCCCGCAGACGACCGAGCCGTCTCGTGGCGGCGATATCGTCGGCGATGGCAGCTTCGAGACCGGCACTCCGAACGCGGCGTGGAGCGAGTTCTCCTCCAACTTCGGCACGCCCATCTGTGACGAAGCCAGCTGCGGCCTCGGCGGTGGCTCCGGCCCCTTCGACGGTGTCTTCTGGACGTGGTTCGGCGGTATCGGCGGGGCCGAGGAGATCGGCTCGGTCGAGCAGGATGTCACGATCCCGGCAGGCGCGGCTACCCTCTCGTTCTGGCACGAGATTCCGGCCGTCGGCACGACGGGCTTCATGAGCGTCACGATGGACGGCGACGAGATCTTCCGCAGCACCGACGCTGACGCGATCAAGTACGGGGTCTACACGCAGGTGATGGTGGACGTCTCGGCCTACGCTGACGGCGGAACGCACACGCTGCGCTTCGAGTCTACGACGGATGCAGGCGACGGCGCGACGAACTTCTTCGTTGACCTCGTCGAGATCACGTCCGAAGCCGGGCTGGTGATTACCGTCGATCCCGAAAGCGGCACCGTCGATGCCGGTGGCTCTGCTGACATCTCGGTCGTCGCCGACGCCTCCACCGCTGAAGTCGGAAGCTACTCGGCAGAGGTCATCTTCACGACCAACGACCCGGACAACGAGACCTTCACGGTCCCGGTGAGCATCGAGGTCGTAGGGACACCGAACACCGAAGACGAAGGCATCCCGACGGAGTTTGCCCTCCAGCAAAACTATCCGAACCCGTTCGCTGACTTGACCACGATCAAGTACGCCCTGCCCGAAGCGGCGCGCGTCACGGTCACGGTCTACGACGCGGTCGGACGCCGGGTGGCCACACTGGTGGACGAAGACCGCACGGCAGGCTACCACGAAGCCCAGTGGGTGACGCGCGGCCTTGCCAGCGGGGTCTACTTCTACACCATCGAAGCGGGCACCTTCAGCCGCACCATGAAGATGTCCCTCGTGCGCTAACCCGCACGATGTAGCATACTCGGCGCTCCGGTGCCGAGACACAGCGCCTCCGTCCGCTCGGGCGGGGGCGCTGCTGCGTTTCGGTGGCCCATTTGACCTTTTGGCGAAGAGCCAGCGAGAGCGGCAGCAGCGGGGTCTCTGGCCTGCGCTTTGCGTAGAACAGCATGCCATCAACCACCAGTTATACCTATGCGCTTCCTCCTCCGCTTCTCCGCCTTTCTGCTCATCACCCTGCCGCTCACCGCGCACGCGCAGACCTCCGCCTCCGACGTGTTCGAGGAAGTCGAGCGGCGACAGGACCTCGTCGATACCGAATCGGCCTCGATCCAGATGGAGATCGTAGACGAGCGTGGACGCACGCGAACCCGCTCGCTCGATGTCCGCTCCAAAACCGACGGCGACCGACTCAAGTCAATCCTCATTTTCACCGGCCCGGCGGACATCCGGGGCACCGGCCTGTTAACGGTCGAGACCGACGACGGGGACGACCAGAAGCTCTACCTCCCGGCGCTCGGTCGCGTGCAGCGCATCGCCGGGTCGAAGCGCGGCGAGCGCTTCGCCGGAAGCGACTTCACCTATGAAGACCTCGGCACCCGCGACCCCGACGCCTACGACGTGACGATGGCCGAGACCACCGACGCCGCCTTTGTCCTCGACGCCCGCCCCACCGATGGCGACTCGAAGTACAGCCGGATCGTGCTCACCGTGGACCGCGCGCGCTACGTCGTCCTCCGCGCTGAGCACTACGACCGGGGCGGCGCGCTCGCTAAAGTGCTCACCGCCGACGACTTCACCGAGGTCGCCCCCGGCGCGTGGCGCGCCGACACGCTCATGATGGAGGACGTGCAGGCAGGCCGTCGCACCGTCCTCACCTTCACCGAGCGCGCTACCGGCACCACCCTCCGCGACGATCTCTTCTCCGAGCGCCAGCTTCAGCGCGGCCTACGATAAGCCACGCTGTGCTCTATCTTGCCGGATCACCTGCCCTCACGACGCCATGACGCCTGAGCACGACGACGAGCCTGACCTGACGCCTGAGTCGGTGACGACGATCCGCAAGGTGGCCGACGTAATGGGCGTACTGGCAGGCCTGCTGTTTCTCATCGCTTTCGGTATCGGGCTGTCACAGGATGGCGAGGCTCGCTTTCTCTTCCTCGGCTTGGGCGTGCTCTTCTTGCTCTTCCCGCTGTTCATGAGAAAGATGATTCCGGCAGACCACTAAGGAGGTCAAGAGGATGAGAGTATGGGGGTATAGGAGCAGGGCGACCTCAGTTCAACCTATCCTTTCACACGCTCACACACCCATTCGCCACCTCGCGAAGCGCTGCCTTCTGGTTCTGGCGTTCGCCGCCCTCACGGCCCCCTCGGCGACAGCGCAACTCGACGACCGCCTCCGCCTCGGCGGATCGTACCAGCTTTATGCGGGGCTTCGACTCGCCGATGCGCCGGGCTTTCTTACAGTCCGCAACCGTGCCGAGGTACTGCTCGCGTTCGACTACGAGCAGGGCCGGATCGTGCTGCGACCCCGGCTGGACTACGATGCACTCGGCGAGCGGCTCGGCGGTGATCTCCGCGAGGCGTTTATCGATGTCTACTTCAGTCGCGTTGATCTTCGTCTGGGGCGGCAACTCATCGTCTGGGGCAAGACCGATGGCACGTTCGTCACCGACCTGCTCGCCCCGCTCGACCTGACGGAGTTTCTGGCTCAACCGTTCGACGACCTCCGACTCGGCGTGACGGCGGCGAACGCGACCCTCTACGCAGGGGACTTCCGCGTGACAGGTATCGCCATCCCGCGCCGTCCGACGACACGGCTCCCTGACGATGGCTCACCGTGGGACCCGCTCCCCGCCGATGTATTCGGCGTGCCCATCGAGATCACCGAACCGGCGGCACAAGACTCAACCTTGCGAGGCGCGGAGACGGCGCTCCGCGTGACGTGGACCGGGCTGGAGCGCACTGACATCGCGCTGCTCTGGATCAATGGGTTCAACCGGCTGCCTGCCTTCCGCAAAGACGTCGAGGTCTCGTTTCTCCCGCCGAGCGCTCGCATCGCCATCACCCCCACCTATGAGCGGCGGCAGGTGGTCGGCCTGACGTTCGAGACGCTCGCGCTCGATCCGCTCGTGGTGCGCGGCGAGGCGGCGTACCACACGCGCTATCTCCTCGACCAGCCCATTGAGGTTCCGCAGTCACCGATTGATTTGCTCGACCCCGCGTTGCCCGATGCTATCGAGCGCGGGTTCCTGATCGAGAAGCCGCTGGGGCAGGCGGCGCTTGGATTGGAGCGGGCGTTCGGAGCGCAACTCTTCCGCGTCCAGGCACTCGGCACGCTCGTGTTCGACTGGGACGAGCGCGTGGCGCAGGACCGATTCGAGCCATCGGTGACGGGGTTCTGGAACGGGCGCTTCCGGCGCGAGACGCTCACGGCGCAGGCCTTCGTCTTCTACAACCTCGGCGCAGACTACTGGCTCAACCCGTCGCTGACCTACGCCGTCCGCGATGCCCTCAACGCCACGGTCGGCGCGCATCTCTTCGGCGGGCCGGGCGGCGATGTGGCTGACCTCGCTGGACTGCTCCGCGAACCTGCGTTCTCGTTCGCCACCTATGACCGCAACGACTTCGTCTACCTCCGGGTCGCCTACAGCTTCTGACCACCCCAACGCAGCGGGGGCAGGCGTCGCGTTGACCCCTGCCCCCTGTGTCTAGCTGAATCCGACGTGGCCTAGCGCACGAGCGTCATCTGGCCCGAAGCCACCTGCGCGCCCGCCTCGACGCGGTACAGGTAGACCCCTGCCGGGAGGTTCGCTCCCTCGAAGCTCACGCCGTGCGTGCCCGCCTCGCGCTGCTCGTCGGCCAGCACCGCCACCTGACGGCCCAGCGTGTCGAAGACCAGCACCCGAACGTGCGCCGCTTCGGGCAGGTCGAACTGCACGACCGTCCCGGCGGCGAACGGGTTGGGCGCCGCCACGACCTCGAAGGCCTCCGGCGCAGCCTGAACCTCAGCCTCGCCGATCTCATTCGCCGCGCTTCCGGCATCGCCGTTGTCGATCCGTGCCGGGCGGGCTGCCGGGCAACTGCCGATGAAGATCACGCCCGTCCGATTGGCGGGAGCGAACTCGCAGCTATTCTCGAAGGTGCCGGACCAGATGTAACCGCTGCCCGCACCACCACCGACGATCCGACCGTTGTAGGTCAGCCAGTCAACGAGGCCATCGCCCCCATTACAGCCGGGATCGCCACCGGGGTTGGAATTGATGAAGGTAAAGGCGTGGTGCCGGATCTCGGCGCTATTCGTGCCACGGACAGCCGTACCAATAGGGAGGCCCGCATTGATCGTGGACGAGGCGATGGCGACATCTGTATCCGTGTACATGGTGCCTTCCATGGCGAAGCCATTCTGATCGACGACGAAGCAGAAGTCGATCTGCGCGTAGGTCGCGGGCACAGCGGCGAAGAGTGCCACCGCAGCGATGAGAGAGAAGAAACGGTTCATGAGAACCTCACAGGTTGAGTGAAGGAAAGGGCAGAGGCCAGCGTGCAACCTCCGCAAAACGCAGGGAGCGTTTCTATCACTTACGACTTTTCCCACCGCCGCAGGTCAACGCTGCCCTTTCCGATTCCAGACCAACATCCTTGCTATCCAGAGGTCAGGGCCTAGCTGCCGCTTTATCAAACTCATGACAGGTACTACCTGGCGCATTCGCGGTGCGCCTCACCCAGCGAGACGATGCAACCAGCGCGGGTAGCTCATTGAGCACTCGCTCGGCAACGCGGGCGGCTCGGCGGCGGCGAAGACATGCCCCGCCGTCTGGCGGAGCAACGCGACCAACGCCGCCTCTGGCCCGAAGGCCTCGAAGCTGATGCTCCACCACGTCCGCCCCACGGCCCCCACCTCGGCGATTTCCAGCGAACACCCTTGGCCGGCCTGTTCCATGCGCGGTACAGGCGCTACCGCTCCGTCACGAACCGCGAAGCTCGCCTTCTGTCGCCGCTTGCCCACAGGCACCCAGTCTCCGCCTCCGTTGCGGAGCCGGGCCGAGCGGTCGAGCGGGAAACTCCACTTTCGCCAGCGCTCGATGCGCCCCGTGACCCGCTCGTGGAACACATCTTCCCCAACGACCTCGGCAAGTCGCTTGACCTCCATGTTGCCCGTGCGCGCCTTGACGCCTAATCCGTCTACCATCGCAGGACGCACGTAGTGGTCCCTCCGCACCTCCCAAGGCGACGACCCGGCTACCCCCTCAAACCAGCGCTCGACATCCTCGGGGAGCGCCCCGTCGAGAAACCAGCGAACTTCGGCAGTGGGATACATCGGCAGAGGGCAGAGGGCAGAGGGCAGAGGGCAGAAATTAACGGCCTCGGCACGCTCTTGGGGTCTCCCCCACTCAGCCACTCAGTTGTAGACGCCGAGTTGGACGAGCATCCCGATGATCCCCGCTCGAATCATCGCTACGGCAATGGCGGCGAGGAACAGGCTGGCGATCTTGGCAACCGCCTTCGAGAAGCCCGCGCCGAAGAGTGCCAGCAAGCGCGGACCAAACGCGAAGGCCAAGTAGACGAGCAGCATGTTGACGAGGATTGAGGCCAACGTCAGCACGAATCCCGACTGCCCCTGCGACACGAGAATCGTGGTGATAGCTGCCGGTCCGATGATGAGCGGGATGCCGAGCGGGACAACCGCCATCTCGGTCGAGTCTTCATCGGTGGCGACTTTGCGGTCCTTCTTGGTGCCGCCACGCCTTTTCTTGAGATCGCCAAAGACGAGGTCCGTGATCGAGAGTACGAGTAGGATCAACCCACCGCCGACGCGAAGGTCGTGGACGGTGATGCCGAGCGTCTCGAAGATGACCTGTCCCGCGAACAGCATCAGCAGCGCGACAGCCACCGCGACGGTCATTGCACGGAGCAGCAGCGTGCGGCGCGCACGCGCCTCGAACGACTCCGTCATCCCGATGTAGAGCGGGAGCACACCGGGGATGTTGAGCGCCACGAAGAGCGGCAGGAAGGCGGAGATAAAAGCGTCGAGCGTGAACACGGGAGCAGGGGCAGAGGGTACGGAGCGAAGGCCAGAAACTAGGGACGGCCTACCATGTCGGGCCGCTTATTCGCCCGCTCCCCTCGCCGGTTTCACCGCCGATGCGCCTCGCTAAACCTTCACCGCTACGCGAGCGCGGCGATGGCAGCGACCGTCCGCTCGACCTCGCCTTCGTTGTTGATGAGGCTCGGGGCAATGCGGGCGTAAGACACCGGGTACGGACTCGTGCTACCCGTGATGCCCTGCGCGTGCAGATGCTCCACCACCTCGGCGGGTGCATGACCGTTCACGTCGAAGCAGATGATCCCGGCGGAGAGTGCCGGACTGATCGGCGTGTAGAGGCGGACGTGCGGCATCGCGGCGAGCGCCTCCTTCGCCATCGAGTTCAGCTCGTGGATGCGCTGTTGTATCCGCGCCTTCCCGAGGTCAAGGTGGAAGCGAAACGCCTCGCCGAGCGCCCACCGGTGCTCGAAGGAGTGGAAGCCGCCGGGCGTGTGGTAGCTACCCGGCGTCACGAACGGCGTATCAGGCGGCAGCACGCCGAGCCAGACGCCCACGCTCGGCCCGAAGCTCGGGATGATGGGATCGAGCGCGTCCCATGCCTCGCGGCGGCCCCAGATGATGCCCGTCCCACGCGGGCCGAACATCCACTTGTGCGCCCCCGCCATGAGGAAGTCGCAGCCGAGGCTGTCCACGGTCTCATCCTCAATGCCGAAGGCATGAACCCCGTCCACGCAGAACAGCACGCGGTCGGCTTCGTCGCGTCCGGCGTTGATATCGCGTAGCGCCTCAGCCATCGCCGCGATCGGCAGCTTCACGCCCGTCGAAGAGTGCGCCCACGTCACGGCGAGCACCCGCGTCTGGTCGGTGATGGCCGCCTTCATCCGACTCACGACCTGATCCACGGAGGTCTCGGCGGGATCATCGTAGAGCGCGACCTCGCGGACCGTCGCGCCCGTCCGCTTGGCCCGGAGTTGGAGCGACTTGATCGTGGCGTAGTGGTCGTGCGGCGTTGTGAGAATCTCTTGGTCCGGGCGGAGCCGGAGCGCACCGTAGACCAGGCCAAGACCCATCGTCGTGCTATCGGTAAGCGCGATCAGGCCGGGATCGGTGTCGAGGTACTCGGCAATGATCGCCTGCACCTTCGGCTCCGCCGTCATGAAGTGCTCCTCCCAGTACGACGCCGGGTCCGCATCGAATCCTCGTCGGTGCCGCTCGATGGCGTCGGCCACAGAGCGCGGATGACTGGCGAGCAGGAACGTCGACATATGAATGCGATCCCGCGTCAGCGGAAACTGGTCGCGCACCGCACGCCAGTCCATCGGATCGAACGAGCGCGGGATGTCAGACGGCGTAGATGTGGAAGCCAAGGACGCACTGCCCAGAGCAGGGATTGCCCCAATAGCGAGGCCTGTGCGTGCGACGAAGTCTCTGCGTTTCATAGCGGTAGTAGGGATGGATGTACGACCGGGCAAGATAGGGCCATTCGGAACACTCTCACCCCCTACCAAACGACAGACCGATCTGCGGTGTGCCAGCAGACGCCTTTCAGGCAACCATCTGCTCCCACGCTACGGCTCGCCGCCTGAGTAGCATGGCCCCGACGAGCGGCGGAATTCCCCATAGCACGAACGCCGTCACCACGCTGCTCGCCCCACCCGGCAAACCGACATCGCGCAGGAAGAACAGGAAGACTGGACGGAAGACGTGCGAACCGGTCGCCATGACGAGGCCGATGTACGACCACACCATCAACTGGTAGTGCCACCCGAACCACCCCTGAAAACGAAGCCTTGCCGGAATGATTCCTGCGAGGAGCGTCACTAGGCTCACGGTTGCCATGACGTGGAACATCCCGAAGCCTTGAAAGAAGGGCGTCGAGTCCTGAATCCAGAACGATTCGATGCAGAGGATAGCGAGCGAGACCGCGTAGACCCGCCCGATCCACTGATGCCACTGATCCCCTTTTTTACGAAGTAGCACGACGGCCCCTGCCGCCAGCGCGACCACCCCGAACGCCGTATGGCTGGCGATGAGCGGACTCACGCCGCCTCCAGCGCCTCAACCTCCAGCCCGGCTAGGGTCGGGTTGGCTACCCGCTCGTCGCGCTCGATGTCACCGTCGCGGAGACGGACGATGCGGCGGGCGTGCTCGGCGATGTCTTCTTCGTGGGTGACCACAAGGAGGGTGTTGCCGCGCCGGTAGAGCATCTCGAAGAGGCGCATGATCTCCTCGCTTGTCGCCGTATCGAGGTTGCCTGTCGGTTCATCGGCGAGGAGGATGGCGGGACGGTTGACGAGGGCGCGGGCGACGGCCACGCGCTGGCGCTGCCCGCCGGAGAGTTCGTTCGGCTTGTGGTCCATCCGGTCGCCGAGGCCGACGTTGACGAGGGCCTCAGAGGCGCGCTCCCGCCGCTCGCGCTTGCTCATCCCAGAATAGATCAGTGGAAGTTCGACGTTCTGCACACAGTTGACACGCGGCAACAGGTTGAACGTCTGGAAGACGAATCCGATCTCGCGGTTACGCACGGCGGCGAGGTCGTCATCGGAGAGCGTCGAGACATCGCGGTCGTTGAGCACGTAGCTGCCGCTCGTCGGGATGTCGAGGCAGCCGATGATGTTCATCAGGGTGGACTTCCCCGACCCGCTCGGCCCCATGATGGCGACGTACTCGTTCGGGTATACATCGAGCGACAGCCCGCGCAAGGCGTGGACCTGCTCGACACCCATCTGGTAGGTTTTCCAGACGTCACTGATGTTGATGATGGGATCGGTTTGCATCGAGATATAGGCAGTGAGCAGGGTTTAGAAAGCGCGGCGAGCGAGGCTCTAGCTCCTCGGCGGCCCGCGGCGCTCATCATTCTCGCTCACATAAACGGCATCGTCAGCCTCTAGCTCCGTGCGGAGCGTGCGGAACGGCCCGATGATGACGGTCTCACTCCCCGTCAGCCCGCGCGTGATCTCGATGTGGGTGTCGTCCGAAATCCCGGTCTCGACCTCCATCATCTTCGCCTTGCCATCCTCCATCAGAAAGACGACGCGGCGGAGGTCTTCCTCCATCATGGGCGCAGGCCGGTCGTTGCCACCGTCCTCTTCATCGCCCTCTTCCTCATCCTTGTCCTCGTTCAGCCGGTTGAAGTCGCGCACGGTGACGGCCTGGATCGGGACGACGATGGCGCTGGCGACGGTCTCGGTGAAGATGTCCACGGTACCACTCATGCCGGGGCGCAGCGTGCGCAGGCGCGACGGCATCTCCTGCAAATTGGTGGTCGATACGGGGCGCGTGATGGAGGTCAGATCGTCGGCATCGCTGCGAATCTGAATCTTGACGGGGAAGTTGGTGGCCTCTTCCTGGGTGCCCGCCGCCGACACTCGCGCCGAGTTGGCGATCTGAGTCACGACCCCGCGAAACGGCTCCTCGGGATAGGCGTCCACTTCGATCCGCGCCGAGTCGCCGGTGACCACGTCCACGATGTCGTTCTCGTTGATGTCTACCTCCAGTTCCATCCGGTCCAGCTCGGCGATCCGCATGATCTCGGTCCCTGTCATCTGGATCATCCCGACGACGCGCTCGCCGAGTTCGACGTTGAGTTGGGAGACGGTCCCGCTCATCGGGGCATAGATCGAGGTCTTGCGAAGCTGGTCGGCGGCTTGGCTGAGTGAGGCTTGGGCACTGCTGACGCGGTACTCCGCCGCCTCGGTGTTCGCCGTCGCCACGTCGAAAGCGGTCTGTGCCGTCTCCAGTTCCATCTGTGCGATCACGCCCCGCTCGGCGAGCATCTTCTTCCGGTCGAGATCGTCCTTGGCCCGGATCATCTCAGCCTGAGCGCGCGAGACATCGGCCTGCGCTTGGAGGAGACCGGCGCGGGCCTGCTCCCGCTGTGCGGCGTACACGTCGGCCTGAATCTGTACGAGTAACTGGCCTTGCTCCACCCGGTCGCCTTCCTCCAACTCCAGAAAGACGATCTCGCCGGAGACATCGGAAGAGATTTTGACCTCGACTTCGGGACGCACCTTGCCGGATGCCGTCACCCGCTGCGTGACCGTGCGAACCTCGACGGGTGCGACCTCGACTTCGATGCCCTCCTCTCCATTTCCACCGCCGAAGATGGCGAGGGCCGCGATGAGCACGACGAGCGCACCACCCAAACCGAAAAGCAGTCGCTTCGTGTTGTTTTTCTTAGCAGGAGCAGACATAAGGCGAGTCGGGAGTCTGGAGTCGGGGATCGAAAAGTGGGGGGCCTCAGTCGAAGAGGCGAGCCGACGGGTCGAGGGTGCCGACGGCGTAGTCGAGGAGCTTACTCTGGAAGACGAATTGGGCGACGGCCTGTGCCCGCGAACTTTGCGCTTCGACGAACGCGGCGCGCGCCTGCGTCAGTTCGGTCAACGTCGAGACGCCGAGGTCGTAGCGCTCCTGCTCAGCGTCGAGCGCGGCTTGGGCGGCCGCCACCTGCCGGGCCGTCACGTCGAGCCGCTTGGCGGCGTTCTGGTAGTCGAGCCAGCCCTGCCGGACTTGGAGAGCCACGTCTTGCCGCAGGTTGTCGAGGGCGATGCGCTGGTTCTCGGCGCGGAGCCGGGCCTGCTGGACTTGCGAGCGCGTCACGAACCGGTCGAAGATCGGAATGTTGACGTTCAGCCCAATCGAGCCGCCCCGGTTGTCGGTGAAGAACTGATCGCTGAAGGGCGTGTTCTCGCGGGCAAGCGGACTGTCGAAGGTGAGCGGCTCGCCGCCAACGAGGATTGCCTCTCCACCCTCTGTCGTCACCGGAATCTCAAACGATTCGCCGATGGACCGGGTGGCAAGGCTGGAATAGCCCGAGCCGTAGCTCCCGAACAGGTTGACGGTTGGATAGTATCCACTCCGTGCTACGCGAACGTCTTCTTCTGCCGCCTCAATCTGAAGCTCCTGCGCCCGGAGATCTTCGCGTCGGTCAAGCGCCGACGTGAGAAGCATTTCGAGATCGTACCCCTCGGGCTGGAGTGAAAACGACTCCAAAGACGGAGCCACAAAGGTGTAGTTGCCAAACGGATCGAGTTGGAGCACCTGGACGAGGCGGGTCTTGGCAAGCTCAAGTTCCGCCTCGGCCTGGAGCACTTGCAATTCGCGCTGAGCAACGAGTGCCTCCTGCTGCAACGCATCGGCCCGCGCCCGGACGCCACCTTCGACGAGTTGCTCGATGCGGTCGCGCTGGACGCGGTCGGCTTCTAGATTTTGCTCCTGAATGGCGACGAGTTCTTGGTTGAGCAAGACTTGGAGGAACTGGTTCGCCACGTTGAACAGCACGTCCTGCCGGGCGCGACCGAGGGAGAACTCGCTGGCCTCGCGCTGGACCCGCGCCTGCCGGAGGGACGCCTGATCCCGAAATCCATTGAAGAGGTTCAGATTGGCAGAGACGGAAGCGTTGAGTTGCTCGGTCGTCTCCTGCTCTAGCTGGCCGGTCGTCTGGTCAAACGTGAGGCCATAATTCTGGACCGGGCGAACCGACGCACTGAGGCTGGGAAGAAACGCCGAGCGGTTGAGCGATACGTCGAGCGACCGTGCCTCGGCAGCCGTCGTGGCCTGCCGGAGTGTCGTGTTTTGCTCCAACCCGATCCGCAGGGCTTCATCGAAGGTGATCTCCCGCGGGGCCTGCTGGGCGACAGCCGTTCCGGCGACGAGAAGTCCAAGAATCAGAAACGTGCCAAGGCGGCGAGAGCGGGAGCGCATGGGTCGGGGCGGAAGCGAGGAAATGGAACTGCGCCCTTTGACGGAAGCGCCCGCCGCTTTGTTACACCTTCACCACACAACACATTGACGGTGTGCTGACACCCCTATATACAGGGCGGGACAGCCTGCAGCGAGGCTTTGTGTCGCACCCACGGTACCTTGCGGCGCGCTGGTTTTCAACAGAGCGGAGGGGGTGGGATTCGAACCCACGGTACCTTGCGGCACGCTGGTTTTCAAGACCAGTACATTCGACCACTCTGTCACCCCTCCGTGAGACGCAAGGTACCAACGCAGGCGAGGATCGGACTGTTCGCTTTCTGTGTGCTATGCTTGGGGACTACATCGTCCCGTAGGCCATCAGCGCATCCGCGACTTTGACGAAGCCACCGACGTTCGCGCCCTGCACGTAGTTCACCCGGTCGCCATCACTACCGTACTCGACGCAGGTCGCATGGATGCTCTGCATGATGCTCTGGAGGCGCTGGTCCACCTCCTCGCGCGACCACGATATCCGCATCGAGTTCTGGGTCATCTCCAGCCCGGAGATCGCCACCCCGCCTGCATTGGCTGCTTTGCCGGGACCATACATGATACCTGCCTGCTCGAAGCGGTGTGCGGCATCTGGCGAACTCGGCATGTTAGCTCCCTCGCAGACGACCGTGCAGCCATTGTCGAGCAGGGTCTTGGCATCCACGTCCTGAATCTCGTTCTGGGTCGCCGAGGGGAAGGCCGCGTCACATTCGATACCCCACGGCTTGATCCCTTCGTGGAATTCCAGCCCATCGCGGTCGGCTAGCTCTTCGAGGTTGCCACGGCGGTTGTTTTTGAGGTCCATCGCCGCGCTGAGGTCGTCGCGCGTCAGCCCGTCCGGGGCATGGATCGTACCGGAGCGGTCGGAGAGGGTGAGCACGGTCGCACCGAGTTCGAGGAGCTTCTCGGCGGTGAACTGAGCGACGTTGCCCGAACCGGAGACGAGGCACCGCTTGCCCGCGATCTCTTCACCCCGGTGCGCGAGCATCTCACGGGCGAAGTAGACACTGCCGTAGCCCGTCGCCTCGGGGCGAATAAGGCTGCCGCCCCACTTCGCACCTTTGCCCGTCATCGCGCCGGTGAAGGCGTTGCGGAGGCGCTTGTATTGCCCGAAGAGGTAGCCGATCTCGCGTCCGCCGACCCCGATGTCGCCTGCGGGCACATCCGTGTCCTTGCCGATGTGACGTTGAAGTTCGGTCATAAAGGCTTGGCAGAAGCGCATCACCTCGCGGTCGGACTTGCCTTTCGGATCAAAGTCGCTGCCACCTTTGCCGCCACCCATCGGGAGAGTGGTCAGGCTGTTCTTGAAGACCTGCTCGAAGGCGAGGAACTTGAGGATGCCGAGGTTGACCGACGGGTCGAACCGGAGGCCGCCTTTGTACGGACCGATGGCGTTGCTCTGCTGCACCCGGTAGCCCCGGTTGACGTGGATCCCGCCTTCATCATCTTCCCACGTCACGCGGAACATCAGCACCCGGTCCGGCTCGGCCAAGCGTTCCAGCACCCGCGCCTCCTCGTACTCCGGGTGCGCATTGATGTACGGGATGACCTTCTCAGCGACCTCGCGGACGGCCTGGAGAAATTCGGGCTGGCTGTGGTTGCGGCGCTCCAGCCCCGCCATGAACGTGTCGAGCTGCATGATGCCTCCTCGCCTAAGTGGATGAAAGGCACAGGATACAACCCGGACTACAAAAAAGCGCTACCAATGCAGACGCCGGAGCCTACCACGCCACGACCAGCAGCAACACGATGAGCACCGCAAATCCGAAACCCATCGCGCCGAGGATCAGCGCCGTCTGCTTGCTGTCATAGAACGTGTCGTCCCAGAGCGAGAGCGGGGCCGGCTCGGCTCCATGATGGTGCTCGGCTTCGTGAGACACAGAAGATTCGGACATCGGTTCAGAGAGGGACGCTAGTGGAATTGAACCAAAGGTACAGACCGTATTGGCACTGGAACCTAGAAAAGAAAGAGGAGAGAGCGACCGCGTCACCCTCTCCCCTTTAATAAACCTCTGTGCCGCTTAGTTCAGATGCGCCCGGATGTCAGCGTGGGCGTGGTGGCGACGGAGCTTGCGGAGGGCTTTCTCCTTGATCTGCCGCACGCGCTCGCGCGTCAGCCCGATCTGCTCGCCGATGGCCCCCAGCGTGAGCGGGCGCTCGCGCCCGATGCCGAAGTAGAGGCGCGTGATCTCGGCCTCGCGCGGCTGAAGCTGGCAGAGGATGCGCTCCACGTCAATCTTGATCGACTCCGCCGTGATCGGCTCGTCGGGCGAGACGAGTTCTTCATCGGCGACGACATCAAGGAGGCTCTGGGTTCCGTCCTCTGAGAACGGCGCGTCCATCGAGAGCGAGCGGCGACCGTGACGAAAGCCTTCTTCCACCTTGTGCGGCTTCATCTCCAACTCGCCTGCGAGTTCGTCCACCGTCGGGGCGCGACCGTGCTCTTGGGCGAGGCGAGCGCTGGCCTTCCGCATCTTCGAGAGCGTCCCGATCCGGTTTTGCGGGAGACGGACTGTCCGCGCCTGATCCGAGAGCGCCTTGAGGATCGACTGGCGAATCCACCACACGGCGTAGGAGATAAACTTGAACCCGCGCGTCTCATCGAAGCGCTGGGCGGCTTTCACCAACCCGTAGTTGCCCTCACTAATGAGGTCGGAGAGCGTGAGGCCTTGGCCTTGGTACTTCTTGGCGACCGAGACGACGAAGCGGAGGTTGGCCCGGACGAGCTTGTGCAGCGCCTCTTGGTCTCCCTGCTTAATCCTCTGCGCCAAATCAACCTCTTCATCGGGAGTGAGCAGCTCAACCTGGCTGATTTCATCCAGGTACTGATCCAGCATGCGCTGCTGACGGGGAACGTACATACTCGTCGCGTTTAGTCTAAAAGTGGGAGGACCGAAGGTGGCGTAGCCCTCCTTCCTATGGTGAAAACCCTGATCCGTTTCCGAAACGGCAAGATCGGGGCACTTTTTTTTTACTCTTCGCCGTTCCTTCGCCTTTTTGACCGATCTGGTCAGTATCTGTTATGATTTGCCGCACGCGCATCATTCCGCTGGGTACGAGCAACCAAAAAGCCCGCAGCCGAAGCACTCGGCAGCGGGCTTTTGCGACGCTGAGGGTCGCGGCGGAGAGGGAGGGATTCGAACCCTCGATAGAGCTATAAACCCTATACTCCCTTAGCAGGGGAGCGCCTTCAGCCACTCGGCCACCTCTCCGGCTGTTAGTATGGTACGCCGATCCGGGATCTGCAGGACCGGAAGATAAATCCGAAACCCCGAATCCAAAAGCGAAGATCGCGCTATCCAGCTTGGAGCGCCTCGGCGCCGGACGAGATCTCGATAATCTCCGTCGTGATGGCGGCTTGGCGAGCGCGGTTGTAGGTCAGTTTGAGCTGGTCAAGCAGTTCACCGGCGTTGCTCGTCGCGCTGTCCATCGCCACCATCCGAGCGCCCTGCTCGGCAGCATTGCTTTCGAGCACAACGCGCCAGAGTTGGTAGCTGAGATACTGCGGGATGAGTTGCTTGAGGATCGTCTCGGCGTCCGGCTCGAAGATGTAATCCACATCGCGCCCCAAGTCCTCGTCGGCGTGATAGCCTTCATCGGCTTCCATGACCGGCGTGGAGAACGTGCCCTGCGGCACCGGGAGGAACGGCTCGACGATCCGGTTCTGCGAGATCGTGTTCTTGAACTCGTTGTAGACCACTACCACCTCATCCCACTCGCTGTCGAGCCAGCCTTCGACGGCGCGGTCGGCGATGGCGTCGGTGCGGGCGAATGAGAGGTCGTTGAAGAAGCCTCGATAGTCGCCCACCATCGTGAAGCCGCGCTTGCTGAAGTAGTCGTGCGCCTTGCGTCCGACCGCAAGAATCTTCAGCCGCTCGGTCCCGCGCAAGTCGGCGAACTGCTCGTCAATGGCGGCTTCGGCGCGCTTGAGGATGTTCGTGTTGAACGCCCCGGCAAGGCCACGGTCGCTCGTGACGACGATCATCAGCACCGTACCCACTTCCTCGCGCGGCTGGAAGAGCGGGTGGCTCGTCGGGTCCACGAACTCGCGGAGGTGGCCGATCATTTCGCGGATCTTGAAGGCGTAGGGGCGAGCCTGGAAAATCTGCTCCTGCGCCCGGCGCAGCTTAGCCGCCGCCACCATCTTCATGGCGCGAGTGATCTGCTGCGTATTCTTAACCGTCCCAATACGGGTGCGGATGTCGCGAAGTGAAGCCATCGGGGTTCAGGTTGTAGGGGCGACTCATGAATCGCCCCTACGGGTTTCAGTTACGACGTGTAAACGCTGGCAAGGTCTTCAGTCTCCTTGCGAAGTGCACCGGCGACCTCGTCAGACATCACGCCGGTGCTGCGGATCGAGGCGAGGCCATCGGCGTGCTTGGTGCGGAGCCGCTCGCGGAAGTCCTTCTCGAAGGCGCGAATCTTATCAACCGGCACCTTGTCGAGGAGGCCCTGACCGGCCACGTAGATGACGGCGACCTGCTCCTCAACCGGGATCGGGACGTACTGCCCTTGCTTGAGGATCTCGACGAGGCGAGCGCCTCGGCTAAGTTGGCGCTGCGTGGCCGGGTCGAGGTCGGAGCCGAACTTGGCGAAGGCTTCGAGTTCGCGGTACTGGGCGAGGTCGAGGCGGAGCGTACCGGAGACTTTCTTCATCGCCTTGATCTGGGCGTTCCCACCCACACGCGAAACGGAGATACCGACGTTGATAGCGGGGCGCACACCAGCGTTGAAGAGGTCCGGCTCCAGATAAATCTGTCCGTCGGTGATCGAGATCACGTTCGTCGGGATGTAAGCCGACACGTCACCGGCTTGCGTCTCGATCACGGGGAGCGCCGTCAGCGAACCGCCGCCCTTGACCTTGCCTTGGAGCGAGGCCGGGAGGTCGTTCATGCCGCGTGCGATCTCATCGTCCTCAGTGATCTTGGCGGCGCGCTCCAGAAGGCGTGAGTGGAGGTAGAACACGTCACCGGGGTAGGCTTCGCGGCCCGGCGGGCGGCGGAGCAGGAGCGACACCTGGCGGTAGGCGACGGCCTGCTTCGAGAGGTCGTCGTAGATGGCGAGGGCGTGACGGCCCGTGTCGCGGAAGTACTCACCGATGCACGCGCCCGCGAACGGGGCGATGAACTGCATCGGGGCCGGGGCCGACGCCGGGGCGTTGACGATGACGGTGTATTCGAGCGCACCTTCCTCTTCGAGCGTCCGCATCACCTGCGCCACCGTCGAGGCTTTCTGGCCGACCGCGACATAAACACAGTAGACGGGGCTGTCGCCTGCCTCGTGCGTCCGCTTCTGGTTGATGATGGTGTCGATCAGCACGGCGGTCTTGCCCGTCTGCCGGTCGCCGATGACCAGCTCACGCTGGCCGCGCCCGATCGGGATCATCGCGTCGATGGGCTTGATGCCGGTCTGGAGCGGCTCGGTCACCGGCTCGCGGTAGATCACGCCCGGCGCTTTGCGCTCCAGCGGCATCTCCAGCTTGTCGCCGCCAATCGGGCCTTTGCCGTCGATGGGGTTGCCGAGCGGATCGATGACGCGGCCCAGCATTTCCTCAGAGACTTGGATCGAGGCGATGCGCCCGGTGCGTCGAGCTTCGTCACCCTCCTTCACCTCGTCGACTTCGCCGAAGAGCACCGCCCCAACGTTGTCCTCTTCGAGGTTGAGCGCCATGCCCGTCACGCCGGAGCCGGGGAAGTCGATCAACTCACCGGCCTGAATGTTCGAGAGGCCGTAGAGCCGGGCGATACCATCGCCGACTTGGAGGACCGTGCCGACCTCGTAGATGTCGGTCTCGGTGGAGAACCCGCCAAGCTCGCTGCGGAGCACGGAGGTGACTTCATCGGGGCGAATTGCCGTTGCCATATCCTTATGATGGTTGGGGCGATTCATGAATCGCCCGTACAGGGAGTATCAGTTGCTGAGGTAGGCGCGCTCCTCGAACTGGTCGCGGAGCGTGGAAAGCTGGTGGCGGGCGCTGCCGTCGTAGACCCGGTCGCCGATGCGAACCACGACGCCGCCGAGGAGCGCTCGGTCGACTTCGATCTTGAGGCGGACCTTCTTGCCGGTGCGCGCTTCGAGGGCCTTGCGGAGCGACTCGGTCTCGTCGTATTCCATCGGCATCGCTGTCTTGACGGTCGCCTCGACCAAGCCGAGGCGTTCGTCGCGCAGTTCGCCGTACTGACGGACCACGCCGGGCAGGATGTCCTCGCGTCCTTTCTGGACGAGCATCCGCATCAGCCGGACGATGAGCGGATCGACCTTGCCGTCGAAGAGGCTGCCGATGACGGCTTCCTTCTTCTCCCGCGAGATGACGGGGCTACGGAAAAACTGGTCGAGTTCGCGCGAGGCATCGAGGCTCTCTTGGAGGCTCTGCATCCCCTCGTCGATCTGGTCGGCCTTGTTTGCCGCCGCGCCCTCTTGGTAGAGTGCTTGGGCGTAGCGGCGGGCAACAATCGAGTCGCTCATAGGTCCGCGCTAGTTCTTCGGGAGGTCAGAGATGAACGCCTCGACGAGTTTCTTCTGACGCGGGGCGTCGAGGTTCTCGTGGAGGATTTTCTCGGCGGCCTGAAT
Source organism: Rhodothermales bacterium (assembly GCA_028284265.1). Taxonomy (GTDB): domain Bacteria; phylum Bacteroidota; class Rhodothermia; order Rhodothermales; family JANQRZ01; genus JANQRZ01. Next base: position 407,484 of record JANQRZ010000019.1, read on the forward strand.
GGCGAGGTCGGCGACTTCGGTGCGAAGCTCGGCGAGGGCCTGCTGCTTCTCGCGCTCGATCTCGGCCTGGGCCTGATCTTGCATCGTGCGGATCTGAGCGCGGGTCTTCTCGACCTGCTCGGCGCGGAGCGCCTCGGCCGCTTCGCGGGCCTCGCGCATAATCTGCTGCGCTTGCGCCTCACCCTCGCGCCGGGCCTTCTCGTTGTCGGCGGACAACTGCTTGGCTTCAGCGAGGGCTTTCTGGGCGCTCGTCAGCGAGTCTTCGATGGTCTGCTCACGCTCGGCGAGCGCGGAAGTGATCGGTCCCCACGCATACTTGCTCAACAGGAACAGCAGCGTCAGGAAGGCCAGCGCCATCCAGAAGATCAGCCCGACGTTGGGCGAGAGCAGGCCAGCAGCGAGAAAGAGGGTCATAGGTCGGAACGGCAGGGGCGGTTGTCCCGAGGCAAAAGCCGCAGGGCGCACCACCGGGGAAGTCCGGCAAACGGGAGAGGGCGGTCAGGGCAACCAGCGACGCATCGCCGGTTGCCCTTCACCCACGGAGTTCACGTCGGCGGCGACTAAGCCACCGTCTTCAGCGTGAGGAGGATGCAGACCACGAGGCCGAAGAACGCCACACCCTCGATAAGGGCGGCGGCGATAATCATCGTGGTCCGAAGGTCGCCACCGGCTTCGGGCTGGCGGGCCGAACCTTCGAGCGCGCTTGCGGCGAGGCGTCCGATGCCCATGCCGGTACCGATAGCGACGAGGCCGGCACCGATGCCAGCGCTGAGCCATGCGAGAGAAACTGGGTCCATGATAGAAACTCGTGTTGGGTGTAGGGGGGTGTTTTCAGGGAGACGAGCGTGAAGCCCGCGGGTTGTCAAGCGGTGTAGAACGGCAGGCGAAGCCGCCGCGAAGATGTTAGATCACGGCCTCTGTGCCGACCGTCTGCTCGTGAGCGTGCGGCTCGTGGCCGTGGTGCTCATGCTCTGCCGCCGCCATGCCGATGAAGAGGGCGCTCAGGATCGTAAAGACGTAGGCCTGAATGAACGCGACCAGCACTTCGAGGCCGTAGATAAAGACGGTCAGGAAGTAGCTCGGGACCGCCGTGCCCCACCCGGCTCCGTCGCCGAGGATGGCGCGGATGGCGAAGATGAGGCCGATCAGGTTGAGAATCACGAGGTGGCCCGCCGTCATGTTCGCAAACAGACGGATGGCGAGCGCGAACGGCTTGATGAACAGGCCGAGGAACTCGATCGGGATCATGATCGGCTTGACGAACCACGGGATGCCAGGCGGATTGAAGACGTGCATCCAATAGTCCTTCGTACCAGCGAACTGCGTCACGATGAACGTGAAGATCGCCAGCACGGCGGTCGTCGTGATGTTGGCCGTGGCGGTCGCGCCGAAGGGGATCAGGCCGAGCAGGTTACAGGTGAGGATGAAGAAGAAGATGGTCAGCAGGTACGGCAGAAACTTGTCCGTCTTCTCGCCGAGGTTCGGGCGGGCGACCTCGTCGCGGATGTAGAGCACGAGGGTCTCCAGCATGTTCATCTTCTTGCCGCGCGGGGCCTCGGTCCGCCCGATGCCTTGCTTGTACTTCCCGGCCATCGGGATGAAGAGGAGGCACAGGATGAGGATGGCGAGCCACGCGAAGAGGAGGTGCCGCGTGATCGAGAAGTCAACGATCACGTCGCCCTTGGCACGGGTCAGTCCGCCATAGAGATGCTTGCCCTTGCTGATCGCCTCCTGCGTGGCGGTCGCCTCGTCAGCAGGCGCATCGCCGTATCCGGCCTCGCCATACGCACTCTCCTCAGCATCGCCGTATCCATCTTCGGCGTGGGCTTCGTCGGCATAGCTGGAGGCCATGACGTAGTCACCGGTCAGCAGCGCCTGCTTGGTGCTGCCATAGACGTCGAGGCCGATGCTGCCATCGGCCTTGCGGACGAGGAAGATGCGGGGCAGCTCGACCTTGCCGAAGGGCGAGAAGTCGAGGTAGTTGCCGTCCATCGTGTGGCCGATGGCGTCGAACTCACCGTCTTCTCCGGCGGCGTGAGCGGGGGCGATGGTGCCCACCATCACCAGAGCGAGGAGTGCGCCGAAGAGCGGAGCGCGGAAGAACCGATTCGTCACAGCGAAGTCTGGGGTGAAGGAGTCTGAGAAACGGGTGGACCGCTGGCGGTATCGGTCGTGCGCTGCATCTGGCCCCGGTAGATCAGCGTGGTCTCGACGACGAGGCCGAGCGCTACACTGACGAGGAGAGCACCGACAAACGCATACGTGTGGACCGGCGCGAGGAGCAGTACAAGCGCCACGAGGACGAGGGCCACACCCAACCGGCCAACGAGGCCCAGCAGCACCACCGAGTAGAACACCTGATCCGACCGGTCGCGGGCAATGCGGTACAGACCGTAGCTCGCTGCCGCGTTTGCTAACCCGATACCACCGCCCAGCGTCAGACCCAGCAGGATGTCAGGCGTCATGGCAAGGGGGAAGAATCGGGTGACAGGAAGCGCTCCGGGGCGCAGGGCGGTCAAACTACGAGAGGGGCGTTTGCAGAGGCCGGGGAGAGGCAATGAAATCTGGTCTAAGAGGACGAGCAGGGACATAACCCCCGCTGTCCTATCCCAACCTAGCACACCCTTGTAGAGCCTTATGATTTGAGTTTGCCAGTCGATATATATTCCGTCCGGCTACTCTATAGGTGCCCTCCTCCATCGCATGCCCCGCCTTCTGCTCATCTGCTGCACGGCAGTCCTGCTCCTTTGCGCGGGAAGCGCCTCGGCGCAGCAGCACCACTTCCGCAGCTACAATGTGGCTGATGGCCTCGCGCAGGCCGATGTGATCTCGCTCCACCAAGACCGAAACGGCTACCTCTGGGCCGGTTCTATCGGCGGCCTGAGTCGGTTCGACGGGCTAATGTTCCGTACCTACTCCACCGCGGACGGTCTCCCGAGCAACGCGGTTGGTGACATAGTGGAGGACACGGAGGGCCTCCTCTGGTTCGGCACGCGCAGCGGCCTCGCCTCGTTTGATGGCCAGACGTTCACCTCCTACACCACGGACGACGGGCTGGCGCACGATGCGGTGTGGGCCGTCCGCCCCACCGCCGACGGTGGGTTGTGGATCGGAACCCAAGGCGGGGCAAGCTTCTTCGACGGCACCACCTTTACGAACTACACCACGGACGACGGGCTGGCGCACGACGCCGTCAACGACCTACTCATCGGAAACGATGGCACCGTATGGTTCGCCACCGACAGCGGGGTGAGCCGCTTCGCAGACGGGGAATTCACGACGTTTCCTGTGGGTGAAGGCTGGGCGTCGGCTCTTGCCGTGGCAGCCGATGGCACACTCTGGGTCGGTACCTCGGACGGTCTTTTCCACCTCCATGGCGACCAGACCACGCGCTACACCACCGAGGACGGGTTGAGCCACAACGAAATCACCACCCTCATGCGCAGACCCGACGGGCGGCTGTGGGTGGGAACACACAAAGGCGGTATCACCATCCTTGATAAGGACGCTCCGCCCGGCGAACGCTTCGACACCCTCACGCCAGCGAACGGGCTACCGAGCGCTACGGTCTGGCAGTTCGCCGAGGACCAAGAGGGCAACCTCTGGATCGGCTCTGACTTCGGGCTGACGTGGTACGGCGGTGCCCGCTTCATCGCCTACACCACCGCAGACGGCTTGCCCGACCCCAACGTCTGGAGCATCACCGAGGGCACCGATGGCCAGCTTTGGGTAACGACCGAGCAAGGCTTCAACCGGTATGACCCCGAGCCGGAACGAGTCGGCGATGAGGTGCAGAACTCCTTTACCCCGTTCATCTTCAAGGACCAAGTACCTGAAACGCGCGGAGCTGTGACTGCACCGGGGAAGGACGGACTGTGGATTGGCTCGGGGGAGGGTTTGGGCCTCCTCCGAAATGGTCGCTATTCCGCATTCCCCGATATCGAAAATCCCGTCACCTCGCTACTCACCGACCGCAGCGGGCACCTCTGGGTGGCTGTGCTTGAGGAGAGCTTATTCCGGCTCAGTCCCGACGGACAACAGGTGGAGCAGTTCGATGAAGGCGATGGGCTTCCTGACCGCGTTGTGGTTTTTCTCCTCGAAGACCGGGATGGAACCTTGTGGATCGGGACCGATGAGGGCATCGTCCTCTACAACGGCACAACCTTTACTCCCTTCGCCGAAGATGCCTTTTCTGACTACGTCGTCTCCTTCGCCGAGGACGCAGCGGGCAATATGTGGATCACCGACGAGTCAGGGTATATCCGCCGCGTCACGCCCGAGCGCGAGATCACACCCTTCCGGCTCGGTGGCGTGCTGGCAGGTGCCGAGTTCTACCTCTCGACAACCGGCCCCGATGGCAATATCTGGATCGGTACGAACCGGGGACTAGCCCGCTTCGACCCCATGGCCTACGACGGCGGCTCCGACCTCCCGCCGGTGCGCCACTACGGCGCACCCGAAGGCTTCAGCGCGCTCGAGACCAACTTCCACGCTGTCACCACGGACCGCGACGGCTGCATCTGGTTTGGGACTGTCGATGGCGTCTACCGCTACGACCCGAGCCAAGACGACGCGATAGACCACGCGCCGTCCGTCCGTCTCTCGGAGCTTCGCCTCTCGTTTGAATCGCTCGACTGGAGCCTATTCACCGACTCGGTTGGAACCGATGGTCTCCCAGTCAACCTCACCCTCCCGTACGATCACAACCACCTCACGTTCGACTTTGTCGGCATCAACCTCGAAAACCCCGAGGCGGTCCGCTACCGCTACCGCCTCGCCGGACTCGATGAGACGTGGAGCCCTGCCTTCACCGACCGTCATGCTACCTATCCCAGCGTGCTGCCGGGCGACTACCAGTTCGAGGTCCAAGCCCGCACAGGGAACGGCGCGTGGACGCCACAGGCTGCCACCCTCGCCTTCACCATCAGACCGCCGTTCTGGCAGCGTCCTTGGTTCGCTCTCTTAGCCAGCCTCGCCGTGCTCGGTGCCCTTGTGGGTGGCGGTCGCCTGCATACCCGTCGCCTCCTGCACCAGCAGCGTGAACTGGAGGTCGCCGTGCGTGAGCGGACGAGCGAGCTTCAGCACCAGAAAGAGAAACTCGAAGCGACCAACCGGCAGCTTGACAGAGCGAACGAAGATGCTTTGGCGGCGGTTCGCGCCAAGAGTGAGTTCCTCGCCATGATGAGCCACGAGATCCGCACGCCCATGAACGGCGTGATCGGGATGACGGGCCTCCTGCTCGACACTAAGCTCAACGAGGAGCAGCAAGACTACGTCGAGACCATCCGCATCTCGGGCGATGCGCTCCTGACGATCATCAACGACATCCTCGACTTCTCGAAGATCGAAGCGGGCAAGGTGGAGATGGAGAATGAAGCCTTTGAGGTTCACACAGTCATTGAGGAGAGCCTAGACCTCGTCGCGCAAAAGGCGGCGGAGAAAAACATCGAACTGGCTTACTTCATCGATACCCCACCAGTAGTGCTCGGCGATGTGACGCGCGTCCGGCAAATCCTCGTCAACCTCCTCTCGAATGCCGTGAAGTTCACGGACGAAGGGGAAGTCGTTGTCCGCGTGCGTGTCGACCAACCGTATGCTGAGGGTACCCCCTGCGACCTACACTTCGCCGTGCAGGACACCGGCATCGGGCTGACGGCGGAGCAGCAGGCCCGGCTCTTCGAGGCATTCACCCAAGCCGACGCCTCGACGACCCGGAAGTACGGCGGCACCGGACTGGGTCTAGCCATCTCGAAACGCCTCGCCGAAGCCATGGGCGGCACGATGCGCGTGGAGAGCGCTGAGGGTGAAGGCTCCACCTTCCATTTTTCGATCCGCGCCACCCCCGTCGCGGGCGCAGTCCGTCCCTCCACGGCCTCTGCCGACCTCTGCGATCGCCGCATCCTCATCGTGGATGACAACGAGACCAACCGGCGGATGCTCACGCGCCAGCTCGAAGCTGTCGGCGCACAGGTATACGCAGCCACATCCGCTCAGGACGCCCTCCATGTGGTAGACACCAGTCCGCCCTTCGACCTCGCGATTCTCGACATGCAGATGCCGGGGCGGGACGGCCTCGCTCTGGCCCGCGACCTCCACGCCCGCTTCGAGGACGGGCGGTCGTCCCGATATCCCCTCGTCATGCTGAGTTCGCTCGGAGAACATCCGACGGCTGCCCAAGGTTTGTTCAAGGCATGGATGACCAAACCGGTCAAGAAAGACGTACTCTACAACTCACTCGGGCGCATCCTAGGAAGCAGTACGCCTAATGTCCATGACACCGCCGACCTCATGACTCCTGCACCCAGCGGCTCGGTTGCCCTGCGCGTGCTCCTAGCCGAAGACAACGTCGTTAACCAGAAGGTGGCCCTTCGGATGCTCGAACGGCTCGGTGTCCGCGCCGACGTAGTGACGACCGGCCAAGAAGCTGTCGATGCACTCCGCCGCGCTCCGTACGACCTCATCCTGATGGATGTCCAGATGCCGGTCATGGACGGCCTAGAGGCCACGCAACACATCCGTAGCACCTTGCCTCCCGAGCGACAACCTCACATCGTCGCCATGACCGCCAATGCGATGGAGGGCGACCGCGAACGCTGCCTCGAGGCAGGCATGAACGACTATATCGCCAAGCCCGTACGGCCCGAGAACTTAGCCGAGGTGATCCAAAGACGGACTGCTGCACAGAATCCCACACCGCCCGATGGGGCACCCATATCCCAGCACTTCGACCGGACGTTACTCGAAGACTTCGCTGACGGCGATACGGCGTTCATCCGCGAGTTGGTCGGAGTCTACTTGGAGAGCGCACCGGCCCTGCTCGACACGATGCAGGCCGCCCTCGACGGCGACCCCTCGGTTAGTGCACAACAAACGCTCGACGCCATCGGCGGCGCGGCGCATACGCTCAAGTCGAGCAGCTATTCCTGTGGCGCGATGGAGACGTGGCACGTGGCAGAATCGCTGGAGGTCCAGTGCCGGAAAAGTGGCCCAGGCGAAGCCGCCCACGCGACCATCGAAGCGCTCGTCGGTAAGGTTCAGCGTGCCTTTGCTGAGGTCCGTGCCGAGATAGAAGCGTACCTCGGTACGCTGCCCGATGACCTGCCAACGTCCAGCTAGCTGATCCGGCTCGGGCACTACCCGACGTGCATCCGTAGGTCTTCGCGGCGGTGCTTCTGGCGGAGCTTGCGGAGGGCCTTCTCCTTGATCTGCCGGACCCGCTCGCGCGTCAGGTTGAACCGCTGCCCGATCTCTTCCAGCGTCAGCGGATGCTCGCGCCCAATCCCGAAGTAGAGCCGGGTGATCTCTGCCTCGCGCGCGTGCAACGTACCGAGTGCCCGCTCAATATCAATCTTGAGACTCTCGTCCACGAGGTACTCGTCGGGCGGGACCTCCTGCTCACTCGGGAGCACGTCGAGGAGCGAGTTGTCATCGTCCTCGCCGAACGGGGCATCCACCGAGAGATGGCGGCCCGAGTGCTTGAGCGCATCACGGACTTTCTCGGGATCGATCTCCAGTTCGGCAGCGAGTTCGTCGATGTTGGGGTCGCGGTCGTGCCGCTGGGCGAGGAGCGCACTCGTCTTGCGGATCTTCGAGATGGTCCCGATCCGGTTGAGCGGAAGCCGGACGACGCGGCTCTGCTCGGCGAGGGCTTGGAGGATCGCTTGGCGAATCCACCACACAGCGTAGGAGATAAACTTGAACCCGCGCGTCTCGTCGAAGCGCTGGGCCGCCTTGATGAGGCCGTAGTTGCCCTCATTGATGAGGTCGGAGAGGGTGAGCCCCTGTCCCTGATACTTCTTCGCCACCGAGACGACGAAGCGGAGGTTCGCCCGGACGAGGCTGTGCAGCGCATCAGCATCGCCCTCCTTGATCTGCTGGGCCAGCTCGACCTCCTGCTCGGGCTTTAGGAGCGGAATCTGCCCGATCTCCTGGAGGTACTGGTCCAGCATCCGCTGCTGGCGGGGGACGTACATAAGAGCAGCCGGGTGAGTATCAACGAGGAACCGTAGGCACAGAAGGTAAAAGCCGGTCGGGAAAAGAAGGTCGGCACACGCACACAAATCGGTCTCTGCTTCTGGCTCGGCACAAGGGCATTGTGTGCGACCGGCTGGTTAGACGAGAAAGCCGGTGCTTCAGGTTCCCCGCCGCCAAGCCTAGACCGTGCGGCACGGCGCTCCGCTTCGTAGATTTCGCCTCCCTCTCTCGCTGTCATGCCCTCTCCCCTTTCCGACCCGTTCATCCTCGACTGTCGCGGTCGCGCCCTCGACTGCCGGGCGGGGCGAGTACACGTCATGGGCATCCTCAACGTGACCCCGGACTCCTTCTCCGACGGTGGAGACTTTCTCGATTTGGACGATGCGCTCCGCCGCGCCGAGGCGATGCTGGAGGAAGGGGCCGTGCTGATCGACATCGGCGGCGAGTCGTCACGGCCACGCGGTGCGGTCTATGGCGATGGCGCAGAGCCGGTTGGCCTGGACGAAGAGTTGCGGCGCGTCCTGCCGGTCGTCGAAGCGCTCGCCGTGCGGCTTCCTGAGGCGCTGCTCTCGTTAGACACCTACAAGCCGGAGGTCGCCGAGGCCACGCTCGATGCCGGTGCTCATCTCATCAACGACATCACGGGCCTCCGCTACGGCGACGGCACGGCACGGGCGGCGGCGCGAGCCGGCGCACCGCTCGTCGTGATGCACTCGCTCGGACAGCCCGGCTCGATGCCGCACGACCACACCTATACCGATGTCGTCGCCGAGGTCGCCGCATCACTCACCGACTCCGTGCGAACGGCGGAGGCGGCCGGCGTTCGGGACGTGGTCGTCGATCCGGGCTTCGGGTTCGGCAAGTCAGTGGCGGAGAACCTGCGGCTGATCGGGCGGGTGGATGCGCTGCTGCCGGTCGGACGCCCGGTACTGGTCGGCATCTCGCGCAAGAGCACGGTCGGCGCGGTGCTCGGTAGCCCGGCGCACCCTACCCCGGTGGACGAGCGGCTCTTCGGAACGCTCGGCATGACCGCCGCTGCTGTCCTCGGCGGCGCGTCCATCGTGCGAACCCACGACGTGCGGGCGACGGTCGAGATGCTTCGCGGCCTGGCCGCTGTGACCGAAGCGGCAGGCACGGACGCGCTTCGGGAGGCGACGCCATGACGCTGGCCTTCGAGATTTTCTTCGTCCCGTTCGAGCTGAAAGATGTGCTCGACATCCTCATCGTCTCGTTCCTCGTCTACCAGCTCTACCGGCTGATCCGAGGGACCATCGCGGTGCAGGTCTCGCTTCTGCTGCTCGTGATCTTCGGCCTCAACGTGCTCGTCCGCTTCCTCGGGCTGACGACGCTGCAGGTGCTCTTCGGCGCGGTGAGCGAGGTATTTGTGATCGTGGTCATCATCCTCTTCCAGCCCGAGATCCGGCGGCTCCTGTTTATGCTGGGCCGCAACCCGCTCGTCCGGCGCTTCGTGGCGACGCCCGCACGCGAGAAGGCTATCGAAGAGATGGTGGCGGCGGCACGCGAGATGTCCGAAAACAGGATCGGGTCACTCACCGTCTTCGCCCGGTCGTCGGGCCTGCGCAACTACATCGAGAGCGGGACCGCCATCAATGCCAACGTCGAGCGCGACCTGCTGACGAGCGTGTTCTTCCCGAACTCGCCACTCCACGATGGCGCGGTCATCATCGAAGACCAAAAGGTGGCCGCCGCCCGCTGCATCCTCCCCGTCTCCGACGCACGCCGCCTCGACCCGCACCTCGGTCTGCGCCACCGTGCTGCCGTCGGCCTGACCGAGCGGACCGACGCCTTCGTCGTTGTGACAAGCGAAGAGACCGGGCGCATCTCGGTCGCCGAGGACGGCGTCATCCACACCGACCTCTCACCGGAGGAACTGCACGAGCGCCTCACCGAAGCTCTGGTGCAACGCCGCGCCGAAGACCCGCCGCCCGCCGAGGACGAATTCGCTCAGGCTTAGGCACGCTGGACCAAAGAGCGTAAGCGCCGGACAGTATTTTATACTCTCGCTCGCTACTGCTCCCGCTTCATGGCTCATCCCTCCTACGACCGCCAGCGCCACGCCCTCGTCGATCTGCTCCGCGAAAAAGGAATCGCCGACGAGCGCGTGCTCGAAGCCATCGCCGCCGTACCCCGCCACGAGTTTGTGGACGAGGCGCTGCGGCACCGCGCCTACAAAGACGAGGCGTTGCCCATCGGGCTGAAGCAGACGATCTCGCAGCCGTTCACGGTCGCCTACCAGACCAGCCTGCTTGAGGTCCAGCCGGGCCACCGGATTCTGGAGATCGGGACCGGCAGCGGCTACCAGGCGGCGATCCTCTGCGAACTCGGTGCCCGTGTGCTCTCCATTGAGCGCCACGAGCCGCTCCTCAAACGGACCCGCGACCTGCTGAAGGACCTCGGCTACCGCGTCCTCGCTCGGCATGGCGACGGCACGCTCGGCTGGCCTGCCTCGGCTCCGTTCGATGGCATCGTGGTGACGGCAGGCGGTGCCGTGGTTCCCGACCCACTCCTAGAGCAACTTCGAGCACCCGACGCCGATCGGCCGGGCGGTCGCCTCATCATTCCCATCGGCGAGGCCGATAAGCAGATCATGCTTCGCATCACTCGCACCGGCCCCGACTCATTCGAGCGCGAGGAGTTGATGGACTGCCTCTTCGTCCCCCTCATCGCCGATCACTAGATCGTGTGAGTGTGCGCGGGTGAGGGTATGAGGGTGAAGAGACTCTAGTTCAACACCCCGAAGCCGCACACACGCTCACACGCTCAATCTTTCCCCCTCTTCCTTTCCCGCATGGCTTTCCCCCCCCGGCGTCCACGCGCCCTGTTCACGCACTTTAGCCAGGGCCTGCTGATGGGGTCCGCCGACATCATCCCCGGCGTGAGCGGCGGCACGATGGCGCTGATCATCGGCATCTACAAGAACCTGATCGACGCTATCGGCGAGGCGGTGACGGCGGTGCTGCTCCTCGTGCGGGGCCGCTGGCGCGAGGCGTGGGCGGCAGTCCTCGCGCTGGAGTGGAGCCTCCTCCTCCCGCTCGCGGCAGGCATTTTCCTCGCCATCGGGATCGGCTCGCTCTTTATCCCGGAGTTGCTGGACCGCTACCCGGTGCAGTGCCGGGCGCTGTTCTTCGGCCTCGTCGCCGGATCGCTCGTGATCCCATGGCAGGAGCGGCGCACGCACCGAGGCTGGCACTACGCGATCGCCGCGCTTGGGGCCACCGTGGCGTTCCTGCTCGTCGGCCTCCCGCGCAGCCCCGACCTCGCCGACCCATCGGCGCTGCGGATCGGGTTGACGGCGGCGGTGGCAATCAACGCGATGATCCTGCCCGGCGTGAGCGGGGCGTTCCTGCTCGAAGTCCTCGGCCTCTACCGGACGACGCTCGAAGCGCTACGCGATCTCGATATCGGCTACGTCGCCGTCTTCGCCCTCGGTGCGGGTCTCGGCCTCGGAGCCGTGGCGAAGCTTCTCTCGTGGCTCCTCGACAAGCACCACGACCTCACGATGGCCGTCCTCGTCGGCCTCCTCGCCGGGTCGCTGCGGGCGCTCTGGCCCTGGGTTGGATTCGTCGAGCACACGAGTTCGGACGGCGCGATTGAGGCGGTTCCCGATCCGTCGCAGCTACTCACGCCGGGGCCGGAGTGGCCGGTCACCCTCGTGCTCGCCCTCGGCGGCTTTGCGTTCGTGACGGCGCTCTCATGGCTAGGCCGCCGCCGCATCGCCGCGGGCAATGAAGTGCTGGCCGAGGAACACAAAGACGCGCGGGTTTAGCCAGAGAGGTTCACCTCATCTACAACGCCGACAATCGTGGCGTCGGTAGCGGTGACATCATTCGGGGGGCGAAAGGGGATGGCAGCTTCGGCGCTGGTGACGTAGATCACCCGATCGCCGGGTCCGGCATCCACGGTATCGAGCGCGGCGATGGCTCCGCCCTTCGGTGTGCCGTCGAAGCAGAGCGGCTGGACGAGCAACATCCGCTTGCCTTCGAGCGACGGGTCCTTCCGCGTCGCCCACACGCTCCCAATGACGTGACCTAGGTTCATTGGCTGATTAGCTGATTAACTGATTGGGAAAGGAAAGGAGAAATCAGCCACTCACCAAATCACTCATTCACCCAATGACGCAACCGCGTCCTCGTCCACGTCGAGCCGGTCGACAATCGCCATAATCACGGCATCGACGGGTTTGCCTTTCGTCAGTTCGGTCTGCCGCCCGCTCGACCCCTGCGCCACCAGCACGACCTCACCGACGCCCGCCCCGACCGAGTCCACTGCCACGACGAAGTTCGCCTTGTCCTCCAAGTCCAGCCCGACCTCGCGCACGATCTGGAACGTCATGCCGACGGTCTGCTCGTCCTTGCGCGTGGCCCAGACAGTGCCGATGACTTTACCGAGGATCATAGATTGAGAATGTTAGCGCTCGCCCGCGGGGACGAGGGCGAGGGTGCAGCGGCTGATGCAAATCAGCTTGTCGTTCTCATCAACGATGCGGACTTGCCAGACCTGTGTGGTGCGACCCGCGTGGAGGCGTTCGCCGATGGCGCGGAGTGTGCCGGTCTGTACGGGGCGGATGTGGTTAGCATTGATCTCCAACCCGAAGGCCACCTTCTCCGGTAAGGCGCTCGCCGTGCCGCCGACACTCGCCACGGTCTCAGCGAGGACGACGCTCGCCCCGCCATGGAGGTAGCCGAGCGGCTGGTGGTGCTCCGGCGTCACAGGCATCGTCGCCACGACCCGCTCGTCTTCGAGTGACTCGAAAGCAATGCCGAGAAGATCGGCGAGACCGGCGGTGCCAGAGAACGAATCGGGGAGCGGCATGGGCGAGGTGTTAGCGAACCTCGGAAGGTACGCCGACTCCGCCTAGACCGGCTCCTCCAGTTCTTCGATATCTACCACTCGCGGACCAGCCAGCGCATCCGTCCGTGGCAGGCGCACGGTGAATGTCGAACCTATGCCCTTGGTGCTCTCAACCTCGATGGTCCCGCCCATCAGTTCGACGAGCCGCTTGGTGATGGACAGGCCGAGGCCGGTGCCCTCGTGCGAGCGCTCCATGCCCGTGGACTCCTGCTTGAAGTTGTCGAACAGGTACGGCAGGAAGTCCTCGCTGATGCCGATGCCCGTGTCGCGAACCCGGAGCACGGCCGCGTCCGGCTCGACGTCGATCTCGGCGACCACCTCGCCCTCCTTGGTGAACTTGATGGCGTTGCCGATCAGGTTGACGCAGACGCGGTGCAGACAGTCCGGGTCGGCGGAGGCCCACACCTCCGGCGTGACTTCGTGGAGCGCGAGGCGAAGGCCCTTGCCGAGCGAAAGAGGTCTTAGTACGCTGATGGCATCGGCGACTTCGTCGGCCACCTCGACCGGCTCGGGCTGCGGGTGCAATGCCCCGGCCTCGATCCGCGCCATGTCGAGCACGGAGTTGATCGTGCCGAGCAGGCGAATGCCCGCGCGGCCCATCGTCTCGACCATCTCAAGGTGCTCGCCATCGAGTTCGCCTGTGAGCACCTGCGCCGAGCCGATGATGCCGGTGAGCGGCGTGCGGATCTCGTGGCTCATGTTGGCGAGGAAGTTGGACTTCAAGCGGCTCACCTCCTCGGCCTGTTCCTTGGCCCGGATCAACTCGGCCTCGAAGAGTTTTTGCTGCGTCACGTCCTTCGCCACACACACGATGCCCTGCACCTCGCCCTCATCCCCTGTCATCACCGCGGCGGAGAAGGCAACGGGCAACTCAGCCCCTTCGCGCTGCTGCAACGTCGTCTCCCGGTTGCCCGAGTAGCCACGCCGGAGCACGTTGGCGAGTAGGTCGTCGGTCTCGATCATCCCACCGGTAAAGACGAAACCGAGCGGCCGTCCGATGAGCATGTCTTTCTCGTAACCCAGTGTATCGACCACCGCATCGTTCACCATCTCGATGGTACCCTGCTCAGTAATCACAAAGAGGGGATCGGCCATCGAGTGGAGAATGGTGTCGAGGTAGTGCTTCGAGACCGTGGTGTGACTGAGGGCCTCGGCCATCGTGTTGAAGGCCCCGGTCAGCGCACCGACCTCATCGTCCGAGCGCACATCGAGGCGGAAGTTGAGTTCGCCGCGCCCGATCCGTTCGGTCGCCTTCATCAGCGAGAGGATGGGCGTGGAGATCGAGTTGGCGATGAGGATGCCCAGCACGAGGGTCATGCCGATGGCGAGAAGTACCGCTACGAACAGCATCCGGTCGGCGCGGGCGAGGTGGGCACGAACGGCCTCGGTCTCGGTGCTGAAGGCGAGGTCCACGCGGTTCCGGTACTGCGTGAGTGGCGGCAACATGGCTTTCTGGACATGCGGCGTGACCGTCTCGGCGAGGAATGCTCGGGCCTCCCCTGGTCGCCGGACTGACAGGTCGATGAGCCGCTCGACGTGCTGCTGGTAGGTACTGAAGCCGAGCGCCAGTTCATCGACCCATGCCAGCCGATCACTGGCCTCGGCGAGGTCTTCTTCCCGTCCCCACGCCTCGGCACGAGCACGGGTACCGGCAACCACCGAGCGCCCTTGGGCAAGCTGCTGTTCGAACCGGATGAGCGTATTGCGAAGCGCCTCCGCCGAGGCCGCGCCCCGGCGCGCCACGAGATCTTGCGCCAGCGACTGGCTCTCTCGCAGCGCCAGCGTCATCTCGATGGCGTGGTTCGTCTCCAGCGCGGCCCCTTCGCTGAGTTGGAGAACGCCGTACTCCACCCGGCTATTCATCACTTGCGCCACGTAGCCCACACACCCAACGAGCAGGGCGACGAGCGCGAATCCGAGAAGCAGCTTCTGGTAGAGTTTCATCAGCGGAGACTTGGCCGCGCACTAGGCGCTTTGTCGGTGATAGAACCCCTGTCCGTCTTGCCCGATTCTCGACGGCCTTTGGTCAAACCGGCACGACCACTTACAGAGGGTATTAAAGAACCGGGCGTGAGGTAGGATCGAACCAAGCGGTGGTAAAATTTGCCTCCGGCGGCAGGTCGTTCAGTCGCTCATCCGGCGGTCCCACCACACGAGCATCCCCTCTTCCGTTCGGCCAAGGGGAGCACCGGCATCGCAGTACTCACTCCACAGCATCGTGCGGATCTGAGCGGTATAGGCCGGTTCGCCATCAGTAAGGCGCAGAATTCGGCTGATCATACGGACCCGGCTGGACTCGGCCGTGGCAGGCCCGAAGGAAGAAATAGCAGTGGACTGAGACATGAGCTTGGAGAGTTGGTTCATCGTGAGAGCACGGCTCCCTAATTCCATGCCACCCACTTGGCCCATGGCACTCGCCCGACGAACACCTACTCAACTTCGACCAAATAGCAAAATATTTAGACGAAATGCTATTTTGGATCGACGAAATACTGAGAGCCAATACACCAAAGGTTCTCATCTCCTTGTGAATTAAAGTTTTTTACTTCAAGCCATCCACCTTGCTCCAAGCTGCTGCTTACTCACATCTTAACAAGGAAAGGCGCATTAATTATTTCATATGGGTTTCTTTTGCACCGCAATGTGCGTTTATTTAAGACACGCGCTTTCCTCTAGGTCGCTTTGAAGGATTCCCCCAGGGCTTGGGGTGTCCTCGCCTACCCCACCCCCGGTCCTATGAGTAACCCGAGCACTGCGGACGGCAGCATACCGTTCGAGCACGAAGCCATTGAGCATCTTGACCTGAACGAGATGATGCAACGGGCCAAGCCGATGCGGCTTGCCGAACGCACGCAGTTTTTCTCTACGTGGATTCGAGGGCTTCACCAACGTGGGGGCAGCCTGCACCTCCGCCCCATCGGCTCTGTCACGGACCGCGTCACGGCGGTCGGCAACCACAACACGGACGAAATGCGTCCGATGTTGATGTTCGGCTCGAACTCGTACCTCGGCCTGATGTCGCATCCCTACGTGCGGCAGAAAATGAAAGAGGCGATCGACGAGTATGGCGTGGGCCTGAGCGGATCGCCGCTGCTCAATGGGCGTGGCGTCTTGCATGTTGAGCTTGAAGAGCGAATCGCGGCACTCAAAGGGAAAGAAGACGCCCTCGTCTTTCAGAGCGGCTACGGGGCCAACGTCGGGATGCTTTCGCTTCTGGCAAGCCGTCATGACTATATCCTGTGCGACAAACTCAGTCATGCCTCGTTCCGGGACGGGATGCGAATGAGTGATGCCCGCACCCGCACCTTCCGGCATAACGACACGAGTGACCTTGAACAGGTTCTCGACCGCCTCGCAGACAGCACAGGCGAAGCGTTCGTCGGTGTCGAAGGCGTCTATTCGATGGACGGCGACTTGGCTCCGCTCGACGAGATCGCGCCGATCTGCCGCAAGCACGGAGCCTACCTCATCGTGGACGATGCCCACGGCACCGGCGTCACCGGGCCGGGCGGCACCGGCACGGCCTCGCACTTTGGGGTCACCGATGAGGTGGACCTCATTATGAGCACGTTCTCGAAATCATTTGGTGTAACAGGCGCTGCGATTGCCACCACGCGGGCTATCGCTGACTTCATGCGCTACTATGCGCGCAGCTACGTCTTCTCCTCGTCGCTCCCTCCATCCTCAGTGGCGGCTGTCCTGGCGGGCCTGGACGTGCTGGAGCGCGAGCCGGGACGCGTCGAGCTGCTTCGCCACCTGATGGCCTACACCGCCCGCGGACTGCGGCAAATTGGCTTCGAGTTGCCCGAACCAGAGTCGGCAATCATCGCGCTGCGGACACCGGAGGGCATGCCGATCCGCGAAGCCATCGTCGAGCTAAACCAGAACGGCGTGTTCCTCAACTCCATCGAGTATCCGGCGGTGCCCCCCCACGAGGAGCGCTTCCGCATCAGCCTGATGGCGACCCATACCGAGGACGACATCAACCGCTTCCTAGAAATCTTCGCCGAGGTGTGGGATAAGTACGCTCCGGAGGAGCACCGCCTGAGCCGCTCCGGTCCCCTCAACCTCCCGCTATCCGGCGACGGCCAGGTGGGGTCCGAGCCTGAACTCTAAGCGCTCAGAGAAACGAACGGCCCGAGCAGGGAAACGACACGCCGAAATGGGCAGCCACACTCGCTGCGTGGTCAGCGAAGGTTGCACGGAATCCGAGGTCGCGGCCCGGACGAGCTTCTTTCTCCCAGAGCAAGAGGGGGACGTGCTCGCGGGTGTGGTCCGTGCCGGGGTAACAGGGGTCGTTGCCGTGGTCGGCGGTAAGGACGAGACGGGCATCGTCGGGTAGGGCGTCCATCAGCGCAGGCAGCGCGGCGTCAAAGGCTTCGAGGGCGCGGGCGAACCCATCGGGGTCGTTTCGATGGCCGTAGTGCTGATCGAAGTCCACGAGGTTTGTCCAGATGAAGGTCTCTCCATCGCCTGAGCGAATCGCATTGAGTGTGCGAGCCACACCCTCCTCGTTGCCCTTGGTCTTGACGACCTCGTCGAACCCGACGTTGTCGAACAGGTCGCCGATCTTGCCAACGGCGACCGTGCGAACGCCGTCTTCTTGCACGGCCTCCTGCACGGTGCGCGCCGGGGGCGAGAGCGAGAAATCCTTGCGCTCGGCGGAAACGCGCTCCCACTCGCCTGCCTCGCCGACGAACGGCCGGGCGATGACACGTCCGACCGCGTGCTCGCCGACGCAGACCTCGGTGCGCGCTGTGTGGCACAGCGCGTACAGTCGCTCCAGCGGGATCACGTCTTTGTGCGCGGCGACTTGAAAGACACTGTCTGCCGAAGTGTAGAGAATCGGGTGGCCCGTGCGCATGTGCTCCTCACCGAACGCCTCAATGACGCCCGTGCCAGAGGCCGGCTCATTCGCCAGCACGCCCTCGAAGCCCGTTGCCTCCAGAAAGCGATAGACAAGGTCGAGCGGGAAGCCGTCGGGATAGGTCGGAAATGGTTCGGCGAGATGCAGGCCCGCGAGTTCCCAGTGGCCGGTGGTCGAGTCTTTCCCGGCGGACACTTCGGTCATCCGCCCGAACGAGGCGAGCGGTTCGGCCACCGGCGGCACGCCTTCGAGCGGCGCGATGCAGCCCAGACCGAGCCGGGCGAGGTTCGGCAACGCAGGGCGAGCAGTAGCACAGACGTGACCGAGGGTATGGCTCCCGGCATCGCCGTAGCGGTCTGCGTCCGGCAGTGCGCCGATGCCTACGCCGTCAAGCACAATCGTGACGAACATCCGGTCAGCCGATGACGTAGTGCTCCTGTGCGGCAAGGGCCTCTTGGAGCGCATTCGCTGCGTCGGCGCGGAGCGCGTCGGCATCGCGGTGCTGCGGCATGAGACGTGCGATACCCGTAACGAAGGGCAATCCCTCGGCATCAGCACGGGCTTGGACGCGAGCCGCCCATGCCTCGATGCCCGCTTCTTCCTCGGAGAGGAACACGCCGACCATCAGCTCGCCAAAGCGTTCGACGCGCCCATCGCGGCTCACATCTTCGAGGTGGCGCTTCAGCACACGCTCGGCCTCGGCCACCGCCTCATCTCCAAGCTGGTCGATGTGCTCGGCGTCAGACTGGTAGACGAGCGCAAGGGCGAGGGGACGGTCGGCGGCGCGGGCACGTTCCATCTCCTCGGTGATGATCGAGCGGCGCGTCGGCACCGCAGACGGTGCGGCCTCCTCCGGCTCGGAGAGCATCGCCCCAAGCAAACCGGCGTACTGCGTAAGCAACCCGCGCTGCCGCTCGGTGAAGCCGTCTTGGTCGGGTCCGAGATCGGCGACGAGATAGACTGGCCCCTCGTCGAGTTCGCAGACCGGCAGCACCGCGCTGCCGCCGAGCGGCACCGGCCGCTTGTAGTGGGGCATCGAGCGGAGCAGCGGGTCCTCAGGGTCGAGTACGGTCAGTGACGATGAGGTCAAGATGGCATCGAGAAACGCATTACCTGCCGGGAAACGCCCGTCGCGCCGAGCGGCTGGGTTGTGCGAGAGGGCGGCTTCGAGCGTTGTGCCAGAGGCGTCGGTCGAGAACAGGGCGACGGTCTGCACGTCAGTGGCCGCCCAGAGAGCACGGAGGAGCGACGTGACGGCGGTCGGCGAATGGGTCCGCCAGAACGGCGAGTCGTCGCGCGCATCAAGTACAGGCAGCGCCGCCGCAACCTCGGAGGAAGCGGACTTGGTAGACGCCGCATGACGCTCCGGAAGGGGGCCGTCTTCCGGCGTCGCCGCAGCCCCACCGGAAACCTCAACCACCGGTTCATCCACTCGCTCGTCCTCGGCGTCCGCGACCACTGGAGCCTGACCTTTCGGGCGGATGTCCGAGATGCCGAGCGAGCGTAGTTCCTCCTCACGAGTGGGCATGGAGGCAATGCGCGCCTCGGAGGCGGCCCGACGGCGGCGGCGGCGCGCCGCGAGGAAAAGAAGAGAGAGGAGCGCAAGAGCGAGGAGGGCTGCGCCGATGCCCAGAAGCCAAACGTTATCCATCAGGTACCCCAACGTGGCCGCGATCACAGCGAGCGCAGGGATAAATACCCGGGCCATAGTGCGTTGCGCCGACCGCGCATGGAAAGAGAAAAGACCACCGGAATCTACCGGTGCCCCCGGCCAATGTCAACCAATGGCCTGCTCTAGCTCACGCCGTCTCGGTATACCCTTCGGCTACCGGCACAAACGTCGGCGCGCCGGTAGGTAGAGTGGCGATGCCCGGCGGCAAGTCGACCTCGGGCAAGATGAGCGGCGGGGTTTCGTCGCCGAGCGGGTTCGGCTCGGCCCAGAGGTCACCGCGTGTGCTTTCGAGCACGACATGGTCGCCTGCTCGCCCGCGCACATAGTCCATCGTCAGGGGCACCTTACCGAACGGCGTGTCGAGGACATAGCTCGGCACGGCAAAGCCAGAGGTGTGACCGCGCAGCCCGCGCATGAGCGCCATGCCCGTCTCGATAGACGTGCGGAAGTGGGCCGTCCCACCGATCAGTTGGGCCTGGTAGAGATAGTAGGGCCACACCCGCATCGCCACGAGGCCCTCGACGAGCGCCTTCATCGTGGCGAGGTCATCGTTGATGCCACGCATGAGGACGGTCTGGTTGCCGACGGGCACGCCTGCCTCGGCGAGCTTCGCGCAGGCTGCCGCCGCTTCGGGCGTCAATTCCTTCGGATGGTTGAAGTGGGTGTTCAACCAGACCGGATGGTGCGCCCGCAGCAAATTGCACAGGTCGTCGGTGATCCGGTAGGGCAACGTCACCGGCAACCGCGAGCCGAGGCGAATGACCTCGATGTGGGGGATTGCCCGAAGGCGTTCGAGCAGCCAGCTGAGGTTGGCCTCATTGAAGACGAGCGGATCGCCACCCGTCAGGAGCACATCGCGGATCTCCGGATGCGCCGCGAGGTAGTCGAGCGCCTCGCCGAGCTCGTCCTTCCGCATCATGAAGTCGGCGTCGCCGACCATCCGCTTGCGGAGGCAGTAGCGGCAGTAGATCGCGCACTCGGCGGTGACGCAGAACGCCACGCGGTCGCGGTAGTTGTGGATCAGGTTCTTGACCGGCGAGTGCCCCACTTCGTCGAGCGGGTCCACGACACCGACAATGTCCGGGGCCATCTCGCTCATCCGAGGGACAACCTGCCGCCGCACGGGGCAGTCGGGATCGTCCGGGTCCATCAGGCTCGCGTAGTACGGCGTGATGTTCCAGCGGAAGATGTCCCGCGTCGCCTCGATGGCGGCTAGTTCGTCGTCGGTCGGGGTGACGTACTCCCGGAGGGTCGCTTCGTCGTGGACGCGGTGGCGCATCTGCCAGCGCCAGTCAGACCAGTGCGGATCGCGGGTCATGGCTGACCGTCCATGTTGGGGTAGCGCCGGAAGGCGCGCATCACGGCGGGGTCGCGGGTCGTCTCGAATGCCTCGCCGCAGCGCCCGCAGCGGAAGATGATCTCCTTCGGCTGGGCCGAGATGCCGTTGAAGAAGTTCAGCCAGCCGCCGACGCCGTAGCGCATATCAGGCCGGGCGAAGTGGTGGTAGCGGTCGTGCCCGCACGAGCAGGTGGGGCGTTGGGTAGCGGTCGTGCTCATGGGAATACCCTACGCGGCAAAGTCCCTCGGGATTCTAGCTGAGGCCGAGTCGTCGGAGGCCGCGGGCGAGGACATCGGCGAGGAAATCGGGGTAGGCTTGACCGGCGAGTTCGGCGATGATGGCGAAGGTGCCATCCGGGGCGAACGTCGGCAGCGGGTTGATCTCGATGAACCACGGCTGCCCGTCGGCATCGATCCGAAAATCGAGGCGGGCGAAGTCGAGGCATTCGAGTTTCCCGTAGACCTGGAGCGACAAGGCATGCAGCGTCGCTTCGAGGTCCGCATCGAGCGCACCGGACAGATCGTAGGCAAAGGGTGCGTCAGGGTTCTCGTACCGCTCCAGCGCGTGCAGGCCGATACCGGTCTGCTGCTCCGTCGCCCGCTGTAACACCGGCAGCGCCTCGCCCGGATTGCCGATGACGGCGACCGTAAACTCGCTGCCCTCGACGAAGTGCTCCACCAATATATCCTGCTGGTAGAGCCGCGCCTGCCGCTCGACCTCGGCGCGAAGCGCGCTCGCATCATCACACCGGCTCGACGGCGCGATGCCCTTGGCCGTGCCCTCGTAGCGCGGCTTGACGAACAGTGGAAACGGCGGGAGGCTGGCCTCATCAATGCTGGTAGCACTCTTAATCACCACCCACTCCGGCGTCGGGACACTGGCCGCACGGGCGAGTGTTTTCGTGAGGGCCTTGTCGAGCGATAGCGACAGGGTGAGCGCGTCCGATCCGAGACAGGGTACGTCAGCGAGTTCGAGCAGCACCAGCGCGTGCGCCTCGCGGTTGCGACCTCCGTAGCTCTCGGCGATGTTGATCGCCGCATCCAAGCCGAGCGAGCCGGTACCCATCTTCTCCAGCAGCGCCTGCGCCGACCCGATGCGTACCGGCTCGTGGCCGAGCGCCCGCACGGCGGCTTCAAGTGCCGCGATAGTCTCTTCCGGTTCGTACTCTGCGTCCCAATCGGGCGGAGCACCCGGCGGCGGAGCTGCATCTCCGAAGCGGTCATAGACGAGGCCGATCTGCAAGCTCACGACCGTGTGCGGTTGCGCTGCGACGGGGCGGTCTCGCTGCGCTCGTCTGCTTCTAGGTCTAGATCGATGCGAGGGGTAGCCTCCCGCTCGGCTAGCGAGGCTTCCTCGGTGTGCGCCGACTCCTCGCTTGGAGGCGCAGCGGCCTGAAACGCCTGAGCGACTTCAGCGGCGAGGTCTTTCAGCTTGGTATGTTTCTTCTCGCGCCACCGCTCGTCAAGCCGGGTAATAATCGGTGCCGAGATGACGGTCGTGACGAGCACCAGCGCCAGAAGCATGACCAGCAACGGCATTGGACCGCTTAGCGCCTCTCCTATACCAGCCCCAACGAGGCCGACCATGAGACCGAGAAACGCCCCATAGCTCCAGCCTTCCACCTTCGGCGAGGCCTGCCCAACGCGCTGTGAAAGAATCAGCCGCGTCTTCCCCTCCCGCTCGCTCGCCGAGACCCGCGTCTCCACGCCCATCTGGCTCGTGTGCGACCATTCATGCGCGTTGCCGATCTGCTCGACACGCCCCTCGCCGGTGCCACCGTACCACATCCCCATCCCGACACCGAATCGCTGCCGTAGGAGCGCCACTGTGTCTTCCCAGCCTTCCGGCGTGAACGGCCCATCCACCCAGCACTCGACGATGACGTGGGTATCCGTCGTGGTCTCCGCTTGGACGGCTGTGCGGTGCCCGGTTCGCACTTCGTCGGCGGCCGCGCGGAGGTGCTTCGGGTCGAGGCCAACCTCCGCGCCTAGCTCTTCGAGATCGGCGAGGGTGAGGCCGTGCTCGCGGGCTTCCTGCCGCTCGGCTTCTTCTTCCTGCCGCGCCGAGGCACGGCGGATAATGTCCTTGACTTCCTCTTCCGAAAAGACGCGGTCGGGCATAGGACTAGCGCGTCAGGAGCGCGTGCGGTTGCGCTCGGTGGTACCGGCCTCATCGCCCGCGTCCGGCAGGACGTCGAGGTCGATACGCCCGTCGGCTTCGGAGGAAACAGCCTGTAGGGAGTCCGTGCTGGACGTAGTGTGAGTCGGGTTGGCGCTTCGGGCGATGAGTTCGAGCCGGTCGAGGACGCTGTTGAACTTCTCCTCCTGCTGCCCGCCCCAGTAGCCGAGCCACCCGCGCGTGACGCCTGCGAAGGCGAGGGCCATGCCGCCCATCATCACGGCAGGAACCCACAGGTCGGGGTCCGCCCCCCCGAGGAAGAGCACGAGGAAGATGAGGGCCATTGCCGCGTTGATCATGGCCGCGATGGAGAACCCCTTGGTGGTATCGCGGACAGACTGCCGGAGCGTGGCACGGGTCTGCCCATCCTCCGTCGGTTCGAGGCCGAGCCGCATCGCCGTGCCGGTGTTGCTGTTCATGCGCTTGACGGCGGTCCACTCACGCATCTGCCCGATCTGACCGATGCTCCCGTCATCGTCGAAGGTCCGGCGGACTTCGGCGACCATCTGCGCCCACGCCGTATCCGAGACGGTGCCGGGCAGCACGCGCGTGCGCTCGACCTCCGTGGGCGCGCCGAGAAACGTGTGTACGTCTTTGGGCGGGTCGATGGTGAGGTCCCGCGCTGCGGCGGCGATGTGGGCCGGGTCGATGCCAGAGGCGGCTCCGATCTCCTGCAACTCAGCGAGGGTGAGCTGGCCCCGGCTCGCAGCCTCGGCACGATGGGCCTCTTCCTGCCGCTTCGCTGCCCGCTCGAAGATGGCGTGCAACTCGGCCTCGCTGTAGCGTCGTTCGTCCGTCATAGCCTGTGTGCTGAACCGCGCCAATCTACGAACGGATACGTCAGGCTGCCGTCCGTTCCAACGCGGCCTGACGCTTGCCGAACTGGGCCGAGGCGAACATCAGCAACTCGGTCGCCGTCAACCCAAACGGGTCCTGCTCCCCGCCGTAGGGCGCGAAGTAGTCCCCGAGCACGCCGACCACGAGCGGAAAGAGCATCTCGGCTTCTACCTCCAGCACATCGCGGAGATCGCCGTCTTGCTCGAACGCTTCGCGGAGCATATCAATGCCGAAGGCGACGTGGCGCGCCTCGTCCCGCTGCACAAGCCGGATGCCTTCGACGAGGCCGGGCAGGATGCCGCGCCGCTCGAAGATCTCGTAGAAACCGTGATAGCCCGTCTCGGCAAGCGTCCCCTCGACGAAGAGGTGGTAGGTCGTGACAGCCCGGACGAGCGCTTCGTCGGAAGCATCAGTTAGGACGGTATCTAGGCGATCGGGCAGGACGCGGTCGAAGAGTTCGGTGTGCGACGGGCCGGTGTAGGCGTCGAGGTCCACGTCGCCCGCGATTTCGGCGAGCCAGCGGCGGAAGAACTCGGCGTGCTTGGTCTCCTCCCAGATTTGCGAGGCGAGGAACGCACACGCGGCGTCCTGCCCCTCGCGGCGGCGGAGCGCGACGAGCAGCGGCGCGAGGTCCGAGGCCACCGCCTCTTCTCCCCCGAGAAAAAGCGCGCACGCCCGAATCGTGGCGTCGCGTTCTTCCTCATTGAGGGCGGCCCAATCGCGGTGGTCTTGGTCGAGGTCGATGGCCTGCGGGTCCCACGCGAGCTTCTTGGCCTTGTGGTAGCGCGCCCAGTGTGCGTCGTCGAAGTGCATCGGAGTCAGAGGGTCAGTCGAACAGGGCCGCAACATACCACCGTGCCCGAGCAAAGCGGCGGCGACCCCGAAGAATCGCCGCCGTGTATCGCTTCACCTGCAGGCTCGTCTACTTCAGCATCGTGATCCGCTGCGTCTGTACCTGAGCGCCCACCTCCAAGCGCACAAGGTAGACGCCGCCCGCGAGGTTCGATCCGTCGAAGGCGACCTCGTGATGACCTGCTTCCGCGATGCCGTCGGCGAGCACAGCCACCTCACGCCCGAGCACGTCATAGACCGCGAGCCGCACGTCCGCGACCTCCGGCAGCGCGAAGCCGATCATCGTCGAGCGAGCGAAGGGATTGGGGTAGGCCGGTGCAAGCGATACCGCTTCGGGCAGTGCCGTCGAGGCTGGGGCTTCAGGCGACATGGCCTCGATGAGCGGTGCCAGCCCGGCGTCGGTGTGCCAGTCGGCGAGCGCCGTCACGCCCTCCCGTGCCGGGGCGGCCTTGGTGAACCCGAACGCGCCCTGCGCTACGATGGTGTCCGGGAACGTGCCGAGCCGGACGAGCGCCGTGTAACTTCCCGCCGGAGCCAGCGCTGGGACCACGCCCTGAAGCGATACCGGCCCGACGTTCGCCCCCACCGGAAGCGTGATTGCGCGCGGCCCCTCGACCGGCCCAATCGTGTTGCCGCTCGGCAGGACCACGTTCACCCACGCATCGAGCGGCTGCACCGCGCCACTCTCGTTGGCCAGCCGGACCTGATAGGTAAACGAGTCGCCTCCCGCCGCGACCGTAAGCGGCTCACCCGGCACGCCGACGCGCGCTTCGAGACCGTCCAAGACGCGCTCATAGGCTCCGATGTCCACGCCGAGGCCATCGACACGCGGGTTTCCGGCGAGGTCGAGCGGGAGCGTCTCGCTCGTGTTGCCGTCGTCGTCGAGGTCGGCGGTGTCGTCGGGGAGCACCGTCCGGTCGCCCTCGTCCACGGCGGGCGAGGCCGGGAGGAGCGTCAGGTCGTCGTCCGGCGTGCCTGCGATGTCATCTACCCCATCGGCATCCGCGAAGAGTGGGTCCGCGACGAAGTTGCCTCCGATGTCGATGATGTCGCCCTCCCGAATCCCGACGCCGGTTTCGACACCCTGCATAAGGCTGTGACGGAAAGTACCGAATGCCCCTCGGTCGGCGAGATAGACCCCGGCCCCTCGGCTTGCTTCATTGCCCCAGAAGATGACGTTGTCGTAGAAGGACTCTGTCGAACTGTCGATGATGTTCCCGTTTGCATAGACTCCGCCGCCGTCTGTGGCTACGTTGCCAGCAAACGTCACATTCGTGAACGAGGCCTCCGCTCCACCGCTACCCGGAACTGCCAGATGAACTCCACCGCCCTGCGATGCCTCATTCGCAGAGAAAACGGAATTTATGAACATAGGACGTAAGTCGAACTTACTCGCCACGTAGATTGCACCGCCTTGATCTGCACTGTTTCCGTAGAACCTCACATTCGTAAAGGGTGGACCGCTGGGCTCATCACCTCGTTCCTCATCCCGAAGTCCACCCACGAGGTCTTCCAGATTGATGGCTCCACCAGCACTCGCTGCCGTGTTTTCCCGAAACACAACATCGGTAAAGGTGAGACAGTAAGGTGCTCCTAGTTCAGCTTTGATAGCCCCTCCTCCCTCATCGAAGCGACCAGCTAGCGCTCTATTTCCTATGAAGGACACCTTGTCCAAGACCAGCCGCTCAAAAGAGTTTATGCTAATGGCGAAGGCGGCCCCACCTCCCTCATCAGCACTATTGCTGACAAACACGAGTTGACGTAACCGAACTATACAAGTCTGCGTGTCCGAAAACGTCTCGTACAGGAGCCCACCTCCTGATCTACCTTCCGCGTTGCCTCCTCGTATAGTGAAGCCATCGAACGTCAATGGGGGCTGAGGCTTCCCAAATATGCAACCTGTTACCTCGTTGCTCATTCGTACGACGTGGTAGCTGTTCTCCTCGTTGCCCGCGAAGTCCGGCCCGTCGTTTCCGGCGAGGTCGCCCGATAGAATCGTCTCATACAGTTCAGGGTCGCGTTGGGCAGGCGTGCCGCCACCAGCGGGAAAGCCACCGTAGACATCGACCCGGCTCGGGATAACAAAGGACGCCTCGCGGTCGCCGGTGCTGCTCGGCGTGTAGGTGCCTTCGGCGACGGCAACCTCATCGCCACTACTGGCAGCAGCGAGGGCATCCTGAAGGTCGGTGAAGGCATTCGCCCACGAGGAGCCGTCGTTGGCCCCAGTCGCGGACTGGTCCACGTAGTGTACGGTTTGCGCCAGCGCAGGCGTGGCGAGGAGGCCGAGCAGGCATAGGCTGGACAGTAGAAGTCGATACATGGTGCCGGAAGAATGGATAAGAAGAAGCCCCGTGCGCCACGGAGGCACACAGGGTTATGATACGGGCACGCGACCCGCCGTCAAAGGAGAACCGGCGTCACCGTATGGTTATCTCTGGCGCATCCAGCGCGCTACGCTTCGCGAGAGGCTGTCCCCATAAATCCAGCTTGTCATTGCGAGGAGCCGATAGGCGACGAAGCAATCTCCTGACCTTGTCTCTGACTTTCGGAGATTGGCTGCGCCGAGCCTTCGGGTTGCCACGTCGGTGCTACGCACCTCCTCGCAATGACAGCCTTTTTGGAGGCGACTTCACTTCTATTCACTCTCCGCGCAAGTGCTCGCCGAAAAAGGCAAGGGTCTTGGTCCATGCGTCCTCGGCGGCTTCGGCGTTGTAGCGCTGGCCCGACGGGTTGGCGAAGCCGTGGCCCGCGCCGTCGTAGATGTTGATCTCGGCGTTCTTGCCGAGGTCGGCGAGCGCAGTCTCAAACGCGCGCACACCCTCGACTGGAATGCCTTGGTCTTCGGCCCCGAAGATGCCGAGGATCGGCATATCGAGCGTGGCGAGTTGGTCGCGGTCGGTGATGAGTTGGCCGTAGTAGATGACCGTGGCGTCAATCGACTCCGGCATTGCAAGCGCCGTGCGGAGCGACCACGCCCCGCCGAAGCACCACCCGATCACGCCGACCTCACCGACCCCTTCCTGCGTGACGAGGTAATCATAGGCCTGCCGCAGATTGTCGGTCAGCATTGCCTCCTGCTCCATCGCCGCGCTCATCAGGCGGCGGGCATCGTCGGGCGTCTCGGCGATCTCGCCGCCGTAGAGGTCCACGGCGAGGGCGACGTAGCCTTCATCGGCGAAGCGGGTCGCCATGGTCTGGATGTTGTCGTTCAGGCCCCACCACTCTTGGATCACGATGAGGCCGGGCAACGGCTCTTCGGCGTCGGTGGTTTTGTTGGTATCGGGCCGGGCGAGGAAGCCGGTGACGGACTCGCCACCGACCGTCGCATAGACCGGGCGGCCGGTGATGACATCGTCGCCTATGGCGTTGGCGATGGGCGTAGCGACGGGCGACTCGCCCGCGTGCTCGCGGGACATCGCATCGCCGTAGTCGTCATTGGAATCGGTGCAACCGGTGAATAGCAGGAGGCCGAGAGATAGCAGAGTGAAGAAGCGCATGGCGTAGGCGGGTGAGGTGGCGGAGTGGGCCTAGAACCCCGTAGCTTCGCATAGGCTCCCCCGCTCTCCCCCTTCCTCCCGTGAGCGACCCGTCTCTTACGATTTCCTATTCCGCCGAGCTGAAGCGCAAGGCGATCCACCTCGGCGCACTCGTGCTCCCGGCGGGCATCCTCGTGCTCGGGCGAACGGTGGCGCTGTGGATCCTCGGCCCGCTCGCGGTCTTCGCGCTCGTGTGCGACGTGCTGCGGGTCCGCGTCAACGCCGTACACCGCTTCATCACGTGGCTCTTCGCGCCGATCATGCGGCCCGAGGAACAGCCCCCGTTCGGCGGTCCGGTCGTCATCAACGGGGCGACGTGGATGTGCGTCTCGGCGGCTCTCTGCACCTTCTTTTTTCCCGAACCCATAGCGGCGGCGGCGCTGGCGATGCTGATGGTCGGCGACGGCGCAGCGGCAGTCGTCGGGCGGCGGTACGGGCGGACGCGCTATCCGTCCTCGCCGAAGTCGGTCGAAGGCTCAGCGGCCTTCTTCGTGACGGGCCTGCTCGCGGCGATTCCGTTCGGGATGCTGCCGGAGGAAGGCGTGACGTTGCCCGCGTTGGCGATAGGGGCAGCGACGGCGGCCATCGTCGAGGCACTCCCGATTCCACTCAACGACAACGTCCGCGTGCCGCTCGTGGCAGGGGCGGTGATGCTGCTCCTCGGCTCGTAACGCTATGCTCGATTTCTTGTCTCAGCGCGCCGAACGCCTCGCCCGCCGGGCCGTCGAGTTGGTGCCGTTTCCGCAGCCGCCGCTCGTGCGGACGCGCTACCCGGTCGTGCTAATGCACGGGTTCGGGGCACTGGCGAACCTGATGCAGGGCGGCGTGCTCCACGCCGAGGCGATGCACCTGCGCGGGCACGGCCTCCTCGCCTACGCCCCGCACGTCAACCCCTACGACACGATCACCGTCCGCGCCCGTGCGTGGGCCGACCGCCTCGACACGATCCTCGCTGAGACGGGAGAGGAGAAGGTTAATCTCATCGCCTTCTCATCGGCGGGCCTCGATGCGCGCTACCTCATCGGCAGCTTCGGACGCGCCGAGCAGGTCGCGTCGCTCGTCACCGTCTCGACCCCGCACCGGGGCAGTCCGATCGCCGACTATGTGTTCTCGCGCCCGGAGCGGCTGCGGTCGTGGGCCATCGCAGTGATGGACTTCGTGGGCCGCGCCGCCTACGAAATCGAGTCGCCGAACACGGAAGATGCGCTGTACGAGTTGACGCCGATGTTCGTCACGGGCACCTTCAACCCGGCCCACCCCGACCACCCGGACATCTACTACGCCTCGTGGGCGGGCCGCGCCGGTCGCGGCACCGACGTGCCAATCTATCCTCCGCTCCTCGTCCCGAACCGGGTGCTCTATGCCGAGGCAGGCGTGAACGACGGCCTCGTCGCCGTCGAGAGCGCGAAGTGGGGCGACTTCCGGGGCGTGCTCGACGCGGACCATGCCCGTCAGATCGGTCTCCGCCTCGCCCCCGGCGAGTTCGAGTCGAAAGACTTCTACCTCGCGGTGGCACGAGACCTCGGGGAGCGGGGCTTCTGAGACTTTGGGCGTGGAAGACAGGGAGAGTACAGAGGGCCAAGAGGACAAGAAGCATTCAAGAGGCAAGGCTCCTTTCTCCCCCTTTCTCCCTCTCCCCTCCCTACCTTCCATTCCCTCCTCGCCCTCGTCACTCCTCTCATGGACCTCGCCCCCGGCGTCCTTCTCGTAGCCGAGCCGGCCCTGCTCGATCCCAACTTCCGGCGCTCGGTCGTCCTGATCTGCGACCACAACGCCGATGGCTCGTTCGGGCTGATCCTCAACCGACCGACCGAGTTCCATCTACCCGATGTGCTCGACGAGCCGATTGAGATGGAGCACCTCCTGTATTTCGGCGGGCCGGTGCAGACCGATACGCTGCACTACCTCCACCCCTACGCCGACGAGGTCGAGCACGCCGTGCCGGTCCTCAACGGTGTCGGCTGGGGCGGGCCGTTCGACGACATCGTCGAGCAGGTCCAGAGCGGCACGCTCGACGGCGATGCGTTCCGGTTCTTCGTCGGCTATGCGGGCTGGGGCGAGGACCAGTTGGCCGACGAGATCGAAGAGGGAAGCTGGGTCGTGCTCCCAGCGTCGGCAGCGCAGGTGTTCGAGGGCGACCCGTCGGTGCTCTGGCGCGACCTGATGCGCGACCTCGGCGGCGAGTACGCCCTCCTCTCGAACTACCCCGACGACCCGCAGATGAACTAGGTAGACATCGTGGATACGCTGCCCGTCGAAGAAGTTGTCAACACGACCCTGCTCCTGCGCGGAGCCGTGACCGCAGGTGTCATCGTGGTCGTGATCGTCATGCTCGCCACACTCAAAGCGGCCATCGTCCGATTCGTTCGTGTTCGGCAGATGCACCAGTTGCGCGGGCGGTTCGTCTACCGGATGGCGCGCGTCTTCGCCGTCATCTTCGCGGGCTTCGTGCTCGCCTATGTGTGGGGCTTCGACCCGGAGAAGCTGTGGGTCGTCGTCACCGGCTTCCTCGGGCTCGTCGCCATCGGCTTCTTTGCGGTCTGGAGCCTGCTCTCGAACGTCATCGCCGGACTGTTCCTCTTCCTTTCGGACCCGTTCAAGATCAACGACGAGATCGAAATTCCAGACGGCGAACTGGAGGGCAAAGTGCTCGACATCCGCCCGCTGTTCGTGGTGCTCGAAGAGCCGGGCGGGCACACGCTCTACGTCCCCAACAGCCTCCTCTTCCAGAAGTCGTTCCGCCGCGTGGACCCCGCCGCGAGAGCGAGGGAGCAGGAAAGCGACGTAGCACCCGAGATACCCGAATCGGCAGACTAGCCGCGCATCCGTTTCACGACTGCCACCACCTGCTCGGCAGCGAAGTCGATGTCGGCCTCCGCCGTGCTCCGCCCGAGCGAGAAGCGAACCGTCGCGTTGGCGGTCTCACGAGGAACGCCGAGGGCGTGGAGGACGTGGCTCGGCTCGACGGCTCCGCTCGTGCAGGCGCTCCCGCTGGAGACGTGGACCCCTGCCACGTCAAGGCCGAGGAGCAGCATCTCGCCATCGAGCGCCCGCCCCTCGACCGGCGGAAACGACACGTTGAGGATGTGCGGCGCGCTGTCCTCCATCGACGTGTTAAACCGGGCGGCCTCGCCGAACGCCGAACGGATCACCCCCGCGAGACGATTCCGAAGCGCATACAACCGGCTGCGCTCCACCTCGGCGGCTTCAGAAGCGAGGGCCAGCGCTTCGGCGAGACCGACCACGGCGGCGACGTTCTCCGTGCCCCCACGCCGTCGCCGCTCCTGCGCCCCACCGATGACGAGCGGCTCGAACGGCGTCCCGGTGCGGACGTAGAGCACGCCCGCACCCTTCGGCCCGTAGACCTTGTGCGCCGAGAGCGAGAGCAGGTCCACGCCGAGGTCGTTCACGTCGAGCGGATACAACCCAGCAGCCTGCACGGCATCGGTGTGGAGCGGGACACCTCGCTCGCGGCAGACGGCGGCGATCTCACGAATCGGACTGAGGATGCCGAGTTCGTTGTTGACCACCATGAGCGAGACGAGGCCGGTCTCATCGGTGATGGACTCGGCGACCTGCTCGACCGTTACGGCTCCAGTCGGCGGAGGAGTGAGAATCGTGACCGGGTGCCCGGCATCACGGAGCGCTTCGGCAGGCCGGAGGATGGCTTCATGCTCGACGGTGCTCGTGACGAGACCGGAGCCGCGCCGGTCGGGGGCCGTGAGGACGCCGCGCAGGGCCGCATTGTCGGCCTCGGTGCCACCGCTCGTGAAGATGACCTCGCTCGGCTCGGCTCCAAGGATATCGGCCACCCGCTCCCGCGCCGACTCGACCGCGAACCGCGCCCGCCGACCGAGGGCGTGGACCGACGAGGCATTGCCGTAGTGCTCGCGGAGGTACGGCAGCATCGCGTCCAGCACGCGCTCATCGAGCGGTGTCGTGGCGGCATGGTCGAGGTAGACGGAGGGCACGAGTTCGGCAGAAGGCAGAAGGCAGAAGGCAGAAGGCAGAAGGCAGAAATTACTTGCCTCGTCGTTACAACCTCGCCGAAGTTATCATCCGGTCGGACCCGGACGACACCCGCACCGTAGTATCTCTTTTCCTCTGCCTGCTCCCACCACGACTTCTCATGGACAAGCTCGTCATCCAAGGCGGCCACCCGCTCACCGGCACCATTCACGTCGGCGGCTCGAAGAACACCGCGCTCCCGCTCATGGCCGCCGCCGTCCTCGCCGACGGCGTCACGACGCTCCACAATATGCCCGTCCTGCGCGACGTGCACACATTCTCCAACGTCCTCCGCGTCGCGGGCTGCATGGTCAGCTACGCCCCCGACGCCGACCCCTCGACGCCGGACTCGATGGTGATCGACGCGAGCCGGGTGAACCACCCCGAAGCGCCTTACGACCTCGTCAAGAAGATGCGGGCGTCGTTCTATATGCTCGGCGCGCTGCTCGGTCGCTGCGGCGAGGCGCGGGTCTCGCTCCCCGGTGGCTGCGCGTGGGGACCGCGCCCTGTGGACCTCCACATCGAAGGCATGAAGGCGCTCGGTGCCGAGATCGAACTCGACCGAGGCGATGTCGTCGCTAAAGCGCCCGGCGGTCGGCTCAAGGGCGGGCGTTTCCGGTTCGCCCCCGTCTCGGTTGGCGCGACGATCAACGTGATGCTCGCTGCCGTGATGGCTGAGGGCGAAACGGTGCTGGAGAACGTCGCTGCCGAGCCGGATGTCGTGGTCTTCGGCGAGATGCTCCAGCAGATGGGTGCGCAGATCGACGGCCTCGGCACGAAGACAGTCACGATTCAGGGCGTAGACCGGCTCGGCGCGGTCGAGTTCTGGAACTGCCCGGACCGGATCGAACTCGGCACCTACATGATCGCCGCCGCGATGGCAGGCGAGCCGGGATCGACGTTCCGCATCACGGGTGCCCGCGCCGATCACCTCGGTACGGCCTTCCCCGAAGCGTTCCGTAGGACGGGAGCCGATTTCTCCATCGAGCCGGAGGCGCACGGCCCGCACGAGGTCGTAACGGTGACGGTCCCTGAGACGATCCAGCCGGTCAGCATCGTCACCGATCCCTACCCCGGTTTCGCGACGGACCTGCAGGCCCAGTGGACGGTCATGATGACGCAGGCCGAGGGCACGTCCGAAATCACCGACACGATCTACACCGACCGCTTCAAGCACATCCCCGAACTCAACCGGATGGGCACGAACTGCTCGGTGGTGGACAACAAGGTGATCGTCAAAGGCCACGGGCGCGGCGGCGTCAGCGGGACAACCGTGATGAGCACCGACCTTCGCGCCAGCGTCTCGCTCGTCCTCGCCGGGATGGTCGCCGACGGGCAAACCGACGTGCTCCGGGTCTACCACCTCGATCGGGGCTACGAAGACCTCGAAGGCAAACTCTCGAAGGCAGGCATCGCCATCGAGCGCGAAGCCTATGAGGAATTCGCGTCGGACGCCGAACCCGTCGCCTAGCGCGGAACCGAGCGTGGGGCGGGGCGGTTGCTCCGCCCCATGTCTTCAGCCAGCCCCCAGAGTTCCGACGAAACACCCAACCGCTCGCTGCCGCTCAGCCAGATGCTGGGGCGCATCCTTGGCTATGCACGCCCCTACCGGAAGCGACTTGCGGCAGCCCTCCTCCTCTCGGTCCTCGGCTCGGTCGGCTCACTCGTCGTCCCCCTCGGCCTGCGGGCACTCCTCGATGCGGTTTTCCACGAGGGCGACCGGGGCATGCTCGACCTCCTCGCTATCGCCCTATTCGGCTTGTTCGTCTTGCAGGCAGGGCTTCGGTTTGGGGGATCGTACTTGCTGGCGTGGGTCGGCGAGCGCATCATAGCGGATCTGCGGCAGCAGGTCTACACGCACCTCCACCGGCTCGGGCTGCGGTTCTACACCGGCAGCCGCGTCGGCGAGATCACCTCGCGCCTGACCAACGACGTCGGCAAGCTCCAGTCGGCGGTCACCAACGATCTCAGCCAACTCGTCGGGCAAGGGCTGACACTCGTCGGCTCGGTGGGGTTGATGCTGGTGCTCAACTGGCGGCTCTCGCTCGTCGTCTTTGCGACGGTCCCGCTCGTGGTCCTGCTCTCGCGCTACTTCGGGGCCATTGTCCGCCGCTACGCCCGCGCTATCCAAGATCGCCTCGCCGAGACGACGGCGATTGCCGAGGAGGCGCTCGCGGCGGTCCGCGTCGTCAAAGCGTTCGCCCGCGAAGACTACGAGACCAAGCGCTACGGCGAGGCGGTCGAAGACCTCTTCGGGACGGCGCGCAAGCAGGCGCTTATCAGTTCCGCGTTCTGGGCGTTCATCGCCCTCCTGTTCTTCACCGGCCTCGTGGTGATCTTCTGGTACGGCGGCCTCGAAGTGCTGGCCGGGCGGCTCACAGCAGGCGACCTCGTGGCGTTCATCTTCTACGCCTTCTCGATTGCCGCGAGCGTCAACGTACTCTCGCGGCTCTACACCTCCTACTCCTCCGCGGCAGGCGCGAGCGAGCGGGTTTTCGAGCTACTCGATACCGAGCCGGAGATCGACGATGCGCCCGAGGCGAAGCCGCTGCCATCGCTCCGGGGCGAGGTCGTCTTCGACGATGTGACGTTCGGGTACGAAGACGGGCGACCCGTCCTCCGTGACATTTCTTTCCGTGTCGAGCCGGGACAGACCGTCGCCCTCGTCGGACCAAGCGGGGCGGGCAAGACGACGCTCCTCAACCTGATCCCGCGCCTCTACGACCCCGACGCCGGAGCGATCCGCCTCGACGGGCACGACCTCCGCGACGTGACTGTGCTCTCGGTTCGCAACCAGATCGGCCTCGTCTCGCAGGAGATCCAACTCTTCGGCGCGTCGATTGGCGAGAACATCCGGTACGGGCGGCTCGATGCGACGGACGATGAGGTCCGCGCCGCCGCCGAAGCCGCGAACGCCGCCGTGTTCATCGAGGACCTGCCCGATGCCTACGCGACCGAGGTCGGCGAGCGCGGCGTCAAGCTCTCCGGCGGCCAGCGCCAGCGCGTCGCCATTGCCCGCGCGCTGCTCAAAGACCCGCGCATCCTGCTCCTCGACGAAGCCACCAGTGCGCTCGACTCCGAGTCCGAGGCACTCGTCCAAGAGGCGCTTGACCGGCTCCTCGAAGGCCGCACCGCCTTCGTCATCGCCCACCGCCTCGCCACCGTCCGCGACGCCGACCGTATCCTCGTCCTCGACGAGGGCCGAATCGTTGAGGACGGCACGCATGCCAAGCTTACCGCCAAGGGCGGTCTCTACCGCCGCCTCGCCGACCTCCAGTTCCGCGACACGGTGGAAGCGTGAAAAGCCTCACGCGTAGCTTTCGCCCATCCTCTCTCACCCGAACCTCACACCTATGGCTTCCTACTCCGCCCCCCATCCCATGCAGATCGACCCGGCCAAATCCTACCGGGCGACCATCGACACCGACAAAGGCACCATCGAGATCAAGCTCCACGCCGAGCACGCGCCGAAGACGGTCAACAACTTCGTCGCCCTCGCGCGCGACGGGTTCTACGACGGCCTCACGTTCCACCGTGTGATCGCCAACTTCATGATCCAAGGCGGCGACCCCGACGGCACCGGCCGCGGCGGACCGGGCTATAGCTTCGAGGACGAGGTCCGCGACAATCCGCTCAAGCACGAGACCGGCTCGCTCTCGATGGCCAACGCCGGCCCGAACACCAATGGTAGCCAGTTCTTCATCACCCACGCTCCGCAACCGCACCTCAACGGTCGGCACACGGTCTTTGGCTCCGTGACAAGCGGCCAAGACGTGGTGGACGCCGTCGAGCAGGGCGACCGGATGACGAAGGTCACGATCACCGAAGAATAGGCGGCTCTGCATCTCTGGACCCGATGGGACGTATCGCGCGATGCGTCCCATCTTTTTTGCCTATGCCCGACGCTCCATTTTCCAGCATCCCACCGCCCGATCCCACCGAGGTGCCGCTCCGCCCCGCGTGGCTGAACCGGCTCGGCCTCTCGCCCGAGCGGCTCGACTACCTCCGCCTCTCGCGCACGGCGACGTATAGCTTTCTCGCTGCACTCCCGCTGCTCGTCGGCTATCACACACTGATCTTTCTAGCAAACGACGGCCCCATTGGCGTGCGCGTGGGGGCCGAAGTGTGGATCACGCGGCTCCTCGCCTTCTTCGGGGCGACGGGGATGCTCGCACTCGGCGCGGCGGTGCTGCTGGTTGGCATCGGCGTGCTCTGGTGGGAGCGGAAAAAGGCCATACCCATCCGGCGGCGCTACCTCTGGATGATGATCACCGAGAGCGCCGCCTACGCCGTTCTCCTCGCCCTCACGATTGGCTGGGTGGTCGGCCTGCTGTTCGCCATCGCGCCCGATGTGATGGCGGCCCAAGCCGGCAAGCCGGATCGATTCACGCTCGTCGCCCTTTCGCTCGGAGCAGGTATCTACGAGGAACTCGTGTTCCGCGTCATTCTCGTCGGTGGACTGTTCCTCGCACTGCATCGATTGACGGCGTGGGAGCGTGGGCGGGCCTACATCGTCGCCGCCATCGTCGGAGCGCTGATCTTCAGCGCGGTTCACTACATCGGCGCGCTCGGCGACCCGTTTCAACTGTCGTCATTTACGTTCCGCTTCCTGTTCGGCCTCGCCCTCAACGCGGTGTTTCTGATCCGGGGATTCGGCATCGCCGCGTGGGCGCATGCGCTCTACGATGTGCTCGTCGTTACCCTGCTGAGTTGATGGCGCACCACAAACCGCATCTGCCAACGAAAGTATGCCCGGTCTGCAAGCGCCCGTTCGCGTGGCGCAAGAAGTGGGCGCGGGACTGGGAGCACGTCGTCTATTGCAGCGAGCGCTGCCGCCGCTCGAAGAAACAGACCATCTAAGCCCCTGCCAGTCATGGAGAAAGTCAACCTCGCCGATGCCTTCGCCTCATTCGATGAGCCCTGGTCGCCACGCATCGCCGCGGAGTTGAACGGGCAGTATGTCAAGCTCGCCAAGCTTGAAGGCCCGTTTGTGTGGCACAGTCATGAAGATGAAGACGAGCTGTTTTTCGTCGTCAAAGGCCACCTGACGCTCCGGCTGCGCGACCGCGACATTGAGCTAGACGAAGGCGAGTTCTTCGTCGTCCCACGCGGCGTCGAACACCTCCCCATCGCCGAGGCCGAGTGCCACGTTCTCCTCTTCGAGCCTGCCTCGACGCTGAACACGGGTGAAACTGAGAATGAGCGAACCGTCCACGACCTGAAGTGGCTGTAATGCTCTTTGCTACAACTTCCGCAGGATTACCTGCACGTCATCGGCGCGCGTGACGGCGGCGACGAAGGTGCGGTAGGCGTCATAGTCCTCCGGCGGCAACCGGCTTCCGTGTACCTCAACATGGCGGACGTAGACGAGCCGTCCCTCATCGTCCAGCGCGACCGTCATCGCGTACCGGGCGAACGGCGTTTCGACCAATACTGGCTCCGGTAACGCCTCAACCTCATAGCCCGTCGGCAGTACGAAGCGAAGCGAGTCGGTATCGGCGAAGGCATAACCGAGGTCGATGGGCTGTGTCCTGTCCTCGAACGGGGGTGGAACCGAGGTCCACCGCTCGATGAGGTTGGGGCGGAACAGAAGACGGCTCCCGGCCCGTGTCGCGTAACGTGGTACGGCGAACGAAGACGCGACTGTTCCCTCGTTCGCGTCGAAGGCGACGCCAAGATCGGCGGCCGGGAGGCCGAGGCGGCGGAGCCACCAGTCCTCTTGCTCCTGCGGCGAACGCGCGGCGAGCACATTGCGAAGACGACTTAACTGGTGGCCGGTCACGCGCATCGTGCTCCGCACCGCCGCCTGCCCGCCCGACGAAAGCTGTACCTCGGCCTGCCGAAGCTGGGCGTTGTCTGTAGCCTCTCGGATAGGCGTGCGGACGAGCCGCCCGCTGCCCGGCTCCGTGACGAGCGTCCACCGGTCCTCGCTGCCCGCACCGAGGGTGCCAAACGGTGCAGTCTGACTCGTGGCCTCCAACCAAAGGTCGCCGTCGGAGAGAGGCACGTAGAGCACGACATGGTTGAAGGCGTTACGCGGGAAATCTGGCGTAAGGTCAGGTCGGTCGTGACCGATGAGGGCCGGGTAGGCCGTTACATCCACCGCCTTGAGGAGGGCGGCGAGGTAGTTCGTGAGCGCCTTACAGTCGCCATAGCGGCGCTCGTGGACATAGCTTGCCGGGAACGGCTGCCATCCCCCGATCCCAAGCTGAACGCTGACGTAGCGCGTGGTCTGTTGGAGATACTCATAGACAAGGCGTGCACGCTCGCGCGGGTCGTCTATCCCCTCCGTCAACCGCTGAACATCAGCAACGGCTTCCGGCGGAAGGTCGTCACGTCCGGCAGTGAGGCCATCGTACCAGTGGCCTAGCCCTGCCCAAGAGTCGAGCCGCCCGGCGTGCCCATCCATCTCAAACGTGTCCGTGGTAAGGTGAAGGGCGGGAATCTGATCGCGCCACGGGGGGCCGAGCGGTTCATAGGCAACGCCCGGAAACATCCCGGCCCAGCGAAACACCTGCTGCCCGCGCGTCTCCTGAATCTCGGGTTCGATGCCGAGCCGTTCCGGGAGATAGCGCAGCGTGACATCATTCGGTACCTCAACCGTGAGGGAGGCGTGGAGCACCGGGTCCTCTCCGCGCTGCGGATACCACGTCGGCCAGTTGAGCAAGCCTTCGTGCTCGACTTCATATTCCCACACAATCGTGTAGGGGTAGGCATCGTGAAAGAGCCGCCCGACGCGGATGCGGTTGTCGTCGTAGAGCGAAAAGCTGGCGGTGGCCGGATTGTCCTCCACATCGCTACGGCGGAGCTTGCGGAGGCGCTGCCCGTCTGCTCCAAGCACTTCGCCTTCCATCTTCCGCACGCGGCGGAAGGAGTCGTAGCCGAGAACGAGGGTGCCGTAGTCTTCCTGCCCGGCTGGCCCAAGCACCTGCACTTCGCGCCGCACGGTCTCCTGTACCTTGCCGTTGCGGTTAAGGACGAGGTGCGTGTCGTCGCGCAGCACAATCGCACGCAGCGCATCGCCGGGCTGCGCGACAGCGAACGGAGCCGCCTGTACATAAGCGAGTAGGAGGACCAAGCGCCCAAGAAGCCTACTCATCGCCACCTGCCTCCTCCGTAGGCACGGCAGCGTCCACTTCCTCAGCCTCCGCGGCCTGCTTCAGCACCATCGTCTCCTCGTCTGCGGCGACCGCACGGTCGTAGAAGCTCTTCAGGTCCCCGTACAGGTTCGGCTCGAAGACAGGGCGGTTGACCTGCCGCTGCGCCCGCACCTGCAACACGCCGTCCACTACCTCGACCGTGCGCTCATAGCCGCCTCCGCCCACAGGCAGCAGCAGCAGCGTCTTCTCCGGTACCTCGTCCACGGCCAGTCCCTCGGGCAGGGTGATATCAGCTTGGTAGGAGGAAGCAAAGGGATAGGCGAAATCCACAGGATAGCTTCGCCGCTCCAGTTTGAACGGATTCTCGTCCGTCCGCATCGTCATAAGTGGGTTGACCAGAACAAGGTCGCCGACCGCTTGCGCATAGGCGGGAACCGTGAACGCGACCTCGGCCACGAGCGGATTGCCGTGCTGATCCTGCCCCGATACCGACACCTCGCCAATCTCGATACCCGCCACGTCATCCACGATATTCTCTGTCACATAGTCCTCCGGGCCTAGGTCTCGGAACTGATGGCGGGCGCGCAGGCCGGTGTAGCCGGAGCGCTCGGAGCGCAGCGTGCCGGTGAGCGTGCCATCCGCCAGAAGTTCAGCCTCGACGCGGATGTGGTGCTCGCTGCGCTTCGGCGTGATCGGTACCCACTCGGCACGGTCTGCCACCAGAAATGCCTCTCCGCCGAGCGCTGCAATGGGCAACACCTCCATCGGACGGAAGGGGTCGGTCGCATCGAGAAGGCGCCAGCGTCCGCCGAGTTTGACGGCTGCAATCGTACTATTGAACTGCGAGACGATGGGATAGAGCCGTGTCACACGCCCGTGCCCCCGCGTCGAGATGAGAGCGGGGGCCGCATCCAGCCCCGCCTCGCGCAGAAGCGCAACGAGCAACAAGTTGATCTCCGCCGAAGACCCACGTTTCGTATCGAGCACCTCGCTGAGACGACGTTCAGCGATGATCCGGTACGTATCGTCCCAGACGACGGAGCCGCGCACAAAGTCGTACACGGACTCAGCTTTGGCGGCCGCATCAACGATGCCCGCGGTGAGCGTTTCGGCCTGCCGCCGCACATCGCCGCCTGCCCGCAGCTTCCGCCCAAATCCTTCGGCATCGTTCAGTTCCTCAGCCAGTTGCGGCCACGTCTTCGTGACACCGACGGCCCCGATCCCCGGTCGGTAGTACTCGGCGAGCTGGAGATCAATCTTCTGGATATAGTCCTGTAAGGTGGTCATGTAGCGCTCCTCCCGCAGCGCCGGGACGTCTTCTGCCACCCATCGGTAGATGTTGATGTCGCCGCCAGCCCGAAGACCCTGCTCCTGCGTTCGCACGGAGAACGGCTCGCTTCCTTGGGTGATGATGGTGTAGGCGAGGTCTTGCGGATACATGAACCGTAGTTCGCTCCAAAGCGTCGGCTCCTCATCTTGGAAGTACCAGCGCGGCGTCTGGAACGGCGATTCCGCTTCAACCGTGTACCGAAACTCGACGACGGCCCCGGGTTCGAGCGCAGGCAGCGTGAACGTGACCCGCCGACGGTCGCCCTCCAAGTCTTCCTCGAAGATCGATCCCTTGTCTAGCTTGACCTTTCGCGCCCGGCCACTGCCTTCAGGGACGAAGGTGTGCCCCTTGATCCCGCGCACCCGCTGCCCGTCGCGTCCAGCGTAGTAGATGATCGAGAACGTCGCAAGGTCGTACCCGGCCTCGCCGAGCAGCTTGATCCGGCGGTGCCGCTCGAATGTGACGCCCCAATCGCTGCCGACTTCTATCCTCCCATAATCCCCGAGGATGACCGCCTGTGCGTCGGGGTCGGCAGCATACTCCGTCATCTGGAGGTGTTCTTCGGGGATATCACCCCACTTTATGGGAGCAGGCTGCGCATAGGCCGCGCAGGTGAGGAGGCAGACCGCACTGCACGCGGTCATCAAGCGGGTAAACATGGGAAGCAGGACTAGGTGAGCCGAGAGCCGAGGTGTGTCCGAGCCGACATGACCTCCAGACACAGACCCCGAAAGATAACAGCACGTCGCACACAGAAAGAACATGCCCTCCTCGTTTGCTCCACATCTCTCCGGTCGCGCCAACCAAAAAGCGGCGCTCCGGTGAACCGAAGCGCCGCGTCAGAGCGAGCCGAGGACGATCAGGCGTCCTGCGGAATGCGAATCTTCTGGCCGGGGTAGATCTTGTCCGGGTCCTGAATGACCTCACGGTTGGCCTCGAAGAGGGCCTTGTACTTCTGCGGATCACCGTAGTACCGGTCGGCGATCTTCGAGAGCGTATCCCCGCTTTCGATGGTGTAGTACTGCGTCTGCGGGGCAACCGGAGCGGCAGGCTCCTGACCGGCGACCTTCAGGTTGTCGTCGTCCACGTAGCTGACGCCACGGACGTTGCCTGCGATGAGGGAGGCTTTTTCCTTCACCGCCTGCGAGCTGGCCGTGCCATGTAGCTCGACGCGCCCGTCTTGGTACATCACGCCGAGCTTGTCGATGCCGCCGCCAAGCTCTTTGGTCAGCTTCTCGCGGATGGCATCCGCTTCGCCGCCTTCTTTGCCGCCGAAGAGGTTTTCACCGGCGTCTTTGAGAAAATCGAGGAGTCCCATGAGGATTTGGTGTCTGAGGTGAGTGGAGGGGTTAGACATGCATAGGGCAAACGTGCGTGCCCTTCGGGGCGTTCCGCCCAATGCTTTCAGCGCGGTGTGTTCCGTGCCTAGAGTTCGGGCAACGTGTGGGCGCGGCCTTCGTTCTGCTCCTGCAACCATGCCACGAGCGGCTCGAAGTAGGCCAGCATTGGCTCCGCCGAGATGTCGTCGCCGACGGTGTCCTGAAGCAGCGTGCGCCAATCCACGGTCGCACCTGGTGTCAGAATCTCGCGGAGGAAGTCGCCGACCTCTTCGCGTCCGTAGTAGTTCGTATCGCGCGGATTCTCGCCTAGAATCTCGCGGGCGATGTGGTCGTGGAGTTGGAAGAGAATGACGAAGGAGAGCGCATAGTCGTAATACTGCGCAGCGTCGTTGTTGATGTGGGTCTTGGTGGCGGCGTCATTGAACGCCGAGCCGCTAGCAGCACGCGCTGGGTCGGGAGGCGTAATGCCTTGGTATGTCCCGGCTAACTCCCACCAGCGAGTGTTCCATTCGTCGGTGGGCAGGTTCTCGGCGTAGAGATCATGCTCCCACTGCGTCATCACGCCTGCACTCCACGGGATGAAGACGACGTAGTTGAGCGCCTCCTGCAAGAGCGCCTGCACCGGGTCTGGCCCCGCGCCCTCCTCTATCTCGACTAGCCCGATCTCGGCGGCGAAGCGCGGCTGCATCGCGGCCAACCCCATCAGACTGCCGACCGCTTCGTGGAACGCACGGTTGGCTCCGCCGCGCAGCACCATCGGCACGTCGGGATTGGTGTAGGCCATGTAGTAGTAGATGTGGCCGAGTTCGTGGTGCGTCGTCTCGTACCAGTCGCGGTTGGTCTCGACGCTCATCAGGCTGCGGACATCGTCGGCGAGGTCCATGTGCCACGCGCTGGCGTGGGTGTTCTTCTTGTAGTCGGCGTCGGGCGGGAGCGGGTAGAGCGACGAGCGCTCGTAGAAGCTCTCCGGCATCTCGTCGAAGCCGAGCGAAACGAAGAACCGCTCGGCCTGCTCTACGAGCCACTCCGGCGTGTGCTGCTCCAGTGCGCCGTTGAGGTCAAGGCCCTCCACTTCGACGAGGGCACTCCAGTCTTGGCCCCAGCGGTTCGGGAGCCAGTGTGCCGGAAGCTGGTCCGGCACCGGCTCGCCGTAGC
This sequence comes from Rhodothermales bacterium, assembly GCA_028284265.1. GTDB lineage: Bacteria > Bacteroidota > Rhodothermia > Rhodothermales > JANQRZ01 > JANQRZ01. Next base: position 450,544 of record JANQRZ010000019.1, read on the forward strand.
GCTCGGCGAGTTCGTAGCGTGCCCAGGTGTGGAGTTCGCGGTAGAGCGGGCGAAGCTCGCGGTTGAGGCGCTCCATCGTCTCGGCCATCTCCTCGGTCGTCATGCCGTAGTCGGAGACCTGGTAGGCGAAGTAGTCGTCGTAGCCGAGCGCCTGCACCGTCTCATTGCGGAGGCGCTGGAGGTTCTGCAACCCTGCGGTGAGCATCGGCCCGACCGCCTTCGAGGCTTCCCACACAGCGAGGCGCTCGCTCACATCTTCGGACTCGCGGAGCACCCGGTCGATCTCGTTCGGCGTGACCTCCGCACCGCCCAGCGTAAAGCTGTAGCCGTAGAGGGTCTCCGTCTGCGCCGTCTCGGCGGCGATCTTGTCGCGGACGAGGTCCGGCACGGTCTGCGGATTCCCAGCGGCGTTGTAGAGAATCGCTTCGAGTTGGCGCACCTGAAGCGGCGTGAGGTCGTCCCGGTCTTCGAGTAGGGCGCGAGCAGTCTCGATGTTCTCCACGCTACCGGTGAAGTTGGCGAGGGCTTCGTTGGCAGCACGCGCCCGTGCCCCGGTCACGGTATCGCCCTCGACGATGCGCGTGTTGGCGGCCCACTCGGCCTCGGCAGAAGCGTAGTAGAGGGGCTGTAGTTCGGCGTGGTAACCGTCGAGGAAATCTTGGGCTTCAGCGCTCACGCCAGACATGGGTGCATCAGATCCCGAGGGATTGGCACACCCGGCGAGGAACACGAGAACAAAGAGCGAGGAGAGGAAGCGAGTCGGAGACATCAGAATCGAGGTGGGCGGAGGAAGCTGAAATATATCGCCAGGGATTCGACCGCGTGCCCGATCTCTGATCCAGCGTAGCACGCTCTGACGACCGGCTGCAACATTTCGTGAGTCTGGTGCTGTCTTTTGTTTTAATAACTTGCAATCATCAAGTAATATTGATATCGTGTGAAGCATACGGTTCCCTTCACCAAACCCCACTCATCATGAATCCTCTCTCTCTACTCCGCTACGCGCTTGTCTGCGCCCTCATCGTGACAGGGGTTGGCCTCGCCCAAGCCCAGCAACTCGCGCCCGAAGACGCCGAACGACTCGGCATTGAGACCGTCGTAGAACGCTCTACCCCGGCCCCCGTCGCCGAGCGCGGTGGTCTGCAGGTCTGCGTGGACGACGTGCTCCTCATCCCGGACTCCATCAACGACGGCGTGGCCGTTCACGACCCGGCCACAGGCGACCTCGTCGACGAGGCGTTCATCATTGACCCGACCAATCTCTCGACGCCGAAGAACGCCATCGGCAATTTTGACGGCGACGGCGTCTTCGTCATCGACCAGCTCACGGATGGCATCTATGAGTACGACTGTGACGGCAACTTCGTCGGCTTCTTCGCTCCGGCTGGAGGCGAGGACCTATCGATCCTCGACAATGCGGTCGCCATCACCCTTAGCCCGGACGGCTCAGAGCTATGGGCGGCTGTAACCGGCAACGCCAACCAAGACGCCATCGCCCGCTTTGACCAGAGCGGCAACTACCTCGGCAACATCGTTGCCAACGGTGCCGGTGGCGTGGACGCGCCCTTCGATGTCCTTCTTCGCGACAGCGATATCCTCGTCCCAGCCATCAACACAGACGACATCCACCGCTACGACCTCAGCGGGGCCTTCCTGAGCATTTTCCAAGACGTCGTGTCCGCTCTCGATTTCCCGCAGCAAGCCAACCTGGCCTCGAACGGCAACGTGCTCCAGACCGGCTCCTTCGGAGCGGCTGGGGTATATGAGTATGACGCTTCTGGTACCGAGGTCGGCTTCTACGATGTGGTGGACGACATCCCGCGCGGCATCTACGAACTCCCCAACGGCAACCTGCTCGTCACCTCATCGACATCGAATGCGCGGGTTTCGGAGATCACGCGGGCCAATACGCTCGTCCGCACCATCGGCACGGCGAATCAGTACATCGAACTGTTCGAGGCTCCTAGTGCGGGTGACCCCATCGAGATCGACGCTTCGCCCGACTCGCAGTCGGTTCCGCAGGGCGGGACCGCCTCGTTCAGCTACTCGGTGACGAACAACACCGCCGCAGCCCAGAGCGGCGTGGTCTTCTACGAGGCCTTCCGCAACGGCAACTCCGTCGCCGGTCCCGTCCAAGTTGTATCGGGTACCCTCCAAGCAGACCAGACGCAGTCGAGCAGCTTCAGTGTAAATGTGCCCAACAGTGCCTTGCCGGGCAACTACAGCATCGAGATCAGCGCAGGATCGAGCCTCGGCAATGCTGCCGCCACCGACATCGTGACCGTATCGGTGACCGCCAACGCACGGGCCGAAGGCACGGCGGCGGGATGGTCGCTTGACTCGGCAGCGCCGTGGAGCGAGGAGGCCACTCTCGAAGCCGACGCCCGAACGGCTGAGTTCGGGGCTTACCCGAACCCGCTCCGCACGGAGACCACGATCCAGTACGAACTCACTGCGAGCGCCGAGGTCCGCCTCGCAGTCTACGACGTGCTCGGCCGCACCGTCGCTGTTCTCACCGAGGGCACGATGGATGCAGGTAGGCACGCGGCGACATTCGACGCACGCGGCCTCGCGACCGGCACATACATCTATCGCCTGCAGGTCGGCGATACGGTGCAGACGGGCCGCCTCACCGTGGTGAACTGATAGCAGGTAAGCCTGCATCACCGTTCAGCCTGATCCGCTGAACAAGCGCCGCCCCTGAAGCTAGCGTTCAGGGGCGGCGCTCTGTCTGATATCATCGGTAGCTTCCGGTATGACGGCCTCCTCTCCTATATCCGTCCCGCTCGGTGATGGGCGAGACTACGCGATCCACCTCCGCCCGCTCGCCGATGCACCAGCGCTACTGCGCGAGGCGGGCCTCGCCCCCCATCAATGCCTCGTCGTAACCGATGCTACGGTGGCGGCGCTCTACCTCGATCCGCTACGCAACGCGCTCGAAGACAGTGGCTGGACGGTTCACACGCACATCGTGCCACCGGGCGAAGCGAGCAAATCCACCGATCGCCTCACGGCACTCTACGACTGGGCGCTCGGCCTGGGCGTAGACCGGCAGACACCCGTGCTCGCCTTGGGCGGCGGAGTCGTCGGTGACCTCGCAGGATTCGCAGCGGCGACGCTGCTGCGTGGCCTGCCACTCGTCCAGCTTCCGACGACACTCATAGCCCAAGCCGACAGCGCCATCGGCGGAAAGACCGGCATCAACCATCCGGTGGGCAAGAACCTGATCGGTGCCATCTGGCAACCTCGCCTCGTCCTCATCGACCCTGCCACACTTCACACCCTCTCCGAGCGCGACTGGACGAGCGGACTCGCCGAGGTCGTCAAAGTTGCCCTGATCGCCGATGCCGAGTTTGCCGACTGGCTCGCGGCACGGTGGGACGCGGTGCTCGCCCGTGAGCCGTCGGTCGTTGCATCGCTCGTGCAGCGGTCGGCGACGATCAAAGCGAAGATCGTAGCCGAGGACGAGCGGGAGACGAGACGACGGGCCATCCTCAACTTCGGCCACACCTTCGGTCACGCCATCGAACGAGTGGCAGGCTATGGAACGTTCACCCACGGCGAGGCCATCGCACTCGGAATGCGTGCGGCGCTGCACCTCTCACGCACACTCTCGCCGGACGAGTCGTTCGACCGGGCTGAGGCGCTCGTCGCCCGGCTCCCCGTTCCGCCTGGCCTCGCTCAGATCTCCACGGACGCCCTGACAGCGGCGATGAGCACAGACAAAAAGCGACACAGCGGGCAGCTTCGATTCATCGTGCTAGACCACATCGGGCAGGCGCGGGTGACGGCAGACGTGACGCCAGACGCCATCGAGGCGGCTTGGAAAGCGGCCAAGAATGCGTAAGATTCTGGCAATACAGCGTAATCGGCCCGGCGACGGGCACTTCGTCTGTCCTCGTGCTGTTCCGGCAGAGTTGCTTCAGCCTTCGGATCTGTGCTCTTCCTGTTTTTCCGTCTTCTAGTCCGCCTAGCACAAGCGACGGCGATTCTCGCCGCCGTCCTCGTGCTGGTGTTCTTCGGGCTGACGCGGACTGAGGTCGGGCGCGACGGCCTGCGGGGGCAGATCGAGCGGACGTTCGGCCAACAGTTCGAGGGAAGCCTAGAGATTGGCAAGCTGACGGGCAATCTCGTCTATGACCTCTACGCGACCGATGTGCGCCTCCGCGATGGGCAGGACCGCGTGGTAATCGCCACCGACTCGGTGGTGCTGAAACCGACATGGTTCGGGCTGCTCCGGGGGCGGCTCGTATTGAAAGAGGCGACGCTCCACCGTCCCACCATCGACCTGGTCCGCAGCGACTCTGGGCGATGGAATCTCGTGGATGCGTTCGCCCCGCGCACTCCGCGCACGGAGCCGGGCCAGCCGCTCGACATTCGCACGCCCGACGTGGTCATCCTCGGCGGAACGCTCACCACACAGCGCGAGGGCGAGGCTCCCGGCGTAGTCCAGCGCGGCACCCTCTTCGATTTCACCAACGCGACGGTCGCCGACCTCGACCTAAGCACCGAGTTCGAGTGGACGAAGCAGCAGCGGCGGCTCCGGGTCCACAGCCTCAAAGCCCGGCTGCCGCAGCAGCAGGTTGTCGTGCATCACCTCGAAGGTATCCTCAACCTCACCGGCGGTGACGTTCGGCTCGACGGAGTGAGACTGGAGACCGAGAGCAGCCGGGTCGAGGGCCAGTTCGCCCTCATACCCGAAGAGGACGCACCGCCGCGCCTTGACCTGAACCTTGCGCCGAGCCGAATCGACGGAGCTGAACTCGCCCGACTCGTTCCGGCGCTCCCGCTCGCTGACGCCGTGGACCTCTCCGCCCGCGCCGAGGGACTGCTCGACGATCTCGCCGTGCAGAAACTAACAGTCGCTCGCGGCGAGTCGGTACTCCGGGCCGAGGGCACGCTGCGTGGCTTGCCTGACGCGGTCACCTTCGACGCGACCCTCGCCCCGTCCACCATCCGGCAGCGCGACCTCGAAGCCGTCTGGCCGACGCTCGCCCTGCCCGACCTCAGCGGCCTCGGCACTACCACCTTGCGTCTCGACGCGAATGGCACGGTGCGCGATGGACGCTTCGATGTACGCTCTGCCTTCGTCGCTTCCACCGACGCAGGACGAGGCGATGGGACGCTACGCCTCTCGCAAATCACGGGCGGCCCACTCACCTACGCTCTCGACACGGAAGTCATCAACATCAATCCGGGTTCGCTTCTCGGCGAGGCATTCGACGGGGACATATCAGGACAGATCGCCCTCAATGGGCAGGGTACACGGGCCGAGACCCTCGCTGCTGACCTGCGCCTCGCGCTCGCTGCCTCGCGCTTTGCCGGACGCTCGGTCGACACACTCACCGCCAACCTGAACGCGGAGGGCCTGCGGTTCTCCGGCACCACCGACCTCGTCGCGGGCGGCGCGCTCCGCCTCGACGGCACCGCTGACCTGTCGGGCGAGACGCCGACCTTCGACCTCGACCTCGCCACGCGCGACCTCGACCTACGCCGCCTGCTCGATGGGGCACCCGCTACACGCCTCACCGCCGACGCCGCTCTCACCGGACGCGGCACCACACCGGATGATTTCAGCGGCGATCTCGCGATGCAGTTTGCCCCGTCCACCTTCACGCTCGCAGGCGAGGCCCGCCCCATTGTCGCGCATGACGTTGCGCTCCGCGTCCGCCCCGTGGGATCGCCTGTTCGGTTCGACCTCGACAGCGACCTCGCGGCGGTGCGCGTGGCAGGCGATGTAAACGTCGGGGCCACCATCGCACTCGCCACACAGTGGGGCGAAGCCGTAGCGCGCACGGTGCAAACCGAGCAGTCCAAATACCTACACCCACCCGCCGACAGCCTGCGCCAGACCGTGCCACCCACACCCGATCCGGTTGCCGCCCTGCCCCAAAACCTCGACCTAACTATCGAGGTGCGCCAGCCAGAAGCGTTGCAGGACCTCGTACCCGGCTTCCCCAGCTTCGCGCCCGGCACCGCGCTTGAGGTCCAGGCACAGCTCGCACCCGACTCGCTCGCTTTGACCGCGCGCGCCCGAGGCGACTCGCTCCGCGTCCCCGGCCTCTTCGGCGGCGACTTCACGGGCACCGTCGCGCTGCGGAGCGGCTACGGAACCTCCCTCCTCGGGCGTGCCGACCTCAGCCTCTCCCTGTATGCTGACTCGCTCCATCTCCCCATTGGCCCGCTTGCCAAGGCGACAGCAAGCGTCGGGGTGCGGGAGCGCGAAGGGACTGTGCAGGTGGACAGCAAGCAGTTCCGCGAGGGCGGACGGCTGTTCCTAGACGCGGGAATGAACCTCCGATCTGACGTCAATCGCATCAGCCTAAGGACGGTCGAGGTCGTCACCGATGGGCAACGCTGGACCAACACTGGCACGCAAACCATCGACCTCTACGCCGACGCCATCCGGCTCAACCGCATCGCCTTCGAGCGCCTGCAAGACAACGGAACACCACCTCGCCTCACCCTCAACGGCACGCTATCCACGCTCGATTCGGACAGCCTCTACATCGACGCGACGGCCCTCGACCTCGCCGAAATCTCGTCGGTGCTCGGCCCGAAGCTCCGGTTCGGGGGACGACTCGATGCCGAGTTGGCCGTGGCGAGCGTGCTACGACGTCCTGCAGTGATCGGAAACACCACCGTCGAGGCGTTCTCCTTTGACGGTCGTCGAGCCGGGTTTGTCGATTTGGAGAGTCGGTATGCGCCGGGGACCGATGGCGTCGCGGTAGACCTCCGACTCCGGCCCGATGGCGACTCGCTCTCGCTCATCAACGACCTCGGCGCGACGGGCATCGTCCGCTTCCCCGGCACCGCCGACGATGGCACCCGCGATCCCGGCGCGCTCGACCTCACACTTGACATCGATCGGCTCGACCTGTTCATCTTCGACTGGCTCTTCCCTGCCATCATCGACGACGCAGGCGGCTACGCGACGGGCACAGGCCGGATCACCGGCATCCCGCGCGTGCCCTACTTCGACGCCGACTTGCAGATACGCGAGGGCACATTCCGCGTCCCCGACTTCGGCCTTCAACTCACGGCGGAGGGCCGCTTGACGGTAGACCGCGAGGGCTTCCACATCCGTAACGCTCAGATTGCCGACAAGTCGGGCGGCCAAGGCCTCGTGCGCGGCGACATCCTCTTCAACGACTATCGCTTCTTCTCCTTTGACCTCGCTGCCGACCTCGCCGAGATGGAGATTATCGACGTGCCGGAGTCGCGGGACTTGCCGTTCTACGGCCACATCCGCGCCACCGGCTCGGCGACCCTCACCGGTCCCATCGACAACGTCTTTCTCCGCTCGACCGATGCACAGACGACGCCCGACAGCGAGATGTTCATTCCCGTCACGGCCAGCGGCCCCGCTGCCGACGCGGGCTTCCTCGTCTTCGCCGACTCGCTGGGCAACGTGCCCGAGTTCGAGACGCGCCGTAGCCTGATCTCGCGCCGACCCGAGAACGAGCGGGCTTTCCTCGACGGCCTAGAGATGAACCTCGGCATCGTCGCCCCGTCCGGCTCAACGGTCCACCTCGTCTTCGACCCGGCGATTGGTGACGTGATTACGGCGGTCGGGAGCGCCAGCCTGCAGCTTGCCATCCGCGAAGGCGAGTTCCGAACCTTCGGAACATTCGATGTGACGCGCGGCGACTACCTCTTCACCGCAGGCGACGTGTTCACTCGGCGGTTTGAACTCGAAGGCGGCGGTACCCTCCAGTGGGATGGCGACCCCATTGACGCCCGGCTGGACCTCCCAGCGACGTACCGCACCCGTGCCTCCCTCGCGGGCCTCGACCTGCCGAACGTGGATGCTCGCCAGCGTGTCCCGCTCATCATCACGCTCGACGTGACGGGCCGCGTCACGAGTCCACTCGTGGACCTCTCGATTGCCCTCGATGAAAGCAATCGCACCGTCGCCGGGGCCGAGGCGCTCCGCCGCCAACTCAACGAGAGCGACCGGCAGGCGGAGTACGCTACGAGTGTCCTCCTCACCAACTCGTTCCTCCTCGCCCCATCCGAGAACGCCGAGTCCATCGGCGAGGCTGCCGATGACCTCATCTTCACCTCACTCTCGCAACTCGTCTCGTCCCGGCTCAACCTCTTCCTCAACGACGCGCTGGGTGCAGAAAATGTGGATGTCACCTTCGGCGTCCAGCAGGGCGCGACGACCGACGACCTTGACGTGACCTACGGCGTGGCGCTCCGCCTGCTCGACGAGCGGCTCGTCATTCGGGGCGAGGGTATCTACCAGCGTCTCGCCGACCGGCCCGTGAGCGACGAGTTGCAAGGCGAAGTCGCTGTCGAGGTCCGACTCACACCTTCGGTGTCGCTCGAAGTCTTCTACCGGCGCGAAGGCGATGTGCTGCTCGGCAGTGGACTCAGCGCGACGCCCTACGGAGCCTACGGCGCGGGCCTCAACTACGAGACCGACTTCGCCAGTTGGAACGCGCTCCTCCGCCGCCTCATCGGCGACGCGGCAGAGGAGCGCGAAGAGTCTGCCAGCCTAGGCCTCTAGCTCACCTTCATCGGACGAGCTGCATCCGCCGCGTGGCGGTGTGTGTGCCGGCCTTGAGTCGGTAGACATAAACGCCGCTCGGGAGCCCCTGTGCTTCGAACGTGACGGTGTGACGCCCCGCTGCCTGCTCACCGTCCGCGAGCGAGCGCACACGCCGACCGAGCACATCGAACACCTCCACCTGTACCTCCGAGGCTTCGGGCAGCGTGTAGGCGATGATCGCCGAGGACGCGAACGGGTTGGGGTAGCTCGCTTCGAGTTCAAAGGCGAGAGGAGCCGCACCGGGGTCGGTGCTGACGTTGCCACCTTCGGCGACGACGACGAAGCTCAACTCGACTTCAAACGTGCCCTGCGCCACCCGCCCCACCGCCGGTTGCCCGACCGTCAGGTCAGCGACGAGGGTCCCCGCTTCGCTCGTTCCAGCGCCGCTGCTCACGAGCGCGGCCTCCAACGCCAGCGGTTGCGCCTGCACACCGCCCCCGACGACCAACCCCAGCACCGCGAGACACAATGTTTGTACTATTCGATTGATCCGGTTCATGGCGCTCCTCATTGGGCGTTCACGAGGACACGAATGACGCCTGTGCCGTCCCCATCGAACGGCTCCAGCGCTTTGCCCACGACCGCCCCTGGCAGCCGATCACGGTCGGTGCCGCGCATGGCGTGCCCCGGCAGACTCGACGTTACGAGGAGATCGCCGCGCGCAATCGGGCCGTTCTCCGCCGTCACCTTCGTCGGGATGACACCGACAACGCCGAGATGGACGAGATCGCTCACGTCCTCGTCGATACCACGCTCGGTGAGGATGACGCCGGGCTTCGTCGCGTAGACTCCGGCCACGAGGGTTGAGTACGGCTCCGTGCTCTGCTCCATCGTGCGGTTGGAAGCCGTGGAGATGACGAGCACGTCGCCGGGTTCATAGGCCGTGCGGTCACCCTCGACAGCGAACAGCTCGGCGATGTCCGCGCCGCTCGCCTGCGTGCCGCCGTTGAAGAATCCCCGTCCCGTTTTGTCGATGCGGGCGACGTTCGAGCCACCACTCTGGAAGATGGCGACATTGCCGGTCGAGCCTCCGTGGTTGGCAAGCAGCGCGACCCCATTGGTCCCGGCGGAGAATGCCTCCACCGCGGGCGTCGTGTTGCCAAACCCTTCGTTGCGGAACAGCGCGGCGCGACCGATGCCGAAGCTGCGCGCAAAGATCGCCGACCCGGTGCCGTTGGTCGAGGCGAGGATGGCCGAGTTGAAGTTGTTGATGTTATCGACGCGGAACTCGCTCGCGCTCCGGGTGCCGGTGCTCGTGATGCTAAACGCCACGTCGTCGTTGGCCTCCACTTCGGCCTCGAACGGCAGTGCGAGGGAGCGGCTGTAGGGCACCGCCGAGAGCGGCACCCGCGGCGACAGCTCCGCAGACTCTACCTCGGGGAATGTGACACCGAGCCAGTAGGGCCGGTCGAACGAAACATCCTCGCCGTCCATCAGGACAGCAAAGCGTCCGTCCCGGACCTCAGCGGAGGCGGTTTGCTGGTTCACAGCGGTGCCTCCAGATTCCTGCTCGTAGAGTCGCAGTTCAACGGAGTAGGTGCCGTCGGCGAGTGGCACGCCGTTATCGGAGGCGAGGCCTTGCACGCTAATGGATGAGGGGGCCTGTGCCCAAGCAGAAGCGCCTGCGGCAAGACAGAGCGCGAGAAAGAAGAAGAGCAGTAGTCGGTTCATGGGGTTGCTTGCGTTGAGTGAGTGATACCGTCCGTCACCCACCCCAATCGCAGAACCAACCCAGCGCGTATCACCGGGCGCAAAAAATTGCGGGGGCCGCCCGTCGCCGGACCGCCCCCGCTCCTGTTCTCAATCCAAAGCCTCCCTAGCGCACCAGCGTCACGCGCTGCGTCGCCACCGACGAACCAGCCTCAGCCCGCACGAGGTAGACCCCGCTCGGCACATCGGCCCCGTCGAAGCGGACGGTGTGTGTTCCCGCCTCGACCTCGCCCGAGAGCAGCACCGCCACCCGGCGGCCCAGCACATCGTAGACTGCGACGCGAACCTCGGAGGCTGTCGGCACCGCGAGGCTGATCTCGGTCGCCGAGCGGAATGGGTTCGGGTACGCCGCCGACAGGGCGAACGCACTCGGTACCGACGAGGCACCGGCCAGCCCACCCGAGCGCCACTCGTCGCCTGCCTCCACCGGCTCGCCCGTCGCCACATCAATCACGGTCCACGCTTCATCGCCGCTCGCGCCCTCATTCCGCCCTGCGGCCTTCGAACCGCCGAAGCTGTCGCGGTCGAGGATGGCGCGCGAGGTGAAGGCCCCAGCGTAGCCGACATAGCCGAGGTAGGCATAGTCCCCCGCCGGAGCTACCCGCGGCACCCGTTGCTCAAGCTGTCGCATCAGTGTCTCACCCGGCGCGAGGGTGACCCTCACCGGCCCGAGGAGCGGCGACTCCACGCGCAGGCTGTTGTCCGGCAGCGTCGCCAGCGTCCACGCCTCGACGGTCTGTGTCTGGTCCGTGGGATTAGTGAACGTGGCGTTGAAGAGGAAGGAGCCACCTACCGCCGGGATGGCGATGGGAGGAGCGACAGGCGTGATCGTGACGGTGACAGGAGGCGCGAGGTCCGTGGCGACCAGTTCCACCGAGCCTGCGTCGCACGCCACCTCTCCGTCGTTGTCACCATCGAATGGGTTCCATCCGCGCTGATCCGCAGTAGAGCAGTCGGGGAAGACGTCCACAGCAGGGTTGAGCGCGGGGTCATCATCAGGCGCGAGCAAGAGGTGCGTGAACGTCGGGCCGCCATTGTCGGCGAGCAGCGGGTCGAGCACGGTCGTGAAGACCTCTGCCGGGTCGGTGGAGGCACCGCCTCCGTCGAGGTTGACGCACCCCGTCCCCTCACCGGAGATATTGCCCTCCACAACGCCGGAGACCATCATCAAGCTGCCGCAGTCGGCCCTCGGGCTGCGTGGGTTGCCGCGAACCGTATTGCCCGCGATGATATTCCCCGAGATACGGAACCCGTCGCCGCCCGCACTCCGGCCCTCACCGCTGACGTTGAGCACCCCGATGCCTCCAACGCCCAATTCGTTGGTTCTGCCGACACTGCCGCTGTTTCGCGTGATCGTGCTCCCGCTGAGGAAACCGACCGTGCCGTTGATGCTGACGCCACCGATACCGCCAGACCGGTTCTCACTCACGGTGGTGGTAGAAATAAACAGCCCGTCGCCGCCACAAGAGATGCCCCCGCCATCAATGAGGGCCATATTGTTACTGATCGTGCTTCTGGTGGCGACCAATTCCCTCGCACACACGCCCCCGCCCACACCGTTCGCCTCGTTGCGTACCACCGTGCTGCGCGTGAGCACCACGCGACCCGTTTGCGAAAGGATGCCCCCACCGGACCCGCCCGTGCGCCCGTTGGTGATCGTCAGCTCGATGAGCCGCACCGTCGGGGCCTCCATGCGAAAAACTCGGTCCTGCTGCCGCGCGTCAACGGTGATGTCCAACCCGGTGCCGTCAATCACGAGGTCTTCGGTGATGACGAGCGCCCCGTGCCCCGGCGCGAAGGAGATCGACTCTCCCGCCAAGGATGCAGCAAACGCCACTTGGTCTTCCGCCTCATCGGCGTTGGCTGCCGCGATGGCTTCGCGGAGCGAGCAGTCCGCGTCGCACACCCCGTCATCGGTGTCCGCCACCTTGGTGACGGTATAGGTCGTCTGTGCCGAGGCCGGTACCGCCACGAGGAGGCACCCTGCGAAGGCGAGGGTAGCGAAGCGAAGCATAGCGAACGTGTCCATGAAAGAAGCGGTTGGGTGAGCCACACATCTGTCTGTTTCTCAACGTACTGATCCGATCTATCAATCTGCAAGGACCCTCCGCTTCTTGCGCCTAAGGCGCAGTTCGGTTGCGCCATACCAAAGCACGGCGGGAGCCGCCTGCTACCAGACGCCTCCCGCTGCTTCTGCTCGTTGAGGTTCGTTTAGCGCACGAGGGTCACACGCTGCGTCTCGACGAACGCACCGGCCTCAGCGCGCACGAGGTACACCCCATTCGGCAAGCCGGACCCGTCGAAGTGGACGCTGTGTTTTCCGGCCTCCACTTCGCCGTCAAGCAACACCGCCACCCGGCGGCCCAGCACATCGTAGACCGCCACGCGGACCTCAGAGGCCATCGGCACCTCAAGCGCGATCTCGGTGGACGAGCGGAATGGATTCGGGTACGCCGCCGAGAGCGCGAACTCGGCAGGCACCGACGACGAGGATGCGACCAGCCCTTCGGTGCTCTGCCAGTGCGACCCCGCCTCGACGGGCCGCCCGGTCTTGGCATCCACCACGCGCCACGCGGCGACCGGCGCACTCGTGCCTCGCGCTGCCGCCTTCACGCCGGGGAAACTGTCCGAGTCAATCGGCGCATCCGGGAAGGTGCCGACGAGGCCGGTGTAGGTGTAGTCGCCCGCCGGGATGCCGCCCGGCACGTCTTGCAGAAGCTGCCGTACCAGCGTCTGCCCCGACGCCAGCGACACCGTGACCGGCCCGAGGAGATCGTTCGAGCCATCGGGCTGCTTGACCATGCCGTTCGGGAACGTGGCTTCGGTCCACGCCTGCACGGTCTGTGCCTCGGCGGTCGTGTTGGTGAGCACCACCTCGAACGCAAAGCGCCCGCCCTCGGCGGAGACAACGACTGGCGGGGCCACCGGCTCGATATTGACCGTCACCGCCGGTGGGCCTGCAGCGGTGACGCCGAAGATGGAAACCGTCCCGCTGACTTCGTTCGAGACGACGAGCAGCGGCTGCCCGGTCGGGCTGTCGGCAGCAGCGATAAACACGATGCCTTCTGGCCCGAGATCGCCCGCCGTGCCTGCCTCAGCATCGCCCGCGAAGTCGCGGTTGTTGGTGTAGTCCACGAACACCGGCGCGTTGGGATCGGTGATGTCGTAGGTCATCACCCCACCGATGCGCTCCAGCCCGATGAAGGCGTAGGTGCGGTCACCGATGGTGCCGAGCGCCACGCCCTCCGGCTCGGGCCCCTTGTCGTCGCTCCGGGCATCGAACGAGCCGTTCTCGTCGTTGGTGGAGTTGAACTCCGTCGGGAACGCCGCCGCGGTGATCTGCTCGAAGTCGTCGCCGCTGTCGAAGATGGGAAGCAGCGTGAGGGCGTTGCCGCGCTGGAAGATGGTGAACGAGCGGGCACCATAGGAGAAGAGCCGGTCGAAGTCACCGTCGTTGTCTACGTCACCCGCCGTCGTGGTGATGTTGAGCCGCCCGAGGTTCTCCTCAAGTTGGAGCGTAGCGGCATCGGGAAAGGCCGTCGGGTCAAGTGTGAGGTCGGCGACCCGGTCTTCCTCGGAGAAACCGTCGTAATCACGGGCATCGCCCTCATTGGCTGTTACGAGGTAGGTCTGGCCGTCCACCCGGTAGCTCGCAATCGCGTCGGGGAGGTAGTACCCGAACACCGGCCACGGCTGAATGTTGATTTCATCGTCCCGGTTCGAGGCGTCCAGCGCGTTCTCGGCGAGGCTGTGATTCTTCAGGCCGAAGCCATAGATGAAGGTAACGCTGGCGGTCGCAAGGTCGATCTCGGCCATGCCGTTGTTCTCCTGCAGCGTGACAAACGCCGTCTCGTCGCCCTCAATGGTGACGAACTCCGGTTCGAGGTCCTGCGCGACGCTTGCGCCGGGGCCGAAGATGCGGATGCCCGCCGCCGCGATCTCGCTGAAGCGCGGGCCATCGGCGTTGAACGCCTCGAAGGTGGCGTTCGCGACCGTCGCGTTCGCCACGCCGTTTTGCAAGTCGATGACCGAGACCGAGCCTTCGGGGTCCACGAGGTAGTCATCGTCCGGCTCGCCTTCGTTGGCGACCACCACATAGCGTCCTGATGCGGAGAAGGCCAGCCCGTCCGGCAGCGCGCCGACACCGACGGCACCGAGCATCATCCCATCGGTGTCGAAGAAGACAACCTGGCCGGGGTCTTGCTTCACGTCTGCCTCAACGGCAAGCGCAATGACCCCGTTCTTGACCGCTACGCTGTTGGCCCCACCGCCAAAAACGGACGCATCGATGGTGAAGACCTCAAATGGCGTCGTCGGGTCGGATACATCGAGCGCGACGACCTCCGTGTCGGCAGCGTTGACGAAGAAGAGCCGCTGCGAGACCGGGTCGTAGTCGACGATCTCGGCAGCCCCATCATCGAAGATGCCGGTGGCGTAGGTGCCGAGGAGGTCAAGCGTGACGCTGGGCTGCGCCGCGACGGGTGCAGCGAGCAGAAGAAAAAGCGAGAGGCGTAGCAGTAGGGACATGGAAGGGTAGGTGTTGGAGAGTGTGCTCCAAACTATCCTTCGTGCCCCAAGCCTGCCATTATGCTTTTGTTACGCCACCCGCTCTCGTCAGCGCACGCGGACCAGCCGACCCGATGCCGTGCTCCTGCCCTGTGCATTCTCCGCCGTCAACTGGTACGTGTACACCCCGGCAGCGAACGCGTCCCCGTCTACGCGGAGGCGCTGCATACCGACCGCCATCGGCTGTGACGGGACCACCCAGACCTCGCGCCCACGTACATCGAACACGCGCAGACTGACCTCGGCGGGAGCAGTCAGATCGAACGAGAAAAAGGTCTCGGCGCGGAACGGATTGGGATAGACCCCACGCAACGCGAACCCCTCGGCGACCGTGCTCCCCTCGGCGTCGGTATCCATTTCCATCACAGTGACGGAGAAGGCATCGCTGACCGGCGCGTTCGTGCCATCGCTGGCCGAGGCGGTAACAGTGACGGTACCCTCGGCAACGGGTGCGACGGTGAGCGTGCTGCCGCTCACGTCTGCTGAGACGATACCTTCACTGCTGACGCCCGCGCTGAAGCTGAGGGGATCGTCGTCGGAGAACACCGTGTTGAGGTCGATCACGAAGAAACTCCCCCCCACCTCAAGCTCTTGGTCGGCGATAGGGTTGGCGACGGTAGGCGGCGCGTTTGGTTCTTCGAGCGTGGCCGAGGTCGTATAGACCCGGTCGCCGCTGCTGCCGAAGTCTCCGTTGGCTCCGAGTCCGGCAGCGTAGATCGTGACAGGACCGACGAGTGAATTCGGCGCGGTCCAGCCTACCATCCACGAGGTCTGGCCGAGCCCACCGAATGTGTGGGTCACGTAGTTGGTGTTGCCCCCGGCGAACTGCGTCGCCCCACCGTCCACGACTTGGAAGGTCCCGATGTCGCTGCCACCTGCATTCTTGACTGCCACCTCGAACCCCTGCTGGTTCATCCCTGTCGGGTTTGAGACGGAGACCTGAATCATGATGGACTGACCGGGCGAGTATGTGTCGGGCGCGCTGATAGTGACCGAGCCGCCACCGGTGTTCACCGGGAAGGTGCTGTGGCATGCAGTGCAGTCGTTCTCACCGGGCGCTCCGGTGTGGGCGGTCGGTGCGCCGGAGGAGAAGGTGAGCGCGGGCGATGGCTGGAGGACGAGCACCAGCACGAGAACCGTGGCGAGCAAGAGGACGAACTTCATGGGATCGGGGGACGAAGGGAGCAAAACCGAGACAGGGAGAACTCCTACTAGAACGTAGCCGCCGCACCGATGGTCGGGACGACGTTCGAGCGGAGGCCGCCGTTGTTGAGCGGAACGAGCACGTTGCCGAGCACCTGAAAGCGTTCGGAGAAAGCGTAGCGCGCGCCAACCGACAGACTGAGCGTCCGGTCAGCCCCACCGTCGGGCACATTGGTCAACTCCAGATTGCGCGTTACCGTCGCCTCTCCATTGTTGCGCTCCTCGATGATATCAACCGACGTCGGCAGCAGGTCCAGCGGGTCGTCGCCGAGGTTGAAGTCGCCGAGGAAGTCCACGGCGAAAGTCAGGCCGTTGGCGAGCTGTTGGTCGAAGCCAAGGGCAAGCGAGATCGCGTCCCGGTTGAAGTCGCCCGTGTCGGCTCCGGTGCTATCGGAATCGCTCCCACGGTAGCGGTAGCCGACGTTGGCGTGGGGCGTAAAATTCCCGATCTTCGCCGAGGTGATGAGCGAGAAACCAACGCCGAGGCTCCCAGTCCCGAGGAAGTCCTCATCATTGCCCGTGGGAAGACGCACGTCGAGGAGGGCTGCTATGTCATAGACCGCTTCGATCGGGAAGCGGTACTTCGCACGAAGCGACACATCGCCGACACCCGATGCTGACTCGCTGTAGTCCTCTTCAGCTGTCAGAATGGGATTCTGCACATCCCCCCCAAAGAGGTGGATCGCCGCGCCGGACTGGGTGAACGTGCGGCTATCGACCGTCGCCTCCGCCGTGCCCTCCACGCTAACCGAGACGAACGGCAGCGCCACGCCCACATCTAGGTTGTCCGTCAGACCGTAGGTCGCAAACAGCGCGAAGATGTTCGCGTTCACATCGAGACCCATCCGCACGTTGATCGCATCAGCCTCGAACGGAATGTTACCGAGCACGCCGTTACCGTCCACGTCTTCGTGTACGAAGACGAACGACACGTCTTCGGCAGGCATCCCCCGCAGTCTGTTGAGGCTGAGATACGTGTAGTTCGCTCCCACGTTGATCCGCCGCCGACCGAGCGTGTTGGCACTCTCGGCAAAGATCGGCCCTTGGCTTTCGAGCACCGTAACCGGTTGCCCGGTCGAAAAGTCGAAGGTGACGCCCGTGGCGGTGGCACTGAGCGGGAACGCAGCCACGTTGCCCGCGATGAGGCTGTTGAGCGCGGGGGTCAGCCTGCCCACGGCGGTCTCGGCGGCAGGCACGAAGTGATCGGCGTGCTCGCCCGGACTGAGCGAGAGCCGCTCGGTGAGGAAGGTGTTGAAGAGGTCGCTGAACACCTGGTTGAGTTGAGCCGAAGCCGGAGTAACCGTGAGCGCTACCAGCAGGGGGACGAGGGCAAAGCGGGCTTTCATGGGTGCGAGGGTGAAGGTGAGAAGGCTGGCGAATGGGCTATCTGCTAGCGACGTTCGTGAGGACCCACGCATCACCGCGCGGCTCCAGTGTCCAAGTGAACGAAGGGTTCTGGCTTTCCTGTCGGTTGGTCGTCGTGTTCTGGTACTGGATGCGGGCGGCGACTTGGGCAACGGCTTGGTCGCCCTGCATGCGCAGCGAGGTGACATTCACCGAGGCACTCACATTTTCGACGGCCCGGAAGAACCCGTCCCATCCGCTGTAAAAGGCGTTGACCTGCCGCATGGCTCCGGCGTCTTCCTGTTCCAGCGCTCGCTTCAGGCGCGAGGCATAGGTACGTGCAGCCTGATCGGCTGCTGCGCGGGCCACCTCTTCCGGCGATGGGCCTTCCGGCTCGTCGGGCGCAGCTTCTTCCGGCTCCGGTTCGGGCGTAGGCGCAATCTCGGCAGCAGCGGCATAGGCCGTTCGCGCTTGAGCAAACGTTGCTTCGGCGCTGCCAAACTCCCCACCGTCGAACTGGCGAAGCCCAACGGTTCGTAGCCCTTCGGCTTGCTGGAAGGCCTCGGTCACCTCGGCCTCCGAGCGTCTCGGAAGAATTTGGGTGCGCGCTTGCTCCATCGCCTCCTGCGCCTGTTCGGCCTGCCGCCGCTCGGCCTGTCGTTGCTCGGCGCGGCGCTGATCGGCCTCGGCGCGCTGGGCGGCCTCGCGCTGCGCCCGCTCCCGCTCGGCTGCTGCATCCGCTTCGTCGTCACTCGCCTCTTCCCTATTGTTCGAGGCGGGCGGATCGACGCGCTCCGGCGGCGTAGGCGTGGGTGCTTCTGGTTCCACGGGTGGCACGGTCTCCATGTCACCGCTTCCCATCTGCGGCATTGAGTCGGCAGTGGCTACAAGCTGCTCACTCTCGTCCGGCACCACAACGGGGGAGACGACGTCTTCCGGCTCGCCACCGGATCGGGCCACCATCACAAGGAGAAACAGCGCTGCTAATCCTACCAGCCCGATTCCCCCCCACCGTATGAGGTGGCGCCGATTCCCTTCTTCCGATGTCCTAGCAACGGGTTTCGCAGCCGAGGGAGACGAGTCCGCAATCGTAGGCTCTAGGCTAGACGCGGGGACTGCCACGGTCGGATCCGGGTCCAGCGGCGGCATAGCGAGCACGGTCTCGTCATGGTCTGGCTCGGCAGACATGCCGGACGATGAGACAGCGGTGATCGTCGGACCCGAAGTGTTGCGCTCGCTCACGACCGTTTGGAGATCACGAATCACCGCCTCGAAGTTGGGGTAGCGCGGCTCGGTCTCTTTCTCCAGACAGCGCTCGACGATCCCGCAGAGTGCCTCGCCACCGACTTCGTCGCCGAGGTCAAGCGGGGCGGGGTCATCGTGCAGAATCATGTACATCACCGTCGTGATGCGCTCGCCGAAAAAGGGTGGGCTTCCGGCGAGGAGTTCGTAGAGGACCGCCCCGAAAGAGAAGATGTCGGTCCGCTGATCGATAGGCTCCGCCTTGATCTGCTCGGGCGACATGTAGCGCGGCGTCCCTATCGCAGAGTGCGTAGGGGTGCGTGTCGCGGACTCGACTCGGGCGATACCGAAGTCCATGATCTTGGCGCGCCCGTTGTCGAGCAGGCGCACGTTGTCGGGCTTGATGTCCCGGTGGATCACGCCGTGGCGGTGGGCGTAGCGCAGCCCCTGCGCAACTTGGAGCGCCACATCGAGCTTCTGATCGAACGAGAGCGTGTCCTTGCGGATGGCCGCGCTGAGGTCCGTCCCACTGAGCAGTTCCATCACGAAGTACGGCCGCTCCTCGTGGTCTCCGGCGTCGTAGATCGTCATGATGTTCTCATGCGATAGCCGCCCGGCAGAGGCAATCTCGCGGAGAAACCGGTCCCGCAAATCAGGCGAGCGCATGATCCGTTCCGGGATCACCTTGACCGCCACTTCGCGCCCTATGATCGGGTCGCGCGCGCGGTAGACGACTCCCATACCGCCCTGCCCGATCTCATCTAAGATGATGTACTTCCCGATCTGGTCCATAAATCTAGCAAGCCCCTGTGACGTACCCGCCTCACCGACCGATACGCACGTTGCATCGGCCAACTCCCTCACAAAATAAGAAGGTGCCCCCTGGCTGTTGAGATCGAAACGCAACAAATATAGTCCTCGGGCCAGATGCTCATTGCACAAAGCGCTGCACGGAACCCACGGCGCGATGAATATCGCCTTTGTCTCTTGATCGAGGCAGATCTCAATCCGTAACGCAGAGAACCACCCCGCAACCGATCACGCACGCTCGATAAGATCGGCGACGAATGCTTCAGCCCACTCATGGATAGCATCACGGACGGCGCGGAAGGCGTCTAAGACTTCCTCCTCGGTGCCGGTCGCCTGCGCGGGGTCGGGGAAGCTGTGGTGGATGCGCTCGGCCTCGGCGGGGAACCACGGGCACCGCTCGCGCGCCGAATCGCAGACCGTGATGACGGTGTCGAACGTTCGGTCTCGGTACTCGTCCACATGGTTCGAGGTGTGGTCGGAGAGATCGACCCCTGCCTCGTGCATCACTTGCACCGCACGCGGGTTGACGCCGTGCGTCTCGACGCCCGCGCTGAGAACCTCAACGTGGTCGCCGCCGAAGTGGCGGAGCCAGCCTTCCATCATCTGGCTGCGGCAGCTATTGCCTGTACAGAGAACGAGGATGCGATGCGGCATGAGTAAAGCAGCATTGAGTGAAGGTAGAAAATAGCCAGTGAGAACACGGCGTCCCGTGTCCCCACTGTTAAGGTTTAGCAGCCACAGCCGCCACCGCAACAACCCTCGTCGCAGCAGCCGCAGACGGCAGCACAGATGCGTTTCAGCATAGCGTACCTCGCGGTTTGGGTGAGTGGATCAGCCGCAACAGCCGCACGAGCAATCGACATCGCCGAAGAGCGCTTCGACGGCCTTGTGCATGGTGCGCAGGGTGTCCGCGTTGAGGCAGTAGCACGAGCGCGGTCCATCGGTCTCGCCCTGAATCAGCCCGGCCTCTTTCAGCGCCCGTAGGTGCTGCGAGACGGTCGCCTGCGCGAGCGGGAGAACCTCGACGAGGTCGCCGCAAATGCAGGTGCTCCGCTCGGCGAGCGTGCGGAGGATGGCGAGGCGGGCGGGGTGAGCGAGCGCCTTGAACTGCGCCGCGAGGGCAACATCGGCGCGGCCGAACGCATCGGTTTTGGCTATGGGCATTTGTATTATCGTAAATTTACGATATACGATAATACAAACAGAGACGACACCGTGTCAAGCCCCTGCATTCGATCACTCGTCCTCCGCCTCCAGCACCTCGACCACCTCGCGAATGAGGTCGAAGCCATAGCCCCGGCGCATGAGAAAGTCGGAGAGCTTCTTCCGGCGCTTGCGCAGGTCTTCTTCGCGCTGAAGCCGGACCCAGCGTTTGCGCCCGTGCCGTAGCGCCGTCTCGCGGAGGTCGTCCGGTTCCACCACCTCATCCAGCACGGCGTCAATCGTCTTCGCCGCAACGCCGCGTTTGCGGAGGTCATTGCGGATACGCTGCGGGCCGTGACCGCGCCCGGTGAGACGCCCTCGTGCGTAGGCGCGGGCATAGTCCTCATCGTCGAGGTAGCCCAACTCGCGCATCCGCTCGACGGCCTCGTCGGCAATAGCTTCATCAAACCCTTTGCGGGTGAGCTTGCGGCGAACCTCTTCCTCGGTGCGCGCTTGGTAGGCGATGTAGTCGAGCGCAGCGGCTTTCGCCTTGAGCCGCTCTTCCTCATCGAGCAACGTCTGCTGCTCCTCGACGGTGAGCGCTTGCCCTTTCTTCAGACCGGCCCGAACGGCAAGGTCGAGTGCGAGGCCGAAGGCGAAGGTGCCGTTGATGAAGACGGAGACGCGCTCGGCGTTGCGCTTCTGCTGGACGAGGCGCGTGATCGCGCCCGGTCGCAGATCGCGCTTCGGCTCTTCGGTCTCGTCGTGTCTGGTCCGCATCGCTGGTTGGGTGGTTCCGAGAGAGGATACGACCGATCCCTGCCACCATCGCGTCAGTGCTACCACCGAACTTTGAGGCTGCCCATGGGGAGGATGGGCAAACCAAGTACCTCGGTGGTCTGCACCGCCGAGGCGTCGGGTGCGAACCGCTGCCCGACGGTGTTGCGCCGGTTGAGGAGATTGTAGGCTTGGAGGCTGGCGTCCCAGTCCAGCCCGAGCGCCCGGAACCCATAGCCCAGCGCGAGATCAACGCGGGCATAGACTGGCAGCCGCCCGTTGTTGACCTCGGGGCGCACCAGATAGGTCGTCGCCTCGCCATCGAGTGGGTCCGTGTTCTCAGAGCGAGCAACGGGGATGGTGACGGGATAGCCACTTCGCACCGTCGCGGCGAGTGAGACGGTCCACCGCTGCAACCGGCCCTGCACGAGCGCCTTGGCGGTGTGTGGCGCGTCGTAGTTGGCCCGGCGGTAGACTTCGCCCGGCGGGCGTACCTGCGAGCGGGCAAAGGCATACGACAGCCCGACCCGCCATCGCCCACGCTCGACCTGCGCCGAGGTCTCGATCCCGAACGAGCGCCCGGAACCGGCGGCGTAGTCCGAGAGCAACGCACCGGGCACCTCGTCCTCGTCGCCAAACTCATCGACTGGCAGCAAGATGTCGCCGTGATGCCGACCGTAGAGGTCAAGGCCGAGCGAGAGCCAGCGCGCCGGGACAGCTTCGAGTCCGACCGCCGCCTGCCAACCGACGGCTGGGCGCACCGAAGCACTCGCAGGAATCCACCGGCTCGCGGCGAGGTCGTAGGTGAACGAGTAGCGGTCGCGGAGGCGGTGGAGGTATTGCACCTGCCGGCTCACGCCCGCCTTCAGAAACAGCCGGTCCCGCGTCACCACATAGCGGACGTTCAGGCGCGGGCTGACCGAGAGGTACGGCCCCAGCCCGAAGACCTCGACCCGGACACCGGGCTGCACCTGCCACCGGGCGCTCGGCTGCCACGTATCCTGCACGTAGGCGACCGCCTCGACCGCCTGCACGGAAGCGTTCTGTTCGCTACCGTTCATGTCCATCGAGAGTGTATCCAACAGGGTCTCGCCTAGCCTGCTCTCGAACGTCCGACCGACGACGCGGAGGCCCGCCCGGAATTGGTGTTGGAGCGAGTTGTAGTAATCGGCATCGACTGTGACACCAGACTCGGCGAAGCGGACGCGGTAGTCGCTGTCCACCGAGGTCGAGGCCGTAGTCTGCGCGAGCACCTGTTCATCGGCGCGGTAGCGGGAATAGTAGCCCGTCGCGGTGACGAACAGGCGGCGGCTGGCGAGCCAGCGGTAGCGCGCCGAGACGACGCGGTTGCCCCACCCGTAGTTCAGCCGCGCATCGGGCGGCACGGCAACCGAAGCGAAGCGCGAGGTAAACGGCACGTCGGTATCGAGCGCATCGCCACCTTCGTAGACGCTGAGTGAGAGGCGGTGGTACGGCGATGGGCGGAGGGTCACCTTGGCGTTGAGGTCGTAGAAGTGATATCCCAACCCCTGCTCCGCTCCGATCTCATCATTCCCGAACACTGCAACGCTAGGCTGGAAGCGAGGCGAGAGCAGCAGGTCGAGGTACGTCCGGCGGCCCGAAAGCATCAGCGACACGCCCTTCCCGAGCGGTACCTCGCTCACGGCGCGCAGCGAGACCGGGCTGAGCGCCACGATCCCCGCCGCATCGTCGCGGTCGCCGTCTTTCATCTCCACATCGAGCACCGCCGATAGGCCGCCGCCGTACTCCGCCGGGAACGAGCCTTTGTAGAGCCGGACGCTCTTGAGCGCCTCGGTCTGAAACGTCGAGAACAGGCCGAAGGTGTGCCAGGGGTGGATGATCGGCGCACCATCGAGGAGGTAGCGATTGAAGTGCGGCTCGGAGCCTCGGACCACCATCTCACCCCCAGCCTCGCCCGAGCGCCCGACGCCGGGCAGCCATTCGAGCGCCTGAAACACATCGCTCTCGCCGAGAAACGCCGGGACCGCCGACGCCTGCCGCACGTCGAGTACGTCCGTGCCGGGAACCGGCTGGAGGTCGGTCCGCTCGTTCTCCGACCCCTCGACGAGCGCCTCGCTGTCGGTCGATAGGATCTGCGGGCGGAGCCGGATTACGGGGGGCAGTTCGGAGGATTCGGGATAAACCGACACCTCCTGCACAACCGGTCGGTAGCCGATGTACGAGACCCGAATGCGGTAGGAACCGGCGGGGAGGTTGGGGAGCGCGAAGTAACCTGCCGGGTTAGTCGCCGTGCCGAGCTGCAAGCCGACGAGTAAGACGTGTGCCCCCGGCAATACCTCGCCCGTCTCGGCGTCCACGACGGTCCCGCGCAGCGTGGCGCGATAGGTTTCCGGTTCCAGCCCCGGCGTCGGATACGCGCTGACGATGACGTACTGGCCGGGCCGAAGCTGCTCGGCACGCAGGCCGCTCCCGCGCAGGATCGTGGCGAGCGCCTGCTCCGGGTCGTCGCCGAGATAGCGCCCGCTCACGGCACGGCCTTCGACGAGCCGCTGGGCATAGACGAGGTCGATCCCGGTCTGCGAGGCGAGTTGCTGGAGAACGGAGGCGAGGGGGGTCCGCTCCGCCGTCAGCCGGATCGTTTGCCCGTGCGCTGTCGGGGCCGCGAGCGCGGCAAACCCGAGCAGCAGGACAAAGGCAAAGCGGCGGCACATGGCGCGGTGAACGGAGCAAGGAACGAGGAGTTGCAGCGAGAAAAGCCACGAAGGGAGGTGCTGCAAAGAGCGCGCCTTCTCAACGCACCACCCATGCGTTTATGGTCTCCCCTACCCTTGCAGCCTAGAAACACAGCCCCTACGGAGCCGACGGCACAATACGGTAGCCACTCGCCTCATCCCCGTCAATGCGGGCGTCGAGCGCGATAGCCAAGGCGCGTAGCGTTTCGGCGACAGGGCGATCGGACGAGAACGGGCCCGTCACGCGGTCGCCCTCAAGCGACGGGTCTACGGTAATTGCTACGTCGTAGTGGGCGCTCAGGCGGTCGGCGATGTCGCCGAGGGGCGTCGCTTGGAAATGCCACGTTCCGGTCCACGCGAGGGCTTCGGCAATGTCCGTGCGCGTCGGTGGCTCGGGGGCCTGCGCACCAACGACGCGGCTCTGCTGCCCCGGCTCCAGCCGCACCGACTGCTCTGGCTCCAACCGAGTCGCCAACTCCACCGCCCCACTCGCCAACACGACCTCGGTCTCGACCTCACTCGCGGTCACGCCGAACGTCGTCCCGAGGACGGTCGTCAGCGCCGTCGCGGTCTCGACGACGAATGGCTCGCCGTTGGGCAGCACCTCGAAGAGCGCTTCGCCCGTGAGCCGAACCCGCCGCTCGCCGTCATCCTTAGTATCGACCATCAGCCGCGACGACTCGGCGAGCAGTACCATCGAACCGTCGGCTAGCGCCACCACCTCTGTTTCGCCCGATGCGGTCTGGTAGGTCTCGAACCCGGCATCACGCTGAAGAATGAACACGAGCACCGCAGCAAACGCCACGACCGACATCGCCACCGCCGAGCGCCACACCCAGCGACGAGTGCCGGAGGCACGCACCGGCTGCCTGTCGGACGCACGCTGACGCACGGCAGGCTTGGCCGCGACCGTCGCTTCCTCCCACACCGCATCGAACGCCTGTTGGTCGGCACGGATACGCCGAATCACATCGTCAAGGGCGGGATGCGCCGCGATGGCCGCTTCGAGGCTCGGGCGGGCCGCGATCAGCCGGGCCTCCTCTTCTGGTGCGAGTACGGCGGGATCGGCGTCACCGAGGGCATAGAGCATGAGGAGGTCGAACTCCGGCAAGTCACGCCGCAAGTCGGCCCCGAGCCGGGCGCGGAGGGCCGTCCAGAGCGCCAGCGCTTCGGACGTATCGGCATCGTCGCCGAGAGCCTGACGCAGCGCGTCCTGCTCCGCCGGATCGAGCGCCTCGAAAAGAATAGGATCGTAATGGTCGGCCATAATCGTCAACCGGAAACGAGGGACACGTAGCAGAGGGCCAGCACCGTCAGCACGCCACGCAGCCGCTCGAAGGCGCGCTTGACTTGCATCTTCACGGCGGCCTCGGTCGTCTCCACCATCTCCGCGATGTCTTTGTAGGGATAGCCCATTTCGCGCAGTTCGATGATGCGCCGCGCCTTCGGCGTCAGCACCTCCAGCGCCCGTTCGATATCGACGCGCAGTCCCGACGACTCGGTGCCTGCCGGGTCGTGCGGCGGCTGGTCCGGGTCGTAGAGGTATTCGCGCCCACTGTAACGGCCCCGATAGAAGTCCTGCACCTCAAACACGGCGGCCTTCATTGCAAAGGCTTTGAACCGGGCCGGGTTCTGGAGCGCTTCGAGGCCAGTGTGAACGCGAACAAGCGTGTTTTGCACGAGGTCATCAACGTCGGGGCGGTGTCCGATGCGGCTCAGAAAGAACCGGCGCAGAATGGGTTCGAGGTCGGCGAGCAAGCGTGCTCGGGCCGCCTCATCGCCCGCCTGGGCGTTCAGGACTGCCTCCGAATCGAATGGTTGCATGGGCGAGAGTGCCCCTCATGGGGGCGTTCGCTGATGAGCCGCCGCCGAGCGGCGGGAAGTCACATCGGGGTTGCTGTCCGGTCAGCCGATGAGCCGCGCCCCGGCGAGTGCGAGGATGCCTGCGACCATGGCCGCCTTGAGTAAGGTACTCGCCGTCCCGGCTTGCCGGGCGCGCAGCGCCTCCGGGGCGCTGAGAAGATACCACGCTGCTGCCAGCAGCAACCCCGCAGCTGGAAGCGACAGCGCGAAGAAGTCCGCCCCAAGTCCGACGGGAATCGCCAGCGGAAACAGCGTCAGCGTTCCCCCAATCACAGCAGCAGCGGCCCAGGTAGCGACTCCGCCCCCGACTACGAGCGGCAGCGTCCGTGCCCCTCCGACCGCATCGCCTGCGGCGTCCTCGATGTCTTTTGTAATCTCGCGGGCGAGCGTCGAGCCGAACGCAAACGCAGACCCGAGCAGAGCCGCCTTCCAACCGACCGCCTCTCCAAACGGCGCGACCGCCAGCCCGCCGTAGAAAATCGCCAGCCCGAGCACGAGCGCAATCGCGAGGTTGCCCACGAATGGTGTGCGCTTGAGCCAGCGGCTGTATCCCCAGAGCAACAGCACCGACGCCACTGCGATGCCGAGGTGGGTCCACGATAGGAACGCACTCAACCCGACGCCCAGCGCCGAGCACATCGCCCACAGCGCCCGTGCGGCACCAACCGGCACCACGCCCGACGGCACGGGTCGATCCGGTCGATTCACCCGATCGATTTCCAGATCGAACACATCGTTGACCGCGTTGGCCCCAGCCCCGATGAGCGCGGCACTCAGCATCGCCAACCCCACGCTCGGCACATTTGGCGTGGCGAACGCCTCGATCCCTGATGCCAGTAGGCCGCCGAGGGCCACGCCGGCGAAGAACATCACCACATTGAGCGGGCGCACCAGCCGGACGAGACCGCCGATTCGCTTTGTGAGCGAGGGTGCCGGGCGCACGACCTCCATCTTACCGTTCTCGCTGGACGAGTCGTAGCGTGAGCGTCCCCTGCACGTTCGTCAGCCCGGCTCCACCGTACTGCATCGGATCGAAGTCTTCGAGGTTGACGGACTTGGCAACGCTCCGGGAAAGCACGGTGTCGCTCTCACGCATCAAGGGAATCAGCGAATCAAGGAGCAGGCCAGAGAGCGACGGGCGGTCTTCCTCGCGCACCGTCAGCGTCACGGTGTTCTGTGTCACGGTAAAGTCGCCGCTGATGAGGTCGGGAAGCTCACCGACGAACTGATAGCGAAGCTGAAATTGACCGCCGCGCTGTGTGTTGAGTAGGTCCAGTGTCGCGCCGGGTTCGAGGCGGTCCAGCACATCGGCATCAGCGATGGCTCCGGCGTTGGGGTCGAAGAGAAAGTCGGTGATGTCGTACAGTCCTGCCACGTCGGCGGGCGACGTCGGCGGTTCAGGATCGGTGGTATCGCATCCGGCAAAGAGGATGCAGCAGAACAGAGCAGCGGTGAGGCGGAGGAGCATCGCAGAGAGAAGTGGTGGACGAAGGGCGGGAGTATACGGCACGCACGAATTGCCGTCGATGGGCTACCCCGCATAAACGGAGCAAGTCATCCCTTTATGCTTCTTCGCCATCGCTTTCCAGCCCCATCAGATAGTCCTCGACGCTGCCGATCACCACGCGCGTCTCGTCCTCGATCTTCTTCGACTTGAGATCGCCCTGCCGGAGCAGCTTCTGGACCTGCCCCCGGTCGATCATCTTGAGGATGCGCCGCGCCTCAGTGCGGCTGACCGTGTCCTCGCGGTATTCCTCGGCGAAACCCTGCAAAAACTCCAGCGAGCGCGGCGTGATGCGGATGAGTCGCTGCTCCTCGTTGTCGTCCGAAATCCCCCACGCAAGTTCTGCATCGATCAGGCCCCGGTCCGACCAGCGCACGAGCGTTTGCTTCGAGATGCGAGTGTCTTCCGAGAGCTTGTCGAGGTCGAGTTCGTGGGCGTCGGTGTCCAGCGTGGAGGGGCCTGTCATGCGAGATCCTCAGGGGTTCAGTGTCAGTGTCTGTCCGATGCGCGTTACACGGAGAAACAGGCTCAAAGATCCATTTCCTGAGGCTGCCTCTACCGGTCAATAGAGCGCCCGGTCGGTCAGGTTGGCGAGTTCATCGCGGGTGAGAAGCCGCCACGAGGGCGACCCCATCGTGCCGGATTTGGTGCGATTGAACGTCGCTCGCAGCAGTAGGGTCTTGCCGTCGCCAGCATCCTCCTCAAAGCTCTGGCCGTTGAACCGGAAAACGAAGGTGGCCTGCGTCGGATCGAGGCCGAGCGAGCGTCCGAGGGTATCGACGAAGTAGCGCACGTCGTCCGTGACGAGATCATTATTTGAGGCCAGTTCGTCCACCACGATGGTATGCGGGCGCTTGTCGTCGTCCGAAGCGAAGGTCTGCACTCGGACGCGGGCGTCCTGCCCGTAGGTCTGCCACGTAAAGAGCGTGTCGGTGGGCGTCGCCGCGTGTGGCGTCACGGCGAGGGCAGCGGAGGCGATCAGGAGAACGAGAAGAATCGGGCAGGCTTGGCGCATCGGTTCCAGCGTTGGTTCGATGCACTAGACACGACGCGGGCCTCAGCGCAACCTCGGGCGGCTGATTTTCTTGCGTGGGGCAGGGGTGAACCACTCGTCGGCGTCGGCGGCGCGCCAGAGGTACCAACTCGCGACGCTCCGGTACGGTCGCCACACCTCACCTGCCGCCGCTAGCTCCTTCGGCTTCGGGAGATCGTCTAGTCCGTAGAGCCGAGCAGCCCCTTTCCGCACACCGAGGTCTGTGAGGGGCAGCACGTCGGGACGACCAAGCTGAAAGATCAGCAGCATCTCTGCCGTCCACGGTCCGACCCCGCGCACCGCGGTCAGCCGCTTGACGACCTCATCGTCCGACATCGCGTGCAGCATGTCGAGGTCGGGTACCGTCCCGTCGAGGGTACGTGCCGCAAGGTCGTGGGCGGCGGCGGCTTTGGCGCGGGAGAGACCGACCGACCGCAGGTCTTCAACCGATGTGTCGAGAATTTCTTCCGGGTCAGGGTGCTCGCCGGGGAAGAGGTCGAGGAGGCGACCGTGGATCGTCCCGGCGGCTTTGCCGGACAACTGCTGGTAGACGATGGCCCGGAGCAGTGACTGGAACGGGCTGTCCATCCGCCCGATCACGAGGCGGCACGGCCCGACAAACTCGATCAGGCTCGCCATCGCCGGATCGGCAGCGGCGAGGTGTGTCGTGGCTTCGTCGAAATCGTACGCCATCAGTCCCGATAGATGTCGACGGTCACGTTGCCCTCGGCATCAATCGTGCCCCGGTACATCCCCGACGTGTTGAACGGCATCGCCACGTTGCCCTCGGCGTCAAGGGCAATCACGCCGCCTGTGCCACCAAGATCTGTCAGCTTGTCGTGGATGACCGTGTGGGCCGCTGCCTCGACCGACTCGCCGAGGTACATCATCCGGGCCGAGATGTCATGCGCGATGGCAAGACGGATGAAGTATTCGCCGTGGCCCGTCGCAGAGACGGCGCAGGTCCGGTCGTCGGCGTAGGTGCCCGCCGCGATGATCGGCGAGTCGCCGACGCGCCCGAAGCGCTTGTTGGTCATCCCGCCGGTCGACGTTGCCGCGGCGAGATGTCCGTTCTGGTCGAGCGCGACGGCCCCAACGGTGCCGGTCATCTGCCACGCCTCGGGGTCAGTCTGCAAGAAGCCACTCTCGGAGCGCTCGCGCTCCTGCACCCGCCGCAGCGTCTCGCGCCGACGGTCGGTGTGGAAGTAGGTGTTCTCGACCTCCTCTAGCCCGTGCTGCCGGGCGAACGCCTCGGCCCCGCTGCCGGTGAGCATGACGTGGGGGGACTGCTCCATCACGAGCCGAGCCGCGAGGATCGGATTCTTGATGGTAGTCACACCCGCGACAGCTCCGGCGTTGAGCGTCGCGCCGTCCATGATCGAGGCATCGAGTTCGACCGACGCTTCGCTGGTGAAGACGGCTCCCTTCCCGGCGTTGAAGAGCGGCGCGTCCTCCATCGGTGGAATCGCTGCCGCGACTGCATCAACAGCCGAGCCGCCCTCTTGGAGTACGGCAAACCCGGCGCGGAGCGCGGCTTCGAGAGCGGCGCGGTACTCGGCCTCGCGCTCGGGCGTCATGTTGCCACGCTCGATGGTCCCCGCCCCGCCGTGGATAGCGAGCACGACCGGCGGTGAATCGGAGGACTGTGCGGATGAGGGCACGGCGAAGGTTAGCAGCGTAAAGCAGAGAACAGAGCGAAACATAGACGGGGCGACAGGTGGAGACGAAGTATACGGCGCTTGTCCCGATCTCCTAGAACACTTCGTTCCGTATCCCCGCTCACCCTTCTTATGTTGTCGCCGTGATTCATCGAGGTCTAGCTATGGCACCCTCTCCCGACGACGAACGTCCCGCCTCGATGCCTCGTGCCGGAGGCCATGCTCCCACGAACGAGCACATGGTGTCGCGTCCTGCCGAGGACACAAGCGAGGCCCGACTCCGCCTGCTCTATGAGGTCATCGCTCAACCCAGGGCAAGCTTCGAGCAGCTCATGCAGGAGGCCCTCGAACGAACTACCCGGCTACTCGGTCTCAGGATGGGTGTCCTGAGCCACATCGAAGGCGATACCTACACCGTCCAAGCGGTGTACGCTCCCGGCACGGCCTTGAGCATTGGGCAGACATTTGCCTTGAGCGATACACCCTGCTCCATCACGGTCGCCCTAGACGGTCCGCTCGCCATTAGCCATCTCGCTGAATCGGACTATCGGGACCACCCTTGCCATGCACTGTTCGGCATCGAAGCCTACATCGCAGCGACGGTTCGGGTGCAAGGCCGTGTCTACGGCACCCTCAACTTCTCCGGCCCCGACCCCAAGCCCTTCTCCGAGTCCGACCGGGCGCTCATCTCGCTGCTGGCACGCTGGACCGGAGCCGCCTTGGAACGTAAGCACGTCCAGGACCAAATCGAGCAGTCCGAGCGAATCCTCACTGGGGTGCTCCTCAGCTCACTCGATGGCATCATGGCGCTTGAAGCAGTCCGCAGCGCCGACGGTGACATCATCGACTTCGTCTACCTCGTCGCGAACCCCACCGCTACGACTACTTATGGCGTAGCAGCTGAGGAGGTCGTCGGGGCAGGACTCCTTGACGTACTCCCCGGCATGCGCACCTCCCGTGTCTTCGATGACTTCGTCCATGTCACGGAAACGGGTGCCCCTCACCGCAGCGAGGTCTTCTATGATGCTGACGGTCATGAGAGTTGGTTCGACTACGCCGTCGTTCGTCTCGGCGACGGCGTGGCTGCAACCTTCCGCGACGTCACGGAACGCAAAGAAGCGGAGCAGGCGCTCCGCGAGAGCGAGGCCCGGTTCGCCAAAGCATTCCACGCCGCCCCCATCGCTATCGGCATCGTCACACTCTACGAGGGGCGCTTCGTCGATGTCAATGAATGCTTCTGCGATCTCACCGGCTACACCCACGATGAACTCGTCGGACACACCAATGAAGAGTTGAACCTGACTCCCACCTTCGAGGACCTCCAAGCCTCGGTCCGGCGCATTCAAGCCGAAGGAGCACTCCGCGACATCGAGTTTCAGATTCGCTCGAAGTCCGGTACGATGCGCGACGTGACGGTCTCCGCCGAACTGATCGAGATTGACGGAACCCCGTGCCTGCTCGGCATCGGCTTCGACGCCACCGAACGGAGGCGGCTCGAACGCGAGGTGATCGAGGCAGCCGAGTTCGAGCGCCGCCGCATCGGACAGGACCTCCACGACGAACTCGGGCAAGAGCTTACGGGCGCGGCCTTCCTCGGACAGGTGCTCACCCAAAAGCTCGCGGCCCGAAACCTTCCCGAGGCGGAAGATGCCAACCAACTGACAGCCCTCATCAACGAAGCCCTCGCCGAAACCCGCGACTTCTCGCGGCTCCTGTCCCCGGTGGACGTGCAAGCGGAGGGCCTCGCCGACGCGCTTCACGAGTTGACGGAGCAAACCGAACGTGTCTTCGATATCCCCTGCCCGTTCCTCACTGAAGGCGATGTTCGGGTGTCAGACAATGTCGTTGCCACGCATCTCTTCCGCATAGCACAGGAAGCTCTCAACAACGCCGTCAAACACGCCGAACCGTCGACCATCACCGTTCGGCTGACACGCGAACGCGACGGCATCCGTCTTCAGGTAGAGGACGACGGCATTGGGATCAACCTGCCCTCGGCGCAGCAGGCCGACAGCCTCGGCCTGCGGGCGATGCAATACCGCGCCACCCTCATTGAGGCGTCCCTGCGCATCGCTCCAAGCACGCACGGCACGGTGGTTCGTGTATTCCTGCCGCTGGACGGCACAGGGCAGGCGACAGCCTAGCCTCGCATCTCTACGGAGAAACTCCGTTCTAGAGGGATTTTAACGCACGTCGGCTTTCAGCCGATTCTATTATTCCGACCTCTGTTTCTCCCTTCCAGCCAGCACGGCACGGGCGCACGCAATGTTATTCAACTCCATCGACTTCGTCGTCTTTTTCCCCGTCGTTGTCGCCCTGTATTTCGCCATACCCCACCGCTGGCGGTGGACATTCCTCCTCGCGTCGAGCTACTATTTCTACGCCTGCTGGAAGGTCGAGTACCTCGCCCTCATTATCCTCTCGACGGCAATCGACTATGCTGCCGGGCGGGCGATGGGCAAGCGCGAGACGCGCGCCGAGCGAAGGCCCTTCCTGCTGATGAGCCTCTGCTCGAACCTCGGCATCCTCTTCTTCTTCAAGTACGCCAACTTCTTCGGCGAGTCTGTGGAGGCCGCGTTCCGGCCGTTCAACATCTTCCAGGACATGCCAGTCTTTGACGTGCTGCTGCCCGTCGGGATCAGCTTCTACACGTTCCAGACGCTGGCGTATTCCATCGACGTATACCGGGGGCGGCAGCAGGCTGAGAAGCACCTCGGCATCTTTGCGGTCTACGTCTGCTTCTGGCCGCAACTCGTGGCCGGGCCGATTGAGCGGAGCCAGTCGCTGATCCCGCAGTTCCGCGAGCGCCATCCGTTCCGCTGGCACTTGGCCGTGGATGGGCTGAAACTGATGGCATGGGGCTTCTTCCAGAAGGTGGTCATCGCCGACCGGGCCGCGCTCTACGTCGGCACGGTCTACGCCGACCCCGCCGCGCACAGCGGCCTCCCGACCTACTTCGCCATCGTCATCTTTGCGGTTCAGATTTACTGCGACTTCGCGGGCTACACGAACATCGCGCGCGGTGCGGCGCGGGTCATGGGCTACGAGTTGATGAAGAACTTCCGCCAACCGCTCTACGCCATCGACATCGCCGACTTCTGGCGGCGCTGGCACATCAGCCTGACGACATGGTTCCGGGACTACCTCTACTTCCCGATGGGCGGTAGCCGGGTGCCGAAGTGGCGCTGGGCCTTCAATACATTCTTCGTCCTCGCGGTCTGTGGCCTCTGGCACGGAGCTTCGTGGACCTTCGTGATGTGGGGCGTCGTCAACGGCATCTACCTGTCGTTCGCTGCTGTGACCGGGAAATTCCGCGATGGCCTCTGGGACAAGGCCGAGGCCAAGCTCGCTCTGCTAAAGCCGAGGACGGCTGCCGTGCAGCGCATGGGACCAGCGCTTCCGGCTACGTTCTGGCAGCGCATGCAAACGTGGGTCATCCCGACTCCCCGGCGCTTCATCCGCACGCTGATCGGCTTTCACCTCATCATCCTCAGCCTCGTCTTCTTCCGAGCCGAGACGATGACCGACGCTTGGACGATGTTCGCCCAGCTCTTCACCACGACGAGCACCAGCGCCATTGTCGGGATCAACAACTACGAGTTCTTCCTGCTCCTGCTCACCATCGGTGTGCTGCTGCTTGTGGACCTGATCGAACTAAGAGAGAACATTCGTTCGTTCTTGAAGCGCCGCCCGGCGTGGATCCGCTTCCCGATCTACACGGCCATCGTCCTGATGATTCTCATGTTCGGGGAATACGGGGCGCAGGAATTCATCTACTTCCAGTTCTAGGCCCAACGCACGCCACTCATGGCAGCTAACACAGAATTCCTTGCCGACGGTCCTGTGGGGGACGATCGCCCCGCAGAGGAGATGCTCTCGCCACGCAGCCTTGCGCTGAAGCTGGGCCTGTTTGCTGTTCTCTTCATCGGTGCTATTGCTGCGCTGTATTACATCAGCGAGACTTTCCGGCCTGAGTACTCCATCACCATGGACCGGGCACGCCTGCTGCACGAGGAGGGGGAGCGGTTCGAGGCGATTGCCGTCGGACCATCGCACACGAGTTCCGTGGACTTCTATGCGCTCGGCCTTGATGGGCTACACCTCTGGCGCGGGGGCATGGACTATTTCCAAGCGAACTACGTCCTTCAGACCGTGGCGGACTTTGCTCCCAACGTGAAGTTTGTCTTTCTCCCGGCTTCCATGGCGTCTTACGGGGACAACCTCTCGGCCCCCATCGGAGAAGAACGCCGCCTCGAAACCTATCTCTTCGGTCAGCGCGTCCGGGGCCTCACGTATTTCCAACCGCTCCGCGACGACTTCGATACCGTCGAGTTCGACTGGAAGACGATGCTCCAAGCACGCTTCTGGCCTATCTCCCGACCCGATAGTTGGGAGGGTGTGATCGACCGACTCCGCGATCCGTCCATTCCGGCTTATCAGCACACCACCAACGGTACAACGCTGTATCTGGAGCGCCGTCGCCCGGAGCGGCTGACCGCCGACAGTATCGCGGCCAACGGCCTCCAAGTCGCCACCACGCGCATCCAGAAACGAGCCGAACTGCTCGCCGTCCGCCCCGACATCTGCGAGATCGGCGAGGCCCTGATGGACCGCATCGCCGATGCCCTCGGACCGGACGTGGTCACGGTGTTCTACACGCACGCCTCGCATCCGGCTTACGTGGACCACATGGAGGCGTTCAACAACCAGCCGGGAAGCCAAGTCGAATGCACGCCTGCGTACTATGCCAGCGTTCTGGACCGCGAGCGAGACGACGTGATCTACGTGGACCTGCGCTACTTCGAGGAGCTTTCCTCCAAGCCGGTGAAGCACTATAAGAACGGCGACCACTTCAACCGCGTGGGTGCCCACTTCTTCTCTACCAGAATGCGAGAGATCATGGAAGAACGCCTTCAGGAGAAGCTACCAAGCGGACATTCGGCACGCGAGCTTTTCCTCTCCCGCGAATCGTATCCGCTACCGCCTCGCACCCGAAACGAACAGGCCAACTGGACAGACCCGCTCGTCGGGATCGGCTTGCGGGAAGCCGAAGGCTGACGCTACCGCCGGACCACGCGCCCGTCGGGGAGAATGCGCTCGTCGGGGCCGGGGGGCGTCGTGGGGAAGTTCGAGATTGACACGTCCGGGTCCCGGTCTTCGGGGACGTAGTGCGTGTGATCCCCGTGGGAGATGCCGACGTAGCCTTTATCCCCAAACGGGTTGATTGCACTCCAGAAGGCCAGCGCAAGGAAAAACGCCGCGATGCCGATCAGAACCCGGCGCCGCCGCTTTACGGCGGGTGCAGCCGGAACCTCAGGGGTCGGGGTTGGGGAAGGAGGTATCGCCATCGTCGCTAGTCGTGTGACCACTCGGAGCGTGCCCCGGCGATAGCGCGGTCGATTTGTTCCATCTCCAGTTCGCCGTAGTTAAAGGCATAGGCCAGCTTCCCGCCATCGCGGAACACCCATGTCGTCGGAATCCACGTCACGGGCAAGTCAAGGAAGACGCGGCGGCGCTGGGTTTTGTCATCGCTCGGCCCGAAGTCCGGCTGGGTGAGTTCGAGGACACGCTCGGGCAGTCCGTACTCATCCATCGTCTCACGCGCGCTCTCGTCATCGTTCCAGATCGTGATGAACGTAAAGCTTACTTCCGGGTGGCGCTCGACGAGTTCGTACCACCCGTTGCGAAGCTCGGCGATGGAATTGCCGCACCACGGTGCCCAGAAGTGGACGACGTGGATGCCGTCGGTCTGGATCAGGTCGGCGACGCGCTGCTCGGCGTCGGTCCTCGCGGTGGTATCAGGCAGAGCAGGCATATCGGACTCCATCAGGGCGGTGCGGTCAGGCGAGCGAGAGGCGGGAGCCTGTGCGAAGGCCGATGCGGTGGTCAGCACGAACAGGCAGACGAGGAACTTCATGGCGGCGGTAATGATCGTGACGGAAGGTACGAAGGCTCGGGCGCTAGGACTTACCCCCGACGACGAGCACAATCTCACCCCGCACCTTTGGGCGCTCGCCGAAGATCGCCGCCAGCTCCGCGAGCGTGCCGCGTTCGACCTCCTCAAACTTTTTCGTTAACTCCCGCGCCACCGCCGCCGGTCGGTCCTCGCCGAAATATTCGGCCAACTGCCCGAGCGTTTTGACAAGGCGGTGCGGCGACTCGTAGAACACGAGGGTCCGCTCCTCATCAGCCAAACGTTGCAACCGCGTCTGCCGCCCCTTCTTCGCCGGGAGAAACCCCTCAAACACGAATCGATCGGTGGGCAAACCGCTGAGTGCGAGGGCGGGGACAAACGCGGTCGGGCCGGGGAGCGACTCAACCGGGACGCCCTCTCGTAGGCACTCGCGGACGAGGTAGAAACCGGGATCGGAAATGCCGGGGCTGCCCGCGTCGGTGACGAGCGCCACGGTCTCGCCCGCCTGCATCCGCTCGACGAGGTGCGGGGCTTTCTGTCGTTCGTTGTGATCGTGGTAGCTGGTGCGCGGCGTCTCGATGCCGTAATGACTCAGGAATATGCCGCTCGTCCGCGTGTCCTCGCAAGCCACCAGGTCAGCCTCCTTCAGCACGCGGAGCGCCCGGAGCGTCACGTCTTCGAGGTTGCCGATGGGCGTGGGGACAAGGACGAGCATCAGGCGGAGCGGCGGAAACGAGCAAAGAGGCGTTTGAGCGGATCACGCGAGGCAGGATCGAGACTTTCACGCCGGAGCAGATACAACCCGAGGCTACCAATGAGCACGTTTGCGGCCCACATCCCGACCCACGGTTCGAGTAGGCCACGGTCGGCCAGCTTCTCGCCCTGCACGAGCGTCACCCAGTAGAACAAAAAGATGCCGACCGCGAGCACGCCGACTACGCCCAAACCCCCACGCCGCACCGACAGGCCGAGCGGAATCCCAATCAGCACGAAGATGATGCACGCGACCGCCATCGAAAACTTTTTGTAGATCTCTACCCGGTAGCGGTCGGCGCGCTGGCGCTCCCAATCGAGCGAGTTCTGCGCCCCATCGAGCGTGCTCTTGACCGTCCGCATCCGCTGCGCGGCGAGGTCGTAGACCGCGCGGCGGTCGATAGGGTCGAGGCTGGCGAGCACAGCCCGTTGCGGAGAGTCGTCAGAGACCGAGTCAGCGGCAACAGAATCAGCCGAGGCAAGGGGTGTGCTCGCCGAGGAGTCGGCTTGCTGTGCGGCGAGGAGAGCCTGCGCGATATCGACATTGCCCGCGTTTCGCTTGACGGGCTGTATCGGCTGCATGGCTCCGATGACCTGCTCTAAGTCATCGTCCGCCGCGCCCGTCGAATCGCTTCTCCCACTCTGTGACTGGGGCCGATCATCGTCGCGCCAACCGAGTGCCCCGAGTTGGGTGCGTAGCTCCGCAATACGGGAGGCGGCGTTCGCGTCGAGCGAGTCCACAAGGCGGATCATCTGGCTGGTCTGCATGGTGCGGTCGCTGCGCGTAGTGCGCTCGGCATCGCTGCGCTCCCAGCCGAGGTCCGAGAGGTCGAGGCGGAGGCGGTGCTGCTTGAAGGCGATGCGCTCATAGCGCTGGGTACGCTCCCCCTCGTCGCGGATGGAGCTGAGGCGGTGAATCTCACCGTCGGACAGCAGCATGACGAGTGCATCGGTACCGCCTGCTTCCAACTCGCCGCGCTCGGCGGTGATGGTGGCGCGCTGCCCTGCGTCGGAGTCGTCGAAGACGAGGACTTCGCGGAGCGCGTTGGACTCCGCTGGCGCGTGGGCCACCCGAATCGCATAGCCCTGGATGCCGTCGTAGAACACGCCCGACTCCAACTCGAAACCCGGTTTCTTCTGGCGGATGTCCTGCCATAACCCCTTCATCCGGTAGTTGGCCTCGGGCAGCACAACGTTGTTGAAATACATCATCCCACCCGACACGAATACCGCCACGATGAGAACCGGCCAGCCTAGCCCGAGGAGCGAAATACCTGCGCTCTTTGCTACAGCATACGCCTGTGTCTCGGCGAGGCGAGCGAACACCAGCAGCGTCGCTACGAGGACCGCCATCGGAACCGCGAGGACGACCATGTAAGCGAGGCTGTATGTGATCAGTTCAGCGATCACAAGGAGCGGCAGCCCGCGCCCGACAAGTTCCGGGAGGTAGTTGATCAAAAACTGCATCAGCAGCAAGAACAGCAGCGTCCCAAAGGCCGCGAGGAACGGCCCTGGCAGGCTTTTGAGAATATGCCGATGCAGCAGCTTCATAGCGCTCCCGAACGCGGCGTGCCTGCTGCCGGTTCGCCGAACCATCTGCCCCCCTGCGATTTTAACAAGCCCCTCTCCCCTCGCCTAAACGCACCCATGACCGTCAAGCCCTTCGTCGTCAGCCCCTTCGCCGAGAACTGCTACGTGTGCCACGACGCGGGCGAGGCCGTACTCATCGACCCCGGCACAGCCACCGACGCCGAGCGGCAGACAGTGCTCGACTACGTGGCCCGCAACGGCCTCGTCGTCCGCCATCTGCTGCTCACCCATGCCCACCTCGACCACATCCTCGGCTGCGCGTTCTTCGCCCGACAGTTCGGGATGAAGTGGCAACTCCACGAGGACGACCTCCCGCTCCTCGACGCCGCCGAGTTGCAGGCTCAGATGTTCCGCGTCGAGCTAGAGAAGCCGCCCACGCCGGAGACCTCGTTGGCCGAAGGCGAGACCATTGCGTTCGGCAATGCGACGTGGCAGATTCTCCACACGCCCGGCCACTCACCCGGCTCGGTCAGTTTCTATGACGAGGCCAACGGCTTCGTCATCGGCGGCGACGTACTCTTCCGTGGCTCGATCGGGCGAACCGATCTGTGGGGTGGCTCGATGCCAGTGCTCCTCAACGCGATCCAAGCCAAGCTGATGCCGCTCCCGGACGAAACCGTCGTCTATTCCGGCCACGGTCCCGAGACTACCATCGGCCACGAGCGGCGGACAAACCCGTTTATCGCAGGCGAAGGGGCCGTGCTCTAACGCACCAGCGTAACGCGCTGCACGGTCTCGGTCGGCCCGACACGGAGTCGGACGATATAGACACCGCTCGCCAGCCCATCGGCAGGCAGTATGGCCTCGTACCAGCCCGGCTGTTGGTTTTCATCAACCAGCACCGCCACACGACGGCCCCGGCTGTCGAACACATCCACCCGGACCGCCTCGGCAGTCGGTAGACCATAGCGGAGCCGCGCTGCCGTGCGGAACGGGTTGGGATAGCTCGGCTCCAGCACCACCTCATCGGGCAGTGACGCCCCCGACGAGGCCGCCTCTAGTTCTCCCATCTCGCTCGGTTTGACTACGTCCACGATCTCGTCCGCCTCACGGCTCCCGACGCCCGGCGGCACTAGGATCAACTGCATGATGACGTAGACGGCGTCGCGCTTGAACGTACCGCTCGTATTGCCGACCGGATTGTACTTCGCCCAGTAGCCTACAAAGACGTCGCCCGACGAGGCATCCCAAACGTGTACCCAGAGTGGGTCGCCGGGGATATAGCCGTCTTTCTGCGGCGTGGTTGGATCATCCATCCAGACCGTGAGGACGGCAGAAGAGCCATCCCACACGATGACTCCGGCGCAGACGCCTTGCAATGTGAAGGCAGCGACCTCGTCGCCCGGCCGGACCCGCGTCCACGATTGCTGTGATCGGGCCAAGATCAGATCCGAACGGCCGGGCAAGACGACGGAGGCGTTCTTCCCGGTCTTGGTCTGGCAGTCTTGGAAGTGGGTGGCGCGTGGATGGGCTGTGGATACAACAGGGGCGAGGCTCAGCGCCAGAAGCGCGAGCAGAACAGGTTTGGGCATAGGTGGCGGCACAGAGACGACAGGCGTGGTGGAGCCGTCGCCGTGCAGATGGGGGTGAAGAAAAGAAGAGGTGCCTACGTGCTGGTGAGACACGCGAGAGGTGATCGCTCGCGCGCTGGTGAGACGCGCGATGGGGTGCGTTGGGACGCACCAATGCACCGAGGGTACACCTGATGATACGACCCATTTCTTGTTCGCCCAAGTTTTCCAAAGAACCGTGGCCCGTCCTCTTCCTCTTTAACGAGTTAGAAAAAGGGCCACACCTCGGCCTTCGCCCCCCTGATCTCATTGTCTTATTATTCTGCCTAGGCTTGCTCCATGCCTTTATGGAACCTTCTGCCGATACCACTGCCCTGCTTCTCAACGCTCGCGCCGGACGCCGCGAGTCGGCGGATCAACTCTTCGACCACCTTTACGGCACGCTGCGCGAGATCGCCCACGCTCGCCTGAGTGGGCACCAGCCGGGCGCGACGCTCAACACCACAGGCCTCGTCCACGAAGCCTACATCCGGCTCGTGAACCACGCGCGCGTCACGCCTGCAGACCGGGCACATTTCCTGGCCCTCGCCGCACGGGCGATGCGCTTCGTCCTCCTAGACCGTGCCCGCGCCCGGGCACGCCAGAAGCGGGGCGGTCCACGCCCACCGCTCCCGCTCGACGCCGTGCAAGTCGCCGCCGACGAACGGGCCGTAGACCTCCTCGCGCTAGACGATGCTCTGAGTCAACTCCGCACGCGCAACGAACGGCTCGCCGAGATCGTCGAGTACCGCTTCTTCGGAGGCCTGACCTATGAAGAGATTGCCGAGGTCACAGGCCGCTCCGTCGCCACGGCAGAACGGGACTGGGTTCGCGCCCGGCTGTGGCTCTACCGCGCCTTGCATGAACCAACGGCTGATGTGTGAGATCACCTAACCCGCTTGCGAGAGCGTCCTATGGACCACCTGACGAACGACCGCTGGCAACGCATCGACTACCTCCTCGCAGCGGCACTGGACCGCCCACCCGATGAACGCACCGCCTTCCTCCGCGAGGCCTGCGCCGACGACCTTGATCTCTACAGCGAGATCACTACCCTCCTCGACAACACCGCACCGGCGGCGGACCTACTCGGCGACTCAGCGGCAGACTTCGCTCCTGCTCTCCTGACCGAAGAGGAGGCGACGAGTGGACTCAAACCGGGCGACCAAGTGGGGCCGTACCGGCTCGACGCCGAGGTCGGCCGCGGCGGCATGGGCACCGTCTACCGTGCCTCCCGCGCCGACGGCGTCTTCGACAAGACCGTCGCCCTCAAACTCGTCAAGCGCGGC
>JANQRZ010000011.1 GCA_028284265.1 Rhodothermales bacterium
CACAAAAAGACCCCGTCTCGGTACCTTCCTCAGCTTGGTTCTGCCCTCTGCCCTCTGCCCTCTGCCCTCTGCCCTCTGCCCTCTGCCCTCTGCCCTCTGCCCTCTGCCCTCTGCCCTCTGCCCTCTGCCCTCTGCCCATGCTCCTCGCGCTCGAAACGGCTACTGACGTGTGCAGCGTCGCCCTGCTTGATGGCGAGCGAGTCGTCGGCGTGACCGAGACGTTGGAGCCGCGCTCGCACGCTGCTCGTCTCGTTCCGCTTGTCCACGATCTCCTTGCGGAGCACGGCCTCGCCCCTTCCGATCTTGACGCCATCGCGGTGTCAGCAGGACCAGGATCGTACACCGGGCTGCGGATCGGCGCGAGCACGGCGAAGGGGCTGGCGTGGGTGTCTGGAGCCGACCTCATCGCGGTGCCCTCACTGGAGGCGCTGGCGTTGGGGGCGCGCGACCTCCTCATGGAAGGCGACCTTCTCGTTGCCGCATTCCGATCTCGCCGGGGCGAGGTCTACGCTGTCGCCTTCGCACGCGACGCCGATGGACTGACGACCGTCGCCGCTGCCGAGGCCATTCTGATCGACGACCTCAACGACTGGCTACCCATGACCAAAGGCACACTCTGGGTTGCAGGCGAGGCTGGAGCGCTCGTAGCCGACGCCCTCACCGCTGAAACTCGCGTGCTCTCCCCTGCCGAAGTACGTCCGTCGGCGGCATCCGTCGGCGTGCTGGGCGTGCGCCGCCTCACAGCGGGTGAGACGGTGGATGTGGCCGCGTTTGAGCCGGACTATCTCAAAGCCTTCGTCGCCAAGCGCGGAAGCTCTATCTTTGACCGGCTGCCGAAGTAGTCGAACACACCCGCCGGTTCAGGCGTTCGATCTTCCTCTCTACTCGCCCTCTTCCTTCCGCTATGTCCTGGTTTCAGCGCAAGACCGCCGGTATCCAAACCACCCGCACCGAGCAGAACGAGACGCCCGAGGGCTACTGGCGCAAAGACCCGAACACGGGTGAAATGGTCAGCCAGCGCGTCCTCGAAGAGAACCACATGGTGACGGACTCCGGCCATCACTTCCCGCTCAGCGGCCTCGGCTACTGCCGGATGCTCTTCGACGACAGCCAGTTCACCCGCTTCGACGCCGACCTCTCGGCGACGAACCCGCTCGACTTCCACGACCGGAAGCCCTACGATGTGCGGATCAAGGCAGCAC
This sequence comes from Rhodothermales bacterium, assembly GCA_028284265.1. GTDB lineage: Bacteria > Bacteroidota > Rhodothermia > Rhodothermales > JANQRZ01 > JANQRZ01. Next base: position 1,203 of record JANQRZ010000011.1, read on the forward strand.
AGGAAAAGACCGGCCTCAACGACGCGGCGGTCGGCGCGTTCGGGACCGTCGGTGGGCACAAGCTGTCGCTGGCGGCGATGGACTTCTCGTTCATCGGCGGCTCGATGGGATCGGTGGTCGGCGAAATTGTAACGCGGGCGGTCCGGCGGGCGGTTGAGGAGCGGGCCGCACTGATGGTGATCTCGCAGAGTGGCGGGGCGCGGATGATGGAAGGTGCCCTCAGCCTGATGCAAATGGCGAAGACGAGCGCCAACCTCGCCGTGCTCGACGAAATGGGCTTGCCCTACATCTCGCTGATGACCTACCCGACGACGGGTGGCGTCACGGCCTCGTTCGCCATGCTGGGCGACTTCAACATCGCCGAGCCGGGCGCGCTCATCGGCTTCGCCGGGCCGCGCGTGATCCGCGAGACGATTGGTCGCGACCTCCCCAAAGGCTTTCAGAGCGCCGAATTTCTCCTTGACCAAGGCTTCCTCGACGACATCGTCCCCCGCCCTAAGCTGCGCCGGTCGCTGATCCACATGCTGAACCTCCTGTTCGAGACCAAAGAGGCAACGTCCGAAGCACCTACGTCTGCTCCTGCAGAAACAGCGGCGTGACGGCAGCGAGGAGAACCTCGTATGACCGAAACCCAACACCTGCTCCGCCACTTCCTAGCTTCGCTCGCCTACCGTACGCAGAAGGCGCTCCGAGGCGCGCCGGATGGCTTTGCTGATTTCCAAGCCGGTGCCGGAACCCGCTCTCCCCGCGAACTCGTCCGCCACATGGCGAGCCTCCTCGGATATACCCGGACGTTCTTCATCGGCGGGGTCTACCGAGCAGAGCCACTACCCGACATGGAGGCCGAAGTGGAACGTTTCCATGCCTTGCTCGCGGACGTAGCCGCCCATCTCGCCGCCGGAACCCCGCTCCGGGAGATCACACCTGAACAGCTACTACAGGGGCCATTTTCAGATGCGATGACCCACGCAGGCCAGCTTGCCATGCTCCGGCGACTGGCAGGCGATCCCGTTCCGTCAGAGAATTTCATCTTCGCTGAAGTCTCTGCCGACCGGCTCGGCTCCGATCAGCCTACTCCTGCGGCTCCGTCCTCGAAGTGGATGGGTAAACTCATCCACTTCGGATGGCGAGTCTCACGATGGATGAACCGAACGTGACTATGCCAACCTCCATGGACCTTCCAACTGCTGTTGTGCTCTTTGCCGCCCTCGGGTGCGGAGTGAACGCCGGCCTGTTTTTCATCTTCTCGAACACGGTGATGCGCGCCCTCGGTCGGCTCCCGGCGCGGTATGGCACCGAGGCAATGCAGGCGATCAACGAGGTCATCCAGAACCCGCTCTTCTTCGTCGTCTTCCTCGGTACCGCCGTAGCATGTCTAGGCCTCGTGGTTGCTTCGCTCATGCAGTGGTCGGAGCCAGGATCGGCATTGCTGCTGGCTGGGGCAGCGCTCTATCTCGTTGGCTGCTTCGGTGTGACGGCGGCCTTCAACGTGCCGATGAACAACGCACTGGACCGTGTCGATGCGTCTGATGCCGCCGCCGAACCCGTCTGGCGCGACTACCTCGTACGATGGACGCAGTGGAACCATGTGCGGACGGTGGCCTGCATCGGCGCGATGGCGTTCCTGATGCTCTGGCTGTACGGTCAGGGCGCAGCGGCGTAGCCCATTTGCAACGGAGGCAAGCCCGACCGCATCTTTAGGGATCGCACCCTCTGGGTAGCAGCGTATGCTATCCTCATGCTGCCTCCCGACCTCTCTATGCCGACCTCAACTGCCTATCAAGCCAAGCAGCCGAGCCGATCGCGGTTGCTGATTATTTTCGCCGTCTGGAATGGCGTATGGCTCGTCTCGGTGGCGCTCCATTTGTTCGCTGTTGCGCTGGACCAGGCTCCGCTGGACCTAGAGCGCGTAGGTTGGAACCTGATCATCCTCAACCTCTGGGCCTGCGCTACGCCGGGCATCATTTGGATCGTCAAGCGGTATCCCGTCAGCGGTCGCAAGGCGGTGCCACACGCGCTCGTTCACCTCGGCACCGCACTCGCAGTTAGTGTCTTCACGACCTCCGTGTATTTCGGTCTGCGCGGAGTCTATGAGACGATGGCAGGCAACCCCTACGACGTGATCGAGGGATTCAAGTCGCTCCAAGTGCGCACGCTCTTTTTGGACTTTGTGTTCTACACCGCTGTCGCTGCGGTACTGCACGCACTGACCTTCCGGCGGCAATCCCAGGAGCGCGAGCTTCGCGCTGCCCAGCTCGAAAGCCAACTCGCGCAGGCCCAAGTGCAAGCCCTTCGGATGCAGCTCAATCCGCACTTCCTATTCAACACGCTCCACGCCATTTCGTCGCTGATGGACGACGACGTGCGGCGTTCCCGGCGGATGCTCGTGGACCTCTCCGACCTGCTCCGCCTCTCGCTCGACAGCGTCGGCCAGCAGGAGGTGACGCTGGAGCAAGAACTGGCATTTCTGGAGCGCTACCTCCAAATCGAGCGCGTCCGCTTCGGCGACCGGCTGACGGTCGAGATGGACGTAGACGAGGCCGTTCTCGACGCGCTCGTGCCGAACCTGATCCTCCAACCGCTCGTCGAGAACGCCCTCAAGCACGCCGTCGCCCCATTCGCTGGGTCGGCGCACATTGCGATCCGGGCGCGGCGCGAGGACGACACGGTCCACCTCACAGTCGCCGACGACGGGCCGGGGCTGCCGATCACGTCGGGCGACGGTGCCCCGACCAAGGGCGGCGGCCTCGGGCTTCGCAACACGCGCGAGCGCCTCGCCCGGCTCTACGGCGAGGACCACCGCTTCATGCTCCGCAGCCGACCCGGCGAGGGCCTAGCGATCCACCTCTCGTTCCCCTTCCATACTGCCTCGACCTTTGTCTACCGCCCCCATGCCTGAGCAGGCCGACCCGACCCTCGACCGTCCCGTCCGCGTCCTGATCGTGGACGACGAGCCACCTGCCCGCAAGCGCCTCGCCCGCCTGCTGAACGCGCAGGACGGCTTCGAGACCATCGGCCAGTGTACCAACGGAAAAGAGGCGCTTGAAACTATCGAAGCCGAGCAGCCAGACCTCGTGCTGCTCGATGTGCAGATGCCGGAGCTGAGCGGGCTGGAAGTGCTCGAAGCGCTCGACCCCGAGACGATGCCGGTCGTGGTGTTCGTGACGGCCTACGACCAGCACGCGCTCCGGGCCTTCGAGCTACACGCGGTAGACTACCTCCTCAAGCCATTCGACGATGAGCGGTTCGAGGTGGCCGTCACGCGGGCGAAAGCGCGGATCGAGCGCGGGCACCTCGCGGGCCTCAGCCGCCGCCTGCTCACACTGCTGCGCTCGGTCGAGGGCGGTCAGCAGGGCGAACCGAAGGAACTCGTAGAACATACCGAGACGGAGCAGGCTCCCACCGACCGCCTCGCCATCCGCTCCGGTGATCGGCTACTGATTGTCAAGGTCGAAGAGATCGACTGGATCGAGGGGGCCGGCGTCTATGCCCGCCTGCACGTCGGCACCAAGACGCACCTTATCCGCGAGACCCTGACCAATCTTGCCGAGCAACTCGACCCCGAGCGGTTCGTCCGCATCCACCGCTCCACCATCGTCAACCGCGATCGGGTGCGCGAGCTGCGGAGCTACTTCCACGGCGAGTACATCGTGATTCTGGAGGACGCCACGCAGCTCAAGCTGAGCCGGACCTACCGCGACAGCCTCGACCAGATCGCCGGTAGACTCGGGTGACAGAGTGCCATTATATGAAACGCCTTGTCTATCTCCTCGGCGCTACAGCCTTCTGCGTGTCACTCGCCCCAAGTCTTCTTGCGCAGGACTGTCGCAGCCTACCCACGTCTGCCGGACCCCTGCCCGTCGAGTGCGTGCACGCTCACGAGCCATCTCCGCTATTCAACACCGAGCGTTCCGGCCCGATGGACAGAGTTTTCGGGTATGACGCCCTCGGCGACTTCCTCGGCTCTGAGTACGTCCGATTCACTCAAAACGCCCCGGAAGACGCTGTTTTCGTTGGACCATCTGTGAGCAATAGATTTATCAACGCAGGAGATTTCAAAGGCGACGACACCTCGACTTGGTACGGCGTTGACTTCGACGGCAATGCCTATGAGGTCGATCCGACGACGGGCCAAGAGATCCCGATGGGCACCATATCCGGCCCTACACAATGGAGCGACCTATCCTATGACCGGGATTCTCGACAGTTCTATGCCATCGTGTCGGACTGCCCAGGCCCTACGGATCTCTACACCATAGACTTCGACGCCCGGACGTCCACGTTGATCGGGAGCACGACAGCCGCTACCTGCGGCATTGGCTTGGCTATCAGTCCAGACGGTGACGGCTATCTCCACGACGCCATAACAGACTCGATCTACGAGGTAGACCTCGCTGATGGCTCGGCTGTGCTGCTCGGCCCGACCGGCTTCGACGCCAACTTCGCCCAGTCGATGGACTTCGACCAGAGTGACGGCACGCTGTATCTCTATGCATTCAACGCTGACGAGTTCGACGCTTCGCGTCCACCGGCAGAGCTCCGCACAGTCAACCTGATAACAGGCGCAACGACGTTCATTGGAAAGATCACGGGCGCCGCTACGAGTCGCGAGATCACAGCAGGCTCTAGCGAAACTTTCGGGGGAGTCATCGACCCACCCGTTATCCTCGATGCAAACCCCGAGAGCCAGTCGGTTGACGCCGGTGAGATCGCGAGCTTTACGTACCAGATAGCCTGTTTTTTTGGCGGTGGCGGCTCTTTTCCTGGCGTCGTGTTCTACGAGGTCTTCTCCAACGGTACCCGTATCGTTGGACCTGTCCAAGTGGCCAGCGGCACGCTCCAATGCGATACAATACCGACGCTCGCCTTCTCAGTCAGCGTGCCGAATGCTACCTCGCCGGGAGAGTACCGTGTCGATATCAGCGCGGGACCCAGCCTGGGCGATCCTGACTTTACTGACGCCGTCACGGTTACAGTAACATCTAGCGTTGCTGCCGGCGGAGAATCCAACGATTGGCTCACATTTTCCGCTGACGTATGGCCAGCAGCCGAGGCACCACCGCGCAGGCCTGCAGTTGGAGCATACCCCAATCCGGTTGCATATAGCACCACCCTCTCGTTTGAGCTTGAGCAACCCACCGACGTGCACCTAGTCGTTCACGACGTACTCGGGCGTGCTGTCGCTACGCTCGTGAATGGCGAGTTGGACACAGGACAGCATGCAGTAGAGTTCGATGCCTCCGATCTACCAAGCGGGATCTACCTCGTGCACATGGTCGCAGGAGGCACCAGCCAGACCCAGCGTCTTATGGTCGTGCGGTGACCTTCTAGCTGAACCTGACCTACCGCGAAGCCTCGACCAGATCGCGGGCAGGTTGGGATGATGGAAACCGGGCGGAGACACCGCCGTGCCCTAGGTTGACCCGCCTCGCGCAGTGGCCCGGCCCGTTCGTATCAGCGCGCGGCGGATTCGTCACAACCGTGCATCCCGCCCCGAAATCGCTCCGTAGTCTACCCATGCGCCTCTCACCAAGGGGCCGGTCCGGATGGGGAGCTGAGCAGGACTCCTCGGCGTGCCGCCCTGGGTGGGGGCGCTTTTTTGTTTGCCCTTCGCCATATACCCCTTGTCGCCATGCGCCTCTTCCCCGCTCTCCTCGCGCTGCTCTTCCTCGCCATGCCCCTCGCCGCCCAGCCTGACTTCTCGGCTATCCCCGATGCTGATGCCGAAGACGTGGCCTCGGTGGACGCGATCATCGAAGCGCTCTACGGGGTGATCTCCGGCGGCAAGGACGAGGCGCGCGACTGGGACCGGATGCGATCGCTGTTCTACCCCGGTGCCCGCCTCATCCCGACCGTCCAGCGTCAGGAAGGCGGTAGCGCGGCTATCGTGTGGACCGTGGACGAATACATTGAGCGAGCTGGGCCGTTTCTTCTGCGCGACGGGTTCTGGGAAGACGAGATCGGGCGCACCACCGAGCGGTTCGGCGCAGTGACGCACGTCTTCAGCACCTATGAGAGCCGGATCAACACGCCCGACTCGGACCCGATGATGCGAGGCATCAACTCGATCCAACTGCTCCACGATGGCTCGCGCTGGTGGATTGTCTCGGTGTTCTGGGACAGCGAGCGCCCCGACCAGCCGATCCCGGATGCCTACCTCGGGGCCATCGACTGAGCCTTCCGAGAGAGGGGAATAGCCCGTTCACGTCCCTCGGCGGTGTAGTCGCAACTCCGCTGTCTTTGTGGGTCCGCGTGTGCCGTACCCTCTGTATGCGCCCTCACGAGATTATCTCGGTTGAGACGCACCCTGCCGTCGGATCTCTTTCCTCTCCCACTATGGCTCTCCTCCGTTCCGGTCTCCTCGTCGCTGTCTATCTCTCGACAATTCCCGTCCTTGCCCAGCCCGTCTTCGTCGATGCGACAGATAGGCTTCCGACTTGGACCTTCCCATCGAATAGCATGGACGTCGAGGCTGCTGACCTCGACGGGGACGGCACGCTCGATCTCGTCGTGGCGAACGAGTTCTACCCGAACGTGCTCCTCCTCAACGACGGTACCGGCACGTTCACAAACGCGGCCTCGCAACTCCCCGACCCGCCCGGCATCATCCCCGGCAACTTCCCGTCGCGGGACACCGAGGACATCGCGGTTGCCGACCTCGATGGGAACGGTACCCTCGACCTCGTGCTCGTGAGCGAGGACGACATCAACTTCGGCGGCAGCGGCGTCCACGAGGTCTACGTCCGCAACACCGATGGCACCTATTCCGCCGTTCCCGATGCACTCCCGGACAGCGAAGCCAACGCCGTCGCCCACGCCGATCTGACGGGCGACGGTCGCCCCGACCTCCTCCTCGGCAACGATGGTCAAGACCTTCTGCTCATCAACGACGGCACCGGAGCTTTCGTCGATGAAACCGACACCCGCCTCCCCGCCGAGAGTCGGACGAACCAAGATGTCGAGTTCGCCCTCCTCAACGACGACGCTTTCCTCGATATCGTCGTCGGCAACGAGAACGGCAACCGCCTCCTCATCAACGACGGCACCGGCGTCTTCACCGATGAAACAGATACGCGCTTTCCGACAGCGCCCCCGATGGAAACGCGCAAGGTGACGCCCGGCGACGTGGACGGCGACGGTGACCTCGATCTGTTCTTCGCCAACGTTGGGTGGAGCGGCCTCAGCCCGCGAGACCGCCTTTTTATTAGTGACGGCGATGGCACCTTCACCGATGGCACCGACCGCCTCCCCGCCTCGACCCTGACCAGCCTCGACGGCAAGCTCGCCGACCTCGACGGTGACGATGACCTCGACCTGATCGTCGTCGGGGTGACCGTGACCAGCGGCCTCGAACCCGCGCCCGTCGAGGTCTACCGCAACGACGGCACCGGCACCTTCGAGCGGGCCGACGACCTCTTGGCCGACGCGCCGGTCCTCGTCAGCGGCCTCGGCATCGAGGTCGCCGATTTCAACGACGACGGCTTCCCCGACGTCTACTTCGCCGACCGAGGCGCGCAAGACCGGCTGTTCCTTCACACCGGCATGTCCACGACGACGGGCGAAGCGGCACAACCCGTGACCCTACCGTCGCTCGACCCCGTGGCCCCGAACCCCGTGCGTGGCACCGCGCAGTTCCGCTATCACTTGGCCCGCGCCGAGACAGCTACGCTTGCCGTCTTCGACACGCTGGGCCGCCGGGTGGCGACCCTCGCCTCGGGCCTCCACCCCACCGGGACGCATACCGCACGGTGGGACGGAAACAAGGCTCCGGCGGGATTTTACCTCGTCCGGCTCGATACGGCACAGGGTAGCTCGACGCGAGCGTTCACATCGCTCCATTGATCGAGGGACCGACGGACCGACGCGGCGCAGAACCAACCGTTGCTCTGTAGAGTTAGCAGCGTATCCTGCCCGACGCGCCCTATGGAACGTCCCGTCAACCCGTTTCCCTTTGCCACAGCCTTCAGCCTAGACCGACTGATCGCCTTCTGGGAGAGCGCCACAGACGCACCGTGGGCCACCCTCGGCGAGCCGATTCAGGATAGGCTCGCTGACGCGCTTGACCTCCGTACCCCATCGCTTAAGAAGGAGGTACTTCAGGCTCACGCCAACCTCGTAGACCTGATGTTGAGCGCGGTCTTTCCCCGCGTTCAATGGGACGAGAGCATCGCCGCCCTGCTGCCGCCCTTCGGCACCGGAGCCGTCCACGCGACCCCGACCTGCGAGCGCCTCGGCCTTTTCGACGCGGACACGCTCCACCGCCAGATGGACCTCGACCTCCACGGGTTCGAGTTGGGCCGAACGATGATGGCCTACTACCTCGTGCTGGAGCGCTGCTACGGCATCACGGTCCCCTACGACTTCCCGCTTCTCCTCAACCTGACCGATGAGAACACGGGGCTGGAGCACTATTTCAAGCTGCTCATCGATACACGGTTTGTCTGGGTGGAGGTGAACGGCACGCTGCCGCCGCTGGATGAGGTCGACCGTGCCCGCCTCGCCGCTGAACCCACAAACCGGGCACTCTGGGAGCACTTGCTCCCACCGGAGCACTTCACCCTACACGGCTTCGGCATCGCGACAGCGCTCGATGTGACGGACCAGCAACTCCTCTCGTCGCTCAAAGACGACCTGCTGCACAAAGGAGCGATGACGTCGGAGGCAAGCGTATCCGTGCTGGAGCACCGCCTCCGCTCGCTTCTCCGCTCCCCGGACCTCCACTTCGGGCTGATTTGCCTCGACAATCCGGCGGAGAACGACCTCAACGAAGCGCGTCGCGTCCGAGCCGTCGGGCGAAGCCTGCTGCTCTCGACGGGCACGGCTCCGTTCTGCCCCAACCGGGGCCAGTCCATCTACGCCCAAGTGATGGATACGAAGCGGCCTATCGTGGTGAGCGACCTCGCCGCGCACGAGCCGCAGACGGGCTACGAGACGCACCTGCTCGGCGAAGGCTTCGGCAGCATCCTCGTTGCTCCACTGTGCATGGGCGATCAGATGGTGGGATTGCTGGAACTGGCAGCCCCGCAGCCGGGCGCACTCAACGCCTTCAACACGATGAAGGTTGATGAGGTGGTAGACGTTTTTGCCACCGCCCTACAGCGGACCTTAGACGAGCGCGAGGACCACATTCAGGCCGTCATCAAGAGCCAGTGTACCGCCATCCACCCAGTCGTTGAGTGGCGCTTCCGTGAGGCGGCCATGCGCTACATCGAAACCTCGTCGGACAGTGAGGCAGCGGGCGACCGGCGGCAGATGGAGCCTATAGTCTTCCCCGGCGTGCTCCCGCTCTACGGGGCATCCGACATCCGCGACTCCTCGACCCATCGCAACGCTTCGATTGCGGCAGACCTCGTCGAGCAACTCAGCCTCGCCTTCGCCGTCGTGGTCGAAGCCTCGGCGCACCGGTCGCTGCCGGGGCTGGACGAACTCGGCTTTCGGCTCCAGCGTACTATCGATGAAGTAGGGGCCGGGCTGCGAACCGCACACGAGGCCCATGTCGTCGAGTTCCTGCGGCGCGATGTGGAGAGCCTCTTCGACCACCTCGCACCCTATGGACCGGGCGTCAGCGAACGCATCGCGGCGTACCACACGGCGCTCGACCAGGACCTCGGAATGCTGTACCACGCCCGACAGCAGTACGAAGCTTCCGTCACGCGGATCAACGAGACCATCGCCTGTCACCTCGAACGGCAGGACGACTACGCCCAGCGCCTGGCCCCACACTACTTCGAGAAGTACAAGACCGACGGCGTCGAGCACAATCTCTACGTCGGCGATGCGCTACTCGAAGACGGGATGGTAGACCCGCTCGCGCTCCGCAACCTCCGCCTCTGGCAGCTCATGTCGATGTGCAGCACCGCGTGGGCGCTCGACCGGATTGCGCCCGACCTTCCGATGCCACTGGAAGTCGCGCACCTGATCCTCGTCCAGACCACCCCGCTTGCCATCCGCTTCCGCTATGACGAAAAGCAGTTCGACGTGGACGGGGCCTACAACACGCGCTACGAGATCGTAAAGAAGCGGATCGACAAAGCCTACGTGGCCGGGACCGAGGAGCGGCTGACGCAACCGGGCCACCTTGCCATCGTCTTCACCCCCGGTCAGACTGCTGAAGAGTACCGGACCTACCTCGACTACCTCCGTGCGGCAGGTTACCTCGGCTCGCCGGTCGAAGAGGTCGCCTTGGAGCCGATGCCGGGCGTCCACGGCCTCCGCGCCTTCCGCGTCCCCATCGCCGAGCAACCGCCGGGCATGGAACTCGACGTGACGCCTGAACGCACCCGCGCTGCTGCATTGGAGACCGGCTAGGCATCGCCAGACAGGGACCCGGCATCTTCCTTTTCCCTCTTGGCCTGCTTTGCCGTAGCTTGCGACCCATTCGCGTCTCCTTCATGAAGCACTGACAACGTGTCGAACGGTTCATCGCAGGTCGCCTCCGCTGATCGCGGTGCGTGGAAATCCAAGCTCGGGTTCATCCTCGCCGCCAGCGGGTCCGCCATCGGGCTGGGCAACATCGTCTTCTTCGCCTCCAACGCCTACCAGTACGGCGGCGGCGCATTCTACCTGCCCTACTTCGTGGCGCTCTTCGTGATCGGGATTCCGGTGATGATCATGGAGTTCTCGCTCGGGACAATGACCGGGCAGTCGTTTCCGATGGCGCTCAACCGGCTCGTCGGGAAGAAGGGCGAGGTGATGGGCTGGTTCACGATGGCGAGCGCGCTCTTCATCACGATGTACTACATCACCATCCTCGGCTGGGCGCTCTCGATGATGTTCGGCGCGATGGGCGGCCTGCTGACCGACCCCGCGGTGGCCCCGTTCACCCCGTTTGAAACACCGAGCGGCGGACCGAGCGCGACGGCCTACTTCTTCGGCCTGATCGCCACATGGAAGCCCATGCTGGCCGTCGTGACAATCTGGGTGCTGACGGTGCTCATCCTCTGGCGCGGCACGTCTACCATCGAGGCGGCGGTTCGGGTGTTTGTCCCGTTGATGTGGGTGTTCATGATCGTCCTCATTGTACGCGGCCTCACGCTTGACGGCGGGACCGACGGCGTGCTCTACCTCTTCACTCCCAACCTCGACGGCGTCAGCGATATCAATGTATGGCAGGGCGCGTTCGCCCAGATGTTCTTCTCGCTCTCACTCGGCCTCGGGACAATGACGGCCTACGCGAGCTACCTTCCGAAAGACGCCGACCAGATCAACAACTCGCTCCTCGTGAGCTTCCTCAACTGCGGGTTCGAGTACATCGCAGGCGTCGCCATCTTCGCGATGCTGTTCGTCTTCGCCCTCAACCCGGCGGGGTCCACGCTCTCGCTCTCGTTCTTCGTCATCCCGCAGGGCATCGCCGCCTTCCCGGTCGGGGTGAAGCTCTTCGGGACGCTGTTCTTCTTCCTCGTCGTGATCGCGGGGTTGACGAGTGCGGTCTCACTCGTCGAAGGGTTCGCCGCTTCGATCATCGACAAGCTCCAAATCTCGCGCACCACGGCCCTCACGATGGTCCTCGTGCCCGGCATCGTCGGCTCGCTCGCCTTCGCGCTGCCGCAGATTATCGACCCCGGCCTATCCGGCAACGGGACGCTTGGACTGACCCTGCTCGACATCCTCGACCACTGGGCGTTCCGCTACGCGCTGATCTTCTCGGGCTTCATGCAGTGCATCCTGATCGGCTGGGTGTTCGGCGCGGACCGGCTCCGGCAGGCCGCGAACAAGTATTCCAAGTTCCACCTCGGGCCATGGTTCAACTGGCTCATCAAGCTCGTCATCCCGATCATGCTCGGCTACGTCCTCGTCGGGACGCTGATTGAGGACCTGACGCAAGACGGCGGGCTGTACGGCTCGCTCTACGACCTGAACGCCTTCGAGTGGCTGCCGACGGTTATCCCGCTCGTGTGGTTCGTCGGCTCGATTGCCCTCGCTGTCTATCTCACCTTCGGTCGTCCCACCGAGCAAGCCCCCGTTGCCTGATGCGTGCTCTCTTCTTCCTCGCGCTTCTTGTGCTTGCCGTCCCTGTGGCAGCGCAGCCGATCACCCTGACCCCGGAGATTCCGGTGGTCGGTCAGGAGATGACACTCCAATTCCAGGCTCCCGTCGATACGGTGTTCGTAACGTACCGCCCGAACAGTGCCGTCGCCCGGCGCGACACGATCCGCGTCGGCGAAGCCCAGTCGATGCGCTGGACGCCAAAGCGGGCAGGCGTGGTACGCATCGGCCTGCCAGACGGGACGACGCAGAACGTGTCGGTCCGCTTCACCGAGACACCCCTCGCCGGGGTCTTCGTGCTCCTCATTGCCGGGTTGATTCTGTTCGGCGGCGCGAGTTGGGCGATGATGAAGCTGTTCTCGGACGGCGCGACGACGTTCGACCCGGAAGACCTACCGGATACCTAGGATGCGTCCAGGGTCGAGTGTCGGGGGTTTTGTGGTTCTCACGGTGCTGCTCGCCGGATCAGTAGCCGCGCAGGATGTCCCATCGCTGCGGATAGCGATGCTTTACGGTACCGAGACTGGTGCGAGTTTGATCTCTGTCATTCCGAACGAACGTGAGGAATCTCCTATTTTGAGGTCTAGCTTGACCTTGGACAAGGAGATTTCTCCTCGCTGCGCTCGTCGAAATGACAGAACGTTGATAGGATTCAACCCCGCCCCCTCTCACCCTCTCACCCTCTCGGATACGACGCTCGTCGACCCTTGGTTCGGGCGCGACAAGGTGCTGCACGCAGCGGGCAGCTTTCTCTTGACGCTCAGCGCGCAGTACGTCCTCACGGCTAAGCTCAACACGGACGAGAATACGGCTATCCCCATAGCCGCGGGCACCGCATTCTCCTTCGGCCTCGCCAAAGAAGTCGCCGACAGTCAGCGGCCCGTCCGCCCCCTCTTCAGCACCCGCGACCTCGTGGCTGATGCCGTTGGCGTAGCCCTCGCCGTGGGGTTGATTTTGTTGTGAGGTCCCCCCTGCCTCGTTCGTTGACACTCACTCGGCTGTCCCCCTTGAAGGGGGACAACGCGACGAGCAGCAGCGAAAAGTGTAGGGGGTCCCACAGGAATTCATACGCCGCGCCCGAACCTCCGGGCCGAGGTCGGGTTCACGCCGCCTAGCCTCTCCTTTCAGACTGCCTGCCCTCATGAGCGTCCGTGACCACTGCGGGATCGTCGGCATCTTCAACCACCCCGAGGCCGCGCGCCTGACCTATTTCGGGCTACACGCGCTCCAGCACCGGGGCCAAGAATCCGCCGGGATTGTGACGGCGACCTACGACGAGGCCCGCGACCGCCGCGTGATGCCGACGCACCGCGACTTCGGCCTCGTGCTCGACGTGTTCAGCGACCACGACCTGTTCCGGTCGAAGCTGCTCGGCGAGGCCGCCATCGGACACACGCGCTACTCGACGAGCGGGGCCACCGACAACCCGGCCAACATCCAGCCGTTCGTCGTTCACTACCAAGAAGGCAACCTCGCGCTCGCCCACAACGGCAACCTCTCGAACGGGCGTTCGATCCGCGAGGACTTGGTAGCGAAGGGTACGCTCTTCAACTCGTCGTCCGACTCTGAGTTGATCCTGCACCTCGTCGCCCAGAGCCGTGAGCAAGGGGCGATCCCCCGTATCATCGACGCGCTCCACCAGTGCCGAGGCGCGTTCTCGCTTGTGATGCTCACTGATGACGCCCTCATCGCTGTGCGCGACTCCAATGGATTCCGCCCCCTCGCCCTCGGTCGGCTGGAGCGCGAGGACGGCGGTGTGGCCTACTGCGTGGCGAGCGAGACCTGCGCCTTCGACATCATCGGGGCTACCTACGTCCGCGACGTGGCCCCCGGCGAGATTCTGGTGATCGACCGCGAGGGCCTCGACCGCGTGGAACGCGCCGGAGACCGGACCGCTGAGGGGTTCCACGGCGTCTGCCTCCCGCGCGACCACGGCGTCAACCAGTGCGTGTTCGAGTACGTCTACTTCTCGCGGCCCGACTCCAAGATTTTCGGCGCGATGGTGGACAAGGTCCGCCGCAAGATCGGCAAGGCACTCGCCCACGACGCCCCGCCGCCGGTGCCGGATGAGGGCGAGAAGCGCCCCATCGTCATCGCCGTCCCGGACTCCTCCAACACGGCGACGCTCGGCTACGTCACCGAATGCCGCAAGCTGGGTCACGACGTGCGCTACGAGATCGGGCTGATCCGCAACCACTACGTCGGGCGCACCTTCATCTCTCCAGGCCAAGACGCCCGCGAGATGAAGGTCCGAACCAAGTTCAACCCGGTCGAGGGCCTGCTCAAGGACCGCATCGTGGTGATGGTGGACGACTCCATCGTGCGCGGCACGACGGCCAAGCAACTCGTCAAGATGGTCCGCGCTGCCGGGGCGAAGGAGGTCCACTTCCGCAGCGCTGCCCCGCCCGTGATCTCGCCGTGCTTCTACGGGATGGACTTTCCCACCGAGACCGAGCTATTGGCGAACCAGTACGACCGCGACGTGGAGAAGATGGGCGCGTGGCTCGGGGTGAACTCGCTCGCCTACGTGTCGGTGGACGGGATGATGGCCGCCGTCCGCGAGGCCAGCGGCAGCGACGGCTTCTGCAACGCTTGCTTCACCTCGAACTACCCGGTCCCCGTGGAGCGCGGCGTGGAGAAGGAAGAGAACGAGTGGTGAGGAGCAGAAGCCTGAGGTATTGTGCAGCACGGTGCTGAACATGGGACGCGAACACTATATCGGTCTCTCGAAGAAGCGTCGCCGCTGGCATCGACTTCACTCGGTAATTGAGCACGAGGCTGCAAGAGAAACGGGCGTACTGGCCCCTTGCCTTACCGAGCGAGAGCGGCGTGCGCTTCAACCGACGCCCTATAAGCTGTCCTGTGATCTCGACGCTGACACACGCCATCTTCGCAATTCCAAGACGCTACTCTCTGCCGCCCACAAGCTCTGGGCCGTCGTAGAAAGTCCCGACCGACCTGTGCTGAATCGGAAACACTGGTTTGGCAGGGAGCCGGAGGTGCTTTCTCCAGAAGATGAGCAGAAGCTGCTCTACTCTCATCTCAAAGATGATCTCCAGACTATCATTGAGATGTGCGAGAAAGCGGAGCGGCAGGGTCAAGCGGCATATTGGATTGTGAGCGACTGAACGCCAACCTACTCGGCTTGTCATCCCGAGCGCAGTCGAGGGATCTCTCTGGGCATTTACCGTTGTCCCACTAGAGATCTCTCCACTCGCTCCGCTCGGTCGAGATGACGGGACTCGGGCTTGGCAACAGAACCAGAGGTTCTCTGTTGAGAGGACCTTCAGCCTCACACCCGCGTAGGGTATATTCTGTATCTGAGTCTCACCAACGCACCCCCTGCACACCCTATGGCCAAACAGCCACCCATCAAGCAAGAAGGCGTCGTCACCGAAGCCCTGCCCAACGCCCAGTTCCGCGTCCAACTCGACAACGGGCACGAAATCCTCGGCCTCCTCTCCGGCAAGATGCGGAAGTTCTTCATCCGCATCCTCCCCGGCGACCGCGTCGATGTCGAGATGTCGCCCTACGATCTGACGAAAGGCCGCATCGTCTACCGCTACAAGTAGGCTGTAGAAACGGCCTGTCATTGCGAGCGACCAAAGGGAGCGCGGCAACCCGAAGGCTCGGCGAAGCCAATCTCCCGATGACGACTCAACCGTCAGAAGATTGCTTCGTCGCTACGCTCCTCGCAATGACAGCACAGGGGGTCCTTTGCCCTAGACGAGGTCCGAGGCGAGCACTTCCTCCGGAATACCCCACGCCGCGACGAGATCGACGGCGAGGGGACGGAGCCGGTGTAGCAGGGCGTTGACCTCGGTGCGGATCGCCTTGGCGACGGTGCCTTCAAATAGGCCCTGCTCTAGGAACCAGCCTCGGTCCTGCTCGATGTGCCAGAGCGCGTAGAGCGTGCAGACGAGGTCGAGGACGGAGCGCAGGTGCTCGTCCTCGGTGGCGTTCACAGCCGCGCGGAACCGGTCGTAGACGAGTCGTTCGGCGTGGGCTGAGGCGAGTGTCAGCAGATGGTCCTGCACCTCGACGAAGGCGTCGAACGAGTCCATCCCCTGATCCATCCGATGCTTCAACCGGCGAGCTGCCGTGACGAGAAGTTGGCGCTCGCGGCGCTCGAAGAGGGCTGCGTGCCACCCGGCATCGTGGAGCCGACCCGAATCGCGGCGGGCAAGCGGGTTGATTTCGCCGAAGCGCACGTCGGCAAGGTCGCGCACGTAGCGGAGCATCCCCCACGCGTTGAGGTTTTCGAACTCCTCCCGGTAGCCCGCGAGCAAACCCTTCGCCACCTGAAGCTGGAGGACCGTGTTGTCGCCCTCGAAGGTGGTGAAGATGTCCGAGTCGGCCTTGCGCGAGGCGATGCGACTGGTCCAGCGAAACCCTTCGCCGCCACACGCTTCGCGGGCCTCTTGCAGTGAGCGCGTGCCGTGCCACGAGGCCATCGCTTTCAGCGCCGCCGCCTCGGCCTCGATCTCGCGCGTGTCGGCACCGGGCGGCATCGCGGCGAATTTTTCTGCGAGGTCGTGGAGCGCGAATGTCAGCCCGTAGCTCGTGGCGACGAGCGGGAGCAGGCGACGCTGGTGGCTGAGGTAGTCGAGGATCGCGACCTCGTCCCCGCCCGCCGGACCGAACTGCTTGCGGCGGTCGCCGTAGCGGACGGCGACTTCCAGCCCACACTTGGCCGCCGAGTTCGCCCCCGACGCCACCGCAATCCGCCCCCCAACGAGCGTGCCGAGCATCACGAAAAACCGCTTCGATGCGCTCGGAATCGGGCTGACGTAGGTGCCATCGGCTTCGACCTGAGCAAACCGACTGAGGAGATTCTCGCGTGGGATACGCACGTCGGTGAACCACAGACGCCCGTTGTCGACGCCATTGAGACCCATCTTGTGACCGGAGTCGGCGATGCGGACGCCGGGCATCGGCTCGTCGCGTTCGTCGCGAATCGGGACGAGAAAGGCGTGGACACCGAACCCTTCGCCGTCGATCACGAGTTGAGCGAAGACTGTCGCCATGCGTCCGTGCTGCGCGGCGTTGCCGATCCACTCCTTGTGGTCGAGTTTGTGCGGCGTCTCGATCACCCATTCGTCGGTGTCGCGGTCAAGCGTAGCCGTCGTCCGTAGCTCGCGGACGTTCGAGCCGTGCCGCCGCTCCGTCATCGCAAAGCAACCGGGCAGATCGAGCGTGCCGACGGCAGGCAGATATTCCCGCTTCTGCGCCTCGCTGCCGAGTTGGTTGATGCTCCCACCGAACAGGCCGAACTGGACGCCGAATTTGATGGCGAGGTCGAGGTCGTGGAACGAGATCGTCTCGAAGGCGGCGATGAACGCGCCGATGTCGCCCGTGCCGCCTGCGTAGTCGGGAAAGGCGAGCGCCCCAATCCCCTGCTCGGCGAGGTGCTTGGTCCAGCCGAGCACCATGTTACGGTAGGCCGGATCGCCGATGTGCGGGTCGGGGCGACGGAACGCATCGTCACGGAGCAATCGGAAGACCCGGCGACGAAGCTCGGCGCGGGGCCCGTCGATGATCCGCTGCATCCCGTCAACGTCGAACGCAGGCGGAATAGCAACAACAGCCTCGACAGCCGCCCCATCACCCGACGGCGGAAGCGTCCGCTCGACGAGGTCACGCACGACCTCGTGCCCGACGATCCCGAGCGCCGCCTCCATCTCTTCGAGCGCCCGGTGCGCCTCGGGCGTTGAAAACGTAATGCCTTCCTCTTCCCCGGCGAGGGTAGCCAACTCTACACCCAATTCAGCTAGCGTTTTCTGGTCGGCGTCAGGGATGTGCGCGGACGCCTGGCGGATGGCACGCACCCAGCGAAAGTAGGTCGTCGCATCGGGCGGGCGCTGCGGATCGAGCCACGCCGTAAGCTGCTCGCGGTCGGCGTTAGAGAGCCATGCTTGGGCTTCGATACGTTCGCGTAGCGCGTCGATCTCGGACGGCACGAGGAGGCCATCGGCCCACGCGACGTAGAGAAACGGGAGGACGGACGCGGTGCCGCGTGAAAGATTGGCGACGGAAGTGGAATCAGACATGGCGGAAGAGATTTGCGCGGAAGAGATTTGCGCTGTTGGCTTTTGGCTCTTAGCTCGCTGCCTGAAAGCCAACAGCCAACAGCTAACAGCCGCTCCCTCAACTCACCCCCTCGCTCATCGCTAGCATCCGCTCGATGGGCTGGAGTGCGCGGAGACGAATCGCCTCGTCCATCTCGATCTCCGGGGCCTCGTGCTTGAGACAGAGATACAGCTTCTCCAGCGTGTTGAGCTTCATGTGCGGGCAGTCATTACACGCGCAGCCGTTCGAGGGCGGGGCCGGGATGAATGTCTTGCCGGGATTGTCCTTCTGCATCTGGTGCAGAATCCCCGACTCCGTCGCCACGATGAATGTATCGGCGTCGTTCTCGGTCGCAAACCGGCGGATCGAGGAGGTCGAGCCAATGTGGTCGGCGTGACGCAAGACGTTCTCCTCGCACTCCGGGTGAGCCAGAACAGGCGCATCCGGGTGGCGCGCTTTGAGTCGAACGATCTCCTGCTCGGAAAACACTTCGTGGACAATGCAGCTTCCGTCCCACAGCACCATGTCGCGCCCGGTCTCTTTGATGAGCCAGCGCCCAAGGTTGCGGTCCGGTGCGAAGATAATCGGCTGGTCGTCGGGAATCTGGCGGACGAGGTGCTCGGCGTTGGAGGACGTGCAGATGATGTCGGTCTGCGCCTTGATCGCCGCCGTGCAGTTGATGTACGAGATGACGATGTGGTCCGGGTGCTGCGCCCGAAACGCCGCGAACTCGTCGGGCGGACAGCTATCGGCGAGCGAGCAGCCCGCGTTGAGGTCGGGGAGGATGACCTTCTTCGCGGGATTCAGAATCTTCGCTGTCTCGGCCATGAAATGCACCCCAGCGAAGACAATGATGTCGGCATCCGTCCGGGCCGCCTCGCGGGCGAGGCCGAGCGAGTCGCCGATGTAGTCGGCGATGTCCTGGATGTCCGGCTCCTGGTAGTAATGTGCGAGGAGGACGGCGTTCTTCTCCTCTTTCAGCCGCTCGATCTCGTCGAACAGGTCAAGCGTCGGATCAATCGGCTCGCGGACGTAGCCGACCGTGGCGAGGGTTTCGGGAGCGAGGATATCGAGCGTGTCGGGCATCGGCATCGGGAGTTAGCGGGAGGCCCCCAGTAAACGGGCGATGCGGGTGCGGGTTCTGCCTCAACACGGATGAGGGCAGCCACACAGGGCTGCCCCTACGCCTGCCATCGTCTAACGTAGGGGCGGACCCGTGTGTCCGCCCTGGCCCGCGTGTCAGCCCACCTTATCCTTCGTCCGTCAGCCGTCCCTCGCGGAGGTGCAGCACGCGGTCGGCGCGGTCGGCGAGGGCGGGATTGTGGGTGACGATCACGAACGCCTGCGTGCGCTCGCGGGCGAGGCGGACAATCTCGTCATGCAATAGCTCGGCGGTGTGGGTGTCGAGGTTGCCCGTCGGCTCGTCGGCCAGGACGAGCTTCGGCTCGTTCATCAGGGCACGCGCGACGGCCACACGCTGCTGCTCGCCGCCGGAAAGTTGCGCAGGCCGGTGGTCGGCGCGGTCGGCGAGGCCGAGCATCGCGAGCAGTTCCTTTGCCCGAGGCTCCGACTGCGACACCGACCGCCCCTGAATTAGTGACGGCATCGCCACGTTTTCGAGCGCTGAGAACTCGGGCAACAGGTGGTGAAACTGAAAGACAAACCCGACCGAGCGGTTGCGGAAGTCGGCCAGCGCCTCGTCGTCTTTGGCGAAGATGTCCATGCCGTCGTAGCAGACGGTGCCCGTCGTGGGCCGGTCGAGCGCCCCGAGGAGGTGGAGCAGCGTGCTCTTCCCCGTCCCACTCTCGCCAACGATGGCAACCACCTCGCCCGCACGTACACTCATCGACACGTCGCGGAGCACATCAAGCGTGCCTGCCGCTGTCGGATAGCTCTTGCTGAGACCCTCGGCTTGGAGGAGAGTATCAGAGGGTGAGAGCGCAAGAGGATGAGGAGATATACGCTCGGCAAGAGGAATAGCCTCTTCTCCCTTTCCCTCATACTCCCTTTCCCCCACACTCATCCTCCCTCCTCCCGCTCGATGCCGTACTTGTTGAGCTTGTTGTAGAGATGCGACCGCTGGATGCCGATCTCCTCGGCCGTCTTGGAGACATTCCAGTCGAACTCCTCCAGCTTGCGCTCGATGAACAGCTTCTCGGCCATGTCGCGGAAGTCGGCGAACTGGTCGTACTGGTTCATCAGCCCGACAAACGGGTCTTGCCCTGCCCCGCCGGGCCGGACATACTGCTCGACATCGCGCTCCGTCACCTCATCGCCTTCGGAGAGGATGAGCAAGCGCTCGACGACGTTGTAGAGTTCGCGGACATTGCCGCGCCACTCATACCCCTGAAGTCGGTCGAGTGCCGCATCGCTGAACGTCTTGGCCGGAAGGCCGTTGCGGCTGGTGACATGACCGAGGATGAACTGGGCAATGAGCGGCACGTCGCCCCGACGTTCACGGAGCGGCGGGACGTGGACGAGGATCACAGAGAGCCGGTGGTAGAGGTCTTCGCGGAACCGCTTGGCCTCGACCTCTTCGAGCAGGTCTTTGTTCGTCGCCGCGAGGATGCGAACGTTCACGTCGATGGCCCGGTCGCCACCGACACGGGTGATCTTGCTTTCCTGCAGCGCGCGGAGGACTTTCGCCTGCGCGGAGAGCGACATGTCGCCGATTTCGTCGAGGAACAGCGTCCCCCCGTCGGCCTGCTCGAACTTGCCGATGCGCTGCTTGGTGGCTCCCGTGAAACTGCCTTTCTCGTGACCGAACAGTTCGCTCTCGATCAGTTCGCTCGGAATCGCGGCGCAGTTGACCTCGACCAGTGGACCATCGGAGCGATGGGAGCGATGGTGGACCCAGCGGGCGACGAGTTCTTTTCCGGTGCCCGGCTCGCCGGTGATGAGCACGCGGGCTTCGGTCGGCGCGATGCGTTCGACGGTCGATTTAATCTTACCGATGGCGACGCTCTCCCCGATGATCGGCGTCAGGTCCGACTGCTCGACATCGACGATCACCTGCCGCATCCGGCGGTTCTCGGTCTGGAGCGAGCCGCGCTCCAGCGCACCCCGGACGGAGACGAGAAGCCGGTTTAGGTCCGGCGGCTTCTCGATGAAGTCTGCCGCTCCGAGTCGCGTGGCCTCCACCGCCGTCTCGACCGTCCCATGACCGGAGATCATAATGATCGGAATGCCGACCTCTGCCTCGCCGAGTGCTTCGAGGACTTCCAGCCCATCGCGCTTCGGCATCTTGATGTCGAGGAGGACGAGGTCGTACTTGCCGCTCTTCGCCTGCTCGAAGGCATCGTCGCCGTCTACCGCTTCGCCGATCTCGTGGCCTTCGTATTCGAGGATGTCGCGCAGGGTGCGCCGGATGCTCGGCTCATCGTCGGCGATCAGAATAGCGGGCATGGGAGCGATGTCGAGTTACGAGTGCCGAAAGTCCAACGGGTGCTGAATGATAACCATTCGACACTCGCCATTCGTCACTCACCACTCGAAAGTGCATCGAGGCGGGCCGTGTAGACCGAGATATTAGCCGCCTCGGGTGCATCCTCGTAGTCCTCGGTGATGGCTTCGTAGGCCTCGCGGGCCGCGTCGTAGTTGCCAGCCGCCTCGAAGTTGCGGGCCGCGTCAAGGTAGTAGGCCGGAGCCGTGGCAGCGCTCTCGTAAGCGCGGGCGGCACGGCGATAGAGCGTCGCCGCCCCGTCGTGGTCGCCGTTAATCTCGGTGATGGCAGCCTGTCCGGCGAGGGCGCTCGCGCCGAGGAGGTCTTCGCCGCCGTCGTAGTCCTCGTACATCTCGGCGGCTTCCTCGTAGCGCTCTAGCTCGAACAGAGCCGCCGCCGCATAGAACTTGGCGAGGTTGCCCGCTTCGGTCGAGCCATAGTCGTCCGCGATGTCGAGCAGGCCGATGGCATCCGCGTTACCGTCGAGAGCCTCTTGGTAGGAGCCGCTCTCGTAGGTCGGTAGAATGGCCCCGAGGACATCGTCCGCCCGGTCGCTCTGGTTAGCCTGGTAGAACATATAGCCGACAACGCCGAGGAAGAGAATGACGATTCCGGCGGCAGCGGCGATCAGCAGGCCCTTGTTCTCCTCCGCCATCGTCATCGTCCGCGCATAGGCGGTGATGACTTTGTCTTCACGAAGCTCCTGACGACGGCTGACAGGCTTCGGGGGTTTGAGCATCGAGGACATAGGGAGAGCAGTCTGGAAGCGGACGGGCCGCGAGGGTGCGAAAAAGGTAGGAGAGGCTCCGGGCTGGAGCGGGCGCAAAGATAGGGTGTGCCTCCCCCGTTTGCCGCTGCGCCTAGCGCCTTTTTGCGGCGTTTTCACTACGCCTCTCAGACCCCGATGCTAGGTTGCTGGACACGTCCTTCTGAGGCGGTCGCTGCCGCCTTCTCTCACCCAAGCATCCCCCTCCTATGGCGATCAAGATCGGAATTAACGGATTTGGCCGGATCGGCCGCCTCGTCTTTCGCTCCATCCTCGAACGCTCCAAAGCGGGCCAGCCCAGCTACGACATCGTCGCGGTCAACGACCTGACCGACGCTGACACCCTGGCGCACCTCTTCAAGTACGACTCCGTCCACGGCATCTATCCCGGCGAAGTCAACGTAGACGGTGGCGACCTCGTCGTGGACGGCGATCGGTTCAAGGTCTTCTCCGAGCGCGATCCCTCGGCGCTGCCGTGGGGCGACCTCGGAGCCGAAGTCGTGGTCGAGTCGACCGGCGTGTTCCGCACGCGCGAGAAGGCTGCC
Source organism: Rhodothermales bacterium (assembly GCA_028284265.1). Taxonomy (GTDB): domain Bacteria; phylum Bacteroidota; class Rhodothermia; order Rhodothermales; family JANQRZ01; genus JANQRZ01. The sequence continues at coordinate 24,010 of JANQRZ010000011.1, forward strand.
CTTCACCTCGCGGGTGGCGCGAAGAAGGTTGTCATCTCCGCCCCGGCCTCTGGCGAGGTCGATGCAACGGTCGTGATCGGCGTCAACGACGACCAGCTCACGGGCGATGAGGAGATCGTCTCGAACGCGAGTTGCACCACCAACTGCCTCGCGCCGATGGTCAAGGTCCTCGACGATGCCTTCGGCGTCGAGCAGGGCTTCATGACGACCATCCACGCCTACACCGCCGACCAGAACCTCCAAGACGCGCCGCACAAGGACCTCCGCCGCGCCCGCGCTGCCGCCCTCAACATGGTCCCGACGACGACCGGTGCCGCCAAAGCTGTCGGCCTCGTGCTGCCCGCCCTCAAAGGCAAGCTCGACGGGTTCGCTGTCCGCGTCCCGACGCCCGACGGCTCGCTGACCGACCTCACGGCCATCCTCAAGAGCGAGGCCTCAGCGGACGACGTCAACGCCGCGGTCGAGAAAGCTGCCGCCGGTCCACTCAAGGGCATCCTCGAATACTCGACGGCCCCCCTCGTCTCCACCGACATCGTCCACAACCCGCACTCTTGCATCTTCGACGCGCCCTCCACGATGGCGCACGGCAAGATGGTGAAGGTGGTCGGCTGGTACGACAACGAGTGGGGCTATTCGAGCCGGACCGTCGATCTCATCGGCAAGCTGATGAAAGGCTAAGTCGCCTCGCCTACTGCTCAATCGTAGGGGCGGCGATACGTCGCCCCTACCCATTTCCTCTCGCCATGCCTAAGCTCACCCTCGACGACCTCACCCTCGCTGGGCGTCGCGTCCTCGTCCGCGTTGACTTCAACGTCCCGCTTGACGGCACGACCATCACCGACGACACCCGCATCCGCGCCGCGCTCCCAACGATCCGCAAGATCACGGGCGACGGCGGCACGGCGATCCTGATGAGTCACCTCGGTCGACCCAAAGGCTCGCCCGATCCGGCCTACTCGCTTCGACCCGTCGCCGAGTACCTCGGCGGGCTGATCACCGCACCGGTCGTGTTCTCCGACGCAACGTTCGGCGACGAGGCCGAGCAGGTAATCACGGACGCGCCGAGCGGGTCGGTGGTGCTGCTCGAAAACACGCGCTTCCACGCGGGCGAGACGAGCAACGATGCAGAACTCTCTAAGCAGCTAGCCGCCCTCGGCGAGGTTTACGTCAACGACGCCTTCGGCGCAGCGCACCGGGCACACGCCTCGACGGTCGGCGTGACGGAGCACATCGGCCAGTCGGCAATGGGATACTTGCTCCAGCGCGAGGTCGAATATCTCGGCGCGGCACTCGACGCGCCATCGCGTCCGTTCGTCGCTGTCCTCGGCGGGGCGAAGGTGTCGGACAAGATCGGCGTGATCCGGGCGCTGCTCGACAAGGTGGACCGCCTGCTGGTCGGCGGGGCGATGAGCTACACCTTCCTCAAGAGCCTCGGCCACAACGTCGGCGACTCGAAGGTTGAGGACGACCGGCTCGACGAGGCGTTCAAGATGTACGATGGTGCGCGCAGCCAGATCGTCCTCCCCTCCGACCACATCGTCGCCGATGCCTTCGACAACGACGCCCGACTCCGGGTGACGAGCGGCGAGATCGAGAGCGGCATGGCCCTCGACATCGGGCCGCACACGCGGGCGCAGTACCGCAGCATCCTGCGGGGCGCGAAGACGATCATCTGGAACGGCCCGATGGGCGTCTTCGAGATGTCCAACTTCGCCGCCGGGACGCTCTCCGTCGCCGAGGCGATTGTCGAGGCGACCCGCGACAACGACGCCCTCTCCCTCGTCGGCGGCGGCGACTCCGTGGCGGCCATCACCCAGGCCGGTCTCGCCGACGCCGTCTCCCACGTCTCCACCGGCGGCGGCGCGATGCTGGAGTTCATCGAAGGCGACGAGTTGCCAGGTATCGCCGCGCTGTCGGATCGATAAAGTCTGATTTGTCATTGCGAGCGGAGCGAAGCAATCTCCAAAGGAATGAGGCCACATCGGGAGATTGCCACGTCGCTTCGCTCCTCGCAATGACATTGTTTCCATTTGACAATCGGCTATACCGGACGTTAGATGACCACGATTCGAGATGCGGAGCAAATACTCAAGGAGCGTCTTATTGGGCGAGCCTATACCTGCGTCAGCCTTTGCGATTCATGGTCGCTCCAGTTTTATGATGGTATTTGGCTTGTTGCCCAAAGGATAGAAACTCCAGATGATATACCTCTCACTAAGCTTCTTTCGAAACAAGACACACCGTTTCTAGATGGCGTTGATGCTAGTGAAATACCCGTCGCCATCTCCATACTCCGTTACCGCAGGCAACTCATCCGTGAAGTCGTTTTGGAAGAAGATGGTAGCCTCACCTTAGCATTCGAGGGAAGTGGAAAACTGCAGTGTTCAGTAGACTCACCCGAAGTGGACTGGCAATGGGTCGTGAACACATCGGGAGCAGATCCCTACATAGACTTCACCGTGGCGTGCTTTTCTCAAGGCGAAATCGAAGTCGCACCCAAATAAGCAGGCATCTTCGCTGTCTGCTGACTCTCTCACTCTAGAAAAAGCTACATGCAAGACACCACTGCTGTCGCCACCAAAGACCCCGGCGCATTCAACCCCGCTGACCTGATGGGCCTCGAGTTCTGGCTCGGGATCGGAGCCGTCGCGCTCCGCGTCATCATCATCATCGCGGTCGCCCTGTTCATTATCGGGCTGGTGCGGAAGCTGATGCTGCGGTGGCGCGCCGAGACGGAAGACCTCCCAGCCATCGACCCACGCCGCCAGCGGGCGTTCACGGTCTCCAACCTCATCATGTCGGCGACGCGCTACGTCGTCTGGACGATGGCGGCGATCACCGTCCTCTCCGAAATCGGTCTCGACATCGGGCCGCTGCTGGCTGGCGCGGGTATCGCAGGCCTCGCCATCGGCTTCGGCGCGCAGACGCTCGTCAAGGACGTCATCTCGGGCGTCTTCCTCCTCTTCGACGACATCATCCACGTCGGCGACCTCGTCACCATCGGCTCGCACACGGGCACGGTCGAGGGCATCAGCCTCCGGCTCGTCAAGGTCCGCAAGTTCGACGGCGAGTTGGTGATGATCCCGGCGGGGGACCTCCGGGCGTTCGGCAACAAGAGCATGGGCTTCGCGCGCGTGATCGTGCCCATCGGCGTCTCTTACGAGCAGGACCTCGATGAAATCCTAGAGGTGCTGAACGAGATCGCCAGCGAGTGGGCGGCGGTGCCCGAGAATAAGGAGGTGATGCTGGAGGAAGCCCCAACGGTGCAGGCCGTCACGAACCTCGGCGACTCGTCGGTGGAGGCGCGGATCGTCGTGCAGGTCATCCCCGGCGAGCAGTTCCCTTCGGAGCGGGAGCTTCGAGCGATGATCAAGCGCCGCTTCGACGCGGACGGCATCGAGATTCCGTTCCCGCGCCGGACGGTCTATATGCGCCAAGAGCCGGACCCACCGGCGCGGTCGATCAAGCAGTCGCTGCCCCCTGCTGAGGACGGCGATACGGAGTAGGCTGTAACCTGAGCGCGGCCTTGTCCGTCTTCTGTGCGTGTGGGGGTCTGGGAGGGTGAGTGTGTGGGAGGTCTCAGCATCAAGCGGGGCGCTCCTCCCTCTCACACCCCCATCCCCCAAACCCTCACACCCAAGCGAATGCCTGCGCTCTCGACCCTCGGCCTCCACAAAACCTACCGCAGCACCTTCGGCGCGAGCGTCGAGGCGCTGAAACCACTCGACCTCGATGTGGCTGAGGGCGAAATCTTCGGCCTCCTCGGCCCGAACGGCGCAGGCAAGACGACGCTTGTGAAGCTGCTTCTCGGGATCGTCCGACCGTCAGGCGGCGAGGGGCGGCTGTTCGGTCGGGACATCCTCGATCCCGCGGCGCGGCAAGCCATCGGCTTCCTGCCAGAGAGCCACCGCTTCCCATCCTATCTCACCGCCGCGCAGACGCTCGACCACTACGCCCGCGTGGCCGGGGTAGACACGGCAAATCGTGAGCAGCGCATCCCTGAGTTGCTGGAGCGCGTCCGCATGGCGAAGTGGGCGGACACCCGCGTCCGCAAGTTCTCGAAGGGCATGATGCAGCGCCTCGGCCTCGCCCAAGCCCTCATGAACGATCCCAACCTCCTCTTCCTCGATGAGCCGACCGACGGCGTGGACCCGGTCGGTCGCCGCGAAATCCGCGACCTGCTGCTGGAGATCAGCGCCGACGGCACGACGATCTTCCTCAACTCGCACCTCCTGAGCGAAGTCGAGCAGGTCTGCACCCGCGTGGCGATTCTGAAAGAGGGCAACCTCGCCCGGATCGGATCGGTGGACGAGTTGACCGCGCAGGACCGGACCTACGAACTCCGCTGCACGCCGCTCCCCGATACGCTCGACGCGGACCTCCACGCTCTTTTTCACGAGGCAGCAGCCGCCAACGGAGCCAGCGATGAGGCACTCGTCCGATACCGACTTGCCGTGCAGGACCGCGCCCACCTCAACGCCGTGCTCGATGCGCTCCGAGTGGCGGCGGTCGAGATCGAATCGGTCCAACCGCTCCGGCAAAGCCTCGAAGACTTCTTCGTCGAGGTCGTCACTCCCAACACCGCCTCTCACCCGGCCTAGAACGCTATGCTCGGCATCGTCTTGCTGACCCTCCGCGAGCTGCGGTCCAAGTTCATCATCGTCGGTCTCTTCGGCGTGGCGACGTTCGTATGGCTGATGCTGACGTTCGCGCTCAACCTCGACATCGTGGACGGCACGCTGGCCGGGTTGAAGATTTTTGGGCAGGAGGCTTCGCTGGAGCACGAGGTTCAGGTCGAGAACCCAGAGACAGGCGAGGTAGAGACCCAGCAGCGCTTGCCATTCGGCGAAAACCCACTGGAGAACATCGTCGTGACCGTTGGACAGGTGGTGTCAGCGATCACGTTCTGGGTCGTCCTCCTGCTCGGGCTGTTCGCCACCGGCTCGCTCGTGACGAGCCTTATGGAGCGCGGACAGGTCGACCTGCTGCTCTCAAAACCGGTCTCGCGGACGACGCTGCTTGGCGGTCGACTCCTCGGCGTGCTGGCGGTGGTCTCGGCGTTGGTAGTCTACGTGCTCGGCGCGGTGTGGCTCGTGATGTCGATCAAAAGCGGCATCTGGAACGGCGGGTTCCTCTTGGGTGTCGGGACGGTCCTCGCGTTTTTCGCTGTGCTCTACGGCATCGTAACCTTCGTCAGCGTCTGGACCGAGAGCAATGCGCTCGCCCTCATCGTCGCGCTCGGCGTCATCGTGGCGTCGCTCGTCCTGATGACGGCGGGCGTAAGCCCCGAAGCAACCAACCAGATCCGGCAGCCTTGGCGCGAGGTCTACGTCGCTCTCTACCACGTTTTCCCGAAGTTCCCCGGTGGAACGGCGATGACATGGCGGCTCACGGGTGGCGAACCCGTCGGATCGTGGTGGCCGCTCGCCTCGTCGGTTCTCTTCGGCGCGGCATGCTATGCCGGGGCCTTCGCACTTTTCCGGCGGAAGGATTTTTAGCAGCGGCGCAACCTCACACGCACGCTACACGAACAAACCCGGAAGGCATCCGGCTCAGCACAGGCTGCCATCCTCTGAATTCGACCCGATCTTCCATGAAACGCTCCTTTGCCTTCCTGACCCTGTTCGCGCTTCTCGCCGTAGGCTGCGAGAACGTGCAGTCGCCCGGCGAACTCACGCTCCAGACCCGCGACGCCCTTGACGTACTTCCAGCAGGCGTAAAGACCGCGGGTATGATCAACCTTCAAGAGGCCCGCGACTCAGACGCCTTCGAGCTTGTCGGCGGCTCTGAGTTCTCGCTCGATAAGATCCAAGGCGAGCACGGGGCCCGCTTCGAGGACCTCATCACCGCCACCGGCTTCAACCCGGAAGAAGACCTCCACCGCATCTACTTTGGCTTCGCCGACTACAACGGTGAAGAGGGTGAGCCGTACTTCGTCGCCTATGCCGACTACGACCGCGCTCGCCTCGACGCCTACATCGACGACCAGCCGGACTTCGAGCTGACGCGCTCGACCTATGCCGATGTGCCCGTTTACCAAGCGCGCGACGAAGATAACGAGATGGCCTTCGCGCTCGTTAACGACGACATGATGGTGGCTTCGTCGCTGCAAGGCGTCCACGAAATGCTCGACCGCATCGAAGCAGGCACGACCGGACTGAGTGGCGACGCCGAGATGATGCAACTCATCGGTCGCGCAGGTTATCCCGACGACATGTGGGTGGTCGTGCGCGGGTTTGAGCGACAGAGTCACCACGACGGTCACGATGACCCCTTCGGCCAAGCCGGACGCATGATGGAAGACGTCGTGATGTCCGTCGGATTCGAGAACAACGGCGTCGGCATCAAAGCCGTCGGCATGACGCAGACGGGGACCGACGCAGGCGATGTCGCCGATCTCGTGCGCGGGACGGTGGCGACGATGAAGATGTCGGTCAAGTCAGACCAAGCCATGCTCGACGCACTCGACCGCGTGGACGTGCGCGAGGTGCGCGGCGGCATCGAGGTGGATGCCTTTCTTAGCGAGGCCGCCCTTCGCTCGATGCGCGCTCAGGGCGATACCTGATCCTGCATACGCTGGCTTTATGGCCCCTGTCGGCTCTGGTCGGCAGGGGTTTTTCATTGAGATCAGCGGCTCCGCCCTCCGCGTGCGTAGATTCCGCGCCGTCTCACTAGCCGCACTCGCATGGTCTACACGCACGTCACCGGCGACCTTCCCCCGCTGGAAGCGCTTCCCGAAATCCCGCGCCCGAACCGCGTCCTGATGACGACGCCGAGCCATTTCCGCGTCGCCTACGTCATCAACCCCCACATGGCAGGCAATATTGGCTCGGTCGATACGGACAAGGCCCAGCAAGAGTGGGACGCCCTGCGCGATACCTACAGCGATCTCGGTGTTGAGGTCAGTGCGGTGGAGGGCGCGGCGGGCCTGCCAGACATGGTGTTCTGTGCCAATCAGACGCTCCCCTACCAGACGCCCGGCGGCGCGCGCGGCGTGATCCTCAGCCGGATGCATGCCCCTGAGCGCAAGCCCGAGGTCCAGCACTATGCCACGTTCTTCGAGGGTCAGAGCTACGAGGTTCACGCACTCGACGCCGACTTGCCGGGCGATTTCGAGGGCATGGGCGACGCGCTCTGGCACCCCGGCCGCTATCTCCTCTGGGGTGGCTATGGCTACCGCACCGATGCCGAAGTCTACCACCGCCTCTCCACCGCTCTCGGCTTTCCGATTGCCGCGCTCGCACTCACAGACCCCGATTTCTACCACCTCGACACCTGCCTCTGCCCGCTGGACGAGCACACCGCGCTGATCTACCCCGGTGCATTCGACGACGACGGCCTCGGCCTCATCCACCACTACTTCTCCCGCGTGCTCGAAGCACCAGAGGACGAGGCCCGGAATCTCTTCGCCTGCAACGCCCACTCGCCCGATGGCGAGCACGTCATCATTCAGCGCGGCTGCGATGAGACGAACAAGCAACTCCGTGAGGCAGGCTACACCCCCGTCGAGGTAGACACCGACGAGTTTCTCAAGTCCGGCGGCTCTGTTTTCTGTATGAAGCTGATGTACTGGTAGGCCAAGCTGCGAAGTCGAGGGCCGGGGGGCCGACTTCTGACTCTCGATCCTCGACCCTTGACTATATCCATCATCATCCCGGCACTGGACGAAGAAGAGGCGCTTCCCGCGACGCTGGAACGTGCGCTCGGGCAGCCGGGGCCGAAGGAGATCATGGTGGCCGATGGTGGATCAGGCGATGCGACGCGGCAGATTGCAGAAGACGCTGGCGCGACGGTCGTATGCTCACCGCGTGGCCGGGCGAGGCAGATGAACGCCGGAGCCGACGTGGCAACGGGTGACGCCCTCCTCTTCCTCCACGCCGACACCCTCCTGCCTGACGGCGCACTCGACCGCGTGCGCGAAGCTCTCACCGGCGGAGCCACCGCGGGCTGCTTCCGGCTTCGCTTCGACCGGGGCGGCTTCTGGCTCTGGCTCTGGACCCGCCCGATCTGGATGCACTGGCACCGCTGGGCCTTCGGCGACCGGGCCCTCTTCGTTCGGCGTGCCGACTTCGACGCGGTCGGCGGCTTCCCCGACCAGCCGATCTTCGAGGAGCTGGACTTGGTACAGTCGCTGCGAAGGCGAGGGAAGTTTGTGTTCCTGCCCGAGGCGGTCGTGACCAGTGCGCGGCGGTTCGCAGAGGTTGGGGCGCTGCGGCAGCAGCTTCGCAACTGGGCGTTGTGGGGCGCGTGGCTCATCGGCGTGGAGCCAGCACGGGTAGCGCGGTTCTATCCGCCGCACAAAGAAACGACGGGAGCGGGCACCCACCATGCCCGCCCCCGCCGCACCGGAGACTCTAGAGCCGTAGACTCAGAGGTCATCTCCCGAACCTAGAACTCAAGCTCACCGAGTTCGCTGATCGGGAAAGCCGCGGTGAAGCTTCCACCGGTGAAGATCGTATACATCGTGCCTTGGCGGTTGATGAGGTAGACATCGCCGGTTTCTTCTTGGAAGAAAGCTGCACCCACCGACGAGATCGGGGCGGAGCCGTCGCCGAAGTCGGCTGGGAAGGAGAACACGTTCGTGAACCCATCGGAGCCGGTGTACCATTCCTGCCACTCGGTCCCGTTCAGGTTGAAGATGACAACCCGTTCACCGTCAGAGCCATAGGCTGCGCCGACGCCGTTGAGATCGTAGCCAGCGTCGTCGAACTCTTCCTCGAACGAGGCCTCTGTGTCGAAGTCTGCCGTGTCACGCTCGTACTTGGTGTACGTGTCACCGTCGCGTGCAAAGAAGATGGTTTCCTCGTCGCCGAACACGCTCGCGGCAGCCCCCACGTCATCGAGCGGGATGTTGCCGTTCTCGACATCGTTCAGGTCGTCGGCATCGGATACGGCACCGGTGACTGGGTTGAAGAGCAGGAAGCGGTCACCGTCCGTGTTGAAGAAGTTGATGCGGCTGTCGCCCGCATTCGGATAGGCCGCGCCGAGTTCCTGGCTGGCGCTGCCGCTTCCACCGCCAAAGGAGAACGTAGCTGACGTGCCATTGGCAACGTTGCCTGCCGCATCACGGACACCGTTGGCCGTGACGGTATAGGTCTCGCGGTCATCGTCGTCGAGTTCAGCGGCCAGCACGAGTGTCACTTGGGCACCGTTGGCGTTGGCAGAGGCGACGGTCGCACCAGGCGTAACCGTAAACGCGCTGGCCGACACCGAGGTCGGATCGAGGGCTTCGTCGAAGGTCGCCGTGACGGTCATGCCGTCAGAGTTTGCCGAGACGAGGCGGGGTGCGGTGGTATCGCTGCCATCGCCATCGCCGTCGCTGCTGCTGTCGCAGGCGGCCAGGCTGAAGGCAAGGAAAAGCGCAGCAAAGACGCGGAGAAGCGAACGGGTTGTGGAGGTCGTCATGGTTTCAGTCGGTTGGATTGGGTTGCAAAGTCGGGGGCCAGTGATCGGCCTTCACTCCCTCACGCAAGGTTCCGACGGACAACCGATCACGCCCCGCGATTTTCTCCGATTTCAGCCCGTAGTTTCTCCCCTCTTCCCACCACCTTGTTTCATGGAGCACGACATCACGGCCCTGCTCGCAGACCTCAGCGACGGCGACGAGAACGCCGTCAATGTGATCCTGCCGCGCATCTACGACGAGCTTCAGGCGATGGCGCACGGTCAGCTTCGCCGCGAGCGGGCCGACCATACGCTCAACACGACGGCCCTCGTCCATGAGGCATACCTCAAGCTCGTCAAGCAGGACCGCGTGACGTGGCAGAATCGCGCCCACTTCTTCGCCATTGCCTCGACCGCCATGCGGCGCATCCTCGTCAACTACGCCCACAAGCGCAACGCCGAGAAGCGCGGCGGCGGCGAGGCCCTCGCTACATTCGACGAGGGCATGGGCAGCCCGGCACGGGAGACGAAGGCAGAGGAACTCATCGCCCTCGACACGGCCCTCGAACGACTCTCCGCGATGAATGAGCGGCAGGGCAAGGTCGTCGAGTACTGGTTTTTCGGCGGGCTTACACAGGAAGAGATCGCCGAAGTGCTTGGCATCTCAGTGCCGACCGTTCGGCGCGACTGGACGTTTGCCAAGGCGTGGCTCAGTCGTGAACTGGCCGATGAGCTACCCGAGTGATCGATGATGACAACATTTCCTGCGTATTGGTCTGAAGGCCCTCTCTCCACTGACTCCGATGGACCCTGCGCGTTGGACCACCATTCAGACGCTCTTCGAGGCCGCGCTCGACCGCGACCCCGCCGACCGCGACGCCTTCCTGCGTGAGGCGGCTGCCGAGGATGCCGACCTCTACCGCGAGGTGGCCTCACTCCTCAACGTCGAAGTCCACACGCTCTTCCAGGGTTTCGCCGCCGACGCGGTGGACCTGCCCGGCCTGCTCTCACTGGACGGCGAGCGCGTCGGTCCGTACCGCATCGCGACGGAGATCGGGCGTGGCGGCATGGGAGCTGTCTACCGCGCCGAGCGTGACGACGGCACCTTCGAGCAGACGGTCGCGCTGAAGCTGGTCAAGCGCGGGATGGACTCCGAGGCCATCGTGCAGCGATTCCAGCAAGAGCGCCAGATCCTCGCCCGTCTTCAGCACCCGCACATCGCCCGCCTGCTCGACGGCGGTATCGCCGATGACGGGCGTCCCTACTTCGCGATGGAGTTCGTGCGCGGCGAGCCGATCACGGCCTACTGCGACGCACGGGCGCTCGGCATCGACGCCCGGTTGGCACTCATCGAGCAGGTGTGCGCCGCCGTTGCCTTCGCCCACCGCAGCCTCGTCGTCCACCGCGACCTCAAACCGTCGAACATCCTCGTCACGGAAGACGAGGACGGGCACCCACAGGTGAAGCTGCTCGACTTCGGGATCGCCCGCCTGATCGATGCGGAACAGGGTTCAAGCCTGACGTGGACGGGCCTGCGTCCGATGACGCCGGAGTACGCCGCCCCGGAGCAGATTCGCGGCGAGCCGGTGACGACGGCAGCAGACGTGTATGCTCTCGGTACGCTACTCTATGAGTTGCTTACGGGCCGACGCCCCCACGCGCTCTACCGGGATGACCCGAAACGGCTCGAACAAGCGATCCTCGAAGAAGCCCCCACGCCACCGAGCCTCGCCGTCTCACAGGCCGTCTCCGCCGATGCACCAAGCGACCGAGCGGTGACGCCAGAGGGCGTAGCCAACACACGCGGCACCTCACCCGAGCGCCTGTCCCGCCGCCTCGCAGGCGACCTCGACACGATCACACGTAAGGCACTGGGAAAAGAGATCGATGAGCGCTACTCCTCTGCCGAAGCCCTCGCCGAAGACATCGCTCGGCACCGGGCGGGCCTGCCGATTCGAGCGCGTCGGGCAACAGCGGGGTACCGCGTGCGGAAGTTCGTCTCACGCCACCGCACGGGTATCGCGACCGCAGCAGGCGTGGTGGCGCTGCTAGCCGCCGTCATCGGGGTCTACACGGCCCGCCTCGCCACCGAGCGCGACCGGGCGCAGTTGGAAGCCGCCAAGTCCGCCGAGGTCGCTGAGTTCCTCACGGGCCTCTTCCAAGGGTCCGACCCGCTGGAGAATCTAGGCGATACGCTCTCGGTGCGCGGCCTCCTCGTAGCAGGCACAGAGCGGATCGACCGGGAGTTGGTCGGTCAGCCTCTTGTCCACGCCGACCTCCTCGTCGTTCTGGGCGATATCTACCTCAACCTCGGCGACCCAGCCCGCGCCGAGCCGCTTCTACGCCGGGCTGTCACGCTCCGCCGGACACATGGCTCCGACGACGCAGCGCTGGCCTCCTCGCTCCGCACCCACGGCACGGCCCTTCGCCGCGCCGACCAACTCGATGAGGCAGAAGCGGCCCTCGCTGAGGCTCTGCGCCTCCAAGACGCAACGCTAGGCCGGTCCCACCGGGAGACGGCGAAAACGCTTCGGGACCTCGGCCAGCTTGCGCAACTCCAAGGAGACTACGAGACGGCAGAGACCCGACTTCGGGAGAGCCTTGCGATACAACGCACTGTGTTGCCAGACACCACACCAGAGATCGCTGTAACCCTCAGCGACCTCGGCCAGTTGATGGAGCGGGTCGGGCGACTCGACGAAGCCGAAACGTTGATACTCGAAGCGCTCATCATCGACCAGCGAGTCTATGGAGACGAGCACCCACATGTGGCGACTGACCTGTCGAACTTAGGGATCATCCGGCGAGAGAAAGGTGATGCCGCGGCTGCCGAGAGCGCCTACCGTCAGGCTTTTGCCATTTCGCGGAACGTCTACGGCGACGACCACCCAGAGACGGCGACGGTGATGCGTAACCTTGCCTCCGTGCTGCGCGATCAGGAAGCCTACGACGAAGCCCTCGACCTCTACGAGCGCGCTCTGGCGATCCGGCGCGACCGCCTTGGCCCGGACCACCCGCGCGTCGCCAACCTGCTCAACAGCCTCGGCAGGCTGCACGCCGAGCGCGGCGACCTCGATGCGGCCATTGCCATCCACGAAGAAGCCCTCGCCATCTATCGCCGGAGCGAGCACCCCGAGCCGGCCCTCGTAGCTCCCGCGCTGCACAACCTCGCTAGCCTGCGAGACGACCAAGGCCAGTCAGCCGAGGCCGAGGCTCTCTACCGCGCGTCACTCGCCACGCTCCGCGAGGCTTTGCCGCCGGGCAGCACCGACCTCGCTTTCCCGATCACCAGCCTCGGCACCTTTCTGATGAAGCAGGAAGCGTACCCGGAGGCCGTCTCGCTCCTCCGCGAAGCCGTCGCTATCCGCCGTGACAAACTCCCACCCGATCATCCACACACAGCCCTTTCGGAGCGACGGTTGAGTGACGCCCTCCTTGGACTGAACCAGTTCACCGAAGCCGAGGCCGTCCTCAACGAGAGCATCGCCCGGCTACACGAGGCGCAAGCCGACCTGTCGCTCATCGACCAAGCCGAGCAGCGTCTAGCCAGCCTACATGTGGACACTCGTTGAAGGGTTGCGCGGCGCAAGCGCTGCCGTATCTTGGAGGCACGGAAGCCAGGGGTGCCGCTGCTCAATGTGCGTTGCGGCTGAGACAGACCCTCAGCACCTGATCCGGTTCGCACCGGCGTAGGGAGGCTTCTCCGGTTCGGCGTCTCTGTGCGCCCCGGCTTCCGCTCTGCCTCATTCTCACTCGGAAGCCGCCATGCCCAACGTCGCCCTCCCCACGTCCGCCGCCGCTAAGCGCCAAGCCGACGCCCGCACCCACGACCGCCTCGACGAACTCTCCGCCGAGGTACGCCAGCCCTTCCCGCGCTCGCGGAAAATTTACGTCGAGGGGTCTCGCCCCGATGTCCGCGTCCCGATGCGTGAAGTCGAACTGTCCGACTCGCCGATGAGCCACGGCGGCACGCCGAACGCGCCGTTCCCGCTCTACGACACCAGCGGCCCCTACACCGATCCCGACGCCTCCATCGACCTCCGGCGCGGACTGCCGAGCGTGCGCGGCGCGTGGATCGAGGAGCGCGGCGACACCGAGCAGCTTTCAGGTCTGACGAGCGCCTTCGGGCATGAGCGGGCGCGTGATGCGAAACTCGACCACCTCCGCTTCGAGCACGTCCACGCGCCGCGCCGAGCGAAGCCGGGGAAGTGTGTGACGCAACTGCACTACGCCCGGCGTGGCGAGGTCACGCCCGAGATGGAGTTCATCGCCATCCGTGAGAACCAGAAGCTGGAAGCCCTGCGCGAGGCCGACCCCGGCATCTTCCACCAGCACGCCGGGCAGGGCTTCGGCGCGAAGATTCCCGACGTGATCACCCCGGAGTTCGTCCGGGACGAGGTGGCGCGGGGCCGCGCCATCATCCCGGCCAATATCAACCACCCCGAGTTGGAGCCGATGATTATTGGGCGGAACTTCCTCGTCAAGATCAACGCCAACATGGGCAACAGCGCGGTCACTTCAAGTATCGCTGAAGAAGTCGAGAAGCTCGTCTGGGCGATCCGCTGGGGGGCCGATACGGTGATGGACCTCTCGACCGGGGCCAACATCCATGAGACCCGCGAGTGGATGCTCCGCAACTCGCCCGTCCCCATCGGCACCGTCCCGATCTACCAAGCCCTCGAAAAGGTCGGCGGCGTGCCCGAGGAGTTGACGTGGGACCTATTCCGTGACACCCTCATTGAGCAGGCCGAGCAGGGCGTCGACTACTTCACGATCCACGCTGGTGTGCTCCTGCGCTTCGTCCCGCTGACCGCCAACCGGCGGACGGGCATCGTCAGTCGCGGCGGCTCGATCATGGCAAAGTGGTGCCTCGCGCATCACAAGGAGAACTTCCTCTACACTCACTGGGACGAGATCTGCGAGATCATGGCCGCCTACGACGTGAGCTTCTCCATCGGTGACGGCCTCCGCCCCGGCTCCATCGAGGATGCCAACGACGACGCGCAGTTCGCCGAACTGTACGTGCAAGGCGAACTCAACAAGAAGGCATGGGCGCACGACGTGCAGACGATGAACGAGGGGCCTGGCCACGTCCCGATGCACCTCATTCAGGAGAACATGCAGAAGCAACTCGACTGGTGCGGCGAGGCCCCGTTCTACACCCTCGGCCCACTCACGACGGACATCGCCCCCGGCTACGACCACATCACGAGCGGGATCGGTGCAGCGATGATTGGGTGGTACGGCTGCGCCATGCTGTGCTACGTCACCCCGAAAGAGCACCTCGGCCTCCCCGACCGCGACGACGTGCGCGAGGGCGTCATCACCTACAAGGTCGCCGCCCACGCCGCCGACCTCGCCAAGGGTCACCCCGGCGCGCAGGCCCGCGACAACGCCCTCTCGAAGGCCCGCTTCGAGTTCCGGTGGGAAGACCAGTTTAACCTCGGCCTCGACCCCGAGAAGGCCTGCGCGTTCCACGACGAGACGCTCCCGAAGGACTCGGCGAAGGTGGCGCACTTCTGCTCGATGTGCGGGCCGAAGTTCTGCTCGATGAAGATCACCCAGGACGTGCGGGACTACGCCCAAGAGCACGGCGTGGACGTGGAGGCGGCGATCCCCGAGGGCATGAAGCAGAAGGCCGCCGAGTTCCGCGACGGCGGCGGCGAACTCTACCAGAAGGTATAAACCATGACGCCCGAAGCCACACTCATCGACCGATTCTACTCGGCCTTCGCTGCCCGTGACCACGCGGGCATGGCGGCGTGCTACCACCCGGAGGTGCACTTCCGGGACGAGGTCTTCGACCTCCACGGGCCAGAAGCGTCCGCCATGTGGCACATGCTCTGCGAGCGCGGCACCGACCTCCGGCTCACGCACGAGACCATCCGGGCGGACGCGCAGGGCGGCTCGGCTCGTTGGATTGCCCGCTACGGATTCGGCCCGAAGAAACGCCCCGTCCACAACATCATCGACGCGGCGTTCACATTTGAGGATGGCCTCATCAAAACGCACCACGACCGATTCGACTTCTGGCGGTGGTCCCGCCAAGCACTCGGACCGGTCGGCCTGCTGCTAGGCTGGTCGGGGTGGCTGCGTGCGAAGGCGGCGGCGCAAGCGAACCGGGCGCTGGCAAAGTTCATCGAGCAGCACCCAGAATATCAGTGACGCCCGCTACGGGCGCACACGCACCAGCGTCCTCGCCACATCCTGATCGCCCGAGGTGAGTCGGATGATGTAGATGCCCGGTGTCACAAGCTGCCCCTCGGTGTCGGCACCATCCCAGACGGCTGCGTACTCGCCAGCGGGCTGCGTTCCGTCGGCCAGTACCGCCAAGCGCCGACCGAGGACATCGAAGACCGCCAACTCAACGGCAGCGGACGCCCAAAGGCGGTAGGGGATCGTGACAGCCCCAGACGACGGATTGGGGTAACTGGTCCCGAGCGCGAGCACAGACAGCGGCACCGCGTCCTCCGCGATGCTCGTAGTCGGCGGCGGCGCGTATGCGTAGATGCGTTGACCCATCGCATAGCCGAGCGAATCGCCGAAGAACTCGAAGCGGTTGATGTTGCCGTCGAGCGCGATGGGTGCCCACGTCTCGCCGCCATCGGTCGTCACGGAGGTCGTGCCGCGCCCACTGGCCCAGCCCACGTCCTCCGTGATGAAGCCGAGACCCTGTAGGTCGTTGCTGCCGGGAATACTCAACTCGGTCCATGTCAGTCCCGCGTCTGTCGTCTTGAGCACCTTCGCCGGGAACGCCGCACTGCCTTCCACTGAAACGTAGCCTGTGGTCGGTGTCGGAAAGGTGATCTTCCAGCCCCATTCCGGCGTACCGCTGCTGGTGTGGCGGACGGTCCACGTCTCACCACCATCCTCGGTCATGAGCACGATGGCGCGTGTGTTTGCGTCCAGCCCTTCGGAACCACCCACCGCAAGGCCGCGCTGCTCATCCCAGAAGTACACGTCCACGAGCGACCCGGCGTACTCGGACATTGAGCGCGAGGTCCACGTCTGCCCACCATCCGTTGTCTTGACAAAGTGCGCGGGGGCGGCGTACCACCCGGCCCCATAGATCACGTCCTCGTTGACGGCCCACATCCCGCAGATGCCCGTTGGCGGCGGCCCGCTGATCCGGTTCGTGATGTCGGTAAACGTCGCGCCCCCATCGTCCGTCGCGTAGAGCACGTTCGACTGGTTGAGCGTCCCGATGAACCCGACGTCCTCGTTGACGAAGGCCGTAGCCCGAAGGTAGGCGGGCAGCGTCGCCTGCAGGTTCCAACGTCCACCACCATTGACTGTCTGATATACCTCGCCCTGTCCATTCACGATCCAGCCGGTCTGTGGATCGAGGAAGCTAGCATCCTCAAACCGATAGCCGTCGGAGGGCGACTGGGGCAGGAGATCCCAAGTGCCCGCCTCCTGCCCGAGAGCAGGCAGCGCGACGAGGCAGAGACAAACAAGCAGATAACGAAGGTGCATGAGACGCAGGGCGAAGGACTGGGAACACCCAAGACTACGGCGAAGCTGCGTCTCCGGCAACAAGGGCACTGCGCTGTGCCCTACGCGAGGTGCGCCTCCGACGGGTCGCCGTGCTCGCTGAGAAACCGATTCCAGCCGCGCACCATCACTGAGAGGCCGAGCGCGCCGATAAGCGCCATCGCGGCAAAGCTGAAGCTGAGAATCCACTGCGACCGTTTGTAGGGGTCGAGCACGATCTGGTCCTGCCCCGGTACGGCGCGAATGGTCACGGTCTCCAGTTCGCGGGCCTCGATGCTTTTGAGGAGCGTGAGCGGAAGCTCGATGTTCCGCTCGATGGCCTCGGTTTCCCCCGGCGGCACGTAGCGCAGCACCACCTGCCCAATCGTGATCTCGGCCCGCTCGCGCGTTTCGATGCCAAGCACCTCGGCCTCGACCGGCACGCCGACCGTCGCCGCTTCGCGCTGCTCGGCCCCAGCCCAGAGCAAGTAGACAGCAATACCGAGAAGCAGCGCCGGGAGCACCCACAGCAGCCGAGCGACGATAGGGTTCGAGAGGAAGTTCATGGCGAGGACAGATTGATGGCTCCTTTCCCACGCCTTAGTATCCGCTCCGTTCGCATCGCTGCGGAACCTCACCTATTACTCACGCAGACCGCTAGGCCAAGAACAAGTACGGCTTCCACTGATCGTCGAGCCGCCCGATATAGTCGCGGATGAACATGACGTGGCTCGGCCGGAAGGGCTTGCGCTTGAGCGGCATCTCGGCCTCGGCAGGCGTCCGGTTGCCCTTGCGGTTGTTGCACGGGACGCAGGCAGCCACGAGGTTTTCCCATGTATCCTTGCCGCCCCGCGATTTCGGCAGGACGTGATCCAGCGTGAGCCGGTCGTGGCTGCCGCAATACTGGCAGCGGTGGGCGTCGCGCCGGAGGATGTTCTTGCGCGAGAGCATGATCCGCTTGTACGGAACGTGTACGTAGGCCTTGAGCCGGACGATGCTCGGCCACGGGTGTTCGGCACGGGCGGAGCGAAGGGTCCGGTCGGCGCGGGCGTGGACCAGTTCTACCTTGTGCAGAAAGAGCAGCACTACGGCGCGTTCCACACTGCACACGCTCAGAGCGCGGTAGTCCTGATTCAGGACGAGGACGTGTCCGCTGAGGGCACTCACGAGGCGACCCTCCCACCAACCGAAGTTGGGTGCTCGCAGGCGATGCCAGTGTCAGGGATCGGGACTGGGAAAGCGCGTCGGAGGTTTAGATCGAAGCACGACGGTGTAGCTAAAACACAGCCTGGCGCTTCGGGTTCGGAGCTTACGAAACGGTAATGCGGATGAGACCGCGAGAGTATACAACAAAAGCGGCCCCTGCGCCGAGACACAAGGACCGCTCCAAAAGAAAGCGTGCAACGTCTACAGCTCGTCCGTCGCCCGGTACCATGTCTGGGTCCGGCCTAGCGCACTCCCCATGAGCGGCACCTTGATGAAGCCGCGCACTTCCAGCGTATTCGCATCGCTGAGCGACATCTTGGCGCTGTAGGTCTTGCCATTCTTCGGGTCGGTGATGCTGCCGCCCTCCCACTCGTCGCCGTCCTGTTCCATGCCCTTGATGATGACGACACCGACGAGCGGCTTGTTGGCATATTCGCCCTCACAGATCTCGCAGAGTTCGGGGACACTGCCGTCGTCGGGCAGGAGCTTGACGATCTTGCCGTAGAGTTCACCGTCTTGCTCGTAGATCTCGACGATAGACTTCGGCTCGCCGGTCTCATCGTCGATGGTGCGCCACATGCCGATCGGGCTTTGGGCGAACGCAGTGGAGGCAAAGAACAAGCAGGCGATGGCGAGCAAGCCGAAACGGGTCAGGAAGTTCATGTCAGCAGAGGTTGGGTGTCGAGGATGGTGGTCAGCCTGTGTGCCGGTGCTGGCAGCGACAGGGTCGAATAAGCGAAATAACGTGAGGCGTACCGTAAAGATGGCACTTCAGGCTCTATAGATGCAAGCCTCATTCCATAGAACAACGCAGCATGGGGTGTTTCTAGCCTGTACCGATTCTTTGCATCCGCCTACTCTTCCTTGAGATGCCCGTTCGACTGGATACGGCGGTTGCGCTCGCGGGCTTTGCGGACTTCAGGGATGAGCTGTTCGAGGTGTGCCCCCAGATAGTCCAGCCGCTCATCTTCGGTCTGAAGCTCTAGCACCTCCTGCTTGCTCTCCAGATCGAGTCCAGCGTTTTGGGCCACGACGAACGAGATCCGCTTCGGCCCTTCGTAGATCACGGGCCGGATGTTCTCGCCCGCCAGTTCGAGCAGCTTCATGTGGAGCGTGATGACCCGCTCACGGGCCGCCGGATTGGGGATACCTTCCATCGGCTCGTAGGAGGTGACGCGGGCGGTGAGGTAGAGCCGCTCTTGGTGCACCTCCTCGATCCGAAACCGCTCCTCCCCCATCGTGAGAATGTCCATCCGCCCGTCCTCGTAACGCTGAAGCACGCGGTCGATCCGGGCGGTACAGCCGACATGGGCGAGGTCTTCGTCCTGCGCCAGCACGATCCCGAACGGCTCCTCGGTTTCGAGACAGTAGCGGATCATCTCCCGGTAGCGCTCCTCGAAGATGTGGAGCGGCATCGGCTCGCCGGGATAGAGGACGACCCCTAGCGGAAAGAGCGGGAGCGCATCGGGCGTGGGAATAGGCATGAACCGGGCGGTTTAAAGCGAGAAGCCCCGAATCTACCAGTCACGGGAAGCCGATGTCCAGTAGATTCGAGCCGCCACCACCTGCGCCCTTATGCATTTCGCTGATTGGATCGTTCTCGGCCTCTACGTTGCCGCTATCGTCGCCATCGGCGTCTGGGCGAATCGGCGGCAGACGGACACGGAAGCCTACTTCGTGGGCAACCGCAGTGTGGCGTGGTGGGCGGCGGGCCTGTCGATCATCGCCACTTCGTTCTCAGCGGCCTCCATCCTCGGCGTCCCCGGCTATGCGTATTCGAGCGATATGTGGTACCTCCAGTACCAGCTCGGCGACATCTTGGCGGCGGTCATCGTGGTGGTGCTGTTCATCCCGTTCTTCCACAAGGTGCGCGGCCTGACGACGGCCTACGAGTACCTCGAAGCGCGCTTCGACCTCAAGAGCCGCCTCCTCGGCTCGTCACTCTTCGCGCTGACGGTGCTGCTGCGGGCCGGGACGCTCCTCTACGGAGCCGCCCTCCTCTTCGCCGCCGTCGTCCCAACCGACCTCGTGCCCGGCCTCACGGGCGTCGAGGAAGCCGTCGTGATCTTCGGCATCATCGCCATCGTCTATACCGTCATGGGCGGGATCTCGGCGGTGATCTGGACCGACGTGATTCAGTTTGCCATCATGAGCCTCGGCGTCCTCGCCTCAATGGCGGTGGTCGTGAGCATGACGCCGGGCGGCTGGGGCACGGCCTTCGCCGACGCAGCGGCGGCGGGCAAGCTCGACATCCTCCACACCGAGGAGTTGATGGCGGGCACGGGCCTCCTCACGGCGGTCTTCGGCTATGGCCTTCTCGCCCTCTCCCTCTTCGGGACGAACCAGCAGCCGGTGCAGCGCTACATGACGGTCGCGGAGCCGCGTGAGGCCCAGCGCGCCCTCCTGCTCGGCGTCGGGGCGGGTGTCATCGGCGTCACGCTCTCGCTCCTCCTCGGCGTCTTCCTGTTCCTCTTCTACCAGCACTTCCCCGACCTCCTGCCGGACGGCCTCACACCAGACCAAGTGATGCCGCACTTCGTCAACACCGAGGTGCCACCCATCCTGACCGGCGCGCTCGTCGCTGCCGTCTTCGCCGCCGCGATGTCGAGCCTCGACTCGGCCCTGAACTCGCTCGCCGCTGCGCTGACGGTTGACTTTCTCGCCCGGTTCCGCCCGGAGACGCCAGAAGCCACACGGCTCCGGTTCGCCAAGATCGTCGTGGTGACGGCAGGCATCTTGGGCATCGCTATCGGCATCTACGCCTCGCGCACCGAGGCTCCGCTGATCGACCTGATTCTGAGCTTCATGGGCTACTTCGCGGGCGGGCTACTCGGGCTGTTCCTGCTCGGGATGCTAACGCGGCGGGCGAACGGGCACGGAGCCTTCGCCGGGGCCATCGTCGGCACCCTCGTCGTGCTGATGGTAACGGAAAACGACTTCGGCCTACCCCGCCTCTACGACCTCTTCGGCTTCGCACCGATTCCGTTCATCTGGTCCACGGCCGTCGGACTCGCCATAACGATGGTGGTCGGATATCTGGTCTCGATGCTCGGGCACCGGGTTCCGCCGGAGCGACTCGCACACACCACGATCCGGTCGTCAGCATGAGTAACGCGATGGCTCGGTTTCTCCCTCTCCTTGTCGCCTCGCTCCTCGCCACCGTGAGCGCCCAGCCCGCTGCCCTCCCACCGTTCGATTTTGGTGCAGCGGACAATCCGCTGGAAATGCCACCCCGCGATGTGCGCCCGAGGGCAGCGCGACTCACCGCCTTCGGAGGACCGTCCTACATCGGCGTATCGTGGCGCGGAGGTGTCGGCTTCGAAGCCGACCTCGCAGGAGGACCGCTATCGCTCGGTCTGGAAGGACGCCTGCGTGTCAGCGATGCGCTGTACGATGAGGACTTCGACGACACCTACGACCTCCTCCGGCTCGTCCGCTATGCTCGGCTCGACCCGACGCCCCAGTTGCCGGTCTATGCGCGCGTCGGCCCGATCACGCGGCTCACGCTTGGCCCCGGTCATCTCGTCCGCGCCTTCCAGACGACCTCGGCGTGGGATGAGCGAACGGTCGGAGCCGAGGCGGCACTGAAGCTCCCCTTTGTCCGTGTGCTCGGCTTCGCCGACGATGTGCGGCTCGGCGGTCTCGTCGGCGGACGCACCGAAATCGCCCCCTTCGAGCGCGCCCTTAGCTCGATGCTGCAATCGGTCGAAGTGGGCGCGACGGCGGTGACAGACCTCGGCCTTCCGGCGGACACGGCAACGACGGCCTTCGCGCTCGACGCTCGCTTTGCGCTGTGGCGAATCGGGGACTTCTCACTCTCGCCGTTCGCGAGCTACGCCCGGTTCACTGAGTATGGCGAGGGGTACGGCGGGGGCGTCGAGTTTGCGAGCCGCGACCTCGCCGGGTTCGGGCGCTTCGGTGCGACTGTCGGCCTCTTTCAGAGCGGCGAGCAGTTCATCCCCGGCCTCTTCAACGCCTTCTACTCGGTGCACAACCCCGAGGCGCGCATCTGGAACGCCGACGCTTTTTTCCGCGATCGGCAGACCTTCGTCGCGGCGGGTACCCCGCTCGCCGAAGCACAAGGTGGCCTGTCGCTCACGTTCGTGCTCCGGGCACTCATCTTCAACGCCTTCGAGTTCGCCACCTTCGTCCGGCGCGATTACAGCGACGACCCGCTCACCGAGAGCACCCTGCGCCTTGTCTTCGCGCCCGGCGGCGGCGACCCGTTCCGCTTCGTCTTCGAGGTCCAGCAGCAAGGCCGCACCTCGTTCTGGAGCCTGTTCGACGACTACGAAGACCAGAACGTCCTCCTCTTTCATCTCGACTACGCCCTCACCGGCCCCGCGTGGCTGACGATCCGATCCCGCTATGGCTACGAGCGCCGCGCCAACGGTCCTGATGGCGAGCAGCGCTACCTCGTTGAGCGCCGGTTCGAGCCGTTCGTCGGCGTTCGTGTCGTGTTTCCCTGACCTCCCTCCTATGCAGATTCGTCCCATCACCGCTGCCGAGACGCGGCCGCTCCGCGGCCTCGTACTCCGCCCCGGCCAACCACCCGAATCGCTCGTCTATCCGGGTGACGACGCCCCCGACAGCTTCCACGCCGGAGCCGAGATCGACGGCGAGATCGTCGGCATCGCCAGCATCTTCCCGGAGCCTATGCCCCTTGCCCCGGACGCGGATATTAACCCTGCCAACGCTTTTCGACTACGCGGTATGGCAACGCGGCCCGACCTTCAAGGCAGCGGCTTGGGGAGCGGGGTTCTCCTCTACTGCATCGAGCACCTCCGCGACATCGGGACTCCGATTCTTTGGTGCAATGCCCGCACGTCCGCCATCGGCTTTTACCAGCGGCTCGGCTTCGAGACCGTCGGCGACGAGTTCGACATCGCGGGCATCGGGCCGCACTATGTGATGTGGACCGACGTGAGGCAAACCAACTAAGCGAGTGCCCTAGTGACGCTGTGCCAGCCGGTCTTTCGACCAGCCCCGCACCCGTCGGCTGACTGGCCGTGTTTCGGTCGCTGAGGCGGTCGGCAGGTCGAAGGCGAACGTGGAGCCTGCGCCCGGCGTACTCTCGACCTGAATCGTGCAACCGTGGAGGTCGAGGATCTTCTGGGTGATGGCAAGGCCTAGGCCCGCCCCGCTCGCGGCGGTCGAGGTCCGGGCCTCGTCGTTGCGGTAGAAGCGCTCGAAGATGCGGGCTTGGTCGGCCTCGCTGATGCCGCAGCCGGTGTCCGAGATGCGGACGATGACGCGCCGGTTCTCCTGCGACGTGGTAACCTTGACACAGCCGCCCTCCGGCGTGTGCCGGAGCGCGTTGTCCGTCAAGTTGGCGATCACTCGCTCGATCAGACCGATATCGGCGTGAACCATTGGGAGGTCGTCCGAGAGCGTGGCCGTGAGGGCGACGCCCTGCTCCTCGGCGCGCGGCTGGAACTGCGCCACGACATCCTGCACCAACTCGGCCACTACAAACGGCTCGATCTCAGGCTCGATCTGCTGAGCATCGAACTTCGAAAGCTCGAACAGTTCGCCGACGAGGTCGGAGAGGCGGTTGGAGTTGCGGAGGGCAATCGTGAGGTAGCGCTCCTTCTCTTCGGGCGAAAGTTCATCCTTTTTCATGAGGACGGTTTCGAGGTAGCCTTGGATCGAAGCGAGCGGGCTGCGGAGGTCGTGCGACACGTTGGCGACGAGTTCGCGCCGGAGGCGGTCGTTGCGCTTCAGCTCGTCGAGGCTCGCCACGATTTTGTCGGCCATGTGGTTGAACGACACGGCGAGCTGCCCGACCTCATCCTCGGACGCCACCGGCACGCGGCGGTCGTAATGCCCGTGCTCGAACTCCTCGACCACCTCCGTCATGTGGCGGAGCCGTCGCGTGATAAACCCGAAGAGAATCAGCCCGGCGATGGCAGTCAGCAGGAGTGCGAGCGGCAACGCCCGCAGCGTCCCGCTGGCGATGAACGACTCGCGCATCATGGCGAGCGCCGAGTCATACGCTTCCGTGCCGAGCGTGATGTAGAGGTAACACCCTTCCTCGCCCATGATCGAGACCGGCGCGACGGAGAACGGGCGCTGGCGGCCCGGCTGGAGCGGGTCGTCGCCGAGGATCGGAAAGTCGTCTGCGCCGGACATCATCCGGTCGAGCGGGCCGACATCTACCGTCGGCATCGACACCTCCTCGCCCGGCTCGACGAACGCGCCCTTAATCATGCCATTGCCCCCGAGCAGATAGACATCGATCCGGCGGTTGACGACGGTGAGGTCTTCGATGATGCCCGAGATGGCTTCTTGGTCGATGGCGGTGTGGAGGTGCGGCTGGAACTGCGGCGCGAGGGTGCGGGCGAGGTCGCGGTTGAGGCTCTGGTCTGCCGCCTCGGTCAACCGGATCGCCGACTGCGCCGTCCACACCGCGAGCACCACGCCGAGCACGACGAGCAGCACGAGGAAAATGGCTGACAGGCGAGCGTAGAAGGAAAGTAGAAAACGTTTCATGATGCCCTCAGGGTTACGGATCACTCGGTGCTAGCTAGCTCTTCTTCTTCGGCGAAGCGGTAGCCGACGCCCCACACCGTCTGCACGTAGCGCGGGTTTGCCGGGTCCGGCTCAATCTTGCTGCGGAGCCGGTTGATGTGCGAGTTGACGGTGTGGCTGTAGCCCGCGTACTGGTAGCCCCACACCTTGTCCAATAGCTCCTGCCGACTGAAAGCGCGACCGGGATGCTGAGCGAAGAGGGCCAGCAAGTCGAACTCCTTGGCCGTCAGTTCGATGGCAGCCCCGTTCAGGCGCACCTTGCGCTTCGATGGCTCGATGACGAGATCGCCGAAGGCCAACTCACCGACCTCCTCCTCGGGCTGGTCCAGTTCGACCCGGCGTAGCAGAGCACGGACACGGGCGATCAGTTCGCGGATCGAGAACGGTTTGGTCACATAGTCGTCCGCGCCGAGTTCGAGGCCGAGCACCTTGTCGACCTCCTCCGACTTCGAGGTCAGCATCAAAATCGGCGTCGTGCGCTGGCTTGCCCGAAGCTGCTTGCACACCTCCATCCCGTTCATCCCCGGCAGCATCAGGTCGAGGATGATGAGCGCGTAGGACTCGGCGAGGGCCTTCTGAAGCCCGAGGGCACCGTCGGCGACAGCGTCGATGCGGTAGCCGAGATCGCCGAGGTGAAGGGTCAGCAGATCAGCGATGTCCGGCTCGTCCTCAACGAGCAAGATGGCAGGGTCTCCGGTCATAATCGAAAGCGGATAGTCAAGCGGTGGTGTGGAAGACGGCAACAAGATAGACTACGTCGAACCGGCAGCCGGGGATGTCACGGAAGCGTAAGATGCACTTGCCATTAGAGTCACAACGCAAGCCGACGGGCGAGACAAGCCGCAGCCCGTCCCGCCCGTCGTGCGTCGCAGACCGGGTACCCACGAACCCGGCGATGGCTCTCCATTACTGCGACGTGATCGTGACCTGAATGATGTCAGCCGTTGCGGGGTAGTCAAATCCGTCGTCCGTGCCTTGCACGCGGGTGATGACGCCGTTCTCCTCGGTACCCGTGTCCGGCCCAGCCTGACGCGGCGCTTGGTTGAGGCCCACGCCCGGCTCCTCATCGACTTCGGTGCCCGCATCGTAGAGACGGACCTGGGCGGTCACGTCGCCACTGACGGCGGTGCCGTTGTTGAAGAGCGCCAGCCCTTCGCCGGGGAATGTGTAGTAGAGGTCGTTCGACTGGATGAACATCGTGGAGAACGAGAGGCGGTCGCCCGGCTCGGCGTCGAAGGTGAACGAGTAGCTCCCGCCGGGACCGATGGGTGCCGGGCCGCTCGCGCCGTCCGGCGTGTCGAACGCACCGAGGCTGTTGATCCCGGCGACGCCCGCCAGCTCACCCGCAGCGACGGAAGGATCGCCGTCTTCGGCGATGGCTTCGATCCCACCACTGGCTGCGGCGCCCGACTCGAAGAACGCGACCGCGTCGGTGTGGACCGCGTAGGCACCGGGCGAGAGCGGGACGGTCAGGCCGGTCGCGGGGGCCAACTCGGCAGCACTTGCGCTCGGGTCACCGTCTTCGGCGATGGCTTCGATGCCAGGGCTGGCCGCCGCGCCGCGCTCGAAGAACGTGATCATGTCCGAGTGGACAGCCCACGAACCGGGCGAGAGCGGGATTGCCTGCCCGTTGACCTCGCCCCCGATGCTCTCGATGCGGAACGTGAAGCCAGTATCACCGTCGTGCGCCAGCGTGACGCGGATGACCTCGTTGATGCCGGGATACTTGAACCCGTCATCGAAGTCGACGACGCGGCGGATAACCTCGTTCTCCTCGCCGCCCATGTCCGGCCCGGTTTGGCGCGGGGCTTGGTTTGCGCCGACACCTGGCTCCTCGTTGACCTCAGTACCGGCGTCATAGAAGCCAAGCTCGGCGGTCACGTCGCCGGTGCGAGCGTTGCCGTTGCTGTCGTAGAGCGGAAGGCCTGCGCCGGGGAAGGCGTAGAACAGGTCGTTGGACTGAATGAACATCGTGGCGAACGAGAGGCGCTGGCCGGGGCCTGCGGTGAACTCGATCTCGTAGGCTTCACCGGGACCAATCGGGCTGGGCTCGGTCGCGCCGACGCGGGTGTTGAAGATGCCGCTTTTCAGCACCGGGTTCGCCGGGCCGACGTTGTTGATGGTGACGGTGAAGGTGCGCGTGCCGTCGATTGGATCGTCGCCGTCGTCGCTGTCACAGCCAGCGAGGAACGGGATAAAGAGGACGAGCGCACACGCAAGGGAGAGCTGCTTGAAAGGCATAACGGGGTGGGGTAAGCGAGAGAGAGTACGAAGTGAGAGCGGGGCGCTAGCCCCGACACTCGCAACCTATCCAGCCTTCCGAACCCGCCACCTCACGGAAGTCTCACGCAGTCGTGACGTTCGTATAGCATCGCTCCAGTGTCCTGTCACTCGGCAATTCGGCTTGCCCGATTGACAACAAGGGGATGACGCGATTATCCTGCATCGGTTGTATCCTGCGCTGTGCGCCTCTCTCTTTTCTCTTGCCCCGCTTCGTTATGGAAATCCCGTCGCTCGTCCTCCGCCAGCTCTACACCTTCGGCAGCCTCCAGAACCACAACGGCGGCGTCCGCTTCAGCCTCAAGAACCGACTCACGGATGTCGAACTGACAGGCCTCAAAGAGATCGTCATCGGCGACGAGCGCATCGCCGCCGAGAACATCACGCTCACTCTCGACGACGGCACCACCCTACGGCCCGGCGACATCTCCGAAACCCAGCCGCTCGCGTTCCCGCTCCGCCAGACCATGCACGTCGATGTCAACGGGATGAAGCTCGACGAGGGCAGCTACGATCTCACCATCGGCTACAAGGCGGCCGGGTTCGGCGACCTCTCGTTCGAGGTCCGCGACGCAATCCGGCAGAAGCAGAAGGACCGGATCCGCATCCCCCGTGACCGCGAGGACGACTACTCGGAATCCGCCATCGCCGCACGGCAAGAGTTCATCAAGGAGTTCAGCGAGATGGACCTAGAGCACGTCCCGCACTACTCGTTCGATCCGCACGCTCTACAAGGCAACATCGAGAGCTTCGTCGGGGTGGCGCAGATTCCGCTCGGCATCGCGGGGCCGCTCAAGGTCAACGGCGAGCACGCCAAGGGCGAGTTCCTCATCCCGATGGCAACGACCGAGGGCACGCTTGTCGCCTCCTACAACCGGGGCATGAAGGTGCTCAATCTCTCCGGCGGCGTCACCTGCACTGTCTCGGACGACTGTATGCAGCGCGCCCCGGTCTTCATCTTCGAGTCCGCCCGCGAGGCCCGTGACTTCAAGCAGTGGCTCGCCGACAACATGGACCCGATCCGCGAAGCCGCCGAGGGTACCACCAGTGTCGGCAAGCTGCTCTACATCGACACGTACCTCTCCAACAAGTTCGCCTTCTGCCGCTTCAACTTCTCGACCGGCGACGCCGCTGGGCAGAACATGGTGGGCCGCGCCACCTTCGCCGCGTGCTCATGGATCCTCGACACCAACGACACCATCCGGCGGTTCTATCTGGAGAGCAACTTCGCCACTGACAAGAAGGCGAGCCAGGTCAACATCATGCGGACGCGCGGCAAGCGTGTCACCGCCGAATGCACCATCAAGGCTGAGGTGCTGCGCCAGCACATGCGCGTCGAGCCGCACAGCCTGTACTACCACTGGGGCATTGCGGCGGGTGTTGGCTCCATCCTCTCCGGGGCCAACAACAACGGCCTCCACTCGCCGAACGGCATCACCGCCATGTTCATCGCCACCGGCCAAGACGTGGCGAACGTCGCCGAGAGTTCCGCCGCGCTGCTCTACTGCGAGATGACGCCGGACGAGGACCTCCACATGTCGATCACTATCCCGTCGCTGATCATCGCCACCTACGGCGGCGGCACGGGCGGCGCGACGCAGCAGGAGTGCCTGAAGATGCTCGGCTGCGTCGGCAAGGGCAAGGCGAAGAAGCTAGCCGAGATCATCGCGGGCGTCGTGCTCGCGGGCGAAATCTCCCTCGGCTCCGCGATCTCGTCGAATGACTGGGTGTCCAGCCACGAGCAGTACGGCCGCAACCGCTAGCCGAGCGGGCTAACCCGTTGGAGGTATGAACCCGACGACCATCAAACTGGTGATCGTACTGGTCCTCTCGTGGGCTGTGCCGATCTACGGCGTGCTTGCCAACCAGTTCGCCCCCCGCTATGAAACCGCGCTCGGGGTTCCCTACGCCTTTTTCCTCGGCTGTCTGATTCACCTCGTGCTGCTCCTCGCATGGGTCGGCATCAGGCGCTCCACGCTCCAGCGAAAGGTGGTCGTGGCACTACTGGTGTCCTTCGGCCTGATGATCGGGCTGACCATCCTTAGCAACAGCGGAACTCTGAGCAGGATGGGATGATCGATGACCATGAAATACGCCATCGTCCTCCGCGCTTACCCCGAGTGCAGCTAATCATGTCTTCCGAGACACCCTACGACCTACTCCGCCGATCTGCTTCGCGCTGGGTGGAGGCTCCGGACACCGCGTGGGACGCCCTATGTGCTGCGTTCTCCGAGCGGACGTATGCTACGGATGAGCACCTCATCTTTGCCGGTGATGCCCTCCCTAACGCATTCTTCGTTGCTGACGGGCTGCTTCGGTTCTACTACACTGATCGTGAGGGGCGTGAATGGAACAAGACGTTCGCTGCTGTGGGTAGCTTTGCCGGATCCATTGCCTCGGGACTCCTCGACGTGCCTGCACCGTTCGGCATTCAGGCGCTTGAAACGTCTACGGTCCTCGTCGTACCGTGGCGCGCGCTCGAAGCTCTCTACGTGGAGCACCCTGTCCTCGAACGCCTCGGCCGACGCATCGCCGAGCAGGTTGCCGTCAAAAAAGAACTTCGTGAGCGAGCCTTCCTCGAACTCACTGCGACGGAACGATATGAGGCCCTCATCCGCGACGAGCCGGATCTCCTGAACCGCCTCCCACTCTATCATATCGCATCGTACCTCGGCGTGACGGAGGTCTCGCTCTCGCGAATCCGCGGGCGGCTCGCCCGAACCACCTAGCGTTCTCGTTCTTATCCGTTGTTAAGGCGGGAGGCACATCGTTGAGGCGACCTTGGCCTTATGCCTTCGCTCGCCCAACGCCTCATTCGCCTCGTCGAAAGATCCGCCGACCACCCGTCCTACCCTGCCGTGGTCGGGTCTGTCGCCGCCGTAGACTACCTCATTCCCGGTGCCCCGACAAACGCCGTGCTCATCGGCGCTGTCCTCCCTCGCCCAGCGCAGTGGCGGCGCATCGGCATTGCATTTGCGATTGGTGATGCGCTTGGAGCCATCGTATTAGCAGCAGCTGTGGCAATGGTGGGCGAACCCGTTGCGGCATGGATCCAAGGTGGCGACGGGGCCATGCTGTGGGGCCGCATCGCGGGCTACGTAGCCGCCTACGGTTTCGTCACGCTCGCGGCGCTGGCAGTGACGCCTCTCCCGACCCGGATCGCAACGGCTGTGCTCGCACTCACCGGGGCGGCTCCGCTGCTTATCGGCGCGGTCGTCTTGGCGGGGCGCCTCGTCGCGTACCCCTCAATGGCCTACCTCGCCGCCCGAACTCCAGCCCTCCTCCGCCGCTTCCGGCCTCTCACCCGCTTTCTCCCTGACAACGCTAAACCATGATATTTCGCGACCGTGCAGTCCTCATCACCGGCGCTACATCCGGCGTTGGTCACGCGCTTGCGTGCGCCTTTGCCACCCGAGGTGCTCATGTAATCGTACATGGTCGCGACCCCGACCGGCTCGCTGCTGTCGCTGCTGAAGTGAACGGTACGCCACTCCGCGTCGACCTCATGGCACCGAACGGCCCGGCCCGCCTCGCCAATGCGGTTCGCAGAGTACGGCCTGACCTTTCGATGCTCGTTAACAACGCTGCCGTCCAGTCGAATTACCTGTTCTCTAACCGCTCTGCCGCCGAGGCTGCCACTGACGCAGCTCGAGAGGTCGCTGTCGATCTCGCGGCACCGATCCAGCTAGCAGCCCTACTCCTCCCCACCCTCCAGGCAACAGCTGCGACGTCCGAGCGCCCCTCGATCATCATCAACGTCACGTCGGGCCTTGCGCTCGCTCCGAAGAAAACGGCGGCCGTCTACTGCGCCTCGAAGGCGGGCCTGCGGACGTTCTCAAAGGCGCTGCGCTACCAACTCGACGATGACGCCGAGGCAGGCGGTCCCGAGGTTCGCGTGGTCGAAGCGATGCTCCCGCTCGTAGACACGCCGATGACGGCCGAGCGCAGGACCCGGCTCGCCAAGCTCTCGCCCGCTCAAGTCGCCACCGAAATCGTAGCCGGGCTGGAGCAAGAGAAAAGCGAGATCCGGGTTGGCAAGGCACGCCTTTTCGCTCATCTCCACCGTTGGATTCCCAGACGCGCTGAACGTATGCTACGCGACGGATAACTTCTCGCCCTCCAGACCGTAGCTCTTATGCCAGCTTTTGGCCTCGCCCACGCCCGCGACCTCCTCGCCCGCACGCCCGTCACACTCGATACGATGCTCCGCGACCTGCCCAAGCCGTTCGTCTACGCCGATGAAGGGCCGGAAACGTGGAGTCCGTTCGACGTGATGGGCCACCTGATCCACGGCGAGCAAACGGACTGGATCGTCCGGGCAAAGCTGATCCTCCGCGACGACGGGCCGCACACGTTCGAGCCGTTCGACCGCTTCGCGCAAGAGACGGCGAGCCAAGGCCAGACGCTCAACGACCTGCTCGACACCTTCGCCGCGCTCCGCACCCAGAACCTCCGCGAACTCGACGCACTCGCCCTCTCCCCTGCCGACCTCGACCGCGAGGGGCAGCACCCTGAACTCGGAACAGCAACGCTGGGCCAGTTGCTGGCGACGTGGACGGTCCACGACCTCGGTCACATCGCACAGATCAGCCGAGCGATGGCGAAGGTCTACCGCGACGAGGTCGGCCCGTGGCAGGCCTACTTGGGGGTGCTGAAGCGGCGCTGATTGCTGTGGGAGTAAGCAGCGGGTCGACCCTGAGCCGTTGTCTCTCGGTTTTCGGCTTACGCTACGAAGTTGTATTATCACGTATAGCGTAGAGACAACCCCGCACCCCAATCATCATGGAACAGCAAGTGAAAGGCCAAGTCAGCAGCGATGCGGCGGAGGTCTATGAGGAGTTCTTTCTTCCCGCCCTTTTTCAGCCGTGGGCCGAGCGGATGACCGAGGCCGCCCGCATTACGCCAGGTGACCGTGTGCTCGACGTGGCGTGCGGAACAGGCGTCGTCGCTCGGTTCGTCGTGGACCGCGTGCAGCCCGGCGGAGCGGTCGTCGGCCTTGATGTTAACGAGGGGATGCTCGCCGTAGCGCGACGCAAAGCTCCGGGCGTCGAGTGGATCGAGAGCGCGGCAGAAGCATTGCCCTTTGGCGATGCAGCATTCGACGCAGTCGTGAGCCAGTTCGGGATCATGTTTTTCGACGACCGGCGGCAGGCCATTCGGGAGATGGTGCGCGTCCTGCAGCCCGGCGGTCGCCTCGCGGTCGCCGCCTGGGATTCGCTCGATCGGACGCCGGGCTACGCGGCGATGGTAACGCTCCTCCAGCGTCTCTTCGGCGACGAGGCCGCCGAGAGCCTGCGCGCCCCCTTTTCGCTGGGCGATCCCGACGCCTTCCTAGCCCTGTTCGCGGATAGCGACCTAGCCGACCTCCGCGTGACAACCCACAACGGCACAGCCCGCTTCCCGTCGATTGCGTCGTGGGTCTACACCGATATCAAAGGCTGGACCGCCGCTGACCTGATCGACGACGATGGCTTCGAGCGACTTGTCACCGCCGCCGAGGAGGAACTGCAGCGCTTCGTGACGCCGGACGGCACAGTCGTGTTCGACATCCCGGCGCACATCGTTACGGCGACGAAATTATAGCCCTGCCCGGTCGGCACGAGTGCAGGCGGTCCGGCTATCTTCCGACACCGCCACCTCGCTCGTCGCCTGCCCCGCATGGCCGATCCCGTTTCGTCTCCCGCCGCCGGTCGCTTCGGCACGTTCAAGGGCGTCTTCACGCCGAACGTGCTGACCATCCTCGGCATCATCCTCTTCCTGCGGACAGGATGGGTCGTCGGGCAGGCCGGGCTGTGGGGCGCACTCGCGATCATCCTGATGGCGAACGCGATCTCGTTTATGACGGGCCTGTCGCTCTCGGCGATTGCGACGAGCATGGACGTTAAGGCGGGCGGCAACTACTACCTCATCTCGCGCTCGCTCGGGCTGGAGATCGGCGGGGCCATCGGGATTCCGCTGTACCTGTCGCAGGCGATCTCGGTGGCGTTCTACATCATCGGCTTCACCGAGGCGATGGGGAGCATTCCCTTTTTCGCCGCGCTCGATCCGCGCCTCGTGTCCTCGACGGTGGCGCTCGTGTTCGTGGTCATCGCCTACGTCGGGGCCGACTTCGCGCTGCGGATTCAGTACGGCATCCTCGCGATTCTCGTCGCGGCTTTGCTGTCGTTTTTCACGGGCGGCTGGGGCGACTTCGTCGAGCCGAACCTGACGCCGCAGTTCACCGACGGCATCAGCTTCTGGATCGTCTTCGCGGTCTTCTTCCCCGCCGTGACGGGCATCGAGGTCGGGATCAGCCTGTCGGGCGACCTGACGGACCCGAGCAAGAGCATCCCGCGCGGCACCATCGCCTCGATCATCGTGACGGCGCTGGTGTATGTCGCCGCCGCGGTATGGTTTGCGTTTCAGCTTACCGCCGAGGAACTGATCACGAACAACCTCGCGATGGAGCAGATCGCGAGCGTCCCGTTCCTGATCCTCGCGGGGGTCGCCGCCTCCACCCTGTCGTCGGCGCTCGGCAGCGTGCTCGCCGCGCCGCGCACGCTGCAAGCCATCGCCCGCGACCGCGTCACGCCGGGCTGGATGGCGGGCCAACTCGGTAGCCCGACCGAGCCGCGCGTGGCGGTCCTCCTCACCGGCCTCGTCGCCGTCGGGATCATCTGGCTCGGCGACCTCGACTTCGTCGCGCCGATCATCACGATGTTCTTCCTGAACACTTACGGGATGGTCAACCTCGTCGCGGCCACCGAGCGGCTGGTCGGCAACCCGAGCTTTCGCCCGCGCTTCAAGGTGCCGATTGCGGTCTCGCTCGGCGGCGCGCTCGGGTGCTACGGGGCGATGTTCCTCATCAACGCGCCCGCCACCATCGGGGCCATCGTGATCTCCTACGGCATCTTCTTTCTCCTCAGCCGCCGCCATATGGTGCGGACGTGGGGCGACGTGCGGAGCGGCATCTGGACCTCTATCGCCCGCTACGCCCTCCTCAACTTAGAGCGCCGCCCGCCGGACTCCGAGACCGGACGCAACTGGCGACCCAACATCATGGTGTTCACCGGGCAGCCGCACAACCGCGAGCGGCTGGTCGCACTGGCCGAATGGCTCAGTCTCGGACGCGGCATCGTGACATTCGTGCAACTCATCACAGGGCAGGTCGAGGAGCAAAACAAGGTCAAGCTCCGCGAACTGGCCGAGCGGCGCATCCGGGAGTACATCAAGGACCGGCGGATGGCGGCCTTCGCCGAGGCCGAGGTCGTCCCCGATTTCGTCCAAGGCGCGGTGTCGGTCGCGCAGGCCCACGGCATCGGGACGCTGGAGCCGAACACGATGCTGATGGGCTGGAGCCGCGAGCCGGGGGGCCGCGTGACGCTGATGCGTCTGCTCCGCAACCTCGCCGACCTCGACAAGTCCGTCCTCTTCCTGAACGTGGACGACGGCACCGGCTTCGGGCGGCGGCGCGTCATCAACGTCTGGTGGGGCGGGCGCGGCGGCAATGCCGACCTGATGCTACTGCTCGGCTACCTGATCTCCCGCAGCAACGACTGGCACGACGCCGAGCTTCGCCTCTCACGCATCGTCGAGCACGAGGAGGGCGTCGAGCAGACGCGCGCCCACATCAACGCGCTGCTCGACGAGGTCCGCGTGGACGCCACCCCGAACATCGTCCTACGCGGCGACCGCCCCATCGAGGACCTCTTCGCCGAGCACAGCCGCAACGTGGACCTCACCATCCTCGGGATGCAGGCTCCCGACGCCGACCAGTGCGAGACCTACGGCGAGCGGCTCGAAGCCTTCGCAGATGCCGTCGGGACGGTGCTCCTCGTCTACAATGCCCAGCCTGAAGAGGACTTGCTGTGACCGTTGAGTGCTCAATGCTAGCGCGGATTACCATGTGTCAGGTAAAGGTGCTACATTGCCTCCCCCGACACTCAAGACTGGTTAGCCGTCAGGAGGCGCGCACTTAAATGCATCGAATTGCCCTTGTTGTCCTCTACGCTGCCATGATCGGGACAACGTGCAAGGTATCTGCCCAATCGGCGGACGATTCATACCCAAGTTTTGAGCCTTTCACTGCGTCTCGGATGTGGCCCTTAATGGGTGAGCCACAGGTGTCCGTACCTGTTGGAGAAGCGGCAACCGAGATTGACAATTTCTTGGATGAGATAGACAATCTTCTCAATGAAGCGAATATTTTCGACGAACAAGCTCCGGTCGGAGCTACTGAAGATCCGGAGACTCTCGACCCTAATCTGAGCACGAAAGAACGACTCTTGTGGCTCGAGATCCCGGTCACGTTCCTGCAACTGCAGCCGCTATGGCATAAGGACGAGTGGACTGAAGACGAGGTAAACTTCGCCCGCAGCTCAGCAAGGCTAGTAGCCGCTGTGAGCCCCCAGAGCCGTTTCGAGTTTCAGCAAAATCACGACTTGGAGAATCGTGAGAATCTCAATCGGATGGTGGACTGGTTTCGGTTGCAAGCAAAGGAGCCTCATCGGTATGGATACATGATACACACGTTTGATGACGGTCCTTGGTTGGCCCTAGACTATGACGCTGGTAGCGACCTCACCATAATCGACAAAGTAGCGATCAGCGACGGATTTGATTTAGAGTTGTGCAAGACCACTACCGATCAGTGGTGTCTTCGAGGCGTTGCACACGGAGAGGTCACATGGACTAAGGTGTTGTCGAAAGTCCCGTCGGGAGATTTCGGATTTCTGCCTTCCGCTCTCACTCCATTGGGTCCCTATGGGTGGAAGATCAATATGTCGTTTGGGGAATACACGCATGTTTACCTCGATGCTCAGAACCAGTTACTGTTCTACTTCACGTCTTGGTGACCCCGAGTAGAACCAAGGCTTCCAGCTGGCAGATTCGCTGCCCGCAGTTGAAGACAACGTCACACCAGCACAAAGAGGTGCTGTTTGTGGAGCCAGCGCCCGCGCCGCTCCTCAGCCTGCACCTGAAACCCTGCCGCTGCGAAGCGCTCGCGCCACGACGCTGCCGAGCCGAAGTGTAACACCTCCTCCTCCATCTGCCCGCCGGAGCGGAGCCGGTTGGCGAGGCGGTCGGCGAAGGGCAGCCAGCGGCGGTCCCATGCGGTCTCGACGAGCGATTCGAGGACGATGACGCGGCCTCGCGTCACGCGCAGAGCCTCGCGGAGCACGGCATCAGGATCATCGGCGTGGTGGAGGACGAAGGTGAGGAACGTCGCATCGAAGCTGTTGTCCTCGAATGGAAGCCTGTACCCATCGTAGAGCGTGAGCGGTAGATCGGTCTGGTTGAAGTCCACCACATCGGCCAGCACCACATCGGCGTCGAGGTCGCGGGCGATGGCTTCGCCAACGAACCCATCCCCAGCCCCGAGGTCGAGCACACGGGCGGGTGCGCCGAGATGCGGACGTATCCAAGCCCACTTGTCGCGGGCGCGCTTCCGCATGAGCGCGGGCAACACCGCCAGCGCTGCCGCCGCCCCGAGCAGCACCGCCCACCCCGTCCAGCCGAGGATGACAGCGGTCCAGTACGGCGTCGGCCCGTGCGTGTAGAACAGGTAGGTAGCCATCGTACTGACCGAAAGCCACAGCCACGCGGCCGCGTGCAGTCGGGCCGGTGTATCCGACGCATCGCCGAGAGTCAGCGGGAGTAGAGCGAGCACGCCGAGGAGGTACCACGGATGCACCGTCGTGGTGGTCGCCAGAAACAGGCCGAGCGCGGCGAGCCACGTCCATGCGAGCGGCCAGCGCTTGACGCCGTCGGCTAGATAGAACCCAGCAAGTCCAGCAAGGAACCCAATCTGCAAGAGCGGTCCCAGCGACTTGCTGGTGTCCTCGCCCGTCCACGCCCAGCCGACCTCTTTGAGGAGGTAGTACGGCCCCGCGTTGAACTCGAATAGCCCGGTGTAGAGGCCGAGCGACTCGGCGACGTGCGGCAGCACGTAGGACGCGGCGTAGGGCAGCGCTAGTACGAGCGAGACGGCACCCGCGACCCATACCCACCGCCAGCCGACGCGCCGCAGCAGGAACGGCACGAGCACGAACGGGATCAGCTTGAACCAGCCCGCGACGGTCAGCGCGGCCACCGACCACCCCGGCTTCTCACGACGGAAGGCCCACACCGCCAGCAGCAGCATCCCGACCATCCCGGCCTCGGTGTGCCCCTGCCCCGCGACCTCGATGACGGCGAGCGGATGCCATGCATAGAGCACGAGCGCCCGCGCAGATACGACGCGGCTGATCGCCCAGACACCTGCTAGCTCGATCCCGACGAAGGCAGCCTTGAGCACGTACCACCCCACCGGCCACCCGAACAGCCCGCCGAGCGCGAACACGAGTTGCGACGACGGCGGGTAGACCGAGTAGTAGTCCGCCGAGTTGAGCCGCTCGAATAGCTCCGGGTATTGGGAGGTGAGGTCCGACGGGCGGAAAGCGTAGGGGTTGATGCCGTCGAGTTGGAGCATCCCGTCCCAGAGGTAGCGGAAGCCATCGTCCGAGAGTCCCGGCAGGAGCGGGAACGCTGCGAAGCGGAAAAGCACCGCGAAGCCGAGCACCTCGCGCATCGTCACCTCGCCCCGATGCCACGCGAGCGCGACGAGGCCCGCCCCCAGGCACGACGCCGCGACAAAGCCGATCCGCGCCGCATCGCCACCCATCGCCGCGCACGCCACTGCACCCAGCATCGCCGCGACGAGCAGGCCGCGCTCGACCCATCGCCGGTTGCGCCCGATCACGATGCGCTGTGGGGCCACGCGAGGCAGAGCCGCCGCCCATCGGCCTCCAGCCACACGCGGTCGGCGACGGTGGTCATGATGAACATGCCACGCCCGCTCGTCTGGAAGGGATCGTCAGGCAGCGTCGCACCGTCGAGTCGTTCTGGAGGCAGCCCTTCGCCCTCGTCCTCCACGCACAGCCGCGCCTCACCGCCTTCGACCGCGCACACGACCGTCACGTCTTTGGATGCGTCGTACCCGTTGCCGTGCCCGGCTGCGTTGGCGACAGCCTCTCCGACCACGAGCAGCATCGCCTCCCGAACCTCATCGGACAAACCGAGCGTCTCCGCTGCGTCCAGCACGAAGGTGGAGGCGTCCGTCACCGCGTCGCGGGTACTGGGGAACGTGCGAGTCTGCGAGTTCATCGGGAGGAGTAGGCGTCGGCGATGGTGGTGGCGATAAGGTAGCGCACGACGGCGTTACGGAGGGCGGGCGGAGCCAGCGGGATCAAACGCCGCAGCGCCGACGCCAGACCGGGGCGCAGCAACCACCGGACGGGCGATACGACGAAGTCGAGGTTGGCTTCCGACGCCATCGCTGGATGCTTTTCGAGGAGAAGTGGCAGGTTGTTGCGTCCGAACTCGCGCAGCTTCCGCAGTCGATCGTCGAGCGTACCGTGGGCGTAGTGATGTACGATGGCTCGGTCGGCATAGACCAGCCCGCCCGGCGCATAGCGGTGGAGCCGAATGGCGAGGTCGATGTCTTCGCCGTAGGTGAACCGCTCGTCCAGCCCCCCGACAGCCCGCATCGCCTCGACTTTGACCGAGGTATAGCCGATGATAAAATACTTGAAGTGGATAGGGGTACCCGCCTGCCTTGATAGAGTCTCGCGCCGGGCACCTAGGTAGCGATGGTACGGATCGGCAGAGTCCAACCCTTCGAGCACCGGATGGGAGATGGCACCAATCAAACTGGCGTCTCGATGCAGTAGCGCATGCTGCCGGACGAAGTCGGACGCTGGACGCATATCGCCGTCGAGAAACAGCAGCACCTCACCCGTCGCCTCGGCGATGCCCGTGTTGCGCGCCGCCGCCCGGCCTCGGTTGGTGCCGTGACTGAGGATGCGAACAGCGTCGTACCCGGCGGTCAAGTCGCGGAGCACATCGCCCGTCGCGTCCGTCGAGCCGTCATCTACCAGCAGAACCTCAGCGGGGTGGTCCTGACCGAGCAGCGCAGGCAGTGTCGTCGGCAGCGTGTCGGCTTGGTTGTAGATCGGGACGATGACCGAGACGCTCGGCAGGTCGTCGGTGTCTCGGGCCGCCACAGCTACAGAACGAGAAGCGACTTCGTCGTGCGCGTCAGCACCTCCGGCCCGTCTTCCCGCGCCACCACGATGTCTTCGATGCGGATACCGAACCGCTCAGGCAGATAGACGCCCGGCTCAACCGTGATGGCGGCATTCACCGGCAGCATATCATCGATGTGGTACGACAGGCGCGGCCACTCGTGGACCTGCAACCCGACCCCATGACCGAGACCGTGCGAGAAGTAGTCACCCAGTCCGGCGTCTTTGATGATCTCGCGCGCCACACCGTCCACCGCCTTGCCCGATGCTCCGGCATGGATGGCTTCGATAGCGCGCTCTTGCGCTTCCAGCACGACGCCGTAGGCTTTCCGCGCTTCGTCGTCCGGCTCGCCGACCACCACCGTCCGCGTCATGTCCGAGGCGTAGCCGTCGAGCACACAGCCCATGTCGATCACGATGAGGTCGCCGGAGCGAAACGTGCGGCTCGACGCCCGTGCGTGCGGTAGCGCCCCGTTTGGGCCGGAACCGACAATCGGCTCGAAGGCCATCGCCGACGCACCGCGTTTGAGGTGCTGGTATACGATCTCAGCCGCGAGGTCTTGCTCACTCAGTCCCGGCTTGATGAACGGCAAGATGGTATCGAACACCTCCTCCGTCACCGCCTGCGCCCGACGAATCGCCTCGATCTCATCTTCCGTCTTCGACGCGATGGCTTCACGAAGCAGACCCGAGACCGGCTCAAAGGCCATCTCAGGAAAGCGCTCCTGCCAGTCGTTCCACTGGGCGACGGTCACATGGTCGCCCTGTACAAGCACCGTCGCTGAATCACCGAACAAGCCCTCGCGCTCGATGTGCTCGACGAGGTTGTAGCCCGGCACATGAATCTCTGCGCCCGTGACTTCGGCGGCAGCTTGTGTCGTGTAACGCCCGTCGGTGAGAAAGTGCGCCGCGTCTGGGGTGACGACGAGGAGTGCGTTGGAGCCGGAGAAACCGACGACCCACCGGATGTCTGGCAGAAACGTCAGCAGCGCGGCATCAGCCCCGTGCTCGGCAGTGAGGCGACGGATCGTGGCGAGGCGGTCGGACATCAGGAGCGCACCGAGTAGTTGGGCGCTTCCTCGGTGATCGTCACGTCGTGCGGGTGGCTCTCGCGGAGGCCGGAGCCGGTGACGCGGACAAACTGCGCTCGCTCGTGGAGCGCCTCAATGTCGGGGCACCCGCAGTAGCCCATCGCCGCACGAAGGCCGCCGATCATCTGGTAGACGATCTCATTGAGGTTGCCCTTGAATGGGACGCGGCCTTCGATGCCTTCGGGAACGAGTTTCTTGAGATCGTCCTCGGCGTCTTGGAAGTAGCGGTCCTTGCTCCCCGCCTTCATCGCGCCGAGCGATCCCATGCCGCGGTAGTTCTTGTACTTCCGGCCTTCGTAGAGCACGGTCTCGCCGGGACTCTCGGCGACGCCCGCGAAGAGGCCGCCGATCATTACCGTGTCGGCTCCGGCAGCAAGGGCCTTCGGGATATCACCGGTCTGCTTGATTCCGCCGTCGGCGATCACCGGCACGTCGTACTTGTGGGCGGCGGCGGCACAGTGGAGCACCGCCGTAAACTGCGGCACACCGACACCCGCCACCACCCGCGTCGTACAGATGCTCCCCGGTCCGATCCCAATCTTGACGGCGTCGGCTCCGGCGAGGATGAGGTCTTCGGTCCCCTCCGGCGTCGCCACGTTGCCCGCGACGATCTCCAAGTCGCTGTGTTCGGTCTTGACGGTCTCGACCATGCGGAGTACGCCTTCGGAGTGACCGTGCGCCGTGTCGATGGTGACGAAGTCCACGCCCGCCGCAACGAGCGCCGCGACCCGGTCGAGCGTATCGGCGGTGATCCCAACCGCCGCGCCGACGATCAACCGCCCGTGCTCATCCTTGGAGGCGTTCGGGTGCTTGCGCTTCTTCTGGATGTCCTTGAACGTGATGAGGCCCTTGAGGAAGCCCGCGTCGTCGGTGACGGGCAGCTTCTCGATCTTGTGTTCCTGCAGTGTCGCCTCGGCGGCGTCGAGCGTCGTCCCAACCGGCGCGGTGACGAGCGGCGAGGTCGTCATGATGGTCTCGAGCCGTGCGCCGCCGTCCGGCTCGAACCGGAGGTCGCGGTTGGTGACGATCCCAACGAGGTGGCGCTCGGCATCCACGACGGGAATCCCACCGATGCGGTAGCGCGCCATGAGCGCCCGCGCCTCGTCCACCGTCGCGTCCGGTCCGAGGGTGATCGGGTCGAGGATCATCCCGCTCTCGGAGCGCTTGACGCGGCGCACCTCAGCGGCCTGCTGCTCGACCGTCATGTTCTTGTGTAGCACGCCCGCCCCGCCCTCGCGCGCCATCGCAATGGCGAGGCTGGACTCCGTCACCGTATCCATCGCCGCCGAGAGAATCGGGAGGTTGAGGCGGATGTTGCGCGTCAGCCGCGACTGGAGAGAGACGGCGCGAGGCATCACCGCCGAGCGAGCCGGGATGAGGAGGACATCGTCGTAGGTGAGGCCTTCGAAGGCAATCTTCATTGCAATAACGGTTCCTTAGAATACCAGAGGCTTGAGCTTCACCGAACGGCGAAGCCGGTTGATCTCGTGGGGCTTCAGCCGCCGCCACTGCCCCCGCTTCAGCTTGCCGAGTTCCAACCCGGCATACTGCACACGGTCGAGCCGGTGGACCTCGTAGCCGAGGGCTTCGAACATGCGGCGAATCTGGCGGTTGCGTCCCTCGTGCAAGGCGAGGCCGACCTCGCGGGGATCGTCGGAGACGTACTCGGCACGGTCGGCTTTGGCGAGGCCGTCATCTAGCTCGATCCCTTTGCGGAGGCTGTCGAGGTCGTGCGGCTTGACAGGCGCGGAGGCGCGGACAAGATACAGCTTCTCGATGGCGTAGCTCGGGTGCATGAGCCGGTGCGTGAGGTCGCCGTCGTTGGTGAGCAGCAGCAGCCCGGTCGTGTCACGGTCGAGCCGTCCGACCGGCACCACGCCGCGCTCGCGGGCGTCGTGGTCGAGGAGGTCCATCACGATCTGTCGGTCGCGGTCGTCGTCGACCGTCGTGATGGTGTTCTTCGGCTTGTTGAGCAGGACGTAGTCGAACGCTTGCTGCTGGATGATCTGCCCCTCGACCTCCACGCGGTCGCTCGGCTCGATCTTCGTCCCGAGTTCGGTGACGACGACCCCACCCACGCGAACCTTCCCGGCGGCGATCAACTCGTCGGCTTTGCGGCGCGAGGTGATCCCGGCCTGGGCGATGAAGCGGTTGAGCCGGACGGGCGCGTTCGGATCGGGCGCAGGCTGAGGCGAGGCATCGGCGCGCTGCTTGCGCTCGGCGATCTTGCGGCGACGGGTCGAGTCGGCCCCTCCCCTACTCTTCGGCTTGTTCGATCTCTGGTTCGCCATCGGGCGCAGACTCAAGGTTGATGAGTAGCTCAGTACGCTCGGACACGAAGGCAGGATCGTTAAGAAGCTGCTCGATTTCTCGCGGGCGTGGCAACTCGTCGAGCGCGTTGAGGCCGAACTGTTCGAGGAAAAAGTCGGTTGTCCCGTAGAGCAGAGGCCGCCCGACAGCCTCGGCCCGGCCTGCGATCTCGACGAACTTCTTGTCGAGCAGCTTCTTGAGCGCATAGTCCGCATCGACCCCGCGCACGAAGTCGATCTCGGGCTTGGTGACGGGCTGCTTGTAGGCGATCACGGCGAGCGTCTCCATCAGCGACCGCGTCAGCCGCCGCTCGGCCTCCTCCGCCACGAACGCCTGTACAAACGGTGCGACTTCCCGAATCGTCGCCATCCGAAAGCCACCGGCCCACCGCTCGATCCGCATGGCCCGACCGGTCTGCTGGTACGCGAGGTTCAGCACATCGACCGCTTCTTCAATAGCGACCTCGTCCACCTCCTCATTTCCGGTGACGGATCGGTAGACATCGGCCACGGCGCGCGCCGACACCGGCACGTCGGCGGCAAACACGAGAGCTTCGACTACACGTTCGAGCGTTTCCATTCGGTAAGCTACGCCGATTTTATTCGTCATCCCGAGCGCAGCCGAGGGATCTTTGATGAGGTGCCGGAGGGATCTTTGATGAGGTGCCGGTAGAGATCCCTCGACTTCGCTCGGGATGACACATTCTAGGTTGGCTGCTTCACTCCAAATGTCGGGCGCTCTGCACGGCAGCTTCGAGTGAGTCGTGAACGACAGGCCGCTCGCCGGGCGCGAGCCAGAAGTCTTCGTCGGCGATCCCATCCACGATCCGCAGCGCGTGCCGCTGGACGAGTTCGAGGATCGCGAGGAAGGTCGTGATGATGAACGGCTTCGACCGCCGGGCAACGAGCGCGGTGAACGCCGTCCGACCGTTACGGATACGGTCGAGCACGTACTCCTGCTGCTCCTCCATCGTGTACTCGTAGCGCTGGACCGGGTGGATGAACGCCTCGTCGGGAGCCTGCGCGAGCACGCGCTTGAGGACGGAGATGAGG
The DNA here is from genome assembly GCA_028284265.1 of Rhodothermales bacterium. Lineage (GTDB taxonomy): Bacteria > Bacteroidota > Rhodothermia > Rhodothermales > JANQRZ01 > JANQRZ01. Next base: position 67,381 of record JANQRZ010000011.1, read on the forward strand.
TCGAAAACCGACACGCGGTAGCTCGGCTCGGCCGCCTCGAAATGTACCTGCAAGTCGGCAGCGGCCCCGCGGACGAACTGCTCGCCCCGCTCCTCGAACCGATGCCCTAGATGGCCCGCGGCCTCTTTGTACCGCATGTATTCGAGCAGGCGCTGGACGAGTTCGGCGCGCGGGTCGATGGGTTCGCCCTCCTCATCGAGATCGGGTCGGGGCAGCAGCATCTTGGCTTTGATCCCGATCAGGATCGCGGCCATGTAGATGAAGTCGCCGACACCGTCGAGGTCGATCTCTTCGAGGACGCGGACGTAGGCGAGGTACTCGTCGGTGATGCGGGCGACGGGGATGTCGTGGATGTCCAGCTCATCGCGGCGGATGAAGAACAGGAGCAAGTCGAGCGGCCCCTCGAAGTTCTGAAGCTGGACACGATACATCTATGCCGCCGCCTCCCGCTCGCGCTTCTCGCGGAACCAATCGACGGTGCGACTGAGTCCAGTCTCTAGCTCCACCTGCGGCTCCCAACCGAGGATCGCGCGGGCGTGCGACACGTCGAGGACGCTGCGTTGCTGCTCACCGGGCTTGGCCTCGGCGTGCTGTTCCTCGGCGTGGCTGCCCGTCAGTTCGTTGAGCACCCGGAACAGCGTGTTGACGCTCGTTTCGCGCCCGGTGCCGACGTTGAATACGTCGGAGGTGTCGTGGTCGAGACCCGCGAGGACGGCGCGGACGACATCACCGACATAGACGTAGTCGCGCGTCTGCTCGCCGTGGCCGTAGATCACGGGCTGCTTTCGGTCGAGGAGCCGCTCGGCGAAGATGGCGACGACCCCAGCCTCGCCGTGGGGATTCTGGCGCGGGCCGTAGACATTCCCGAACCGCATCGCGGCGTAGCGGATGCCGTAGCTCTGCTCATAGAAGTAGAGGTACTTCTCGGTGACGAGCTTGGTGATGCCGTAGGGCGAGAGCGGGCGCTGCGGGTGCTCCTCGGGCTGTGGCCCCCCGTCGTTCACCGCCGGGTCTGGGTCTCCGTAGATCGCCCCGCCCGTCGAGGCAAAGACGACCTTCTTCAACCCTGCCTCACGCCCGGCCTCCATCAGGTTCAGGAAGCCGACTACATTCACGTCGGCGTCGAAGCGCGGGTCGGCGACGGAGCGGCGGACGTCCATCTGGGCCGCGAGGTGGACGAGCGCGTCGAACTTCTCGCTGCGCATCAGGTCGGCAGCTTCGTCCGAGCGGATGTCGAGTTCGTGGAAGGTCGCGCTGTCGGGCACGTTCTCGCGGCGACCGCCGGAGAGGTCGTCCATGACGTGAACGTCGTAGCCGCGGGCGACGAGCGCGTCGGCGACGTGGGAACCGATGAATCCGGCAGCGCCGGTGACGAGGAACTTCATGGGTTGAGTCGGGATGTCGAGGGGCAGGAGTCTAGGGCTTTCAATCGATGTATACGTAGGCATCTGTAACTACGTCAACGTTGTCAAAACTAACCACCAGCATTCGGTCTCTGCTAAGTGTGTAAAACGCACTCCATGATTCTATCTCATATGCTAAGTCATCCGGCTCTCCCAGAAGGGCGACTATCTCATTTTTTGTCATTCCCCCAAGCTGATAGCGATCTAGCAGGTCGTTTACCATACCTAGCCGTGCCGTTGATTCAGATAGAACAGAGATGGTTGAATCAGCCATCCATACATCGGCGTCAAACTCTTGTTGCGGGATACGGGTCATGCAGGCATGGATGACGAACGGCATAGCTATGATTAGAATGGGCCCGAATGCGCACCCCACACCAAAAGTCGAAAGACCGAGAGCATCCCTGATGGTCATGCTTCTGGAAGGATAGCCACTGTGGACAGCCGCTCGGGTGCGAAGAGTTCGGCGGCGAGGGCCTGCATCTCGTCGGCGGTGACGGCGTCGATGGCGGCGGTGACTTCGTCGAGGGTGAAGTAACGCTCGAAGGTGAGTTCGATCCGTCCGAGGCGCATCATGCGATTGCTCATACTCTCCAGCCCGAGCATCAGCGAGCCTTTGAGTTGGTTCTTGGCCTGACTCAACGCACGCGGACTGACGGGCTTCGCGGCGAGCTTTTCTAGCTCCCGGACGATCAGCTTGCGCGAGCGCTCGACCTTCCCGGCGTCGGTGCCCATGTAGACGCCGAAGTCGCCGGTGTCGGAGAACATATTGGCGAAGGAGTAGATGTTGTAGCAGTAGCCGTACTTCTCGCGGATGTTCTGGCTGAGGCGGCTGCTCATCCCGCCACCGAGGACCGTATTGAGTGTCGTGAGCACGGTCCGGCGGGGATCATCGAGACCAATACTCCGCGCTCCGAGGACGAGGTGCGCCTGCTGGATCGGCTTTCGGATGAGCGTCTCCTCGGCATCATACCCGTTGGCGGTCGAACGCTGCACCGGCTGTGGGGCGCGCTCTAACTCCGCTGTCAGCTTCTCGACCTTGCGGACGACGGCATCGTGCTTGACGTTGCCTGCGATGGCGACGACGAGCCGGTTCGGGGCGTACTTCGTGTCGATGTAACCGAGAAGTCTGTCTCGCGTGAACGACCGCACCGTCTCGGGCACGCCGAGAACAGGCCGACCGAGCGCGTGGTGCGGATACATCGCCGCCTCGAAGTGATCGAAGACGTGGTCCTCCGGTGCGTCCTCGTACATCTTCATCTCCTCGACGATGACCTCTTTCTCCTTCTCTACCTCACGCTCTGGCAGCGTCGGGCTGACGACCAAATCGAGGACGACATCGAGCGCCCGGTCGAGGTGTTCGTCGAGGCCGCGCGCGTAGTAGCAGGTGTACTCTTTCGAGGTGAAGGCATTGAGGTAGCCGCCGACGGACTCCATCCGCTGCGCGATGTGATGCGAGCGGCGGCGGCGCGTCCCCTTGAACACCATGTGCTCAATGAAGTGGGAGATGCCATTCTCCTCGGGCGCTTCGTCGCGGCTCCCAGCGGCGAGCCACGCACCAACGGCGACGGAGCGGACAGACGGGATGTGCTCGCTGACGACGCGGACGCCGTTCGGGAGAGTGGTTTTCTGGAAGCGTGGGGACGAGTCGTTCATCAAGCGCAATGACGTGGGGCGGGAATATAAATCACGGGCGGAGCTTGCGCCCCGCCCGTGAAGTCTTGGCTGGCGGTGTCGCTGGTACTAACGACGTCCGCCCCGGTTGCCGCCGCGGCCACCGGCGCGGCGGTCGCCGCCACCGCGCCGGTCGCCACCGCCGTTGCTGCGGCTCTTCTCGCGGCGCTCGCGCATGGCGGCCTTCTCCTCCTCAGTCGGCTCCGGCAGGAACGGCTTCCGGCTGAACCGGAGCTTGCCGTCGTCGCGGACCTCGATGAGCTGGACCTTGACCTTGTCGCCGACCTGCATCACGTCTTCGGGGTTCTCGACGTAGCCGTGGGCCATCTCGGAGACGTGGAGCATCCCCTCCTTGCCCGGCAGCACTTCGAGGATCGCGCCGAAGCCGAGCATCTTGCGGACGGTGCCTTCGTACTCCTCACCGACCTCGGGGACCGTCACCATGCCACGCACGATGTCGATCGCGGCGTCGGCGTCGGCTTGGTTCTCGGCGGCGATGGTGACGTAGCCCTTGCCGTCGCGCTCGTCGATATCGACCTTGGTGTTGGTATCAGCCTGGAGCGCCTTGATGTTCTTGCCGCCCGGCCCGATGAGCGCCCCGATGAAATCGGAATCGATCACGAGTTGGAACAGGCGCGGCGCGCTGGCAGCGAGTTGCCCACGGGCTTCGCCAATGGTCTTCTCCATCTCGTCGAGGATGTGGAGACGACCTTCGCGAGCTTGGTCGAGCGCCTTCTTCATCGTCTCGCTGGCGAGACCGTCGATCTTGATGTCCATCTGGCAGGCCGTGATCCCGTCGCGGGTGCCCGTCAGCTTGAAGTCCATGTCGCCGAGGTGGTCCTCGGTGCCGAGGATGTCGGAGAGGATCGCGATGCGGTCGCCGGACTTGATCATGCCCATCGCGATGCCCGCAACCGGCTTCTTGAGCGGCACACCGCCCGCCATCATCGCCATCGAGCCGGAGCAGACGCTGCCCATCGACGAGGAACCGTTCGACTCCAGCACGTCACAGATCAGGCGGATCGTGTAGGGGAACTCGTCCTCGCTCGGGAGCATCGGCGCGAGGGCGCGCTCGGCGAGCATCCCGTGCCCGATCTCGCGACGACCCGGACCCCGGAGGAACCGCGCCTCGCCGACCGAGAACGGCGGGAAGTTGTAGTGGAGGTAGAACCGCTTGTCGGTCTGGTCGAAGAGTTGGTCCACACCCTGCACGTCGCGGCCAGAGCCGAGTGTCATCTGGGCGAGCACCTGCGTCTCACCGCGCGTGAAGATGGCTGAACCGTGGACGCGCGGGAGGTAGTCCACCTCGGTCCAGATGTCGCGGACCTCGTCGAGACGGCGACCGTCGATGCGGCGCCCTTCGCCGAGGATCATCTCGCGCATCACGTCGCTCTCGACCGTCGAGAACGCGTTCTTGATGTCGGAGTCTGACACGGAAGGCTTGGTCTCGACACCGATGGCTTCGAGGGCATCGCCGACGAAGCTGTCCTGGATCTCTGCGACGACCGCTTTCTTGATCTCACTCAGGCCGCCGTAGAGGCTCTTCTTGTCGTAGGGCTGGCGGAGGTGGGCTTCGATCCGCTCGGACGCGATGCCGCGTACCTGCTCGACGAGATCATCGTCGGCCATGACCGTCTCGTACTCCATCGGCTCAATCGCGCCCCGCTCGGCCTCGTAGGCCCGCTTGAGTTCGTTCTGGGCGCGGCAGAGTTGCTTGATGACCTCGTGGCCAAAGTCGAGCGCGGCGAGCATGTCGTCCTCGCTGGCTTCGTTCATCTCGCCCTCGACCATCACGATGGCGTCTTCCTTGCCTGCTACGACGAGGTCGAAGTCGCCGTTGTCGCGCTCCTCCTTGGTCGGATTGATGACCCACTCGCCGTTTACACGACCGACGCGGACGTGGGCCGTCGGGCCGTCGAACGGGCCGCCGGTGAGGTTCAGCGCGGCGGACGCGCCAAGACCGGCGACCACGTCAGCATCGACCTCGGGGTCGGCGGAGAGGACGAAGCAGAGGGCCTGGACCTCGTTGCGGAAGCCGTCCGGGAAGAGCGGACGGATCGTCCGATCGATGAGGCGCGAGGTGAGAGTTTCTTTGTCCGTCGGGCGGCCTTCGCGCTTGAGGAAGCCGCCGGGGAACTTGCCGCCCGCGCTGAAGCGCTCGCGGTAGTCGACGGTGAGCGGGAAGAAGTTCTGGCCCTCGCGGACGCTGTGGTCGATGACGGCGGTACAGAGCACCATCGTGTCGCCTTGGCGGACGACGACGGAGCCGCCCGCCTGCTTGGCGAGCTTGCCGGTCTCGAACGTGATGGATTTGCCTTGACCGATGTCTACGGTCTGCGTAATGGCATTCATTGCGTTGGGGTTTACGGTGCCACCCTCACTCTCGAACTCGGCCTCGCTCTCCTCTCCGCGCAAAGGCGGAGCATCGAAAATCAGCTTTCAGGGGTCCGCGCCGAAGCTTATGAGCCGAGGGACGAACTGCTGAAGACTGACTGTCGACAGAGGCGAATAGTGCCGAGCCGCAGCCCGGATGGCGGATGAAAGGCGGCACGCGCCGCCTTGGATAAACGACGGCAGCGGCACCCGATGGTCGGGGCCGCTGCCGAAGGGGTCTTACTTACGGATGCCGAGCTTGGCGATGACGGCGCGGTAGCGCTCGATGTCGCGGTCGGCGAGGTAGTCGAGCAGGCGGCGGCGCTTACCGACGAGCTTCAGGAGGCCGCGCCGCGAGGCGTGGTCCTTCTTGTGCGTCTTCAGGTGACCGGTCAGGTCGTTGATGCGCTGCGTGAAAATGGCGATCTGGACCTCGGTGGTGCCGGTGTCGCTGTCGCTGTTGCCGTGCTCGGAGATGAGCTCTTGTTTGCGTTCTTTGGTGATCATCGAGAGGGTTCCTCCGGGTGCCTCTTTAGATATTCCATGCTAAAGGAGCGACGCCCTGTGGAGTCGGGCGAATGCTAAAGGGTGGATATTACGTGTGAACACGCCCGTTTCATTAGAAGTCTGGGCTAAATATCCCGCAATGCTCGGCGGCTAGTTTCCTCATCCTTCCGCAGCTGAGCAACGAGCGCCTCCGGCCCGTCGAACTTGACCTCGTCGCGGATGCGGGCGGCGAAGGCGACGCGGAGGGTGTCGCCATAGAGGTCGCGGTCGAAGTCGAACAGGTGGACCTCGACGTTCACGGCACCGTCGGTCTCGAAGGTCGGGCGGCGACCGACGTTCATCATCCCGCCGAACTGCTCCCCACCGTGCTCGACGCGGACCGCGTAGACGCCGATCTTGGGGACGAGTTTGCGGTCGCCGTGGACACGGAGATTGGCCGTGGGATAGCCAATCGTCCGCCCGCGCCCGTCGCCGCGAATCACGGTGCCCGTCAGGAAGTAGGGCTGCCCGAGGAGGTCCGCTGCGGTCGCCACGTCGCCCTCGTCGGCGAGGAGCTTGCGGATGCGGGACGACGAGACCGTGGCTTCATGGACGAGCTGTTCGGGAATCACGTCCACGCTAAAGCCGTGCCGCGCGCCGAGCGTTTCGAGCGTCTCGCGGCTCCCCTTCCGGTTGCGCCCGAACCGGTGGTCGTACCCGATCACCACCTCGCGCAGCCCGACGGTCTCGATGAGAATCTGCTCGACGTAGTCCTCTGGTTCGAGGTTCGAGAGGTCGCGGGTGAACGGGAGCACGACGAACCGGTCGATGCCGTGCGCTTCGAGCAGGTCGGCCCGCTCGTCGAGTGTGGTGAGCAGTGGTACCTGCTCGCCGAGGACGACCTCGCGCGGATGCGGATCGAACGAGACGACGACGCTGCACCCGTCCACCTTCGCTGCCCGCTCTATGAGGTAGGCGAGGATCGCCTGATGCCCGAGGTGAACCCCATCGAACGTGCCGACCGTCAGCACGGAGCAGTCGTCGCGGGTGATCTCGTCGAAGCCGAACTGTCGTTTCATCGAATGGATTGTATCGCGGTAGGGGTTTGATTAATCAAACCCCTACGGTGCATTCATCTCTCGCATCGCTTCCAGCGTCCACGCCTCCTCCACGGTGAACGGCCCGATGGCGGTACGCCGAAGCGCCGCGAGGTGCGCGCCAACGCCGAGATTTCCTCCGAGGTCGTGCGCAAGCGTACGGACGTAGGTGCCCTTCGAGCACTCGACGATGAAATCTACGTCATCGCCTCGCCGCTCCGTCAGGTCGAACCGGTAGACGGTGACAGGGCGGGCGATGCGCTCGATGGTTTCGCCGCGCCGGGCCTTTTTGTAGAGCCGCTCGCCCTCCACCTTCACCGCAGAGTACATCGGCGGGCGCTGCTCGATCTCACCGAGAAACGCCTGCCGCGCTGCGTCGATATCAGCGTCGGTGACGTGCGAAGCGTCGCGGGTCTCGACGACCTCGCCCTCGGCGTCGTAGGTCTCTGTGATCTGGCCCAGACGGACCGTACCGGTGTAGGTCTTGGGCAACCCCATGAACTGGTCTTGCAAGCGCGTAGCTTGCCGTCCGATGAGACAGATCAGCAGGCCCGTCGCTGCCGGATCGAGCGTCCCTGCGTGGCCGATTTTCTTGGTCCCGAGAATCGGCCGCAGCCGCCGAATCACCCCGAACGACGACAGCCCATGCGGCTTATCGACAAGCAAGATCGCGGACTCGCCGGGGCTGGGCAGCGCGTCTGTCTTCGTGATGATAGGTGGCGTCTCCACCTCGACCTCAACCGTCACGTTCCAGTCCTTCGGCATCCGGCGTTTCCGCTTCGTCGCTATGGGGTTCATCCCCTCGCTCGGCGCGGATGCGGTCGAAGAGTTCTTCCATCCGGGCGGCCTGCTGCTGCGTCTCGTCAAGGAAGAAGCGGAGTTCGGGAATCTTGCGGACCTGGTGGCGGATGCGCTGCGCGAGAGCATGGCGAATCTGAGTCGACAGGTCTTCGACGCGGCGAAACGCGATCTGCCGCCGTCCCTCATCTTCGCCGAGCACGCTCAGGTAGACGTAAGCGATGCCAAGGTCGTTCGTGACGCGGACGTTCGTAACGGTGACGAGAGCCTGCGAAGCTTCGAAAAACTCGTTGCCCAACAGGTCAGCGATTTCGCGCTGCACCATGCGGGACAGCCGCTCGGTTCGGATGCTCATAAGCTATTAGCTCTTGGCCATTAGCTGTTAGCTCCAAGCACAACCATTGAAGCCGAGAGGCCAACAGCCAAGAGCTTAACAGCCAACAGCCCTAAATCTGAAGCGTGCGTTGCTCCTCGAAGACTTCGTAGGCCTCAATCTGGTCGTCGACCTTGACGTCGTTGAAGTTGTGGATCGAGAGGCCGCACTCGTAGCCGCTGGTGACTTCGCGGGCGTCATCCTTGAAGCGCTTGAGCGACGAGAGCACGCCTTCGTAGACCACCACGCCCTCGCGGACGAGCCGGACCTTGTCGTTCCGGTTGATCTTGCCTTCGAGCACGTAGCACCCAGCGACGGTCCCGACACGCGGAATCTTGAACGTCTCGCGGACTTCGAGCATGCCAAGGGTCTTCTCCTTCTCTTCGGGCTGGAGCAGTCCTTCGAGCGCGTCGCGCACGTCCTCGATGGCATCGTAGATGACCGAGTAGAGGCGGATGTCGATCTCCTCGCGCTCGGCGATCTGGCGGACTCCCGCCATCGGACGGACCTGGAAGCCGAAGATGATGGCGTCCGACGCGGCGGCAAGCATCACGTCAGTCTCGGTGATCGCACCGACGCCCGAGTGGATGATGCTAACAGCCACCTCGTCGTTGGAAATCTTAAGCAGCGCATCAGAGATGGCCTCGACCGAACCGGCCACGTCGCCCTTGATGATGAGGTTGAGGTAGCTCAGTTCGCCGAGGGCCATGCGGCGGCTGAGATCGTCGAGCGAGACGTGCTTGCGCTTGCGCATGTTCTGCTCGCGCTGAATCTGCTGGCGCTTCTGGGCGATCTCGCGCGCCTCGCGCTCATCTTCGAGCACGATAAACCGGTCGCCGACATCGGGTGCTCCAGAGAATCCGAGGATCTGCACGGGCACCGAGGGACCGGCCTGTTCGACGCGCTCATCGCGCTCGTTGAACATCGCCCGGACGCGGCCCGAGTTGGTCCCGGCCACGAACGCATCGCCGACCTCCATCGTCCCGGTCTCGACGAGGATCGTAGCGACGATGCCGCGCCCTTTGTCCAGTCGGCTCTCGATGACTGACCCAACGGCGTAGCGATCTGGGTTGGCCTGAAGCTCTAGGAGTTCGGACTCGATGAGGACTTTCTCTAGGAGTTCGGGTACGCCCATGCCCGTTTTGGCCGAGACGAACTCGGCCTGCACCTCGCCACCGTACTGCTCAACGAGGACGTTCTCCTCGGCGAGTTGCTGCATGATCTTGTCGGCGTTGGCCTCGGCACGGTCCATCTTGTTGATGGCGACAACGATCGGGACACCGGCGGCCTTCGAGTGGTTGATGGCCTCCTTCGTCTGCGGCATCACTTGGTCGTCGGCAGCGACAACGAGGATGACGAGGTCGGTGACCTGCGCACCACGCGCACGCATGGCGGTGAACGCCTCGTGACCCGGCGTGTCGAGGAACGTGATCGGGCGGCCGTCCTCAGTCTCGACGGTGTAGGCCCCGATGTGCTGCGTGATGCCCCCTGCCTCGCCGGAAGCCACGCTCGCCTCACGGATGTAGTCGAGCAGCGAGGTCTTGCCGTGATCGACGTGGCCCATGATGGTGACGACGGGCGGCCGCGATTCGAGGTCCTCAGGATCGTCTTCGTCGATCTCGATGTCGTCGAGACCGACCTCCGTGACGAACTCAACCTCGAAGCCATACTCATCGGCGATGAGGGTGATGGCGTCGGCATCGAGGCGCTGGTTGATGGAGACCATCATGCCGAGGTTGAACCCAGTCTGGATGACATCGGTGACGGGCACATCCATCATGCTGGCAAGCTCACCGGTGGAGATAAACTCCAGCAGGCGGAGCTGGGTCTCCTGCTCGCGCAGTTCTTCCATCTCGCGCTCACGCATCTCGGCGCGCTCCTCGCGGCGAGCGCGGCGGCGCTTCTGGCGCGTGCGGCCAGAGCCTTGGGCGAGTTGCTGGAGCGTCTCCTGCACTGTCGACGCGGCCTCGGCCTTGTCGACCTTGCCCTTCTTCTTGCGCTTGCCGCGCTTGCTTCGGCTGCTCGACTCTTCGGCGGCTTCGTCTTCGCTGACGGCTTCGGTCTTCTTGCGCTTGCGCTTGCGGCGGCGGCCAGACTCCAGCCCCGACAGGTCGATCTTGCCGATGACCTTGGTGCCGCTCAGTTCGTAGCGGTCGCCCCGGATCGTCTCTTCGTCTTCTTCCCCGTCGGCGGTTTCACCCTCTTCCTCGCCGGATGCCTCAACCTCTGCCGCTTCTTCTTCGGCGGCTTCAGCCACCGGCTCTGGTTCAGCCTCTTCGACCGGCTCCGGCTCGGGCACTTCAACCTCGGCGACCGACTCTAGCTCGGGCTCTGGCTCAGCCTCTTCTACTTCTGGCTCGGCCTCAGCGACGGGTTCTTCCTCCGGCTCTGGTTCAGCGACAGGTTCAACCTCGGCCACCGGCTCTTCGACCGGCTCCGGTTCTGGTGCTTCAACTTCCTCCGGCTCGGCGGCTGGCTCTACCTCCGGCACCTCCTCGGTCGGCGACGAGTCGCCTGAGGATTCAACAGGTTCGACCTCGTCCGGAGCCTCAGACGCACGCTCTTCGGCCTCGCGGCGCGAGCGCAGCGCGGAGACGCGAGCACGGGCGTCCATGTCCTCGGCGAAAACCGCCTTGAGGGCGTCGTACATCTCCGGCGGGAGCTTGGCGTTGATGTCGCCCTGCTCGAGCTTCGCATCCATCTCGAAGCCGCTCTCCTGCAGCGTCTCCACGAGCGTGTCGGCAGACACGTTGAACTCGCGCAGCGCCTTGAACAGACGAACAGGCTTCTTTGTGGGGGAATCAGTCGGCATACAGGAGGGTGCGGTGGAAGGCAGCGGCAGCGCTGCGATAGTCTAAGTAAATCAACATCGGGAGCGCTCAGGTTCCCTGATTGGGGCTAGGCCTTAGAAACTACAAAATACGGCATGGGGCTACTCTGCTCGCTCGGCGTCGGCATCTTCCGATGCACCGGCTTCAACAAGGTCGGCCTCAGCGGCAGTCGACAGCGTTTCTTCCGCCGGTGGCTCCACTTCTTTCGTCACTGCTTCGGCCTTCTCGTCGGCAAACTCAGCGTTCATGAGAAGAAGAATTTTCTCGGTCTGCTCCTCGGTCAGCCCGGAGCGACGGGCAAGTTCAGAGGCCGAGAGTTCGAGGACTGCCTTCGCCGTGTCGCAGCCGATGTTCTTGAGTTGCTCGATCACGTCGGGCGGCAGCACGTCGCGGAACTCTTCGATCTCGACATCCTCCTCGTCTTCGGCGATGTCGCGGTAGACATCGATTTCGTAACCGGTGATGCGCGACGCGAGGCGGATGTTCTGGCCGCCCCGTCCGATGGCGAGCGACACTTCTTCGGAGGGCACCGTCACGCGCGCGCGCGGCGGATCGAGTTCATCGTTGAACTCGACGGCAACAGGCTTGGCCGGGGCGAGGGAGCGCTTGACGAACTCAACCTTGTCCTCGGTCCACGGAATCACGTCGATGTTCTCATTCGACAGTTCGCGGACGACGGCGTGAATGCGACTCCCCTTGACGCCGACGCAGGCTCCGACAGGGTCTACGCGGTCGTCGTAGCTGACGACGGCCACTTTGGCCCGATCACCTGGCTCGCGCTCGACCTTCTTGATCTCGACGATGCCGTCGTAGATCTCCGGCACTTCCAACTCGAACAGACGCTCGATGAAGACTGGGGCCGTCCGGCTGATCTTTACCTGCGGGGCGTTGCCCGTCTCGCGCTCGACCTCGTGGACGACGGCGCGGAGCATGTCGCCCTTGCGATAACGGTCCTTGTAAATCTGTCCTTCGCGCGGGAGTAGCAGTTCGGTCCGGTTGTGGAGCACGAGCACTTCGCGGCGGCGCATCTGGTAGACCTCACCGACGACGATCTCGCCGACCAGCTCCGAGTACTCTTTGTAGATGTTGTCCTTCTCGATGTCGCGGATGCGCTGGCGGAAGGTCTGGAGCGCCATCTGGATCGTCCGCCGCCCGAAGTCCTCAATCTGGATCGTCGAGGCCACCTCGTCCTCGACCTCGTAGTCGTCCTCGATCTTGAGAGCGTCCGAGAGCTCGATCTGGGTGACGGGGTCTTCCACGTCCATGTCCTCCACGACCTCTTGGATGTGGATGATCTGAATGTCACCGTTGTCCGGGTTGAAGATGATCTCGAAGTTGTCGTCGGCCCCGTAGCGCTTGCGGATCATCGAGCGGAACACGTCCTCCAGAATGAGTTGGAGCGTGTCGCGGTCTACGTCTTTCTCGCGCGCGATCTCGGCGAAGGCGGAAACAAGAGCAGTGCTTTGCATGACAGTCGGGAGTCAGAAGTCGTGGGTCGGGAGTCCGGTGCAGGGAGCTACCACGGAAGTTGGACGCGGGCGTCAGTCACGTCGGCGAAGGCGATGCGCTCGGTCTCGCCGTTTATATCTAGGTCGAAAGCGTCGTCATGAACGGCCGTGAGGGTGCCGGTGTGAACCATCGGCTCGTCGCTAGCCTCGGTCGTGACCTTGAGCGAGCGACCTATGTGTTTGGGGTACTGACGGAGGAGCACGAGCGGCCGGTCGGCACCAGGCGAGGAGACATTGAGAAAGTACTTGCCGCTGACGACGCCCTCCGTGTCGAGCAAAAACCCGAGGCTCCGCGAGACGCTCGCGAGGTCGTCCGTGCCGATGCCCTCATCGCCATCGACGAATACCTCGATGATGCGCGAGCCTTTCTGGCCTCGCACATGGAGTTCGACCACGTAGAACCCTGCATCCTCGGCGACCTCATCGGCAAGGGCACGGAGGCGCGTCCGCAGGTCGGCATTCTCGACCTGTGCGGCGGCGACGTGGGGTTGAACGATTGGATTGTGAGGCATGGATACGGAAAACGCCCGTTCCTGCAACGCGAGACGCTGGGAGCGTCGAACGTCCGGACAGGCGTCTACGAGTAGTTCGTAAACAGAAAGAGGCGGCACGCGGCCCCCTCCTCTCGCAATGCGAGTATCACCCCGCTCACACGATCGTGCGGGAGGCAACTGGAATATACGGGCGCGGCCCGCTCGGCTCCAAACGCAGAACCGGCCAAGTCAACCCTAGTACAGGGCGTAGGTTTCGGCGCAACCGTGCGTTAAAGATGAAGGCCGTGCGCGTTGATCCTAGTCCTGCTCGAAGGCGTAGTCGAGCACGGTGTCATGGCGCTCATAGGGGTCCGGCTCGGGGAAGTCGGCCATATAGTGCAGCCCCCTGCTTTCGGTGCGCCGCATCGCTGACTTGACGATCAGGTGGGCGACAGCGACGAGGTTTCGCACCTCGCACAGCCCGCTCGACACGGTCGCGCGCTCATAGAAATCCTCGGTCTCCTCGTAGAGCATCCCGACCCGTCGCCATGCCCGTGAGAGCCGCAACTTGGAGCGGACGATCCCGACGTAGGCGCTCATCACCTGCCGTACCTCGCGCCGGTTTTGCGCGACGAGCACCCACTCCTGCGGCTCATCGGTTCCGCTCTTGTCCCACTCCGGCACGGCGTTGTTGATGGTGTGCTCGGCGGCGTAGGCCACTGCCGGTTCGAGCGCCCGCTCGGCATAGACGAGGGCTTCGAGGAGCGAGTTCGATGCGAGGCGGTTGGCCCCGTGCAACCCGGAGCACGTCACCTCGCCGCACGCGAACAGACCGCCAATGCTCGTCCGTGCCTGTTGGTCCACGACGACCCCGCCGCAGAGGTAGTGCGCTGCTGGGACGACTGGAATCGACTCCCTCGTCATGTCGATCCCAAACTTCTTCCGTAGTACACGGGCGATATTGGGGAAATGGCTGAGCACCTCGTCTGGGGGCTTGTGCGAGATGTCGAGCCAGACGAAGTCCTCACCGCGCCGCTTGAGTTGTTCGTCGATGGCGCGGGCGACGATGTCGCGGGGGGCGAGTTCGGCGCGATCGTCGTAGTCAGGCATGAACCGCTCGCCCGCTTGGTTGCGGAGGATGCCCCCATCGCCGCGCACGGCCTCGGTGATGAGAAAGCTCCGCCCGCCGAACTGACTCTCCGATCCGAAGAGACTCGTCGGGTGGAACTGAATGAACTCCATGTTGGCGATCCGGGCTTTAGCGCGGTACGCCATCGCCACGCCATCGCCGGTCGCCACGCCGGGATTCGTCGTGTGGAGATAGACCTGCCCAGCCCCGCCCGCCGCGAGGAGCGTTGCCTTAGCAAGGAGCGTCTCGACCTCACCCGTCTCTTCGTTGAGCACGTACGCCCCAAAGCAGTGGAGATCCGGCCAGACTTCGGATACGCGCCGCCCGAGGTGGTGCTCCGTGATGAGGTCCACGGCGAAGTGGTACTCGAACAGGTTGATGTTCGCGTGCGCCCGGACGGTCGAAAGCAGTGTGCGCTCGACCTCACGCCCGGTCATGTCGGCGGCGTGGACGATCCGGTTGGCCGAGTGCCCGCCCTCGCGCCCAAGGTGGAGGTCGCCATCGGCCTCACGGTCGAAGTCGGCCCCCATCTGCATCAACTCGCGGACGCGCTCCGGCCCTTCGGTGACGACGAGGCGGACCACCTCCTCGTCGCACAGCCCGGCCCCGGCTACGAGCGTGTCGTGGATGTGGTCCTCAACCGAGTCCCCTGGGTCCATCACCGCCGCGATCCCACCCTGCGCGTAGTTCGTGTTCGACTCCGCCGACGCCTTTTTGGTGATGACGGCGACGGTACCATGCTCGGCAGCGCGGAGGGCGAATGACAGCCCCGCCACCCCGCTGCCGATCACAAGGAAGTCGTATCGTTCAGCCATCGTGCCTGCTAGTTCACTCGTATTGATCGACCGGCACTCACGAGCATGCAGCGCCCGTTGACAAGGTCGAGGCGCTTCGGCGGAGGAAACCCGCGAGTGCGTGTTCGCGGGTCGTGCAGACCGCATGCGTCCTGGTATTCCGCAAACACATACCTGCGGATAGCTGCAAGCTCCTCAACTCGCACCTCGTCCGACCGCCACGTCGAGTAGACGATCGACTGGCCTCCAATCCCCACCTTCCGGCACCACTCGATGCGCGCTGCAAGCGGGTCACCAACCAGACGCTCGATCTCAAGACGCAGCGCCTCTAGCTCCCGTTCGTAGTAGGCCTCATTGCAATACGGCGCCTCGCTCTCGCTCGCGGAGGAACTCGACTGTGCGAGCGCCCCGCTGCACACGAGCGCGAGCATAAGTGGTGGAAGTACTGTTCGACATTTCATCGCTAGTCCTGTCCGAGCCCTTCCTGCAAGAGGAAGGCTTTGATGAACGGTTCGAGGTCGCCGTCCATGACGCCCTGCACATCGGTGATCTTGACCTCGGTGCGGTGGTCGTTGACCATCGTGTAGGGCTGGAAGACGTAGGACCGAATCTGGCTCCCCCACTCGATTTTTTTCTTGCCCGCCTCCTGCGCATTCTTCGCCGCCTCCTGAATCTCGCGCTCCAACTGGTAGATGCGACTCTTGACCATCTGCAAAGCCCGGTCGCGGTTCTGAAGTTGGGAGCGCTGCTCCGTGGACTCGGCGACGACGCGGGCCTCCTCCCCATTCGAGAGTTGGCCCGTCCAGATGTAGCGCGCGCCGGTCTCGACCTTGTTGACGTTCTGCCCACCCTTGCCGCCGGAGCGGAAGGTCTGAAGTTCTAGCTCGTCGGGCTTCACCTCGACCTCGATGGAGTCGTCGATTTCGGGGTAGACGAAGACGCTCGTGAACGACGTGTGGCGGCGGCCCGACGAGTCGAACGGCGAGATGCGGACGAGGCGGTGGACGCCGTTCTCGGCTTTGAGATAACCGTAGGCGAAGCGCCCGGCCACGCGGAGCGAGGCGCTCTTGATGCCCGCGCCCTCGCCGGGCTGGTACTCGACCATCTCGGGTTTGTAGCCCTCGCGTTCGGCCCAGCGGGTGTACATCCGCAGCAGCATCTCGCCCCAGTCCTGCGCTTCGGTCCCGCCCGCGCCGGGGTGGATCGTCAGGATCGCATCGCGGTGGTCGTCCGGCCCGGCAAGCATACCGCGCAGTTCGAGCGCGTCGAGCGCACGGGCAAGTTTCGCAGCTTCTCGTTCGATCTCCCCGGACAGGTCGGCCCCCGGGTCCTCGGCCTGCATCTCCTCCAGCGTCTCGATGTCCTCCTGCATCGCCACGAGCCGGTCGTAGGCTTCGACCCAATCCTTCTCGGCGGCGATGTCCTGCTCGACCTGCTGCGCGGCTTGGGGGTCGTCCCAGAACGTGGGATCGAGGCGTTGCTGCTTTAGACCTTCTAGCTTCTCGCGTCGCTGGGCAACGTCAAAGATAGCCTCCGAGCGCGGTGACACGCTCTACGAGTTGGGCATCCATGGGTGAGGGTAGGGAGTGTGGGGGGATGAGCGTGATAGGTCGCGGCAGAAGGTACGCACGCTGGCCGGTTGCAACCCCCACCCCTCTCATACACTCACACGCTCAAACTCGCCCTCACCGATTCGCCCGCGACCAGCGCTCCTGCGCGAAGGTGTACTTCAGCGAAACGCGGTGCGAGTAGCCCAGCTCCTGCCGAATACCACCGAAGTCGCCGAAGCCGTAGTCCACGTCGAACGCACCGACGTTCAGGCCCGCGCCGACCGTCGGCGTGACCTCGGTGCCGAAGCGCTCCGACGAGGTTACGTCGGAGATGCCTGCGCGGAGGGCGACGATGTTGCGATAGGTCAGTTCGGTCCCGAGGCGCGGGTGGAACGACATGTCGCCCGTGTTGAAGGCATAGGCCCGCTGCCCGTCGAAGGCGAGGTCGAAGTCCAGCCCGGCGGTGAAGCCGAGGTCTTGGGTCAGCGGCAGCGTCACGCCCGTCCCGAACCGCGCGACCGGGAGCACGATCTCCGACCCACCCACCGGCGCGTCCTGCCCGAAAACCTCACTGATGGCCGCAAGCTCTCCGCTGTCCACACTCCACGACTGAAGCATCCCGGTCACGTCCTGAATGTTCAGCCCGAACTGGAACCGTCCGACCCTGTACTGTGCGCCGAGATCGAATGAGTAGCCCCACGCACTGGCGAAGTCGCCGATGCCCCGGCGCACCACCTTCGCCGTAACACCGATGGAAAGGTTGGAGCGCATCTGCCGGGCGTAGGAGACGAAGAAGGCGTAATCAGCGGCGGAGAAGAAGCTGATCGAATCCGGCGTGGGTCGGTCGTTGGCGGCGTCCCAGGCGTTGAGCGTGTTGGCGATGTCGTCCACCCCGGAGCGGAAAAAGGAGATTCCGACCGTCGAGCGGGTGTTGATTGGGAATACGCCTGCGCCGTAGTCGAACTGCACGATGCCGTCGAACCGCTCGGCGTGCATGTAGGCGACCTCGGGGTAGGCGGTTGCATTCAACCCGGCGGGGTTCCAGTATCCGGCGGTCACGTCGCCCGCGAGGGCCACATACGCCCCGCCCATGCCGAGCGCCCGTCCGCCGATACCCCCTGCGAGGAAGTCGGCTCCGTATTTCGCCACACGCTGCGCCTCAGCAGGCGCAGCAGCGAGTACGAACAGGAGTAGGAAAAGGCCGAGCGAGCGGAGAGCAGGCATAGAAAGAGATAGCTGCGAGATGTACAGCCAAAGATGGCAAAAACGGGGCCGGAGGGCAAGCGATTTCTACCGCCCCTCCTCTCAACGCTCCAAACACCCGGACTATTTCGCTCTGGCGAGTACGCGTCTCGTGACCCGCAGCCCCTACCTTCCGCGTTCCCTTGTCGAACGAACTACCACTCTCTCCAGCACCTTGATTATGGATCTCTCTGCCGACACCAACCAAGCTCGCGGCCTCGATTCCCGCGAACGTGACCGTCTCCGCCAAGCTTTTCCCGGTCCCTACGCTGAAGGACAGACCGCCCACGCGAATGGCCTCGACCTGTCGGCCAACCCCTACCGGCAAGGCACCGACGAGCACAATGCCTGGTACGTGGGCTATACCGACGCCGAGAACGCATTCAACGCCTAGCGCCGACGGAGTCGGGCAGCGAAAGCGCCGTCAGTGGCGTGGCGCTGCGGCAGCGCGACGTAGGTGCCTGCTTCGGTAATAAACGTTTCCGGGACCAACCCATCGGCTCGCTCTAGGGTAAAGTCGGCGTGCCGGGTGAGGAAGGCAGCGACACGGGCCTCATTTTCCTCTGGCTCCGTGGTGCAGGTGCTGTAGACCAAGAGGCCGCCGGGGCGGACGAGCGCGGCGGCGGCATCGAGCAATTCGTCTTGCAGCGCGACCAGCTTGTCGATCTCTTCCGGGGTGCGCCGCCAGCGGAGGTCGGCGCGCTTGGCGAGAACGCCGAGACCGGAGCACGGCGCGTCGAGCAGCACCCGGTCGCCGGTCGGTGCGTCGGATCGAGCAGCGAGATCGCGGAGGTCAGAGGCTTCGACCTCGATGGACGCCAGCCCGTGCGCGGTGGCGGCCTCGCGGATCAGGTTGGCCTTACCGGAGTGAAGATCAAACGCTTGAACACGCCCCTGATCGCTCATGCGAAGTGCGGCGTAGAGTGCCTTACCACCGGGGGCTGCTGCCACATCCAGCACCGTCCCGCCCGGTCGCGGATCGAGTACGCGGACGACGAGCGCGGCGGCCTCGTCCTGCACTGCCACTGTGCCATCGGCGAGTAGCCCAGCGTGGAGTATGGGCTGCAGTCGCTCGACCGTCACGAAGTCGTCGAGCCAGCGCGAAGGGGCCCACTCCACGCCGAGCACGTCCAGCCGCTCCCCGAGCGCTGCCATCGTCGTCTTTAGCGTATTGACACGCAGAGCATAGCGTGGGCGGGCGTTGTCATACGCAAGCAACGCTGCCGTCTCGGCCTTGCCGTAGCGGTCCAACCAGCGCTTCACCATCCATGTCGGGTGCGAGTGGCGGATGGCGAGGTCGCGCGCCGAACGACCCGTATCGGGCACAGGTAGCCGGTCGCGGGCACGCAGGGCAGCGCGGAGGACCGCGTTGACGAGGCCACCCGCTTTCGGTCGGACTTCGCGCTTGGCTAATTCGACGGTTTCGTTGACAGCAGCATGCGGCGGGGTATGCAGGAACAGGATATCGTACAGCCCAATGCGGAGGATCTGCCGGAGCGGCGACTCCATCGCGTTGAGATCGCCCCGGTAGAACTGCGCGAGGAGATAGTCCAGCCAGCGGCGCTGCCGGGTGACTCCGGCAACGTACTCCGACGCCTGTCGCTCCTCACGAGCATCCTCATCGCTCGCCGGCGGGCCACCCTCAAAGGCATCGGCATAGGCTCCATCGCGCTCGATCCGTTCCAATCGGGCGATGGCGCGCGCACGGGCAGGAATGGGCGAAGCAGACATCAGCAGGGCGGCTCTTTTTCTCGGGGCAAGGCGGGAGGATACGCCTGCGCCCGTAGATTCTGTCCCCTTTCTCGTCGGCTCCTCCCAACCTATCTCCTCCATGCCCACCTGCGACACCTGCGGCAACGACTACGACAAAGCCTTCAACGTCACCACCGTCACGGGCGACCAGTACACCTTCGACTCCATCGAGTGCGCGGCCCAGAAGCTCGCGCCCAACTGCGCATACTGCGGCGTCCGTATCCTTGGCCATGGCTTGGAGGCCGAGGGGACGTTCTACTGCTGCGACCACTGCGCCAAGAAAGACGGCGTCTCCGGCCTCAACGACCGTGTTGGCTAACCGAGCGATGCTTGCTCGGTTGCAGATCAACAGCCATCATTCCGACCCAGCCCTATGCCTACTGACACCTCAGAACGCACCCGCATTGCCACCTGGAGCACGCTCCAAGATCGTGCTCCCGCCTACGCCCTAGTTGCCGACGTAGACCTCGTCGTGGTCCGCTATGACGATGAGGTCTCGGTACTCTACGGGCGCTGCTTGCACCGTGGCGCGCTGCTGTCTGACGGACACATCGACGGCGAGAATCTGATCTGCGGCGTCCACCACTGGGACTATCGCTACGACACCGGCGTCAGCGAATACAACAACGCCGAGGCGCTCCACAAATTCACGGCTTGGATCGACGAGAGCGACGACGCGGTGTACGTGGACGAGGCGGAGGTCCGTGCTTGGGCTGAGGCGCACCCACAGCCCTATAACCGCGATGCCTACCTCGGCCTCTATGCCGATGTGCATGGTACGCCCGAAGAGCCGGTTAACAGCTACATCCAAGAATTGGCGCGTAACGGGCTGAAGAACTTCGGCCACCACGGCAAGGTCACGGCTATGGGCATCCCCCTGACCGAGCTTCCTCGCTGGGACGACCTGCAACTGCTCACAGCGCAACTCGCCACTCGCCCCCTCGCCGACGATGCCCCCGTCGGCACCGAACTCGTCATCGGACCTAATGCCAAGAAGCCACTTCGCCTAGACATTCCGCTCTTCGTGAGTGACATGAGCTTCGGAGCCTTGAGCGAGGAGGCGAAGACCTCTCTTGCGGTCGGCGCAGAGATGGCGGGCACGGGCATCTGCTCCGGCGAGGGTGGTATGCTCCCGGAAGAGCAACACGCCAACTCGCGCTACTTCTATGAACTGGCTTCAGGCCGCTTTGGCTGGAGCCTCGACAAGGTGCAACATGTGCAGGCGTTCCACTTCAAAGGAGGTCAGGGCGCGAAGACAGGCACGGGCGGCCACCTGCCGGGCGAGAAGGTCGTCGGGAAAATCGCGGAGGTGCGTGGACTCGAACCCGGCACTCCGGCCATCAGCCCGTCTCGCTTCCCCGATCTCGCTACCGTCGAAGACTTCCGGCGCGTGGCCGATGAGGTCCGCGCCGAAAGCGGCGGCATCCCCATCGGGTTCAAGCTCTCGGCCCAGCATATCGAAGCCGACCTCGACTTCGCCCTCGACATAGGCGTGGACTACATCATCCTCGACGGACGCGGTGGTGCGACCGGGGCAGCCCCGGAGATCTTCAAGAACAACATCTCGGTGCCAACGCTGGCGGCCCTCGCTCGTGCTCGTCGGCACCTCGACGCTCGCAACGCCGACGGCGTGACACTCATCATCACCGGGGGCCTCCGCACAGAATCCGACTTCGTCAAGGCACTCGCCCTCGGGGCCGATGGCGTGGCCGTAGCGAACGCCGCGATTCAGGCCATTGGATGCCTGGGGATGCGCGCCTGCCACACCAACAACTGCCCGGTTGGTATCGCGACCCAGAAGGAGAGCTTGCGAGCGCGGTTGCAGGTGGCGGCCTCAGCGCGGTACCTCGCCAACTACTTCGAGGCAACGGTGGAGCTAATGAAGATTCTCGCCCGTGCCTGCGGCCACGATCACCTCAACAGCTTCACTTCGGACGACCTGACGACTTGGAAGCGCGACCTCGCCTACCTCACCGGCGTCCGCTACGCAGGCGTCATGCCGCTGTAACGAACCAGCGGGGTCTCGGGTATACCGACAGGACGGTATACCCGGCCTCAACGACTGCGTCGGATAGCAGCCTTCGCTGCTTTCGAGGCAGCAACCAGAAGCGGGTCCACCGCCGGGGCGAGTGGCGGGGTATACATCAGGTCAACCTCATCGCGGACGCGCTGCGCCGTGTAGCCCTCGCGGATGAGCGGCACGAGGGTATTGATCCGCAGCGCGGCTCCCTCCTGCCCCACGCACTCGCCGCCGAGCAAGCGGCCCGACCCCCGCTCGACGAGGAGCCGAACCCAGAGCGGGTTCGCGCCCGGATAGGTCTTCACTCGCGACCAGTGCTGGACCGACGACGCCACCGCGTCAATTCCGGCTTCGCGGGCCTCGTTGAGGGACACGCCGACGCGGGCTATCTCCATTCCGAAGGCGCGCACGGCGATAGTCTGCGTGATCGGAGCGAACGTTGCGCGCCCGCCTCGTCCTTGCCGTGCCGCGTTCCGGGCCGCCACCCGCGCCGAGCGGCGGGCGACAGGTGCGAGTGGGAAATAGACCGGTTTGCCGTCGAGCACGCGGGGCACCTCGATGCCATCGCCGCAGGCCCAGACGTTGGCGACGTTCGTCTGCATCCCATCGTCCACCGCGATGGCTCCCGTCTTCCCAAGCCGGACGCCCGCGACCTCAGCCAATGTGGTCCGAGGCTCCAAACCGATGGCGACGAGCACGAGGTCGCACCCGATGATCTCCTTCTTGTCGGTATGCACCGCCTTCACGCGGCCCGTGCGATCCACCTCGAACCGCATCGGCACCTCGCCGCGCACGATGACGCCTCTGGCGCGGACGGCCTCGCTGACAGGACTGGCGAGATCTTCAGACAGGGCCTTCGACAGAACGCGCCCCGTCTGGGTGAGGATCGTGACCCGGAGGCCGCGCCGCCGAAGCTCATCCGCCATCTCCACACCGATGTAGCCCCCGCCGACGATCACGACATGATGCGCTCGTTCGGCATCGAGATACGCCTTGAGGTCGATGGCATTGTCCAGCGAGCGCAGCGTGAACACATTTGGCGCGTCCTCGCCCTCGATCCCGAGTCGCTTCGCCCGTGCGCCTGTGGCGAGGATGAATCGGTCGAACCGCTCCTCGTGGACGCTCCCGAAGTCGAGTGCATCGACCGTCAGCGAGCGCTCGCGGGGGCGGATCGTCGTGACGCGGTGCCGGACCTTGACCGTCGCCCCGCGTGTCTTCTCGAACTCGCTCGGCGTCAGCACTTCCAGGGTCGAAGCTTGCTCGATCCGCCCGCCGATGAAGTACGGGATCTCGCACGCGCCGACCGAGATGTGCGGTGTCTGCTCGAACAGCACCACCTCCGCCTCGGGATTGGCACGCACGGCCTCCGCCGCGGCAGCGGGTCCGGCAGCGAGGCCTCCGATGACGGCGATACGCATGGGGGATGGAAGAAGGGCGAGAAGAGAGGGCAAAGATAGAGGAGAGAGCATCTCTCTTTTCTATCTCCACTTTCTCCTCTCTCTTTTCTCTTACCCCAAAGCGTCGTGCCGGTGCTCGGTCTCCTCCGGCGCGTGCTCGTGGGTAACGGGTTCGAGGTGCGATGTCACAAGCACGTCGGCCTCCGTGAAGAGGGCGCGCACATCGGCTTCAACGGCGGAGGCCCGGGCGTGGGCTTCGGTAATCGACAGCGAGGACGGAAACAGCAGGTGCATCTCGACCCAGAGTTGGTCGTTGACGCGGCGGTGGCGAAGCTGGTGCCAGCCCGCGACCGTCCCTGCCTCGCGCGCCGCGTCGAGTTGGGCGACGATGCGTTCGGTGTCTTCAGCATCGGCCTTCTCCATCAGCCCCTCGTAGGAGCCACGCAGGAGCCGCACCGCCGTCCACAGGATGTTGGCTCCCGCCAGTAGCGCCACCACCGGGTCGAGCCAGAGGATGTCCGTCACCCAGACGATACCGACGCCGACGAGCACACCCAGACTCGTCCACATGTCCGTCAGGACGTGCTGCCCGTTGGCGACGAGGACCAGCGCGTTCTGCCGCCTCCCGACGCGGATCAGCGCAAAGCCAAGCACCGCGTTGACCACGGCGAGGGCGGCTGTGATGAGCAGACCCAACCCCAACTGCTGAAGCTCCGGCCCCGTGATGAGCGCATGGACCGCCGCATAGATAATCCCGAGTGCGGCAATGGCGATTAGCATTCCCTCGAAGCCCGCCGAGAAGTAGGCGATCTTGCCATGCCCATACGGGTGCTGCGGGTCCGGCGGCTGGGCCGCGTACCACAAGCTCACCGCCGCAATACCCGTCGCAAACAGGTGAATTACCGACTCGAGCGCGTCGGAAAGAATGGCCGTTGAGCCTGTGATAAAGAAGGCCGTGAGCTTGCCGACGAGCATCAGCACTGCTACGGCGAGGCTGGCCGTGATGGCGATCCGGCTTTCGTTGCGACCGCCATGATCGTGTGCGTGGGGCGAGCCGTGGTGGTGGTCGTGCATGGGTGGTGGGCTAGAAGTTGGGATGCCTACGCCGCGCACGCGGAGCGGTGCCCGAAAGAATCCAGTTGCACACTAGCTCCTTATCCGTTTTCTTATGGGCTAGGCTTTCTCTTCACCTGCCGGTCCCGCTCATGCCTCTGACGTCCTCCGACTCCCGCACGTCCATCCCGTTCACCAGCTCGCCCCGCCCCACGATTGGCGTCGAGTTGGAGGTCCAAATTCTGGACCCGGACACGATGAACCTCACCGCAGGCTCGCTCGACATTTTGGAGCGCGTGGGCAACGACCACCCGAAGATCAAGCAGGAACTGACCCAGTCCACCATCGAGGTGATCACCGGGATCTGCGAGAACGTTGCCGAAGCGCGGGCCGACCTCGCGGGGACGCTCGAAGAGGTCTACCAGATCGGCGACGAGGTGGGCCTCGGGTTCGCCCTTGCGGCAACGCACCCCTTCGCGCAGTGGCGCGACCAGAAGATTTTCCCGAACGACCGCTACCAGATGCTCGTCGACAAAATCCAGTGGCCCGCCCGGCGGCTGCTGATCTACGGGCTGCATGTCCACGTCGGCGTCTCCTCCGGCGAGAAGGCCATCGCGCTCTCGAACGCGCTGACGACCTACATCCCCCACATGCTCGCCCTCTCGGCCTCGTCGCCGTTCACCGACCATGAGGACACCGGCCTCGCCTCGGCGCGCGCCAAAATCTTCGAGGGGATGCCAACGGCTGGGCTGCCGTTCCGCCTCGCCAACTACGGCGAGTTCCAGGCGTTCATGAACACGCTCATCCGGGCGCAGGCCATCAAGACGATCCGCGAAATCTGGTGGGACATCCGCCCGCACCCCGACTTCGGCACCATCGAGATCCGCGTGTGCGACGTGCCCTCGACCCTTACCGAGGTCTGCGCGCTGACGGCGCTTATCCAGAGCCTCGTCGTCTCCCTCGGCGATGCCTACGACAACGGCAACTACGTCAACATCCTGCGGGCGTGGATCGTCCGCGAGAACAAGTGGCGCGCTGTCCGCAACGGCCTCGACGCCGACCTCATCACGGACAACCGGGGCGGCCACTCGCCCCTTCGTACCGAGCTTGCAACGCTGATCGAGAAGGTCTCCCCCTTCGCCGAGAAACTCGGCTGCCTCAGCGAGTTGGGCGATCTCCAGCCCATCCTCAACGAGGGAGCCTCCTACGAGCGGCAACGGCGCGTCTACGAAGAGACTGAGTCGCTCGAAGCCGTCGTCCGCTCGCTCTCCAACGAGATGCGGTCTGACCTGTTCGGCAAGCCTGTGACCAGCTAGCTAAGGCGATCAGCGCCCGATGCGAAGCGTAAGAACCGGCTGGATACCGAAGCCCGTGCGGGCTATCGTATCATACTCGTTCTCGCCCACGGGACGCAGACTATAGTCGAGCACGTTGGCCCGGTCCAGCACGTTGAGCACGTCGAAACGGACAGCGACGTTGGTGCCCGCGACCTGACGGCTGTAGCCAAGGCCAAGGTCGAGTTCGTAGAGCGCGGGCAGCGTGTCGTCTTCGGGAAGCCCTACGAGCGGTCCGCTGGCGTGGACGAGGAGGAAGTCGTAGTAGGCCTGCCGGTAGCCCCACGTCCGTCCCCACACCCCGCGTCCGCGCATCCGCACGGCAAAGCCACTGCCGAGGTCAAAGTCGGCGCTCGCTTGCAGGCGGTGCGGCTGATTCCACGGTGCGGGCTGGGTACGCTCGTTGAAACGCGACGGGAAGGTGCGGCGCGAGAGGCTGTAATCGTAGCCCAGCGTGAACCGGAGCCGGTCGCCCTCCCGCTCGATGCGGGCACCGCCACCATAGGCATACCCCCGCGCATCGCCAATGAACGCCGCCTGCTCGGCTTCAGCCCCGACGCCCTCCTGATAGTTGAGTAGCACGCCGTAATCGAGCGCCAAAAGGTGCGGGAGGTGCTTGTAGTAGGTCTCCCCTCGCAGCGTCCAGCCCGGCGCGGGCACCACGAACCCTTCGGCGGTGAGGTGCAGCGCCTGCGGCGGCACGAGGCTCGCGTCCACCGGGAGCCAGAAGCGCACACTCGGCACGAGGGCGCTCGGCCCCACGCTAGTCACGTCGAACTGGTTGACGAACTGCCGATACAGTCCAGCCCCGAGGCCGATGGCATACGGCGTCGCAGCGTTGGGAGCGGCGTCATAGCGGACCGCGAGGCGCGGCTCGGCATAGACGGCACTCCGATCTGGCACCCACGTCAGGCGAAGGCCGCCATCGAGCGTCACGCGCCGGGAGACCTGAAATCGGTCGTTGACGAACGCTGCGACGCGACCGAGCGTGCTCTCACTGCGGAGGGGACGGAGGTATGGATTGTCGAGATGGAAGGCGTGATCCACCACGGCCCCTTCAACGCCGAACTCGACAAAGTGGTCGGGCGACAGACTGTAATCCAGCCCGGCCTCGGCTACCCATTCGGTGAAACGGTTTGCGTCGTCGGGAAGCGGCTGGGCATCGATGGCCTCGCGCAACGCGGCTTCGGCTACGTCAATCGGCCCGGCTTCCGGCGTGTAGCCGATGTCGGCGGCATCGAGCGTTTGGTAGCCATGCTCCAGCGTGTGGTGGCTCGCGCGCAGGGTGGCGTGTCCGAGTGCCCGTGCGCCCAGCATGGTTTCGTAGCGGGCCCGCGCCATCATGTTCATCCATCGGTAGCGGTCCCGCGTGATCGTAAGCTGCTCAGGAACCTCTCCGCTCCCGAATCCTGCCGCCACCAGTTCGGTCTCCACTTCGCTCGCTCCCCGGTAGCCGGAGACGCGGAGTGTTTGGAAAGCACCGAACTTCACACGCGCCGCGGCATGCAAGTCATTGAACAGCACATCCGACCCGTGACGGTGGGGCTGCACGTCAAGCAGCGGTGCCCCTCCTTCGTTCGCCAGCACCGAGGTCAGGAGCGGGTCTACGTCGTTCCACCGGCGGAGCGCACCGTCGAGTGCATCGGGTCGGTACACGTCCCACAGACTCGTCCGAAAGGCTACCATGCCCGACGCTCTCGATCCGCCGAGGCCAACGAGGGCATTGGCGCTGTACGGGTCGAACTGCGTCGTCGCCGTAACGCCTGCTCTGGGGAGCGCCTGTTCCATCTCGATGACGCCCGCCGTGTAGCTGCCGTGCGAGGCACCGAAGCCCGCCTTCCGCACCGTCACACGCTCGACCGCCAGTGGGTTGAACGCGCCCAGAACCCGACCGAGCGCGACGGGATCGAAAACGGGCGCGCCATCGAGCGTGGTGACGTGCTCGCCCGATTCGCCTCCTTGGATGTGGAGGTCGGCAAGCAAGGAGCGGTCGCCCACCCCGAGCACGGCACGGGCCATGCGAGGCGGTCCGGGCAAGGCTGCCTCCACCTCGTCGCTGTCCAGATCAGCTTGTCCGACGAGTGCTGCCGAGGCGCGCTGCTGCATCCCGTCAATGACGACCGGCGTCGCCGAGAACGGCTTTGGGCGCAGCGCAATCCGGCTGCGGGTTTGGCCGTCGGCAGGCACCCAGACGCTGTCGGCGACCGGCTCATACCCGATGAACGAGGCCATCACCACATACGGCCCCGGTTCGAGCGTGCTGAAGGTGAACATCCCGGCCCCGTTCGAGGCCATTCCAGCAGAGGCATCGGCGAGGAGCACGCTCGCTCCCGGCAACGGCTGACCCGTCTCGCCATCAACGACGACCCCCGCGAGGCTTCCGTAGCGCGGAGCCTGCTCGGCCTGCTCAATCACCACATAGGTGCCCGACGACAGGCGATAATAGTCCAGCTCTACGCTTCCGACGATGCACTTGAGCAGCGCCTCGGGGGTCGCCTCGGTCCGTCGGCAGTACACCCTCGCCTCGCCCACCTCGTCGTCGATCTCGTCGCCATAGACGAGGTTGATCTGCGTCAGTTCAACGAGCGTTTCGAGCGCCTGCTCCAGCGGCACGTCGCGGAGCGCCATCGTATAGCGCGCCTCCTGCGCCTGCACTGGAGCGGCGAGGCCTAGGAACAGACACAGGAAGCAGAAACGCAGGCGCATGGCGAAGGACGGTCAGGACCTCTAATATATCTCGAACCCTCGGCTTGTCTGGCGATAGTTTAGATCACGGGCCGTACAAATGTCGCGGAGGATGGTCTCGGCGTCGGTCGGCTGCGGGTAGTAGAGCGTGAGCGTGTCGCCGCTCGACTGCGTAGCGGTCAGGGTCAGGTCGAGTGCATAGCGACGCTCCAGTTCGCCGAGAATGGCGGCGAGAGGTTGCTCCTGCGCGGCGAACCCTCGGTCGCGCCACGCGAGCGCTTGCGCGGCACCCGACGCCTCGGTCGTTGGCACACCATTTACCACGCGGGCGCGGTCTCCGGCCTCGAGCACGACACTCTCCGCACCCGACGGATCATCGACTTGCACCCGCCCTTCGGTGACAGTCACGACGGTACCGGCGTCGCGGGTTCGCACGTTGAACGCTGTCCCGAGCACCCGCACACGGGCGTCCATTGTCTCGACCACAAAGGGTCGCTCGCCATGCTCAACATCGAAATACCCCTCGCCTACCAGACGTACCGTCCGCTCGTCGGCTTCGACGAACGGCAGCCGCCAGAAACGGCGGTCGTATTCGAGCGCCGAGCCGCTGTTGAGTTCGACCGTCGAGCCGTCGGGCAGCGCCACCGTCGCAAACGATCCGAGTGGCGCGTTAACCGTCACTGGCGTGCTGAGATAGAGCCACCCCGCGAGGGTCAAGGCTGCCGCAAGGGCGGGCACCCACAGTCGTCGCATCCGGCGGCGACTCGACCGCACGGCGGGGTGATCTGCCGCCCGGCTGACGGTTCGGGTTGGGGGGCTGAGGACTTCGGCGCGGAGGCGGTCCCACGCGGCGTCCTGTCCCACGTCTTCGATGGACGGTACGAGTTCGCCTAGAAGGCCCCACACACGCTTAAGTTCAGCGGCGTCAGGTTCCTCGCGGAGGTGCGCGTCGAGTTCGGGAGGGAGAGCAGGTTTGTGGTTCATCATCGGATCAGGCTCGGCTCGTAGGCCATGGTACAGTCTCGCAGGTACTTGAGCGCCTTGACAAGGTGGTTATTCACGGTGCGGGGCGAAATGTCCATCACATCGGCGATCTCGTCGTGGCTCATGCCCTCAAAGCGGCTGAGGGTGAGTGCCTCGCGCTGTCGTTCCGGGAGTTCGGCGATCCACGCTTCCAGACGGCGGCGAAGATCACGCCCCTCGACGTGGGCATCTGGGTTTGGCTCTGTGTGGATGCTGGGGCTATAGTCCATCAATAGGTCGCGGCGGTTCTGTTGGTCGCGCATGCGATTCAAGGCGAGGTTTCGCACCATCCGGTAGAGCAGCGCCTTGAGCGAGCGCCCTGGGTCGAGCGCCGTGCGCCGCTCCCAGAGGCGGACGTAGACGTCTTGCACGAGGTCGCTGGCTTGGGTTTGGTCATGGGTAAAGGTCACGGCATAGCGCACGAGCGGGCCATGCGTAGCACGGAATAGCTCCTCGAAGGCGTTCGAATCAGACGCTGCCAAACGCTGGCACCACGAAACGAACGGATCGGGGTCGGAAGAGGAAGCAGTCGACACGAAAAGCACGAACGGGCAACAGGTTGAGGATGGGTGCGGTGTGGGTCCGGAGTGAATACACGGCACCGCCTGTCAGTGACTATTCTACGACGCGACGAACTGTTTGCCTACGCGCCGGAGCCTCGGCCCGATTTTCGCGTAGTAGGCGGCTGCGACGTTCCTCTTAACCTCCAGAATGCTGCTCGTGCTCGCTGCTCCCACGCCCTCCCTCTCGCCAACCCGCTCCGATGAGACCTTCGGACACTTTCTGATTAGCCTCCGCCGGCACCTCCATCGCCGTCCTGAAATCGGTTTTCAAGAGGTCGAAACGTCGCGGCACCTCCGCGCTTTGCTGCGGTCGCACGGGTTCGAGACCGTCGGCCCGCTCGCAGAAACCGGGTTCTACGTGGAGGTCAAGGGCGCGCACCCCGGCCCGACGGTCGCCTATCGCACCGAACTCGACGGCCTCCCCGCACCCGATGGGAAGGACTGCGAATACGCCTCTGTCAACCCGGACGCGGCCCATCTCTGCGGCCACGACGCCCACATGGCCGTCGCCGTCGGCGTAGCCCTGTTGCTACAAGAGCGGCGGAAGGATTTGCACGGTACGGCACGGATTCTCTTCCAGCCGTGCGAGGAGAACAGCCCGTCGGGTGCGCCCGTGATGATCAAGGATGGGGCCATCGACGGCGTCGAGGAAATCTTCTGCATCCACGTCGATCCGACACGTCCGGTCGGCACGTTCGGTCTTCGCGTTGGGGCCGCGACGGCAGCGACCGCGCCGTTCATCGTCCGCGTTAGCGGCCCTGCTGGACACTCGGCGCGCCCGCACGAGACCGTGGACACCGTCTGGGTGGCGACCCAAATCCTGAACACGTTCTACCAGCTTCCGGGCCGCGTTCACGACGCCCGCCGGAGCGCCGTCCTCACCGCCTGCCGGTTCCGAGGCGGCGAAGCCCTCAACGTAATCCCGCGCGAGGTCGAGTTCGGCGGGACACTCCGGTGCGTCAACTTGGAGGGCGCACGAACCCTCGCTGGAGCCATGCGTGAGGCCGCCGAAGAAATCGGGCAGCGCTACGGGGCCGAGGTCGAGGTCGAGATGCACCTCGATCTCCCGCCCGTCCTCAACCACGAGGACAGCGTCGAGCACGTCTGCAAGGTGGTGGAAGACCTCTACGGCGAGGACGCCGCGCAGACGATCCACGAGCCGAGCATGGGCGGCGAGGACTTTGCGTTCTACCTCCAGCAGATTCCGGGGATGCTGCTGCGCGTCGGCACCGCGAGCGGCGAGGCGACGAGCTACCCGCTCCACCACACGCTGTTCGACGTGACCGAGGAAGCGCTTCCAGCCGCCGCCCGCCTCATGGCCGAGGTCGTCGCCCGACGATTATCATAGGAGCTTCTAACCTAGCGACTCTTTCTCTTGCTAAAGAGTGCTTCGCTTCTAGCTACGTTGCCAGACTCTCTAATTTCGCTCCAGTAGTCCAGCATCCATTTGTCACCCGCCTCTGACAAGAACACGGGGAACGTACCATCGCTAGTCAGAAACGGCCTTTTTTTGAGTACGTCGCGCCTTGGTTTTCGGGTGGTGAAGTAATTCCAGTGTAGCCCACCAATGCTAAATCGAATGATCTCCATACCGCGTCCCCGTGCTACCTCGGGAGCTATCACTTGACCTGAAATGAGTTCTATGATCTTTGGATTAGTTAGAAGAAGGCATGGGTAGTGATGAGGTGGACCCGGATCAGCATCAAGTAATAGGTATCGCAGATGCTCCTCATCTTGGATATCGAGTGAGACATCTTTGAATCCTACACTTTCGCTTACACTGATTCGCCAAAGCAACGAAAGGAGGAAGAGCTTGACAGACGGATAGTCAAGGCCTCGAATAACAAGCCGACCTGGAACCACCTCCTCAAGATGGTCTTCAGGGTCGAAAATATTCTCCTTGACGTATTTCTCCCACCCTCCAATAATCCCATTATCACATGGGAAGCAAAGAAGATGCTCCTTTATCCCGCTCTGGTGAAGTTTGGGCTTCTTCTCGAAATTATCTGTGACTTCAGCGAACCGGCCTAAATCATCATATACCCCCTGATATAAGAATTCAGGTAAGATGTGTGACCGTATCAACGTGCGATGTTCCTTACAGAGCGCACAGATGCCTTCCCTCGTCCTTCCCATTTTTCATTGTCCGCGCTGATTGCAGCGAGCCTTCTCCACACCGCGATTGCCATGCAAGTTCCAGATCGTGTTACTTACTGCCCGGTGACTCGTCGACTGTCTGTCTGAGCCGGTCTCCTCGGTTTCTCGGCTGTACCTGTTGAGACCCCGTTCTTCACTCGACAGGTAGCAGCCATGAAACCCACAATCCTGAACTTCAGCCGCCGCATTCTCGTCGCCCTCGCGCTCACCGGCAGTCTCGTCCTCTTCCCCCACTGCACCGGGAACGAGATGATGCGCCCCGACGGGGCCGATGTCTGCGACGATTCCTTCAATCAGGTACTCCCGGTCGGCACCTCCGAAGCCGACTGCAACGCCTCCTCCCGAGGCGAATGGCTCGACGGCGAGGGCGTCTGCTACTGCTTCGGCCAAGGCGAGGGTTAGGAGGCATCAAGCGCGGTCTGCTCTGTTGAACGCCCTGCTTCTTGTCACCTCGACAGAGCGAAGCGTCGGAGAGGTCCCCCACGTCATGGTGTTCTGAGGCGGTGGGGATCCCTCACGTTCGTTCGGGATGACGTTTGAAACAGACTCTCGGAGTAACCGCAGTTCCGCCGGGTGGGCTATACTGTGCGCCGACGTTCTCCCGACTCGCTCGCGCCCGGATGCCCGCGCTCGCCCTCCTGCTCTTCCTCCTCGCCCCTGCCGCGCTCGCGCAGGTGCAGGACGATTTCGCCGACGGCGACTTCACCGCCAACCCGGCGTGGCAGGGCGACACGGACCGCTTCATCGTCGTCCCCTTCGGTGCGGACTTCGGGCTGCGCTCGGACGGCCTCGCCGAGAACGACACCATCGCGCTAGCCACGATCTCCGACGTGGCATCCGGTCGGTGGGCCTTCACGTTCCGCCACGAGGCCAACCTGACCAACGCCAACGGCACCCGCGTTTACCTCATCGCCGACACGCCCAACCTGAAGGGCGAAGTGCAGGGCTACTACATCCAGATCGGCACCAACAACTCGGACGAAATCCGGCTCTACCGGCAGGACGGATTGCCGACCGACCGGACCGAACTCGGCGCGAGCGACGGGGCGGTGGTACCGGGCGACGAGGGCACAATCTCGGTCGAGGTGCTGCGCGACGACGCGGGTGGCTGGCGCGTGAGCGTAGACGGCACGCCAATCATCGAGGATGTGACGGACGGCACGTACACCGCAAGCGCCGCGCTCGGCGTCTGGCTCAAGCACTCGACCGCCAACGGCGCGGCGTTCTTCTGGGACGACTTCGTCGCCGACCCCGACTTCGAGGCCGACCTCTCCCCACCCGTCCCACTCGACGTCACGGTCACCGACAACGGCGGCACCCTCCTCGTCCAGTTCGACGAAGAACTCGACCCGATCAGCGTCACGCCGAACGGCTTCCTGCTCGACGGCGGGATCGGCCAGCCCGACGCCGCGAGCGTGGTCGGCGACGGCACGGTCGCCCAACTCACCTTCGCCCCTTCAATCCCGACGGACGACTACACCCTCACGATCTCCGGCATCGCCGACCTGAGCGGCAACACGCTCGACGAGGCCACGCTCGACTTTTCATTCGAGGCAGACGAGACCCCGCCCGGCCTCATCAGCGCGGCGGCGCTCAGTGCGACCGAAGTCGAGGTCGTCTTCACGGAACCCGTCCTCGGCTGCGACGGAACGCTCTACGAGATCGCCCCGACGATTGGACAGCCCGGCGACATCCAGTGTCCGGGCGACGGGACGCGCTACGTGCTCGAACTCGGTGCGCCGCTCTCTGGACCGCAGACGTACACAGTGACCGCGACGGACATCGAAGACCTCAACGGGAACGTCACCCTCGAAACCTCGGCGGGCTTTTTCTTCGGCGACTTCGACACGCCTGAGCCACGCGAAATCGTCATCAACGAGGTAATGTTCGACCCGCCCGACATCGCGAACGACGAGTACGTCGAACTCTTCAACCGGACTGCCGACCGAACCTTCGACCTCAGCGCCCTCACCCTCTCCGACAACGCCAGCACGCCGGTCCCAATCACCGATCAGTCGACCGCGCTCGGACCGGGCGACTACGCCGTGCTCGTGCGCGACCCCGACGCCTTCCAGCTTCAATTCCCCGGCGTGCCGTTTATCGAAGTCACGGGCTTTCCCGCGCTCAACAACTCCGGCGACACACCGACCATCTGGTTTGGCGACACGGTCATCGACTCTGTGGCGTACCTGCCGAGTTGGGGCGGCACCGATGCCTCGCTCGAACGCAAAGACCCCACCGGGCCGAGCAACAGCGCGTCCAACTTCGCCACCTCCACCGACCCACGCGGCGGCACTCCCGGCGCAGAGAACTCTGTCTTCGAGGTCGATACCACGCCGCCCGTTCCGCTCGACGCCGAGGTATCGGGCGATGGACAGACGGTCACGGTTTTCTTCGATGAGCCGCTGAAGCCGGCGACCGTTGTTCCCGGCAGCTTCTCGATTGATGGTGGTGCTCCGGTCGTTGCCGATGCCGCCTATGACGAAGGCCAAGTCGCCGCCATCCTGACGCTGGCTGCACCACTCGATCCGGGGAGCTACACTGTCACCATCACCGGCGTCGAAGACCTCGCAGGCAACGCGACCGACGGAGCCACCATCGCTATCACCTTCGACCCGGACCTGACACCGCCTGCGCTCGCCTCGGTCCGAGCACTCGACGCTACAACTGTCGCCGTCATCTTCACCGAGCCGGTGGCCCCAGCCTCGGCGGGCACGCCGACGAACTATGCTATCGACAACGGCATCGGGCAGCCGGTGAGCGTGGCAGTGGCCCCCAAAGGCAATCCGACGCGCGTGGTGCTCGCGCTCGGCACACCACTCATCGGGCCGCAGAGCTATACGCTGACGGCCTCGAACATCGCCGACCTGAACGGCAACGTGCTCGGCTCCGATTCGGCGACGTTCTTCTTCGGCGAGGGGGATGTGCCGGATGTGCGCGACCTCGTCGTCAATGAAATCATGTACGACCCACCGGACGTGTCGAGCGACGAGTATGTCGAGCTTTTCAACCGCTCTGACGGCCTCTTCGACCTGAGCGAGTTCACACTCTCCGACGAAAGCGCAACGGTGCCCATCGCCGACGCCTCGCTGTTTCTCTCGCCGGGCGAGTACGTCGCCCTCGTCCGCGATGCCGAGGCGTTCCAAGTGCAATTCCCCGGCGTATCGTTTGTTGAGGTGCCCGGATTCCCCGGTCTCAACAACGGCGGCGACGCGGTCGTCATTCGCTATGAGCCGAGCGGCTTGGTGGTGGATTCGGTCCGCTACGAGCCGAGTTGGGGCGGGAGCGACGCCTCGCTGGAGCGCCGTAGTGCCGATGGGCCAAGCAACGTGTCGTCCAACTTCGCTACCTCTGTCGATCCGCGCGGTGGCACCCCGGCGGCTCCGAACAGCGTCCCGCCCGACACCGCTCCGCCGGTACCCACCGACATCGACGTGTCGAGTGACGGAACCACAGTCACTGTCTTTTTCGACGAACCGCTCGACGCAAGCTCGGTCGTGCCGGGCAACTTCGTGGTTGACAACGGCGCACCCACTATCGGTGAAGCGACCTACCTCGGCGATGAAGAGGCCGCCGTCCAGCTTGTGCTCACCGCTTCGCTCGCGGCGGGCGACTACACACTTACGATCACCGGCGTCACCGATCAACTCGGCAATGCCGCCAGTGGCGCAACGATTCCCTTCTCTTTCGAGCCTGATGAGACGCCGCCTGCGCTGCTACTCGCCTCTGCCACCGCTCCCAACCTCGTGGAGGTCCGCTTCTCGGAACCCGTCGCCGAAGCCTCGGCAGGCGATACGGACAACTATGTCGTCGACAACGGCATCGGCCAGCCGACGGTGGTGGAATACGCGCCGGACGGCGACCTCGCCCGCGTCACGCTTGCCTTCACCACGCCGCTCACCGAGGGTACGCGCTACACGCTCACGGTGAGCAACATCGAAGACCTCGCCGGAAACGTGCTGGTCGAGGCGTCGGCTCCGTTCTTCTTCGGCGAGAGCGAGATGCCTGCGGTGCGCGAGATCGTCGTCAACGAAATCCAGTTCCAGTCGCCGCAGGGCAACGAGGGTGAGTACGTCGAGTTGTTCAACCGCTCCGACAAGAACTTCGACCTGAGCGCCTTCACCTTCGCCGACGCCGCGAGTACGCCCGCTGAGATCGCCGCCGCGCCGTTTTTCCTACTCCCCGGCCAGTACCTCGCCCTCGTCGCCGACGCTAAGACCTTTACCGCTGCATTCCCCGAAGCGGGGCCGTTCCTCGAAGTGGATGGCTTCCCCAACCTCAACGCCGGAGGCGATGCGGTCGTGATCCGCTACACGCCGACGGGCGCAACAGTAGACTCGGTGCAATACGAACCCGGCTGGGGCACCTCCGATACCGCCACGCTCGAACGCATCGACCCGGACGGGCCGAGCAACAGCGGGTTCAACTGGGCCTCGTCGGAAGATCCGAACGGCGGAACACCGGGGATAGAAAACTCGGTATTCGCGCCCGACACCGGCGCGCCGTCCGTTGTCTTCGCTGAGCAACTCACCGAGACCAGCGTTCGGGTGTACCTCACCGAGCCGCTCGATCCCGCGTCTGTGCAGTCCGACGACTTCGCGCTATCCGGTGGGGCGACGCCGGACTCGGTGCGCGTCAGCAGCGACGAGCCGACGGTAGACCTCGTCTTCGCGGGCGGCGTGAGCGGCGGCACGCTCACTATCGGCCCCATCGCAGACTTCGTCGGCAATCCCGGCGGCGAAACGACCGTAACGCTCGCTCGCCTCGCGCCGGTCGGTGGACTCGTCATCAACGAGACCATGTTCGACCCGCTCCGCGACGCCAACGACGGTCGGCTCGACGGGACCGAGTACATCGAGCTGCTCAACACGACGGACCTGACACTGACACTGACGCGAGTGCAGGTCACCGACGCGCAGGACGAAAATGGGAGTGTCCGCGACATCGACATCGGCGGTCGGCTGACGGGCGCCGTGCCGTTCGCCGCGCTGGAACCCGGTGGCTATGCTGTCGCCTTCGCCGACACCAGCGTCTTCGGCGACCGCTTCCCCTCGCCGCCGAGTCAGAGCGCGCTCGCTGACTCATCGCTCATCGCCCGGTTCTACTCGGCGACAGATTTTTCCGGCACGCTCCTCCTCCCCGTCGACCGAACGACCCTCTCGCTCACCAACTCCGAAGACACGATCCGCTTGCTTCGAGGCGATAGCCTCCTGGTCGACAGCGTGGCCTATGCCGACGACTGGCACCGGCTCGAACTCGACGATGCGACCGGCATCGCTCTCGAACGGATCAGCCCCGATGGGCCGAGCAGCGACGCGAGCAACTGGACCAGCAGCCTCGATCCCTCGGGCGGGACGCCGGGGCGACAGAACAGCGTCTTCCTACTACCGGGTGAGATGCCTGCTGCGCCCGGCCTGACAATCTCGCCTTCGCCATTCAATGCCCAGGTTGGGACGCAAATCAGCTACACGCTAGAGGCCGAAGCGGCCCTCGTCCGCGTTCGCATCTTCGACGGGGCCGGGCGGCTGGTCCGCACGCTCGAAGACGCCGCGCTCGGCGGCAACACCGTCACCGGCACCCTGACGTGGCAGGGCCGCGATGACGACGGGCGACAACTTCGCATTGGCATCTACATCGTCTTTCTCGAAGCCCTCGACCTACAAGGCGGGCGGACCGAGGCCTACAAAGAAGTCGCCGTGCTCGCACGAACGCTGTGAGATTACTGAGCGATTCGGGATACACTCAATCACCCAAACAGCCAATCCCTCAATCACTCAATGTTAAAGGAACTGCCCCCGCGCGGCCCGGTTGTAGCGGGGCATCAAGACCAAGCCTCTACCGTGTCCCATGAGCACGACAGCCGTATCCCCCACTGAGCCGACCTCCCGCCCTGCGCCGATCACAATTTCTGACCGCGCGGCGTCCGAGGTCAAGCGCATCGTCGCCAACAAGCAGATTCCCGACGGCTATGGTCTCCGCGTCGGGGTCAAAGGCGGCGGCTGTTCGGGGATGAGCTACGTGCTCGGCTTCGACAAGGCGCGTGAGCACGACCTCCACTTCGAGATCGACGGCATTACCGTGTACCTCGACAAGCGTCATGGTCTGTATCTCATGGGTACCACCGTCGACTACCACGATGGACTCGACGCGCGCGGTTTTGTCTTTGACAACCCTAACGCCACGCAGACGTGTGGCTGCGGGTCCAGCTTCAGCGCCTGACGGCTCGCTCAGCGCGGGCCGCCGTTCGGCAGCACGGAGCAACCGTTCATCCAGAGGGCACCGCCCCTCGCGCATCAACAGCGGCAGGCGGTGCGTTTGTTTTACGAAGCGCACCGTCCTCGGCCCGTTCTTTGTATCTATCGGGGTTGGCGACCTGATCCGCACCGCGTGCGGCCCTCCGTCGCTGTTTTGCCCCACCACCCGGCCCAGGCCAAGCAACTCCCTCCATGGAAGGTAACTTTTCGAACCGCGTCCGCGACGTAATCTCCTACAGCCGGGAGGAAGCGATCCGGCTCGGGCACGACTACATCGGGACGGAGCACTTGCTCCTCGGCGTCATCCGCGAGGGCGAGGGCATCGCGGTCAAAATCCTCCGCAACCTCGGGGCGGACCTCCTCAAGCTCAAGAAGGCTATCGAGGACAGTGTTCGCTCCAGCGGTGGCACCCTCACGGTCGGGAACATCCCGCTGACGAAGCAGGCCGAGAAGGTGCTCAAGATCACCTACCTCGAAGCCAAGCTCTACAAGAGCGACGTGATCGGCACCGAGCACCTGCTGCTGAGTCTCCTGCGTGACGATGAGAACATCGCCGCCCAGATTCTCCAGCAGGGCTTCTCGATCACTTACGACGCCGTCCGCGCCGAACTCGACTCGATCATCTCCGGCACCAGCTCCGGCCGCTCCTCCTCGCGCGGCGGTAGCTCGTCCGGTTCAGCCAGAGAGCGCAGCAAAATGGCAGAAAAAAGCAAAACCCCCGTCCTCGACAACTTTGGCCGCGACCTCACCAAGCTGGCCGAAGACGACAAGCTCGACCCCATCGTGGGCCGCGAGCGCGAGATCGAGCGTGTGGCTCAGGTCCTGAGCCGCCGCAAGAAAAACAACCCGGTACTCATCGGTGAACCGGGCGTTGGTAAGACTGCCATCGCCGAGGGCCTCGCGCTCCGCATCGTCCAGCGCAAGGTGTCGCGTGTGCTCTATGACAAGCGCATCGTCACGCTCGACCTCGCCGCTCTCGTCGCTGGCACCAAGTACCGAGGCCAGTTCGAGGAGCGGATGAAGGCCGTGATGAATGAGTTGGAGAAATCGCCCGAGGTGATTCTCTTCATCGACGAACTGCATACCCTCGTCGGCGCGGGCGGTGCGTCTGGCTCGCTCGATGCATCGAATATGTTCAAGCCCGCCCTCGCGCGCGGCGAGATTCAGTGCATCGGCGCGACGACACTCGACGAGTACCGCCAGTACATCGAGAAAGACGGTGCCCTCGACCGACGCTTCCAGAAAATCCTCGTCGAGCCGGCCACACCCGAGGAGGCGCTCGAAATCCTCAACAACATCAAGGATCGCTACGAGGACCACCACAATGTCCTCTTCAGCGAGGAAGCGCTCGACCTTGCCGTCAAGCTCTCGGACCGCTACATCACCGACCGCCACCTCCCGGACAAGGCCATCGACGTGATGGACGAGGCAGGCGCGCGTGTCCACCTCTCCAACATCAAGGTGCCCGCCGAAATCCTCACTCTCGAAGCGCAAATCGAGGAGATCAAGGAGGAGAAGAACCAGGTTGTCAAGAGCCAGAAGTTCGAGGAGGCGGCCCAACTCCGCGACAAGGAGAAGAAGGTGCAGGAGGAGTTGGAAAACGCGAAGGAAGAATGGGAGCGTCAGGCCGAGACTGAGGTCCACGACGTTTCCGACATCGACATCGCCCAAGTCGTGGCGATGATGACAGGCATTCCGGTGGACAAGATTTCGTCGCCCGAGGGCCAGAAGCTGATGAAGATGGGCGAGGCGCTCATGGGCACCGTCGTCGGTCAGGACGATGCCATCGAGAAGCTAGCCCGTGCGATCCGCCGCACCCGCGCCGGTCTCAAAGACCCGAAGCGGCCCATCGGTTCGTTCATCTTCCTCGGCCCCACCGGCGTCGGCAAGACCGAGTTGGCGAAGCGTCTCACCGAGTTTCTCTTCGACAACCAGGAGTCGCTCATTCGGATCGACATGTCGGAGTACATGGAGAAATTCTCCGTGTCCCGCCTCGTCGGTGCGCCTCCCGGCTACGTCGGCTATGAGGAGGGCGGCCAGCTTACCGAGAAGGTCCGCCGCAAGCCGTACTCGGTCGTGCTGCTCGACGAAATCGAGAAGGCGCATCCGGACGTGTTCAACATCCTGCTTCAGGTGCTCGATGACGGCATCCTCACCGACGGCCTCGGTCGCCGGGTGGACTTCCGCAACACGATCATCATCATGACCTCGAACATCGGTGCCCGCGACATCAAGAGCATGGGCAAAGGCATCGGCTTCTCGCAGAGCAGCGACACGTTCGACTACAAGAAGATGAAATCGACGGTCGAGGACGCGCTCAAGCGGGTCTTCAACCCCGAGTTCCTCAACCGAATCGACGATGTGATCGTCTTCCACCCGCTCGAGAAGAAGCACATCTTCGAGATCATCGACATCATGCAGAAGGACCTCTTCTCGCGTGTCGAAGAGTTGGGGATCACGATCAAGATGGACAAGAAAGCCAAGAGCTTCCTCGTCGACAAGGGGTACGACCCGCAGTTCGGGGCGCGTCCGCTCCGCCGGGCGATCCAGAAGTACGTCGAGGACCCGATGGCCGAGTCCATCCTCTCCGACGACCTCGGCGAGGGCGACACCATCACGGTTTCCCACAAAGAGGGCGAAGAGTTGATCTTCAAGACTAAGAAGGCTCCGAAGGCCAAGGCGAAGAAGCCTGATGCGCCCGAAGAGGAGGAGCCTGCTGAAGAGCAGGAGTAGCCGCCTCGGCTGCAACCTCAAGCGCCCCACTACCGACTCTGGTAGTGGGGCGCTTCGCTTTAGGCGATCAGGCTACGTCTAGCCGTTGGTCCGCTCGAACTCCTGCATGAACTGCACGAGCGCCTCGACGGACTCCTGCGCGCAGGCGTTGTAGATTGAAGCACGAAGACCGCCGACAGAGCGATACCCTTTGAGCGCGAGTAGCCCCTCTCCTTTGGCCTCTTGAATGAATCGGGCTTCGAGGTCTTCATCGCCACCCTTGATGCGGAAGGTGACGTTCATCTTCGAGCGAGAGTCTTCCCGCGCTGTGCCTTGGTAGAAATCCGTTGCATCGATAGCCCCGTAGAGACGGGCGGCCTTCTCCTCGTTCTGCTTCTGGATGGCCGGAAGCCCGCCGAGGTTCTGGAGCCAGCGGAGCACCTTCTCGATCATGTAGACCGCGAAGACGGGCGGCGTGTTGAACAACTTGGCTGTGTGCGTTCGATAATCGAGCATCGTTGGGAGGCCGTCGCGTCGCTGCTGGAGGAAGTCCTCCTTAACGAGAACGACCGTGGCTCCGGCGGGGCCGATGTTCTTCTGCGCCCCAGCGTAGATCAGCCCGTAGCGCTCGACCGACATAGGGCGGCTGAGGAAGTCCGAGGAAGCATCGCAGACGAGCGGCACATCAACGTCCGGCTCTTCGGCGAACTCGGTGCCGAAGATAGTGTTGTTCGAGGTGTAGTGCAGGTAAGCCGCGTCGGGGCTGAGGTCCCAAGTCGCTGGCTCCGGGATGTAGTTGAAGTTCGACGCTTCGGACGAGGCCGCGACGTGCGGTGCGGCGTTCCGGCTCTGCCCGACGATCTGCGCCTCCTTGATCGCCTTCTTACTCCACGAGCCTGTGTTGAGATAATCCGCCGAGCCACCCTCGGGCAGGAAGTTGAGCGGCACCTGATGAAACTGCATCGACGCCCCGCCCTGAAGAAAGAGGACGTGCCAGTCGTCGCCGAGACCAAGGAGTGTTCTGAGGTGCGCGACGGCGCGCTCGTTGACCTCGGTGTAGGCGGGCGAGCGGTGGCTGATCTCCATGATCGACGAGCCGAGGTCACCGTAGACCGGCAACTGGTCGCGGACCTCCAGCATGACCTCTAGCGGGAGCGTGCCGGGACCGGCGGAGAAATTGTGTAGCCGCTTGTGATCGGCGGCAGCAGGCGTGGAATCGTAGGCGACAGGCTGCATCATGGCGATGGGCAGAGGGTCAAATGGAAAAAGGAAAGCTGCCCGAATATACAGTGACCGCCATCGCCGGCGAAGCTAGACGCTACTCATTTCCTTTCATTTCCCCAAGTCACTCGAAC
This sequence comes from Rhodothermales bacterium, assembly GCA_028284265.1. Classification (GTDB taxonomy): domain Bacteria; phylum Bacteroidota; class Rhodothermia; order Rhodothermales; family JANQRZ01; genus JANQRZ01. Next base: position 109,417 of record JANQRZ010000011.1, read on the forward strand.
GATAGAGCATCGCCTCTGATCTTACTCTAGCCATCAAGGTGAGCCATCCCCGATATCGAGGCGCACTGGTAGATCGAAGTTGCCTGCTGTGATGTTGATGATCGGATCACCCTCATCGAATCCCGGCACGTTGACCGTGAAGGTGCCTCGCACACGCTCTCGGCTGAACTCTTGAAGCATCACGCTTCCGCCGAAGGCACCACCCGCCAGATCTGCGGTATTCGATATCTCCCCACCATCACTGTATTGTGCTTGGTTAGTGCTACCCGGACCGAGGGCGAGCGTGGCCTCGCCAAATCCAATGGGCTGCAGTTCGAAGAGCAGACCATCTCCAAACAATCGGCACGATATGCTGAGTACGCTGCCCTGATCGTTGGTGGTAGCACTCGGAGACTGGGCCTCAAAGCTTCTTCCATTGACGCTCGCCGAACAGTCCGCGACTTCCATCATCCCACCGCCGCCACCCGGCGGATCGTCATCCTCCTCCAATGCGCTTCGATCACAGGCAGTCAGTGTGAGGGCAAGGCACAGGCAAAGCAGGAAGCGGAACGACATCGGGGGTTTCAGAGAAAAGGATTACCGGGCGGCGAGGTCGTTGGACTCGTCGAAGGTAACGGTGCCAGCATCGAGAAAAGCAGCGTATCGCTCCAGCGACGTCACACCACTGAGTTGGCTGACAAGCTGGCCGTCAGGCGCGACGATGGCGTAGGTCGGAAGCGCGATCCGGCCCGTCAGTTCGAGCTGGTAGCGCTGGAGGTCCGGACCATCCTCGGCATTATCTGTCCAAAGCTGGAGCGGGACAAAGTGCCGGTCGATGCGTTCGGCGATTTCCGGTCGGGAGAGCACCGTCGCTTCCATGTGACGGCAGTTGGTGCAGGTGTAGCCCGTGAAGTCGATGAGAACAGGGCGTCCGGTACGACGTGCCTCCTCAAAGGCTGTCGCCCGGTCTTGGTGCCACGCATGCTTACCTACTCCATCCGACCGTTCGGCGAACCCGGCGAGCAGACTCACATCGGTCGCTTGGCGCGGCGGCAGAAACGCATCGAAGCCGCCGAGCGGCGCACCGAGCAAGCCTGGCACGAAGTAGAACGCGAGACCAAAGAACGCCATCGCTGTCAGCAGCCGCAGTCCGCCGATGGGCACCGGTCGCACCTCGCCGTAGTCCGAGTCCGGCCCCTTGAGATGCAGCTTGCCGATCAGGTAGAGGCCTGCGAGCGCAAAAATCACAATCATGAGCGCAATGGCAAGCGGGCGCGGGAGCAGCCCGGTCCCCCACACGAGATCGGCGTTCGAGAGAAACTTCAGCGCGGCAGCGATCTCGATGAATCCGAGTACGCCTTTGAGCGCACCCATCCATGACCCAGACTTCGGCAGCCGGGTGAGCGCGTTCGGGAACGCAGCGAACAACACGAACGGCAGCGCAAAAACCGACGAAAAGACGACCATCCCGATCAACGGTCGCGCCCATCCACCCTGAGACGCCGCTGCGAGAAGGCCTCCGACAAACGGCACTGTGCAGGAGAATGAGACAAGCACCAGCGTCAGGCTCATGAACATCACGCCGAGATAGCCCCCACGTTCATCGCCCTGCCGGTTCAGTGCGTTCGCCCACGCAGCCGGCATCCGAAGCTCAAAGAAGCCGAGCAGCGAGAACCCGAAGACGACGAGCACGAGGCCGATGAACAGATTCACCCACGGGTTTGCCGCGATCAATTGCGGCCCTGCCGCCCCGACAACAAGCGCCATCACCACACCGAGCAGTGTGAACAGGCCGACGATGGCGAGACCGTAGACACCCGCCATCCGCGCGGCCTTGCGTCGGTCGCCCGCATGGTGGAGGAAGTACGACACCGTAAGCGGAATCATCGGGAAGACGCATGGAGTCAGGAGCGCCACGAGGCCCGCTCCGATGGCAAGCAATAGAAAGCCCCACAGTCCACCCCGCTCCGGCGTAGCCGGCTCAAAGGGAGACGCATTCGGTTCGGCGAGTGCTGCACTTCTCGGCGTGTCAAACTGCACCAGCACGCTATCCTGAGTCGAAGCATCCGAGGCAATCACTGGCTCCTCGGGTAGCGTAGCGACAGGAGAGCCGCGCACGTCCACCGACACGGCGAACCGCTCCTGCATCGGCGGCAGGCAGATTTCATCGTTACAGACCATGTAGTGAACCACGCCCTGGATCGGCGTAGAGCCGCCCGGTGCGTTCGGAGCCACCCGGAGCGTCTGCATCACCTCCGCCGTACCCGAGAAATAGGTATAGGCACTCTCGACTAGTTCGTCGTACCCTTCCTCCGGGGTGCCCTGCCGCACGCCCCCAACAGGAGTGAGGCTCGCGTTCTGCTCCAAGCGAAGATCAAGCGCGCGGCCAATCGGTGAGTCAATCGCGTACATCCGCCAATCGCCCACGATCTCCCCGAAGAGCACCACCTCTACCGTCTCCCCCGGCCGTGCGGTCTCCGGCTCCACCAGTGCCGTCCACACCACCGGCTCGCTCTCTGGCACCTGCGCCGAGGCAGGCACAAAGAGCATGGACATGAAAAAGACGAGCAAGCGCATAGCGTAGAGGAGAAGCGAGAGCCGAGACATCAACTCAAGAGACGCCGCCTCGGTTCGCTTCGTATGCGTCACATTTTATGAACAACAGCGGGGCGTCCGCGCCCGGCCTACCGGAACAACGAACGCCCCGCCGGGGGTGTTGCCTAATAGCATCGCCTGATGCGAGGGCGACCTAAAGCGCTTCGGTGAGCGACTCCGGCACGACCTGCACGGTGAGCGAGCCGCTGTGCTCCGGGTGGAGCTTGACCGTCGCCGTGTATTCGCCCGTCGTCCGAATGTCGGAGTCGAGCGAGATTTTGCGACGGTCCACCTCGATCCCGCGCCCAGCGAGGGCATCGGCGATCTGCTGCGTCGTGATGGTGCCGAAGATGCGGTCCTCTTCGCCGACCGGAGCTTGGAGAACGATCTCCATGTCGTTGATCCGCTTGGCAAGGGCTTCGGCGTCCTTGCGGGCCGATTCGAGCTTGACGGCCTGCTGGCGCGTCTCCTCTTCGTAGCGCTTGACGTTCGACGGGTTGGCGACGACAGCAAGGCCGCGCGGGATGAGGAAGTTGCGCCCGTAGCCGTTCTTGACGGAGATGACCTCGCCTTTCTGGCCGAGGTTGTCAACGTCCTGCGTGAGAATGATGTTCATGTGATCGGGTCTTTTGTCATTGGTCCTTCGTCATTCGCAAATGACCAGTGACGAGTGACAAAGGACTATTTGATGTTGTCCGCGACGAAGGGCAGCAGCGCCATGTGGCGGGCGCGCTTGACAGCAATCGTGAGCTGACGCTGGGACTTCGCCGAGACGCCGGTGACGCGCCGGGGCAGAAGCTTGCCCTGCTCGTTCAGGTAGCGCTTGAGGGTCTCGGTGTCCTTGTAGTCGATGTACTCGATGCCTTCGGACTCGAAGGGACAGACGGGGCGGCGTTTCGCGCCGGGGACGGCAGCGCGAGCGATAGGCTCGGTCTGCTTCTTGCGTTCGTTTCGTGCCATGATGGGTTCTGGAGTCTGAGCAGAGCGTCCGCTCCGCGAGGAGGGTTACGCTTCGGCTTCGGCAGCTTCAGCCTCAGCCACAGCGGGCTGGCTCTGCTGCTTCTCGAAATGGCGCATCATCTTGGCGTCGTAGCGCAGGATGATGTGGCGCATGATGTCATCGTTGATCCGAAGCGCGCGGTCGAAGCGCTCGATGAAGTCGCCGTCGGCGCGGAAGTACGTCAGGGCGTAGTACCCGTTGCGCTTCTTCTCGATGGGATAGGCGAGCCGCTGGCTCCCCTTCTCCTGCACTTCAACGATGTCGCCATCGTTCTCACGGATGAACGCCGTGACGCGCTCGACGATGTCCTTGATCTGGTCGTCGTTCAGAACGGTGTTGACCACGTACATCAACTCGTACATGGGTCGGTCTTGTGTAGCCATAGGGGATCCCTCTGGAATACGGTGAGTGCCGGAATCGGCGAAAGCCGTATGCCTACGGTCGATATGCCGCAGGCAGGGCGTGAAAAGAGCCTTAAAGGTACGGCGACTATGAGCCAGGGGCTGTTAGCTCTTGGTGAATGAGCGTCGCTCGCTCAGTACGCCAACACACGCTCGATACCCTCTCTCAGCTTGCCGCTTGCCGAATAGATGTCGCGCTCCAGCCCTCTCGAGAATGGAATCGGCAGGTCTTCGGAGGCGACGCGGACGGGCGGCGCATCGAGGTGCTCGAAGCCCTCTTCGATGACCTGGGCGGCGACCTCGGCCCCGAACCCGGCGGTGCGCTGCGCCTCGTGGAGCACGACGAGCCGGTTCGTCTTCGCGAGCGAGCGTAGCACCGTCGCCCGGTCCCACGGCACGAGGGTGCGGAGGTCCACAACCTCGATAGCCACACCCTGCTCGGTCCAATGGTCAGCCTCTTCCAGCGCCCACTGCACACCAACGCCCCACGTCACGAGCGTCAGGTCGCTGCCTTTGCGGGCGATGTTCGCCTCACCGAGTGCGATGGCATACGGTGCGTCCGGTACCTCGCCTTTGAGCGAGCGGTAGAGGTGCTTGTGCTCGAAAAACAACACCGGGTTCGGGTCTTCGATAGCGGCCATCAGCAGTCCTTTTACATCGGCGGGCGTGCCGGGGACGACGACTTTCAGGCCGGGCGCGTGGGCGAACCACGCTTCGGGCGATTGTGAGTGAAATGGTCCGGCCCCGATGCCGCCACCAAACGGGGCACGGATCGTCACGTTGAGCGGCTCGCCCCAGCGGTAGTGCGTCGTGCCGAGGTTGTTGACGATCTGGTTGAACCCGCAGGTGATGAAGTCGGCGTACTGCATCTCGACCACTGGCTTCAAGCCTTCGAGCGCGAGACCCATCGCACAACCAATCGCCCCGCTCTCAATGATCGGGGTGTTGCGGACCCGCTCGCGCCCGAACTGCTCGACGAAGCCCTGCGTGACCTTGAACACGCCGCCGTATTCAGCTACGTCCTGCCCCATAACGAGGACGCGGTCGTCGGCCTCCATCGCCTGCCACAACCCGTCCTGCACGGCGTCGATGAATCGCTTTTCTGAGACAGCTCCTTTCGCGGGCGAGGTCGTGACGAGTGACGGTGCGAAGAGCGCGGCGCGCTCGGCAGCGAGGGTGCTCTCGACCTCGGGCTGCCGAATGGCCCACTCGGCGGTCTCCTCGATCTCAGCCGCGAGCGCCTCGTCGACCTGGGCCATTGCCTCTTCCGAGAGCCACCCTTCAGCGAGGCATGTCTTTTTGTATTGCAATAACGGGTCTCGGTCGCCCCATTCGTCGAACAGCGCCTCGGGCACGTACTTCGTCCCGCTCGCCTCCTCGTGCCCGCGCATCCTGAACGTCTTCATCTCCAGCAGCGTCGGTCCCTCTCCGGCCCGCGCCCGTTCAGCGGCCCGGCTGACGGAGTCGATCACCGCGAGCACATCGTTGCCATCCACGACCTCGCCCGGCATCGCGTAGCCCGCCGCCGCATCGGCGATGTCTTCGACCGCCATCGCCTCACCCGTCGGCGTGGAGAGGCCGTACTGGTTGTTCTCGACCACGAACAGGACCGGCAGCTTCCAGACGGCGGCGAGGTTGAGCGCTTCGTGGAAATCCCCCTCTCGTGTCGCCCCCTCGCCGACGAACGCGCACGCCACGAAGTCCTCATCCTTTAGTTGCGAGGCGAGGCCGAAGCCCGTCGCGACGGGCAGCATCGCTGCGAGGTGCGAGATCATCCCAACGATCCGGTGCTCCATCGTGCCGAAGTGGAAGGTTCGGTCGCGCCCGTTTGTGAAGCCGCCCTCTTTGCCCATGAGCTGACAGAAGAGCGGGCGGAGCGGGAGACCGCGCGTGGTCCAGACGCCGAGGTTGCGGTGCATCGGTAGGATCACGTCGCGCTCACGGAGCGCCCACACGCAGCCGACGGCAATCGCCTCCTGCCCGTAGCCGGAGAACCACTTCGAGAGGCGGTTCTGCCGAATGAGGCGGAGCATCTTTTCCTCAACGGTGCGCGGAAGCTGCAGGGCGCGGTAGAGCGCCGCGTGGTCGAGGGAGGCATCAGAAGGCACAGGCACCGCCGTAGACTTGGGCATGGAGGCAGAGATCGGGAAAACGGAGCGGCGGAAAATACCACGCCCGGCGGCGCACGAAGCACCGCCGGGCGGATTGAGTCGATGGCAATACCGGGCCTAGTAAAACTTGATCGTGCAGCCGAAGGCGTTGGTCTTCTGTACCGTGATCTCGGTACCCGCGATGAGTTGGTTCATCGCATCGCGAAAAAACTCTTCTTCCACACCGCTCGGGTCAGAGGGGCTGTCATCCACCGTGCCCTCGTAAACCAGCGCGTTGCTCGTATCGAAGAGAAAGATTTGCGGCGTGCGCGAGGCCCCGAACGCCTTGGCTGCCTCCGAGCCTTCATCTACCACATAGGGAAAATCGTAGCCGTTGCTGGAAACGCGCTGCTGCATCGTGGCGAAGTTCTCCTCGGGATAGGCTCCCGGATCGTTCGCGTTGACGATGACGAAGCCGATACCCGCCGCCTCGTACTCCTCGGCGAGGTCGCGGACGCGCTCGTCATACTTCGCCACCCACGGGCAGGTGTTGGACCAGAAGATGACCGCAAGCCCTTGGTCACCCATCACTTGCCCGAACGTCGTGGCACTGCCGTTCGCATTCTGCATGGACCGGTCCGCAAGAGGAAGCGCGGCACCGACATCAAGTGGCTGGGCCGTCTGCGCGGCGACAGTTTGGCCAAGCACGATGGCGAAAGCAAAGATCGCAACGCGACGAAGAGTCTGCTGAAACGTCATAGCGAAGTTGAATTGGTGGACACGGATTCAGTGGACTGGCGGACGGTGCGGACGCGCTCAGCGAGTTGATCGTAGGTGACAATGCCTTCCCAGAAGCCGACGAGGTCACCGTCGCGGTCGTAGAGCGCCGTTGCGGGAATCGCGCCGGACCACTCGGAGTATATGGCGCTGATAAACGGACCATCCTTGCCGTCTTTGACAAAGGTCGTGCCGCTGATCCCATGCTCGCGGAGAAACTCGGCGGCGTGCGGGAGGTCCTCCTCGAAGTCGATGGAGACGAACCGCACCTGGGCCTCGCCCGGATCGGCTTCCTCGCTGAAGCGAATGAACTCGGGAAACTCGGCGCGACACGGCAGGCACCACGACGCCCAGAAGTTGACCACGACGATGTCCGAGTCGATAGCGCGAACCTCATCCATCAGCTCTTCGGCGGAGACCGGCTCGATGACGAGATCACCCACTGGCTCCTGCCCCGTGCACGCCGCAAGGGCAAGCATACCGATCAGCAGCAAGCGTGGTGAAGTAGAGAAACGATTCATAGGGCAGTGATACGAGCGGGATGGTAGAGAGTTCGGCTATTGGTCTGGGCGAAGCGAGCGCGGCACACGCGGGTCGGGGCCTCGACGAATCGGGTACGGCTCTCCCGCTTCGGTTCCGACGATGCCCCAGTTGGCGAACCCGCTGTCGGAGCGGGGTTCGAGGAGGCTGAATACAAGTCGTCCGAGCGGCTGGTTCACGGGCACGATAAGGGTACCTCTCGGAATCTGGGCGGAGACACGCTTGTAACGTCCAAAGACCTCGCGTTCGTACCGCCCCTGAAAGGGTCGCTCCGCCACCCGCACGCTATCGACTTGGAATGTTTCGATCCAACTCCCCCTCTGCGACGCCGCATTGGTGCGAAACGACTGGACGCCGTGCGCGGTGAGCAGGTCGATCACCGCCGTGAGGCTATCCGGGATGAGGTAGGCGGGCGCGACCAGCCCCGGATCGGCTCCGCTGAAACGCCCGTAGATGGCCATCTCGGTCGGCGTTTGTACATCGGTGCGACGAAGCATCGGCTCGCCGGTGTGCGGGTTCGGTTCCTCTACGACCTCGCCGAGCAGAATCGTCCCCGGTTTCTCCTCTGCCTCCCACGTCCGCGCTGAGCGCAGGAAGAGGTGCTGCTCGACAATCGGCTCGGCATCAGCCTGACTGACTACACGACGGACCTGGCTCGCGTGTTCATGCGCCCAATCCAGTGTCTCGGTGACGAATTGGAGCGTGGCAAGCACGCGGTCCTCGAACGTGGCATAGCTATACGCCTCGCTGAGAATGGCGATGCGGTTCCGCAGTCCGACGTAGTTCGTCCCGAAGCGTGGGCGTGGGTCGAAGGTCGCCCAGCCGCGAGGCTGCCCCCATTCCGGCTTGTCATTCCCGTAATACATGAGGTCCCAGCCGTACTTCTCTTTATAGCTTGTGGTTACATCGGGCAACCACGCCTTGCGAAGTAAGCTATCGATGGCGACAGACGTATTGGGGTGCAGCGGCGGTGCATAGGTGAGATGGTAGCCGTGAATGGTCCCGTTCGTCGTGTGCAAGTCGATCACGACGTGCGGATCGACCTCGTCAATCACCCGGACGAGTGCTCGTGATTCCGGCGCATCGAGCTTGACAAAGTCGCGATTGAGGTCGAGACCCTCCGCATTCGGACGCTGCCCCATGCCATCGACCGGTCCGTGCTGGTACGGGCGGTTGGCAGGATCGAAGCGTTCATTGCCGTCGGCGTTGTAGATCGGGGCGACGAGCAGCGTGAGCGAATCGCCCCACGCCGCGTGCTCACCCATCGCCAATTCGCGGAGCAGCATCAGCGAGGCCTCCTTCCCCGCCACCTCGCCCGCGTGGATGTTCGCCACGATGAGCACGCGGAGCTTCTCGTTCGCCCGAACCGTCTCAGCCGCTGTCCCTTCTGCTCCCCAGACGACGAGCGGGAGGCTGCGCCCCTCGACGGTCGTTCCAAAGGTCATCGCGTGGAAGCCCGGCTCTGCATCAATCGTGCGGACGAACTCCATTACCTCGTCATAAGTCGATGTGGCGCGGTAGTCCGACTGCTCGGCGCGGGTGCGAAGCGTATCGGGCTGCGCGGCGACAAACGGCGCAGCGGCGAGGAGGCAGATGAGGGAGAAACAGCGTGACATCGAAGTAGCGATGAGGAGACTTGCCAAACTACACCCGGACGCACTGTGGGTTAGTTCGGGGCATATAGAACTCCCCTCTACCCTCTCCCGTACCACCGCCTCGCCACTCGTGGCTCCGCCATCTGCTACGCTATGCCCTTTATCGCTGCCACCGCCACCGGCTTCCCGCCGCACTTCTACTCGCAAGAGACCATCAGCGAAGACCTCCAGATGCTTTGGTCGGCGTATGGAGTCAATACGGATCGCGTAGCCCGCCTGCACGAAAACACGACGGTGGAGAGCCGTTACATCGCCGTCCCGAAGGAGGAGTACTACGATCTCAAGGGCTGGGAGGCCCCGAACGCCATCTTTGGTCGCGTTGCCTTTGAGCTAGGCAAGGAAACACTGAACAAGCTGTTTGCCAAGACCGACCTTGGCCCCGAAGACATTCGCCTGCTCACCTTCGCCACGACGACCGGTCTTGCCATCCCGACCATCGACGCGCTCCTGCTGAACCGGATGCCGTTCGCGCCAGACACGAAGCGGATGCCGCTGTTCGGGCTAGGCTGCGTGGCGGGCGTGGCAGGGCTGGCCCGCGTGGCCGATTACCTGCGCGGCCATCCAACCGAGGCCGCTGTCCTCCTCGCCGAAGAGTTCTGCTCGCTCACCATCCAGAAGCACGACGTATCCATCGCCAACCTGATCGCTTGTGGTCTGTTCGGCGATGCCGCCGGAGCTGTTCTCGTCGTCGGCGATGAGCACCCGATGGCCCGGCAGAACGGACACCCGATGCCGGAAGTGGTCGCCACGCGCTCGGTGCTCTTCCCCGACTCTGAGCATTTCATGGGCTGGGAGATCAAGGAAACGGGCATGCAGATCGTCCTCTCCGCCGACGTGCCCGAGGCGTCACGCGGACCACTCAGCAATGAGATCGCCCGCTTCCTCGGCGACCACGATCTAACCGTCGGCGACATCGGGCGCTGGGTGTGCCACCCCGGCGGGCCGAAGGTGATCGAAGCCCTCGAAGACGGTCTCGGCCTGAACGGCACGACACTCGAACGAAGCCGCGAGGTGCTCCGCACGGTTGGCAACGTCTCGTCGGTCTCGGCGCTGCTGATCCTCGACGCCGTGATGCACGATGATCCACCGCCGCCGGGCACATGGGGTTTGATGCTAGCGATGGGACCCGGCTTCGTCGCCGAACTCATCCTGCTGCGGTGGTGATGGATACCAAGCTGCTCTTTCTCGGCCTCATCGTACTCATCGCCGTGCAGCGGGTGATGGAGCTTCGCCTGAGCAAGCACAACGCCGAGGCCCTCCAAGCGCAGGGCGGCTACGAGGTCGGCGCAGGGCATATGCCGTGGATGAAAGCGATGCACACAGCGTGGTTCATCGCCATACTCGCCGAGGTGGTTCTGCTCAACCGGCCGTTTGTGCCGTGGCTGGCTGTTGTCGGGTTCATCGGTCTCGGCATCGGGCAGGCGCTGCGCTACGCGGCGATTCGCACGCTCGGGCCGCGCTGGACGACCAACATCATGATCCTCCCGGAGGCTCCGCCTATTTCGAGCGGCCTCTACCGTCGCATCCGTCACCCGAACTATCTCGGCGTGATCCTCGAAATCGCTGCCGTGCCGCTGATCCACACGGCGTGGCTGACGGCCATCGTCTTCACCGTCCTGAATGGGCTCGTACTCCGCGTCCGCATCCGAGCCGAGGAGCAGGCGCTCCGCGAGGCGAACGCCTACGATGCGAGTGTTGGACAGCAGCCCCGGTTTATTCCGAGTTGACCCCGAGCGTGCGCCGCGCCATCCAGCGGTTGAGCGCGATGAAGCACGCGAGCGCAATCGCCCACTGGACGAGGCAGGTCATCGGGCTGAACGGGTCGAGCGGGTTGTACCACGTATCGGGCGCGTAGACCGTCGCGGCCAGACCCAGCCACCAGACGAGCAGCACGACGGCTTCGAGCGGGATCAGGTAGCGGATCATCCCGTCCCACACCGAATGCAACCGCCAGTCCTCGGGGGTCGCCAGTTCGTTTCGCAGCCGGGCCGCGCCGTGGCGGATGACAGCGAAGGCGACGAACGCACCGGAGATCATCAGCGCCACACCCCACACAAAGTCTTGGTTGGCGAAGAAGTTGAGGTTCAATGCACTCGGCACGCCGAGGACGAATCCGACACCGGCGACCGTCGCCACGGCCCGCGTGCGAGGCAGGCCGAAGTCGACGAGTGCGCGACTCGCCAGCTCGATCATTGAGATCAGCGACGATAGCGCAGCGAAGGAGAGCGCGAGGAAGAACAGCACGGCGAGCACCTTGCCGAAGGCCATCTGCGCGAAAAGCTGCGGCATCCAGATGAACGTCAGCCCCGTCGAGGCGGGACCGCTCGACTTCATCACATCGAGAATCTCGCCCCGGCTCATCTCGGCTCCGAGGACGGCGAAGACGGTTCCGAAAATCATCGTCGCCGCTAGCAGCGACACCATGTTGTTGCCGATGCCTGTCAGGAAAGCGTTGCGGACGACGCCGTGCTCCTTCTTCATGTAGGCCGCGTAAGTCAGGATCAGCCCCCACCCTGCGCCGGTATCCCATGCGTTCTGCGTCAGCGCCTCCAGCCACAGCTTCGGCTGCGAAAGCTGACTCCACTCGGGCGTGAAGAGGTAGGCCAGCCCCGCGCCCGATCCCGGCAGCGTGAGCGCCCGCACGACCGCGATTACCACGATCACGAGCAGCGTCGGCACCAGAATCCGGTTGGCGCGCTCTATGGAGCGGACTCCCTGCCAGCAGGCGAGCGCGCCGAGAATCATCGCCGACGCATGGAAGACGAGCGGCCACCCGCTCGCCTGAAAGCCATCCCACGTCGCCATCGCCGACTCGGTCGTGAGCGGCAATCCGGCAAAGAGCGACTCCGTCGTGTAGTAGAAGCACCACCCCGCGACGACCGCATAGTAGAACATGATCGCCGTCGCCACGAACCCGACGAACGCACCCATCCACGCGAATCTCTCGCCTGCCATCTTCGCAAACGTGCCGACAATGCCCATCCGCCCGCGCTGTCCAAGGGCATACTCGGCGATGATGAGCGGAATGCTCCAGATGAGCAGGAAGATCAGCCACGCGAAGAGGAACGCCCCCGCCCCGTCATCCCCACCGTTCTGTGCCGCGATGCGTGGGAATCGCCAGATGTTGCCCGTCCCGACCGCGATGCCGAGCACGCTCAACAGTAGCGCCCAGCGCGAAGAAAAGCGTTGCTCAGTCGCGTTTTGCATAGGGCCTTAGAGTCGATTCAAGGTCATCCACATACCGCCCGTCAACATACTGGAGTCCGGGTCGGAAGACAGCACGTTCGCTGGCGTCTGCTCTGACTCGTCCGGCAAGCTGGTTGGTACGCCGTTGGACGCTGACGGGGTCGGAAAGAGATAGCGGTTTAGCTCATCGGCGGCATTGGCGTAGTCGCGGGCACCCCGTGAGGCGATGTCACGGTCGAAGACAGTCTCGCCACCGTGCGTGCTCTCGGCAAGCGAGGCACTTGTGCGAATTTCGCTGGCGAGAACGTGGCTGCCGTAGGTCTCTCGGATATAGTGCGTATACCGGGCGTGGTCGCGCTTGCGAGCATCCACCTGGGTCAGCAGAAACAGCGGCTCGTCGAGTGACGGGTTCAGCTTGTCTTGCACGAGCTTGGCGGTCGCGTAGGTCTGCTCGGCCCCGACGACCGGTTGGTATTCCGGTGTGACCGGGATGAGCACCGAATCGCTTGCCACGAGCGCGTTCAGGCTGAAGACCGTCATCGCCGCCGCAGTGTCGAGGAGGATCAGATCGTAGTCGTGCCCCTGCTCTAAGGCCTCCTTGATCCAGAGCACATCGGTCGGGCGACTCAGCTTGCGCGCAGCCTTCGTCATGTTGTACGAGGCCGGGAGCAGCTCGAATCCATGCAGCGGCACCACGTCGAGGTCACGCGGCATCACGTCGGGATCGAACAGCGCGAGCGACGAGCGCTCCTCCGGTGGCTCTTCCACGCCGAGCAGTCGCGTCAGGAAGCCCTGCGGATCGAGGTCCACGGCGAGAACGCGGCGGCCGCTTAGGCCAAAGGCCGCCGCCGTGTGGATCGTCGTGGTGGTTTTGCCCGTCCCGCCTTTGTGGTTGCAGATACTGAGAACGGGCATAGGGGAGCGCATGGATGAGTGAGAGCCGGGCGAAATTACCCTTCCCCCTCTTCCGAATCAACCCGACTCCCAGCGAATCTGCCAGGCTTTAGTTCACATACCTAACAACCGATATTCGCCTAGAGGTATCCATTCGCTACTTTAGTGAAGCCGCCGGAAGCGTTTTAACTTTCTTCCACCTCCCCCACCACGCCCCTGTGAACGCCCTTCCTCGCTACCGCTTCGTCGACCAGTTCAATGGCTCGATCTGGGTGCTTATATCGGGCGTCATGCTCGGCCTAAGCTTCCCACCGTTCCCAACATGGTGGCTGGCCTATGTAGCGCTCGTGCCGCTAATCGCCCGCTGGAGCAGGTTGCCGCTCGGCTGGATGCTGCTGCGCGAAGCGTACTCCACATTCCTCATTATGGCGGCGATAGCCGGGCACTGGGTTCTGTTCCATGAGCAGGTGCTGACGGCGCTCACGTCCGGCCTTGGCCTGCTGCTGCTGCCGGTACCGATGACGTTGCCCATCGTGGCAGCAGGCTTAGCGAAACGGCGCTTCGGATTCAAGGTCGGCTTTGTCGTCCTTGTCTCATTCTGGCTGGCGATGGAATACGTCATGACGCACGGCCCGGTCGCCCTCCCGTGGTTGCTCCTCGGGAACACGCAGGCTGCTGCCATGCCGTTCAACCAGTTCGCAGATATTGCCGGGGTAGGTGGCTTGACGCTGTGGATCTGGGTCGTCAATGGCTTGATCTACTGGTCGCTGGAAGCGCGCCACCAGCTAGCGAAAGCCGCGCTGGCCGTTGCCACCGTTGCGGTTGTTGCCGCCCCTGTCGGCTACGGCTGGTGGCGACTAGACAACATGGAAACGTCCACGGCATCGCTGGAGGTCGGCCTCGTGCAGCCCGCCGTCGCGCCGAACCGCTGGTCGGACGTGACGAACGGTGCCCGCGTGGACCTCATGGCTTCGCTCTCTGTGCAGAAGCTGCAAGAGAGCGAGCGTACCGCCCGCCGCCCCAGCCTGCTCGTCTGGCCCGAAACGTCGCTCCCGGTCTACGCCGATACGCGCCGCCAGCGTGCGCTGTACAATCGTCTCGGACGGTGGACCTCCCGACACAATGTTGCCCTGCTGACCGGAGCCATCACCCGCTACGATTCGGCTCCTTCGCTGACAGTGGATGCTGTAGTGGCCGAGAAGTACGCGCAAGTCACGCCGTATTACAACAGCGCGCTGCTCTTTCAGGGCGCTGGCCGCACCCAGCAGATCGACAAGATCCACATGATCCCGTTCGCCGAGCGGGTTCCGCTCGTGGAATGGCGCCCCGCCCTCGCGGCACTCGGCGTCGCCTCGGGCGGGGTTGGAGCCTATGGCATCGGGCGGAGAATCCGCGTTATGGAAACCGGCCCCAACCGCTTTGGGACGCTAATCTGTTACGAGTCGCTCTTCGGCGATCACGCCCGGAAGCTTGTTGAGCAAGGAGCCGAGTTCCTGACTGTGCTTTCGCAGGATGGCTGGTGGGGCCAGTCCGCAGGCTACCGGCAGCACTTCGCGCTCACGCGGCTGCGAGCTATCGAAACACGGCGAGCCGTCGTGCTGGGCACCGTCACGGGCCGGAGCGGCCTCATCGGCCCTGATGGCGGCGTCCAAGAGACAACCGACTGGATGGAGCAGACCGTGCACCAAGTCTCGGTTCCCCTCCTCCATGCACCGACCTACTACTCGCTCCACGGCGACTGGGTTGGTCGGGTTGCCCTCGTGCTCTCGCTGTTACTGAGTGTGGTCTGGGGATTCCTGACGCTCTTCTTCCCGAACTGGCGCGTCCCCTCGGAGCGGCAGCAGCGCGCGCCATCGCAGCCACAAATCTTCGGGTTCAAGCGGTCGCCGATTCCGTAGCCAAGGCACAGAGCAGCGGTCTATCTTACGGACCTCGCTTGACACCCTGCTGGCTGTGCTCCGTCTTCGTGTTCCCTTTGTTCTCGCCTCCCAGTCGCCTCGACGAAAGCAGCTTCTGGAACGCCTCGACCTCGCGTTCGAGGTGCACCCAAGCGATGCGGACGAAACGCTCCCGCCGGACATCTCGCCCGAAGACGCGGTGCGCTTGCTCGCCAAGCAGAAGGCCGAGGCCGTCGCCCCGAAACATCCCGATGCATTGACACTCGGGGCCGACACGATCGTCGTGCTCAACGGCGATGTACTCGGCAAACCCACCGATACAAGCGAGGCCATTGCCATGTTGGAGCGCCTGAGCGGGCGCTCGCACACGGTCCACACGGGTCTCGCGCTCGTCTATGCTGGACGCACCATCACAGCACATGAAGCGACGGAGGTCACGTTCGCTCTGCTCACTGACGAGGAGATCGCCGCCTACGTCCAGACCGGCTCCCCGATGGACAAGGCTGGAGCCTACGGCATTCAGGATGACCTAGGCGCACTGTTCGTCGAGCGCGTCCGGGGCGACTACTACAACGTGGTCGGCCTTCCGCTACACCGGCTATACCGGACGCTTCGCACCTATTTCGCCGATCTTCTCGCCCCCCTCGGCGTTCAGGAGGCCTGACCGACCGCCTCTTGATTTCCGTGCTATGGCCCCCAACTACGACCAACTCCGCATCCGACTTATCCAAGTCCGCGAGCGCCCCGCAGTCATTCAGGAAGAGCAGCAGACGTTCTTGGAGCGCTGCCACATCCGCCCCGAGCAGCTCCTGACAGTCAACGCCCTCTCGGATACACTCGACGAGTCGCTCCTCGATGGGGTGGATGCGGTCATGATCGGGGGAGCTGGGGCCTATTCAGTCACGCAGACCTACCCGTGGACCGACGACCTCATCCGACTCGTCGAAGGATGCTACGAACGATATCTCCCTCTCTTTGGGTCGTGCTGGGGCCACCAGTTTATCGCCCGCGCGTTCGGGGGCACAGTCATCAAAGACTTGGACCGGAGCGAGATGGGAACGCAAGAAGTGTTTTTGACAGAGGCTGGCTGCACCGACCCGCTCTTCCGTGACTTTCCGCGTCGATTCTCGGCCCAGATGGGTCACCAGGACCGCGTCAGCGTGCTGCCCTCGGGAACCATCGAGCTTGCCCGCAATGCGACGGCCCCGTTTCAATCGTTCCGCATCGCGGACCGCCCGATCTACGGCACACAGTTCCACAGCGAACTCGACGCCGAACGCGAGCGCCAGCGACTCGTCGCCTATCGGGCCTATTACACCGAGACCCAGAGCGAGGCCGAGTTCGAGCGTACCCTTGCCGAGCTACGCGACACACCGGAGGTGGACGGCCTGCTCTCGACGTTCCTGCTCCGCTTCGCCGTAGAGCCGGAGTAAGGCGGGCGGTTCAGACTTGCTGCCGGACGGCTTCGCGAAGCATCGCAAACAGTTCGTCCTTGACGAACGGCTTGCTGACATAGCCCCCGAATCCGGCATCGAGAAAGTTCTCGCGGTCGCCGGGTAGCGCATAGGCCGTGCAGGCAAGCGCCGGAAGCGCACGGTGCTGAGGCATCTCGCGCAGTGCTTCCAGCACGTCGATGCCCGTGCGGGACTCTCCAAGGTTGATGTCGAGCAGCGCGACATCAAATGCGTTGTGCCGGGCTGCCTCCAGCGTTTCATCTACGCCACTGGCAATCGTCGCCTCAAACTCCTTGCGAAGCAGATGCCTCAAAAGCATCCTTGACTCGGTGTTGTCTTCGAGCACAAGAACGCGGAGTTTCTCACTCGGCGCGGGAAGCGCCGCGGAAGGAACAGCAGGAGGCGTATTGTGTGGCTGACTCATACAAGCAGGGCATGGGCGAGACTCGGCACGAAGCATAACAGGCCCAAAGGCACACCTGTGCTTGGGCGTCTACACCTCTTATCGGCGATGACCTGCTTCATGTAAACTAAAGCGAGCCTGACTCTATGAAGAGTCAGGCTCGCCTTGCTAGCAGCTAGTGAGCGCTGTGCTTGTTACTTGACAAGCACGATGCGGGTCGAACCACGCACCGTCGTGCCTTCTAGCACAACCGTGTAGGTGCCGCTCGGCAGCGAGGTCCCGTCGATCTGCACGGTCTGGAACGCCTCGGCTTCGGTCATGCCCTCGTAGAGGGTCTGGACACGGCGGCCAAGCGCATCGTAGAGCACGATAGCGACCTGCTGTGCGTCGGCGACGCGGAAACGCACCGTCGTCGTGGCATCGAACGGGTTCGGGCGGGCGCCTTCAAGCTCGAAGCCATCCGGGATGGCCCCGCCTTCCGTCCGGGCGTCCGCGCGGATCGGCGAGTTCGTCATAAACTCTTCGAGGGTAGGCTCACCGTCTGCACGACCACGGCCATCGTTGAGGAACGGCTCCAGCGTCGGGCCGACGATGTCGCATTCCCAAGGATTGCCCGCCTCGTGAAAGGCGCTGGCGCGGTACCACACCACGACATCTTGGTTCACGAGCGACTCGCCGCTGACAAGCTGCGAGCGAGTCGGGTTTATCGCGCAACCCACGCTGTCGTCACCGAAGTCGCCCGGCACGTACTTGACGGCCATCATGTCCAGCTTGGAGAAGCTGTCGACCGGAAGCAGGAGGTCTTCGGGCGAGGGGGTGATCCTGTATCCTGCACGAAGACCCGCATCGCGGACAGCCCAGAAGGTGCCATCAGCCGGATCGCCCCATGTACGCTGGACTTCCTGCGTGAAGCGCGTGATGCCGTTGCCAGGGGTGATCTCATAGACCTGATCCTCGCCTCCAGCAGCCTGACCCTCAAGTAGGTCGAAGTCGAAGCGGTAGTAGACATGGTGACGGTGCCCTTCATCGGTGCAAGTCGCGGTTGCAGCCGAGAACGAGTACTCGGGCCAGATACGACCGTCGCGGTAGAAGTGCCACCGCATACGGTAGCGGTACCAACCCGCGCTCATGTGCGTCGTGAGCACGAGTTCGTCGTCGTACTCTTCGATGGCGACACCACGGAAGTTGCCGGTATCGCCTCCAGAACCGCCCGCTTGGTTGCTCTCGCAGGTCGTGGTGACCGTCCCCGGCGAGGAGTCCGCGAAACAGCCATTCGCGCGAATCCCCGTCGCCGCGAAACCAGCTTCGGAGTCGTTCCAGTCACGGAAACAGCCGCAACCGCCGGGATCGTATTCGACGTTGATAATGGGCGTGTGAGCGCGCTTGAAGACGAGAAATCCCCGGTAGTACACGTTGAGGATCTCCAGTCCCGATCCGTCGGGGGAGTTCGAGCTTTCCCGGGGACGGACATAGTCAAACGACCAGATCGGGTTGTCGGCCGGCCAGTCAACGTGCCCGGTTACAGGGGCGCTACAGTTCGCCGTAGCGTTGTAGGTCGTGCCGGACGAGAAGGTGAAGTCTTGCGCGTGCGCGGGTGCCGCCGTGATGAGCAGAAGCCCCAGCGCCGCGATAGAACAGAGTAGTGCGTGTCGCATGGTTACAGAGGTTGGCGTTGGGAGAGGGTTATTGGCTGTCGGTGCGGCGGTCGCGGTTGAACCGGGTCTCGTTGCTGTTCCGGTCCGGGTCAAAGTCCCGCGAGACGATCGTGTTCGTGCCGAGGTCCACGACGATGAACCGAATGCGCTCGGCGCTCCGGCCACTGACATCGTACATATCGAACATGAGGCAGCGCGAGCCAGGCTCACAGGCGTGGCCCTCTTCCCGCACCAACGCAAATCCGCCAGAGAGCGTGGGATTCTTGGCCTGATCGTAGAGCGCCCCAAGCTCCTCGTCGCCGAGGATCATCGCACGAGCCACTTCAATCTCTTCGTCGCTCGGCCCAAACAGACCCGACTTCATCGTTTCCTGCTCCACAATGGCACCCGAAGCGTCGGTCACGGTGCGAACGAACTGCTTGTTTTCGGCATCGTAGACCACTTCGGTGGTCCAACGCGCCGTGGTCCCGTCGTCGAGCTTGACGTCGCCCGTCCAAGACTGTATGGTGCGTTGTGCGTCCTGGGCGTCGGCAGCAGGTGCCACCGCGACCAGAGCGATCAGGGCGAGGGCACAGAGGCCGACGCGTAGGGAAAGAGGGGGATGCATGGCAAACCGGTTTGGTGAAGGAAGGCTCTGAATGTCGTATGGATAGGGGCAAAATGCAAATCTATTTCCATCTGCGTCCTGAGACCCCGTCCGTCATACATAGGTTACAGACAAGCCTAGAAAGCGCGGAAGTCCGTTTCTTTAGCTCCACGAGGCCGAGCAGGGCACTTCTGCACCTCGCCCTTATCAATTTGGCAAAGCGCCCGATACTCTGTCCACGGTCGGGTTTTTTCCGCCCCCACCTTCTGTTTGCCGCAACGCCTTCTGCTATGGGCGCTCAACCTCTCCGATTCTCGCTGGCGCACGACTCGTCATCTTCTCCAACCGCTCTCGACTCAGAGCGGCGCGACGAGATTCGGGATCGGCTGGAGAGTGGATTCTACCGTCAGCCTGATGTGCTGCTGGAAACCGCCGCCCGCTTGCTCGCCGACCTCATGAGCGACAATCCCTTCGGCGGACTTGCTGGTCCCGAAGAATCGGATCAGCGCGAGAGGTAGAGGTTGCGCATCTCGTAGGGGCGGCTGAAGTGCTCGTCGGTGAGGTCGGCCACAAAGGCAATGGCTTCGCCGGTAGACTTCATCTCGGGGCCTAGCTCCTTCGGCACCTCGGGGAACTTGGTCCACGAGAACACCGGCTCTTTCACTGCGAAGCCTTCGAGGGTGCTCTCCAACTCGCCACGCTCGCGGAACGTCGCCAGCTTCTCGCCCAGCATCACCTTCGTACCAATCGCCGCGTACGGAATGCCGGTCGCCTTGGCAATGAACGGGACGGTCCGGCTCGCACGCGGGTTGGCCTCAATCACGTAGACCGTCTCGTCCTTGATGGCGAACTGCACGTTCATCAAGCCTTGAATCTCCAGCCGCCGGGCGATTCTTTCGGCGTAGTCGCGGATCGTATCCTGAATTTCGTCGGAGAGCGAGTACGGTGGGAGCACCGCCGTCGAATCGCCCGAGTGGACCCCGGCGGGTTCGATGTGCTGCAAGATGCCGCAGACCTCCAACTCATCGCCGTCGAAGATCACGTCACAGTCCACCTCGATGGCGTTCTCCAAGAAGAGGTCGAGCAGGATGTCGTTCTCGGGCAGCATCTTGAGGATGTCGGCGACGTAGCCCGACACCTCTTCCTTGTTGATGGCGATCCGCATCCCCTGCCCGCCGAGCACGTAGCTCGGGCGAATCAGGATCGGGTAGCCGATGCCTTCAGCGACATCAACAGCCTCATCGACCGTTTGCGCCATCCCGTACTCGGGGAATGGGATTTCTAGCTCTTCGAGGATTGCAGAGAACTTGCCCCGATCCTCCGCGAGGTCCATTTTGGGGTACGGCGTTCCGAAGATGTGGATGCCATGCTCCTGAAAACCGTTGGCGAGCTTGAGCGCGGTCTGGCCGCCGAGTTGCAAGATCACGCCCGCGGGCTTTTCGTGCTCGATGACGTCGAGGACGCGCTCCCAGAAGACTGGCTCGAAGTAGAGCTTGTCGGCCACATCGAAGTCGGTGGAGACGGTCTCGGGGTTGCAGTTAATCATCAGCGCCTCGTACCCCATCTCGCGCGCGGCGAGGACGCCGTGGACACACGAGTAGTCGAACTCGATGCCCTGCCCGATCCGGTTCGGGCCAGAGCCGAGGATGAGGACTTTCTCGCGGTCGGTGACTTCGCTCTCATTCTCACCCTGATCGTAGGTCGAGTAGAAGTACGGGGTCTCGGCAGCGAACTCACCCGCACAGGTATCTACCACGCGGTAGGTCGGCGTCAGGCCCAACGCCTTGCGCCGGGCACGCACGTCGTTTTCGGTCACATCATCCTTTAGTAGGAAGGCGATCTGTCGGTCGGAGAAGCCGTGCTGCTTGACCCGGAGCAGGAGGTCGGCCTCTAGCTCGTGGAGCGACAGCTTGCTGACCTCGCGTTCGGTCTCGACGAGGTCATGGATCTGGTGGAGGAACCACGGATCGACCTGGGTGACATCGGCGATCTCCTCAACGCTCGCACCGTGGGTGAAGGCATTGCGGATCTGGAGCGTCCGGTCCCAATACGATTTCTTCAGTCGCTCGCGGACGATGGTCCGGTGGTCGGGGTCGCGGTCGGCTCCGAGTCCGGCGTAGCCGAGTTCTAGGCTCTGCCACGCTTTCTGGAGACTCTCGGTGAACGTCCGCCCGATTGCCATCGCCTCGCCGACGGCCTTCATCTGCGTCGTCAGTTCCTCGTCCACCCCCTCGAACTTCTCGAAGTTGAACCGGGGCACCTTGGTGACGACGTAGTCGAGTGCAGGCTCGAAGCAAGCACTCGTCGTGCCCGTGACCTCATTGGGCAACTCGTCGAGCGTGTACCCGACGGCAAGCCGGGCGGCAACCTTGGCGATGGGATATCCCGTTGCCTTCGACGCGAGTGCCGAGCTTCGAGACACACGCGGATTGATCTCGATAACGACCATCCGCCCGGTCTTCGGGTCGAAGGCAAACTGAATGTTGCACCCACCCGCGAACGTGCCGATGGAGCGCATCGCCTTGATGGCGGCGTCGCGCATCTGCTGGAACTGCTTGTCTGTTAGCGTCTGCTGCGGAGCGACTGTCACCGAGTCGCCCGTGTGGACCCCCATCGGATCGAGGTTTTCGATGGAGCAGATGATGATGACGTTCTCGGCGCTATCGCGGAGCAACTCCAACTCGTACTCCTTCCATCCGAACAGGCACTCCTCGATCAGCACCTCATGAATGGGCGACAGCTCCAACCCGCGCGTGACCTTCTTGTCGAACTCCTCGGCGTTCCAGACGATGCCGCCGCCCGCCCCCCCCATCGTGAAGCTCGGGCGGATGACGATGGGCTGAAAGCCGAGGCCACCGCCCAGCTCTTGGGCGATCTCGTTGGCTTCGAGGAGCGACTTCGCCACGCGGCTCCGCGCTTGGTCGAGGCCGATGGACTCCATCAGGTCGCGGAATCGCTGCCGGTCCTCGGTGATGCGGATCGCGTCGATGTCCACGCCAATCACGTCCACACCCATCTTCTCCCAATAGCGCTCCTCGTGGAGCACCTCGGCCAAGTTGAGCGCCGTCTGCCCTCCCATCGTCGGAAGCACGGCATCAGGCCGTTCCTTTTCGACGATTTGCTTGATCGACTTCGGTGTCAGTTCCTGCAAGTACACCGTGTCGGCCATGACCGGATCGGTCATGATGGTGGCCGGGTTGGAGTTGACGAGAGCGACCTCATAACCCTCGGCGCGGAGGGCCTTCGAGGCTTGGCTGCCGGAATAGTCGAACTCGCACGCCTGTCCGATGACGATGGGACCGGAGCCGATGAGGAGAATCTTCTGGATATCGGTGCGTTTGGGCACAGGAGATAGTGGGTTGAGGGGCGGGTGAAATCAGCCGACGAAGCCGCTGACGGTGTACTCTTTCTCGCGCTGGAGAATCACGAGGCTCGCGTACCCGGCGCGTGAGGCGACGCTGGAGTCAGTTCCGGTTGAGGCTCCACCCATCGCGGCAACATGGAGCGGAAGCCAGCCATCGTTGAGGAGGTCGTTGAGCGCTCGGAGGCTGTCGGACTCGCCGTTCGCGTCGGGGCTGAAGTAGACGACATGGGCCTTGCGTTCAGTAGCCATCGGTCAGGTGGTTTCGGTGGACGCCGACTTGGTCTCGGCGATGAGGTCGAGGAACTGGTCGAAGAGATAGGCGCTGTCGTGCGGGCCGGGCGAGGCTTCGGGGTGGTACTGTATCGAGAGGCCGGGGAAGGTCACGAAGCGCAAGCCCTCGACCGTCTGGTCGTTTAGATTCCGGTGCGTGACACGGGCAACGGCCTCGGTGATCGAATCTTCCTGCACCGCAAAGCCATGATTCTGAGTCGAGATCTCGACGTGGCCTTGGTCGAGGTTCTTGACGGGCTGGTTCGCGCCGCGGTGCCCGACCTTCATCTTGTAGACCTCGATCCCCTGCGCAAGCCCCATGAGTTGATGGCCGAGGCAAATCCCGAAAGTGGGCACCCTACTCTCGGCAGCCGCCTTCGCGGTCTCTATGGCACCTGGCATCGCACGTGGATCGCCGGGTCCGTTGGAGAAGAAGAGACCGTCAGGGTTCCAGTCGAGAACCACGGTGAGCGGCGTATCGGCGGGGAAGACGCGGACGGTACAGCCACGCCGCTTGAACGAGCGGAGGATGTTGCGCTTGACGCCGTAATCGTAGACCGCGATGCGGGGGCCATCGCCTTCAGCGAAGTCATACGCCTCGGCGGTCGTGACGCGGCTCGCCAGTTCCAAGCCAGCCATGCTCGGATGCGCCTTCGCCTTGGCGATGAGCGAGGCATCGTCCAAGTCTACCGAGGAGATGACGGCATTGAGCACGCCCCCCTCGCGGATGTGCCGGACGAGCCGCCGCGTATCGACACCCGTGATGCCGACCAGTTCGTGCCGCCGCATCCAGTCTTCAAGGCTCTCGTCGGCCAGCGTGTTCGAGTAGGCATCGACGAAGGCTCGCGTGACGAGGCCCGCCACCATCGGACGGTCGGCTTCGAGGTCGGCCTCGGACGCACCGTAGTTGCCGATATGCGGGTACGTCATCATCATGATCTGCCCGACATAGCTCGGGTCGGTCATGATTTCCTGATAGCCCGACATACTGGTGTTGAAGCACAGTTCGCCTGCCGTTTCACCCATGTGGCCGACGGCCAGTCCGGTGACGACGGTGCCGTCTTCGAGTGCGAGCTTGGCAGGCGAGCGGGCAGCGGAGGAATCGGAACTCATGGAAGTGCGGGAGGAGGCGTAGCAGTTCGGGAGGTTGTTCGACGCAGCGGAGGGGTAAAAAAAAAGCCTCCCCAAAACGGGAAGGCTAGGGAGCAGATCGGCTCCAGTCAGGGTCGGGCAGGACGAGGAAAACGTCGGGCACGTAAACGCAGGCAAACGGTTGGCGCGTGAACCGGACGCTCGGCACGAGGTTCCACCGACGTGAAGGGCGTGCGCTGCGTCCGGTTTCAAAAGTACGGCGAAGGCCGATAGTCGGTCAAGACGGTCGTAGCTGTGCTCGTGCTACGGTCATCCTTTCTGCCTCTTTTCACACGCATCCCCGAGCTATACTTCCTGACCGGCTTCCACCGTTCTCTGTCTGTGCCCGACCCGACACCATCTTACCCCCGACGCCTGCGTACTGAAGGCCACAACCGCGCCTACCGGGCACGCATCCTCGGTGCGTTCGCCCTGAGCCTGCTCATGCTGACGCTCGCTTTCCGCTTCTGGCCTGCCGAGAAGCAGGCAACCGAGCAGCGCTATGTCGCAACGCCGCAAGAGCGAATCGAGCTTGAACTCATCGAACCTACCGAGCAGACACGCCGCGCAGCGCCGCCCCCACCACCGACGCTCCCGCCCGTCGAGGTACCAGACGACGTGGACATTCCGCTAGAGGACATTGACCTCGATATGCCGGACCTCAGCCCGGACCTAGCGCCCATTGAGATCGACGCCCCACCGGGACTCGAAGAGTTAGAGGGTGAGCCTGAAGGCCCTGTTTTCGTCGAACGCGCCGACCGCCGACCCCGAACGGTGACGCCGGTGTTCCCCGACTATCCCCACGAGGCGGAGCGGCGCGACATCCGCGCCCGCGTCCGCATCCGGGCCCTGATCGACGAACGCGGCCGGGTCCAAGAAACCGTCATCCTCGAACGAGTCCTCCTCGACAAACGCGACCGCGAGGAGCGTGTCGCCGAGATCGGCTACGGCGTCGAGGAGGCCGTGCTCGATGCCGTCAACCGCACACGCTTCCGCCCCGGTCGCCACGGCGGGCGGGCCGTGCAGACCTATACAACGCTTACCCTCAGCGTCGGTGTGTGAGGGTACCTGCGATGCGTGAGTACGACCAGATCGCGGCGTGGTACGCCTCGGTGCGCGACCCTGAGGCTGGCCTAGCGGACCTCGCCACTTTTGCCGGCTCGCTCCAGTCGGGAGCGACTGTCCTTGACCTCGGCTGCGGCAACGGTATCCCGGTATCCCGATTTCTCCTCGGAGAAGGGTTCAGTGTGGTCGGGATCGATAGCTCCCCGACAATGGTGGCGAGGTACCGGGCGAACTTCCCTTCCATCCCTGTGCGATGCACGCAAGCACAGGAGTCAGACTTTGCGGATGAGACGTTCGATGCCGTCGTCGCATGGGGCGTGCTGTTTCACCTCTCGGAGACGGATCAAGCGCTCCTTATCGAGAAGGTATCCCGGTGGCTCAAACCGGATGGGTGGTTTATGTTCACATCAGGAAAAGCAAGAGGCACAACGGAGAGCGAGATGAACCATGTGCGTTTCGGCTATGTCTCGCTGGGCCGGGACATGTACCGCCGTCTGGCCGAGCAATCGGGCTTGCGCTGGATCAGGGACTACACCAACGACTGGGACAACTACGTCTACGTCGTCCAGAAGGCGCAACCGACCGCCGGGGGCAGCGACTAGAGCAGATCGAGTTGGGCTTCAGCGGCGGGATTAAAGTGGACGGTGCCGGGCCGACCGGCCATCGCGGCGATCTGGCGGACAAGCCGGTCGAAATCGTCGGGGTTGTTGACGAAGTCGATGGTCGTGCCGTCGATGATGAGAAGCGGACCCCTCACGTAATGCTTGAAGTAGCGGTCGTAAGCGTCTGCCACTTCCGATATGTAACCCCGATCCATGTTCTTCTCGTAGTCCCGACCCCGGCGTGCGATATTCTGCATCAGCCGGTCCACGGAGCTTTGGAGATAGACCACGAGATCAGGCTGCGGCGTTGCCGTCTCCATCAGCCCGAAGAGGGTCTCGTAGAGCTGAAGCTCGTCGCCGCCCAAGGTAATGTGGGCGAAGATGCGGTCCTTGTCGAAGGTGTAGTCGGCGACGGTCGCGTGATGGAACAGGTCGCCCGCGCCAAGCTCTTTCTGCTGACGGAATCGGCTGGCGAGGAACGCGAGTTGGGTGTGGAACGCCCACCGCACCGCATCGCGGTAGAAGTCCGGCAGGAAGGGGTTCTCTTCAAACTCTTCGAGCACGAGCCGCGCGCCCATCCGCTCGGCGAGGAGCCGTGCCAGCGAAGTCTTCCCTGCCCCAATCACACCTTCAACGGCGACGTACCGGAGCGCGTCAGGCAAGAGTGGCTGGGTGTCCGCGAGCGACGGGTCGAGGCGGTGGGCTGTCCGACGTATCGGGCCGTCGTCGGGACACGCTTCGAGCAGATGGCGGACGGAGGTATGGAGGACAGGAACGACGAGGTCCGGGGCCAGATCGACGAGGGGCTGAAGGACGAACCGGCGCTCGGCGAGGCGGGGGTGCGGCACGGCGAGTGCCTCGCTGCGAATCACGCGGTTGTCGTAGAGCAGCAGGTCGAGATCGAGCGTGCGCGGTGCCCAGCGCTCGCGCCGCTCGCGGCCTGCACTCCGCTCGATGCGACGGAAGAGCGCGAGCAGCAGGTCCGGTTCCAGCGTCGTCCGCAGTTCGGCGACAGCGTTGAGGTACGGTGGCTGACTCTCGCTACCTTCGAGCGTGTGAGCTTTGGTCTCGTAGACCGGTGAGACGGCAGCGGCGCGAACCTCCGGCTCGGCAGCGAGAACCCGGATCGCCGTCCGTAGCTGCGCCGCCCGGTCGCCCACGTTCGCGCCTAGACCGACGAATACCCGTGCTTCTCCTCGCTCGCTCATGCGCCCTCCCCTTGTGGTCGCCCCGCCCGGTACACGACCTCGGCACGGTCCACCGACCCGCCGACCGGCGGGTTCGCCTTACGGACGGTCACCTCGGCATACTCGACGATCTCGAACGATTCCAGCACTGCGTGCGCAATCAGGTAGGCCAGCTTCTCTATCAGGTAAAACTTGTTGCCCGTGACGTGGTCACGTATGAGCGTGTAGACCTGCT
Source organism: Rhodothermales bacterium (assembly GCA_028284265.1). Taxonomy (GTDB): domain Bacteria; phylum Bacteroidota; class Rhodothermia; order Rhodothermales; family JANQRZ01; genus JANQRZ01. The sequence continues at coordinate 136,384 of JANQRZ010000011.1, forward strand.
CATAGTCGACCGTCCTGTCGAGATCGTCGTGCTCGGCAGCGGCGCGGAAGTCAAGGTCCATCGCCACGTCCACCTCGTAGCGCCCGCCGATACGGTGCTCCTCCTGCATCACGCCGTGATGCGCGTAGAAGACGGCGTTGACGAGCCGGACGGTGCCGGTCGAATCGGTGTGACGAGAGGAGTCAGGCATAGGAGGCGATGGGGGTGACGCAAAGATAGCGACAGTAGCGACAGCGTCCTGTCCTATCTCCTCTCCCCTTTTTTCTTCCGGTCCCGAATCAGCCGGACGATGAGCAGCACGGGCAGCGCTCCGTGCCAGAAGAGATCGAAGATGTCTTCTGGCCGGGTGAGTTCTCCGGCGACGAGCCACTTGATATCGCGCCACAGGTGCGGCTCCGGCACGAAGGGCGCGAGGGCCATGAAGACCGCCCCGGCGCTCAGGATGCCGAGCGGAATACGGTCGAGCCAGCGCATCAGAAACCGAGAGTTTGTAGGAGCGATGCATCCTCGGAGGCGAGCCGTCCGGCGTCGCGGTCGGCGATCAGCTTGGAGACGAAGAGGGTGCCGTAGAGACCGAGCACGGTGTCGCTCCGCTTGGCGTGCTCGTTGAAGAAGGTGACGATCTCGGCGTTTCGCATATCACTGCCGACCCGGATGCCGCGTGGTCCGAACGGCCCGTCGGGCGCGGCGGCAGGAAAGCTCTTCTCCGGCTCGAACAGCTTCTGTCCGAAGTGGCAGCCGATGCACTGTATGGGACTCTGGAGCGGGCGCGGCTCGGTCGCCGTCGCCGAAGCGAGCGCACCGTCCGCGCCGTAGACGAAGAAGTCCCAGAAGCCGTCGGCACGCTTCTGCATTACCGTCGTCTCAGCCAAGTCGCCGTCAAGCCGATGCTCCCCGACAAGCGCGGTGCCGACCGGATAGATCAACTGCTCGTCGTTGGCCTGGTACCCTTCGAGCGCCGACCGTAGGCTCGCCATCGGGGCGAAGATGTGCCGCCGGGCGTTTGTCATCACGCCGTCGATCTCGACCGTGAACCACGCCGAATCGCTCTCGGCATAGGGCACACTGCTGCGAAAGGCGTCGAGCATCGGCGGGAGATTGCGAGCGTCGGCATACGTCCGGTCAATGAAATCGACGAACTCGTCCCAATCGATCCGGCCATCGCCATCCGCATTGGCACTGTCGAGCGCAGGTCGCCAGCGTGCTTCCAGCTTGTCGGGGTGCAAGCGATACGTGCCCTCGCCCGACAGCACCCCCGCCTCGAACGCATCGCCTCCGTCCGAGCCGAGATAGGAGCCGAGGTAAAAACGCAGCAGTCGCTCCGGGTCGCGCTTGTCGAGATCGAGCCGCAACCCATCTGCATTACTCCCACCACCGCACCCGGTGAGCGAGAGGAGCATCGCAAAAGCGAGAGCAAGCGGTCGTCTCATCTGCCGAGTTGGGCGAGGTAGGCGCGGGCGCGCTGATCGTTGGGGTTCAGAACGAGGAGGCGCTCGAACATTCGGCGGGCGTCGGCGGTGCGGCCGAGTTGGGTGTAGGCCACGCCGAGGTTGCCATAAGCGGGCGCGTAGTCGGGCCGCGCCTCCGTCGCTACTTCGAGTTGCTCGATGGCCTCGTCAATTCGCTCCTTCAGCAGGTACACCGAACCGAGGTTCACACGCGCCTCGGCGAACAGTGGGTCGAGACGAACAGCACCCGCAAGAGCGGAGACCGCTTCGTCCGTTCGGCCTGCCTGAAGGTGGATGAACCCGAGGTTGTTCCATGCTGCCGGGTGGTGCAGCGAGTCGGTCCCGATGGCCGCTTCGAGCTGGGCAATCGCCGCGTCGGTCTGCCCGGTCGCATCAAGCGCCTCGGCGAACGCGATGCGCGCTTCCACAAGGAGCGGCTGCATCTCGACCGCACGACGCAGTGGTTCGAGGGCGGCCTCGGGCCTGCCCTGCCGATTGCGTGTGACGCCCACCCAGTACGCCGCCCACACATCGTCAGGGTATGCTCCGACGGCTTCGCCGAGCACGCGCTCTGCCGCACCGAGCGAGTCCAATTCCATCAGCGCCCGACCGAGTGCCACGCGAACGTCGGAACCGTCGACTCCGGCGACGAGACCGCTGCGCAGGCCACGAACAACCTCCGGCAAATAGGCAGGCAGGCGGTGCTGCGTTTCATAGAGATGGAATGTGGCGAGGGCTGCTTCGACTTCCGCCTCCGCGGGCGTCTTCTCGGCCTCGCCATCAAGTAGATTAACGAGCGTGAACGGCTCGGTCTGCTGTTCCTCGCGCTCGATCAGGCCCGGCGTTCGGGCAGGCGGTAGCTCGCGGCGGATCCAGTGATCGGTGAACGAGACGTGCGGGATGTCGGACGTGCCGCCGACCTGAAGGTGGCAACTTACACAGTCGCCCGTCATCGCCTCAGCGATGGTCTCGACCTCGGGCCGCTCGCATACAGGCTCGGCTTGGTCCTCCCCCCCGTCGTGGCAGCTTCGGCACGTCGCGTTGAAGGCGTCGGGGCCGAACTCGGCAGTGGGTTGGTGCGGGTCGTGGCAGGTGGTGCAGGTCATCGCGCTCTCTTTAAAGCACGCGCTGAGGGCGAGGCGGAGACCGTGCGAGGCGATCCCGAAATCGTTGGGGTCTTCAATCTTGTCAAGGCGAGCGAAGACACTCCGATGGGCGACAAGCGCTTTGCCGGGACGGAAGGTCGTCGGGTCCTCACCGGGCTGAAAGACGGTGATGCCTTCAAGGTGGCACTGCTGGCAGACGGCGAGTTGGAGGCTCCGCTCCAGCTTCGCCGGGTTGACGACGTTCTCGACTTCGTCCGGCTCGATGCCCGCCAGCCAGCCTTCGACGTGCGCCTCGCCCGGCCCGTGACACCGCTCACAGGTAATCCCGAGCGGGAGGTCCGCGTAGTGGTTCTGCGTGAACGGCGTGAGGTCCGGGTTGCCGTTGTGGCACGTCACACATTCCAGGTTGGCCGGGCGGCTGAAGCGGCTGTTGCTCGCCCGGTAGCCGGGACTCATATCCCACAGTTCGCGCTCGACGTACCACGTCAACGGCATCTCCGTGACAAACCCGTTCTCATGCATGAGGTACGACCGCGTCGCGTTCCCGCTGCCGACGACGTAGGCGGCACGGTGGACCCGCTCGTAGGTTACGCGCCCCCGACCGTCGCGCCGGAACTCGCGCTGAAAGAGGGTATCGCCCCGGACGAGGGCTTGATAGAAGTACCCCGTAACCTCATTCGACACGACCGTCCCTCGTCCCTCGGCGTCGAACTTCTCCGGGGCCGTCACCCGCTCGAAGCGCGAGACCGACCGGCCCATGCCGGTCCGGTGGTAGCTCGCGTAGAGGTCTTCGTGGCACGACGCGCACGCCTCATCGCCGACATACGCTACCTCCGTCAAAGCACCCGTTTCCGGCTCTACCGATGCATGGCGAGTACACCCCACCCCGACTAGCGTGGCAAGAACAACGAGCAGTGAGGCAAGGCGCATGGCGGAGCTTGAACGAGGTGACCGTGAAGATACCGCAGGGCTATACCGCCGTCAGGGCTATGCTTTAACTGACCGACCGTCCGCCAAGGTGGGGTCAGGTGCCAGAGGGATTTCGAGGTACCCTAGTGGTCTCCCCTTCTCAAGAACCGGTATTCTTGTCTCCCTTGCTGCCTCCGCTTCTATGGAACCGATCGCTTTCAACTTGTGGACCTTCGTTCTGCTTGCCGCAGCCTTACACGGCACAGGTCTCTTCGTTTTGCTCATCCGTCGGACACGCGGAGAACGCCGCACCCAGATCGCCCTAGCTGCACTGGTGCTCGTCATCGTTCTGCTGCTGGTGGACTATAGCCTGATGATCGGCGGGTTTGATGGCCGGTGGCCCGTACTGGGGCAGAGCCTCGACCTGTGCTGGTACCTCGTAGGCCCGCTCTTTTATGGCTACATCCGATTCTTCCTGCCCGGCCGTTCTCGCTGGGCTCCAGAAGATGCGCTTCACCTTCTCCCGGTTCTGCTCGTCTTGATTGGCACCGCCTCGGCCCTGTTTGCGCCTGAAGAGGTCCGCCGAGCCATCGCCTCTGTTCCAGCAGCGACGACCCGGATATTCGCGCTCTACTTCTCGCTACTCTTCTTACAGTCGCTGGCCTATGCCTATATCACCACGGCTCTCGTACGTGAATACGCGCAGGGCTACCGCCAAGAAGCCGCCGGGGCAACGGCTGTGCATCTCGAAGGGCTTCAGCGGCTGTTGCTGGTGTTCTGGGTGTATACCGGCATGATGGCGATCAACGTCGGGCTTTTGCTTTTCACCGGCGATTACTGGCTCGAGTTGGATTACCTCGTCCCGTTAACACTGGCCGGACTGGTCTACGTTCTGGGCTACCTACACCTCCGCTCACCCGAATGGTTGCTCCCTCCCCTCACACTGCCCCCAGCCTCTGCTGCCCTATCGCCATCGACCGAGACCAGCCCAGAGGTGCATCGCCATGCCGAACGCTTACAAGCGCTGATGGAAGACGAACACCCTTATCTGAATCCCGACCTTCGCCTCACCGACCTCGCCGATCAACTTGGCATCTCCGACCGCACCCTTTCGCAAGTCTTCCGAGAAGCCCTGTCGGAAAACTTCTACGATGTGGTGAATGGCCATCGCGTCGAGGCTGTGAAGCGACGCCTCGCAGACCCTTCTCAGGATCACCTGACCGTCCTCGGGATCGCACTGGAATCAGGGTTCAGTAGCAAAGCATCCTTCAACCGAGTGTTCAAGCAAAAAACGGCAATGACACCGTCGGCGTACCGTACCTCGGCACGTCAGGCTGCGCACCTGCCTGAAGACCCGGCATTTACGTCGGCGGTGACCAATTCGATTCAACACGAACACGCCAAAGAGAACTGGCAATAGGTCTCATCGAGGTCTATGAGACCTGCCGAAGAGGTTAGTGAGTCGCTTCGCGACTCTAGGCTGCGGAGGTTCGGTGCTTTCCACATACACCTCCTCCCGCTTATGCCTCGCCTTGTTACGCTGCTCTTTGCCTCGCTCGTCTTGCCTTTCGCTTCATCCGCTTGGGCGCAACCCGTCATCGTCGATACGATTGTTCCTCCCGGCTCCGCCATTGACGACGCCCTCATCGTCGGACCCGACGGCGCGCTCTATGGTTCGCGGTGGGGGGCCTTTGACGCCCAGCCCGGCCGCACGACTACACGCGTTGACCTCAGCGACTTCTCCACCTCGACCTATGTCGACAACCTCACCCACTCGAACGGCCTAGCTTTCGATACCGAAGGCAACCTCTACGTAGCCAACTTCGGTGAGGCTATTCTGGAGCGCATCGCACCCGATGGCACCCGCACCACCTACGCGACAGCTACTTCTGGCAACCTCTCCGGCGTTCTGATTCACCCAACCACCGGCGTAGTCTACGTCACCAACTACGTTAATGACACCGTTGGGATTGCCACAGGCGACAGCTCCATCGCGCCGTTTCTCAGCAACGACGGCATACCACCCGAACTAAACGGCCCGGTCGGAATGGCAGTGGACGATTCGGGCCACCTCTACGTCTCGAATTTCAACGATGGCAAGATATTCCGTGTCGCTGAGTCGGGCGACCTCACAGAGATCGCCGACCTAGACGGCCAGCCCAACGCGACGACCGGCTTCATTGCCTATGCCAATGGCCACCTGTACGCGACAAGCTTCAGCCGCAATGTCATCGAAGAGGTCTCGCTCGCCGATGGCACCGTTCGCATCCTCGCTGGAACCGGCACGGCTGGATCAGCAGATGGCCCTGGTAACAGGGCTCAATTCAATGCCCCCAACGGCATCGCGGCGAGTGTCACTGGCGACACACTCTATGTCTCAGATGCCTCTCCTCGCTCGGTGCGGCGCATCATTCTGAACAGGGCAACCAATACTGAGGCAGACATCCCTGATGCCACTATTCTCCGGCTCGATGTATATCCAAACCCGAGTGACGGGCAGGCCGAGGTGCGTCTCCATCTGCCCGAGCGCGGTGCGCTGCGCCTCGCCGTCTTCGATGTGCTTGGGCGCGAGGTCGAGGTGCTACACGAGGGACCGGCCGAAGCCGGGGTTCACCGCCTCGGGTTCGACGCAACGAGGCTTCCAGCAGGAAACTACCTCGTTCACTTGACAACCCCCTCGGGCGCTCAGGCAGTGCGGCTGACCCTCCTCCGCTAAAGTTCTATCGCGATACCCCGGCACAGGCTCTCCTGAAGAAATCCTCGCAGAGCCTGTGCCGAACCCAGTCGAAGCGCATGACAGCCGACTTTGGAAAAGGTTCTAGTCGCTGTCCCCGTCAGGCGCTCGGCATGGCAAGGGAGCGGCTCATGTCGGGGATCACCGAGAGGTCCTGAAACGCAGCGATGCGCACTTCCAGATCGCTCGCCTCTAGGTCAAGCAGCCGATCCGTCCCGAAAGCCTCGACGACGAACGACGCGAGCGCGCTGCCGAGAACAATCGCTCGGCGAAGCTCCTCGGGATCATTCGCGTCCGTCCGGGCGAGGTGGCCGGCGAAGCCGCCCATGAAGGCATCGCCCGCGCCGGTCGGGTCATAGATGTCTTCGAGCGGAAAGGCGGGCGCACTGAAGACCGTGTCATTCGTGAAGAGGAGCGCGCCGTGCTCGCCTTTTTTGATGACGAGCGTCTGCGGCCCCATATCGCGGATCACGGCGGCAGCGCGGACGAGGTTCGGCTCACCCGATAGCTCGCGGGCCTCAGAGTCGTTGATGACGAGCACGTCCACGCGGTCGAGCACGCGGCGCAGTTCCTTCGGCGTGTGCTCGATCCAGTAGTTCATCGTGTCGAGCACGACGAGGTCCGGCGACGCGATCTGGTCGAGGACCTTCGCCTGCACCGTCGGGTCGAGGTTGCCGAGGCAGACGATCTTGCTGTCGCGGTACGCCTCGGGGATCACCGGGTCGAACGTGGCGAGGACGTTGAGGTGCGTGGCGAGAGTGTCGCGGCGGTTGAGGTCGTAGTGGTAGCGCCCAGCCCAGAAAAACGTCTCGCCGTCCGGGTCACGCTCCAAGCCTTCGGTGTCGATATCGCGTTTGCGAAGTAGATCGACGTGCGCTTCGGGGAAGTCGTGCCCGACGACGCCGACGACGCGGACCGGCGTGGCGAGGTAGCGAGCGGCGAGCGCAATGTAGGTTCCCGAGCCGCCGAGGATGCGCTCGGCCTTGCCGAAGGGGGTTTCGATGGTGTCGAACGCAACAGTGCCGACGACGAGGACGCTCATGGGTATGGAGTCAGAGGTTTAGGAGGCAGCCCCAAAGATAGGTGCGCCCGCTTCCCCGCCCCCGTCCCTCTTCGGTGAAGAACAAGGCAGGGCACCGCCCTCCTCGCTCAGGGTGACTCTCTATCAAACACAGCGCGGGGACTAACGCCCATGCGCTAGCCCCCGCGGGATACTCAAGCAGATCAGAAGTCAGGACAGCTTGCTCATCCAGTCGCTGGCTTTCTTCGAAAAGGCCTCGCCGATAGCGTCGGCGATGGTCTCGGTGAAATCCTTCGCCTCGGCATAGCCGTGCTGGGCATTCTTCGAGACGGAGTGGGCGGCCTCGCTGAGTGCGTCGGCGGCGACGGCGAGTTGTTGGGAGATCGCATCGCCTGCATCGTCGGCGGCGTAGCGACCTTGCTTGGCGAGGAGCTTGGCGCGCTGCTCGATCTTGTCGGTCAGCGTCTTCGGCGCAGGCTGGGGAGCGGCGGCCATCGCCACACGCCCGACGAGCAGCCCGAGGCCGACGGCTCCGACGACCGCGAGAACCGGGTTCTCTTCGACCCACATCTTGGTGCGCGTCACCCAGTCTTCGCTGTCAGCGGGTTCGAGCGAGAGACGGTCCACAGTCGGGTCGCCATAGTTAGGCATGGTCGTGACCGGGCGGCCAGCGGCGGCCGTGGCGGAGTTCGTGTCGAGGGTGGGCGGCGTCTTGGGCGTGCCGTTGGTTTCGGCTTTGGCAGCAGGCGTTCCAGTGTTCTTGTCGTCAGCCATGATAGGATGGGTCAAAGATGGGGCGAAAGAGGAGTAACTCCGATAGCGTGGAGTCGTAGGGATTCAACGTGAGGCAGCGGGGCTTTTGTTTCGCCCGAGGCCGTATGCGAAGTGTTCGTCTCGTTGCGTTCCTCGGTTATCTTAGGCCGCGCCGCATTTATTCATCCCGCCTGCATGCGCCTCCTCTCCGCCACGCTGTTCCTCGCGCTCCTCGCCGCGCCCACCCTCGCCCAACCCGACCCTGCCACCGCCGAGACGGCCTTCGCCGACGCCTATGCGTTGTTCGATGCCCGCCTCTTCGGTGAGGCAGAGCGTGCCTTTGCCTCGTTCCGCTCGGCATATCCCAATGACCCGCGCACACCCGATGCGTTGTTCTACGGCGGCGAGGCCGCTCTCGCGGCAGGCGATGACCAGACAGCGGCGCGCTTGCTGATCGACTTCCGCTCGCGCTATCCGAACCACCCGCTTGCCCCGCGTGCCCGCCTCGCCCTCGGCGAATACTACTTCGCCACCGGACGCTACGACGAAGCCCTCAGCGCGCTTGGCGAGGCGGTCGAGGAAGAGGCTCCGCCGGAGGATGCGGCGCGGGCGCTCCTGCTAATGGGCCAGACCTCGCTTCGGCAGGACCGACCCGACGCCGCCGTGACGACGCTCCGCCGCGTGGCCGACACCTACCCGCGCACTGTCGCTGCCCCGCTCGCGCTCTACACCGCCGGGTTCGCCGAGTACGAACGTGGCAACTACGCCGAGGCCGCTGCTGCCTTCGGCGTGCTGGCCCGAGACTACGCCCGGTCGCCCGAAGACCGGCGCGTCGGCCTCGCCCTCACCGAGTCGTACCTCCGCACCGGGCAGTACGACCGGGTTCTGACCGAAGGCGAGCGCCGCCTTCCCGATCTCGGTGGCGCGACACGGGACCGCGCCCTCTTCCTCCTCGGCGATGCCGCCCTTCGCCTGAACCGGATGGACGACGCGGACGCCTACTTCGCCGAGGTCACGGACGCCGGACTGTACAGCCGACGTGCCCGATTCGGGCAGGCGCGTATCGCGTGGGAGCGCGAAGATTGGCCCGCCGCTGCCGATGGCTATGCCGCCGTCCGCGTCGCCTCGGGTGACGATTTTGACGACCTCGCCGCCGAGGCAACCTACTACGAAGGCATCGCCCTCAAGCGCATCGGGCAGATCGACGAGTCAGCCCGGCGGCTCGCTGCTGTCGAGCTTCGCCGACCGGACAGCCCCTTCGCCGACGCGGCCCTTTTCGAGCGCGGGTTCCTGCTCTACGGTGTCCGCCGCTGGGACGAGGCCGCCGAGAGTTTCGAGCGCCTCTTGGATCGCTACCCGACGTCGGCGTTCGCGGGTGAGGCGGCACGAATGCTCGGCGAGACCTACGCCGCCCTCGGCGACTATCGCAAGGCCGAGCGCGCCAACGAGCGGGCTGAAGCGCTCGGCACCGCGTCGGCAGAGCTACGAGGCGAGGTGGCCTTTCAACAGGGCTATAACCTCTACCAGTCCGGCGACTATGCCGAGGCGGCGCGGCAGCTTCAGGGCATCTACCGCCGCGAGCCGCGCGGACGGCGTGCAGGCGAGGCGCTGTTCTGGGCCGCCGAGGCGTCGTTCCAAGAAGGGCAGCGCGGCAACCCCGCTGCCCTCGACCGCGCCGAGGCACTCTTTACCGATTTCCTGAGCCAGTTCCCCGACCACCGCCAGCAGGACGCGGCTCGCTACGCCCTCGCCTGGACCGTCTTCAAGCGCGGCGACTACCAGCGCGCCGCCACCGCCTTCGAGCGGTTCCTCGCCAGCTACCGCCCCGACAGCGAGATCGTCCCCTACACGACCGACGCCCGCCTCCGCCTCGCCGACGCCTACTTCGCCCTCAAGCGCTTCGATGATGCGGTCGCCGTCTACCGGCAGATCGAGGGAGCCGGAGTCGGTGGCGCGGACTATGCCCTGTTCCAAATCGGGCAGGCCTATGCGAATGCCGGTCGCTCCGCTGAAGCGCTGACGACCTACGACCGCTTGCTGACCGACCACCCCGAGTCGGCACTCCGGGCGCAGGCGCACTACGCGAAGGGCGCGCTCGCCTTTCGGTCCGAGAACTACCCCGTGGCCATTGCGAGTTACCAGCGGGTGATCGACGAGCACCCCGGCTCGCCGATTGCACCGAAGGCGCAGTACAGCATCGGTGACGCGCTCTACAATCAGGGTCGGCTCCGCGAGGCGACAGCGGCCTACCGCGCCGTGCTCGACCGCTACCCGAATAGCCCGTTCGTCGTGGACGCCCTCTCGGGCGTGCAGTACGCGCTCACCGCGCAGGGCGAGGACCACCGCCTCGATGAGGTCGTCCGCCAGTACGCCGACCAGAACCCCGATGCGGGTGTGCTCGACGAGCTTCGCTTCCGACAGGCCGAGGGTGCGTTCCAGAGCGGCAACCTCCGGGTCGCCATCGACGCCTTCGACGACTTCCTCCGCTCCGCCCGCGACGAAGAGCTTCGCGCCGCCGCCAATCTGTACCTAGGTCGCGCCCATGCCGACCTCGGCGAACCAGATAGGGCCGAGCCATACTTCCGCCGCGTGGTTGAGCGCTTCCCGAACGCCAACGTGCAGCCCGAAGCCGCTGCCCGTCTCGGCGCGATCTACCTCGATGCCGAACGCTGGAATGACGCGCTCACACTCTATCGCTCGCTCAGTGCCGAAGCCGCCACCGTCGAGGCCGGGGCTGAAGCCCGACTCGGCGAGGCCGATGCCCTCCTCGGGCTGGGTCGAGCCAGAGACGCCGAAGCACTATTCGATGCCGTCGCCGCCTCGGTGAGCGGCGCACTCGGCGACCGTGCCCGGTTCGGACTCGCCCAAGCCGCTGAGGCGCAGGGCCGTAGCGACGATGCCATCCGGGGCTACGAACGCCTCGCCACGGACAACGAGGATGAGGTCGGAGCCGAGGCGCTCGTCCGGCTAGGCGAAACGCTCCTCACTCAGGGCGACGCGCAGGGCGTCCTCACTCGGTTTGAACGCCTCGGCATTGATGAGCGCTTCGCGGGCTATCCCGATCAAGTGGCCGACGCGCTCCTCATCCTCGCCCGCGCCTTCCGCCAACTCGACGAACCGGGCCGGGCTGACGAGACCTACCAAGTCATCCTCGATGCCTACGCCGACACCCCCGCCGCCACCGTTGCCGAGCGCGAACGATGATTCAAGAGAAAAGAGAGATGAGAGAGACAAGACAGAAAAGAAAGCAGCGAGGATTGGGAACGTCTTCAGGCCGCTCTCTCTTCCCTCTTTCCCTTCTCCTCTTTCTCTTCTCTGCCCCCGCGCTCGCCCAACCCGAACCGGAGCGCCTGCCCGACCTCACGCCGCGCGCCTTCGAGATCAGGGGCGACCTACAGATTTCCCTACCGAATCTGGAGCGCCAGCCGCTCCGAGGATTTGCCCCGCCGCCGCGCACCTACGTCGTGCCCGCCAACCGGCGGACGTTTGTTGCCCCCTACCGGCAAGACCTCGACGGACTCCCCGCCGATCCGCTCGTGGCTCCACCGCCGCCGGAGGTCGCCACCCTCAACCCACTCACCGGACGCATCGACGCGGGCTTTGGTCGCTATTCGAGTCGGCTCGGACGATTCACCCTCAGCCGGGGTGGCTTCGGAATCGACGCAGCCTACGCTGGCTTCTCTGATGGGCCGGATGATTTCGATGCCGAGTCCGATGTCTTCGATGGGCGGGTCGCTTATACCTCCTCCGGTTCGACTCGCTTCGGGTTCGATGTTGGCGGCACGTATCGGGACTACACCTTTCTCGATACAGGGCCGTTAGCTGATCCAGCCTTTCAACCTCGGTGGAGCGGACGAACGCTCGACGGCGGTGTGTTCGTTGCGTCGAGCGCACCGAGGCGTGCCGCGTTTGACGCCGCCTTACGCTTCGGCTCGACCGAGACCACCCTCGACATCGAGCGCTTCATCTCGAATACGGCGACGGCCACCGATTTCTCGGAGACGTGGCTCGGCGCGAGCGGTGGCGTTCAGACCACCCGCTTCCAGTTCGATGCCGACGGAGCGGTCAGCGGCCTCGGTGATGAAGGGCTGGGCGAGAGCCTGACCTCGTACAGCGCGGGCGGCACGCTCCGCCTCGACGTGGGGCGCGGCCAGCTTGACCTCGGTGTCCGACTCCTCGGCTACGACGCGAGTGCGATGAACGGCGGCGGGTCGAGCACGAACGTCGGGCCGGTGGTCCGCTTCGAGACCCCGCTCTCCCCCACCACACGTTTCTTCCTCCGCACCGATCCGCATGTCGAGCGACGCGGTCTCGCCGGGCTGTACCGCGAGAATCCCTACGCTGAGGCGGAACCGTTCGTCGCGCCCGACCTCCACCTGATCGACAGCGAAGGAGGACTGGAGGTTCAGAACCGGAGCGTCCGATTCACCGCCTACGGCGGCCTGCGGCTCAGCCCGGTCGCCCTGTACTTCGAGCGTGAAACCGCCGGAACCGAGAACGGCCTCTACGTCGCCCGCTATGGTGAGGCAAGAGTGCTGCGCGGCGGCGGGTCGGTCACGCTCTACGCGCCGAGCGGCCTGCGCCTCACCGCCGGGGCCGAGGTCCGCTCCGGCACCCTGACCAGCGGAGCCGACGGCGACCGTGACATCCCCTACTTCTCACCTCTCACCGGGCACCTCTCGCTCGCTATCCCGTTCGCCGACGGCAAGGGTCTCATTCAGGCCACCGGCTCTGCCGAGAGCAGTCGCGCGACCGAGATCGCCGACGTGGACGCCGACGGCTGGGCGACGGTCGACGCTGAGGGACACTACTGGTTCGCCTCCAACATCGGCCTCCTCGTGCGCGCTGAGCGCCTCGCTGGTCGCGCCGAGCGGTGGCCCGGCTTTCCGCGCCCATCGGCAGCCTTTCTCGGCGGCCTCCGCGTCCGGTGGTAGCCGAGCGCTGCCTTTCGTATCCTCTCCTTATGCCATCCCCCTTCTCCTCTACAATGCTCGACACCGTTTCAGAAGACGTACTGCGTGCGTTCAGCCTTGCTGTTCGCGAGCAACTCATGAACCACCACGATGTCACGATCCCCGGCCTCGGTCGCTTCGCCGTCGAGCACGAGCCGAGCCGCGTCGTAGAGGACGAGGATGGACAGCGGACGCTACACCCGCCCGTGGATGCGGTTACGTTTGAATCTGAACCGGAACCTTTTTCCGCCTGAGCTATGGCCGACGCCCTCGTCACCCAGTTGGCCCGCGCCCTGCACCTCCCGCCGGACGCGGCGCAGCAGACTCTCCACCACCTCGTCTCGACGCTGCGTGAGCAGATCGAAGCGACGGGCGAGGCAGCAGTGCCAGGCCTCGGTGTGTTCCGCCGGTCGGGCGCACGTCTCGCGTTCGAGCCAGAAGAGGCCCTTGTCCGGGCCGTGAACCATCGCTATGCCGGACTTGCCCCCGTCGAGGCTGCACCTACCTCCTCTCGCTCGGCACCCACCGACAAAGCCGATACGTCGCCCGTTGGCTTCCAGCCGCTGCCCTCACTCGTCGACGATGAACCTGCAGACGACCTCGTCCCACCGGAGGAAGCCGACGATGCGGCCAGCGAGGCTGAGGTCTCAGTTGAAACTGAACCACAGGCTCCGCCCGAGACGCCGGAGGAGCCTGTGCTAGACGATCCAGCGGTGGACGAATCACCGCTGCTCGATGACGTCGTCGCGCCCGAACCACTGTCGGACGTTGACCCGGAAGAAGCCGAACCGGCTCCTGAAACCGAAGAGCCTGCTGCTATCGAGGAAGACGAAACACTCGAGGTTGAGGCCGAACTGCCAGACGAAAAGGAGCACGATGTCGACGAGGATTCGCTGGATGTAGAGGAAGAAGTCGAATCGGAGGAGGGGATCACCTTTAATGATCTGTCCGACCTAGATACAGATGATGAAGATGAATTGGGGGACGAAGCGTTCGACGATGAGTCAGGCAGCCTCGATGAGTTGCTAGCCGGTACGTGGAAAGACCGAGGCGACGCCTCAGAGACAGAGACGCATCCGCTCGGTGCGATGCCCGAGGAACCGATTGAAGAGGCCGAGTACGCCGTCGTCGAGCCTGAAGACGAAGAAGACGCAGTTCCTATGGTCGCCGCGGCGGTCGAAAACCTAGAACCGGAGTTCGCAGAAGACCCTGAACTAACTGCGGCGGCTCCGGTGGCTACCGCTGCATTGGGATCGAGAGATCGAGAGTCGGCAGACAAGCGCCCCAACCGAGGTCCGCTGATCGCGGGCCTCGTCGTGGGCACCCTCCTCGCGGTGGCGTTCCTGTTCTGGGTACGCAACCAAGACCCTGCGCCACCGCCTGTCACTGAAGTCCCGCCCGTCGCCGACACTGTCGCGGCAACCCCACCACCCGTTGATACATCAGCCGCGGCGCTCACGGATGAGCCGGTCGTCGAACCACCCTCCGCCGATCCGCTTCGCAGCAGTGCAGCCGTCGATCCAGCGGACGGCGGCTTTACATGGGTCGTCGGCTCCGAGTTGAACCAAGCTGCCGCGGAGCGCCGGGTCGAGCGTTACCGGGAGCAGGGCTTCCGAGCAGGCGTGGTCTCACAAGAAGCGGCAGGCCGAACCCGTTACCGGGTGAGCCTCGGCCAGTTCGACACTATCGCCGAGGCCGAGGCCCGCCGCAGCGACCTCCCCGACGACGTCCCGTCTGATAGCTGGATTCTCCGGTTCTAACGTTCCCGCCCATGCCCCTCGCTCTGATGCAAGACCTCGCGCCAGCCGCCGACACGCTCGCGCTCGCCCCGCAGGAGACGACGCTCTCTCTCCTCGACATTCTCCTCAAGGGCGGCTGGGTGATGATCCCCATTGCCCTCCTCTCTCTTCTCACAGTCTACCTGTTTGTCGAGCGCTGGCTCGTACTGCGCCGTGCGCACAGCGATCCGCACCGGTTCATGGAGACCGTCGCCGACTACGTCCGCTCCGGCGATGTGGGCGGAGCCGTCGGCTACTGCAAGGCGCATGAAACGCCGATTGCCCGCATCCTCCAGCGGGGTCTCGAACGATTGGGACGCCCCATCGGCGAAATCCGCGAGGCTGTGCAGGCCGCTGGGAAGCACGAGACCTACGAACTCGAAAAGCGCACCGACCTCCTCGCCTCCGCCGCATCGATTGCGCCGCTGCTCGGCTTCCTCGGGACGGTCCTCGGCATGATCTCGGCGTTCCAGCAGATTCAGGCGCTGGAGGGCAACGTCAACCCAAGTGTCCTCGCCAGCGGCATCTGGGAGGCGCTCGTCACAACGGCTGCCGGACTCGCTGTCGGCATCCTCGCGCTGTTCGCGTACAACTTCCTGCTGAACCGGATCAATCGGTCAGTCAACGAGATGGAGCGCGTGGCGACGGAGTTCATCGACCTCCTCCAGACCCCGGCGGATGTGCGTGAGCGCTCGCGGGTGATGGCGTAAGCACAGCGTCTAAACCAATGCCTCTCGACTTCGCTTCGGGCCGGAAGCCGCTCTCCGTCTTCAGCCTCGCTGGACTGACGGACATCGTCCTCCTGCTGCTGATCTTCTTCCTGCTGACGAGTTCGTTCGTCACGCAGTACGGCATCCAAGTCACCCTTCCCCGCGTCGAGGCCGGAGCGCCGACCGAGGACCGCTCGGTCACGGTGACGATCACCGAGGACGGCCTGTTCTATGTCGGCGGTGAAGTGACGCCGGAGGGCGACCTCGCCGCTGCACTTCAGTCCGCCAGTGCCGATAGCGAGGCCCTCATCCTGCGCGCCGACGAGGCGGCGACGGTCGGCCAGTTCGCGGCGGTCGCCGGGGCCGCGCGTGCGGCTGGGCTTCGCATCCTGATGGCGACGGAGCCATCACAGGACGTTCCCTGAAAAGCTAGAACGCCTTGACGGCAAGGGCCAAGTTCTCGCCCTCAGCGAACACCATCTCCACTAGCTCATCGACACTGGAGACTGCGCACGGTGCGTAGTTCAAATACTGGTGCCACGCCGGGTCGTCTAGCGACGCCTCCCGCGTCAGCGGCGACGTGAACGAGTAGCCCAGCACGCGCGCCACCAGATCTGCCAACGTCGTCGCTGCCACGACCTGCTTTACTGACCGGTCGCCCTCCACATCTTGCGGACAGTGATGCATCAGGATCGCCTCGACGAGCACGGAGGGAAACCTCAGCTTGCTGGCAGCCTGCCGTCCAGCATCGGTATGATCGAGTCCGAAGAGTGCGCGCTCCCGAGCTTGGACTAACGCAGCGTCTAGGTTCTGCGTCTGACCATACTCCTCGTAGAGCTTTAGTGCTGCCTCGGCGTGGTTGTAGACGAGAATGATCTTGCCGAAATCGTGGAGCAGCCCTGCGGTAAACCCAACGCCTTTCATCTCCGGTTCTGCCGAGATGCCGAATTGCCTAGGCAGTTCCTCGATCAGAAAACGCGAGAGATGAGCCGTCGCCACGCTATGCAAGATGAGCCGGTTGAAGCTTGCCTCCGCGGGTCCACTAAGCACCGATTTCAGCTCGCGCATGCTGGTGGCGATGATCAGGCTCAGCACATGGGCTGGCCCGAGCATCACTATCGCCTTCTCGATACTGACCACCGTGCGAGGCAAACCGTAGAACGTCGAGTTGACCGTCTTGAGCAGTTGCGCGACGACAAAAGGATCGGTCTTCAGGAGGTCAGCGACGTTCGAGATTGTGATGTTCTCAGCGTTGCGTGAGAGCGAGAGCGCAGCCATCATGGTATCCGGCAGCGGAGGGCACCGCAGGTCCAATCGATCAGCAGCGGTGGGTACGGGTCTGAACATGGTGTGTGGATGAGATTGCAGAAAGACGTACAGCCCCTCGACTACACCGAAACAGAGAGGTCAGGCGCGCTTCCTCAACTATCGGAGCTTCCTGACCAACCTGAAGGTTTGTAAGGCCAAGCCCTTACACCTGTCCCACACTCGGCAGCCAGAATAAAAAGGGGACGCCCCTCCCGCTATCGCACTAACGTCACCCGACCGGTTTGCACGCGGGTTGATGCTGTGAGACGGTACACGTAGACGCCGTTCGCCAAGCCATCGGCTACGAAGAACCCTTCGTGCATACCCACTTCTAGTACCTCGTCTACAAGCACGGCGACTTCGCGGCCTGTGACATCGTAGACGACCAGCCGCACCGGACCTCGCTCGGTTACGAAGAAACGCATCACCGACTGATCCCGGAAAGGGTTGGGATAGGCTTGTATCGCAGGTGCCTCCCCACCGACCACCACATGCTCTGCCGAGGGCGACACGGTCTCTTCGGCCAAGACAGGCGTGCCGTTTGTGACCTCGACCGTGCGCCACAGGTCCGGGCTATGTTGACGTGTCCCACGCGGCGCGGCCCCCTGCTTCTGGACAGCGATGCTGTCGGCATCTGCTGCCAACGGGAACTGGCCAGTTCGCACGATGAGCGTGTAATCGCCGGGCGGAGCCGCTCCCGGCACGGACTGCTGTAACGTCACCGGACCGATGGTGACACCGCCGGGGACCTTCACCCGCGTCGGTCCAATGACAGGGCCGAACTCGCTTCCGCTGGGCAACAGCGCCACCGCCCACGCGTCGATCACCTGCCGCTCGCTCGTCGTGTTGTCCAAGGTGACCTCGAACGTAAAGCTGCCGCCCTCCGAGCCTATGACGATGACCGAGTCTTGGGGTTCGGCAGTTACGGCTACTGTTGTCGGCAAGGGCCCGCCTTTGAAGAGATAGGCGCGCCCCGCGTCCTCGGGACTCCCAGTAGGGTCCTCGAAGTAGGCTCCGGCAAGCACATCGCCAAGGCTGTCTCCATCGACATCCGACACACCAGATACGGTGTAACCAAAGAAGCCATCGACCTCCTCGTTGGGCGACGTATAGATGGAGAGTAGCGCCCCCGTGTTACCCGAGAACAGATAGGTCCGGCCCGCGCGCGACGGGCTGGTGCTGGGGTCTTCCCACACGGCCCCGACGAGCAGGTCGCCCAAGCCATCCCCGTCGGCGTCTGGTATGCCAGAGACAGACCACCCGAAGTAGCCCGGCGATTCTTCGTTGGGCGAGGTCAACGTGTGAAGCAGCGTACCGTCGAACCCGCTGAACAGGTACGCCCGACCGGCATCGGTGGGACTGCCCCCCGGTGCTTCGCTCTCCGTCCCGATCAGCAGATCGCCGAAACCGTCGCCGTTGGCATCCGGCACACCCGCTACCGACGAACCGAAGTAGCCGAGCGCTTCCTCGCTGGGCGAGACCAGCGTGTGGAGCAGCGACCCATCGGCCCCACTGAACAGATACGCCCGCCCCGCATCCATAGGGCTGGCACCGGGATCCTCGCGCTCGGCTCCGACCAGCAGATCGCCGAAACCGTCGCCGTTCGTGTCCGGCGCCCCGGCTACTGCATAGCCGAAGAAACCGTCCTCTTCTTCGTTGGGCGAAGCCAACTCAAAAAGCAGCGAGCCATCCGCTCCACTGAAGACGTAGGCACGGCCTGCCTCATCCGGACTGGTATCCGGGTCCTCTACGTAGGCCCCGATGAGCAAATCGCCGAGGCTGTCTCCGTTCACATCGGGCACCCCCGCCACCGACTCGCCGAAAAAGCCAAAGGCCTCTTCGTTGGGCGAGACCAGCGTGTGGAGCAGTGATCCATCATCGCCACTAAAGAGATAGGTCCGGCCCGCACGGATAGGGCTTGCTCCCGTGCTCTCGGTGTAAGCTCCTACCAGCAAGTCGCCGCGTCCATCGCCGTCGGTATCCGGCACCCCGGCGAGCGACGCACCGAAGAGTCCATTGTTCTGCTCATTGGGTGAGACCAACTCGAAGCGAACGGACCCATCGGCTCCGCTGAAGAGATACGCACGCCCGGCGTCGGCGAGAGTGTCTACCGGGCTTTGGCCGAAGCCCCCTACCAAGAAGTCGCCACGTCCGTCATCGTCCGTGTCGGGAACGCCAGCCGTCGCCCATCCAAAATAGCCAAACGCCTGCTGGCTGGGAGCCTGCAATTGGTCCAGCACATATTGGGCAGAAGCAGAAGAAACGCCGAAGCTGGCAAGAGCCAAGACGGCCACACCACACAGGATGTGATAGCGGAGGGATAGGAACATGAGGTGGGGTAGCGAATGGTCTCTAGTGGAGGAGCCGAGCCGTGCCGGGGCCCAAGAAGGTGCCTCCTCCTTGAACCTCGGCGCTATGGTTGGACTTAGCGTACAAGGGTCATGCGACCGGTCTCGACTTGGGTTCCACCGACGAGGCGATAGATGTAGACGCCGCTCGGCAGGCTGCCCGCGTCGAACGTCACGCTGTGCTGCCCCGCCTCCATCGCAGCATCGACGAGGTGCGCCACCTCACGGCCCCGCACGTCG